>NZ_JACHWJ010000012.1 GCF_014191305.1 Pseudoclavibacter helvolus | reverse complement strand
CCTACCGCGAACCCGACCGCGCACTCGGGAAGAAGGCCATGCAGGCGCTGATCGACTCGCTCGTCAGCGGCGTCCCGACCGCGCTCGTTGAGCTGCGCAAGCTCGGCCGCACGCTAAAACAGCGCGCCGCGGACGTCCTCGCGTTCTTCGACCGGCCCGGCACCAGCAACGGTCCCACCGAGGCCATCAATGGCCGCCTCGAACACCTCCGCGGCTCGGCCCTGGGGTTCCGGAACCTGGCGAACTACATCGCGCGGAGCCTCCTCGAAACCGGCGGGTTCAGGAACCACCTACACCCTCAAATGCGATGAGCCGGATATCCTCCAACCCAACTGCCTGCGCCTTCACTCGAGCGCGCAAGACGTCAAGATCCGACAGCGCCAACAACGCCTTAAAGTAGGTGGCTCGTTGCTTGGGTTCAGTAGAGAGCACGTACCGAAGAGTGTGCTGAAGCAAGACAGGCGCAGCGAGCGCGTCCTCAGCTTCGATGCCTATCGAAGCCAAGGACGTTGCAACCTGACCGTCGATAGTGAGCTGGGAGGCGCAGTCGGCAGCTGCGGCAAAGTCAGCCAACAAACTTCGGCGCACGGTACGCAGCACGCCGTCGCGATCTCGGATTCCCGCGGCTACCCACACCGGATCTTCAGGAGGAAGGTGAGCGTTGCGGAGGCTCGCGTTGTACTCCGCTTTAGCCCCGCCAAATAAGTCGCGTCGACTACTGCGGCCTGTGATGAGCCACTCCGCCGCTTCAGCCATGCTGGTCTTGCCATGGCTATTGCCGGCGTGAACCACGATCAATTTTGAGCTCAAGTCCAATCGTCGCACCTCTGAACCGAACGCACGAAACCCCCGGATCTCTATCCATTCCATCCGAGTCGATGTAAGCGCACTCACGTCAACCAGCTCCGCACAATCTCGGACAACGCAGCGTCAAGTTCGTCGAGATTCTCTGCAGGCGCTGCCGCGGTGGCGAGTTGCCGTGCGTCTGTGTGCGCAGCTGTGTCGGGTAGTGCCGCGAGGAGGTCGACTAGATTTGGCAGAAGTGAGCTCATGTGCACATTCTTGCCTGTCCACAGCCGCAACGAGGCCCCGATGGCAGTATTCGGCTGCGCGCGTTCGGTTCTTCGCTCAAGTGCAGAAGCCCTCAAATAGCAGCTGGTGCCCTGTGAAGGAGTTACCTCTGTCCCTCGGAGCTGCCTCCGTTACCAGCTCCATCCCTGAAGCGTTGTTTCGAGCAGATACGCGGCTTCAACTGGCCCCGCAAGCTCACCCCACGCTTGAGCGCTCGCCCACCACATTCGCTCTCTGATGTCGATAGAACGTCGCGCGGCTCCATCCAACGAGACGAGCTGCTTCTTCCGCCGTCCGACCGCGCTTGCGCGCATCGACTACGACCTGGAGCTTCTCTGCGACCTGGACAGGATCGGAGAGGGGCCGGCCAAACTTCGTACCGTTCTGACGTGCCGCGGCGATACCAGCATTCACACGCTCAACGATGAGCTCACGCTCGTACTCGGCAAGGGTGGCGAGCATGTTCAACATGAGCCGGCCCGTTGAAGTCGCCGGATCGATACCGTCGGAGACGGAGCGCACGTTGATGCCGCGCTCCCGCAAGAGGTTGACGGTGTTGAGGACGTCGATGAGCGATCGCCCGAGACGATCTACGCGCCACACAACGAGAGTGTCACCGGCCTCCGCATGCTCGAGCAGCCGTTTCATGCCCGGGCGCTCAATCGCAGTCCGGCTCCCAGACGTCACATCGGCGAAGATGTCGCGCTTCTGCACGCCGACAGCGACGAGCGAGTCCAACTGAAGCTGCGCATCCTGAGTCGCGGTGCTGACGCGGGTATAGCCAAGGAGTCTCACTCGGACAGTTTGCCTCAGAAACCCCTCGGGGCGTGACTGCCAAGACAATTTATGATGAGGCGAGTTTTTGAGACAAGCTGAGCCCTGGACTCGCGGGGGAGTGGGCACGCCACGGACAAGTCGCCGCTGTGTCTCGAAAACATAATGTCTTCCAAGACGCCAGCCTCGACGATGAACGCCGAGGCTGGTCAGCAAGCAGAGGTCAAGAACCAGAGGTGGGCCAGGTTTCGTAGCCGTTCGTGTAGGCACTGACGGCATTCCCGTCTGTAGTGCAGTAGTAGTTCCACTCGGCCTCCACCTGTTGCGTGGGTACGAGTGTGATCTGCCACTCCCCGTCTACGACGTTTGCGATCGTCTTGTCGTTGACGTACAAGCTCTCGTACTCCGCCTGCGGCAGGGCTCCCGGGGCGGGCTTCCACGCATCGACACATCCTGCGATGGCTTCTGCTTCCGTGAGCTCGGGTTGCTCTTCGCTGGCCGAGACCGTCGGCTGAGCAGTCGAGCCAACAACCGGAACCACTTCTTGATTCGACAGCGTTGCAGCGACAATGAGTGCAGCGGCTGCAGCCCCAGTCACTGCCACAGCCCCGAAGGTCCAGGCAAGCCGGGTTCGGAACCCCGGCACGATGCTCGATGAGGAGGTCTTCAACGGCTTGGCGTTCGCAATCTGCTGATGAAGAGCGCGTCGCCCTTCCTGCACGGCTGCGTCGGATGGGTTTGGCTGGTCAGCGCGCACGCGACGTAGCTGGTCGATCTTGTCCATGGCCACTCCTCGATTCGTTTTTGGTCTGTCGTTCAGTTGCCCGTTGCAGTTGTCGACGAGCACGGTTAAGACGCGATCGGACTGTCCCTACCGGGATGCCAAGAGCTTGAGCGACCCCGCCGTAGTCCAGATCGCCCCAGGCGTACAACAGGAGGACGTCGCGATCACCCCTTGAAAGCGCCAAAATCGCTTGGCTGAGTCCTCGCACCCGGGAGTCTGCGTCGAGTCGTGAATCCGTGTCAGCGATCGAATCAAAGGCATTGCCGCTTGATGCGGCGACGGCCGTGAAGTTACGCCACTCCTGTGCCTCGACTCGACGGTGCTTCTTCAGGAGTGTGGTGGCAATCCCCAGCAACCAGGAACGCACTTCCCCACGCGCGGCGTCGAACCGGCCCCGCTCTTCGAACGCCACGAGGAAGGTCTCGGACATGACGTCGTCGGCGATGGCGCTGTTCGTGCGTCGCGCGACGTACCGATGGATAAGTAGGTGGTGTCGCTCATATAGCTCGGCGAACGCAGCGGGGGCTGCCCGGGAACGCGCGATGATCTCGTTGTCTGTGCTCACAACATGTATTGCACCTCACGAGCAAAAGAGTTCACGCAAATTTTTTTCCGCGTGTCTCCGCAGCGGCAACACCTCAGTGCGCGGCACTTCTAGGCATGGTGACGTTGATGTCTGACGAACCTGCCGGGCGAAAAATGCGGGTGGAACCTGCGTACAGTGTTCGCCATGAACTTCCGCACGCGCCTCGTCACGAGCACCCTCGTCACGGTTTCCCTGGTCGCGCTGGCGACCGGGTGCACCGATGCGACCACTTCCGGCGAAGCTACTTCTTCCCCTCAGGCCGCAGAGACGACCGGAACTCCATCGGCGCCTGCTTCCCCGACCGTGGATCCTGTCGCACAAGAAGAAGTGACGCCGGAGGTTGGAAGCCCCGAGGCGATCAACGTGTGCAGCGACGCGCTGTACTACTTCTACCTCGATGGAATGTTCAACGGACGATTCAACCTCGACAATGTACGAGTCGAAGGCACGCGGTACGTGTTCGAGAATCAGAGCGCGAACTATGACTACTTCCCGGGCTACCCCTACACCGATCCGGATGTGGTGCCGTATGTCGACTCCCTCATCGCGGACGATAACGCCGATATTTGGTGCGAACAGAACGGGGACACCTTCAACGTGGGCTTCGTCGGTGGCACGAGCCAGACCGGGGTCACGATGAGCGACCTCAAGGCACAGTTCGAGGCTGCTGACTACGAGATCCGGAAGCTCGAAGGCCTCGTCTGATCTGAAACACCTTCCCCAGGCCACCTGATACGCCGGCACCGGGGGAGTCGAGGCCTGACACCAAGTTCAGGACTGCAGATGTTGACTTGCTCGTGCGTAGTTTTCCGTCTGTGCCATCCAGGCGCGCAGGATGTCTGGCGTGACCTGCAGCTCATCGCACCATTTTTCGGGTGACTCCGGCCAGCGCTTCGCGCAGTCTGCCACCATCCGCGCGCTGAGGAGCATATTCGCTGCCCACTCGTCAGCTTCCCGCTCTGCACGAGTCCCATCGCAATGGTGGCCAAGAACGGCATGACCGATCTCGTGCGCTAAGACCGAGCGGGTTTCGCTTTCTGTGAGCCCCGTCCGCAGTGAGATGGCGTTCTCCTTCGGGTGCCAGTTGCCAGCATCACGCAGGTCATCGCGCCAGAACACGTTGATGCCGAGCAGGTTCGCGAGCGTGAAAACAGGCATGACCGCACACTCCCACTAACCACCGACATTGCTACTCGCGGTTCGGGTCGAGCTCCTCAGCAGAGGAGCTGACCTTCGCAACCTTCCGAGCGTCTGCCTCGGTCCAGTCGGGCGTCCGGAGCTGCGTCACGTTGCTCGGCACTTCAATCTCGGCATGCCGTAAGAGTTCGATGGGAGCGATGTCGAACGCGCGCGCGATGTTCTCCAGGTCGTTGAGCGTGAAGTCAGTCTGGTCGTTGATGCGCGCCCGCACATACGGCTCACTCTTACCCATGAGCTCAGCCAACTTCGACCGCGACATATTGCGGTCGCCCAACTCGCGGCGAACGATGCGGCTCAGGCTCCGCGCGAACACTCCTGCGGCATCTTGCTTCGGTCTTCCCATGACCACATGGTACCTCCTGAGGCGCTAAACGACCATAAAAATTGGTTGTACACCCCAAAACTACCTTTAGATGGTTGATATCGTCGTTTCTGCGTCTCATGAGATGTAGAGTCATGTCATGAGTTCAGGGAGCGGGTTCAGCGGCCAAGTGGTCGCAGCGATCCGCGCGGAGATGGGATGGCGAAACCTCGCCACCCGAGACCTTGCAGCAGCACTGCGAATCTCCCCGCGCGCTGCTGCTCGTCGGCTCAGCGGAGACGTCGACATCAGCCTCAACGAGCTCAGCGTGATCGCAACGTGGCTGGGTATCGCGATAACCGATCTGGTGGAAATCCATCGACCGGTAGCGAAGACAGCGCCGCGCGAACACGCGGGATATCCGACAGTCGGACTCCCTGGTGACGAACGTGCACCTCACCCACAACACACAACTAGGAGAAATCATGGCAGTTTGGGCACAGCCTTCTAACGCAACCAGCCGCAGCAACATTCAGGCACTCCTGAAGCAGGCCAACCGGTATAGCGGTCCCGTCGACGGGATCTGGGGCGCGAACACCATTCGCGGTATCCAGATCACCTGCAACGCCTCCGATGAGTACTCGGACATCACAGTGGACGGAGTGCCGGGGCCTTCAACGGCCCGGGCGGTGGCTCTCTACGGCAGCTACGCCACGCAGCCCCTCAACTACAACGAGGTGCTTGCATCGATTCACTGGAGCAAGTTCCACAAGCGCCTGTCCGAGGTTGTGCGGATCTACTTCCCGCGCTAACCGTTCAGGTACTCACCGGAACGGTCGAACATGACCTGCTTCAGCTCCGGGAGAGTGGCACCTAGCATCTCGGGTCCATCGAGAATGCCAACGTCATACGTTCCATCGCCGTTCGTTTCGCACCAGGTCGCTGCGCGACCATCGTGCGCCACATCGTCAATGAGGACCTCTGAAGACTCTTCGTCGCCCCCGACGTAGTCGAACACCACTCTCCACTCAGACATGACGGGAGTGGCCTCGGACTCACCGGGCTTGAAGCGTGCGTTCCACCCCCCAGTCCCGTCCCACTCGAACGGGTACCAGAAGTACAGCGCATCTCCGCACTGATCTATGGCTTCGGCTTTGGTCAACGGTGGGGATGTGCCCTGGGGGGCTTCTGAAGCTATCTGCGATTCCGTCGGACTCGGACTGTTCGTGGGGCTACCTGTGGGTGCCACCTCTTCTTGCGGGGAGGAGCACCCACAGAGGGCCACGAGCAGCGCACTAGCGACAGCCAGTTTGTAGAAACGCATCTTCAAATCGTACCTCCAGTCAGTCCACCCCGAACCAACGAGGGCCCACCGAACCGCTCATCCCGACTAGGAAGAACATGACGACATTCATCACGCAACTTCTCACCGAAGGCGAGAGCATCAATGGCCTGATCGGTTCGCTCCGTCGCGATTCCGCGGGCCGAATCACGCAGATCACGCTCCTGAACAATTCGAGCGAACCGTGCCACATCATTATCGACGACCTCGACCTCGCACGTGTGATGGACACCGAACTTGAGATGTTCTTCGGCCGCCATCCCAGCGCTCATCCTGGCGTCACGATCGCCCGAGACGTGGACGGTGCGGCGCGCATCGGTGACCTGGCCGCGGGGGAGTGCGCCCGGATCGCGTGGGTGTTCGTTCTCCGACACACACCCCCCGAACCAGCACCCCTCGACGAGTCGTCAGCCTGGCGCCCGTACCCGAGCAGCGCGGAGTTCACGCAAGCCGCCTGGGACGCGGCCGTCAACTCCGTCCCGCTCCCACCCAGTCCGGAAGGTCACGGCCATGCCACTCGCGACGATTGATCACACCTTCCGCACGAACCAGAAGTCGTCCCGGCATGGATCGAAAGTGCGCGCTCTGCAGCTGCATCACGCCACGTCCACGTCGTGGCGCAGCGTCGTCGACATGATGGTCAGTGGCAGCCGAGAGGTCTCGTCCAACGACGTCGTCGGCGCGAACGGGGAGCTCATCGAGGTTGTCGAGCGTGGAGCCAGGGCCTGGACCTCCGGGTCCGCGACCTTCGATGCGCAGGCGCACACCATGGAGATTTGCAACGCGGCACTTGGCGACGCTTCCGGGTGGCCCGTCTCTGACGCCGCTCACGAGACCGTCGCGAACCGGTGCGCGGACATCGCGTTCGAGAACGGCTTCATCATCGAACGCTCCACCACCAACTTCTCCCTTTACGGGCACGGCGAGATGTACCTGAAGTGGGGAGTCTCCTACCAAACGGCCTGCCCCGGCGGGTTGAACCTCGACTGGATTTTCACCACCGCAGAACGTCGCCGACAGCAACTCGCCACCGGCGCCCCACACCCACTCAAGCAAGTTCGACACCTCCTGGAGGAACTCATGGTGCTCGTTTCCCGCGTCGAAGACGGCGCCATCTACCTCGTCACCTCCACTGGTGCCTCCCACATCCAGAGCATGGACACGGTCTACGCCATCCAGTCCCTGCTGCAACAGTGCGGCATGAAGTCCGACCCGATCCGCCTCTACGCCGCGCAGATCACTCTGATCAGCGAACAGGCCCGCGAATCGAGCAACATCAACCCGCTGCGCGCCGACGTCACGAAACTCCTGGCCAGTTGATGGTCGAGCCGCTCATCATTGCGCTGCTCAGCCTCGGCGGAGTTGTGCTCACAGTGTGCGGCGCCATCGCAGGACACCTCCTCTCCGCTCGAGCTTCTGCCCGCACTACTGCGGTCCAAGCGGAAGCGAACAAACGCTCCAACGAACAGCAGATGATCGACCAACTCCAGGAAGAGCTCCACGGGTACCGGAACGACGCCGATGCGCGCGCGTCCGACCAGGACCGACGAGCGACCGTGCAAGACGAGCGCATGGAACGCCTTGAGCACCGCGCCGAGGGCTACCGCGACTATGCCCACACCCTCCGCGCCCACATCTACAACGAACTTCCACCTCCACCGCCGGCCTGGCCCGACGGGCTACCCCGCTAGGACCCCAGCCCATGACTTTCACCCTTGACCCGGTCCTCATCGGACAGCTCGTTTTCTCCACAGTGCTCCCGCTGCTCGTCGCCCTCGTCACCACACGCGTGACCTCCGCGGCCAGGAAAGCCTGGCTCCTCGCCGGCCTCGCCCTTATCTCCGCGCTGCTCGCGGAAGCGATCAACGCGTGGCAGCAAGGGCACCTCTATGACGTCGGCACCGGACTCCTCCTCGCGCTGCCCTCGTTCCTCATCGCCGTTGGCCTTCACTACGGCCTCTGGAAACCCACCGGCACCGCCACCGCCCTGCAGAACACCGGCGCCCCCGGCTAGACCCCGCACCCCGGCCACACCCACACACTTCAGCACCTCTCAGCGCAGCGGCACCCCGCCAGCGCGATCCATCGCGCCCAAAAACCGCGCTGTTCAGTGCTGAACCCCTAAGAAGAACACCAACCACAAGGAGCACACCATGTCCGACCCATGGGTCACCAACGTCCAAACCTGGATCAACACCACCTACGCCTCAGTTCCCGGGATCGAGCCGGTAATGGTAGACGGCGAAAGTGGCTGGAAGACGCTTTACGCACTTACCAGAGCACTTCAGTACGAACTCGGAATTACAACACTTTCCGACAGTTTTGGTCCAGGAACATTGACCGCATTAACAACACTAGGACCAGTGAAGAACACCACGGGCAACAAGAACGTAATTCGGATCGCGAGGGCAGGCCTCTACTGCAAGGGCTACAACGGCGGCAATGGTTCTATGGCCGGCACATGGGACAGCGTTACCCAAGCTGGGGTCCAGAAACTTCGAACGGACATCGGCCTGACTCCAGGCGATGGCTCTGTCGAGCCCAAGCTCTTCAAAGCACTGCTCACCACAGATGCATATGTTGTCGTAGACGGCGGCAACACGAATATTCGAGTCGCACAGAGGATGCTAAATGGTCGATACTTGAACCGGAAGGACTTTTTCATCATCCCGGCAGATGGCCATTACAGCCGCGACGTCCAGCGAGCGCTAATGTTCGCTCTTCAATATGAAATCGGCCTCGCGGACGGCGTTGCAAATGGAAACTTCGGCCCGGCCACCAAGAGCGGACTAGGAACCCAGGCCAATCTTTCGTCCGGAGCCACGGACAGTAGCAAGCACTTCGTCCACCTACTCCATGCGGCACTGCTTTTCAACGGTCACAACGTCGCTGTGACCGGGACGTACGGAGCGGCAACAACAACTGCGGTTCGCGCCTTCCAGTCATTCGTCGCTTTGCCCATCACCGGCAAGGTGGACGTAGCTACGTGGGGCTCTCTCTTGGTCAGCACAGGAGATCCGGACCGCCCAGGAACGGCAGCCGACTGCATCAGCACGCTCACACCACAGCGACTCACGGCTCTCACAAGCGCTGGCTACAGCTACTTTGGTCGCTACCTCACTAATACTCCAGACTTCGATCCAGACAAGCATATCAAAGCAGGGGAACTGGAGCGAATTTTTGCCGCTGGTAAGCGAGTATTCCCGATTTTCCAGACCGGTGGAAGTGAAATCGAACACTTCACTTACGCGCGAGGACTTGAAGTGGGAGCTGAGGCAGCAAATGCCGCCTGGGCTTATCGAATTCCCACCGGTACAACTATCTATTTCGCTGTGGACTTCGACGCCTACCCTAGCCAGGTACAGGACCTCGTTATTCCTTATTTCAAGGGAATTCACGAACGGATTGCAGAGCTGGGCCTGAATTATAAGATTGGCGTCTACGGGGCCAGGAACGTGTGCACCATGGTCACTGCAGCCGGGTACGCCACATACAGTTTCGTTTCCGATATGTCTACGATGTACACGGGCAATCTCGCTCACCGCCTCCCAGGAAACTGGTCTTTTGATCAGGTCCAGACACTCACGGTCGGGGCTGGCCTTGGTCAAGTTGAGATCGACAAGAACATCACTTCCGGACGCGATCTCGGCTTCGGTTCCCTCGGGCCAGCAATTAGCGTCGGAAACGATCCTCTGGTACCGTCTTCCAAATGGTCAAATTTCGAGGAGGACTGGTTTAAAGCCTGCCTGTATTACGCAGACTCCACTGAACAGCAAGCGGTCATGCACACCAATCGAGCAAAAATATCCGCGAACGTTCGCGCCAAGGATCAGTTCATCACGAACCTCGCGACGAAGTACAAGGTTCGCAAGGCACTCATTCTCACTCCTGTCATCTGGGAAGGAATGGTCACCAACCCGGTCGATGTCTTCGCCGACAGGCTTGTTCGGGACTACTACTCAGCGATGGAGGCTGGGGTCACCCCACTCCCGACGAGTCGGTCCGATTCTTCAACTGGCTGGTGCCAGATCTTCGCGAAAACCGCGATCGGAGCTCGGAACTGGGCGATCGACACCGGCTTGATCAGCGAACCGAAGCTCAACGCCTCCAATTGGCGGGACATGTGGGCTGTGTGGAAGAAACTCAGCACAGACCCTGAGTACAACATCATGTCAGCGATGTTCACGATGATGATGGAAGCAGCGACACGAGAAGCAGCAGCACCCCCAAGCACGCTGCGCAACCTCACCCCAAGCCAAGTCATCTCGATGTGCTACCGATACAACGGCGAGAACGATGCCGCCATGCGATACGGCCGCAGGCGCGCGCAGCTGTACTACACGATCGAACGGTGGCATCACTCCTTTCGCTGAGTAGTCCCATCGCAACTGGTTCGAGAGTTACCCCCTCGAGGCACGTTTCAGTGAAAGTGGGTCCATGCCCTTCAGGCCATGGGCCCACTTCTCAACTAAGCACCAGTCAAGAACACAGGCACCAGTCGGCAGTCGCGCCCCTGGTGACGAGTAGAGGATGAACTCTCAAGTCTCCTCAGGCCCCTTCCCAAGCGGGCCTCCCGTACTTCAGGGACTGGCGTCGGGCGCCAGGTAGGTTGAATCCATGAGTGAATCCCAACCTGTGACTGCACGAGGGACCCAAACTGGTTTCTGGATCTCGGTCGGCATGATCTTTGTCGTGATGGTGGTCTCTTGGAACTGGTACGGCCTCGCTCAATTTGAGGCGCAAACCGATCAGTCCAAGGCGCTCGCCGCGAACACGACGATGGCTGGATTCGGCGCGGTTGTCGGAGCGGCCCCGCTCGCGTTGGCCCACCTTCTAAGCCTCGGACTACTTCTGCCCCTTGGGTGGCGAGGCTGGCGTTGGAAAGGACTAGCTATCGGCTTGGCTATGACCATCGCTGCGAGCGTTCTCGGCATTGTCGCTGGTCAGCTAGTTTGGGGAGGCGCTCTCTTTGAGTTGGGCGTGCATAACGATCCGATGTCCCCCTGAACCATCCTGGTTTTAGTGTTGTCTCCTTTCAAGTTGAAGGATGGCATCTCTGCCAGAGAAGATTGACCCCTCCCTGCGGGAGCGAGCAGTGCGGCTCGTACGCGACCACAGCAGCGAGCATGCGTCGCGAGCGAAAGCGATCACTGCCGTGGCGAGACAAGAGGGCGCTAGCGCGGAATCGTTGCTGTACTACAGGCCTAGATCGACACGGGTGACCGTGACGACCGAACCAACGGGAGTGCGCGGAGGTACTCGGCTCCACGTCTCGACCAAGCGGCTTCGGAACGACGTCGTGGCATTGAAAGCCGCGCCGACTTGCTTCGCGGGGGACCCGACCCCGCACCGCAGGTCGCGGGCTTCTTCGACCGGATCAGATTCGAGCGGCTCGCAGCTCTGTCGATCGTGCGGGTCTGCGAGAGCAGGGCGTGCAGGTCGCCGCTAGCCCCAGCGATACTGGAGGCAAGGTCGAGGCTCGCCACGAGCCATCACAGGCACCATGGTCGGAGACGTGGTCCGCGCCACAACATGGACGACCACCACGGGCCTAGTCGGCTCCTGTTCGTCGCGAAACCCATGGGTTTCGCGACGTCTCACTCAGTACGCACAGCCGGGGGAGTGGCGGCCGGTTTTCCGCGGCTCGCGATTCTCATAACTATGTGTCACAACTGGGTCGGTAGAGTCGCGTAACCACCGTTGGTTTTGCGACAGGAGAATCGTGCCCAAACTCATTGGCTACGCCCGCGTTTCGACTCGACGCCAGGACACCGACCGGCAGGAGCTCGACCTCCGGGCAGCTGGAGTGCGCGCTGACGACCTTTATGTCGATCGGGGAGCGTCTGGCGCGAACGCCTCGCGGCCCTCCTTGGACATAGCACTGCGAGCCCTGGAGCATGGAGACACGCTCGTGGTGACCACCCTCGACCGTCTGGGGCGCTCGACTGGCAACATGCTGACGTTGGCGGAGGACCTCCGCGCCAATGGTGTCGCCCTGCGGGTGCTGAATCTCGGTGGGGGAGACGTGGACACATCGACCCCCATGGGGTCGATGGTGTTTACCGTGATGGCCGCGCTCGCGCAGATGGAGCTCGAGATCAGACGCGAACGAGTTCTGGACTCAGTGAGCAAGCGACGAGCTGCGGGAGCCGATCTCGGGGGGCGACCCCGGAAGGTCAGCGACAGCCAACTGAGCAACGCCGCGCATTTGATCGCGGCCGATGTGCCGGTGGCTGAGGTCGCCCGCAATCTTGGCATTTCGCGCGCCACACTCTATCGACGACTACAGACTGCCAAGCCGGCCAATGTCGAGTCTCCGAAAATTGCAGGGGGCACACACCCTCCGACCCTCGGCGGATTGACGGTTCCGATCACGCGCCTATAGCTCGCCTCGCAGATGCTACTTCGACGTTCTCTGGGTTGAGGTCCTCTTGGGGATGGGCCGCGTCTGTGAGCCCCGACCTTGCGCAGTTCGCGACTCAACAGGTGACATCGGCTCTTACGCCAGAGCCGTTTGGCTGTTCACGCCTGGCCCTATCGTGTCAGCATGCGTAAACGTGTTCTCGTAGCCTTCACCGCCATGTTCGCCTTGACGGGATGCGCTTCCGCTCCACTGGACACGACCTACGGCCCGACAGTGGGGGAAGAGCCGACTCAGGCATCACCGTCATTGCCCGTCGAGTCGCCTGTCAGGAACGAGCGGGGCAACATCGTGAAGACGACCGGTGAGCCGATGCGGATCGGAGCTGCGGGAGACGCTGGTGTGCTTGCCGAGTTCGCGGTCACGAGCATCGTGGTCGGACCGTCCTGCACCGGCGATCCCAGCGCCGAACCCGAGAATGGGTTCTTCGTGCAGTTCAATTTCGAGGGCCGGACGGCCCCCGATCTTCAGGAGAGCGTGAAGCTTGACCCGTCGGCCTGGACTGCGGTGGATGACCAGGGCGAGCTGGTTGACGGACAGGTGGGGTCAGCTACGGCTACGAGCTGCCTCGAGGCAGACGCCTACTTGCCCACCGCGATCGGGCCTGGAGAGTCCGTGCACGGTGCGATCGTGTTCGATGTCCCCACCCCCGCAGGTGCATTGATCCTCACTGGACCAAATGCCTTGACCGGCATTGAGTGGGCGTACCCCCAGGAGTAGTCCTCGCCCCCAACATCACACGGAAGTCGGCCACGGGGCAGGCGACAGCACCCGCTGTCGTTATTTTTCTGTGACAATCGTGATGTTTCTGTTACCGTAATCTCGGATCCCGACCAGCGGGCAGACGACTTGCAGGAGACACGCGACATGCAGCCGGACCCCATGCCACTGACTCGACGAGCAGCTCGCGAGAGCGAACGGCAACTCCAGACGACCGGGCTTCGAGGCACGTCCGAGGCCGGAGCCTCGTTGCCAGAGGTATTCGCCTCTCGCCGCGCCCGTCGCGAAGCTGAACGAGCCCACACTGCCCCTGCCGAGCGAGCGCAGACCTCTCCGAAGGCTCCCACGGCAGGTCCGGACGTCGCTGTGGAGACTCCTGCGAGCTTCGGGCGCAACGAGCGGGCTGCGCAGGAAGCCGGCGCTGCGGACAAGCAACCGTCCAAGCGTGAGACGCCCAACTCACGGCGAAATGCTCGTTCCCTGCTCGTGCGCAGCGGTATCGGGGTCGCGGCCCTTGGGGTCGCAGGGAGCCTTGCAGCGTTTACGACCCTTCCCGCCGCAACAATGGCGGTCCGGCAGGACCTTGCCGTGGGGTCTGAGTCAGCAGCGTTGGCGAACGCGGTCTCGAGCTTGCCCAGCCAGACACTGACGGTCACCGATGGGGAAGCAACTCCGAGCGATCGGGGCTCGACCTACGCGGTGACAACGATGGGGTCCGCAACAGTCGCGAACCTCAGCGGCGGACTGACCGATCGAGGAACGTTCAGCAACGACCTGACAGCTACCGTGCAGTGGCCCTTCCCGGTCGGGGTTCCGATCACGGATGGATTCGGACCTCGCGTCTCCCCAGGCGGCATCGGCAGCACGAACCACATGGGACTGGATATGGCTCCAGCCCAAGGGACACCCATCGGTGCGATCGCCGGGGGTACGGTTGTCAGCGTCACTCCGGTGGACAACGGCGGGTTCGGAGTCAACGTCGTTCTCGAGCACGTCATCAACGGACAGACCTACCAGAGTCGGTATGCCCACATGCTGCAAGGTTCCGTGACACTCCAGCTGGGCGACGCCGTGAAGGTGGGCGATCAGGTCGGACTCATCGGCAACACTGGCGTGTCCACTGGCCCGCACCTGCATCTCGAACTGCAGGACGCGTCCGGACAGAAAATCGATGCCCAGGAGTTCCTCAAGCAGAACAACGTGCCCTCCACCGTGGTCACGATCCAGGGAGAATAGTCAGCGCCACCTGCAGCCGAAGCTCCTGGGCGTAACAGCTTTCAACCCCACACCGGAGCGTGCTGGTGCGCAGATGAAGCAACGTCACTTGATTCCGGGAGATTCGCCGTGCAGTTCGAAATCGCTGACCTCCTCTCCTTCCGCAACGCTGCGACGTCACCGTTGGCGTGGTTGGCGGTACTCCTGCTGGCCGCATACCTGGCGGGCGCCATCAGACTGTGGCGCGCCGGGCGCGGGTGGTCGATCCTCAAGAGCGTGAGCTTCGCGCTCGGCTGCATGCTGCTGTTCAGCGTTACCGGTTCAAGCACCTCTGAGTACGCTCGAGAGCTGGTGTCGGTGCTGATCTTCCAGCAGGTCACGGTGATGGTCTTCGTACCACCGCTGCTGCTCATCGGAGCCCCGGGCCGGCTGCTGTTGCGGGCGACGCCGCACGTGGGAGCTGGTCGAATCGTGCTGCGCACCGCGCTGAGTGCATACCGCTCGAAGCTGGCCTACGCGCTGCTGAACCCGGGCGTCGCGATTGTGATTCCGATCATCGTGTTCCCCGCGTTCTACTTCACCGGGGGTGTGAGCTGGGTGATGAGCGTGCCGGGCGGGCACGACGCATCCATGCTCGTGTTCCTGCTACTCGGCGTCGTTGGAGCCGTTCCCCTCTGGTCCACCGACCCGCTCCCGCGGGTGCCGTCGTACCCCGCACGCCTGCTGAACGCCTTCATCGAAATGCAGGTCCACGCGGTCTTCGGGCTCGTGCTCTTGATCATGAACACGCCACTGTTCAGCTGGTACGCGAACCGATCCGAGGCCTTGGGGATCTCGCCGATCGTCGACCAGGCCATCGGTGGTGGCGTGGCTTGGGCGTATGGAGGCCTCCCACTGTTCATCGTGCTCATCGTCACGCTCTCGAAGTGGTGGAGCCGGGACCAACGCTCCTCCCGTCGCCGTGAGGAGCTCGAAGAGGAGCAGCTTCGCCTGCACAACGCAGCCCTCGCCGCCCGCTACGGAAATCAGCGCTGACCCTCTCCTGCCGGAGAGCATCTCTTAGGCGCAAGAGCAGCGGAGGGACCCGGTCGGCATCCCACCCGCCAAAGTACCGCGCGACTGAGTCACTGTTCTGGTCTCGCGAGCGGCCGATCGTGCGCAGCTCAACGACGGGGTCATTGCGTCAGGGGTCAGGGGCGGTCCCGGCCTCACCCAAAGGACCCCTTCGGTGACCCAGGTAGTTGACGGTGTGGCGACTGAGCGACACCGGAACCGGGGTCCGTCGCCTACTCGAGCCGAGCCGGCAGCCTGAATGCTCCACTCGACCACGCCCCTGCGAGCCGACCAGCTCACCGAGTGTGAGCGACAATCCGCACGCGAAACCAAACTTCGAAGCGGTGTGCCCGCGCGTTGTCCTGCAGGTATGCACTCATCTTCAACTTGCCGGATACGACACTTCAGCCCGGGAGACGGCGTCTAGGTCAACACGTTGCAACCCGCCTATCTTCGCCGCCTCACGATATAGTCAGTGGATGCTGACTCTTGCTTCGCGGCTCGACGTGATGAACCGTCTCGGTCGAGCCATGGCGGACCCAACACGGTCCAGCATCTTGTTGGAATTGCTCACCGCCCCGGGATACACGGCCCGTCTCGCAGAGTCATTGGGTCTCACTCGGACCAATGTCTCTAACCATCTCGCGTGCCTGCGGGGCTGTGGCATTGTCGTCGCGACCCCGGAGGGGCGTCAGACACGGTACGAAATCGCAGATTCGCAGATCAGTCGAGCCATTGGGGAGCTCATCGAGGTGGTCATCGCCGTCGACGACGGCATCGACTGCTCACCCAGCCAGGAGGAGTCTTCGGTCTGCTGCGGACCGGAAGCGATCCGCCCATGAGCGGCAGGCTTTTCGTGAGGATCACGACTGTTCGCGCAGTGCGGCTGGGGATTGTAGGCGCGACGATAGCGTTCCTGTTCTCGCTGACTCAGCCTGCTGAGCTCCGCCTCATCCTGAACAATGTCCGCACCACCCGGCGAGCAACACCGCAGCTCGCACCGCTCCCGCAGCGGGCGAAGATATCGGAGGTCGTTCATGCGTGAGCGGTCAGGCGCACGTCGAGTCCGGACGCTGCTTGCGACCATCACGGCGGGACTCACCGCCGTCTTGATCGCCGGGTGCGCACCGCAGGAAGACTTGGCGCTCAACGCACCCAACGCCGATGGCAGCACGACCAGCGTCGACGCCCGCGTCGTGGAGATCGCGGCCGCCGAGCGCGGAGCACCAGTCAAGTTCGAGGGCACCGACGAGTACGGCGAAACGGTTGGGAGCGCGGACTATGCAGGGCGCGTGTACGTCGTGAACTTCTGGTACGCCGCGTGCGCCCCATGCCGCGTGGAAGCACCCATCCTGCAAGACACGTGGGAGGCATACCAGGACGACGAGGTCGGATTCATCGGCATCAACACCTACGACCAACCAGCGACCGCGATCTCCTTCGCTGAAGAGTTCGGCATCACCTACCCCAGCGTGATCGACGTCATCGACAGCCAGGCAACCCTTGCGTTCTCCCTCGTCACCCCGATCCAGGCCACCCCCACGACCCTGGTCATGGACCGACAGGGCAGGGTGGCGGCGCGCATCATCGGGCAGATCCCGTCCGCATCGATCCTCGCGACCCTGGTTGAGGACGCAGTGGCGGAAGCACCGTGACACCAGAGGGGCTGATCTTCGATGGTGCACTCGGGGTAGCGCTGCTCGTCGCGGCTCTGGCTGGGCTGGTGTCATTCGCCTCTCCCTGCGTACTCCCACTCGTCCCTGGCTACTTCGGATATCTCGGGGCCACCGTGCAGGGCTCGGATGGGGAGGCCGCGACCGGCACTCGTCGACGTCTCCTGATTGGCGTCCTGCTGTTCATCGCTGGCTTCACCGCCGTCTTCATGGCGGTGACGATCCTGGGCGGCGTCATGGGGCGCTTCTTCCTCGAGTACGCGGACCTCATCACGCGCCTCCTCGGCGTCGTCGTCATCGCGCTCGGACTGGTCTTCATCGGTGCCATTCCCATGGCGCAGCGCACAAAGCGGCCACGCTTCTCCAACTCCCTCGGCGTGTTCTCTGCGCCCCTGCTCGGGGTTGCGCTCGGGATCGGATGGACGCCCTGCATCGGTCCGACCCTCGCAGCGATCATGTCGGTGTCCTGGAACCTCGGCGACCCAGGACGGGCCGCTTTCCTGGGACTCGCGTACTCGCTCGGGCTTGGCCTGCCGTTCTTGTTGCTGGCCTGGGGGTTCGGATGGGCAACGCGGTCGGTCAAGTTCGTGTCCAAGCACATCCGCCCCATCAACATCGTGGCCGGCAGCGTGCAGATCCTGCTCGGCATCCTGATGGTCACCGGCCTCTGGGGTGCCCTCATGTCGATACTCCAAGGCGTGATGCTCAACATCGCCCTCCCGCTCTAGCCGTCAGCGCCCGAACTACGACCACCAAGGATCATGAAAACTCCCACGAAAGTCACCCTCATCTCGATCGCCGTCGTTGCCGTGCTTGTCGTGGCCGGCTTCATCTTCACGAGCTCGTCCTCCCCGGACGTCTCGAACGACCCTGTCGCAGCAGCTGCCATCCCCGACGATGGTGGCCTGCCCGGCGTCGCCGCGAACTCGCACGTCCTCGATGAAGCCGGCCCAGAAGCGCCGACCCTGGTCGAGTACCTCGACTTCGAGTGCGAGGCTTGCGGTGCGTTCTACCCCTACATTGAGGAGATCCGCGCCGAGTACCAGGGTGAGATCAACTACGTCGTCCGCTACTTCCCCCTCCCAGGCCACCTCAATTCCATGAACGCCGCCGTCGCGGTGGAAGCGGCAGCCCAGCAGGATCGCTTCGAGGACATGTACGGCAAGCTCTTCGAAACGCAGGCCGACTGGGGCGAGCAGCAGACCTCCCAGGCCCCGCTCTTCCGCACCTATGCAGAAGAACTTGGGCTCGACATGGCCGCGTTCGACACGGCCGTCGCCGACCCTGCGACCGAAGCTCGCGTCACCGAAGACCTCGACCAAGGCCGCGCCCTCGGCATCCAGGGAACCCCGACGTTCTTCCTCGACGGCCAACAGCTGGAGCTCACAGCCCTCACCGACCTCACGGACGCGCTCGACCGTGCCATCGCCCAGTAGCGACCACCCCGAAGGAACGACTGCCCGTCGCTCGTGGGGTTCGTTTCTCGCCACGGCGGCGGTCGCCGCGGTCGTGGCCGGCGCTGACCAGCTCAGCAAGGCCATCGCCCTCGATCAGCTCAGCGAGACCGAGCGCATTCCGCTCCTCGGGAACGCCCTCGGGCTGCAGCTCGCCTTCAACCCGGGTTCAGCGTTCTCGCTCGGCGAGAACTCCACCTGGCTGTTCACCATCTTCAGCGCCATCGTCGCGGTGGGGATCTTGTTCGTCGCCCGCCGCATCACGACGACGCGCTGGGCAATCACGGTCGGGTTGATCTGGGGAGGAGCCGTGGGGAACCTCCTCGATCGGCTCTTCGCGGACCCGGGATTCGGACGCGGGTACGTCACTGACTTTCTCGCCTACGGCAACTTCTTCATCGGGAATCTGGCAGACATTGCGCTTGTCGTCGGCATGATCCTTGGTGTGCTCCTCACGGTCACCCGCAGGGACGAGGCGGAGCACGCCCAGCAGTCGGCTACTGCCACGGATGGGCAGCAGGCCACCTAGAACGTGAGGCTCCCGATCACGTCCAGGCGAAGCTGCGCGAGCACGCCGACTGCGACCAGCAGCGCGAATGCCGTGAGCGTCAGCCACGGCCAGGCCGCTTCTGCGACCCGTTTCATGCGTGACCCGAACACCCCTGCGCGAGCATTCCGTCCGGTGACGAACACGAACAACGGGATCGTGACCAGCCACACGACGAGGCACCACGGGCACAGCGTCCCCAGCACGTAGATGCTCTGCCCGATCAGCCACACCACAAACGCGAATGCTCCAGCCACGCCCACATTGAACGCGGCCCAGAACCAAGACGCGAAGTGCGGGACCGCCCACACCGCCACACCGACCGCAAGGACCAGAGCGAACCCGATGAGCCCCAAGAACGGGTTGGGGAACCCGAACACTGCCCCCTGCGCACTCTCGAGGTTGGTGGAGCACTGCACCAGGACCGAGACATCGCAGCTCAACGCCACTGTCGGGTTCTGCAGCTGCACGACCTTCTCGATCGACAACGCCAGGGCGGCAGCTACCCCCATGATCCCTGTAACCACCAAGAACAAGCCGAAGAACGGCTCACGAGCATGTAGAGGCTGCATGAATTTCCAGACCTATAGGGCGATGCGTCCGGTCGGCGCGCAACGCACGGTGTGCCGCGACACGCGCGACGCACGGGACCGCGCAGGGACAGCTCAGTCTATTTCTTCGCCGCGAGCCGGCAGGCCGGAAGTCGTACCGTTCCGGAACGGTGCAGTGTGATGGCGACCAGCAATCCGAACCAATCCGTCGTCGACGACGCCTGGTCCTCACGCGCGAAGCGGGCGATCGTGGCAGGGCCAGCGCTCCTGCTCCTGGCCGCTCTCGCCGCGACCGTCGCGGGCCTGGCGTATGGCGGCGGGGCGACCCCTCTCGTGGTGTCCGATCCGGGCCCCATCGTGATGTGGGGCGTACCGCTGGCGCGGCTCGCGATGAACCTGTCGGCCGCGGTCACCATCGGCGCACTGGTCCTTGCCGCGTGGGCCACCAGCCGACACGAACCGGAGTTTGAACGATCGATGACAATCGCCGCGTCAGCAGCGACCGCGTGGGTCGTCGCGACCGCCGCAGCAGCGTTTCTCACCTACCTGCAAATCTCGAACGCACCCCTCGCGTTCGACGCAGAATTTGGCGAAGGACTCGCCTATTTCTTCACCTCGCTGGAACTCGGACAGTCCTGGGTGATGACGCTCGGGATGGTGGTGCTGCTTTCCATCGTGGTGATCGCGGTGCGTAGCCCAGCGATGGTGGGATTCGCGGCCGTGTACGCGACCTTCTGTCTTTGGCCCCTCGGGTCACAGGGCCACGCGGCAGGGGCCGAGAACCACGAGACCGTTGTTGCCGGAATTACCCTGCACTACATCGGGGCGGCCCTCTGGCTCGGCGGGCTCACCGTCATCGCTCTGCTCGCTCCGCGCCTGTCCAGTGTTCGCCGGGTTGCGCTGTTCGAGCGGTACTCGACGCTCGCGCTGATCGCGTTCATCATCGTGGCGACGTCAGGTGTGGTTTCGAGTGTCGCCAACATCGGCAGCGTTGACCAACTGCTCTCGCCCTACGGGGTGCTTGTGCTCGCGAAAGTCGCCGTGTTTGTGGTGCTGGGTGTCATCGGGTGGCTGCAGCGCCGGGCGCTCATCGCGCGCATGCGCAGCACGCCCTCGGCCACCACCTCGCCTCGGAAGCCACTGGTGTGGCTGGTGACGCTCGAGCTCGCGTTCATGGGCCTCGCTTCGGGAGCGGCCGCCGCGCTTGGGCGCACCCCTTCACCCGTCACCGAAGTTCCAGGGTCGCAGCTGCCCGCGCCAACCCCAGCGCAGCTGCTCACGGGCGAGCAGCTTCCGCCGGAGTTCTCCCCGGTGCGTCTGCTCACCGAGTGGCGCTTGGACCCCATGTCGACGACGATTTTCCTCTTCGGGCTGTTCTTCTACATCGCGGGCATCGCGCGGCTGCGGGCGCGTGGCGAGGTCTGGCCCGCCCGGCGCACCGTTGCCTTCACAGCGTCTGTGCTCCTCGGCCTGTACCTCGTGAACGGCCCTCTGATCGTGTACGGCAAGTTCCTCTTCAGCCTGCACATGGCCCAACACCTGCTCCTCACGCTCCTCGTGCCGCTCCTCTTCGCCCTCAGCGCACCGCTCACGCTGCTGGTGCGCACTGTGCGCGCTCGAGGCGATAGCAGCTACGGGACCCGGGAGTGGGTACTCGCCGGCACTCACGCTCGGACCGTGACGTTCCTCGTACATCCCATCGTCGCCGCCACGGTGCTGAGCGTCTCGATGATCGGTTTCTACTACACGCCGCTGCTGCGGTGGGCGGTCAGCGACCACGTCGGCCACATGTGGATGATCGGCTACTTCCTCCTGGCAGGGTGGTTCTCCGCGCAGTCGATCGTCGGAATCGACCGGATCGGGCCGCCGATAGCTTGGCGGAGGAAGGCCCTCGCGGCCGGAATCGTCTCGGCGTCCTTCGTGGCTCTCGGAATCGCATTGTTGGCCTCCACTGATCTGCTGGCCGCCGATTGGTTCGGTTCACTGGGCCGCACCTGGGGTGTATCAGCGATCGTCGATCAACAGATCGGTGGCGCCGTGGCACTCATCGTGGGCGCACTGCTCGCGCTGGCGTTTGGAGGCACCACCCTCGTCAGGAAATTCTCACCACCTTCAGCTCCGCACCAGCGGCCCCTCTCGCCCACCTCCTCGTCAACAGAAAGCAGTCAGCGATGACCCACTCCGGAACACATGCCCGGGTTCGAATGCCTCGACCCGTCGCCCTCCTGGCGGCTCTCGTGGCGACGCTCCTCCTCGCCGTCGCCGGCACACTCTCCGTGCCAAGTCCAGCGCAGGCGCACGACTCGCTCATCAGCACCGTCCCAGCACCAGACGATGAACTCGCCGAGCCACCCGCGTCCCTAACGCTGACCTTCTCGGCCGGTGTCCTCTCCCTGGGCGACGCGGCGGTCGTGATCGTCACAGCGCCCGACGGAACAGCGATCAGTGACGGCAGCCCCGTCATCGACGGCGAAACGGTCGTACAAGCCGTCGACGCAAGCGTCGACGCAGGGACCTACCTCGTTCAGTGGCGCGTGGTCTCCAGCGACGGGCACCCCATCAGCGGGGAGTTCAGCTACACGACCAGCACATCAGCAGCTGCAACCCCAACCGACGCCCCAACCCCGTCAGCATCCACCACGCCGGAGCCCGTCCCACAGACCTCCACGTCGACGGCCCCAGCGTCGGCCGCACACGAGACGCCCGAAGAACTCACGTCGTTCATCGTGATCGCGGTGCTCATCTTCGCTGGCCTCGTCCTCGTAACCGTGCTCCTGGTCATCCGCAGCGCTCGTCAACGAACTCGCGCGCGCGACGAGCCAGAATCGCAGCAGTAAGAGCCCCATCGGTTCCCACCGAACGCGGTAGTCCCTGGCTTGTTCGCTACGCATGCTGGGAAGCGGGAGGCTCCAGATCCTTGAGGTGCTGCGTCTCAATTTGGAACGTCGAGTGCGGGATCGAGACCTCGAAATGCTCGGCCACACATGCCCTGACGTTGCCGAGGACTTCGGCTGCGTGCCCGTCCTGGAAACACTCATCCTCGACAACCACGTGTGCCGAAATCGTGGGGAGTCCCGTTGAGACCGTCGACGCGTGCAGGTCGTGAACATCGGTCACGTGCTCGAGCTCGAGAATATGACGGCGGACCTCGTCGAGATCCAGTCCTGCGGGGGTGAACTCCATCAGCACGCTCGTTGTTTCCCGCATGAGTTTGAACGCGCGAGGGACAATGAGGGCGGCGATCACGAGCCCGGCGATCGCGTCGGCTTGCATGAATCCCGTGGTCGCGATCACGATGGCGGCGACGATCACGCCGAGCGAACCCAGCGCATCATTCAACACTTCCAGAAACGCGGCCCGCATGTTGAAGTTCGCGCCCCGGCTCGACGCGAGGATCGAGATTGCCACGATGTTGGCCACCAGGCCAATGATTCCGAAGATCAAGAGCTCCCCGGCCGGAACCTCCGGTGGCTCAAACAGGCGACGTACGCCTTCGACGGCCGCGAACAGACCGACGGCCAGCAAGAGCGTTGCCTGCCCCAGCGCCGCGATGACCTCAATACGCCGAAATCCCCACGTTCGCTTGGCATTCGCAGGTCGCAAGGTGAGCGTCGCCGCAATGAGCGCGACGAGCAGTCCCGTCGCGTCCGTGATCGCGTGAGCGGTGTCCGTGAGGAGGGCCAGGCTGCCCGTCACCACCGAACCGATAGCTTGCGCGACAACGATCGTCGCCGTGATGCCGAACGCTATCCAGAGCTTCGTCCGGAAATCTCCCGGCCGGCCAGCTTCCGGCGCCGCGCCGCCGTGGTCATGTCCCGCGCCCATCAGAGCTCCAGTGAGCTGTCAGCGGCGGTGAGCGGCCGCTGGAGATGCGAGCAGAGAGCCGCCCGCGTTCCCGTCGCCTCGAGCAACGCCTCCGCCGCACCAACGAGCCGCGAAAGCGCTGCCGGCTGTGAGAGCGAGTACCACGTAGAACGCCCCTCGGGGCACGCATGCACGAGCCCACACTCGAGGAGGAATCGGAGGTGCTTACTGACCGTGGACTGAGCGAGACCAACATGCGCAACGAGATCACGCACTCGATGCTCCCCTGACGCGAGGTGCTGCAGCACGTCGAGTCGGGTGGGATCGCTCAACGCATCGAACAGGTGGGCGTAGTGCTGCGTCGACGCGTCATCCAGCTCCGACCGCACCTCTCTAATCATCGTCATTTGACGATGATATCTCTGTTTGACGATTTTATCGACCCCCATTCACTGTGACGGTGCGAACAGGTGGAGGCGACGCACCCGCTCGCACGAGTGGCGTGGGAGCGATGATGCCCTTAGGGATACACGCGACGGAGGCACTCCGTGGAGCAACGTTCATCCCGGTCCGGGCACTGCCCGAGATTGCGGTCGGCGGCATCGATTCGGGCGCGTAGCTCATCGAGGCGGGCCCGCTTCTCGTCGATCTGCCGCACGCGCTCGGCGAGGAGTGGCCGTAGCTGCTCGCGTACGTCGGTGCAGGAGTCGACCTCCAGGGAAGCGAGGTGTCTGCTGATGTCAGCGAGGGGGAGTCCGAGCTCTTTGTTCGCTTCGATGAGATCGAGTCGGTGCAGGGTGGCGGCGTCGTAGTCCCGGTAGCCGTTGCTGGAGCGGCGGGGTAGGACGAGGCCGATGCTCTCGTAATAGCGCAGCGCGGTCGCGCTGATCCCGCTCCGCCTGCTGACCTCAGAGATACGCATGCCGGGAGCTTACGAGCGCGGAGCGGGCTTGACCTTCGAGCGGGTCGAACGTTTACCGTCAGGCCGTGCCCATCAACTCCACCTCGAACCCCGTCTCGTGACGCGCCTCACCGCAGTCCTGGAGCGCCACCAGATCGCCTTGTACCTCGCGGCGATTGCAGCTGGCGGCGCGCTCGGCCTCCTCGTGCCCGGGGTGCATCACCTCGAACTCGCGATTGAGCCGGTGCTCGCGCTGCTGCTGTTCGCGACGTTCCTGGGCGTCCCGTTCGCTGCCATCGGCAGGTCACTTCGCGATGGGCGCTTCCTCGGGGCCGTGGGGGGCGTGAACTTCGTGATCGTGCCACTCGTCGCCTACGGACTGTCGCGGTTCGTCGCGGACCAGCCCGCGTTGCTGTTCGGAGTGCTGCTGGTGCTCCTCACGCCGTGCATCGACTACGTGATCGTGTTCGCCGGCCTCGCGGGCGGCGCAGCCGACCGACTACTGGCGGCAGCCCCACTGCTGATGCTCGCGCAGATGCTGCTCCTGCCAATCTATCTGCTGATCTTCCTCGGCCCGGATGGGGTGGCCGTGGTGGAAGTCGGCCCGTTCGTGCGAGCCTTCCTGCTGCTGATCGTGGTGCCACTCGGTGCCGCCGCGCTTGTCCAGTTCCTCGCGAAACGACACCGCAGCGGCCAGGTGATCGAGCGCAGCATGCTGAACCTGATGGTGCCGCTCATGATGGCGACCCTCTTCACGGTCGTGGCATCCCAAGCTGGAGCGGTCGGTGCTGCAGGGCCGCAGCTGCTCATACTCGTGCCGATCTATGTCGCGTTCCTCGTGATCATGGTGTTCGTCGGCCTCCTGGCCGGACGAACCTTCCGCCTCGACGTTCCCGCGACCCGAGCCCTGGCGTTCAGCGGTGCCACTCGCAACTCCCTCGTCGTCCTGCCACTCGCACTCGCCCTGCCACCAGCACTCGCGCTGACTCCGGTGGTCATCGTGATGCAGACGCTCGTCGAGCTCGTTGGCATGGTCGCACTCGTGCGCTTGCTGCCGAAGATGATCCGGGATCGGTAGGTGGAAGCCGAGCCAGCGGAGGCATCTTTGTGTTGACTACGGATTGGGGAGGTCCTCCAGGTTGTTCCTGGTGGTCGCGTCTCGGTCCGTCCTCAGGTGCTTGGCCCCCGTGGCCGTCGTGATGACTCGAATCTCGGTTCGTCCACTCAGCCACGGAACGTAGTACGTGTGCGAGCCGTTCTCGATGTCCTGGATCGCTCGCCATTTCGGGATGGGGGACCATCGCTGGCCCTCATCGGCGAGGGAGGTGATGTCTCCATCTCGGTCCTTGCCGGTCTGTCGTACTGGCCTATCTGCCATCGTGGCTCCTCAAGCGGTTTGTTCACGTGCGGAGATGCGGATTCGAAAAGGCCTCCGCACTTCCGGGTTCGGAGCTAAGTCTGCTCCACATGATCCAAATTCTCTGGCGGCGGTCGATTCGCCAGTCCTGTCCGAGTGCGGGTATTAAGCGCCTGTGTCCACGCAGGAAGCGAACCCTCGCATGTTGCAGTGAATGCAACTGTCCGTGCTTGCAATCGATACCTATTCGGCTCCTTCGGTGTCGAAGTGTTCCGACCATAACAGCGTGATCTCGCGGATGCGGAGATCTGGGTTGACACAGTGATGCACTGTCCCATACTTTGTTGCATCTAATGCAAGATTTTGAGGCTTCTCCAGCGGCGCTTCGGCTGATCACGTCAGCATCGAACGTCGCACTGGCGAACCCGGAAGCGCAGGTTTTCAGTGCGATGATCGATGGTTGGCGGAACCAGCAGCTGTCGCGCGGGCTCCGTGAGCAGACGATCCGGAACCGGACGGCGACGGTGACACGGTTCCGTGATTTCGTGGACAAACCGCCTTGGAGGTGGACTGTCGCGGATGTGGATGAGTTCACTGCTCAGTCTGGCGGTCGCACTCGGACGTTGTCGACGATGCGCGCCAACCATGGGTCTATCCGTGGGTTCTGTGACTACCTCACGAACCCGTTGTACGACTGGATGGAGATCTGCGATCGCGAGTTTGGGGAGGTCCCTTCGCAGGTGTGCCTGCCGTGGAACACGGTGGCGCACCGGTTCGAGTTCGAAGGCGATGGGAAGCGTCGCCCGTTCACGTACGACGAGATCGAGCGCCTGTTCGATACGGCCGACGCCCGCGTCGAGCTGCTCGTGAGTTCCGGGCGAAAGGGTGCGCTCGGCGCGTTGCGGGATGCCCAGTTGCTGAAGACGGTCTACGCGTTCGGTCTGCGCCGCACTGAGGCGGTGATGCTCGATACCGTCGATTTGCACCACAACGCGAAGATGCGCCAGTGGGGCCGCTACGGCGCGGTCCACGTGCGATGGGCGAAGGCGGCGGGCGGTGGCGCGCCACGACGTCGCACGGTGCTGCTGGTGCCGGAATTCGACTGGTGGGTCCCCGGCATGCAGCAATGGCTCGAGCAGGCCCGGGCCCGTTTCGCGCCCGGAGACGACCTCGACGCGCTCTGGGTGACCGAGCGCCGCACGCGTCTGTCTGCTGGGTATCTCGATCGGAGGTTCGCAGAGTTGCGTGATGAAGCCGGCCTGTCGAAGGACCTGACGTTGCACAGCCTCCGGCACTCCTATGTCACGCACCTTCTGGAGTTCGGGTACGCCGATCGATTCGTCCAAGAGCAGGTCGGGCATATGCATGCCTCGACGACCTCGATCTACGCCTCCGTCAGCTCGGACTACAAGAACCGTGTGCTCGCCGAAGCGCTGAAGGCCCTCATCGAAGGAGAAGCTGATGACCGTTGAGCTCGACACCGGCTGGAATCTGCGCAGCGTGATGGCGTCGCGCGGGATCTTCCAGACCTCCAAACTGAAACCCCTACTCGAAGAGCGCGGCATCGACCTGTCCCGGGAGCAGGTGTATCGGCTGGTGACTCAGCCGCCCCAGCGGGTGCGTCTCGACGTGTTGGCGGCGTTGTGCGATGCGCTGGAGTGCTCGCTCGACGATCTCGTGACGATCACTCGCCGGGAGGCCTCGACCCCGGTGGCGGTGGGTGAGGAGGCGACACGGGGGGCGATCGGTGATCTCCGTCCTGTTCGCGCGGCGATCCGTCGGCCGCGTACGAAGTAGCCGCGGTGGCCAAGCCTCCGCAGCTGCCGCGAGTCGCTGAAGTCGTCGCTCTCGTCCGCCCTCTCGTTCCCGAGATCTTTCCCGAGCGACTCACTGAGATCGTGCATACGGTCGCGCCAGTACCCCTCACGCAGCGGCTTCTTGAGCTCGCGCTGATCAAGCAGCCCGGAGTCCTGGAGGGGCAGCATGCGAACGTGCCAGCGACCGTTCAGAATCTGGCCCATGCGCTGGTCAAAGAAGGGGCGAGCCGGGTGGTGTTGCCGACGTGTGAGTCCTGCGGACGCGCGGTGAGAATGCCCCACAAGACGCCGGGCGGTGGTCAGCACTGCTCCCGATGCGAGCGGAAGGCCCGGTCCGTCTCCTGCGCGTCCTGTGGCCGGGTCCGGCCCGTGCAGCGCACCATCGACGGACAGCGTTTCTGCCGTGACTGTTGGCGAGCCGACCCTCGATCGTTCGGCGACTGCTCGCGGTGCGGTCAGCACGCGACCATCATCGTCCGTCGCCCGGAACTCGTCTGCCTGGCCTGCTACACCGCACCGATCAAGACCTGTGGTCTTTGCGGAGAACCTGGCCGCGTCGCCTCGCACCTCGACGGACGACGAGTATGCGCGCGCTGCTACTACGCGATGCGCAGACCCCAACCTTGTCCCGAGTGCGCGCGCAGAGTGTTCCTCACCGGGTTCATGAATGGCCAGAAGGTCTGCGCCGACTGCGCGGGCACTCCGATCACGATGGCCTGCCCTGGATGCGGCTCGATCGAGGAAATCCGCAAACATCACCTCTGCGTCGAGTGCCGCCGGCCCGTCGCGATCCAACAGCTGTTCGCCGACGATGCGGGAGAGATCCGTGAGGATCTCCACCCGCTTGCTGACTATCTGCTCACGCACCATGGCAAAGCGGCGTCGCTCGAACGCTGGCTGCACAAGAGCAAGTGCGCGATGGTGCTCCGCGAGCTCGCGGACGGGACCCTGCCGCTCACCGCCGAGGCGATCATCACCCGAGCCCGGTCGGGACAGTCGGTCGCGTTCCTCCTCTCACTGCTGGTCCGTTCCGGCGTGCTGCCGGAGCTCGACGTCGAGGGCACGCGCTTCGACCACTGGCTCAACGACTGGCTCGGTGGCATCGACCATCCCGAGGACCGGCTGATCCTGCGCCGCTACTGCACCTGGGAGCTCCTCCGATCCACTCGGACACTGCGCAGCGCGTCCAGCCCTGCTTCCGGCTTCCAGAGGCAGAGGGCTGCACTGAAGTACTGCGCCGCGTTCCTCGGGGAGATCCGGGCGCAGCAGGAGACGCTGGCGACGTTCCCGCAGCGCCTACTCGACGCGTATCTGACCGATTCGCCTAGCCAACGCGACGCGCTGGCACCGTTCACTCGCTGGCTGCGAAAACACCGGCTGAGCACCCTTCGGGTCGAGTTTCGAGCCCATCGCCTCGAGGGGCGAGACTACGCCTCTGATCACCGATGGCAGATGGCCCGCAGGTTCCTGTCCGATGCCGACATGGACCCGAAGACCCGGGCCGCGGGTCTCCTCGTGCTGCTCTACGGGATCCAGCTGACCCGCATCGTCACGATCACCCGGGCACAGGTCGACACGAGCTCGCGGCCCGTGACGCTCACCGTCGGGGCCGAGCCGATCGAGGTCCCCGCGATCCTCGGCGACGCCATCGTCGAGCTCGTCGATGCCACAAAGGGCCATCCTGAAGGGTGGTTGTTCCCCGGCCGGAACCCGGGCCGTCACCTCACCCCGGGGCCGCTCAGCCGTCGCCTTCGCGCCGAAGGCCTGCTTGCCGGGAGCGCCCGCACGACAGTGCTCATCGAGCTCACCCGGCAACTGCATCCCCGGATCGTCTCGGATCTCCTCGGCATCACCGGCATCCGCTGCCTCATGGTCGCGTCTCGCCGGTGGCGAGTGGTCCGATTACCCGGCTCTCCGCTCCACCCACCCCTGATCAAGCATCACCCGTCAGAGCCGGGCCGGAAATCGCTTCGCGCAGTTGCTCGACGGTCGGAGAGCCTCCCAGCCCGGCAGGGGTACGGAACACCCGGCAGGCGAGCCCGACCGGCGTGTGCTCGTCGGCGAAGGGATCGACGCCGTCGACGAGGACGGTCGGTGACCCGTGGAATCCGAGGCGCTCGGCGTCCTCGGCGGTCTCGACCAACTGTCGTGTGACGCGGATATCTGATCGACCGTCGAGCAGCTCAGCAAGCCGGCGGTCGAGTACTTCCCAGTTCGGGCAGCCGTCGAAGTACTGCAGGGTGATCTCCATGGTTGGCCCTCTCAGTTCTCGGTGCCGCGGAGCATCAGGAGCGCTCCGGCAATCGTAGCGGTGACGATCACGATGTCGGCGAGGTTCCCGATGAACCAGTTGCCGTAGGCGAGGAAGTCGACGACGTGCCCCCGGGCGAATCCTGGTTGGCGGAAAAGCCGGTCGCCGGCGTGCGAAGCAGCGGCCCCGCCGAGCGCACCGATCACGATCGCCCACCCGGGGCGTCGGACCCGGAACGCGAACACGATCGCGGTGGCCGTGGCCGCGACGGCGATGAGAGCGAACACCCAGGTGAAGCTCTCCCCGAAGGAGAACGCCGCGCCGGGGTTGTACGCGAGCTGCAGGCCCAACAGGTCGCCGATCAGCGGGATGCGCTCGTGCTCCGACAGGGTGGCCTCGGCCCACACTTTCGTTCCCTGATCGATCACGACGACGACCACGGCGATCAGAAGCGCCCAGGCAGTGAGCCGCCAGCGTCCTCTCTGCGGACGCTCTCCCGACGCCGATGCCGACTCAACGTCGGTATTCGTGTCCGGGGTCATGCGAGGGCCTCGAAGAGACGGACGATAACGCCGGATTCAATGAGGATGAACAGGCCCAGGCCGATGAACACGACGGGGACGAGCCAGTGCTCGACACGTTCGAGCGTTTCGGTGACGGCCTTGTGGGTGCCGATCAGTCGCCCGGCAGCGCACCAGACGGCGACGAGGATCAGGAACACGACGATCATGACCGCGACGTCGCCGGGCGAGCTGGTGCGGAAGATCGGCGTGTAGAGGGAGATGTTGTCGGCCCCGTTGGCGATCGTGATCCCGGCGACCCCCCATAGTCCGACCGCGGTGATCTTGGAGTCGTCATCATCGTCGTCGCCGTTACGGCGCAGGCCGCGAATGAGCGTCCAGATGCCGATGCCGAGCGGGATCAGACCCAGGAAGCCGACCCATTCGTCCGGGACGATCGTGAGACCGAGCGCGGCGATCACGCTGATCACGACGAGTGTGATGAACCCGAGGTACTGGCCTGCGACGATCTGCCACGGTCGCGGCTTTCCCCGGCTGGAGGCGAGGAACAGCACGGTGAGCACGACGATGTCGTCGATGTTGGTCGCCGCGAACAGGCCGATCGCCGACCCGATGGTTGCGAGCATCAGCTTTCCATTCGTGGTGTGCGGGTGCGTGCGGCGCGCAGGCCGTTGAGGATCACGATGACCTCCGCGACCTCGTGGACCAGGACGACAGCCGCGAGCCCCAGGACCCCGAAGAGCGCGAGCGGGAGCAGTGCGGTGATGATCAGCAGGGACAGGATGATGTTCTGGTTGATGATCCGCCGGCCCCGCCGCGCGTGATCGAACGCCCGCGGGATGAGCCGCAGATCATGACCCGTGAAGGCCACGTCCGCAGACTCGATCGCCGCATCGGAGCCGGTCGCTCCCATCGCGATGCCGATGTCCGCGGACGCCAGGGCCGGGGCGTCGTTGATGCCGTCACCGATCATCGCGACCGATCCCGCCTTCGACAACTCGCCGATCGCGGTCGCCTTGTCCTCAGGGCGCAGCTCCGCGCGCACATCAGCGATCCCGGCCTGCGCAGCCAGCGCACGAGCGGTGCGGGCGTTGTCCCCGGTGAGCATCGTCATGCCGACGCCCTGATCCGCAAGCGTGCGGACCACCTCGGGGACTTCCGGACGCAGCTCGTCGCGGACGCCGATCGCCGCGACCGGTGCCTCGTCGCGGTGCACGATCACGACAGTCATGCCCTGCTCCTCAAGCCCTGCAACCCGGTCGCCGAGCTCGCCGGCGTCGAGCCAGCGGGGGCTGCCGACCGTGATACGAGCGCCATCGACGGTGCCGTCGATGCCGTGCCCGGCCTGCTCGGTCACATCCGCGGCCACGGGAACACCCGGGGCTGCAGCGGTGATCGCCGCCGCAAGGGGATGCGTGCTGTGCTGCTCCAGAGCCGCCGCCCAAGCCAGCGCCTGCTCCTCGGCAATGCCGTTCGCAGTGAGGACCGCGGTGACCGCGGGCTCGTTACGGGTCAGGGTGCCGGTCTTGTCGACCGCGACGTGCCGGACCGTGCCGAAGCGCTCGAAGACCGCGCCGGACTTGATGATCACGCCGAACTTGCTCGCCGCGCCGATCGCGGCAACGACCGTCAACGGCACCGAGATCGCCAGCGCGCACGGAGAGGCCGCTACCAGCACGACGAGCGCACGAGTGATCCATACCTCCGGGTCGCCCAGCAGTGACCCAATGATCGCGACGAGCGCTGCGAGAATCAGCACACCGGGTACGAGCGGGCGGGCGATCCGGTCCGCGAGACGCGCACGCTCGCCCTTCTCCGTCTGCGCTTTCTCGACCAACTCCACGATCGTCGTAAGCGAGTTATCGGTACCGGCCGCGGTCGCCTCGACCTCCAGCACGCCGGAGCTGTTAATCGCGCCGGCCGACACCGCGTCCCCGGGCTCGACCTCGACGGGGATCGACTCCCCGGTGATCGCCGAGGTGTCCAGGCTTGAGCGGCCAGAGCGGACGATCCCGTCGGTTGCGATCCGTTCGCCCGGGCGGACCACCATGACCTGGCCGACCGTCAACTCCCTCGCCGGCACCTGCGCAGAGACGCCACTCTGCAGCACGGTCGCCGTCTCCGGCACGAGCTTCAGCAGCGCCCGCAGGCCGCCACGGGCACGGTCCATCGCCTTGTCCTCAAGCGCCTCAGCAATCGAGTACAAGAACGCCAGAGCAGCGGCCTCCTCCACATAGCCGAGGATGACCGCGCCGATCGCGCTGATCGTCATCAGCAGCCCGATCCCGAGCTTGCCCTTGAACAGCTTCCGAATCGCGCCAGGAGTGAACGTCGACGCGCCCAGCAGCAGGCCGATCCAGAACAGTACGAGCGCCGGGATCTCGAGCCCGGACCATTCAAGGATCAGACCAGCCAGGAACGCGACACCGGAGAAGACCGGCACCATGATCCCACGGTCCCTCCACCAGGGCCGCTCCACCTCTTCGGTCTCATCCTCCGCCGCAGTGGCAGGCTCGTGCTCGCAGCTACACGCCGCGCTCACGCGTCCGCCCCTGTACCGCAGCAGCCCGGCACCGTGCACGACGAGTCCACACACGGCGCGTGCTCATCGACCGCCAGCGTCACATCCACGAGCGCGACGAGCGCAGCCGCAAGATGCGGGTCAGCGATCTCGTAGCGCGTCTGGCGACCCTCAGGCTCGGCGACCACGATCCCGCAGTCACGCAGGCACGTCAGGTGGTTCGAGACGTTCGAGCGGGTCAGCTCCAGCTCGCGCGAGAGCACGGCCGGATAGCTCGGGGCGTTCAGCAGAGTCATCAAGATCCGGGAGCGCGTCGGGTCCGCCATGGCCCGGCCGAGCCGGTTCATGACGTCGAGGCGCGAAGCAATAGTCAGCATGTACTGAACTATACAGCAAGCGCTGATCAATCATTGGTGATCAGTTCCCCACCATTCATTGGGAGAAGAGTCGGAAGCCGCTGAATACGCAACTCAGCAACAGTCGGCGCTACCAGTAGGCATCTGGTGCACTCCTCTCGGCGCACCGTTGCAGCCAGCACCCTCACCAGGTGTCTCAAAACCAGTTTACTTATGAGACACATGAAGGCAGACTCCTGCATACTCAGAGGAGGATGCGTTTTTGAGCTACCGGCGGGGGACGCGGGCGAGCATGTCGCCAATCGCGCGGAGGATCGCCACCACGCGCTTTGCCGGGACACCACTACGACCGAAGAGCACGCCCAGAACGATCGCCGCGACGAGCGCGATGAGGATCAGGGCGAGCCCGGTCAGGATGACCAGCAGCGCGGTGGGGTCCACCTTGCCGAGGAGCTCAGGAAGCAGGTTCACCATGTGGACCTCCACTGAGTTCGGCGCACGAGAGTGCGCCAGGATTCACCGCCCGGGACGGACGGTGAGCTTGTCGAACGCTCGACACTGAGCGCTCGTGAATTCGGGGCTTCCGTCTGCATGACAGAAGAGCGGGCCAGCAGGGCGGCCTGTGCCCGGGCATGAAAAAAGCCGACACGAGGTGTCGGCGTCGAATCCGCAGGCAGACGGATCAGCAATACAGAAAGAAAGTAGCGGGTTTCACGCCTTTTCGGCAACCACACAGTTCCATGCTCACGGTACGAGCGGACATCAGCTCGGCGCAAGACGATCTCGGGCCGACCCTGCGAAGCTGCCACGCTCGGACAGACGCCCCCCGGAGCCTCGATCATCGCTCGAAAGGCAGTCACGCTGCAACTCTGCTGTGGAGCGCCCCATCTTGAAGCTACTGGGTGACATCGCTCACGCCTCAAGACCTGCACCGATCGAGCTGGCACCAAAAAAGGCCAACCGCGAGGTTGGCCTTAGGCGGAGCGAACCGCCAGGGCGATCCTATCCCGGAGGTGGGAAATAGGCGCAAACAGTGGGGTGTCGGTCCCTCGCATCTTCAACGTACTGGGTGAAGACGGTGGGACGTCAAGGTCGTGCTGGAACGAGAAAAGGTCAGCTGGTGGCTGACCTTTTGAGCGCGGAAATCTGCGTAGGGACATCATCGCTCGATTTCCGCGGCGACGTCAAGACCCGGATTGGAGGCTGCGCTCGTTAGATTCGTGCGTGGAGGGCTTCGACGCGGGCGCGGATGTCGTCGCGGACGAGGCGCATGCGCTCCATGCCTTCGATGCCGCGCTCGGAGGGCTCGTCCGTGATCCACGTCTCGATCTCCACACCAGGCGTCTCGGGGACGCGCGCTTCTGCGCCGAGCACGACGATGAGGTCGGCCGCGTCGATCATCTCCGGCGTGAGCTGCTTCGGGTGCTCGTCGCCGACGCTCACGCCGATCTCGGCGAGCGAGTCCACGGACTGCTGGTTGAGGGCGGCGCCGGGCTTGGTGCCCGCTGAGGTGACGTGTACCTCGGGGCCGGCCACGGAACGCATGAGCGCTGCGGCCATCTGGGACTTGCCGCCGTTCTTCTGGCAGACGAAGACGATGTTCGTGGGGGTGGAGGTCATCGGGTCGCTCCGGCGAGTTCGTTGCTGGTGAGGAGGGCGGCGAGTGAGTCGAGTGCGCCGGGGACGAGGCTGAAGTAGGCCCAGGAACCGCGCTTCTCGCGGGCGAGGATGCCCGCCTCGACCAAGATCTTCAGGTGGTGGGACACGGTGGGCTGCCCGAGCCCGAGCGGCTCCGTGAGGTCGCACGCGCACGCCTCCGCCTTCTCCTGCGCCGCGATCATCGAAATGAGCCGCAACCGGGCCGGGTCAGCGATGACCTTCAGAACCTTCGAGAGCCTGAGCGCATTTTCTGCCGTGATGGACTCATGCGTGAGCGGCTCGCAGCACGCAGTCACGTCAGCAAGCGGCAGCAACTGGGGGGTGGTCATCGGCATCCTCCGCACGAATCATCGACAGCACACACTCTACCGCTTCACATCGATGGATGTCGATACGCGGCATCCTGAGCATCTCCGACGGCGTTTACCGCGAATTCATATAGACGAGCTTCTATGCATTGGTCAGCGTGGCTGGCCTACACGTCTCGTTGCGGATGCGTCCGCGTTGGAAGGATTGTAATGACTGCTAAGTCGCTCAAACTCGCTGGAGCCTCGTCCGTTGCTGCTCTCGCACTCCTGGTGCTGACCGCATGTGGGGGCCAGGGCGGTTCCGGCAGCGCGTCGGAAGGTGAGGGTGCCGGGACTGGTTCCGTGACCACCGACGGCTCGTCCACCGTTGCCCCGCTGACGGAGGCTGCTGCTGACCTCTTCCGCGACACCGAGCCCGGCATCAATGTCACGGTCGCAACCAGCGGCACCGGTGGCGGCTTCTCGAAGTTCTGCGCCGGCGAAACGGACGTCTCGAACGCCTCGCGAGCTATCTCCGATGAGGAGATCGCCGAGTGTGAAGCCAATGGCATCGAGTTCACCGAGATCGTCATGGCTAACGATGGGCTCTCCGTGGTCGTGAACCCGGAGAACGACTGGGCAACATGCCTGACGGTCGAACAGCTCGCCACCATGTGGGGACCGGAAGCCGAAGGCAGCGTCACCAGCTGGAACCAGATCGACCCGTCATTCCCCGATGAGCCGCTCGCGCTCTTCGGCGCGGGCACGGACTCGGGCACGTTCGACTACTTCACTGATGCCATCAACGGCGACGAGGGCGCGATCCGCACCGATTACAGCCCCTCCGAGGACGACAACATCACCGTCCAGGGCGTCTCTGGCGCGAAGGGCGGCGTCGGCTTCTTCGGCCTCTCCTACGTGGAAGAGAACGCCGACTCGGTCCGTGCCGTCGAGATCGATGGCGGCAGCGGATGCGTAGCTGCCACCAACGAGACCGTGCAGGACGGCAGCTACCAGCCGCTGGGCCGCGAGCTCTACATCTACGTCGCAAACGCCTCCTACACGGACAAGCCGGCCGTGAAGACCTTCGTTGACTTCTACGTCGCCAACTCCACGGACATCGCGGGCAACGCACTCTTCGTGCCACTCACGGACGAGCAGGTCACCACCGCGCAGGACGAACTCGCCGCCCTGGCCTAAGAACTCCACGACACCACTAGGGACCTTCGTGCCAAACGTCGTCACCTCTGGGGAGCCCACTGTCCAGCAGGGGGCTCCCCGCTCCGTCCTCAGCTCCGGCAACCGCCGAACCGGTGAACGCCTGGTCCGCCTCGCGCTGCGCCTTGCCGCGTCACTGGCGGTCGTCATCACCTTCGGTATCGTCATCGCACTCCTGGTGCCCTCCATCGGATTCTTCACCGAGGTCCCCATTTGGGAGTTCCTCTTCGGTACCCGCTGGGCTCCCCGATTCGCGGACGCCTCTTTCGGCGTCGTTCCACTCCTGACCGCGACCGCATGGACGACACTGATCGCCCTCGCTGTCGCGGTCCCGATGGGCCTCGGCGCTGCGGTATTCCTCTCTGAGTACGCCCGCCCCAAGTGGCGACGGATCCTGAAACCCATCCTGGAAGTGCTCGCCGGCGTCCCCACCGTCGTCTACGGCCTCTTCGCCCTGCAGTTCGTGCAAGCACGGGTGTTCCGCGAATGGCTGCAGCTGCCCACGGAAGCGTTCAGCGTGCTCGCCGCCGGCATCGTGATGGGGATCATGATCGTTCCCACCATCGCCTCCATCAGCGAAGACTCCATGTCCGCCGTACCACAGGCCATGCGTCAAGGATCGGCGGCCCTCGGAGCGAACCGCATGCAGACCACCCTGCGGGTTGTGTTCCCGGCCGCACTGTCCGGCATCATCGCGGCGGTCGTGCTCGGCATCTCCCGAGCCGTCGGCGAAACCATGATCGTCGCCATTGCCGCCGGGAACCAGGCACGCATCGTCACCGGTCCTCTCGAACAGGGCCAAACCATGACCGGGTTCATCGCGAACGCCGCCCTGGGAGACTCCCGGGTCGGATCCATCGAATACGACACCCTCTTCGCCGTCGGCCTGCTGCTGTTCCTGCTCACGTTGCTAATCAACGCCGTTGCCGTTCGCATCGTCCGTCGCTTCCGAGAGGCCTACTGATGTCCACGAAACTCGCCCCGCTCGGAACCCGACCCTCCATCGCTGGACGCGTGCGGGGAGGAGAACTCAGCCCACGCTCGGTCGCATTCCTCATCCTGCTCTGGATCTGCCTCTTCATCGCGCTCAGCTTCCTGGTGACCCTCATCGTTACGACCTTCATCGACGGCATGGGCCGTCTCGATGCTGGCCTCATCACGGAATACCCCTCTTCGGACCCGGAGCGCGCCGGCGCGCGCCCGGCGATCCTCGGCTCCATCTGGGTTATCGCGGTCACCGCCGTGCTCACCATTCCCCTGGGGGTGGCCGCGGCGCTCCACCTCGAGGAGTTCGCCGACAAGAAGAACCGCTTCAATCGGTTCATCGAGCTCAACGTGCAGAACCTCGCCGCCGTCCCGTCCATCGTCTACGGCCTGCTGGCACTCTCAGCACTCAGCTTGATCGGCGTGCGGGACAAGAACATCGTCATCGGTGGGGCGCTCGCCCTTGGCCTGCTCATCCTGCCGGTCATCATCATCTCCACGCGTGAGGCGCTGCGAGCGGTTCCCCTCGACATTCGGCAGGCCTCGATCGCGTTGGGGGCATCCGAGGTGCAAACCGCGTTCCGGCAGACCCTGCCCGCGGCGGTTCCGGGAATCGCGACCGGAACGATCTTGGCGCTCTCCCGAGCGCTCGGTGAGGCCGCGCCGCTGCTGCTGCTGGGCGCCCTGGTCTTCGTGAGCTTCGACCCGAACGGGCTCCTCAGCGGGTTCACGACCATGCCGATCCAGATCTTCAACTGGACCGGCAGACCGCAAGAGGAGTTCCACACGCTGGCGTCCGCCGCCTCGATTCTCCTGCTCGTGATCCTGCTCGCCATGAACGCGATCGCCATCATCATCCGCAACCGATTCCAGCAGCGCTGGTAGACGCGAGGCAACCATGACTACAAACGCCACCACCAACCTCTCCGACGGCCTGCACATCGCAACCCGCAAGCGTCCCCAGATTCCCGCCGTTCCCGAGCCGGTCATCGAATGCCATGGCGTGGACGTGTACTACGGCTCGTTCCGGGCCGTGACCAACGTGGACCTCACCTTCGGCAAGAACGAGATCACCGCCCTCATCGGCCCATCGGGCTGCGGCAAGTCAACGCTGCTCCGGTCGCTGAACCGTATGAACGACCTCGTCGACGGAGCCCGTGTAGAGGGCAAAGTCCTCTTCCACGGGCAGGACATCTACGCGAAAGACGTCGACGCGATCTCCGTGCGCCGACGTATCGGCATGGTCTTCCAGAAGCCCAACCCGTTCCCCAAATCGATCTACGACAACATTGCGTATGGGCCGCGCGTGGTCGGCATGAAGCCGTCCTCGATGGACGACCTTGTCGAAGAGGCGCTCACGAAGGCGGCGCTCTGGAACGAAGTGAAAGACAAGCTGAAGCAGAGCGCGTTCGGGCTCTCCGGTGGGCAGCAGCAGCGTCTCTGCATCGCCCGCACGATCGCCGTGCGCCCGGACGTGATCCTCATGGATGAGCCCTGCTCCGCCCTGGATCCGATCGCGACGACCCGCATCGAAGATCTCATGCACGATCTGCGACGCGAGTACTCGATCGTCGTGGTGACGCACAACATGCAGCAAGCGGCCCGCATCGCAGATCGCACGGCGTTCTTCACGGCACTGGCCGATGAGACGAGCGGTGACCGCACCGGCGTGCTCGTCGAATACGACCAGACGACGAAGATCTTCGAAGACCCGGCCGACAAGCGCACCGAGGACTACATCAGCGGGCGATTTGGGTGAGTGCAGCCCTCACGGCTGCTGACGGGCAGCTGCGAGTCGTCACCATCGGCCGCCAGAACTACGTGACGCGCAGCCGAGCCGCCGAGTTTCGTCACCTCGGAATGGCGCTCGTCCACTACTCAGCATTCGTGGACGCGCTGCTCGACCTCGCCCAGCACGCGGCCCACGCGGTGGTCCTCAGCAGCGAGCACGCAGACGTGGGACCGGACGAGGGGGCCACCCTCGTCCGGTCCCTCACCGAGGCCCCCCTCTTCCTCGCGGTGAGCCCCCGGGCCCGCCCCGGCGTCACCACTGCTCGTGCCCGACACTCGCGCACCTACGCGATCCCCGCGCCCGTGTCCGCAGCGACGCTGCGGGTCGCACTCGGTGAACTGCCCGAGCCTCACTTCGTCGAGCGGCTCCAGCTCGGAGAGCTCCTCCTCGAAGTTGACATCACTCGAGCGCACTGGCACGGACACGACCTCGCCCTCGTCGGTCGAGAATTCGATCTCCTCCACTGTCTCGCGCGCGCCTACCCCGTCACGCCAAGCTTCGCTGAGCTCGCGATCGCGGTGGGCGGAACCCGCAACGTGCGCGCCATCGCCACACGCCTCCGTCTGCGCATCACCGATTCTGCTCCCGGGACCCCCGACCTCCTCGATCCACGAAGCGGCGGCGTCCCAAGACTCAGTCCGACGCTCACCGACTCGGCGACGCCAACGTCTGAATGAGGTTCCGGACGCGATCCACGATCTGATCGCGAATCTCCCGCACCTCGCCCTCGGAGCGACCGACAGGATCCGCGATCGGCCAGTCCATGTACCGTCGCCCCGGATACACCGGGCACGCATCCCCGCACCCCATCGTGACCACGAAGTCGGCCGCCTGAACGACTTCGTCCGTCAACGGCTTCGGGAACTCCGAGGCGAACGGGACACCGATCTCCGCTAACGCCGAGACGATACTCGGGTGAACAACGTCTGCCGGTTTGGAGCCCGCCGTCCGGACATGCACACCCTCGCCGGCGAGGTGACGAAGCACCGCGGCCGCAATTTGGGAGCGGCCGGCGTTCTGCACACACACGAACAGCACCTCAGGGATCGCCGCGGGTCGCAGCCCGGTGGCAGCCACCAGCGCATCGAGGCGCGAGGTCGCGAACTGCGCCGTCATCGCCACCAGATGGTCGTCAGCGTTCACCCGCGGCACCAACAGCTCGTAGCTGCGCTCGACGTACTCTCGGACCGTCTCCACGGAGAGCACGGACGCGAACCGATCCGAGAGGTCCCGCACAACACGCTCCAACCCCGCAACCGGCGGCCGGGGCCGATCAGGAAGAGATGCGATCGCGATCGGCGTGCCGGCGAGGAGACGGCCGAAGCGTATCCACGCCTCGGCCGTCAACTGCGGAGCCCCTTTCGCATCCCAGAACACCAGCGCCACCTCCTCCAGCGCAGACAGCGACGCGGCGAACTCCGAGCTGGACAGCTGGATGCCGGCCGCGAGTGCCGCAAGCGGTGTGTGCTCGGCGGGGCGAGCCGCGAGAGCACTCAGCACTCGCAGATTCGCGGGAGACGCGAGAAGATGCAGCTGCCGCGAACGCGCGTGCGCTGACTCATCGTCCAATGGTCGTGCGAGCGATCCCGGCGGGACGTGCATGGCTACCTCAATAGGTCGACGATCTCCTGCTTGCGCTCGCGCGCAATCGACATCCACACGTGGCGGCCACGCTGTTCGCGGGTCAAGATTCCGTCCTCGAGCAGGATGCGCAGGTGATGCGTGATGGTGGGCTGACGAAGCCCCAAACTGGTCGCGAGCTCACCCACCGTCGCTTCCCCGGTCGCACTCCCGAGCAGCATGCTCAGCACTTGCAGCCGAGTGGGATCTGAGATGGCTCGGAACGTACTCGCGAGCGCCTCAGCGGCGGGGCGACTCAACGGACCCGACGGCGTGGCGTCAACGGACGCAAACTCGGGACCAGTCATCACCCGAGTCTAGATCCGCAAGCTGCCACCCCCAACCGCGAACACCGGTTACGAGTCGGGGGCAAAAGGCTGAACCACAGCTGAACTCCTCCCGGTCAGATTGACAGCCATCGATATGGTGACAATACTCGAATCGATCAGCATCGATGTCAACTGCCGAAGCCGGCAGATCTGGAGTTTCATGAGCACCCCCACCGCACCTGCCCGGCTCGGCACCCTCGATCGCCTTCTCCCCGTCTGGATTCTCCTGGCCATGGGAGTGGGCCTCCTGCTGGCGGTGTTCGTGCCCTCCGTCGGCGCGTTCCTGCACACCTTCGAGATCGGCTCGGTGAGCGTGCCGATCGCCATCGGGCTGCTGGTGATGATGTATCCGGTGCTCGCGAAGGTCCGCTACTCGGATGCACGGGCCGTCGCGGGGGACCGGAAGCTGCTGATCTCCTCGCTCGTCATGAACTGGCTCGTGGGCCCCGCCCTCATGTTCGCCCTCGCGTGGCTGCTGCTGCCAGATCTGCCCGAATACCGGACCGGGCTCATCATCGTGGGGCTCGCACGCTGTATCGCGATGGTGCTGATCTGGAACGACCTCGCCTGCGGGGACCGGGAAGCGGCCGCGTTCCTCGTGGCGCTAAACTCCGTGTTCCAGGTCATCATGTTCGGGGCGCTTGGCTGGTTCTACCTCCAGCTGCTCCCGTCCTGGCTGGGCCTGCCCACGACCAGTGCGGACTTCTCGTTCTGGGCGATCACGATCAGCGTGCTCGTGTTCCTCGGTATCCCGTTGCTCGCCGGCTACCTGTCCCGCCGCATCGGGGAATCGACGAAGGGCCGCGACTGGTACGAGTCCAGGTTCCTCCCTAAGGTGGGCCCATTCGCGCTCTACGGGCTGCTGTTCACGATCGTCATGCTCTTCGCGCTCCAGGGGCAGCAGGTCATCGACCGCCCAATGGATGTCGCACGCATCGCCCTGCCGCTGCTCATCTACTTCGCCGTCACCTTCCTCCTCGGCTTCGGGCTCGGGAAGCTCGTGGGGCTCGGTTACGAGCGCACCACGACGCTCGCGTTCACGGCGGCGGGCAACAACTTCGAGCTCGCGATCGCCGTCGCCATCGGCACGTTCGGCGCGACCAGCGGGCAGGCCCTCGCGGGCATCGTCGGCCCACTGATCGAGGTGCCCGTGCTCGTGGCCCTCGTCTACGTTGCGCTCTGGCTGCGCCCCCGGCTCTTCCCCGCCGCAGCAGCCAGCCCGGCACCCGCTGCGTCGACGTCCACCCTCGCCTGACTCGCTCCACCTCCTTCTTTGACCCCGCTCCACCCACCTCTGTGAAAGGCCCCTGATGTCCACGAAACCTTCCGTGCTGTTCGTCTGCGTCCACAACGCTGGCCGCTCCCAGATGGCCGCCGGCTACCTCACCGCCCTCGCAGGTGGGCGTATCGAGGTGCTCTCCGCGGGGAGCGAGCCGAAAGACCAGATCAACCCCGTCGCCGTCGAGGCCATGGCCGAAGAAGGCATCGATATCGCGGGGAACACCCCGAAGGTGCTGACCACGGAAGCCGTCCAGGCCTCCGACGTCGTGATCACGATGGGCTGCGGCGACGCCTGCCCGTTCTTCCCCGGCAAGCGGTACGAGGACTGGAAGCTCGACGACCCCGCAGGCCAGGGCATCGAGGCCGTGCGCCCCATCCGCGACGACATCAAGCAGCGCGTCGAAGCGCTCATCGCCGAGCTCCTTCCCGCGAAGGCGTAGCCGACCATGACTGATCTGAGCCAGCGCCGCGGACTGCCCGGCCTCGCCTACCCCGAAGCAGCCCTGCACCGCCTTGCCGACCAGCTCGCCGAGCAGTTCACGGGCATCCTGAACAGAGAGACGGTCGAGCGATACGTGCTCGAGTCGTACGCGGCACTCCTGCGCACCTCCACCGTCAAGGCGCACCTCATCACCAACACGACCAGGTTCGTCAAAGACCGACTGACGGCGCTCGCGCAGGCGAAGGGCGACATCGCTCGCCCCGTGCCGGAGATCCTCTTCCTGTGCGAGCAGAACGCGGGCCGTTCCCAGATGGCCGCGCTCCTCACCCAGGCGCTGGCCGGCGACAAGGTGCACGTGCGCTCCGCGGGTTCCGCACCCGCGAAGACCCTTCACCCGGAAGCGGTCGACGCGATGGCGGAGCTCGGCCTCGACCTCGGCCAGGAGTTCCCCAAGCCCCTCACCGACGATGTCGTGCAGGCCGCGGACGTCGTGATCACGATGGGCTGCGGCGATGCCTGCCCGGTCTACCCGGGCAAGCAATACCAGGACTGGAACCTCACCGATCCGTCCGGGCTGGGTGCCGACGAGGTGCGGGCGATCCGCGACCAGCTCCACACGCACGTCACCGAGCTGCTCGCCGGCCTCGGCGTCACCCCCATCGCGCTCGAAGGCTCCCGCGCGTGAGCGTCGAGAACGTCGTCGTCGTCGGCTCCGGCCCGGCCGGGTACACGGCTGCGATCTACCTCGCCCGCGCAGGACTCTCTCCGGTGCTGCTCACCAGCGCCGTGGAAGCGGGCGGCGCGCTCGTGAACACCACGGAGGTCGAGAACTTTCCGGGCTTCCCGGCCGGCGTCCTCGGCCCCGACCTGATGGAGAACATGCGGCAGCAGGCGGAGCGGTTCGGGACGCGCATCGTCGTCGACGACGCCACGGAGTTGCAGCTCGAGGGTCCGGTCAAGACCGTTGAAACCGGATACTCGGGCACGTTCGATGCGCACGCCGTGGTGCTCGCCATGGGGTCCGCGTACCGGAAGCTCGGTGTTCCGGGTGAGGAGCGGTTGACCGGGCACGGGGTGTCCTGGTGTGCGACGTGTGACGGGTTCTTCTTCAAGGGTCAAGATATTGCCGTCGTCGGGGGCGGGGACTCCGCCCTGGAGGAGGCGATGTTCCTGACTCGCTTCGCGAACAGCGTCACCCTCATCCACCGCCGCGATTCGCTGCGCGCCTCGAAGATCATGCAGGATCGTGCGTTCGCGAACCCGCGCATCACCGTGCGCTGGGACTCGGAGGTGCTCGAAGCGGTCGGCACTGATCACCTCGAATCGCTGCGCCTGCGCGACACCGTCACAGGTGAGCTCGACGAGCTGCCCGCGACGGGGCTGTTCATCGCCGTCGGCCACGACCCCCGCAGCGAGCTCGTCGACGGGCAGGTCGACGTCGACGAGAACCGGTACGTGCGCGTGAGCGCACCCACCACCCACACCTCTCTCACGGGGGTGTTCGCGGCAGGCGACCTGGTCGACTTCCGGTATCGGCAGGCGATCACCGCTGCGGGCACCGGCTGCGCCGCAGCCCAAGACGCGGAGCACTACCTCGCCTCCGCGGGCCTCGCCACCTACCCGCAGGCTGCCACCGCTGAACTCGACGCGGCCGCCACACCCGTCCGCTAACCCAAGGAGCCAGTCATGACCACCTCCCCAGCGACCACCCCAGCATCGACCACCGGGCTCGACGCGTTGCCGGTCGCGATCATCGGCGCGGGGCCAATCGGCCTCGCCGCCGCCGCGCAGCTGCTGGAGCGAGGGCAGGAGGTGGTCGTGTTCGAGGCAGGAGACCAAGCTGGAGCCTCTGTCGCAGCGTGGGGACACACGCGCCTGTTCTCACCGTGGGAGTACCTCGTCGACGAAGCCGCCGCGCGCCTCCTGGACGATGCCGACTGGAACGCACCACCCGCCAAAACCCTGCCCACCGGGCAGCAGCTCGTCGACGACTACCTCCTGCCGCTCGCCGCGGTCCCCGCCCTCGCGGACCGCGTCCGCTACGGCCACCGGGTGCTCGCCGTCACCCGCCGCGGCATGGACCGCACCCGCACACTCGGACGCGAACGCGCCCCCTTCGTGCTCCGCACCGAATCCACTGCGGGGGTCACCGAAACGCTCGCGCGTGCCGTGATCGACGCGTCCGGCACGTACGAGACGAGCAACGCCATCGGCTCCAGCGGCCTCGAGCCCATCGGCGCAAACCAGGTGCGCGAGCACCTCAGCCACGCCCTCCCCGACGTGCTCGGACACGACCGTGCTCAATTCGCCGGGAAACGCGTCCTCGTCGTCGGTGCCGGCCACTCCGCCGCGAACACCCTGCTGAAACTCGCCTCCCTCGCCAAGCGGGAACCTGCCACACAGATCTTCTGGGCCATCCGTGGCAAACAGCCCACCCGCGTATACGGGTCCGCCCACGACAAGCTCGCAGCGCGAGGCGAACTCGGCGGGGCCACCCGGGCGCTCGTCACCTCCGGGCAGGTCCAGCTCCTCGACCAGTTCGAGATCGACGCCCTCGCCCCCGCGGAAGATGGTGGCGTTCGAGTCACCGGGCTTCGCGCCGGAGTCGCCGCCTCCGTAGACGTCGACGTGATCGTCAACGCGACCGGGTTCCGCCCCAACCTTGACCTGCTGCGCGAACTCCGACTCGACCTCGACACCGTCGTGGAAGCACCCCGAGCACTCGCACCCCTGATCGATCCGAACGCGCACTCCTGCGGCACCGTCTACCCGCACGGCGTGGACGAGCTCACCCACCCCGAACCCGGCTTCTACATCGCCGGCATGAAGAGCTACGGCCGCGCCCCCACCTTCCTGCTCCTCACCGGGTACGAGCAAGTGCGATCCATCGCGGACGAGCTCGCCGGACACCACGAGCAAGCGCGCCTCGTCACCCTCGTCCTCCCGGAAACCGGGGTGTGCTCGACCAGCACACCCGAAGAGAACAACGTGACGAGTTGCGGCGCACCGCAACTCGTCACGAGTGACGGACAGACCCCCCAGCCCACTTCCAGCTGCGGCTGAACAACACTCCTCGCGACGGAGCCGGCGGACGGTCGCGTTGCTCCGAATCACGCCTGTCACCCCCTGTTTCGTGGTCGCTTTTTGTGGTACGTTTTTTGCATGGGTATTCGGTGGACGCCAAGCGCGGCGAAGCACGGCATTTCGCGTGAAGATGCGCTCTACGCGATGACGCATGCCGAGGCCGCAGCCGAGCTCGATGGGAAGCCGGGGGAGACCACCACGGTGTACATCGGCCACCCGCACGCGCAGACAGAGCGCTACCTCGAAGTCATCGCAGCCCACCGCCCACCGCGTGACCTCGTGATCTTCCACGTGATGGAACTGAGCGACCTGTACCGAGACCTGCCGACTGAAGGAGAAGACCATGAGTGACTACACCGAACTCGCAGCACAGGCGGAAGCTGGCGCGCTGCTCCCCAAGAAGGGCACGGTCCGTCGCGGTCCGGCCGCGGCCGCGGCCGCCCAGCGCGCCCTCATCGAGGCAGCGGGCACGGGCGATCTGGAATCGGCCGTGCGCGTCGCCAAGGGACGTCCACGTCTCGACGCGACTGCCCCCGCATCCCACGTGTGGAAGGTGCGCCCAACCCCCTTCCTCGACGAGCAAGTCCGCCTCGTCGCGCAAGAGCGCGGGATCTCCATCTCCCAGGTGGTCCGCGACGCGGTCGCCCAGTACGTCCAGACCCCGCACACCACACCGGCTGCCCGCCCATAGCCGCAGCCCGACTCCTCACCCAACCTGCCTATGACCGATGATGACGCCCGTTTCCAGCTCGCTGCCGACGCTGCGCGACGCATCGTCCGGCAGTGCCGAACGCACGTTGACGCCTCAACACTGAGGTACGCGGGCCGGCTCGCCGCCGCATCCGCCTCCACGCCATACGGCATAGAGGCTGCCGCTGCGGCTCAGGGACAGCACAAGCTCGCGCTTCAGTGGAAAGTCGCTCACGCCGAGGCGACGAGTAACGCCATGCTCTCGCACCTGCTTGGCCTCGATATCTTGCTGCAACAAGGCACCTTCTACCCGCTGCCGGCGATGCCAATTGCGAGGTCCATCGCAGAGGTCGCAGCCTCAACGTCGTGGGCGCTCGCAGCGAATGTCGAACCGGACGAGCGCGCAGCTCGTGGATACGCGGGACTGTTCCGGTCTCTGGAAAAGAGCATCTCCGGCTCCCTCACCAGCGACGCAGAACGACACCGCGTGCTCCGCGAAGGCATCGTGCAGGACCTGGCGAAGAGCGGCGTCCGCGTGGTGCGCCACACGAAAAAGGAATCTCCACCGACGAGGTGTCCCAGGTCATCGTGGGACGGGCGCACGCGAAGACCCGGTTTCAGTATTCGCAGCGGGTGACCGAAGAAATTCCCACGATTGGGGAGACCTACTCGGGGATGTCCGGAGTCGTTCACGGGGAGCAAATCCACCTCTCGACGTCCTGGCTGATACCCGACACCTACGCCCGGCTGATCGGGCTCGTGGTGCAGGAGTCGGTCGAGGCCTGGTCACGGGCCATGCACACGTGGGTGGGGGTTCAACCTGGTGTGTTCATCAACCCCAACGAACGACTCAAACTCATCCATTCCGTGCCAGAGCAGTACCGAGCAGCATTCGACGTTGAAGACGCGCGAGCCAGCGCGGAATAGGCAAGCCCGAGGGTGCCGAGAAGCGCGGCACGCATTGGCCGCCCGCCGTAAATGTCCCCGGTTGGTGGGACCCTGCGGGTCGTGTTCACCTCGTTCGATCCAGGCTCTATCGTTCCCTCAGCGGAGCTCGTGCCTGCCGCTACTGCCCTCGCGGCGCTCACCCTGCGATGCAGCCGCATCCACTACCTCGGCGTCAAAGGGCAACGCTTCGTGAAAGAGATTCAGTGGGTGCCGCTCGCGACCCGCCCCATCGACGGGCTCTCCTGGCTGCTGTGGGAGAAGGTGCCGCCCTGCTACCCGAACTCGCTTCGCGAGCTTCCCGCGACGGGCCTGGAAAGCGCGGCCGTCTTCGTCGACGGGTGCCGCTACCTCGCGGATCGGCGCAACTACCTGACCACGAGCTACGACCGACTGCCGCCTGGCGCGTGGATGGCGAACTGACTGGTGTTAGCCCAGTTCGTCGAGCAGCTCAGTGGCAGTCGCAGCGACGCTCTGGAAGTGGTCGCGTTCCGCGGTCGTGTTGCCCTCTTGCTGCGCCTTATCGAGGGCATCGCTGGCGTAGTCCTGAAGCGCGTTGACCAGGATCGCGTACCGGTCACCGTCCGTGAGATCGAGGGTCACAACGTTCGTCTGCTGCTCAGCCATGCGGGAAGTCTCGCACCTCCCTCCGACAATCGCACCGCAGCTACTAGTGGTGCGCGGCCAAGCGGTCGATATGGTCGGGACGGAACCCGGACCAGTGGTCCTCGTCGTCGACGACCACGACGGGCGCTTCCGTATAGCCGAGCTCGTCGGTGATGTAGGCGTGGGCTGCGGCGTTCTCGGCCAGGGTGACGTCGACCTCGACGAACTCGATTCCTTTGGCTGTCAGAGCCTTCTTGGTGAGCTTGCAACGTATGCAGCTCTCGCCGGTTGTGTAGACCCGCACCTCCTCGCGCACGACATCGCCCCGGTAACCGCTAGAGCGTTATGGCTTCGATGAGGCTGGCATCGGTGCGGTCGAGCTTCCGCACGTTGTTGACAGCTCGAGCAACCGGCAGCGTCGTGATCGTCGCCGCGACCGCAGCCGACGTTTCGTCGAGCTCGTGCAGCATCGCGTCCTTGTGCTCGATCTTCTCGGCGCTGATCCACCGGTCGAACATCTCCGGTTCGAGGAACACGGGCATGCGGTCGTGGATCTCCCCAGAGGCGTCCTTGGCTTCGCGGGTGATGATCGTGAACGTGGAGCGCCACTCGTCGTTCTCGTCCTTGTACGCAGCTTGTAGCCCTGCTGCGGCGAGCACGGCTGCGGGGGAGGAGATGAAGTACGGCTGCTTGCCGTCTTCCACTTCTTCCCACTCGTAGTAGCCGCTCATCGGCACGATGCAGCGGCTCCCCGCGAACGCGCCCCGAAACAAGCCGTTCGTTGCCACGGTCTCCAGGCGCGCGTTGATGCGGGGCGGGCCGCCGGCCTTTGCCCAAGACGGCCGAAAGCCCCACTTCGCAATCTCAAACTCGCGCTCACCGTCGTGCTGACGCAGGATCGGGGCGGAGTTCGTGGGCGCGACGCTGTAGGCGGGCTCCCACTCGAACTCACCGCCCGCGTCGAACTCGAACAGGAGGTCGCTGCTGGTCTTCGCGATGACGTATCGGCCGCGCATGTCGTCAGCGTAAAGCTCAGAAGTTCGGTTCGGTCGAGAGATTCACGCGGCGCGCAGCGCTGGAGCGTTGACGGTGCCAGCCCTCACGAGGGCGAGCGCGGCTCGGTGATCGCCTCGACCCTCGCTGCGGGGGTATCTCGGATAGTCCGGCCGATCGCTGACGCTGAGCAGCTGCGCGGCCGTGGGGGAGCGGCGTCGACGACGTCGCTTCCCGCGCCTCGACATCCATTGCACCTCCGCCTGCCACCACGCCCAGCAGTGCCGTTCGTCGGCGTAGCGCGCTCGACGTGCTTCGAGGTGCCCCGCGACATTGAGGGTTTGCGCCACGACGTCAACGGAGCTGCCTTCTTCCCGAGTCCAGCCGTGATCGGTCCGGGAGAGGAGGCCATGCAGGTGGAGGGCACGGAGAGCTTGCCGGGTACGGAGGGCGTCGAGACCGGTACTGCGGGTGAGCTCCTCGACGGTGAGCACGGAGCCTTCATCGACGTGTTTGTAGACGAGTCCGGCGGTTCGGCCCAAGCTGCGAGGAGCAGCGAAGGTGTCGTGCGCGAGCGCCTGCAGGTTCTTCGCAAGCCAGGCGATGTGCTGGGTTCGAGCTTGCAGGGGGGAGTGGTCGGCGGGGCGTGCACGCACTTGTGTCCGGTTACCAACTCCAGCCCCTGTGGAGAACTTTTGGGAGAGGCGGTAGCGCTGCGCGTGGGCGCCCTCCGGGGTTCCCACACGGACGATCCAGGCCGACTCCGGCGAGGCCTCGTCGGTCGGGGTGGCGAGGCGGCGAAGCGCCTCGTGCACGGTGGTGCGGCCATAGCCGGTGTCCGCGGAGATGCGGCGCACGTCGGCCTCGACCGTGAGCTGTGCGGCTTGCGCCATGTAGAGGCAGAGGGCGTCGAGGACGGCGCGGGTGCTGTGCGTGCCCGTGCGGACGCGTGAGCGGGACGAGGCACGGTCGCCGCCCCAGAGGCCTGGCATCGCGTTCGCGCGTGCCTGCGCCGCGTCCACGGCCTCGACCGTGGCAGCGCAGCGGGTGAGGAAGCCGTCATCGGTGCCGTCGCCCGTGGACGGGTTCGCGGCCACGTAGGTCACGGCATGCCTCCACGCGGAGACCAGGGCGCGTTCCCGGCCCTGTGGGGTGCGGGGGATGCGGTGGCCGTGCTTGTGGCGCTGGGACCGCACGTGCTCGAACGCGGGCGCATCGTCGACGAGCTCGCGCACGTCCGCGAGTGTCCAGCGGGCGTTCGCGCAGCCCGCCAGGACCGTAGCGAGCGAGAGGGAAGCGTCATCGATTGGGGGAGTGTCGAGCACCAAACGCACACGCGAACTCAGAGGGCGCTTCGTACCAGTGATGTGCGGGTGGCCGCCAGCATCGACGACCATGCCCTTGGTGAGAGACGTGACCGGGGCGAGCTCTTCAGCTCCTGTGTCGATGAGGAACGCCCGGAGCTCCCGCATTTGGTCCGGCGTCACCGACGGGTCCAGGAGTGCGTCGAGCGGGCCGGCAGGCCGCGACGAGTCACCGTAGCGGTGAGGGGAACCAGGCGGACGCACACACCCCGTGCGCGGATTGGTAAGGGGAGTGGGGTCCAACGACGGGAGGAGCTGAGCTGCGAGCTGCGCGAGCTCGCGCACGGTCTCGGCCGATGCCTCTTCCTCGAGCGCAAGCCAGACGTGGCGCCCTCCACTGGGACCGGACTTCGTGAGCACGTGGTCGATACCGAGCTCGTTCAACCAAAGTGTGAGCTTGCCTGCGTCGTAGACCGTGTTGCCGCGGCTCGCGTCAAGGTCGAAGCAGAGGAACCGGTAGTCGCCGGTCTCGGTCGCGAGGTACATCGCCCAGGGGCTCTGCGGCTGCTCCGCGAACACCGAAACATCGCGGCTGTACGCGTTCAGCACCTCGCCGTCAGCGAGGCGATCCGCGACGCGAATGCGCGGCCGTGGGCTGAGTGCTCTCGCCAGTTCCCACCCGCTCGGGGTGGTTGGGACGCCCTCGTGCGCACGACTCAGTGCCAACACAGGGACAAACGAGACAGATTTGGGTACTATGAGGGCACCTCCTCCTCGGAGTGGGTACTACAAAGCCCCCGGTTGGTAGCCGGGACTGTGTGGGGATTAGCTCGAACCTCAGGTCGCCAAACTCAGAGGGTTGGAGCTACGAAACTTTAGGAAGCCCGTCGCGGAAGCGGCGGGCTTCTTCGTTTAAGCCGCTGCCGTATGTGCCTCCGCATCATCGGTGAAGACCGGGAGCTGGCCATTCTCGTCACGGAGAGTGGCGGCCATACGCTCCACGTAGAGGGAGTAGGAGAGGTTGCCCGATGCTCGGGCTGCCTGCCGCATTTCTGCGGCGAGGTCGGCTGCGAGTCGCACCTGGAATGGCTTAGCGAGCTCGCCTGCGGGACGCCTGTTGCGGCGGATACCTGCGTTGTCACCGGTCATGGGTCCATGATGGAGATGACCGAGCTTGTTAACGCGGTCGTTAGCGGCGTGTCGGCGCATTGGGTGCGTTTCCTCTCGAAATCCGGGTCCGTCAGACCAAATCAATGCGGCACGTCGCGTCGCCCAGGTGCAGCGTCGTGCCGGGATGCAGCGCGTATGGCGTGCCCGCGTCGAGGCGCATGGGCGGCTCGGTCTGCGCTTCCGTGCCGTTGCCGGAGCCGTTGTCGGTGACGACGATGCGTCCCTCCTCGTCGAGGTCGACGAACAGGTGCGTGCGGGAGACGAGCTGCTGCGGGCTCTGCACGCGGATGGGCGTGCGGCCGTTGACCGGCTCGGGGTCGCGCCCGATGGCGGCGTGCCCGTCGACGACGACCGCGGGCTGCCCGTTGAAGGTGAGCTGGAGGCGTGCCGGGGGAGCGCTCGGCGCGCGGTCCCGGGTCTGCTCCTGTGGCTTGCTCTCTTCGTCGCGGATGGTGGCGAGCTGCGCGCTCTCGGTGACCGTGGCGTCGAGCTCCACGCGGTGGGGCTCGGGCGTCGCGCACTGCGAGCAGGCGGCGGCGATGACCGGCTCCAGGTGCCGACAGGTTCGGCATCGTCCCTCGATGGGGGCGAGCCCATCGGGGGAGGGCAGCTCGCCCGTCTCGTCGATCTCCTGCACGATGCCGTCAGCGCGGACGGCGAGCGTCCACGCGTTCGGGGCTTCGTCGACGTCGAGTCGGACGGGGCGGCCGAGCTGGATCGCGTAGGACACACAACGGGCGATCATGCCGGTGCGGAGCTCTTCAATCGAGGCGGCGGCGCAGGCGCGCTCGGTGCCGTTGATCGTGAGCGATCCGCTGCCGTCCGGTCGCACGAGGGCGACCATGCGCGGCCAGGAGGCGAGCTGCTGCGCATGCTGCGCGGTCTGGGTGTTCGGCATGGTCAGAGTCCCCTCGCGACGGCAGCGCCAGCGGACAGCCAGGCTCGCTGCGTCTTGACGCCGAGCGAACCGTAGCGCAGCACGCCGTCGACCATGGCTGGATCGAACGGGATCGCCGCGACGTCGCGCACCAAGCTGCGGTAGCCGTTGGCGACGTGGTCGACGTCGGCGCGGTTGCTCTTCGCGTTCGCCTGGTTGACGACGACGACAGCCTGGCGCGCGAGCTGCGCCGACTTTTCGTCCCGCTGCGACAGCGCCTCCAGCAGGAGCGCGCCCGCCTCAGCGTGATCGTCACGGGTGGTGGTAGCCAGCACGAGCTGGTCGGTGTGGTCGATCATGCGCAACCACATGGGGTCGGACTCGTCGTTGCCGGAGTCGATGAACACGAGCCGGTAATACTTCGAGGCGACCGCGTGGATCGCGTCGACGTCCTCGGGTGCCATGCGCTGCTCGTGAGCGAGGTTCGTGGGCTGCGAGCGCAGCACATCGAACCGGTCGCGCGTCTGGTGGTGCACGTAGTGGGCCAGGTCCGCGGACTGCGCGCCGGTGGACAGCAACCGGTCGACCTGTGGCAGCAGCTCGAGGAGGGTGGATTCGTGCGGCCCCTGCTCGGTGCGCCAGCCGAGCGTGCCTCGGGTCTGGTTGTTGTCCCACGTCAACACGCCTGCGCCGCCGAAGCGGGCGAACACGGCCGCAAGAAGGATCGTGGTGGGCGTCTTCGAGCTGCCGCCCTTCGCGTTCACGACGGCGATGGTGCGAGGTCCGGGCCAGTGCTGGCTCACGGCCTGCACGTCGGCGCGTTCCGCTCGCTCGTTCTCGGACGGGCTGAGACGAATGCCGATGCCAGACAGCGCGCCGCGCCATCCGGTCGTGGCGGGCTCTTCGGTTTGCTCCTGGGTGAGGAACGACTGGCGAGCGTCGCGCCGCGTCGGCTGCTCACCCTGCTGCTGCTGCTGAGCTGGCGCAGGGGCTGGCTGGGGGGCCGCGTAGCTGGGCGCAGGCGCGGAGGCCGTGGGGGTTGGAGCTGGTGCGTAGCTCGGGGCCTGCGCAGGGGCCGGCTGTTGTGGCACGGCTCTGGGTGGCGTCGAGATGAAGGCCCCTGGTGCCTGGTAGGACGGTGCTGCGGGGGCGGACGCTGCCGGGGCTGCGGGAGCGGGGAGCTGCACCGGAGCGGGGAGCTGAACGGGTGCGATGGGAGCCGCAGGCTCGGTCGCGATGATCGGCTGCGGCGCGGTGATGGGCTTGGGTTCGGTGCGCGACTTCGGGGGAGCCTGCGCGGTGTCCTCGTCGATGCCATCGCTGCTGTGCTGCACTTCGGCTTTGACTCGCCCCCACGGGTCCACGACGAGCGTCCACACCCCGTCTGGGTCGGTGGTCTCTGCCCGCACAACCTCGTTGCGGGTGCGGGCGATCTCGCTGAGCTTGTCGACGATGTAGCCGCGTGCCACGTCGACCGTGGGGGCGTCGAATGGCTCTTGCTGTCCGTCGACGGCAATGTAGCCGACGCCGGAGGCGTCCGTGCGGGCGGTGATGACGGGAACTGCCTGATTCGTGGTCACGGTGTGCTCCATCTATCCGAGAGTGATGCCCACTTGGGCGAGGAAAGGTTCGGGGTCCACGGTCTCGTCGTTGACGAGGACCATGAAGTGCAGGTGGCAACCGGTCGACTGGCCGCTGGTGCCGGTCATCGCGATCTGCTGTCCGGCTTTGACGGTGTCTCCGACGTTGACAAGGAGCCCGCTTTCGAAGGAGTGCAGGTACTTGGTGGTGATGCCGCCACCGTGGTCGAGGGTGATCGTGCCGTTGCCGCCAGAGTCGAAGCCACGGAACGTGACGGTTCCGGCTTGGGCTGCCCAGATCGGCCCGTCGCAGCCACCGGCCGCGAGGTCGGTGCCGGAGTGCAGGCGAGCGTCCCCGTAGATCGGGTGGACACGCATGCCATACGGCGAGGTGATCGGTCCCTCACCCGGCATCGCCCAGCCGGACGAGGAAACCTGGCCTGGCGTGCCCGCAACACCAGAGCACACCTGCGCGCCCGCACCGGACTTGAGGCCGGTCGTGGTGCCGGAGAGCTCTTCGACGATCTGCACCGCGCCGTCCCAGAACTTCGTGTAGTAGTACGGGTCCAAGTTGACCTGCGTGCGGTGTGCCACCAGTGTCGGTTCCACGGAGTCGCGCTCGGGCAGCGGCACTGAGGTCTCCATGGCGGAGAAGAAGATCTGTGAAGCCCGGTACGGGTCCAGGCGCTCTTCGCGGCTGCCCCAGTGGTCCTGCTGCTGGAAGAGGCCAATAGAGGTGGTGGGGGAGCCGTCCGGGTTCGTGACGCCGCTGGTTTCCCAGTCGCCGTAGTCGATGTTGTTGAGGGTGGATTCGCCCATCGCGGTCATGACGCCGATGGTCTGATCTCGCACGCTCAGCCCCATGTCTTTCCCGGCCAGGATCACGTTCGCGGCGTTGATCAGTTGCTCACGGCCATAGCCCGCGATCTCGACGTCAGGGACGCTGTTCGGATCGACCGAGACGCCGCTCGCGCCCCCCTTTGCAGGGTTGCAGGCATCGGGGTCGGAACCCAGCAGAATCACCATGCTCAGGACGATGGCGATGACCACGCCGGGGACGGCGATGAGCGCGATGAGCGCGCCGGAGCCCTTCTTCTGCTCGCTCATCTCAGTGGATTCCCTCAGGCGGCGTGAACCGCTCGACGAGCCACGGGGAGTCGCCGTACTCGCGCACGAGCATGAGCGTCCAGGTCCCTGCGTCGGTGGGGACTTCGACGTGCGCGAGGTACACGCTGTCGTCCTTCACAATGACGCCGGGGCCGGTGACTTGCGTGGCGGGGATGTTGCTGTTGCGGCTGTAGTTGTAGTCCTTGGCCGCTTTGGGAGTGAGCAGCGGCGTGAGCTCGGTAATCCACGTGTTCGCATCGACCGTGGGGCGCGCGTAGGCGGTCATGGCGGTCTCGGCGGCGGCGATCACCGCGGCGCGAGACGCCTCGTCCCAGACGGCGGGGGCTTTTGGCCCGGTCGTCTGCCCGGTCTTGTCGTCGATGATGCCCGCGGGCGGCGGGGTGAACTGGTCGAGGTCCGGGACGAACATGGTGGACGTCGGTGTCGCGGTGGGGACCGCGGTCTCTGCCGGTTCGTCCGTCGCGCACGCCGTCAGCCCGAGCATCGCGAGAAGGGCGAGACCGGCGCTGAGTCGGTGTGTGCGCGTCATGGGGAGTACTGCCCTTCGCTATGTCCACGGTTTGTGATGGGGTTACTTAGACGAGATCCAACTTCGGAACGTCGAGCATGAGGAGGCAGGATGACGAGTCTTTTGATCTCCGCATCTGTGCCCCCTCCGCGTGGCTGTCAGCTTTCTGACTCCTCTGAAACGTCGACAGCCACCTCTCCAGATGCCCCCCGGTTTGCTCCGGCTTGGAAGGTGGCGAGCAGATCGTGCTTCGTCACAAACCAGGTGCGGCCGACCTTGTATCCGGGAAGGACCCCGTCTTTCAGCCACTTCTGGACGCCCTGGACGGTCATGTTCAACCGCTCAGCGAGCTCTGGCGTGGTCAGGATGTCCGGGGCGTTGGCGAACGCTGCTTCGAGGCCCTCGTGGTCGGCCATTACGACCTCGATCCAGTATTTGCGCGCCATGCGCCCACTATACACATTTTGACGTCTTGTACAGCACTGGATAGCTTCACGTCAGCTACACTCTTCTCTATAGTTAAATTGGCTTGTCGGGCTTGGTTGAGGTCGACAGACATGCCGCAATTATCGGGGGAGGTAGAAGATGAGCACGGCTCATAACCCATGGGTCTCCCAGCCGCTGGTTCCGCCCGTGGAGCTCGAAGCGAGCGCAGACGCAATCTCGACGGGCATACAGGGGCCGGCTGCTCCGCAACGCGGCGTCCCAGCTCCAGACAGAGCAGACCAGCTCGGCACACGTCCCTTCCACCGGGAAGCCGAGCTCTTCTTAGTTGGAGCTCATGGCGGCGCGGGGGAGTCCTCCCTTGCGGCGCTCTCTCCGAACTGGGTCGCTGCCGGACACGCGTGGCCGCACGTCACGACGTCGAACAACCGTTCTCGAGTCGTCATCGTCGCCCGCTCGAACATGCAAGGGCTGCTTGATGCGCAGCGCGCGGCGACACAGTGGGGCTCGGGACTGGTCCCGTTCGTCGACGTAGTGGGCCTCGTCATCGTCGCAGACGCCCCAGGCAAGCTCCCGCGCCCGCTGCGCGACTTCGCCGCCATCGTCGGCGGCGGAGTCCCTCGCGTCTGGAACGTGCCCTGGAGCGACGCCCTACGCCTCGGGGAACTCCCGGACCCCACCACAGCCCACAAGGACGTTCGCGCCTTTGTCACCGATCTGACCGCAATTCTCACTGGTGCCTCGCGCACCACCCACTGAAAGGACCGTCATGAGCCCTGAACTCATCACCGCTGTCGCGCTCGTCGGAGACTACGCAGCCACCGTCGCCCCGCTGGGCATCCCGGACTCCCCGCCCATCCAGCCTCCGGGCACCGAAGGCGTCACCACGATCATGGGCTGGTTGAAGTGGGTCGCCCTCGCGATCTGCGTCATCGGCCTCATCATGGCCGGTGCCCTCATGGCGATCCAGTCGCGCCGTGGTGAGGGCGGCGAGCACGCCGGAAAGATCGGCATGGCCCTCGGTGGCGTCATCGTCATCTCGGCCGCGACGTCCCTCATCGGGTTCTTGATCTAAGGAGCGCCGCAACATGGCCAACAACGAAGAAAACACCTCCAGCCCGTTCACGCGCCCAGGGTTCATCGTCGCGGCCATCGTCGTCGCAATTGTGGCGACACTCGGCATCACCCTCGCCGTGGTGGGCGCACTCAACAGGCAGGATGACGAAGCGGCGGCCCCACTGGCGAGCGCGACCAGCCAGCCAAGCACCGCTCCATCCGAGCCTCAGGCGACCGAGGAACCTGCTCCCGAAAGCAGCAGCGTGTGCGGCCTCCCCGGTGAAGTGCTGACCGGTTCCGTCACGGCGGCTCCCGAAGCGGAGTGGGCGTTCGATGGAACTCTGGGGTACCCGAAGTCTGCAACGTATGGTCCAGGGCAGACCGATGAGAACGGGATCCGCAGCTGCTTCCAGCACTCGCCCGAAGGCGCAGTGTTTGCCGCCGCGAACGCAGTCGCCCAGGGCAGCAACTCCGAAACCGTTGGCTTGTTCCTGGACTACTTCCTCGCTGAGGGACCGAACCGTGAGGCCGTCCTGGCCGCAGGACCGGGAACCGGTGGCGGCAATACAGGCGTACGCGTAGACATCGAAGGTTTCCGCATTCTGTCCTACACGGGCGACACAGCACGCATCGATATCGCGGCGCAGGGCTCCACGAACGGGCAAGTCGTCAACCTGTCGTCGGTCTACGACCTGGTGTGGGAAGCCGGTGACTGGAAGCTCAGCGTGACCGACCCGAACGCACCCATCGACGTGGCGACCATCCCTGACCTGGCGGGGTACATCGCCTGGAGCGCCTAGACCGTGGCCGCGGCAGACCCGGGCTGCACCGGGTGGAACTATTGGAACGTCAACTGCCATTTGGCGGAAGGCGCGCAGGCTGTCGCCAGCGGCGCAGTTGAAGACTTGGCCAATTCCATTGCAGAGGGCGTCGGCAAGATGGTGGCTTCCCTCGGCACCATCTGGGTCTACATCGGTACGCCGAACCTGACCGATAGCGGTGACCAGACCGTCGTGGGTGCACCTCCGATCAGCACAGAGATAGAAGTGCTGCTCGGCTGGGTGACCTGGCTCGGTCTCGTCTTCGCCATCATCTCGGCGGTCTTCCTGGCCATGCAGATAGCGACCCGCATGCGTGCCGGTGAGGGCTTCATGGCGGTCGGGAAGCTCGGATTCGTCCTCGGCGGCGTCGTGCTCATCAGCGCGGCAAGCGCTCTCGTGGCTCAGCTCGTGAGCAGCGGAGGCCCGCAGGGGGTCGGCGGTGCTGCGTTCTTCATCCAATCCTCGCTGTGGTGGATTCTTGGAGCCGTCGCCGTGTTGTCGGTGATCATCGGCGGCATCCGCATGGCTTGGGAGAAGCGCGCTGAGCCCGGGCGCGATCTCGTGCAAAGCCTCATCACGCTCATCGCCGTCACCGCGTTCGGAACCTCCATGGTCGGCATCTTGATCAGTGCATCCGACCAATTCTCCGTGTGGGTGTTGAACGCGTCGACGAACTGCCCCACAGGGGTCGACGCCGAAGGCAGTGCCTGCTTCGGGGAGAACATCACGACGCTCCTGGCCTTCACGAACAACCCGGCTGGGGGAGCACTCGCGCCCATCCTGATCATCATTCTGGGCCTCATCGCGATCCTGACCTCTGCGTTCCAGATCGTGCTCATGGTCGCTCGTAGCGGCATGCTCGTCGTCCTCGTCGGCATCCTCCCGGTCGCCGCAGCCGCGACGAACACGGAGATGGGAAAGACCTGGTTCAAGCGCTGCGTCGGCTGGATCATCGCCCTCGTCCTCTACAAGCCAGCCGCTGCGATCGTCTACGGCGCGGCGTTCCAACTGGCCGGCACCGACGTCTTCCAAGACGACGGCACTGGCATCTTGGCGATTCTGACCGGCCTGATGCTGATGATCATCGCGCTCTTCGCGATGCCCGCTCTCATGCGCTTCGTGACGCCCATGGTCGGTTCGATGGCAGCCGGCGCCGGCGGCGGGATGCTCGCCGCCGGCGCCCTGGCGGCTCTCCCCAGTGGCGCCGCAGCCCTCGGTCGCCTCTCGACAGGAGGTGGCGGCGGTGGAAACGGCAACAGCGGCCGTTCCGGCGAGAAGGGCGACAGCGGTTCGAGCTCGGCACCCACAGGTGGGAAGTCCGGTAGCCAATCCGCGTCCTCATCGGCGCAGAACGCTGGCGCGCAGAGCGCAGCTGGTGGCAAGTCGGGCGCCGCAGCATCCTCCGGCGCAGCCTCGACGGGAGCCGCGACGAGCGGTGCCGGCGCAGCAACCGCAGGAGCGGGAGCTGGGGCCGGTGCAGGTGCTGGAGCTGCTGCGGGAGCCGGTGGAGGTGCCGCAGCGGGCGCGACCGCAGGAGCCGCGGGCGGCCCGGTCGGCATGGCGGCTGGCGCTGCCGCGGGTGTAGCGCTCGGGAAGGCGCAGCAAGCGGGACAGGCCGCGGCAGGAGCCGTGAAGGACCTCGGTGAGCAATCGACTGGAGAAGGAGGCGGCCCAGATGGTAGCCGTTGACCCCAACAACCGCGCGCCCCGTACCTACGGGAACTGGCGACGTCCAACCTCCCCCGGCCTCATGGGCCTCGGATCGGTCGGCACCGCGCTCATGCTCGGCTGCCTCGTGCTGGTGGTGCTCATCGTGATGCTCGTTGGCGTGCTGGAGGCGGCGATCACCTTCGGGGTGCTCTCGATCCTCATGCTCGCAGTGGTCACGAAGGACTCGCACGGGCAGTCCGTGGTGAGCCGCATCGCGACCCGCCTCGGGTTCGCCGCGGCGCGCAGCCGGGGCGCGAACGTGTACCGGTCTGGCCCCATCGGCCGCACCGACTGGGGAACGTACCAGCTCCCCGGCCTCGCAGCTCCGACGCGGCTCAGCGAGCACCGCGACTCGTACGGTCGCCCGTTCGCGCTGATCTACACGCCGGCGACGCTCTCGTACTCCATCGTGCTCGGCACCGAGCCAGATGGGGCAGCGCTCGTCGACCCAGAACAGGTCGACTCGTGGGTGGCCGACTGGGGCCACTGGCTCTCCAACATCGGGGACGAACCGGGCCTGGAGGCCGCGGCCGTCACCATCGAGACCGCCCCGGACTCGGGGACACGGCTGCGCCGCGAGGTCGCCACGAACATCGATGCGTCAGCACCCGAGTTCGCGCGCGGCATGCTCACCGACATCGTGGACTCGTACCCGTCCGGCTCCTCGACCGTGAAGGCCTACGTGGCACTGACGTTCTCCGCCACGATGCGATCCGGTGGCAAGAAGCGCAGCGCCGACGACATGGCGCGCGAGCTGGCCGCTCGCATCCCGGGCCTCACTGCTGGGCTTGAAGCGACGGGTGCTGGGGCTGCGCATCCGGTCGCCGCGCAAGAGCTGTGCGAGACCGTGCGTATCGCGTATGACCCGGCCGCGGCAGCCCTGATCGATGAGGCGCACGCGAACGGGGAGACGCCCGAGCTGACCTGGCCCGACGTTGGCCCAACGGCCGCGCAGGCCGACTGGGGCGGATACCGCCACGACTCGGCCTACTCGGTCACCTGGTCGATGACCTCCGCTCCCCGCGGCAGCGTCCAGTCCGGGGTCCTCGCGAAGCTCCTCGCCCCACACCGCGACATCGCGCGCAAGCGCATCACGCTGCTGTACCGGCCGATTGACTCGGCGCGAGCTGCGGCCATCGTTGAGGCCGACCTGTCGGCCGCTCAGTTCCGCGCGACCGCGACGGCGAAGCCCTCCGCCCGTGACAGCCTCGGCATCCGCGCCGCGGAAGCCACGGCACGCGAGGAAGCATCCGGCGCGGGCCTCGTCGAGTTCGGCGTGCTCGTGACGGCAACCGTCGACGATCTCGACATGGTGGCCGACGCGCGAGCTGCCATCGACAACCTGGCCGCGACCGCACGCCTGCGTGTGCGTCCGGTCTTCGGATCGCAGGACTCCGCATTCGCGGCAGCCCTGCCGCTGGGACTCGTGCTCCAGAAGCACGTCAAGGTGCCAGCCGAACTGAGGGACAAGCTATGACACTCACCAGGCGCGACAAGGGAGCGAGCGAGAAGAAGCGCAAGAGTTCCAAGGCAGCCAAGAACGAAAAGACCGAGCCCACCGCACTCCGTCCTAAGCGGCCGGGGATGCGCGGCTGGCTCGGCAAGGGCCGTGGCGAATCCACGTACGTGCAGGCTCCTCAGGAGTGGCGGGGCACGACGGTCCAGGTGTGCGGGCTCTGGCCGTTCGCCATCGGGACCGGCACGCCCATGGTGGGCGTGCCGCTTGGTCGCCATATTCACACGGGCGCGACGCTCTGCTGCGACCCCATTTCCTGGTTCCAGCGGGCCAAGCTGATCTCGAACCCCTCGGTGTTCGTACTTGGCAAGCCCGGATTGGGGAAGTCTTCGATCATCCGGCGCATGGCCGCCGGCCTTTCTGGCTACGGCGTGATTCCCATGGTGTTGGGTGACTTGAAGCCGGACTACCTGGTGATGATCCAGGCGCTCGGCGGGCAGGTCATCGAGCTCGGACGTGGCCGCGGATACCTCAACATCCTCGACCCCGGCGAGTCCACGGAAGCAGCTCGCCGGCTGCGCTCGGAGGGCTACGAGAAAGAAGCCCTCCAGGTCCTCGCGGACGCGCACGGCCGTCGTCACACGATGGTCTCCGCGCTCCTGACGATCATGCGCGGCGCTCCGCCAACCGACCGGGAAGAGACCATCCTGGACCGAGCGTTGAAGGTGCTCGACGACACCCACGAGGGCGTGCCTGTGCTGGGCGATCTCCTCAAAGTCATCCAGGACCCACCCCTGGAGGTGCGGGCGGTCGCGCTCGACCGCGGCAGCGATGAGCGGTACAAGGAGATCACCGAAGACCTCGAAGCCTCGCTGATCGGGCTCACGGGCGGTGGCCGTCTCGGGGAGATGTTCTCCAAGCCGACGACGAACCCGATGCGTCGTGACCGGCCCGTGGTCTACGACGTCTCCTCCATCGACGACTCCGAAATGGACCTCCAGGCCGCAGCGCTGCTCGCGTGCTGGTCCGCCGGGTTCGGCACGGTCAACGTCGCGAACGCCCTCGCGGACGCGGGCCTGGAGCCGCGACGGCACTACTTCGTGGTGCTCGACGAACTCTGGCGAGCCCTCCGCGCCGGCCGCGGCATGGTCGACCGCGTGGACGCGCTCACCCGCCTGAACCGAACTCGAGGAGTCGGCATGGCGATGGTCACCCACACGATGAGTGACCTTCTCTCCCTCGCTTCTGAGGAGGACCGGATGAAAGCGAAGGGGTTCGTGGAGCGCTCGGGAATGGTCATCTGCGGCGGGCTCCCGTCCGCGGAGATGCCGCAGCTCACGTCCGCGATCCCGCTGTCCCGAGCGGAGCAGGACTTGCTGATCGGCTGGCAGGACCCGCCCGCGTGGGACCCGACGACGAACCAGGAAGCGACCCCTCCCGGGCGGGGGAAGTTCCTGGTCAAGGTCGGCGGGCGCCCAGGCATCCCCGTCGACGTGCAGTTCACGGCAGCCGATGACCTGATGAGCGACACGAACACGCGCTGGCACGAACAATCTCGCGTCGGTGACAGGGAAGGCGAAGCATCATGAGCTCACAGCATCGGGAACGCTACGACAACGGGGCGCGCCTTTCGGGCGGCACACTGCTCATGTTCTGGGGCATCGGCCTCGTCGTGGTCACGCTCGCCGTCGTGTGGGTCTCGATGGTTCTCGGTCACAAGCTCGCGGCCACGGGCACCAATCTCCCGGTCGATCCGTTCCAGATGCTTTTCGGGCTCCTCGGCGGCGATCTCGCCTGGCCCGGAGTGTGGGGCACCGTCGTCGCGATTGGCTGCGGTGTGGTCCTCGCCGCGTTGCTCACGCTGTTCCTCATCGCCAAGATGCGAAGCGGCCGCAAGCGCAGCCGCGTCGACTACGCGGCCCGCTCGATGGGCCGGGGTCGCGACATCGCCGGGTTGAAGCGCAAGGCCGTCGAAGGCACCGCGCAGCGTCTCGGCGTCGACGGATTCGTGGGCGTCGAGGTCGGGAAAGCCGTCATCGACGGGCAGACGCTCTACGGCTCCGTCGAAGACATGCATATCGACATCTGGGGGCCTCGCACGGGAAAGACGACCTCTCGTGCCATCCCGGCGATTCTGGACGCTCCAGGGGGCGTGCTGGTGACCTCCAACAAGCGCGACGTCGTGGACGCCACCCGTGGCGTCCGCGCGAACGTGGGGCCGGTCTGGGTGTTCGATCCGCAGGGCGTCGCGAACGAGCAACCGACGTGGTGGTGGAACCCCCTCTCGTACGTGACCGACGAGGTGAAGGCGAAGAACCTCGCCGCCCACTTCGCAAACGGCTCCCGACCAGCCGGTGCCAAGACGGACGCGTTCTTCGAGCCCGCAGGAAAAGACCTCCTCGCAGGGCTCCTCCTCGCCGCGGCCCTCGACCAGCGGCCGATCACCGACGTCTACACGTGGCTCGCGAAGCCCGACGATGAAGAATCGGCAGTGATCCTCCAGCAGCACGACTACCCACTGCTCGCACAGCAGCTGCGCGGCGTGATCCGCTCACCCGAGAAACAGCGCGGCGGCATCTACGGCACGGCCATGCAGATGGCCGCGTGCCTCACGAACCGCCAAGTGGCCGCGTGGGTAAACCCGCAAGGCGAGCACGACGCGCGCCCGCACTTCAACCCCGCCGAGTTCGTGCGCACCCCAGGCACGCTCTACAGCCTCTCCATGGAGGGGGAGAGCACCGCCGGCCCTTTGGTCACCGCACTGACCGTGGCCGTCACGGAAGCCGCCGAAGAGCTCGGCCGCCAGTCCCCCGGTGGACGCCTGCGCGTGCCGCTCGTGGGCGTGCTCGATGAGGCCGCGAACGTGTGCCGGTGGGCGCAGCTCCCGAGCCTCTATTCGCACTACGGCTCGCGCGGCATCATCCTCATGACGATTCTGCAGTCCTGGTCGCAGGGCGTGGACGTGTGGGGCGAGTCGGGCATGCGCAAGCTCTGGTCCGCCTCCAACATCAAGGTCTACGGCGGCGGCGTCGACGAGCCCGCGTTCATGAAGAGCATGTCGGAAGTCATCGGAGACCGAGACCGACAGACCTCCACCACCTCCTACACGCGAGGGCAGCGCACCGTCTCGAACAACGTGAACCGAGAACGGATCATGGACGTCGACGACCTCACCGCGCTCCCCAAGGGCCGCGCGATCGTGTTCGCGTCCGGCTCCCGGCCGGTGCTGGCCAAGACCATCCCGTGGATGGCTGGCGCGCACGCCGACGCGGTGAAAGAGTCCATCCGGAGGTATGACCCGCAGGGACAGCAGACGATCACTGACGCGGAGAAGGAGCTGCGCGACGAGCAGGCGCGCCAGCGGAGGGAGGGTGTCAATGCCTAAGGACTGGGAAGCGTTCGGCACCGGGGCGGCGGCGTTCGCGCCCGACCCGAGCGACGTCGACGACGACGTGGAACCGGATGTGGAGTCGGGTGCGACTGAGGAGTCTGACCTGTACTACGCCTCGTTGGATGAGTTCGTGCGCGGCTTCCTGATCAGCGGATACGCGCGGCACATCAACGGTCACGCGCGCGTGTGGGCGGGACGCTACTGGGAGTACCCCGAAGCGATGTCACGGCTTGGGGCGATGTGGCGGGCGTGGGAGTTCCTGCGCAAAGATTCCGCGACCGGGCTCAGCGTCTGGTACCTGAACCACGCCGACCCGCACATGCGCGTCTTGCTGGACAAGGACGGCCCATTCGCTGGCGCTGACCACGACAACCCAGAGAACCTAAATCGTCCGGGAGAGCCGCTGCCATACGTGCCAGAGGAGGCGTCCAGGACGACTCAATAAGACCGCACGCACGACGAAGGGGCGGGAATGACTTCAAGCCATTCCCGCCCCTTCTGCATTCCACTCAGCGGCCGAGCTCAGCCTGCTGGGTCTTCTGCGGCCCGCCCACCTTACGTGCCTTGGGTGCCTTCTTCGGGCCGCCGTGCTTGACCGCAGCACTGGGTGGCGTGGCTTGGCCGATGTCCTCGTGCATGCGCGCTGCGATGGCCTTCTCGCTCATACCCTGCTTCTGGAGCTCCTGAGCGGTCGCGTCGCGGCGCTCGGCGCTGTCGTAGAGCACTTCGCTCTTGTCACGCGCCACCGTCGACGAGGTGTCGCGCTGCGCCGCCTCGACGGTGGCCCGCTCGCGCTCCTCAGCGTCCGGTTCGAGCTCGGCGGCGCTGCGCGCAGCGTCCGCGTCGCGGTCGTCCCGGTTTGCGTCAGCGTCAAGCAACAGCGCCTCGGCCCGCTCGCGTTCGGCGCGCGTCCGCTCGGCCGCCGCGCGCTCTTGGTCGACGCTGCCTTGCACCGCGTTTGTGACCTCGACCCCGCTCACCGCTCGCCCGTCCGCGGGGACATCGATGCCGTACCGAGTCTTGATTTCCTGCCGCATCCGAAGCTCCGCGCGAGCTGCCTCCGGGTCCTCCTGCTGCCAGGCACGGGCGGTCTGGAAGCGCTGCCCGATCTCGTCCGGCGTTGCGCGATCCCACCACTCTGGGCGCTGCACGTCGACGTACTGCGTGCGCGCCATCTGCTTCTCAGCTTCGAGGCGCGACGCCAGCTCGCGCGCCTCGCGGTCGCTGCTCTGCTGTGCCCGCCGCTTCGCGTCCTCGCGAGCTCGGGCGAACATCTCCCCCGCGCGCGCTGCGGTCATCGCGACCATCCGCATTTGACCTTCGAAGGCTTCCTCGATGCCGTCTGATTCCTCAGCCATGATCCGTGTTCCCTTCCTATCGCTCCACGCCGGTATCGGCCTGTGGTGTCGGTTCGTAAGTGCGCGTCGGCTGCTCCAACTTGTTCGGCAGCGGCGTCCGCACGGCCTCCTCGGGCGGGCGCGCCTGACCGATGCGTTCGTGCTCGTAGGCGATGCGCGCCTTCTCGCTCATCATCGACGTGTCACGTTCCGGTTGCTTCACCGCGACGCCCGGAATCGGGCGTGCGTCGAGGCGGTCACGCACGGCGGCGAGCCGGTATCCGGTGTCGGTCATGATGCGGTCGGTGATGGTCTTCTGGCGGTGTGCTTCCGCGTAGTCGTGAATCGCGCCCATGAGTCGCAGCATCTGCCGAATCATGGCGCGCTGCGCGACCACGCCCTGACCCCCGCGAGTGGCCGCGGCGACGATCATCGCCGTGCCCGCAAGGGCCTGCATGTTCACCTTCGGCTCACGCTCAGGCTGCCGGTAGGTTTGCGCGGAACGCGACAGTGCTTCGGCTGCGACAGCGAGGTGTCCGGGGGTCTTCTCGGTGGCATTCGACCATGCAGCCAGGATGCCCGCGGAGTGTCGCGAAACCCTCGCCCATGTCTCGCGATCTTCGACCGGAATCTGCTCCAAACGAGCAACCGTCTCTTGCAGCTCCTTGCCCTGCCGCTCCCACATCTCGGGGTCGATTTCCTGCGTCTCACGCCCCGGCGCGACGGCGCGACGGCCACGGTACGCGGCCTCCCATTCCTTGGCAGCATCGGATGCGCCCGTGGGGGTATCCGGCCACTCTGCGCGCAACCTCGGCAGCGTCAGATCGCGGCCCATCTGTCCACCGCCGTACCAAATCGGACGCTCCCCGTAGGTGGGTCGCGCGGCCACCGAGTAGCCCGTCACGACGTCCGTTCGACCGTCCGCGAAACGTGGGCGCACGAGCAGCCCGACGCGGCGCATGCGGCGCACGAACTCCCCCTCGTCCTGTGACGCAGCGGCAGCGCCTCGAACGCGAAGCGAGAGGAGGTAGCGGGGCTGATCAGTGTGCAGCTCGGCAGCGATTTTCGTGCGCCGGTCGTCACCGGACAGCGCCTCCCACGCGGGCGACTTCGTATCGCCGGTCGCGCGCTCACGCTCGTAACGAGCTCGCGCCCGAGACCGCGCCTGCGCCTCGCGCTCCGCGGGGTCGAAACCGCGCGTCGCGCGCTCTTGCCGCACCGACTCCAGCTCCTCCAAGCCGTGCTTGGTTTCCAGCGCACGAGTGACCTGCTGCGCGCGGTAGTAGTCATTGTGGATGGGAGCTTTCGTGCCGTCTTCACGAACCAGATTCACCGCGATGTGGATGTGGTCGTTGCCGTTCTTCGAGACGCCATGACGGACCGCGACCCAACGGCACGGTGCCTTCGTGCCCTCGTGGTCATCGAACCCCATCTCGCGCACGAACTCCTCCGCGATCTGGCCCCACTGCTCGTCGGTGAGCTGACCCTCGTCTGCGCGCAGCGATAGTGACGCGTGCCAGACGTGGCCGCCGTTGACCTCGGTGTCATACATGCGTTTCGGCAGGTCGAGGTGGCGAGCGATCTCGACCGCGGATTCGCGGCTCAGCTCCGCGTCGTCGTACCAAGACATGAGGGGGCTGTCACCAGCAACCAGGTGTGGTTCTTCGTGCTCGTTCGAGCGGCCTGGACCGACGAGATACGTCAGCAAGCCGGTCATCCGATCACCGCGCACGACATTCGGCATCATGGCTTCGGCATCTCCTCGATGGCCGCATTCATTGCGACGGCCGCCGTGCGCACTGCATCCAGCGTGTGGCGCAGCGGCTCCCGCAGCTCGGACGGCACCGACCCCTCGGCGTTCGTCGCCTTCGCGATCTGGTTCAGGTTGTTCCCCAAGCTCGCCAGCGTCCGGTACGCGGCGAACATGTCCACCAGCAACGCGCGACGATCCGAGGGAATCTCCGCACCGTCCTCGGCCAAAGCTGACTCCACGAGCAGCCGGGGAATGGTGATCCCCTTGGCATTCGCCTTCCGCAGCAGCGCGCCCTCTTCCTCGGGCGTCACCTTCACCTCGTGACGGTGCTGCCGACCACCCTCGACATTCGCGCGACGACGACGGTCGAAGAACCGCCCGCGAGAAGCCTGCTCATCCATGAACACCACTCCCCTTTCCGGCCTAGCGCAGCGAACCAACAACGTTGGGACCACACCACCAGTGTGCCAAGCCAGAGACGGAAAGTCGAGGGCCAAGCCGACTTAGCACAGCTAAGTCTATAGCTTGCTCCGTCTGGGACACCCTGCGGAGCGGCACACGTCGCCAGACGCGGGTCGTGACGCGTTGCGGGCCGAGCCCGCGGGAAAGCGCACAGCGCTTGACCCAGAGAGCGCTCAGCGCTCGACGTTCTGTGTCCGCGTCCCTACGATGGAGAGCATGAGTAATAGCGTGAGCGTTCAAGAAGCAGTGGAGCGCGCAAAGCGCGCGGAACAAGACCGCATCGAAGCGATCCGAGTGCTCGCCACAGCGCGGCAGTCAATCACCGACGCTCGCGACGACGCAGCGCGCGAACTCGCGGAGTTGCAAGCGCATCACGCGGAGCTCCAGCGCGACGCGGAAGCAGCCGACGTGCGCGCCTACTCGGCGGCGATCAAGGCGGGCTGGAGCGCGGACGCCTTGCGTGACATCGGCTTCACGGAACCCGAGAAGAAGAAGCGCGTTCGCGCCCGCTCGGCTCGGAAACCAAAGGTGGCGGCAACCTCCTCCCAAGCTGACACCAATGGCGGCGAAGAGCAGCACACAGACCAGCAGTAACGCGCACGTCCTCGCGACCATGAGCGGTTGCGAAAGACCCCCTGCACCGGGCTACCGGGGCAGGGGGTCGTGACGTTCCGGGCGGCATCTACCGGCCGAGATCGGGACCACGCTTCGGATCGACCTGTGGCTGCTGCGGATGAGCGATGTTGTAGTGCTCAGCTGCGGCGGCGGCCTTCGGAGTCGTGAGCGCAGCCCCTGGCGCTGCACGCTTCATGTCGACCTCCCAGGACGCGACCGCGGGACGCTCTGACGTGCTCTCCTGCGTGGTGCGATAGACGCGGTAGCGCTGCACCACCGGGCACTCATCAGCGAGCACCCGCGCGGCAGCCTCGGACTTGCTCTTTCCGTTCGGTCCGTCGAACACGCTGCGTGCGTATTCGCTCGGCACCCAACGACCACCGAGCCCGCCCTTTTCGGTGGCTTCCTCGTAGGACTGCTGCCACCGTTTCGCGATGCGACCCTGCGAAATTTCGTAGGACACTTCAACGTCCAGCACCTCTGCCGTGTACCCCTCGGCTGCGAGCTGCTGCCCGAGCTGACGGGCGCTCGTCTCCGACGACAACACGGTGTCGATGATGACGTTCTTCCCCTCACGCAACGCCTCGTCGCGCAGCTCCTTCGCGAGCATCGAGGACTCCTCGTGCACGAGCGACGCAAGCTCCAACGGGAAGAACTGCTCACCCGTCGATTCGAGCCACTTCACCGCCTCCGGCTTGATGAACGATTCATAGCTGCCATCGCGCAACGCCTCCCGCAACAGCATGGCCTTGAACTCGTCCGCGTCCACCGTCAGGTACTGCTCCGACCGCTCCCCCAGCACCTCACCTTTGGCGGTCGACTTGCCAGCGCCGGGAGGCCCCGCCAGCACCATCGCGCGCGACTCGTTGCGCACGTCCGGGTACTTCTCCAGGTACTCGCGTTTCAGCGCCTTGTGGAGCTCAAGACGCTGCGGCGTCGGCGTCGAAACCCCACGCTGCGTCACGAACCACTCAGGGTTCCGAATCGTCGCCGTCGGCGCATTCGGCGCGAGCGCCGCACCATCACGCGAAAGCTCCACCACACCTCGCCGGTGACGCTCCACCAGCGACGCATCCACCACTAGGCAGCCCCGGCCAGCACATCACCAGAGGCCGCCTCAACGAACCGCTGCGCAGCCTCGCTCGCCTCCTCATGAGTGAACCCACGGTAAGGCTCCCCCGAAGCCTCCTGGCGCGCGTCCAACGCAGCGGTCTCCCGCTGCACGAATCCGTACACATCGAGGCCGATCAGTCCTTCGCTCTCGGCGCGCACGATGTCGTCCCACGAACCCGGCACGGAGAACAACAGGTCGTTGTACCCGTCCGTGCGCTGCGTCGGCTTGTAGTCCCACCGCAGCAGCTCGTGGACGAGTTGGAAGAGCGTCAGCTCACCGATGGAGTAGCGCTCCGCGATCTCGAACGGGTCAGCGCCCGAGAACCCCTCGACCAGCGGCGGCGCAGCCGCTGCGGCCTTCATCGTCTTCGACACGTTGGGCTGCGCGATCCCGAGCGCGCGTGCGATCTCCCGCTGCGAGCCAAGCTGCGCGAGCTCGGCCACCTTGCGAATGTATGTGAGCCGGTCGAGCTCCGAACGGCGACGGAGCAAACGCGCCTCTTTGGCGCGGTCTTCAAGCTGAGTAGACATGCGGACCTCCAAGTAGTGATACCCCAAGGTATCAGCCGTCGTCGAGAACTACTCAGTACGCGTATCCGACGCGAAGCTCTCCGGCACGCCTTGCTCTCGTTCGTCCTGGGGGTGACCGTGCTGGCCGCGATGATCAATCTGGTCTCCGCGCTGGCGCAGTAGCGAGCTCGGGCCACGACAACGACGTCGCCACAGCTACGTTTCGGCGGAGGAAGGACAGGCAGTGCTCACCCGCTCGTGTCTGCTCGCCGCTCACAAAGCGCCCGCGCTGTGCTTTCATGACGCCTATGACGACCCCCGCTGCGCCCACCCCGGGTGCCCATGCCCACGAGCCACACGATGCTTCCATTCACGGCAGGCTCAACTGGCTCCGAGCCGGGGTGCTCGGCGCCAATGATGGCATCGTCTCCGTCGCTGCGCTCGTCGTCGGTGTGGCGGGAGCCACGACAGCGATTCCGGCCATCCTCACCGCGGGCACGGCTGGGCTCGTCGGCGGTGCCATCTCCATGGCGCTCGGCGAGTACGTCTCCGTGAGCAGCCAGAGCGACAGCCAGAAGGCCCTGATCGCGAAGGAGCGCCGCGAGCTCGCGGAGGAACCGGAAGCAGAGCTCATCGAGCTTGCAGGCCTCTACGAGGCCAAGGGCCTCAGCCCCGACACCGCACGCCAGGTGGCCGTCGAACTCACCGCCAAGGACGCTCTCACGGCTCACCTTGAGACGGAGCTCGGCCTCAGTGAAGAAGCGGTGGCCAGCCCGCTCGCAGCCGCCGGAGCGTCCGCACTCGCGTTCACGATCGGTGCGCTCCTCCCACTCCTCTCGATTCTGCTGCTCCCCGAGAGCATCCGGATCCAAGCCACCTTCGCGGTCGTGCTGTTCGCGCTGGCGGCGACCGGCTACCTCGGCGCCCGCATCGGCGGGAGCCCAGCCCTGCGGCCGACCATCCGCGTTGTCGCCGGAGGCGCCGTGGCGCTCGGGGCGACGTTCCTCATCGGCTCTCTGCTCGGAACTTCCGGCGTGGTCTGATGGCCCGGATCCTCGTTGTCGAAGACGACCCGACGATGGGGGCGCTGCTCGATCGCGGTCTCAGCGAGGAGGGGCACGACGTCACGCTGGTCGGAAACGGGGTGGATGCGCTCATCGCGTTCTCGAGCGGCCCGCTCGACGTCGCAGTGGTAGACGTGATGCTCCCCAAGATGAGTGGCTTCGAGGTGTGCAGGCGCATCCGCGAGTCAGGGAGCCAGCTGCCCGTGATCGTCATCACGGCCAGGGATAGCGTCGATGATCGTATCTTCGGGCTCGACGCGGGTGCCGACGACTACGTCACGAAGCCGTTCCATTTCGGGGAACTCAGCGCCCGCATCCGGGCGCAGCTCCGCCGTCAATCGGGCTCTCCGCAACCGGTGCTCGAAGTCGGCGCCCTCAGGCTCGATTCGCTCGCCGTCCGCGCGAGCGTGCACGGACGGCCGTTCCCCCTGAGCATGAAGGAGTTCGCGCTGCTGCGTCACCTCGCAGCGCACCCGGGGGAGGTGTGTTCTCGAGCGGACATCCTCGACGAAGTGTGGGGATCCGTCGAGCACTTCGAGCCGACCATCGTCGACCAGTACGTGAGCTACCTGCGCAAGAAGCTCGAGCCGAGCGGCGCTGGAGTCCGCATCGCGACCGTGCGCGGCGCGGGCTACCAGCTCGTCACAAGCAGCGAGCGCACGTCATGACGTGGCTCCGCTCCCTGTCCATCCGCGCCCGTATCGCGCTCGGCAGCGTGCTCGTGGCGACCCTCGTCGTCTCGGGCGCGGCGTTCGCCGTGCACCTGCAGCTCGCCCAGTTCGTCCGCGATGCCGAGGTGACGCTGGCGACGGGCGACCTGGCCCCGTACGTGGCTGATATCTCGAGCAACCCAGATGAGGCACCGGATGCGCCGAGCGCCGGTGTCCTGGTCTACATTCGTGCGCCCGATGGCTCCGTCCCAGTCGATACGATGCCCCACGACGTCCGTGCGGCGATCGAGGGCCGCGGCAAGGGACCGGACTCACCCGCTGATGATGCCTCTCGTGGCGCTGACGGGAGCGGGAACCAGCCAACGAGGCTCGCGGCCGAGGGCGTCTCGACGATGGTGACCGACGAGGACGTCCGCTTCACGTTGGTCGCCGAAACGGTCACCTCAGGAGAGGGCCGATGGCAGCTCGTCTCGGCACGCAGCGGCGCCGGGAGCGATCTGACCGTCGAGGCGCTCGACCAGGCGCTGGTCATCGGAGCAGGGTTCCTGGTGGTCGTCTTCGGCTTCACCGCCTGGGCGCTCACCACGGCCGCGCTCCGGCCGGTCAGCCGGATGAGGCGCATCGCTCGCACGCTGAGCACGGAGTCGAGCGAGACGCTGTTGCCGGTCGGACCCGCTCGCGACGAACTCGCCGACCTCGCGGAGACGCTCAACGCGTTCATCATCGGGATGCGCGACACCGCCGCGCGAGAACGGGAAATGGTCTCGGCCGCCAGTCACGAGCTGCGCACACCCATCGCTGCGCTGACGACGCAGCTGGAGCTCGCTCATCGCTCGTTCGGTGACGCTCCCGCACTGGAACACGAGATCCGAGCCGCGCAAGGCTCCTTGGAGCGGCTCGCGCGGCTCGCCGCGAACCTCCTCGAGCTGTCGCGCCTCGACGCCCTGCGCGGCCAGAGTTCGAACGAAGCGGAACAGGCAGCCGACCTCGTCGAGCTCGAGTCCGAGATGATGAGCGCGGTGGACCGTGCTCGGCTGATCGCCGGCACCCGCGGCCCAGATATCGAATTCACGATCGACCTCGAGGACTCGACAGACCGCACGCGTCTTTCCGCGCCCGCCTTCTCCCGAATCCTCGACAACCTGCTGGCGAACGCGATCGCGGCGACGAGGGGGACGGATGCTGGCAGAATCCACCTCGAGCTCCGCCAGCAGGATGGCGCCGTCGAGCTCACGGTAAGCGACACAGGGAAAGGCCTCCCAGAATCGTTCATCCCCCACGCATTCGAACGCTTCACCCGCCCAGACGAGGCCAGGGACACGAGCAGCGGCGGCAGTGGACTCGGGCTCGCGCTCGTCGAGGCGCTCGCTCGCAACGCCGGCGGCGTGGCCGCGATCGTCAACCTCGCACAAGGGGGTGCTCGAGTGACCGTCACCCTCCCCAGTTCGCCCCGTGGCGCGAACATGTGAGTTCTCGAATCCAGTGAGGCACGTTCTCACCGGCTCCGTCGAGGCCCCGACCGCACTCTGAATGGACACCACCGCACCGAGCACTCGGAGCGGAGACCCGAGAGTTGCAGAGGGAACCGACGTGACCGCCCAGCACACCACCAGCGCCCCCGCGGACCAGGCGCCCACGATGCCACCGACAAGCCGTGAGCGGGTCGCGCAGACCAGGACGCGCATGCACCGCCGTCGCCTCCGCGCGGCGGACCTGCTCGTCACCGCCTGCTGGGTTTCGGTCGCCGCCGCGATCGCCTTGTTCCTGTCGAGCGGAGGCGCCGCGAGCATCGCGACCCCCGGCGATGTTGTGACGGCAGTCGGCATCGTCGCGGGTCTCGTGGGAACCGACCTGATCCTGCTGATGCTCGTGCTCGCCGCTCGCATCCCTGCAGTCGATCGCGCGGTTGGCCTCGACGAAGCCATGGCGCTTCACCGGCGGCTGGGGAAGCCCGCCCTCTTCCTGCTCCTCGGGCACGGGGCTCTGCTCATCATCGGCTACGCCATGACAGACGGCTCCAGCGTGATCGCAGAGTCCATCTCGCTGCTGAGCGCTTCCGACATCCTGCTCGCGGTGCTCGCGATGGCCCTCCTCATCGTGGTCGTCGTCACCTCGGTTGTCGCCGTCAGGCGCAGATTCCCCTACGAGGCCTGGCATGCCATTCACCTGCTGAGCTACGCCGCCGTGCTCACCGCCGTGCCGCATCAGCTCTCCACAGGGCAGGTCCTCGCCGAAGGAGGTCCACAGCGCGCGTACTGGATCGGCCTCTACGCGATCGCCTTCGGCTCCATCGCCTGGTTCCGGTTCCTGACTCCCACGATCCGATCGCTTCGCCATCACCTGCGTGTGGAGGGAGTCGAGGCCATCGCGCCCGGTGTGTTCTCCATCCATCTGAGCGGACGGAAGCTGCGCCGCCTCGGCGCGAACGGCGGCCAGTACGCGATCTGGCGGTTCTGGAATGGCGCGACCTGGTGGCACGCGCACCCCATCTCCTTCTCGGCGGTCCCGGGCGACGAGCACGCGCGCATCACTGTTCGCGAGCTCGGTTCCGGCACACGCCGCCTCTCTCGCCTCCGCCCCGGAACGAGAGTCTCCATCGAGGGCCCGTACGGGACCTTCACGCCCGTCGCTCGCACGTCCCCGAAGCTCGCCGTCATCACCGCCGGCATCGGCATCACCCCCGCACGCGCGCTGCTCGAGCACTCGAGGCTCGAACCCGGCGAGGCAACCGTGCTCCTCCGGGCCACCGACCCGACCCAGGCGTACCTGTGGGATGAGATGGCGCACCTCGCCAAGCGCACGGGCAGTCGTGTCCACTCGATGGTGGGGCAGCGCCCTGCGGGCACCAGCACCTGGATGTCCGCCAACGACCTCGGTCGAGGTGTGACCCTCGAGTCGGTGTTCCCCGACCTCTGCTCCTCCGACCTGTACATCTGCGGGCCGAGTGCTTGGACCGACCTCGTCGTCAGGGACGCGAAGGCCGCAGGTCTCCCCGATCAGCAGATCCACACAGAGAGGTTCGACTGGTGAGAACACGAGCAGCAGTTGCCAGCGTCATCGCGTCGATCGCCGTCCTCGTCACCGGGTGGCAGCTCGGCGCCGCGGGAACGCTCGATCAGCCACAGGCCGTCGTCACCACGTCGCGAGCTCCGGCGCCATCAACGGCGGGGAGCTCCCCGCTTTCCGACACTGCCGTCGCACCCACTGCCTCCCCCGACCCCAGCACGGCCACTGACCCGGTCGCGGCGGGACAGAGCTCGGCCACGACCACTGCAGCCGATGGCACGTACACGGGCGATTCGCAGCGCACTCGCTACGGCAACGTCCAGGTGCAGGTCACGGTGAGCGGCGGCTCCATCACGGACGTGACAGCGCTGCAGCTCACCGATGCCGACGGCAGGTCCGTCGCGATCTCGAACCGTGCCGCACCGGTGCTCCGGGCGGAGGTTCTCGCGGCACAATCCGCCAAGGTCTCTACGGTGAGCGGAGCAACCTACACCACCGAGGGCTACCTGTCCTCGCTGCAGTCGGCGCTCGACCAGGCGGGGCTGTGAGCACCCACACGTTCGCGACGATGGGCACCGTCGCGAGTTTGCGCACACACGCCCAGGTGAGCCCCAAGGTGCTTGCTCCCGTCGAATTCTGCTTCGCGAACGCCGACGCGAAGTTCAGCCTCTACCGAGAAGCGTCCGAGGCGAGCCTCATCGCTCGCGGTGAGCTCCGCCTCGCCGACGCGAGCCTCCAGACGAGGGACACCTACGCACGGGCGCTCGACTGGCGCTCGCTCACATCCGGAGCCTTCACCCCGCACCGCCCCGACGGGGTCATCGACCTGTCCGGTGTGGTGAAAGCGCAGGCCATGGAAGAAGCGGGCAACCTGCTCGACGAGCTCGGCGTCGCGAACTGGCTGCTCAACGTCGGCGGTGATGTCCTCGCGCGGGGGCGCGAACGCACCGAGAACAGTACGCAAGAGAATCCGTCGCCTCGAGACTGGACCGTGGGCATCATCGACCCCACAGACAGATCATCGCTCCTGATGTCCGTACCACTGCAAGAAGCTCAGCGTGCGGTGGCGACCTCCGGCATCGGCGAACGTGGCGAGCACATCTGGCGCCGCGACCCCCACTCGAACCAGCGTGAATTCATCCAAGTCACCGTCGCCGCCGCCGACATCGTGACCGCCGACGCGCTCGCCACCGCGATCCTCGCCGGTGGCATCCCAGCGCTGAACGACGCCACCGACCGCTTCGACATCGACGCGGTCACCTGCGCACGGGACGGATCGCTCAGGTTCTCACCCCGCCTGCTCCGCCGAGTCGAGCATTGGCACACCCTCAATCCATGACGTGACGCCCCGCCCTACCACTCACGCTTCTTGCTCACAGAAGTCAGCCGAGACACGATCCCGGGAACGTCAGCGCGCAAAGCCCGAGTGAGTCACCACCGCCCGTACTATTCCGACATGCCCAAGACCCGAGTGCACCAGCTCGCTTCCGAGCTCGGCATCGATTCGCGAACCATCATGCAATTCATGAGCCACAACGGCTTCTTCGTGAAAAGCGCCTCATCCAGCATCGAAAGCTCTGTCGAGAAACAACTCCGCAAGCTCTGGTCAGAAGGCAGCAACTCGCCCACGGGCTTCCCCGGTATCCAGCCCGTCCCGCACGCAGACATCGAACATGCGCGCACACTTAGTTGGACACCTCAACGCATGCCGGCCAACATCGACATCGCTCTCCAAACCTTGCTGCGATTCGCAGCCGACACACCTTCCGTTGCGCTCCTTCGCAAAGCCCGACGCGACTCCGCACTGAGCTACTTCCGTTACGGAACTCTCCCGGAGCTCATCCAACGAGTCCCCAACGACGAACAACTATCAAGAACCCCACGTTCCGGCATAGCCTGGTTCGAAGACGGCCAGCGCCTCCTCTACTGGCACAAACACATCGTTGCGATTGCCCCTTGGGGGAACCTTGTCACCGCAACACCAATGGCTCGCGTCACCTCACTTCTCGAGCAACGGGGCAACGGCGCAACGCTTGTCCACGCCATCAGCTCACTCACTCACCACGACGTCCACCAAAGCCTCGCCACGGTTCCCCTCCCGACTCACCAGGAGCAGAACCCCTCGCCCACCCCTCCGGGGACCAAAACACCCGCAGAAATTGTCCTCGCGTACCGCCCTTTGTCGAGCGAAGCCACAGAACAAGCAGGCAATCGTCGCAGACGACGCCCAGAACACCGGTGGCCAGTATCGGCCCACCAGCGACAGCAGTGGTACCCCCGCGAGCAGACCCACAAAACCATCTGGATCAAACAGCACACGTCAGGCTCACGAGACGCACCATTCCTCCAAGCAGAACGCGTCTTCGTCACCGCCGCACCACGCAAACCGTCCTAGACCCGCCGGCAGCAGCGAACCACCGCAACCCCGATAAGCCTCGACACACATCCCACCGTCAAACCGGGGTGCGCGAGGGGTCCCTCGCCCGCGCTGCCCGCAGCGAGGCCGGCGACTCGGAGCGGCGCTAGTCAGCCTGCTCTTCCCACGCGCTGCTGGCTTCAGCGGCGAGGTCCGGCCCCTGGCGTGGCTTGCCCTTGGGGCGTTCCACGGTGACGTTCTGGCCGCGCAGGCTCACGGTCACGTTGTCGGCGTAGACCTTCTGCCGGATCGTGCCGGAATCGTCCGCCTCCTCGATGAGGCGGCCGGTGAACTCCAGCGCGACGTTTCCGCACCTGGTCGCGAGGTCAACGACCGCTGCCGCAAGGTTCCCGGTCACGTGCACGTCGTAGACGATGCGCGGCCCGGACTGCCACTCCCCCGATGCCTTGTCCTTGAAGCGGCGCGAGCACGCGATGCTCGCGTATGTGTACTTGCCGTCGTCCTGGTCGCGAAACAGGGTCGGGGTTTTGGTGAGGTTCCCGGTGCGGGTGATCTGCGTGAACATGCGCCCTCCTCGGCGTCGTCGTGGTTCGTGGTTAGTGGAGCTCGTAGGTGATGCCGTTGATGCGGGCGAATCCGTCTCCCTCGTAGATGCCGCAGCGGTGGCCGTGTGTGCCGTACTCGTACCAGTGCGCGTCGCTTTGTTCGACGCTACCGGGGTCGACGGGGCGCAGCTGCTGCACGGCGAGCTCCTGGAGCTCGTCGGAGCTCGAGCCCGTGTACGTGATGAGCGCGGCGCCCTCCTGGTGGATCTCGTAGAACCCGGAGCTGTCCTCGTTGCGGCCGACGAGGGTCATCGCGCACCTGCCATGGTCGCGGTCAGCGTGTGGTCGTCGACGTGGCCGTCTCGCACGAGCTCCAGCGCCTCGACGTACGCCCACACGGTGCTGTGCTCGACGAACGGGATGACGTCGACTTCCCAATCCCCGCCGTTCTCCAGCGCGGCCCATCGGGACGCGAGCTCGACTTCGGTGTCCGCGGTGAGCGTGGCGGTTGGGGTGATGAGTTCAAGCATGATTCGAGTCCTCTCGATGTGGCAATCTGTGGGGGCTGCGAGGGCCGGTTTTCCAGAGCACCCGGCCCTCGCCGTCTCTTCGGTCAGGCGGGGCGGTGGTCGCGGTCGTAGCGGCCGAACCAGCGGAAGAAGTTCATGTCGAGGCGATCTCCGAAGCGGCGGATGCCGTCTGCGAGGTCGATCGTTTCTTCGGTCGCGGCGGCGTTGATGTCGGCCAGCGACAGCGGCACCGTCTCCCACATGCCGGAGCGCGTGAACCAGACGTCGATGCGGTCGAAATCTTGCTCCACTTCCCCGACGCCTTCACCGTTGATCACGGCGGCCACGCCGCGATCCACCGCGATGAGCATCTGCGGGCCTGGCCCGTGGGTCAGCGTTGCCGGGTCGAAGACTTCGTCTTCGAGTCGTGCGGCTTCGGCCGCGCGAGCGCGGTTGAGGAGGATGTCTGCGTCGAGCTTGATCGCGACGGCTCCTGTAGGACGTTCCATGATGTGGGTCTCCATCTCTCTCATCGTTTTTTTGCCTGGAAGGCACGCAGTGCCGATCAGGACGAGGAGTGGAGCAGCAACCCTTGCGGCGGTGGGGGAGAGAGTTTCGGCGCGAGATAAGGGAGCTTGCGACCGCGTGCCGAAAGTCTCGGAAGAACCGGCCCGCGCAGCGGGCTTGTGCTCCACGAATCGTCCGTACAATCGCCGCAGGCTTCCAGGCAAAAGAACGAGCGCCGCAGGCGTGAAAAAGCACTGGCCGCGAAGCGGCATCCCTCGCGACCGCAGGGAGCCTCGTGTGAGCTGGGGGTGCGCGAGGGGGATGCTTCCCCCTCGCGGCGGCCGCCAGGTCGCCTGGGCGCGGCCGGGGTGATCTCGCTCTTTCGGTGTGGCACTCTGTCGGGGAAGCGAGGGCCGGTTTCTCAGACCGCCCGGCCCTCGCCGTCTCTCCGGGTCAGGCGATGCCGCGGCGTCGCATGTTCGCGTGGCGCTCCTCGACGAGCGCAGGCAGCGTGTCCTCACCGATGATCCAGGGGCCGTCGTCGTTACCGATGATGCGGCGCTCCAGGCGGCGGCGCAGGATGTCGCAGAACTGCTTCGCCTCACTCGACGCCCAGTCCGCGACCTCGCATGCCTGGTACTCGAACCCGTCGAGCGCGGAGAGCACTTCGCGCGGCGTCCACTCGGTGGATTTCGGCCGCGAGTAGGCGTAGACGTACGCGTTGTCTTCGCCGTACTTGCCATTCACGCTCGCGGCGTTCGCGTCGACCAGCATCTGCCCGTACACCGTTTCAGTGCCGGCGGTGAGCTCGCGCACGTTGCCCATGTGTCCGCAGCTGCGAACCCCGTTGTACGGGGTGGACTCGGCCGTCGTGTTGGTGACGAGGTTCCGCTCACTCGGGACAGCGGGGGCCGCGTGGATCGCGGTCCAGATCAGGACGTTGAAATGTTCGGGGGCCAGCATGATTGCGCTCATGGGGTGATCTCTCTCATCTCTCTCATCGTTTTTTTGCCTGGAAGGCACGCAGTGCCGATCAGGACGAGGAGTGGAGCAGCAACCCGAAGGGCAGCGGGGGAGAGAATTTCGGCCCGAGGTAAGCGAGCCTGCGAGCGCGGGTCGAAAATCTCGGCGGAGCTGGCCGCGCGCAGCGCGGCTTGTGCGCAATGGAGCGTCCGTACAATCGCCGCAGGCTTCCAGGTAAAAGAACGAGCGCCGCAGGCGTGAAAAAGCACTGGCCGCGCAGCGGCATCACTCGCGACCCGAAGGGGAGCCTCGTGTACTCGGGGGTGCGCGAGGGGGCGCGTCCCCCTCGCGGCGGCCGGAGGTCGCCTGAGCCGTGACCACTCCCCGCGCCTGTGGATGATTTCTCCGCTCTGGGCTGGGGCGGTCTAGGCTCCGCCGCATGAACGACGACGACTCGCTCGGCTGGCCACGCTGCCCGCGCTGCCTCCTGCAACTCAACGTGACCAAGCCGATGCAGTGCCCAGAGTGCGGGGCCACGTTCCTCGCGTGAACGCGGCCCCGTAATTGGGGCTAGCTGGTGGCCGCGGCGGCTTTCTTGGCCTTGGCCTCTTCGAGCTGCGCCGCGGTGCGGTGGTCCTGCACCTCGTGCCAGGGCGTCTTATGCGTCCAGCTGTACTCGGTCTCCACGGCGACCGTCTTCGCGTTGCAGCGGGCGACGATCCACCAGGTGCCGCGGACCTGCACGGCGTCACCCTTGGCGACGTTGTGGCGGCCGTAGTCGGTCGCCTTGCCGCTGGCGATCTGCTCGGCCCTGATGCCTTCCCAGAACTCGATCTGGTCGCGCAGCTCCGCGAGGTGCTGTGCGAGCGCTTCCGCGCGTGGGGCCTGCTTCTCGGGCGTCGCGTCCTGGTAGCCGTGCTCGTAGGAGTACGTCTGCTCCGTGATGCGGCGTTGCATGCGCCGCTCGTCGGCCTGCAACTTCTCGATGCGGTTCGCGACCGTGACCGGGTTGTGGCGGGCGCTGTTGGCGCTGGCCGCTATCCTCGCGCGGCGTTCGGCTTCCTCGGCGGCGCGGTCGGCCTCGACGCTCTTCCCCAGGCTCGACCAGGCGCGGTCGTGGGCGCGGCGGTGGCGCGCTTCAGAGTGGTGCCCGATCTTGATGGGCTCCCCACCCTCGGGCAGGCTGTTGTAGTCCCGCTGGCGGCGCAGCTCAGCCGCTTCGGCGTCGGCTGCCTTGCGGCCGGCCTTTTCGTCGAGCGCTGCGGCACGGTCGTTCGCGCGTTCCGTGCGGGCGGCGTCCACCTCCGCGGCGCTGCGGGTGGTCTCGTCGAGTTCCGTGGTGACTTCGAAGCCTGCCGCCTCCAGCGCTGCGACGGTCGGGCGGATCACGTGGTGCTTGGGGCGGCGGTCGCGGCTCTGCGGCACGTACCAGGCTCCGAGATTGCGGCTCCAGCGCCAGCGCTGCTCTTTCAGGACAGCGGCGGTTCCATCGCCGCGAGCTGTGCCCTCGATCAATGTTCCGGCCTCGTGGGTGTGAGTGATCGTAAGGACGCTACGCGTCCGCTCCCCCACCTCGGCGGCCGTCTCGGTGGCTGTGTGACTGTTCATCATGTACTCCCCATCTCTCCATCGTTTTTTTGCCTGGAAGGCACGCAGTGCCGATCAGGACGAGGAGTGGAGCAGCAACCCGAAGGGCCGGGCGTCGGGGCCGGCGGAGCGTGCGGAGCCGGTTTCGACGGTCGGGCCCGACACTCCGACGCAGGAGCGTGTGGCGGGCTTGTGCGCAACGGAGCGTCCGTACAATCGCCGCAGGCTTCCAGGCAAGAAAACGAGCGCCGCAGGCGTGACAGAACAGAGCGTGGCCGCAGGCCGCTCCGTTCAGGACTCCCTAGCCTCTAGGGCACCGCTCAAGACGACACCCCACGTCATCTGCTTGGTCGTGCGCGATGATGTCTCTTTGTCGGTGGTCACCGCGACCATCGAGCATGGATTCACAGCACCCATCTGGACCAGCGACTGAAGATGAGGTGCGCCGGCTGCAGGCCGCGCACGCGGTGGGTTTCTTCGACACAACGCTCACGTCGCTTCGCTACGACGACCTCGTCGAGGAGGACCGAGCGAGTTTGCTGCGCGTGCCGAGGCGGCGTGAGCCTAGCGAGCGGGACCGTGCGAGATGATCTCTCCATGCCCCTCAAGAAGTCAGATGCGGTGCTACGCATGGAGCACCTTGCTCGCGAGCAATCAGCTATGGAGCTCATGGCGCAGGGCGTCATCACCTTTGAGATGACGCCGCGGCAACAGGCCGCCTACGACGACGCTGTCCGCTTCGCAGCGACCATCGATGCCCGTGAACGCCAGCATTACCGCGAACTGCCCGCACGTATCGCAGCTGAGAACCGTCAAGTCATGGCCGATTTGAACGCTGGCAAGCTGTACCTCGTCAACTCCGTTGGCACTTCTTCGCCCGTGGTGCACTTCGCGTCCTGCGCCACGGTCCGGCATCAGGTCGACCGTGATGTCGCCCACGAGATGGAACAGGAACAGGAAGGCGAGATACACGGGTCCTGGCACTCGGGAACGGGGTTTGACGGAGTTGCGAAGTGGCCCAACCTGCTCACCCTCGACGAAGTGGAAGCTCTGCGCTCCTACCGCGCTTGCCTACGCTGCAACCCGGACACCAAAGAGCGACGCAAGACTGCGGCACGAAACCCCCAGCCGTCCAAGCTGACGTCAGTCAACGCAGACCGCATCGGGCGCGAGTATGAGACCGTCACCGGTGAGTACTTAGGCATGCTCCGCAGCTACACAGTGACGAAGACCGAGATCACCCTGAGCTGCTCCGAACGCGAGCACCTCGGCCGCCACGACTCCCTCATCGTGATGCTGCCACGAGAAGCCCCGCACCCGCGAGCGACCACCACGACCGACCAACCGCAAGCAGCTGACGGCCTCAACTGAGATGACCGCCAAAGTTCAACGGTATTCGTGGCGAAAACAGCACCAAGCCGCGACCCGGCGCGACACGTCACGACGGCACGCTCGAAGCGGGGCTAAGTTAGTACGCCGTCGTGCCATCTCTGCATCTCATATGGAGTCATGCACTCTCATATAGTGTCGCGAAATTCGAACGGTGCTCTTCTCAGAACACATCTGCAAGGGCCAGCAGGTGATACTTTCTCCCCATGAACCTCATCGAACCAGATCCCGACAACGAAGATCCCGCTTCTCCCTCAGAGACGCGGCAGATCTACCTCGACCGCACCAAGAGCGGGTACACCAAGCTTCGCCACTCGTTCGTACAGACCCGAGTTGAAACCAGTCACAGCAGTCGGCCCGGCACGTTGGCGAAGCTCACCAGGAACCACCGAGCCACGGTGCTCTATCTCGCGCTGCTCGCGAACTGGCCCTGGTTGTCGAGAGAAGACGCCCCCATCTCAGCCTCTGCTTGGATACGGTTCCTGACCAGCGACGAAGAGAACGCGCTCACCTGGAACCCACAGTCGTTGTCCAACGCATGGCGAACACTCAAGGCCCTCGACCTCGTCGAGCTCCCACGGCAAGGGCGCCTGATCCGGGTAACACCTCGGTCAGAAGCCGGGGCCGGCCCCTACAAAGCTCCGACGGGCAAGGGTGCTGACTCGTACCTGGTCGTACCTCACGAGCTCTGGACCAAAGAGCTCTACGCGACGCTGTCCTGGCCGGCGCTTGCCGCGCTGCTGATCCTTCTCAAGGAGACCGGTTCCACGTCGACAACGACGCTGAAAATCGACCAGGCACAGGCTTGGTACGGGATCTCACGTACAACGACCGAAAAGGGACTGGCCGAGCTGCGCGCGAAGAACCTGCTCAGCAGCAGAGACCGATGGATCAAGGACGCGAACGCGCCCGAAGGGCGACGCTTCGCCTCCGAACACACGTTGCTCGAAGACTTCTCTACCGAACGACGCGAAGCTCTCCGCGAGGCCGCCAAGAAACGCGTCCGGCCCACTCCCCCCTCGTCCGCGCAGAACAAGGCAGCGACGAGACCGCCCGCATGACAACACACACCAAGAACCAAGACCGACGCGACAGCGAGAGGAACCAACCGTGCTGATCGCCTACGTCGATGAGTCATACACCCAGGACTTCTACTTCATCGGCGCCGCAATCATGACCCAAGAACAGTGGGAGGTGCTCGAGGACGCCTACGACACCATCCGCACACGCGCAGCAAACGACTACGGCGTCCCCGCCAACGCTGAGCTCCACGGCCACGAACTCATGGGCGGGTCAGGTGACTGGAAGCCCCTCCGCGGCCGCCACCGCGAGGCAGCCAACATCTACGCAGCGGCACTCCACGCGGCCGAAGCTGCCGGCGTCAGGTACCTGTTCCGCGGAGTCGACGTCCAAAGACTCAACGCCCGCTACAAGTACCCCGATCAGCCCCACTCGATCGTGCTCAGCCATCTGCTCGAACGCGTCAACGAGCACCGACGAGACTTCCACGTCTTCGACAAAGAACAGGTCATCGTCGTCGCCGACGAGATCTCTACCCAAGACGATCACAAGAAGCAGTTCGAGAGCTACCAGCTCATCGGCACCCCCGGATACAGGTCCAGCAAGCTCGACCTGATCTCGGCACCGATCCAGTTTGCTTCATCGAGGGACTCCGCCGGACTGCAAGCAGCCGACCTCGCGGTCTACCTCCACCGCCGACGGCGAACAGTCGCCGAGTCCCACCCCAAAGCCGCGTCCACGATGAACCGGCTCGGCAAGTACCTCGACGCGGCCACCGCGCACAGCTGGACGTGGACACCATAAAACAAAGGCCCCGCAGTGCGGGGCCTTTGGCTGGCAACGTTCCGGTAGCCGGCCCGTTGTAACCACCATGCTACACCGAGGGGCTAGACACCCTCCAGCGTCCATCACCCCCGGGGCGGATTCGGGTCGTTGCCGTACGAGTTCTTCTTGCCGATCGTGCCGTCTAGCTTACGAACCGTGTGCTCGACGCGGCGAGCCTTTGCCATGTCGCGGCCGACTGCCTCCTGCTCGGACTTGGTGCCACCCACATGCGCAGCACGCGAGCTCCCCTCAACCTTCGATTTCCAAACACCGTCCTCGCTATACGTGCTTACGTCGCCAGTAGCCATCCGTCATCCCTCCTCAGAGCCAGCTCACCTGACACGATTCTTAGCACCGCTGCCTCGATAAAGCCGGATACTGATACTCGGGGGGCTAGATGAACTGCACGGAACGTGCAGGACCACGCGTGCAAGAAGTCACGCAGCAGCAGGCAACTTCCAGCAGGCGCCGAACGCCCGCCTACATCCGGCCGACCGACTGTCACTCAACCTGATAAGTCGGCCTCCGCGCACGTGTGCACACGCGCACACGCGCACACGTGCACACGTGCACACGCGCACACGCGCACACGTGCGTGTGTGCAGACCTGCGCATGTGCACATGTGCGTGCGTGCACTTATGCACATGTGGGACTAGGTGCGGCGCCAGTGTCCTAATTTCGGCTAGCAAGGAGCAGCCGCAGAGCCTCGACTGTAAGCGCCTGCTGCGACGTACCCTCCTCGAGCGCGAGCTTCTTGATCTCCTTACTAAGCGAGAGAGGCACTCGTGCGGAGTGGTAGACCGATTCCTCTTCAACCGCCGCAGCTTGGGTTCGCTCCCCCGCCTTGGCGCGCTGCGGCCTCGCAGTGCGTCCCGCGGCGGTGAACATGTTCTTACTCTCGCTCACTTGCTCATCTCCCGAATTTCGGTCAAGACATCTGCGTACGCAGTGCCCAGTGCGATCTTCGCCCCGTAGGCCATTGCAAGCGCCTGAGCCTGAGGAACGGTTGATTCCAGGACCGGAACGCCGAACGGTTCGAGCGCCTCACGCACTTGGACCGAGGCGAGCGTGCGCTTCACGACTCGAGTGAGCAACACCGCTGCATGCGCATCAGTGAGCGCCTGCACCTCCTCAACCAACTGCGCAGTCTCAGCAAACTGGGCGAAGTCACCCCCGGTCGGCTGCATAGGGATCAAAATCAGATCGGCCGCGCGCATGGCCGACGTTGCCACCCCCAGATCACCGGGAGGAGTGTCGATCACGACATGGTCAGCCACGCCGCTGAGCCAGGACTGTCGATGGATGGTGTTCTTCGGATGAGCTGTCGCTTGCCAATCCAGCGCGTTCGCCCAATCCAGCGCGGATCCCTGCGGGTCCGCATCGACTACGAAAACACTCTCCTGCCTGCTCATGAGTTCGGCGGCGAGATGCATCACCGTCAGCGTCTTACCCGTCCCGCCCTTGAGGTTCACTACTGCGATCTTCATCGCATCATAAAACCACGCCGCGCACATGTGCACAAGTGCGCTTGTGTAGTTGTGCGCGTGTGTGCTTGTGCGCGTGTGTAGGTGCGCGCATGTGCACATGCGCACGCGCGGGTTGTGTGTCTTGGGTAGCGCATCCTTTCTTCGACATGGAGTCCGTCGCACGGCGTAGGCACTCGCGCGCTCATTGATTTCAGGACCCCGCATGGATGCGTCACGGTTGCTCCGCAGTGATCAGCACTAGCGGAATGCATGGGAACTTGTGCGGTTGTGCACATGCGCGCATGTGCACGACCGCACGCAAGTGGCAGCTCTGATGCGGGTTTATCGGTAGGGGAGTGCCGCACGAGAACCTCTCGGGCTGACGCAGCGCCCATCTACCGCACACGTTGCCCGCTATGTCGGCGGTGCTCGCTACGCTCGTGCCACACGAGAACTCGAAAAGAATATGAGGCACGAATGGACAGCTCAGTCAGGTCGGAAGATGCCAGAGATGGCTTGGATGAGGCCAAGGAGGGCCTCTCGAGAGCGTTCGGTGGGTTGGGGAAGTTCGCGCGTCACGCATCAGCACAACTCGTTGAGCAAGCTGGAGATCTGAAAGACGCGACGGTCGATACCGTTGAGAAGCTAAACGCCCCGAAGTCAGACCCGTACGAGGACGCGATCGCAGAGTACAACGCGGCCTTCACCGCGATGAGCGACAAGGGTTTCTCCCTCCTGCGCCAGCGCGAGCGTTCGACAGACCTCATCGAGCTCGTCGAGTTCCTCGTGAACAGTGTCGCCAACACCCCAAAATCGTTTGACACAGACTTCCAAGAGATCGACATCCTGAAAGCGCAGTTCCTCGAGGCTGAAGCATTCGCGCAGAACGACCTCCAAGCCGCTCGAGCGTCAGCTGCTGGGGCAGGGGCGGGCATCACCGCGGGAGCTGCGGTCGCCAGCGTGGCTCCGACCGCAGCGATGTGGGTCGCAACCACCTTCGGGACCGCATCCACCGGTACAGCGATCTCCACGCTCTCCGGCGCCGCCGCAAGCAACGCAGCCATCGCATGGCTCGGTGGGGGAGCGGTCGCCGCTGGCGGGGGAGGCACCGCCGCGGGCGGCGCACTCCTCGCCCTCGCTGGCCCAATTGGCTGGACCGTGGCAGGCGCAGCACTGCTCACCTCCATCGCGCTGTTCGCGAAGAAGAAGTTCGAGAACCGAGAAGCGAAACAGGAAGCACTGAAGGCCGTGATGCAGAACACCGCCCTCGTACGCACCATGGACGCCCAGATCGGCGACCTCCACCAGCGAACCGCATCGATACGCGAACTCCTAGTCAAGACCTACAGCGCTGCCCTGCAGTTTTACGCAGCTGACTTCCGCGCCCTGACCTCGACGCAGCAGTCCCAGCTCGCAGCGTTGGTGAATAACACCAAGGCATGCGCAGCGCTGCTCGGGCACCGCATTGTTCCCGCCGGCAACGATGAGTGACGCCCCCAAGCTCGTCAAGAGCAACCAGGAACAGGCCGTCGCCGCCTGGATCAGTCACCTCAACCAAGTCCGGCTGGATACCCTCCTCGACGCCCTCGGGCAGCAGGACCTGAACCTCAAGGACGCGCTCTCCACCCTCGACTCGGCGATCAAGAAGATCAATCTCGAGGTCATCGAAACCAACCGCGGCGGCACTAAAGGCATGCATGGCTTCATCGCCGAGGTCGCCGAAGTCGGTATCAGCAACGCGCGCAGCAAGATCGTCGGTGGCGAAGCCGCGTACCAGTGGGTCAACGACAACGGACCGGTGGACCTCCTACGCGACGGCGTCGAGATCCAGCAGAAGTTCGTCGCAGCCGGCGGCCGGCTCGGGCTCGGCGCGATCGCCGACCACCTCGAGAAGTACCCGGACTTCCTCAAAAACGGTGCGAAGTATCAGATCCCAGCAGACCACTTCGAAACGATCCAGCAGCTGCACGCCATGAGCCCCGAGGACGCGGGCAAGCTCCTGAACAGTTCCGGCGACGGGCCATCCTTCAGAGACTGGAAACGCGTCCAGGCCTTCTTCGACCAAGACACGGTCGACATCGATTCCCTCGAACCCTCCAAACTCGACTACCACCAGGCGCAACGCGGAGCCTACGAGCAGACCTTCGAGACAGAGCAAGAATCCCTCCGAGCCACCGACCAGGACCTCCGCACAGACGCCGCGCAAGCGAGCCGCGCGACCCTTCAAGAAGGCGCGAAAGCGACCCTCGGCGCCGCAGCCATCGAAGGCGGAACCGCCTTCGTGCTCACCGTCATCGACAAGCGCCGGCAGGGGACACAGCTCAAAGACTTCACGCGCGAAGACTGGACCGATATCGCGGGCGCCACAGGACTGGGCTTCACCAAGGGTGGCGTGCGCGGCCTCACCATCTACTCCCTAACGAACTTCACCAAAACCTCCGCCGCGGTCGCCAGTGCAGTCGTCACCGCGAGCTTCGCCATCGCGGAACAAGCCAACCAACTGCGTCGAGGCGAGATCACCGAAGCAGAGTTCATCGAGAACGCGGAACTCGTCTGCCTGGACTCCGCAGTGAGCGCCCTGTCCTCGCTCATCGGCCAAGCACTCATCCCCGTGCCCGTACTGGGCGCCGTCATCGGCAACACCGTCGGCACCATCATGTATAAGTCAGGCAAGGACTCGCTTGCCGCACGCGAGGCCGCACTCATCGAGCGCTACCTCCGCGAACAGCAAACTCTCGCCGGGCAGCTCGCAGACGAGTACGAGGAGCTTATCCAGCAGCTCGACACAAGCATGTCCGACTACCTCGACACCCTCGATCGAGCGTTCGCACCCAGCATCACTGTCGCTCTCCACGGTTCAGTCGAGCTTGCACTCCAGGCAGGCGTTACCCCAGACGAGGTGCTTGACACCAGGACCAAGACGCACGCCTACTTTCTGGAATAGCGGGCCAGAAAGGCGGCTCTATCTCGAATTCCCAGGTACCTGACAGACAACGGGTCGTCATCATCGCACGAATTGCTTGCCCCATTTAGCGTGATGCGCCCTAGCAAACTGCCTTAAGTTACCTCGTACAGTTTTGAGCTCCGAACTGCTGGGCGCACCGTCGTCGTGGTTACCTGGATTGAGGACCCTAGGTATGACACGCCACTTCCCAGTTTCGTCCGCACTCAACATGAACGGGACCGTCAAGGGGATTAAATCCCCGAGGGTATTTGCCTCCGCGCCTACCTCTGCGACTGAAGTCGGAATGCCCGACGCAGTCCGGTTCGTGGCAATGATCTGCTTGGCAAGCCGCTCCGCGGCGCGCCGGTATGCGGCTCTTCGCAGATGAGGGTGTAGTCAGGATGCGCGCGGCGATTGGTGGATAGGGGTCGAGGTCTTCCAGGATGGAAGTTCCTACGCTGTCCACCGGAAAGACCTCGACGTGTTCCACGCTACCTTTGCCGCGCCCGATCTGACTACCTTCTGTCGCCTTGACGAGCTCGGCCTGCAAGCTGTCGGGCAGCGCCTGGAGCCGGATCGGGCGGTGATCGAGTGCCGGGCCGTTGAGGCTGATCCGTGGTGTCGGGGGTGCGGCGCCGAGGGCGTCATTCGGGATACGGTGATTCGTCGTCTTGCGCATGAGCCGTTCGGTCACCGGCCCACGACGCTGCAGGTTCGGGTTCGTCGATACCGGTGTGATCATTGCAAGCGCACCTGGCGGCAGGACATGTCGAAGGCATCGTCGCCGCGGACGAAGATCTCCCGAAGCGGGGTGCGGTGGGCGTTGGAAGCTCTCGTGGTCGACCATCTCACCGTCTCTCGTGCCGCCGCCGGGCTTGGGGTGTCCTGGCATACCGCGAACAGCGCGATCCTCGCCGAAGGCAAGCGACGTCTAATCGATGACCCTCACCGTTTCGACGGCGTGAGCACCATCGGTGTCGACGAGCATGTCTGGCGTCACACGCGCAAGGACGACAAATACGTCACGGTCATCATCGACCTCACCCTCGTGCGGGACAAGACCGGCCCCGCGCGACTGCTGGACATGGTCGAGGGACGCTCGAAGGCAGTGTTCAAGCAGTGGCTCGCGCAGCGGCCGAAACAGTGGCGAGATCGGATCGAGGTCGTCGCGATGGACGGGTTCAGCGGCTTCAAGACCGCCGCCGCCGAAGAGCTGCCCGACGCGGTCCCCGTGATGGATCCGTTCCACGTCGTCCGCCTCGCCGGCGACGGGCTGGATCGGTGCCGGCAACGCGTTCAGCAGGCCACGCTCGGGCATCGAGGCCGTTCGGGCGACCCGCTCTACAAGGCCCGCCGCACCCTGCACACCGGCGACAGCCTCCTCACCGACAAGCAACGCGCACGCCTTCAAGCACTATTCACCGGTGATGATCATGTTGAGGTTGAAGCGACCTGGGGAATCTACCAGCGCATCGTTGCCGCCTACCGTGAACCGGACAAGACCAAGGGCAAGCAGATGATGCAGGCCGTCATCGACGCCGTCACCAGCGGTGTTCCCACCGCGCTGATCGAGATCCGTCGCCTCGGCCGAACGTTGAAACAGCGCGCCGCTGACGTGCTCGCTTACTTCGACCGCCCCGGCACCAGCAACGGCCCCACGGAGGCGATCAACGGCCGCCTCGAACACCTCAGAGGCTCAGCGCTCGGCTTCCGAAACCTGACGAACTATGTTGCCAGATCGCTACTCGAAGCCGGAGGATTCAGATCCCACCTACACCCTCGATTGCGATGAGCCCGGTATGCGCCTGATGAATTCGCCCGCCCAACCGCGGTAGGCGCGTTCACGCCATCCTCGCCCTGGAGCATGTAATTGCTAAATTGGTCTGAAGTCTGGGCAGGTTCGGTCCCCTCAACAACGTTGGTGAGAGTGAGGTCGTAAGTGATGGGCTGATGATGTTCATTAACGGTTTGAGCATGTTCCGCCAGTTTAGGGTCATAGGTAGTAATGACAACCTGAACATTCGCGTCCAGTAGGGATGCGAGGGTGTTCTGAACGAACGTAAGACGATGCTCACCGTCACTACCTGGAATAGGATCATCTAGGAACACGAACGGCGCTTTAACTAGTTCGTTGCGGGCTAAGAACGTGGACAAACCCAGTGCGTTGAGTTGGGAGTCGCTAAATATGCCAAGCGCGTCCCGTTCAACAGTTTCACCGTGGAGGTCTGTTTGCAGCGCAGCTACCAGGTTCACAAAAACTGCCCCAGAAGCCCGTCTTTTCACGCCCGCGAAACTAACGAGTTCTTCTGGGCGGATGGTACTCCACCATCGCTCAATAGCCTCACTCATCGCCGCGAAACGCTTGTCAAGCACGGTGGCTGCCGCCTTCTGCAAGGCGCGGTCCACTCGTCGGAGGCGAACGACAGCTGCCTGACGACGTATTGCCACATACCGTTCGTCTACGAACTCATCAATCAGTCCTGTGACCGCCAGCAACTCAGAAATACCCTCGGACTGTAGCCGAGATCGCAGGATAGGTTCGACCGTCTGGTTTAATGCGCGCAACGGCTCGTCGTCAGCGAGGCTTATCCGGTAGTCAGCTAGCGCCTGTTTCGTCGGCGCAAGGTCTAGACGCGCAGTCTCAGGGATGGGCGCCCGACGGCGAACAAGTTCGACCAAGCGATTCACGTCACTAACCACTGCGGTCACCGAATCTGTAATGACTACTGATGACTTCGCGAGGTCGACGGCGCGCGCTATCGCCGGTTCGAGCTGTTTTACAACGTCTTCGCCGAGATTGGCCGCAGCGGACATAACTTCATCTACTCGTATCCGGCCCCACGCGGCTGCTGTCGGCCGGGATTCACGAACACGGCTTTCCCATTCCGTTATCCTAGATTGAAACAAACTGAGCTCTTTTTCAGCCGCTGCCGCGGAGGCCGAGAGACTGTTGGTATCTCGTAGACGCTCGCGAATTTCGGCGATGCGTTCCGGACTGAGCGCGTCCGGTGTCAGGCAAACGGGACAATCTACTGAATGATCGACTTCGGCGAGTTCAGAAGTGTCTACAACAGCAGTCAACAGTGGGAGTAGCGCACTTTCGACCTTGTCGGCGCGCCGCACTTCTTCGAGGTAGTCGTGCATGTTGGGAAGCGCGGGAAGGTCAGGGACATCGGTTCCGCTCAGTTCGTTCAACGGGAGTAAACGATTGTTGTGCTCCTGCACGGCTCGTTCGAGCGCTTCGCGTAGCTCTCGCACCGAGCCATATGTTGCCCCTAGCAACGATCGCCCTGCGGCCACGAGGGCTTCCTCAACGGCTGCCTTAAGCTCTTCGCGGTTTCCGTTGATCGATTGCAGGCCAGTCGCGGTCCTGGAGAGCCGCGTCTCGCTGAGGCGCTGCACTGTCGCCCCTCCTGGTCCGAGCGGGATATCCGGCTCATCGCAATCGAGGGTGTAGGTGGGATCTGAATCCTCCGGCTTCGAGTAGCGATCTGGCAACATAGTTCGTCAGGTTTCGGAAGCCGAGCGCTGAGCCTCTGAGGTGTTCGAGGCGGCCGTTGATCGCCTCCGTGGGGCCGTTGCTGGTGCCGGGGCGGTCGAAGTAAGCGAGCACGTCAGCGGCGCGCTGTTTCAACGTTCGGCCGAGGCGACGGATCTCGATCAGCGCGGTGGGAACACCGCTGGTGACGGCGTCGATGACGGCCTGCATCATCTGCTTGCCCTTGGTCTTGTCCGGTTCACGGTAGGCGGCAACGATGCGCTGGTAGATTCCCCAGGTCGCTTCAACCTCAACATGATCATCACCGGTGAATAGTGCTTGAAGGCGTGCGCGTTGCTTGTCGGTGAGGAGGCTGTCGCCGGTGTGCAGGGTGCGGCGGGCCTTGTAGAGCGGGTCGCCCGAACGGCCTCGATGCCCGAGCGTGGCCTGCTGAACGCGTTGCCGGCACCGATCCAGCCCGTCGCCGGCGAGGCGGACGACGTGGAACGGATCCATCACGGGGACCGCGTCGGGCAGCTCTTCGGCGGCGGCGGTCTTGAAGCCGCTGAACCCGTCCATCGCGACGACCTCGATCCGATCTCGCCACTGTTTCGGCCGCTGCGCGAGCCACTGCTTGAACACTGCCTTCGAGCGTCCCTCGACCATGTCCAGCAGTCGCGCGGGGCCGGTCTTGTCCCGCACGAGGGTGAGGTCGATGATGACCGTGACGTATTTGTCGTCCTTGCGCGTGTGACGCCAGACATGCTCGTCGACACCGATGGTGCTCACGCCGTCGAAACGGTGAGGGTCATCGATTAGACGTCGCTTGCCTTCGGCGAGGATCGCGCTGTTCGCGGTATGCCAGGACACCCCAAGCCCGGCGGCGGCACGAGAGACGGTGAGATGGTCGACCACGAGAGCTTCCAACGCCCACCGCACCCCGCTTCGGGAGATCTTCGTCCGCGGCGACGATGCCTTCGACATGTCCTGCCGCCAGGTGCGCTTGCAATGATCACACCGGTATCGACGAACCCGAACCTGCAGCGTCGTGGGCCGGTGACCGAACGGCTCATGCGCAAGACGACGAATCACCGTATCCCGAATGACGCCCTCGGCGCCGCACCCCCGACACCACGGATCAGCCTCAACGGCCCGGCACTCGATCACCGCCCGATCCGGCTCCAGGCGCTGCCCGACAGCTTGCAGGCCGAGCTCGTCAAGGCGACAGAAGGTAGTCAGATCGGGCGCGGCAAAGGTAGCGTGGAACACGTCGAGGTCTTTCCGGTGGACAGCGTAGGAACTTCCATCCTGGAAGACCTCGACCCCTATCCACCAATCGCCGCGCGCATCCTGACTACACCCTCATCTGCGAAGAGCCCACAAAACGCCAGAGGTCAAGACCTGGCTCGAGAAACGACCCCGCTTCCACGTTCATTTCACGCCGACGTCCGGGTCGTGGTTGAACTTGGTCGAGGTGTGGTTCGGGATCATCGACCGGCAAGCGATCCGTCGCGGGATTTTCACCTCGGTGAAAGACCTCAACGCGAAGATCCGGCAGTTCATCACTGGCTGGAACGACCGAAAGCACCCACTCGTCTGGACCAAGACCAGCGACGAGATCCTCGCGAAAGCGAACCGTCAACCAACTTCAGAAACGCGACACTAGTGCACAGCAGGTGCATCACAGTCGCACTCGCTCGCATTGCTGGAGCACGGGTTTGTGTCCCAGCGCGGAGCCATCTTCGTCATGACACGCACCCGACTGAACCCGCACCGTCCGATAGAAATCGGACGTGCTGACGATTAGTCGCCTGCGTTCTTGGCCCCTGACAGCGCTGAACGCCGGAACGGAATTACGTTCTCCAAGCCCGAGGGCCAGAACCCACTAACAGGTTCCGGCCCTCGTCTCGTGAATGCTGCCAGCTGTTCCAGGCTTGCTTTTGGTCCGTGCACGAGTGCCGACTTGTCATCACAACGCGCACGGGCCCTCGAAAAGCCTCCGAGCACTTCCTACCGCTCAGGGGGGCACCAGGACAATATCAGTACATGTCCCGGATGTTGTCTAAGACCTCGGCTTCGACTCCAAAAGTCGGCCAAATCTCAATTCGGTACTTCTCCACTGAATCCTCGTTGTCGCGCTCTCGCCCTGTAGCGATGCAGCGGAATCGATAGAACCCTGAAGGAGATGAGCCAATAACTGTGTCCGGCGTCTCGATCGACCCCGGTGAGGTGAGCACGATGTCTGTACCGAATGGTCGAATGGAGATCTCTTGCATCTCTTGCCCACTCTCGAGGACGGGGCGCCCCGGATTGTGTTCGAGGAAGTCGATATCCACCTGGACCTGCCCATTCGGCCAGCCGGTACTTACAGTGACCAGCCCCGCCTCGGCGAGGATAAGCCGCTGGTGCTTCGAGGGACTAAGAATATAGTCCTCACGGGGCTTATCGGATGGCAGCTCGCCGATTTCGACGACGAAGAAGCCGTACTCCACTTCAAGATTCATTCAACCCTCACCTAATGTCGATCCAGAACGGCTCAAAGTCTGCCATTCGATTGTTTAGATAGAAGACAGCGAGCTTGTTTCCACCTGACTGATTGTGCTCAGCAAGTATAAGACACCGACTCGGGTATGCACCTTCCCTGGGCATGTTCAGAAGCCCACAACCATTGTATGTCCTGGTCGTCGATGAAGAAGCAGCGCCATTGTACGTACTCGCAAATGGATACTCGTCGCATTGCATACCTGCAGGTCGGGGACTCGGAACACCACTGCCTGCCCCGCAGGCCTTCTTGTTGTTTGCAGTCTTGGTGTAGGTGTCCATGCTGCGTCGAAGCATATTGGTGCTATAGAAGCCTACGACACCGGCGGCTTTAGCTTTCAACAGGTGCGCGTGATACTGCTCCTGCCCAGTTTTGCTCACTAGGTGCGTCGCCGGAGAGTCTGGAATCACGCAGCCAATTGAATAACCGTATGCAGCATTGTCACACCGCATCTTGTGAACCTGCTTACCGGAGAGGACTTTCTCCGAACCAACCCACATCTCGAACGAGTACATGCCCGAAGCGGATTTGACATCCTTCTTGCCTCCAAGGGTCGTCTTGAACGACATCGAACCGTCAGGTTTGGAGGCAGAGTTGACCAGCGGATAACTCTCAATCTTCCAATTGTTACTCACAACCGTGCAACTTCCACCACAGGAAGGCTTCGATGTCACGGTAATGCCAGGAATTGAGCCTGTCCAGCTGTCGATTCGTACGCTTGACTTGATGTAGCCCTCATTCGCCCTCATTTTAGGAACGAGAGAGAAGTATATAGGCTCTTCGCAGATGAAGGTGTAGCCGTGGGCGCGGGGCGGTCGCCGGGTAGGGGTCGAGGTCTTCCAGGATGGAAGTTCCTACACGACCGTCCGAAGGAAGACCTCGACGTTGCCTCACCCTACTTTCACGACCCCCGATCTGACCACGTTCTGCGATCTCGATGACCTTGGCCTGGTCGTCGTCGGCCAGCACCGCAGCCCGGAGCGAACGGTGCTGGAGTGCCGGGTCCTCGAGCCGGATCCGTGGTGCCGGCGTTGCGGGGCCCAGGGCGCTCCTCGCGACACGGTGACGCGCCGGTTGGCGCATGTCCCGTTCGGGCATCGGCCAACGACGCTGCTGGTCCGTGTTCGCCGCTACAAGTGCTCCGGCTGCGGGCGGGTCTGGCGGCAGGACACCACCACGGCGGCCGAGCCCGGGGCGAAGCTGTCCCGCGGCGGGATGCGCTGGGCGCTGGAAGCCGTCGTGGTCGATCACCTCACCGTCTCCCGCGCCGCGGCGGGTCTCGGGGTCGGCTGGCACACGACGAACACCGCGATCCTCGCAGAGGGCAAGCGGGCGCTGATCGATGATCCGGCCCGATTCGACGGCGTCGCCGTGATCGGCGTTGACGAGCACGTCTGGCGTCACACCCGCCTCGGCGACAAGTACGTCACCGTGATCATCGACCTCACCCCGGTGCGCGACAGGACGGGCCCGTCGCGGCTGCTGGACATGGTCGAGGGCCGCTCGAAAGCGGTGTTCAAGAACTGGCTCGCGTCCCGTCCTCAGCACTGGCGGGACGGGGTCGAGGTCGTCGCGATGGACGGGTTCACCGGGTTCAAGACCGCCGCCAGCGAAGAACTGCCGAAAGCGACGGCAGTGATGGACCCGTTCCATGTCGTCCGTCTCGCCGGCGACGCGCTCGATGTCTGCCGCCGCCGCGTCCAGCAGCGCCTCCACGGCCGGCGCGGGCGCAAGAACGATCCGCTCTACAAGGCCCGCCGCACCCTCCACACCGGCGCGGGGCTGCTCACCGATCGACAGCAAGCACGTCTCGACGCGCTGTTCGCAGTGTCCGAGCACGTCGAGGTCGAGGCGACCTGGGGCATCTACCAGCGCATGATCGCCG
>NZ_JACHWJ010000011.1 GCF_014191305.1 Pseudoclavibacter helvolus | reverse complement strand
GGCGACTACTCGCCGACGCTCCCGTCGATGGACTCGCGCAGCAGGTCGGCGTGCCCGTTGTGGCGGGAGTACTCCTCGACCATGTGGATGAGGATCCACCGCAGCCGGGGGATGCGGCCGTCGGAGAAGCCGCTGGCGGCCGGATACTCGAGCCCACCCGCGCGGTAGGCCCGCTCTGCCGCGGCCCGCGCCCGCGTGACGGATGCCTCCCACTGAGCGAGGAGCTCGGCCGGGGTATCCCCGCCTGCGGTGTCCCACTCCCAGTCGGGGGTTGCCTTCCAGTCGACGGATGCCCACGGCTCACGTTGATCTTCGCCGAGCAGCACCACCCCGAACCAGTCGTCTTCGACGTAAGTGAGGTGCTTGACCAGGCCGCCAAGCGTCATGGTGCTCGGGGCAAGCGTCTTCGCCAGGTCTTCGGTGCTGAGTCCGGACACCTTCCACGCCAGCGTGGCCCTGTGGAAGTCGAGGAAGCCGTTCAGCGTCGACCACTCGTCCTCGCCGAGCGGCGGTTCGGGGCGGTTCTGCTCGTCGAAGATCGTCGTCATGTTTTTGAGTCTAGGGACACGCGCGAAGCGAAGGCCGGTCGCATCGGACTGCGCACGCACCTATGCGGAACCGCACCGAAGAACTGGTGCCCCTGGAGGGACTCGAACTGCCAACGGTGGCTAATCACTTGGGCACAGGTGGGTGCATGTGAGTGCCGGAATGGCGGGCCAATCCGCGGCCATGGGTCGTCCAGGATCATCCTGGGGATCTGGCTTCATCCTCGGGAGCACATCGCTAAGCACAACGCGGAGCACAACCACATCGCCCGCCGATCGATGCTGAAGAATGGGACGACCCCTGCCGCAACACCCAGGTCTCCGCGCGGTTCACCGTCGCGGCTATGCTCAGGCCACCGAACGACCCGTCTGACAGCCGGCGACATCCTCAGGAGCGAACGATGACCGAGACACTAGCCAAGCCTCGCAACAGGACACCGATCTTCATCGCGGTCATCGTTGCTCTCATCGCGGCGGTACTCGTGCTCGCCTTCCTGGCCTTCGCGCCGAAGACATCAGCTGGCGTTGCAGATGCCACACCTGCACCTTCCGAGACGCCCCTCGGCGGGGCACCGTTCACACACGAGCCGGATCCGAGCGACCCTCACGCGATCACCGTCACCTACCCGGCGGGATACGCACCGACGTACACGGGCGTCGACTGGACCGAGGGCAAGCCGATGGAGCTCGTGCTGCCCCTGGTGCAGGATGCCTACCAGCTGCAGATCATCGACTCCAAGGGCAACCAGGTTCAGCAGAACGCGGAGCACTACACCGTGCATGGCATCGAGTACGGCGAGGGTGGCGGAGTGGTCATGAACGCGTCACGAGCCGGCTGGGAGAAGCAGCACCAGCTCGAGGACACGTACCGGCCAACACCCGAGGACCGCCTCACGATCGTCGCGGTCGACGCAAACGGGAGCGCGGTCGACACCTACGCGCTGAATTACGTGGTCCTGAGCGAGACCTACGAGATGGAACCGTCAGGTGCGCAGACCACGACGCTCCTCGTGGAGCCGAACAAGGAATACACCAAAGGAGAGTAGCTCACTGTCGGTGGTCGGTGCGAGCATCCCCGTCATGAACGAACCAGCCGTGCAGGTCACCGCCGAAGTCGCCCTCGAGTCCCTGGGCCTGCGGTGCGAGACGGTCGCCGAGCGGGGCGACTCGAAGTGGACGAAGCGCATCGTCTGCTGGCGGCCCGTCGCGACCCGACCCGTCGACGGCATTTCGTGGTTGCTCTGGGGTGAGACTCCCCCTCTGCGCGAAGTGGACGGCGAGCTCGTCCCGGCGCCCGTCACGGTCGACGGGGACACGTACGAGCCGATCCTCCTCGAACCGCTCGAAGTGTTCGACGCCTGGTTGGACATGCTGCAGTGGGTCACCGAGGGCGACGTGCGCGCAGAGGTGCGGCACGCGCTCGAGGTCGGGACCATGACCGAAAAGGAATGGGCGATCTCGCAAGCCCGATCGCAGATCCGCGGAACCGTGACACTCGAGGGCGACGCGGCCGCTGCCGACAAACTCTGCTCGGAGCTGTCGATCGCATTGCTGGAAATGCTGTTGCGAGCGACGAGGAAGAAGGGATGGTGAGTTCTCCACAGCCCCGTCACGGGGCTTCTCGCGCCGCTACGCTCCCGGCATGGACGACGACCTGATCGGCTGGCCGAAGTGCCCGCGCTGCCTCGTGCAACTCAACATGACAGCGCCGCCGCAGTGCCCCGTGTGCGGGGTCGTGGTTACCTCGTAGAACGACGAAACCGCCCCACCTCCCGAAGGAGATGGGGCGGTTCCGTGCGACCATGACTAGGCGGCTACGAGCGAATACTGTCCGATGCGCGTGTTGAAGGGCGAATCCGAGCTAGGGATCGCATCGAGCAAGTTCCGAGCATTAAGGGAGTCGTAGACCATGCCGATCTCGAGGTTGGCATCCAAGCCCTGCAGCGCAATTGCCTCGACAGGGACGTCCTCTCCCTTGACCGTCGAACCTGCAAGAGTGTAGATCTTCTCCTCGCGGCGGATCAGTACGAACAGCTGCTGCGCACCATCCTGGCGCCGCATCATCGCTCGAACCTCACTCACCGTGCTCTCCCACTCACATGCGATGAGAGGCGTCGTTGGCGTGAAGCCGCTGGCGCGTAAGCGCTTCTTGTTCTCTCCGTTGGAGAGGTAGCGCATCACGAATTTGGCTGTCTTGCGCCGTTCGGCGCTCATCTCAGTCATTCACTCCACCTCCGAAGATGTTCTTGCCAGTGGTCGAACATGTCGTCATAGCAGAACTCATACGATTCGTTCACTGTATCCCACGCGGTGCCATCGCTCCTGATCTCCGCGATGACTGTTCGGTTCTGATCTTCGCCCTCTTGCGTGTACTGATGCTTGTGCACTTCACTGTGACAGCAGTCGTACCGTGCGATGTGATCGTACTTGCCAACAGTCTCCTCCGACCGATGGGTCAACGCGAAGTCTACGACTTTCCCCTTGTAGCCCCACTGGACGATGTACACAGACTGCCCCGGGGCGTCACCCAGAGTCAGGGCGCAGTCCATTTCCAACTCCGCGTTGACGGGACGCTTGTACACCCAGTCCACGTCTTCGATGGCAGTCTTCAGGGCTTCCCGAGTCTCGCGCCTACTGTCGCGCTGAGCGTCCCGGCCAAAATTACGTGGCATAGAAACGAACCCTAGCGGGCAACGTCGTTAACTGGAAGCACCGCCCCCTCCCGCGAAGCGTCGTCCCGGGTGTCCGGGATCGCTTCAGCGAGAGGGGGCGAAGCTGTAAAGAACGGCTGTTGGATTATTCGCGATCTATGCAGGCGGCGTCAGCGGCCGGCGGTGAAGCTGGCGTTGCCGATCGACGTGGCGACGGACAGGATCGTCGCGACGCCAGTGACGGAAGCCACACCGAGCCAGTTGATGCCTTCCACGCCCACGGCGGGGATGAGGTCAGCACCGGTCGACACTGCGATCGCGGCGACGAACACCTGAGCGGCTGTCTTCACGGCTCGCTCGGCAGCTCCGCGCCAGAAGGGGGCCGTCCAGATCGTTGAGCCGGACTGCTCGGCTGCCAGCTTCGTGGTGCGCTCGACGTGCTCGCCGTGCGTCTCGGGTTCAGAGATGAGGGACATGCGGTTACTCCTTCTGGGTCGGGATTTGGCCGGTGTCGCCTCGGTAGGCGGGCCAGGGCGGGATGCTCTCTGTCGGTACGCACGGAGCTTCGATCGCGATGCGGCGCACCGCGGAAGCGTGCTCCTCGATCACGCGACGCTTGGACGCTTCGCGGTCGCGTTCCCGGTACGCCTCGTCGACCTCGTCACGCTTGCGGCGGGACCGTCCTGTGAAGATGCCGACGAGCTGCTTCCCGAACGCGAGCAGAGCAGTGAAGCCTCCTGCGCCGAGGATCGCGGTGACCCACGCTGCGGGGTTGTCCATAGGTCACCGCTCTCGGGATAGGGGCTGGTACGAGTAGACGCGGATCAGATGCCAGCGCAGCACGAGGAGGCATACGGCGAGGCCGATGATGCCGACCTGCGTCAGCCTCGACGATCCGGGCGGCGCGAGAATGTGCAGGTTCAGCACCACGAACGCGTACACGGCGACGCCCGTCCCCGCGAAGATCAGCGCAGTGCGTTCGGCCCACCACCACGGCGTGAAGACCGTGGCGAGGCCCAGCACGCCGCCGGCGATGAAAGACCACGCCCACACGGCGGCCAGCACCGGTCCCACCTCGCCCGCGATGGACTGCGGCGGGTTCGTGAGCGTCGCGAGCCCCGTGAGGGTCGCGATGACGTAGGCGAGCGCCATGACGCCTTTGATGTGCGGAGGGGCGGTGATTTCACCCCACAGCCATCGCACGAAGCGGACCGGAGACGGCATCAGCTGGCGGGCTTGTCTTCGACGATGACCGCGTCCTCAATGGGGAGTGCGGCCGCGGCGTCGACGCGGGCGATGCTCGCCTCGAGCTCGGCGATCGCGTCCACCGAGTCGGCCTGCTCGGGCGGGGCCAGGCGGGCCGTGAGGGTGCCGATGATCTCCTCAGCCTGCGCGGTGCGCATGTTCATGCCCGACTCAGTGAGCGCTTCGCGGATGGCCTGCTTGACGTTGGTCTGGACGAGCTTGCCGATGTCCTCAGGCGTGAGTTCCTTCCCGCCCTCGGCGCGCACCGTGTTCACAATCGCGTGAGCCATGTAGTACGGCGCCCCCGGGAAGAGGATGCGGCCAGCGCGGACGTCGTTGATGAGCGGAATGACTTCCTTGCGGATGACGCCGACGATGGCCTCGGGCCACGCCCACGCGCCGCCGCCCGCGAGGAGCGCGTCGAACATCGCCTTCTGCTGAGCTTCGGAAAGAGCCATGAGGAATCCTGCCTTCTGGTCGAGGTCGACCGTTGGTGTGTTGAGTGGCTCTGCGTGCCACGATTCGGTAGGGATGTTGCGGACGAGGCCCGCCTGGGCCATGAAGAACGCGCGAGACACCATGTGCTCGGTGGACCAGTCGACAGCCCGTCCGGCGCCGTGGCGGGACGTACCCGGAACGGCCGCCGACGGCGTCTCGCCTCGGTCCTCGCGGCCCTTCTGGAACCACTGGTTGGAGCCGCCAGTGCTGGTCTTCGACTCCTCGGTGATGTACCGGTCGGCGGGCACACCCACGGGCCGGTAGCCCTCGGTGAGGTGGAGCGGGAGACCCTGCTCCGCCATCTTGAGGACGACGTACGCGACCCGCTTCGCCATGTCAGCTTCGAGGAGCACAGACGAGCCGTCGGTGCCGGAAACGCGGATCATGCGCGGGCCACCAGTGCTCGGTACATCAGCGCCTGCTGCAGCGGCGAGAGAGCTTCGAGGAAGCCACCACCGACGTCGTTCGAGGCCCCGGCGAGGCGCCCCCTCCACTCACCGACCATGCCGGCAAGGTCGATGCCGTACTGACGGGCACCGTTGTACGCGGCGCCCGCGTCGACAATGGACCCGGACCCGCGAAGGTGCGATGCGAAGATGCCGAGCCCGAATCGGATGTTGTCCTCGGGCAGCCACAGCCTGAAGCCCTTAGACGCCGCATCCGGGAAGTACCCGGGCCAGGTGATCTGCGCTGGCCCAACACCGTTGCTCGTCTCGCCGTTCGCGACGCGGCGCGTGAAGTCCCGGAAGTTGCTCTCGGTGACGAGGTTGTCGGCGGGCTTGCCCCGACCCGTCGTCGAGAACACGCCACCGACGTCGTGCCCGTAGATGTTCGCGCCGTTCGATTCCTTCTCGATGATCGCCGCCGCGATCGCGACCTCGAGGCCCACCGCGACGGCAGCCCTCACGATCGCGTCAGCGTTCTGCACGCCTTGTGCGGCGATAATGTCGACCGCTCTGGCCATGTGATGCCTCCTGGGTTGCATGAGAAAAGCCCCGCCGAGAGGCGAGGCTGGGCGACAGTAGAGTTGCGCCGTGGATCTGATCGCATTCTTCGACGAGTGGGCCGCACGCGCCGCCCTCCTGCTGGGTCTTTTCGCGACCGTCGTAGCCCTGCGAGCACGTCGAGACGCGGGGTTCCGGAAGGCATGGCTCGTGGACTGGGAGATGCGACCAGTCGGGCCACAGCAGGCCGGCGCGACCCAACCCCACCTCACGATCACGAACGTCACGCGTGACTCCGCCACCCTTGTGGGCGTGACAACGCCCGACGGAACAGCGAAGCTCTGGGGCACACCGACCGTTGCGCCAGACGGCACCCACGAGATCGAGAACTTCTCCGCGATCGAAGGGCTCCGCATTCAGTGGAGGCGACCCGGCTCGCTGCGGACATACAGCTACACGTACCGATCCGGACGGACCGTGTGGCGCATCCGGTGGCGGCGCGTTTGGTACGCCATCACCGACTCACACAAGCGCGCCTAGCTCGTCGAGCCCACTGGAAGCGTCTCAACGAGCGCGGCCCGGATTTCCTCCGGGTCGCCGCCATCCTCTACGAACCGCTTCGCGGATGCGGCGATGTCGAGGGGCACCTGACGCATGCGCGCGCGCTTCTCATGCTTCGTCCCCGCCTTTCACCAGCACCGCCAGCTGGTCCACTCCGAGAGGTCTACCGCGGTGCCCTCGCTGGTTGTCACGGGGATGCTGATCGGGTCGACGCGGTCACCCGCGAGGAGCGTGACGGTTTCGGAAACGATTGCGCGAGCCATGGCAACTCCTGACGAAGACATGTCCCAAGAGGGAGCAGGAAATGTGGGTTGGCCAAGTGGCCTAAGATCGCTCCAACGGGAGGCACTGCCATGAAACTCTTCGCCCTCATCCGGGACAGACTGCGCGAGCACAACGAGAAAGAACTCGTGAAGGTTCGCGTTTGCAATGCCCTGCAATGGGACGACTCCCGCTGCCAGAACGAATACTCCTACGCGACGAACCCGCGCGGCGTCGGCCCCTACTGTTCGGGCGAGTGCGCGGAGACGTCGAGCCTGACTCAGCCGTTCTAGAGGCGCATCAGACCACGGACCTCGTCCATCCGCGCCTTGGTCGCGTCCACGGCCATCGGGCCGGAAATGAGGCGAACGTGGCCGATGCGGCCGTTCCATTGATCCGTCTGAGATCGGCTCGCGGAACCGCCGATTGTGATGCCGTTCAAAATCGCACCAGCCGTGGAGCCGGTCGCCGAACGCACCTGCCCGTCGTTCGCGACCACGAACGTCTGCCCCACGTTGACCGTCGCGGCGACGACCGACCACCCGCCGACGATCGCCGGGGTGAGCGATTCCACCGGATTCGGCGCTCCGAACACAGTGCCCGTCACGTTCGACCCGGCACCAGACTTGAGCTGACGCAACGATAGGAACCCGGTCAGGCCGTCTGGGTTGAACCCCGAGAAGAAGTACCGTTCGTTCGCAGCAGACACGTCGTAGAACGCGACGATCACTGTGAACGGTCCTGTGATCGGCGTTGTCAGACGAGGTGTTCCCACCCAAGAAGATCCGGGGAAGCGAACCGTTTTGCGCCCCTCGAACGTCCCATAGCCAGGGCGCGTATTCGAAGTGACGGAAAGGTCCAAGTTCTGCCCGCTGAAGTTCGACATGGGTGCCCACCTGGTCACACCCTGACCTCCCGCCGCAGACGGGTCCTCAATAGCAGTCACGCCGTAGGACGAGCTCCAATCGGCAAGCAACTTGCCATAAGGGAACCACCCCGACGAACCGACGTTGTCGACCTGAATCACTGCCGTCGAACCCATCAGATACCTCCTGGCATACCGATCGACCCGCCGACACATCGGCGGATGAACGAAACGAGATCCGCGCCGTCGAAACGGTCGGGAGTGTTGTGCCCCGCGGTGCCGAGGTCCGTGAGCTCGACCTGGCCTCCGAGCTTCTCCTGCAAGACCGCGCCGTGCGAGATGAGAGGAACCGACGTGTCGCCGGAAGAAGCGAGCACACGAATAGGCACACCGGCAAACGCTGACGCACCAGCCAACGCCGGATCGAACCCGGCCGTCTTCGCCGCGTACTCGCTGGCGTTTGCGAGATCGAACGCTGCGTTGATTTCCGCAGCCCGCCCATTGTCGTACCGCTGACGGAGAGACACGACTGGGTCCGTCAGGTACACACCGATGATCGACGGCAGCACGTTGCGGGTGAGCGCGTTGAGCGCTGCGACACCGCCCATACTGTTGCCGACCAAGACCACGCCCGAGATCGCGGCATTCGCGACCGCGTGGGCCACCACGTCGTACAGATCGTTGAGGGACGCAGCGTTGCCGTACGAATCGCCGTGCATGTGCGAAGACCCGAGCAGCGCGCCCGCCGTCGACAGCGGGTCTGTGTAGGCCCCAGGCGTTGCCGCGGAGTTGCCAACACCGTGGCACCAGACGACCAGCGGTGCTGGTTCCACGTCCGAGTACCCGGAGGGCACCCGCAGGCGTGACGCTTGCCCCGACGCGGAGGTCCACTGAAGCAGCCCCGCGACCGGATCGACCCCCGACGCGAGCCGCCCGCTTGCGCGTCCGAGCGAACGCAACACAGCAGGAGACGCCGCCGGAGACGAAACACTCCCCCCAAGAGCGACGCGAAGTCGAGACATCATCTCCGCGTCAAACGGTTCCCCAGAGCGGCGCACACCAAACACTCCGGCACCATCGCGGCCCGTCACAACCAAGCTGTAGTCGCTGATCGAGGCGAGCCGAAGGAGCCGCTCATCCGTCGTCCTGACCAGCCCCACATCAGACTGAGCCAGAGCCGACGCGGCAGCTGCCGCCGCGTCGATGAGCGCGGGCGATTCCGCGACAACGGGAGCCACGACTTCCTTCACCGCCTCGCGGGAGTGCGACCCAATCTGTCGAATATTGAAAGCGTTCGTCTCATCAGACGCCGCACTGAACGACCCAATGACAGGGCTCACGAAATCACCGCTCCCGGCTCGCCATGAATGTTGACCTTGTCGCCAGGCGCAGCGAGATCAAGGTAAATGGTCCCGCGAGGCGGGTTGTACGGGCCATGCCCGAACATGATGGAACCAGGAGGAGCGGCCACCGATTCCGGCGCTTGGATCGCACCACCACCAGCCTGCGCGACGAACTCAATCGAGTCCATCTCGCGCCCATTAGCGAACAACCCGCCAAGGAAATACCTCACCCGAGGCTTCGTAGACACAGTCGGAGGGAGATCAAAGTACGCACCCCCGTTCACAGAAACCGTCGAGTAGACGCGCTTCTGGAACGACACCCCACCCGCGTGGAACGACGCTCGATCCGCGTCAACCCACACCCGAAGACCCGGGATAACGTCACCCCCGAAGTCAGTAACCGTCACCGTGTACAGCGCCATCAAGACCTCCCGTAGTCGCGCATCACCTGTCGCGGGTTCATGGCGAGCGCTTGACCGCCGCGTGTGAGTTGCGTGTGCCAGCAGAGATGATCCCCGCCAGCGTTGCCCGTCGATCCGACGTAGCCGATCAGCGTCCCAGCCGGGATCACGTCGCCCTCACTCACGAGAGGCGCATCCCGCAGATGAAAGTAGCCGGTCAGCCAATCCTTGTGTCTGAGCCACACCTGATTCCCGCCGCCCGCTTCACCCTCCCCGTCGGGACGCGCCACATCCACGACCGCATCAGCAGGCGCGTACACGGGCGTCCCAGATGGAGCCCCAATGTCGAGCGCGAAATGATCCTCGAACTCACCCGGCGGTGTCCCCATGATGCGACGCGGCCCGAACCCAGACCCCGGCGTGAACGACGCCAACGTCATGTCGATAGGCCAAGCGAAAATCTTCTCCGCCGCTGACGGCTCATACTTCGGTCCATGCGTCATGACCAGGGCTCCCAAGGTGCTGTGATGAACCCCTCAGGGTCGATAGGTTCGCCGTCCCGGTGAACTTCGAAGTGAAGATGGAAACCCGTAGACGTGCCGGTCGTGCCGACCACGCCGACCGCCTGCCCCGCAATGACTCGCTGACCCACGACGAGAGGTGACGGCACATCCTGGTGGGCGTACAAGGTGTTGATGCCTTTGCCGTGGTCGATGATGACGTGATAGCCGAAGCCAGTCGCAGCGTTTCCGCCCGAGAACGTCACCGTGCCGTTGCCAGCAGACGGAATCGGCGTCCCCTGCGGAAGCGTGAAGTCGCAGCCTCTATGCTCCGACGAGCCGATGCCACCTGGAGATACGCGGGGGCCGAAGCCGTCAGAGATCAAGGCCGGGTCAAACGGCCATCGCAGATCCCCACCGAGCGGCGAACCAACATCGTTCGGGACGCGGCGGATCGTCCCATCACCGAGCTGCGCGATCCACGCGAAACCCGGCACGTCAATGTCCGTCAGCGTGGCGACGCCACCGAACCCGACCGTCCCGTCCCGCAGCACCATCGCGGAGCCACCCGAGTCCTGCAACGCGATCTGGTCATGCCCCAACCGCAACAGCCCACCGTTGCCGTTGAACAGCAACCCCGCAGACGTGCCCTGGATCGTCGACGCGGCGAAACGAATCTGCCCGCCCGAACCGCCAGCCTCGATGCGAAGGTCGCCGAGCTCAATATGCCCGCCGCCCTCAATCTCAAGCTTCGTCTCGAGCGTCACCGGGCCACGCAGACGCGTAAGCGCAGTCACGTCGAGATCCTTCGTGATCTTCACGTCACCGTCGAACGTCGACAAGCCCGTGAAGACGACGTTGCCGATCACGTCCAACGCGCCCTCGATGCGGACAGAGCCGATGAACTTCGACGGGCCGTTCACGTCGACAGGACCGTCAATGTCGAGTGATCCCACGAACCGGGAATCCCCGTTGAACGTGGACGTGCCATCGACGTTGAGCGTGCCGCCGATGCTCAGCAGTCCGTCGATGTTGAGCGTGCCAGTGACCCAGCCGATGCCCTCGAGGTACCAGCTGCCGGTGATGCGCTCGACGCCGTTGACGATCGCCGAACCATCGACGATCAGGCCTTCGGCGGAGCGAATCTCTACGGCGCCACGCTCCACAGAGGAGTTCGGTAGGGGAGACGCGAGCTGCACGCGCTTGATCGCCGCCCAGATTCTCGCGATCTCGGAGTCGAACAGCATCCGCGTGATGAAGCTCAAAGCGCCTCCAGCGTCGTCTTGATCTCGTGCGATGAATCGCCCGAGTACCCGGTCAGGGTGCGCACGTACTCGCGCCGCGGATAGCGCATGTTCGCGGGAAGGATCACCTTCAGCTGCATGCCCGGTTCGAGGTCGTGGAACGAGAGGGAACCACCGGCTCGCACAGTCAGCTCCAGCACCTTCGACGGTGCCGAGTGAGCGATCCGCAGGCCCCGCGTCTTGGCGTCCAGAAGCGATTTTTCGTGCACGTCCGGGAACTGGGACGTGGTGTCCAGGAACGGGCCGGAGAAGCTTTCGCCACCCTCCAGCGCCGACTGGCTGACCATGAGCTTCTCGCCCGAGCCTTCCCCGGATCCGGCGACGCCCGTCAGCTGGTCGCGGCCGATGGTTCGCTCTCGCACGCGAATGCCGTGGTGCTGCTTCGTGGTCAGGTCGAGCTCCCGCTGCACAGAGGCGAGGCGCGGGTTCCCGAAGCGCGGCCGGTAACGGAACGACGATCCGACGCGCTCCGTGCGCATGTCGAAGTCGGGGCCGTTGTCCGCTTCAGTGAGGTCGTTGAGGATCTCGTTCAGCGTCTGCAGGTGGTAGTGGAACCACTCCGCGGTGTAGGTGCCTGTCTCCGTCGCGATGCCTGCTGGCATCCACCCGTCCACGAGGGGAAGCGAATGCCGGCCGACGCCGTCGACGAGGAACACCTGACGGAACGCTTCGTAGGCTGCTCGTCGGAACGTAATGTTCTCGAACTTCGACTTGAACGTCATGTACGCGCCGATGCGGAACAGGAACCGGCGAGCGAACAGGGTGCGCGCTTCGCTGGTGTCGAGCGACACGTCATCGGTGAACGGGTCCGAGTCCTCGTCCAGGATGATGCCGTCGTGCATCACGGACTCGCCGTCGGCGTCCTTCCAGACACTGATCAGTCGGTTCGACCACGGCTCGAGCGCCCCGCCGAAGGTGGTCTGAGACTCGGCAATCGTGTACCCGGACCCGGCGAGCCTCAGTGTTGCGTTGGCGTCGCCGTAGCTGTTCATGCGAACTGCCCACGTGTTGCCTGCCAGCACCTGACGAGTCACGTCCAGCTTCTGCTCGCCGGTGAGGAAGTCAGCAATGTAGTGCCGCCAGCCCGGGGTTTGCAGTTCCACGTGACCCCCTAGATGTAGGTGTGCGGCAGCTCCACTCGAAGCCCGCCGGCGCCCGCCCCGTTCGGGACGACGAAGATCCGGAAGTCGCCCCACGGGGGCACGGACCAGAACCCGCCGCCAGCAACCAGTCCGGTCGTTGTCGAACCGCGGCGGACGATGCCCTCTCGCATGTGGATCTCGTGCGTGGACCCGGTCGCGAGGGCGTGCATGCGGAGGTCGCCGAAGTTGACGGCCCAGGTCGCTTCGTCGCGGAGGGCGAGCACGTAGCCGTCCGACATCGCCGAGGTCGCCGTGACCCTGATTACCGGGTGCGCGTTGAAGTTGCCGTCGTGCGACACCTTCACGCTCGTCCCGATACCGTCACCGAGGTTCTGCGTCTCGCCGAACATGCGCGGGTCCGAAGCCTTCAGTCGAAGGTCGAACTCCACGAACCGGGACGCGCCGAGCCTGCCGAACGCGCCGCCCTTGTCGCGCTTCACGCTCAGCGAACGCGTCTGCCCGAACTCGTCCACGATCATCTGCCCGTACTTGCCGTCCGCGCGGATCCCGTTGAAGCGATCACGCCAGTGGCCGAGCTTCAGCATGTTCGGGTCGTACACGTACCCGAGCACCTGAATCTCGCGGGCCCCGTACTGACCCTCGGAGTCGAACTCCCCGTGCCCCTGCGCGTACCCCTGAGAGTCCGACGACATGGGCACGGGGTCGTTCAAACCTTTCACCTCGACCACGTTGAACCCCGGCTGCATCATCCGCGTCCCGTCCATGACCAGGCGGTCGTTGGGGAACTGGATATGGAAGTCGGAGAACGGTCCGAGGTTCAGCGATTCCACTACGGCCTCCTAGTGAGCGCCCGCATGAGGCGTTCTTCGATCTGCCGCGCGAGTGCATCGTCGGACGATGAACCGCGGCCGTCGATGGTGATGTAGACGTTCACTGGCCCGTTCGTGCCGACTTGCTGGAGGGCGGCAGGCCATGAGCGGGCGCCGGTCATGCCGCCGTCCGCCATCTGCTGTTTCCGTCCGCCCATGAATGTCGCGACGTCGATGCCGAGGCGACGGCCCGCTTCGGCCCACACCTTGCGGTTGCGGGACTGCATCCCGGACTTCCCCGAGATGTACGCCTCCCACTGCGTTTCCGTCTCGGCGAAGTGCACGATGTTTTTGCCGCCCGGGTAGACACCTGGCTTGACCGTTCCCGCCGGTAGTGGCGTGTTGAACCCTCCGGCCGCGAACGACTTCACGCCGTGCTGCCAGATGCCACCGTTCGCCTCGTACGACTGGCCGACGTTTCCGTACGGCGAGGTGCTGTACGAGGTGCTGTCCGACGTAACCACGTCGACGTACACCGTTCGACGGTGCGTGATCGCGTTGATCGACGCTTCCGCCGAGGTCGTGTCCGCGACCACAACGATGGAACCGTCCGAGAGCGTGCGCGTCTGCAGGTCGATGCCGAGGAGCTTCTCCGCGGCAGATACCGTGTCGGCGTCCACCGGGATCAGCGCACCTTCCGCTGATGTCTGCAGAGCCAAGAGGAGCGCGTCAATCTTCAGCTGCTGAGCGTCCACGGTGCCGTTGTCGGTGACCGCGACAGCCACCTCGGAAGGCATGCCGTAGTACGTGTCAGCCAGCGCCTGAGCCTGATCCTGCGTGAGCTTTCCAGCGTCGACCTGCTCGTAGAGCGCGTCGATGTAGGGCTGCATCGCGTCCATCGCGGCCTTCTGCTGATCCTCAACGGACTTGCCAGCCTGCTCGGCAGCGGTCGCCGCGGACAGCGCCGCGACCTGCGCCGCGTCGCCCTGCGTCTTGAGCGTCTCCGCGAGCTTCAGACCAGCCGAGCTCGTCAGGTCGATCTTTCCCGACGCGTCGAGGAGCGCCGACGAGTACCCCTCGGCGCCGTCCTTGCCCTCCATGAAGGCGTCAGCGAGCGAGTTGATGGAATGCTGGATCGCGATCTGCTGCTCAGCCGCGGACTGCGTGCCACCATTGAGCAGATCGAGAACGCCCTTGAGGGCAGACAGTCGTTCCTCAGCGGACTTCGCCGTATCCCGCACGACGCCGAGAGCTTCCTCGAGCTGGCGCTGTGCGACCGCCGCGTCCCCACCCGAAGCACGGATCTCCGCCATCTCGTCCGAGTACAGCTTCGCCGCCTGCGACGCGCCCTCGATAGCCGCCTGCTGCTCGTAGAACGAGGTTAGGAGCTCCGAGTTCACGCCCTGCTCGCGAAGCTTCGCGAGCGTCGTCTCCAGGTACTTCGCCGAATAGCTCGACCCCTGCATCGCGTCGTCTACCTCGGCCTGCGCCTCAGCGCTGCCGTGAGCGGCCTTCGTGAGAGTCTCGAGAGACACCCCGAGGTCCTTCGACGTTTCGTTCGCGAACTTCAGGCCCGACTCTGTCTTGACCAGACCCAGCTGGTTCTCGACGAGCTTGTCGACGGCCTTCCCGCTCGCCTCCTCGAAGGCGCTGACGCCCTCCGTGTAATCGGAAAGCGCGACGCCGGCGAGCTTTAGCTTGTCAGCCGTGCCGTCACCGATGAGGTTGTTGAGGAGCTTTGCCTGCCCAGCCTCAGTGAGCTGGCCTGTGGTCGCGTTGATCTCGGACCGGAACTCAGCGACCGCCTGCTTGTGGGCAGAGACCTTCGCTTCAGCCTCGGCGTTCGCCGCCGACCACGCACCGACCGCGAGGGCGATAGCTGTGAGCGCCAACCCGACCGGGTTCCCGACGAACGCGAGGGCCATGGACTTCGCCGCCGACCCGACCGTGCGCCCCGCGGCCGTAGCCACAGACCCCATGGTCGTCATCGAGTCGCCGTTAGCCGCCGCCGCGCGCTGCACGATCGTCGCCTGTTGAGCGAACGTCTGCAAGCCACCAGCCGCGCCCTGAGCGCCCCGCACGATGCCAGCCCACATCTGCGTGCCCGCGAACGTCTTGAGCGCCACGAACGCGACACCAGCCGCGATAAGCGGCTTCGGCAGGCCAGCCACCGTGGTCGCGACGAGCTCCACGATTGGAGCGACAGCCTCGAGCACGTCAGCCGCGACACGACCGCCCGTCGCGAGCGAATCGGCAAGAAGCGAGGCCACCTCGCCCGCGACCGGAATCAGCGGCGACATCGCGCCCAGGATCTCGATGATGGCGTCACGCAGCTCGGGCGACGCTGCAGCCGCACCGATCAGCGCGCCCGCTACCGGGTTGATCGCTGGCACCAGCTGGCCGAGCAGAGGGATCTGCTGAAGTAGCACCGAGTTCGCACCCAGGATCGCGCCGACGAGGGCGCCGAACGCCGGTGCGCGGGACGTGACCGCGGCGATGCCCGACTCCAAGTCGGAGATCGTGAACCCCTCGACCGAGTACTTCGCCCGCTGCAGCGCATCCGAGATGCCGTTGAACGCGGGCTGAGCCTGCATGACCAGGAAGTCGACAACCGGCTTCGTCTCGCGCTGCACGGCGCGGAGCACATCAGCGACCTGGTTGCCCCATTCGACGGCCATGCCGCCACCGTTTGGGTCCACGAACGGCTGAGCGAGAGCTGCGCCAATGTCGCGTGACGCGGCCTTGACGCGGTCGACGGTGCCAGCGAACGTCTCCTTGACGTTCCCAGCCGCGCCGTCGAACTTCGTGGCCATCTGCTCAGTCAGAACATCGAGCGCCTGGCCGGCGTCGAGCGCCCCGTCAGTGATGTCCTCGCGGATCTGCGCGGCAGTCTTACCCATGCCGTCACCGATGAGGGTCGCAGCATCCAGGCCGCGCTCACCGAACTGATTCAGATCCTCAGCCGTGATCTTGGACGAAGAGCGGATCTTCGCCATGATCTCGACGATCTCGGAAATCTGCTCATTCGAGCCACCCACCGCGGCGACCGCGTTCTGGATCGCGTCCAGTGTCGGGATGACCTTGCCCGCTTCGAACCCGAAGCCGATCAGCTGCTGCTGAGCCTGGATGAACACGCCCTTGGAGAAGGGAGAGTTGCGGGCGAAGTCGTCGAGCTTGGACATCTGCGCGTTCGCCTCTTCGGCGCCGCCCAGGAGAGTCTTGAGCGCCGCGCGAGACGTCTGCTGCAGCTTGTTGTACTCAACGCCCTGCGCCGCGAGGCCCCGCGTCGTAGTGGCGAGCACCACGGCCAGGCCAGTAGCGCCGACAGACGCGGCCGTGAACGCCGAAGCGCCAACCTTCGACAGCCCATTCAGGGCAGTGTCCGTGGCCGACAGGTTCTTCCGCACACCCTCGAGGTCGCGATCCACCTGCGACACACCATCGAGACGGATGGACGCTACGAGCTCGCCAACGTTCAACGCCACGGGGACCTCACTTCATGAAGGAGCGCCTGACCCGCGAATCGCGAATGTCGAGGAGCGCGAAAAGGTGGTTGCGGAGCCACCGCCAGGACTTCACGTGCGAGACAGCGTCCAGGTCCACGTGGAACCACTGCGCCATGTCCGGCAGCACATGCCGATCCCACCCCTCGAGGCAGAACCGCAAGTACTCGCCGGCGTCTAGCGCTTCTTCCGCTTCTTCTTCGGCTGCGGGGGACGGCCCGGCGCCCTGAATGAGGTCCCGGAACCACTTCGGGTAGTCGTAGTGGGGGTAGCGGCCGGTGACGGGGTCGGGTTCGCCGACGCCCCATTGAGCAACGTCTGCAACTGTTCGGAAATCGTCGAGTGACCGTTTGCCTCCAGGAGCAGGTCCCGCGCTTTTGGGAGACCGCCTCCCGTGAGGAGCTCGTTCACGACGTCGATGCCGCCGCCCTGCACGTTCCAGAAGATCGCCGAGTTCACGACGTCCTTCGCTTCGGCGGAGCGCAGGTCGTTCTCGACGACCGACCAGTTCTCCTCGCCAAGCGCGAGCTTCGCCATCGACTCCGCGTCCACCTCGGGATGCTCGGACGCCGCGAACGCGATACCCGCGTACAGGGCGTAGAGCGCGGAACCGAGGGCCGCGTTGATGGGGTTGACGGTGATGATGATGCTGTCGGCGTCGTCGCCGACCGTGAGGACCAACTTGCGGCCCTTCTCTTCAGCCGTGATGTTCGTCATGTGCTCTCTCCAAAGCTCAGGGGTGACGCGGAAGGGGGAGAGGGCGGCGACGTGTGCCGCCGCCCTCAGGGGCGTTACGCCTTCAGTGGGTTCTCGATCGGGAGGACCTCGCCGACGCCCGTGAGCGACCACGCATCCCAACCGACGCCGACAGCGCCGTTCTCAGGTCGAGCGCCTCGAGCGACGGTGGCGGTGCCCTCGTACGCGTCAGACGCGCCCAGCGAGTCGTAGAAGCGGAAGCGGAGCATGTTCAGCTCGCCCACCTGATCGGACGCGTTCTTCATGACCAGCCACTCCGGCTGGAACTCGCCCGTGTTGTCGCGCAGCTTCAGCAGGTTGAAGCCCAGGGAGAAGTTCGAGCCGACCTTCGACTGCGCCTGCTGGCCCTTGTGGGCGTAGGTCGTGATCTCCTGCAGCTGCGCCTGGAACTCAGGCGACAGTGCAGTGATGTCGGGGATGTTCTGCCAGGACGGCTCAGTCGCCGGCGACACGGGGAGCGCGGCGACGTCGAACATGTACTGGTGGGACTGAGCCGGGTCGCCCTGCGTGGGCTTCAGCTCCTCGTAAGTGGGCGTAGGTGTCATAGGGGTCGCTCCTAAACGACGAAACCCCTCCAGAGGAGGGGCTGAGGTGGAAGTGGTTAGACGGCTTGGATTCCCGTGAACTGCCAGTTGGTGGTCCAAGCCCAGCGTCCGTTCTTGTCCATCCCGAGCGGGGCGAACGACAAGTAGTGGACGTGTGCGGAGAGCGCGCCGAGCTCCAAGCGTTGGCGGTCCTGGGCTTCGAAGAGACGATCGAAGAGGTCCTCGCCCGCGAGCGGGTTGCCGGCGGCGAGACGGAAGCGGAGCTGCACTCGCGTCGCCGCGAGGTAGCGACTGCCCGAGTAGGTGCGGAAGTACTCCGGCAGGTAGCGGGTGACGGACAGCACCTCGGTGGGAGCTTCCGGCATTGCCGAGACGACGATGCCCCGCTCCGCCGGAGCGAACACGCCATCCTCGCGGTACGTGCCGAAGCCGTTCGCGTCGAGCCACCGCGCGTACCCCTTCAGGAGCACCGTGCCGTAGCTCATGCGAACGCCCTCCGGATCTCGGCGGCGACGACGCGCAGGATGTCGTCACCCTGCTCCACCACCACCGACTCGAGGAACTTCGACTGCGCGCCCGGATTGTGGTCAGTGGGGTGCGAGTAGTCCGTGCGCTCATGCTGAGCGACCGCATACGGGGTGTTGTAGGCCACACCAGATTCGAGCTCCTGGCTCGTCGCTTGATGCACCGTCCCCGACTTCCGCAGGTCAGTGGTGTCGACCGGCACTCGCGCGTTCGACTGGCCCAGCATGTACTCGGCGCCCTTGTTCAGCCCCGACACGGAACCCGACCGCATCGCCTGAGCGGCGCGGTCACCTTCCCACTTCAACGCCATGACGCCTCCACTACTCGAGAGCTAGGAACGTGTGCGCGGGCAGCTGCGGGAACTCCGCGTACCCTTCGCTGATCAGCGTCGCCGTCCGCTGTCGAGGCCGTCCGCGCCACACTGTGACGAGCGACCCCTCCGGGACGTGATGCTCCGGATCGAGAACTACCTGCGTGGACGACACCACCTCGGCGCCGTCGCGGCTCCGCACGAGCTTGTGCGTGTCCTCGATCGCGGCGCGAGCGCACACGACTTCCTTGCCGTACACGGGCCCGTACGTGCCGTCGCCGAGCTTCGGCTTGTACGACACGAGCCGCTTGTGCGGCATTAGACGAGCTGGGATGCGCACGGCGGCCTCCTAGTAGCTGACGGTCCAATCGATGCCCTCCACGGTGCGGAGGAACTCCGCGACCGCGGGGGCAATGCGGGACGCCTGCTTGTCAGCGACCGACGTCGAACCCTTCCCCGAGGGGAGAGACACCGACATGATCGAACCGCCGCCAGCCTGCGCCGCCGCGCCCGTCGAGTCGCCCGTCTCAGCCCAGTACTCCAGCTGCATGACCACGGCGACGCCCAGAGCTTCCCGCACGC
>NZ_JACHWJ010000010.1 GCF_014191305.1 Pseudoclavibacter helvolus | reverse complement strand
AGAAAAGCGCAGCAGCTCGAACTCGGTGGCGGTGAGCTCGATGAGGTCCTCACCCCGGCGAACTTCGTAGCTCTCCTCGTCGAGGCTGAGGTCGCCGACGCGCAGGACCGGGTCGTTCGCCCCACCCTGCGTCAGCATGGAGCGCCGAACGAGGCCGCGCACGCGCGCGATGACCTCTTCGAGGCTGAAGGGCTTCGTGACGTAGTCGTCCCCACCCGCCGTGAGCCCGGCGAGGCGGTCGGCGAGTGCATCCTTCGCGGTGAGGAACAGCACGGGAAGCGTCTCGTCGTCGGCGCGGATGCGGTGCAGCAGAGTAAGCCCGTCGGTGTCGGGCAGCATGATGTCGAGCACGGCGGCGTGCGGCTTGAACTCGCGCGCGACCTTCACAGCGGATGCACCGTCCGCTGCCGTGCGAACCTCCCACCCCTCGTAGCGCAAAGCCATTCTGAGGAGGTCGGTGAGCGAGGGCTCGTCGTCGACGACAAGCACTCGGATGGCGGACCCGTCGGCCGCCTTGAGCATCGGGCCGAGCCGTGAGCTCGACTGATCGGTTGCAGGCATGCCTCTAGTCTCCTCGTTCATCTATGAAGAGCCTATGAGAAGCCTGGGCGGCGGCTATGCGCTGTTCAGGCGAACAGAGTCTCCCCCACGAAGCCGCCTTCGCGGGCGCCGGGAGGGATCGCCCAGATTCCGCTGCCCGTGTGCTTGATGTACTCGTTGAGCAGGTCGGTGCTGAGCGACTGCTGCACGCGGATGAACTGCTCCGGGTCCCGCTGGTACGACAGGAAGAAGAGTCCGGCGTTGAGTCGACCGAGCTCGTCGTTGCCGTCGACGAAGTTGTAGCCGCGGCGCAGCAGCCGAGCTCCAGCGTTCTTCGTGGGGTGAGAGAGGGCGACGTGCGAGTTCGCGTCGATTGCTGGTTGCCCGAACGTGGTGTTGCTCTCGACGACGAAGTCGGGCTCAGTGAACTCCTCGCCCCCACTGAGTGGAGCCCCGGCCCGCTTGTCGCGGCCGATGATCTGCTCCTGCTCCTCGAGCCTCACCCGGTCCCACGACTCGATCATCATGCGGATGCGCCGCGCCACCAGGAAGGAACCCCCGGCCAGCCAGTCGGCCCCGTCGCCGAGCGCGACCCACACGTGCTCGGCGGTCGCGCTCGTCTCCTCGGCCTTGACGTTGGCAGTGCCGTCCTTGAAGCCGAAGAGGTTGCGCGGTGTGGCCTGGCTCGTCGACGTCGACGAGGTGCGGCCGAAGCCCAACTGCGACCAACGGAGGATCACGCGGCCGAAGCCGATGCGCGTGAGGTTGCGAATGGCGTGCACCGCGACCTGCGGGTCGTCGGCACATGCCTGAATGCAGAGGTCGCCGCCGGAGAGCTCGCTCTCGAGCGCGTCACCAGAGAACCGAGGGAGCTGCGTGAGCTTCGCCGGCTGTTTGCTCGCGAGCCGAAAGCGGTCGACGCCGTCACCGTCGACGAAGAGCGTCGGCCCGAAGCCAAACGTGATGGTGAGCGCCGACGGCGGCAGGCCCATGGCCTCGCCCGTGTCGTCAGGTGGGGCTAGGGGTGATCCGCCGACGGCGCCGGAGGCGGAGACGTCGAGGCCCTGCACGAGGCGGGACGACGCGTAGCTCCAGTCCTGCAGCAGCTCGACGAGCTCCTCGCGGGTGGTGCCCTCGCGCACGTCGAAGGTCGCGAAGTGGAGGCGATCCTGCGCCGGCGTGACGATGCCGGCCTGGTGCTCGCCGTTGAAGGGGTACTGGGTGCCGCTGCCCGCATGGGACGTGGCACCCGCACCGGTTGCGGCGGCGATGCCGTACCCGCCTGCACCACCAGCAGCAATGCCCGCCGCGCCCGCGCCGAGCAGCCCGAGCAGCCCGCGTCGCGAGAGGCCACCGCCCGCGGCTGGCTCCGAGTCCGCCGCAGCGGGCCGACGGGCCGCCGTCGAACCGGACCTCGAGGTCCCGGCAGGCACATCCGCCCCATCGGGTTCGTGCCCGGTCACACCTGCGCTCACCGGCGCTCCTTCTGATCGTTTCGATGCGAATGGCCAACTTGAGTGACAAACGGCGCGAGATCACCGCGCTCGGGGTGATCTCACGCCGACCATCACGCAAGTTGGCCACGCGTGCTTGGGAGAGGCTACGCCTCGAGAGCGGGCATCGAGGCTAGGCCTGCAGGCCGAGCACCGTGGTCGTGAGCTGCGAGAGCGGCTCGGCGAGTGCATCCACCTGCGTGGAGAGCTCCTTCACCTGGTCGGGCGTGAGGTCGCGGTAGTTGGTGAAGCCTTCCTCGTAGCTGCCGTAGGAGCCGAGCAGGTCGTTCAGCGCCGTGAACTCGGTGCTGATCGAGTCGGCGATAGCGACGCCGTCCTCGCCCTTCGAGCGGGCGACGTCCTCGACGATGCCAAACGCGACTTCCGCGCCTTCCACGTTCGCCTTGAAGTCGCTGAGGTCGGTACCGGACCACCAGTCCTCTTCACCGGAGATCTTGCCGGTCGCGACCTCGTCGAGGAGGCCGATGGCACCGTTCGTGATGTCCTCGATGGAGATCTCGAACTCGTCGCTGTTCACGAGGTCGGCGAGCTCCTGGATGTCAGCAACGAGCTGGTCGGCGTAGGCGGCGCGCTCTTCGGTTGTAGACGGGGCCCAGTCGAGGAACGCGTCGGTGTCGTCGGAGTTCTTGTCGCCGGGCTTCGGCTGCCACAGGTCCTTCTCGATGCGGTGGAAGCCGGTCCAGTCGAGGCCCTCTGCGACGGCGTCGACCTCGCGGTAGTCGATCTTCGGGTCGAGGTCGCCGAACGCCTCGGCGGTTGGCTCGATGCGCTCGTAGGGCACGCGCGCGGCGGCGAACAGCTCGCGGGCCTTCTCGTCGTCGCCCGACTTGTAGGCGGCCGTGAACTCCTCGACGAGAGGTACAAGCTCGGAGACCTGGTTGCGCAGGTACGCGGTGTAGCTCGTGACGGCCTCGTCGTAGGCCGCCTGGTCGTCGGCGGCGACCTCGACGGCTTCGCCGGAGACCTCGAATGCGGTCTGGCCGATGCCAGCGCCGATCATGCCCGGCTTGCAGACGGTGAAGTAGCTGCCCGGCTGGGCGACGACGGAGAGCTGGCGGCTCGTACCCGGCGCGATGTTCTCGACTTCGCCCACGATGCGGAGGCCGTCATCGGCGAGCAGGTAGAACTCGGTGACGCGCTCCCCGTCGTTGGTCACGTCGAAGGTGATCGGTCCGCTGGCGGCGGATGCGCCGGAGACCGTGCAGTCGGCGTCGGTACTCGAGACGGCGAGCGAAGAGGCGGAGTCTGCGGGCGCGTTCGGCACGCAGCCCGTGAGGGAGACGAGGGCCGCTGCGGAAAGCAGCCCCGCGGCGAGTGGCTTGAGTTTCATGGGTGTCCTTCTCCTGAGAGCTACTGAGTGTGAGAGGCCTGAGTGGGTGAGAGGAATTAGCGCGCCGCGGTGGCCGCGGGCTGAGGTGAGGTCGAGGTGGTCTTGCGGCGTCCCGCGCGAGTGCGGAGGACAAAGAGCGTCGCGGTCGGGATGAGGTAGGCGAAGTAGGCGAAGATCTCGAGCTTCGTCATCTCGGGCGTGAAGCCGATCGTCCCCTTGAGGAGCGCACCGAGGAGCCCGTCTGGCGGGATGATCTCCGGGATGCGGAACGCCCACGCGTTCTCGCCGAACCAGGCCTGCACGGCAGCGGATGCGCCTGCCGGGGCAGGCACGAAGGGGCCAGGAAGCACCGCCGCCTCCTGGAGGTCGTGGATCGCGTAGGCGACGATGCCGGCCGCGAAGACGATGAGAAGAGCGCCGGTCCAGGTGAAGAACGTGGAGAGGTCGATGCGGACGACGCCGCGGAAGAGCGCCCAAGCGAGCCCGACCGCGATGAGCAGGCCGACGATGGCGCCGAGGAAGCCAAGCACCCAGCCGTCGCCCGAGCGTGTGGTCGACCAGACGAAGAGTGCCGTCTCGAGGCCCTCGCGCGCCACGGAGACGAACGCGACGGCGACGATGCCCCAGCCGCTGCCCGTGAGGTGCCGGTCGACCTGCCCCTCGAGGTCGTGTTTGAGGGTCTTCGAGACGCGCAGCATCCAGAACACCATCCACGTGACCATGGCGACCGCGACGAGCGAGAGGCCGCCGCCGATGATCTCCTGCGCCTGGAACGAGAGGCCGTAGGCGCCGAAGGTGAGGATGGCGCCGAGGATGAGGGACGCGACGACTGCGAAGGCGACCCCGAGCCAGATGCGTCGAACGATGTCGGGCCGCTGGATGCGCCTGGCGTAGGCGATGAGGATACCGACGACAAGCGCCGCTTCGAGGCCTTCGCGGAGGCCGATGAGAAGAGAGCCGAGCATGTTGGATTCCTGGGCGTGAAGAGAACTGGGCCGGCGGGCGTGAGGGCCAGCCATAGCCCAGGCGTCCAAACGAGGTAGGCCAGGTTAGGCTTACCTTTCGCGAAGATACACCCGCGCTCAGCGAATTACCAAGTTTCCAGCGGATCCGCGTTGTGCGGGGCCGATCCGTCGCCGTCCGCCCACTTGAGCACCACCGCCCCAAGGCGGACTCAAGTACCGTGGTCGGCGGCCCGCGCCTCCGCTCGGGTACAGCTGAGCAAGAGGAGCACCCGTGCAGACCATCGACACCAAGCAGCTCGCGGAGCTCGGCGAGCAGGCCACCGTCATCGACGTCCGCGAGCGCGACGAGTTCTCGGCCGTGCGCATCCCGTGGGCGAGCAACGTGCCGCTGAGCGAGCTCGTCGAACGCGTCGAGGAGGTGCCGGAGAACGGCCCCGTGTACGTGATCTGTGCCGCAGGCGTTCGCAGCGAACGTGCCGCGACCTACCTCGAGCAGCAGGGCAAGCCGGTGGTCAACGTGCTTGGCGGCATGTCCGAGTGGGCTGGATCCGACCTCCCTGTCGAGCGCGGCTGACCCGACCGCTCGGTCGGAAGGCTTCCGCATTCGTCTGCCCTGTTCACCTATCGAACCGAGGCATCACTTGCCAACCGTCCCGCCGGACGGGCAGTTCTCCCCGTGATTTCGGGTGTGCCGCGCGGTGATTCTCGCTACCGTGGGGCCACCCCGACTGCGAGCACTGCGACGCGTCGGGACCACCGGCGATGGGAGCGGAGTGTGAACAGCCCACGGCGTCTGGCGCGCATCCGCGATGCCTCGACCCGCCTGGCCTCTCAGCCGAGCATCGACCCGCAGCGACAGGTTGAGCTGCAGCACCGCGCCGCCCTGCCAGATCCGTTCGGACACACGCTCCCCCGCCACAAGATTCCTGTGGCATCGCCGCCGCTCTTCATCCCCGCGTTCCGCTACTACCCACCCGCGTCGCGCCTGCGAGCCGCGCGCTAGGTTCCGGTTCAAGACTCACGACCTCTTCGCGAGCGGATGCACGCACTGGGCCCTGTGGATGACCGAGCGGATGTCCGTGGTCGCGCCTAGGGTTGCTTGCATGGTCGCAACACACGAGACAGAAGCCCCCGCCCAGTCAGGGACCCTGCTCGAGCGCGCGCAGCGAGTGCTCCGCGAGGTCTTCGGCTACGACGACTTCCGAGGCGACCAGGCCCAGATCATCGAGCGGCTCTGCGCGGGAGACGACGCGGTCGTGCTCATGCCTACCGGTGGCGGCAAGAGCCTCTGCTACCAGGTACCCGCGCTTGTGCGCGAGGGAACCGGCGTCGTCATTTCGCCCCTCATCGCCCTCATGCACGACCAGGTCGGCGCGCTCGAACAGCTCGGCGTGCGTGCCGCGTTCCTGAACTCGACGCAGTCGATCGACGAGCGCCGGGACGTGGAACGTCAGCTGCTGGCGGGCGAGCTCGACCTCATCTACCTGGCGCCTGAGCGGCTTCCTGTCGCGGCAGACCTGCTCAGCCGCACCAACATCTCGCTGTTCGCGATCGACGAGGCGCACTGCGTCGCACAGTGGGGCCACGACTTCCGGCCCGACTACCTGAACCTCTCGATGATCGCCGAGCGGTGGCCCGGGGTTCCTCGCATCGCGCTCACGGCAACCGCAACGAGCGAGACGCGCCAGGAGATCGTCGACCGTCTCGTGCTCGGCGACGCGAAGGTGTTTGTCGCGAGCTTCGACCGGCCCAACATCCAGTACCGCGTCTCACCCAAAGCCACTCCGAAAGCACAGCTCCTGCGACTGATCCAGGAGGAGCACGCGGGCGACGCCGGCGTTGTCTACTGCCTGAGCCGGAAGTCCGTCGAGAACATCTCCGAGTGGCTGCGAGGGCAGGGCGTCAACGCACTCGGCTACCACGCGGGCATGCCGGCCGAGACGCGGGCGCGGCACCAGTCGAAGTTCCTCCGCGAAGACGGGGTTGTCATGGTGGCGACGATCGCGTTCGGCATGGGCATCGACAAGCCAGACGTGCGTTTCGTCGCGCACCTCGACCTGCCCAAGAGCATCGAGGGCTACTACCAGGAGACCGGCCGCGCGGGCCGCGACGGCCTGCCGTCGACCGCCTGGCTCGCGTACGGGCTGCAGGACGTGGTCCAGCAGCGTCGCATGATCGCGGAGGGCGAGGGAGACGCGCAACGCAAGCGCGCGCAGAGCCAGCACCTCGACGCGATGCTCGCGCTCTGCGAGACCGTGACCTGCCGCCGCGTGCAGCTGCTCGCCTACTTCGGCCAGCTCAGCGAGCCGTGCGGCAACTGCGACACGTGCCTGTCACCACCAGATTCCTGGGATGGCACGATCCCAGCCCAGAAGCTGCTCTCGACTGTGCTGCGGCTCGACCGCGAGAGAAACGGCCAGGCGTTCGGCGCGGGCCAGCTCATCGACATCCTCACCGGCAAGACGACCGACAAGATCACGCAGTGGAAGCACGACGAGCTGTCGACGTTCGGCATCGGCAAGGACCTCGGCGATACGGAGTGGCGCGGCGTCATCCGCCAGCTGTTGGCCGCCGGCGTGCTCGCCGTCCGTGGCGAGTACGGCGTATTGGCACTCACGAGCGAGGCAGCTCTAGTGCTGCGAGGCGAGCGGCAGCTGATGTTCCGGAAGGAGCCTCCGAAGGCGCCCGGGTCGAGCGGGCGGCGCACGCGCGGCGAGTACTCCGGCCGGTCCGGCGGTGGCAGCGCGGCAGCGGCCGCACTGTCCGAATCGCAGCGCGAGGTCTTCGAGCGCCTGCGCGCGTGGCGCGCTGAGACCGCGAAGGAGCAGGGCGTGCCCGCCTACATCGTCTTCACGGATGCCACGCTCGCCGCGATCGCCGAAGTGAAGCCGCGCCAGCACGCGCAGCTCGCAGCGATTTCCGGCGTCGGCGCAGCGAAGCTCGAACGCTACGCCGACGACGTGCTCGACGCCGTCGCCGACCAGTAGCAGCCGCCCCTCCGCTTCACCGCGTGCGGACTGGCGCTGCGGTCACGGGCGACTACGAGAGGACGCGGTGGACGCGAAGCGCTTCGACTACGAGCGCGTGGTCGTCATGCATCTCGAGTCCGCTGACGCCGACGGCGCCTGCGAGCGTTCCACCGATGAGGATGGGGAAGGCTCCCCCTGCTGCCGCGTACTGGCGCGGGTCGAGCAACGAGTCGGCGGCGAAGTCCTCGCCGTTGGCCTCGTAGGTGTAGCGCACGGCAAGCGTGGAGTGGCCGAAATGCTCGACGACCTTGAATTTGCGGGCGAGCCACGCGTCGTTGAGCGCTGATGAGCCTGGGGTGGCTGCGTGGAACGCTTGCTGACCTCCGAGCACGATGGAGACGGCGACGCTGTGACCCCGGACGACGGACTCGTGGCGCAGCCAGGTACCGACTTCCCATGCGTCCTCGAGCGTGAACCTCGGGAGATCGAGTTCCTTCTCCTCGGCGCGAAGAACCTGCAGGATCTGGTCGACGGGCAGGCCGACGTATGGCGTTGTGCTGGCGGAGCTCATTGGTCACCTCGTTGTGCTGGACGGATACCGGTTGCGGGACGTGCTGGGTGCTGGACACAGCGACGAGCCTGGTGTGAGCTTAGACCCTTACAACCCATTTGTCATGACATGAGAACATTGACGACTTCAGTCTCAAGTATGACGCGATACATCGCGAGTTGCGGCAGGATGATCGCATGCGCACACTCCTCAACATCATCTGGCTCCTGCTCTCAGGCTTCTGGCTCTTCTGCGGCTACATGCTCGCCGGCGTGCTGCTCTGCATCCCGATCATCACGATCCCGTGGGCCATCGCATCGTTCCGTATCGGCCTCTATGCGCTGTGGCCGTTCGGCCGCGATGTCGTCTCGAAGCCCACTGCCGGCGCGTTCTCTTTCCTCGGCAACGTCATCTGGTTCATCCTTGCTGGATGGTGGCTCGCCATCGGGCACATCGTCTCCGGCATCGCACTCTGCGTCACGATCGTCGGCATCCCCATGGGCATCGCCGACTTCAAGATGATCCCGATCTCCCTCACGCCCCTCGGCAAAGAGGTCGTCGACCGCGACAACGGCCCGTTCAGCACGGCACGTCGCTGACGGGCATCCACTGAGCGCAGAAACGGCCGGCACCCCGCAACAGGGTGCCGGCCGTTTCGCGCTTCTCTCCGGGGAGTGGATGCGCCCTACTTCGCGGGCACCTCAGGGATGTCCTCCTCGACCTCACGAATCACGGCGATGTCCTGCGTGTAGCCGCCAAGCTGCTCGAGCTCGTGGGCGAGCTCCTCGAGTTCCGCGCCGCCGGCCATCTGCGCCGTGAGCTCGTCGAGGGTGATGTCAGCCTTGTCGTAGTAGCCGATCGACTTGCCGCGCTTGAGCAGCAGGAAGCTGTCCCCGACGGGGAACGCGTGGTGCGGGTTGTGCGTGATGAAGATCACACCGAGCCCGCGGTCACGGGCTGCGAGGATGTACCGCAGCACCACACCGGACTGCTTGACTCCGAGGGCGGCGGTCGGCTCGTCGAGGATGAGCGCCTTCGCCCCGAAGTACACGGCCCGAGCGATCGCGACACACTGTCGCTCACCGCCGGAGAGCTGCCCGATGGGCTGGTCGACGTCGCGAAGGTCGATGCCCATGTCGAGCAGCTCCTTCTTCGTGATGGCCTTCATCTGCTCGACGTCGAGGCTCTTGAACGGGCCGACGCCCTTCGTGAGCTCGGAGCCGAGGAAGAAGTTGCGCCAGATCGGCATGAGCGGCACGACCGCGAGGTCCTGGTAGACCGCCGCGATGCCGCGTTCGAGGGCTTCGCGGGGCGACTTGAGCGTGACGGGTTCGCCCTCGATGAGGAACTCCCCGTCGGTGTGCTCGTGGCGTCCCGCGATGATCTTGATGAGCGTCGACTTGCCGGCACCGTTGTCGCCGAGCACACATGTGACCTTGCCTGGGTCCACATCCATGTCGACGTTCTGGAGGGCGAGGATGTTGCCGTACCGCTTGCCAGCATCCCGAAGAGAGATGAGGTGCGTGCCCTGCTCTGGAGCGCCCGACTGCTGCGCATCCGTGGCTGTTGCCTGGTTGGTGGTCATTACTTCTGCTCCGCCCTCTTCTTGACGACGAGGTTCACGATCGTTGCCATCAGCAGCATCAGGCCGAGGAAGAACTTGAACCAGTCCGGGTTCCACTGGGCGTAGACGATGCCCTTGTTGGCCATGCCGAAGATCAGGGCGCCGATGGCGCCGCCGATCGCCGAGCCGTAGCCGCCGGTGAGGAGGCAGCCGCCGATGACGGCCGCGATGATGTAGAGGAACTCGTTGCCGATGCCCTCACCCGACTGCACGATCGAGAAGGCGAAGAGGTTGTGCATCCCGGCGACCCAGGCACAGAAGCCGACACCCATGAACAGGCCGATCTTGGTGGCCGTGACCGGGACACCGACGGCGCGGGCGGCGTTCTCGTCGCCGCCGACGGCGAAGATCCAGTTGCCGATCTTGGTGCGCTGCAGGATGAACGTGGCGACGAGCACCAGCGCGATCCAGATGAAGACGGTGATCTTCACGTTGATGCCGAAGATCGGGATGTCGCTCGCGAAGACGGCCTTGGCCGACTCGAAGCCGTCCATGTTCGAGATCTCAGGACTCGAGACGCCGCCGCCGATGAGGCGGGTGATGCCGAGGTTGAGGCCCGTGAGCATGAGGAACGACGCGAGCGTCACGATGAACGACGGCAGCTTCGTCTTGATGAGCAGCCAGCCGTTGACGAAGCCGACCGCCAGTGCGAAGAAGAGGCCCATGAGCACGCCGACCCACACGTTCGTGGCGAAGTACCAGCTGAAGAGGGCCGCCGTGAGTGCCGACGAGATGACCGCGACGCCGGCGGAGAGGTCGAACTCGCCGCCGATCATGAGCAGCGAGACGCCGACCGCCATGATGCCGATCGTGGAGGCGCCGTAGAGGACGGTGGAGATCGACGCGGCCTGGGTGAAGACGGGCGCGGCGATCGCGAAGAAGATGAAGACGACGATCGCGCCGACGACGGCGCCCATCTCCGGGCGGCCGAGCACCCTCGAGAAGACGGAACGCTTGCCGACGCGCTCGTCGGCGACGGCGATCGAGCTGGTCGGCGGGTACTTGCGTGAGGGTGGTGACGTTGGTGTGGTGGTCTGAACCATGCTGTGCACTTCCTTGTGTCTGGGGCCGGGATGCGCCGCATCCCGACCCCGGTGCCGATTCGGTTAGCGAATGCCCTTCTCGGCCTGTTCGAGCACGGCTTCAGCGTTCTCGGAATCGATGATCGTCGGGCCGGTGTAGACGGGCTGCCCGCCGCCGATCTCGAAGCCGCCGTTGTTGTAGAGCCACAGGGAGTCGACCGCGAGGTAGCCCTGGAGGTACGGCTGCTGGTCGACGGTGAACTGCACGGTGCCGTCGATGACGGCCTGGGCGAGGTCAGCGTTGAGGTCGAAGGAGGCGACCTTCGCCTTGGATCCGGTCTCGGCGACGGCGTCGACCGCGGTGAGTGTGAACGGTGCGCCGAGGCCCACGACGAGGTCGGCGTCTGGCGTCGACTGCAGCTTGGCGGTGATCGTCGACTTGACCTGCGTCATGTCCGTGCCGGTCACGTAGAGGATCTCGGTGCCCGGCACCTTCTCCTTGATGCCGGCGCAGCGCGCCTCGAGGCCGACGTGGCCCTGCATCTGGATGACGCAGAGGGGCTTCGTGTAGCCGTCCTCGGCGATACGGTCGCCGAGCGCGCGGCCAGCGACCGTCTCGTCCTGCCCGATGAAGGTGAAGGCGCCGAACTCGAAGGCCTCCTCGAGGCCGCCGTTGAAGCCGACGACGGGGATGCCCGCCTCTTCGGCGTTCTTCAGGGCGTCTTCGAGCGCGTCGCCCTTGGCGAGCGTCACGGCGATGCCGTCGACACCCTGGTCGACTGCCTGCTGGATGAGCTGGGCCTGGTTGGCAGACTCCGGGTCGCCCGAGTAGAGCAGCTCGACGTTGTCCTTGGCCGCGGCCGTCTCTGCGCCCTTGCGGACCGTGTCCCAGAACGTGTCTCCGGGAGGGGCGTGCGTGATCATCGCGATCTTGATGGAGGGCGTGTCCGCGACGCCGGCGACTGCCGGGTCCTCGGCAGTGCCGGTGTCACGACCGCCAGCGGACGAGCAGGCGGTGAGCGCGAAGACCGGGACCATTGCGAGTGCGGCCAGGCCGAACATGAGACGTTTCTTCTTCACGAAAACTCCTTTGAATGCCGTGATGACGTCAGTTGTGCGCTCGACAGGAAGACCGCTGGGGGACGGTATCTCGAAGAACCCACGTGTACTCGCTCGGTCATCCTTGTCCGAGAGCAACGAGCACGTCACTGACTTGTCATGACAATAGCTCAACAGGTGTATTAAGCAAATACTTTTTTGTGAAGACGGCCTCGCAGCGTCACCTCGCCCTGGGCGGCGGACCCTGAACCCGATCGCCCGCCGCCCCGGGCAGCGCTCCCCCGTGACCTCAGGAGCCCACCGGCTCCTCGCGTCCGCTCGCCAGCGAACGCGTCGCCGCCTCGGCGATCGCCTGCGCCCGGAGGGCATCGCGCAACGACGGAGATGGCAGGCGAGCCCCCTCCAGCGCGCCGACGAACTCGCTGAGGGCCGCGGCGTACGTGGGCTGCACACGCTCGAACCACCCCGCATGCATCCCGGACTCGGTGACCGTGCCGCTGCCGTACCTCGCAACCTGCCCCGCCCGGTGCCGTTTGGCCTCGACGAGCCCCGTCGATCCGAACACCTCGAGCCGCTCGTCGTAGCCGTAGCCGGAGCGGCGGATGCTGTCGATCTGCACGAGGGCACCGTTCGCCAGCCGCACCGTCGCGACCGACGTATCCACGTCGCCGTACTCGGCGATTCTGGGCTCGGCGAGCGCGCTGCCGGTCGCGTACACGGCGACCGCGTCGAGGCCCGTGATCCAGGTCGCGAGGTCGAAGAAGTGCACCGTCTGGTCGCGCATCTGTCCGCCGGACACGGCGATGTACTCGAGCGGCGGCATCGACGGGCCGCGACTCGAGAGCTGAACGAGCTCGACGTCGCCGATCTCTCCCGCATCCACGATTCGCTTCACCTCGGCGTAGTCACGGTCGAAGCGGCGATTGAAGTCGACCATGGCCGTGATGCCGGCGGCCTCGACGTAGGCGACCGTCTCGCGAGCCGTCTCGAGGTCGAGATCGATGGGCTTCTCGCAGAGGGCCGCGATGCCGGCGTCGGCCGCGAGCCGGAGGTGCTCGGTGTGGCGGTTCGTCGACGACGCGATGAGCACCGCGTCGACCTGCGTGGCGTCGAAGACCTGCTCGAGCGAGGGCACAGCCGTCGCGCCGTGCGAGAACGCGAGCCGCTCTGCCCTCGCCAGGTCGACGTCGTACACGAAGCGGAAGTCGACCTCGGGGTTGGCCGCGAGGCTCTGGGCGTGGACGGCACCGATGAAACCGGCGCCGATCAGGGCGAACCTCTGCATCTCAGCTGCCCCCTGCTTCACGGAGTTCAGCGTCAGCGGCCGCCACCTCGGCATCACGATCGACGACACTGGCCGGCACGATCCACGCCCCGTCGGCAGCGTGCGAGGCGGCCACGGCCTCGACGAACTGGACGCCGATGAGCCCGTCGATGCCCGTCGGGAACGACAGCTCCCTGACGGTCGATGGGCGCGCATCCCGTCGCGCCTCGAGCTCGTCGGCGAGGTCGCGGTAGAAGTTCCCGAACGCCTCGAGGAAGCCCTCCGGGTGCCCGAGGCCGACCCTCGTGAGCCTCGCGGAGTCCTCGGAGAGCGAGGCGAGGCCGTGGGTGTAGGTCGTGGTCGTACCCTCGAGGTCCTGGTAGGTGAGGTGGTGCGGGTCCTCGTGCTGCCACTCGAGGCTTCCCTCGTCGCCGAAAACCCGGATACGCAGCCCGTGATTGTGGCCCGTCGCGGCCATGCTCGCCCAGAGGCGACCGGGAACCTCGTCGCTGTACTCGAGCGCGACCGTCGCGTTGTCGAACACCTTCCGCCCGGGCACGAAGGTGTGGAGCTGCGCGGAGACCCGCTCCGCCTCGAGGCCAGTGATGTACCGACTCAGGTGATAGCCGTGCGTGCCGAGATCGCCGACGACACTCGGAAAGCCAGCCACGTCAGGGTCGGTACGCCAGCTGGCCTGCTTGTGGCCGGTCAGCTCGAGCGGCGCCGCCGCCCAGCCGGAGGCATGCTCCACATCGATGAACGTGAGCCGACCGAGTCGGCCGTCGCTCACCATTCGCGCGGCCTCACGCACCATCGGGTAGGCCGAGTAGCAGTGCGGCACCGCCAGGATCGCGTCGTTGGCCGCCGCCAGGTCGACAAGTGCGCGAGACGTGGCCGAGTCCTGCGTGAGCGGCTTCTCGCACACGACGTTGATGCCCCGCTCGAGGAACGCCTTGGCCCCCTCGAAGTGGCTGTCATTCGGCGTCGCGACGATGGCGACGTCGATGCCGTCCTCGCGTGCGGCCTCCGCCTCCGCCATCTGCTGATACGTGTCGTAGGCGCGCCCAGGGGCGACCCCGAGGGATGCGGCCACTCCGGCCGACTGCTCGCGGTCTCGCCCGAAGACCCCCGCGTCCAGCGAGTACCGGTCGTCCAGACGCATCCCGAAGCGATGCGTCTTGCCGATGTCGGCGCCGATGCCGCCCCCGACCATTCCTGCGCTCAGCTGCCGCGCGTTCTGTGTGCTCATGCCACCCTCGTTGCTCGTCTGGTGCTTGGTGCTTGTCTCGTGCCGACGCTTGCCAGGTGTTGGCTTGGACAAATATAGATCGGTGCAAATAGTTCCACACCGCGCGGGAAAAGGCCATACGCTGGTGGCTCGACCGGAGCACAACCAGGAGGCGACCACGTGCACGAGACCCAGAAATCGCCTTCGACCCCCGTGACGATCCGCGACGTCGCCGAGCGGGCCGGCGTCTCCAAGTCGCTGGTGTCGCTGGTGCTCCGCGACGCCCCGCATGTGAGCGACGCCCGTCGCGAGGCCGTCCTCGCGGCCATCGCCGAGCTCGGCTACCGCCCCAACTCGCACGCCCGCGGGCTGTCCCGCGCCAAGACACGGACCGTCGGGCTCGTCGTCAACGACCTCCGCAACCCCTGGTTCGTCGAGCTCCTCGAGGGCATCTCCGCAACGCTCCACGCCTCCGGCTACCTGACCCTGCTCACCGACAGCCGCACCGACCAGCGCATCGGGCGCAGCTCGCTCGATGCGCTCACGCAGCAGGGCGTCGACGGCATCGTCGTGATCGGCACCACATCAGAGGGCGACGCCGTCGCCCGAATCGCCGGCGAGGTGCCCGTCGTGCTCGCGGGCACCCTCGACCCCGACCTGCCCACCGTCGACATCGTCACGAACGACGACGAGGCCGGCGCCCACCAGGTCACCCGCCATCTGCTCGAGCTCGGACACACGCGCATCGCGTACCTGCGCGGGCCCGGCCGCATCAGTGAGCTGCGTGAGCATGGATTCCTGCGCGCCATGGGCGAGGCCGGACTCGCCGAGCGCGCGGTCGTCGAAGCGGGAGGCATGAGCGAGGAGAGCGCCCACGCCGCCGCAGGTCGGCTTCTCGGTGCCCCCGCTCCTGAACGGGTCACCGCGATCTTCGCGTTCAACGACGCCTCCGCCATCGGCGTGCTCTCCGTCGCCAACACACTCGGACTGCGCGTGCCCGCCGATCTCTCCGTCGCGGGCTACGACAACTCCCCGCTCGCGAAGTTCCAGGTGGTCTCGCTCACCTCTGTCGACACCGGCAACTTCGCCATCGGCGTGCAGGCCGGCACGCTCCTCCTCGAGCGGATGCAGCAGCCCGTGCAGCTCCAGCGCGTGCAGCGCGTCGCGACGAGTCTCGCCGTGCGCGGGTCGACCGGAAGCGCTCCGGCCTGACTTCGGCGGGCTGACTCGCTCGCAGCGCGCCGGGTTGACCGCTGCGCGATGGCCTGGCCCCCTGCGAGATGGCTCTGGCCCCCTGCGAGATACTGGCCGGGTGACCCCGATCATCCGCGATGCCACGATCGACGATATCCCCGCGATCACCGCGATCTACAACGAGGACGTGCTGACGACAACCGTCAACTGGAACTCCTCGACCGTCGACGAGGCCGACCGCCGCTCCTGGTTCGCGGGGCGAGCATCCGCTGGCTTGCCCGTGCTCGTCGCGGTCGACGAGGCTGACTCCGTGCACGGCTACGCGAGCTACAGCGACTTCCGCACCTTCTCCGGCTACCGGCACACCGTCGAGCACTCGGTGTACGTGCGAGGCGAGGCCCGCGGGCGAGGCCTCGGCAAGGCGCTCACCCTCGCGCTCGTCGAGCGCGCTCGAGGGGCTGGCAAGCACGTCATGGTCGCCGTCGTCGACGCCGACAACGCGGCGTCGATCAGCCTGCACGAACGCCTCGGCTTCGTGCACTCGGGCCGACTCGACCAGGTGGGGACGAAGTTCGGCCGCTGGCTCGACGTGATCTTCCTGCAGCTGGTCCTCGACGCCGGCGAACCCACCGAGGCAGGGCGCAGCTAGCGGGCGCAGCGCTGACGCGGGCGCTGGCGCTGGCGCTGACGCTGACGCTGACCAACTTCCGTGATCAGAACCGGTCGGGGCGTTGCCGCGGGGCCCCGAGCGCCGATTCATCACGGAAGTTGGCCGCTCTTCACGAGTGGGCAGCGCGCAGCGGCGGCAACGCTCAGCGGAGGCGGGCTGCGGGCAGCGGAGGCGGCAGCGGGCAGGGGACAGGTCGGGCAGCGCGCGCGACCGCCCGGCACGGGACGGGCGCCGGGGCCTTACTCGACGACGACCCGGAACGCCGAGACCGCGCTGTCGACGGCGCCGCGCACGTGGCTGCCCGCGGCGGCGGATGCCCGCAGGAACTCGACGACCTCGACCGTGATCTCCTCGCCAGGCAGCACGTTCGGGATACCGGGCGGGTAGGCGGCGAGCGAGTCGGCGGAGATGCGTCCGATCGCGTCCGCCCACGGAACCGTCTCTGCATCGGCGAGGTACGCGGCACGGGGACGGATGCGCATCCTGCCCGGCCCTGGCATCGGCGGGATCACGACGGCCGAGTCGGCCGCTGCATCGGCGGCGGGCGACTCCGCGGCGACATCCGCCGCGATCTCCGCGAGGGCGTCGAGCAGGATGCGAGCATCCGGCGTCTTGCCGATGCCGACGACCGCGACGACGCAGCTCACGGTGGCCATCTCGACCATGACGCCGAACTCGCGGGCGAGGCGCAGCCGCACGGTGTGCCCGTCGAGGCCCGTCGATCGGATGTCGAGCGGAATGCGGAAGGGGTCGACGGCAACGGTCGACGGGTAGGCGTCGAACTCGTCCGAGACGACGGGGAACCGGCCGTCGGCGCGGAACATCTCGCGGGCGGCCATCACGGCCGCGTGCGAAGCCTCGAGCAGGTCGCGACGCTCGACGAGATCGCGGCGGTCGAGGTCGAGCGATGCGAGCAGCAGCGAGCTCTCGCTGGTGGATGCGGTCATGCGGTGGGCCCGCTCGACGTGCGGCTCGAGGGCACGCGCGACGGGGCCGTGCCCGAGGTGCACGAGCGCGCTCTGCGAGAGCGACGAGGTGAGCTTGTGCGTGCTCGTCACGACGAGGTCGGCGCCGAGGCGGACGGGAGAGTCGGGCAGCTCGGGCAGGAACCCGAAGTGCGCTCCCCAGGCGGCATCGACGATAAGCACGGCGCCGGCGTCGTGCACGACCTCCGCGATGCCGGCGACGTCGGCGACGGCGCCGAAGTAGCTCGGCGAGACGATGTAGACCGCGGCGACGTCGCCACCGCCGGACGCGCGGCGCGTGGCAATCGCATCCGCCACCGACGCGGGGGTGACCCCGTGCGCGATGCCGTGCTCGAGATCGACCTCGGGCAGCACGAAGCTCGGCGAGGACCCGCCCAGGATGATGCCGTCGACGAAGCTCGAGTGCGCGCTGCGCTGCATGAGCACTCCCTCGCCGAGGCCGCGGGCGGCGAGCGCCGCCATGCGGTTGCCCATCGACGACCCGCCGGTCAGGAACCAGGTGCGGGATGCGCCCCATGCGTCGGCGGCAAGCCGCTCGGCCTGCTCGCGGGGCGAGCCGTCGCCGAGGTCGATGCCGTCGAGCAGCGGCGTCACGTCGAGCTCGAGCACGCGCTCGCCGAAGTACTCGGCCTGGCCCAGGCCGAGTCCGCTGGCGTCGGCGCCGTGGCCTGGCACGAGGAACGCCGTCGAGTCGCGAGCGGCGTGCACGGCGAGCGCGGCGGCGTACGGGGCGCCCGCCGTGTCCCGGCTCGCGTCGGTCGGCTTCCCCTGCTGAGCACCCGCGTCGGGGCGTTCCGCAGTTCCGCTGAAGTCGCCTTCGGCGTCGTCGAAGGCGAACGTCGGGAATTCAGGCGCGTGCGTCATGGTCCTATCGTGTCAGCCCTGCTTGCAAGAGAGAATGGCATCATGCCGGGAGGCCTTCAGCCTTAGACTGAAGCCATGACCGAGCGTTCAGCCGCCGACCTCCCCGACTTCCGCGGGCTGGCCGCCTTCGATGCGGTCCTGTCCAGGGGCTCGGTCTCCGCCGCGGCGGCCGCGCTCGGCTGGAGTCACCCGACCGTCGACCACCACCTCAGGCGCCTCGAGCAGCAGGCTGGCACCAAGCTGCTCGAACGCGGCCCGCGCGGGAGCACCGCCACCGCAGCCGGGCGGGTGTTCGCGCTCCGCGCCAAGCAGCTCCTCGAGGGCGGCCGCCGCGCGTTCGCGGAGCTCGACGCGTGGCTCGACGACGAACGCCGCCTCGTCCGCTTCGGCATCTTCCCCACCCTCGGTGCGCTTGTCGTGCCCGCCATCCTGCGACGAGCCGAACTCGAGCACCTCAGCCTCGAGCTGACGCTCGACGAGTGCGAGCGCCTCGGCCGGCAGCTGGAGCAGGGACAGCTCGACGCGGCGGTCCTGTTCCAGGCGTCAGGCCTGCCCACACCGCTTTCTTCAGAGATCACTTCCGAGCTGCTGTTCGTCGAGCCGCTCGTCCTGGCGGTGCACCGCGCGCATCCGCTCGCCACAGCCAGGCAGCGAGTACCGGTTCGGGACTTCACGGAGCTGCGTGAAGATCGCTGGGCGTTCGGCGCATCCGGGGGCGACACGCTCGACGAGGCGACCCGCGAGCTCTGCCGGAGAGCCGGATTCGAGGCGAGCACGGGGATGCGCTCGGACGACTACCCGGCGATCCTCGGGATGATCGCGGCAGGCCAGCTCGTCGCCGTCGTCCCAGCCTCGGTGGCGGCCTGGCACGACGACACCGTCGCGTTCCTGCCCATCGATCCGTCGACGCTCACGCGCGAGGTTGTGCTCGCGACACGCGAGGAGCCGCCAGCGGGCCTGCGCGACGCCATCATGGCGGCCCTGACAGAGCTCGGATCGCTGACCCCGGCTGCCTGACCTCCGCCATGGGGTCGCCCGCCACGGGGTCGCCGCGTTGCGGAGTCGCTGCGTTGCGGCACACCTGACCCGACCTGGCCGACCTGACCGTCGAGCGAGGACCGTCGCCGCCTCGGCGGGGACCTGCAGCGTCACGGTCGGAAACCTCCCGGCGACGAGTCCTAGGGTCGTGTTGTTCTGACAAACGACGGAAGGCGAACAGTGACCAGCAACGTTCCTGAACTCGGACTCAACGACGGCACCACGATCCCCGCGATCGGCTTCGGCACGTTCCCGCACGCTGGCGAGGACTCCGCCGAGCCCACCCGCGAGGCGCTCTCGCTCGGCTACCGCCTGCTCGACACCGCCATCAGCTACGACAACGAGGAAGCTGTCGGCCGGGGCATCCGGGCCTCCGACGTGCCGCGCTCCGAGATCGTCGTCACGAGCAAGATCCCCGGCCGCTTCCACGGCTACGACGAGACTCTCACGGGCTTCGACGAGTCGATCGCGCGCCTGGGCCTCGAGCAGCTCGACCTGCTGCTCATCCACTGGCCGCTGCCGCGCCTCGAGAAGTACGTCGACACCTGGCGCGCACTCGTGCAGCTGCAGAAGGACGGCCGAGTGCGGTCCATCGGCGTCTCGAACTTCACGCCGGAGCACCTCACGAAGATCGCCGACGCGACGGGCGTCACGCCCGCCGTCAACCAGGTCGAGCTGCACCCGTTCTTCCCGCAGGCAGCATTGCGGGAGTTCCACGCGGAACACGGCATCGTGACCGAGGCCTGGAGCCCGCTGGGCCGCGGCGAGCTCCTCGAGCATCCCGTCGTAGCCGAGGTCGCCGCCGCGCACGGCGTCTCGCCGGCGCAGGCCATCCTCCGCTGGCACGTCGAGCTCGGCTCGGTGCCGATCCCGAAGTCGCGTTCCACCGAGCGCCAGGCGAAGAACCTCGACATCTTCGGCTTCCAGCTCGACCAGGCAGAGGTGGATGCGCTCTCCGGCCTCGAGCGCGGACGCATCTGGGACCAGGACCCGGACACCCACGAGGAGTTCTAGGCGTCCGCCCTCTCCTCGCGCCGGAGCCCGCTCCCCTGGGGACGCTGGCCGGAGGTGCTGGCCGGGGACTGTAGCCGCGGGCGTGAGCTCGGCCGCGGGCGCGGGCGTGAGCTCGGCCACAAGCCCGGCCGCAGGCCCGCGTCGGCCGTGTCCCAGGCACCTCCACTGACCAACTTCCGGGACCAAACGCCACCCAGAGCGCCGCTCGGTGCCGGACGCCGTCGTTCATCCCGCAAGCTGGCCAGTACTCGGGCGAGGCAGCACGCAGCCACGCGAGGGCCGGAGAGCCCTACAGCTCGTTGCCGCTCACCGCGAAGGTGTCGCAGGACTGCGTGCCCTTCTCGTAGCCCGTGACAAACCAGTTCACGCGCTGCTCGCTGGTGCCGTGGGTGAACGACTCCGGGTTCACCTGCCCCTGCTGGCCCTGGATGTGGTCGTCGCCGACAGCGGATGCGGCCGAGAGCGCGACGTTGACCTGCTCGCGTGTTGGCGGGTCAAGGAGTGTCACACCCTCATCCGTCTGCGTGTTCGCGGCCTCGCCGAGCCAGGCGCCGGCGAAGCAGTCAGCCTGCAGCTCGATGCGCACGCCGTCAGACGTCGGCCCCGTGTCGGTGCGGTTCGTGTTGTCGAAGACACCCATCTGGTGCTGAATGTGGTGGCCCCACTCGTGCGCGACGACATACATCTCCGCGAGCGGGCCTTCCTTGGCTCCGAGCTGCGAGGTGAGCAGCTGGAAGAAGGAGGTGTCGACGTACATCGACGAGTCGCCGGGGCAGTAGAACGGGCCGACCGCGTTGGACGCGGTGCCGCACGCCGAGCTCGTCTGGCCCTCGTAGAGAATGAAGCCCGGCTGCTCGTACGTGACGCCGACGGCGGCGCTCTCCGTCTCCCAGTAGTCGGCGAGCGAGTTCTGCACGCCGACCATGCGGCAGTCGATCTGCTGGTTCGCGTCAGCGCCGGTCTGGCACTGCTCTGCGAGCCCGCCTCCCTCGACCTCCTGCTGCTGCGTCTGCTGACCCTGGTCCATGCCACTGACGAGCCCTGTGAGGTCAACCCCGAGGAACTGCGAGGCGAGGAACGCCACGATGAGCAGGCCGATGGAGCCGCCGCCAATCGCGGCCGTCTTGGCCCCCCGGCCGCGCTTCTGCACGCCGCTCGTGTCGAGCTTCGCATTCTCGTTGAAAGTCATGGGGGAAATCTACCCGCCCGGCGGGCGAATCGGGGTTCGCGGACGACGGCTTGCCGCTATCGAAATCTTGATCAGGCATCGCCCAGGTGCCGCGGGCAGCCGAGCAGACCCGCCACGGCCCCGAGGGGCCGCCGCCTACGCGTCGATGCCGGCGGCCTCGAGCGCCGCGAGGAGACCAGGGAGCCATGCGAGCGCCGCGTCGCTCGCCGTCTGCCGCGAGCTGGCGTCGTGCCTGCCGTATTCGCCGACGCGCTGAGCGCCGAGCTCGGTCATGAGCCGGTCGATGTGCTCGCTGCCCTGGCTGTACGTGTCGGAGTAGTTCGTGTCGCCCATCCCGAACATCCCGTAGCTGTAGCCCTCGAGCGAGGGACGGATGGCGTCGAGCTCTTCCCAGAACGGCAGAGCACCGCTCGGCAGCTCGCCGTCGCCGTGCGTCGAGCACACGAAGAGGTAGAAGGTATCGACTTCGAGCTCCTCCGGCTCGAAGACCGACATGTCCTCGACCGCGACTTCGCGGTCCGGCATCGCGTCGGCGAGGTCGCCCGCGACGAGTTCGGCGTTGCCCGATTCCGTGCCGTAGAGGATCACAATGCTCATGTACTGCTCCTAGGTGTTGCTTTCGGGGTTGGGGTCTTGGGCCATTGTGGCGCGGCGGCGCGCGATCCGCAGCAGCGTCTCGGTGTCCTGCTCCTTCGCCCGCACTCGCCCGGGGCCAGCTTGCCGCTGCTCATGCTCGTCGATGACGCTCCACTCCGCGAAGCTCACGGACGACTCGTCGAGGTGGGCGAGCAGCGCCTCCCGCTCGACTCCCGATTTCGGGGCGGCGGATGCCAGCCAGTCGTCGACCTCGCGAGCGACCAGCTGCCCCTCGGCTCGGCTCGAAGCGATGGTGCCCTGCGGGCCCCGCCTCGCCCAGCCGGCAGCAAAGACGTCCTGCACGTCGCCGAGCATCGCGTGCAGCAGGTGGGCGTCGCCGCGGTGGAAGCCAACTGCGGTGATGACGGAGTCGACGTCGATCGACGCGGGTTCGGTGCTCGTGGATGCCGCATGCGTTTCCGATACGCCCGGCCCGGCGAGCGAGACTCGAAGGTCTCCGGCTTCCTCCGCGAGTGCAACGGGAGCAACCCCGAACCTGAGCCGAACGGTGATGCGCGGATGCTCCGGCTGCGCCCGATCCAGGAGGCCTGCGAGCGCAGCTGCCTGGGCAGAGCGCCCATCTTCGTCGGAGAGCGCCTCCGCGTCGACGCCGAAGACCTCGAAGCGGGCGTCGTCGATGCGGCCGAGCTCCGAGAGGAGCGATGGCGTGAACTTGGCGTCGTCGATGCCGGCCCGACCGAGCACCTCGATGACTTCGAGTTCGCCTGAGGCCGCCACGAGCAGCGGGGAGTGCACGTCCGAACCCTCGAAGTCACTCTCGTGCTTGGCAAGCAGACGCACGACGTCGATCGCCACGTTGCCGTTGCCAACAATCGCGACGCGGCTGCCGAGCCTCGGCAGCGCGATGTCGTCGCCGGGGTGCTGGTTGAGGATGCGCATGAACTGCCCGGCACCGACGACTCGGTTGTGGTCGAACCCCGGCAGTTGGAGCTGCGCATCCGCGTGCAGGCCCGTAGCGACGATCGTCGCGTCGAACGCGCCGCGCACGGCCTCGAAGTCGACGTCACGGCCGACCTCGACGTTGCCGAGGAACCGCACGCCGGATCGCGTGAAGAGCCGGTCGAACTGCCGGGTCACGGCCTTCGTGCCCACGTGGTCGGGGGCGACGCCGTAGCGGATGAGCCCGTACGGCACGGGCAGGCGCTCGAACATGGCGACGTCGACGTCGCGTCGAAGCTTGAGGAGCGCCTGCGCCGTGTAGCAGGCCGAGGGGCCGCTGCCGATGATCGCGACGGCACGTCGGGCTTCAACGGTCATGCGGTGGTGCTCTCCTCGATTCGCGGGGCGCGGGGGCGCAGGAAACGCTCCGCCGAGTATGCCACCTCGAACCTCGGTGTGCGCCCCGCATCCGGGTCGGTGCCCGGATGCGGGGCTCCACAGAGCTTGACTACTGTGACGTCACTGCCGATGAGAAGGTGCCAGCCATGTACTCCGCTTCGAACTCACCCGAATCGAACAGCCCCGAGGCACCGTCTGTCCGTCACACGGGCCCCGCGGCAAAAGTGAATCCCTGGGTCGTCGCGGTGATCGCGCTCGCTGTCGTTCTCCTCATCGGGGCAGGCTTCGCAGGTTACGCCGTCGCGTCTGGGGCCTTCGTTCGGGCCGAAGCGACCTCGGTGTCTGCACCTGCAAACGACGAGGATGAGGCGCCGGCCGCCCCGGTAGCTGAGACCCCAACCACTGCTGCCCCCGTAGCATCTGCCGTTCCGCCGCCAGCTCAGGCCCCCAGCTACTCCGGAACCTGAGTGGGGCAGATCTCAGGCGACCGACACGCGTATTCGCTCACCGTCACGATCTCCGACGTAGACGGCGTCATGACAGCCACCGCAACCTACCCAGAACTGCCATGTACGGGAACCTGGTCGCAGACCAGCCGTACCTCGGACCGCATCGTCGTGGTCGAGCGCATGGGGAGCGAGAACGACTGCTTCGACAACGTCTCGATCACCCTCGAGGCTTTGGGCCCCGACACACTCGCTTACAGCGCGCAGTCCGGCAACTACTTCATCACCTCGACTCTCGTCCGCAGCTGAGCGGGCCACGACGCCTTCGAGTCAGGCGTTTGCACCCGCCTTCTGCTGCTTGAGCTTCTCCTCCGCCTGCATCGCCTTCTCCTCGATGGGGGCGTTGCCAGACTCCCGTTGCGCGCGCATGTACGCGCGCGCCTCGTCCTGGCGTTCACGCTCGGCACCGGAGGCAATGGATGCGCGGATGTGCTCCGGTCCGTAGCCGAACGCGTCGACAAGGTCGGCGGCGTGCGGGCGGAGCCGCGCGATGAGCCGTTCCCTGTAGGCGGAGACGGCCTGCGCGCGCGGGACGGAGAGACGACCGGACATGAGGTACCAGGCCAGGTTCTCCTCGATGAGGCCGAGGCCGAAGAGGTCACGCAGCCAGGTGAGCACCTGCCTGGTCTTGCCCTCCGGCATGCCCGAGATGGCGTCCGTGAAGGCTTCCCACTGCAGCAGCTGGCCGTGTGCCCTCGCCGCTTCGATGAGCGTCGGTTGGTTGCGGTTGAAGAGCGCCGCCGCCTCTGGCTTGGACAACTTCTTCGCGTTGCGCAGCTTCGCCGCTACTTCGGATACGAGTGTCTCGACT
>NZ_JACHWJ010000009.1 GCF_014191305.1 Pseudoclavibacter helvolus | reverse complement strand
AGCCGCAGCCTGAGCGGGAGCGCGGGGCCGGCGGCGTCGTCGTACTCGCAGTGGCGTTGCTCATCCTGGCCGTCACCGTGGGGGCGGTCAGCGTGCTGGCCGCCTTCCCGGCGAGGCAGTCGGCGCAGGCCGCGGCCGATGCTGGCGCACTTGCCGCCGCCGATGTCGCCTCTGGCCTCAGAAGCGGCGAACCGTGCTCCGAAGCGGCCCGAGTCGTGAGAGCGAACGGGGCATTCCTCGTGGAGTGCACGGTCAGCGGCCGTGAGGCCGTTGTGCGAGTTCGTGTAAAGTCCGGCCCGTTCGTCTTTTCGGAACCGTCGAGGGCAGGACCGCCGCCGAAATGAGAAGTCGTGAGGCGGAGCCGCCAGCAGTTGGAGGCCTTCCGTCCAGCCAGCCCGTCCATATAATGACGACGACGGGTGGCAACAGCCCCCACATCACTCCGGCCAGCCGGAATCGTCGTGCGAAAGCACGCAGACCCATCCAAGGAACGCTTGTGTCAGGCAGCAACACACTGGTCATCGTCGAGTCGCCGACCAAAGTGAAGAGCATCTCGCAGTATCTCGGTGATGACTACACCGTGCTCGCTTCTGTCGGCCACATTCGCGACCTCATCGAGCCCAAGAACCTCCCGCCAGAGCTCAAGAAGGGCTCGCTCGGGAAGTTCAGCGTCGACGTCGACAACGGGTTCGAGCCGTACTACGTGGTCTCCGAACAGAAGAAAAAGACCGTCGCCGAGCTCAAGCGAGCTCTGAAGGATGCGGACGAGCTCATCCTCGCAACTGATGAGGACCGCGAAGGAGAAGCCATCGCGTGGCACCTTCTCCAGGTGCTGCAGCCGAAGGTCCCCGTCAAGCGCATGGTGTTCCACGAGATCACCCGCGAGGCGATCGAAGCCGCGAAGGACCGCACCCGCGACATCGACGTCCACCTCGTCGACGCCCAGGAGACCAGGCGCATCCTCGACCGCCTCTACGGCTACGAGGTGTCGCCCGTGCTGTGGCGCAAGGTCGGCCCCGGCCTCTCCGCCGGTCGCGTTCAGTCGGCGGCAACCCGTCTCATCGTCGACCGCGAGCGTGAGCGCCTTGCATTCGTGAAGGCCAGCTACTGGGGTGTCGAAGCTCGCTTCGCACCAGAGCAGGGCAAGGAAGGCTCCGCCTTCGTGGCCCGCCTGACGAAGCTCGACGGCGAGCGCGTGGCAACCGGGCGCGACTTCGACGACCACGGTGTGCTCAAGAACTCGTCCGTGATTCTCGGTGAGGCCGAGGCGACGACGTTGACCGTGCAGCTCGCTGCGGGCACCGTCCCTGTCACCGTCTCCTCGGTCGAGTCCAAGCCGTACACGCGCCGTCCCGCCGCGCCGTTCACGACGTCGACGCTGCAGCAGGAAGCTGCGCGCAAGCTGCGCTTCACCGCACGCCAGACGATGAGCGTCGCGCAGTCGCTGTACGAAAACGGCTACATCACGTACATGCGTACCGACTCCTCTTCGCTCTCGTCGCAGGCGCTCAACGCCGCACGCACGCAGGCGGCCAAGCTCTACGGTGCAGAGACCGTTCCCGCGTCCCCTCGCCTCTACGGCTCCAAGTCGAAGAACGCCCAGGAGGCGCACGAGGCCGTCAGGCCGGCCGGGTCTACGTTCGCGTTGCCGAGCGAGCTCCGCCCCAAGCTCAGCCCCAACGACTTCAAGCTCTACGACCTCATCTGGAAGCGCACGATCGCCTCGCAGATGGCGGACGCCAAGGGCCAGACGGCGACCGTCACGATCGACGCATCTCCGGTCGACGTGTCTGACGCTCAGGGCACGGTCACGAGCCGGGTCGCGGAGTTCCAGGCATCAGGCACCGTCATCACCTTCCGGGGCTTCCTCGCCGCCTACGAGGAGGGCAAGGATGAGGCCCGCGACGACTCGACCACCGCCGAGGCCAAGCTACCGCCGCTCACGAAGGGGCAGAAGCTCGACCCCGAGACGGCTGAGGCGAAGAGCCACGAGACGAGCCCGCCGCCGCGCTACACGGAAGCAAGCCTCGTCAAGACCCTCGACGAGCTCGGCATTGGCCGCCCCTCCACGTACGCGTCCATCATCTCCACCATCATCGACCGCGGCTACGTCGCGCCCCGCGGCAGCGCCCTTGTCCCCAGCTGGACCGCCTTCTCCGTGGTTCGCCTCCTCGAAGAGCACTTCCACGACCTCGTCGAGTACAACTTCACGGCGCAGATGGAGGGTGACCTCGACCGGATCGCCGCCGGCTCAGAGCAGCGCAACGACTGGCTGCGTGGGTTCTACTTCGGCACGGAAGACCACAAGGGGCTCCGTGGTGTCATCGACAACCTCGGCGAGATCGATGCGCGCGAGATCAACTCCACGCCGCTCGCAGAGGGCATCGTCCTTCGCATCGGCCGCTACGGCCCCTACCTCGAGGTCGCGCCGGAGACGGAAGGCGAGACTCCCCGCCGCGTCAACGTTCCCGAGGACCTCGCTCCAGATGAGCTGACGGCCGAGAAGGCTGTCGAACTCGTCGAGGCCCCCATCCAGACCGACCGCGTCCTCGGCGTCGTCCCCGAGACCGGCAAGCGCATCCTCGTGAAGGATGGCCGATTCGGACCGTACGTGACCGAAGGCCCGTCTGAGGCAGAGGAAGCGGCCGCTGAAGCGGAGGCGAAAGCGAAGGCGCTCGCAGAGGAAGCCGAAGCGAAGGCCGCAGCAGCCGAGGGTCGACCCGTGAAGAAGCCGCGCGCCAAGAAGGCCGCCGCTGCCGACAAGCCGCGCACGGCGTCGCTCTTCAAGTCGATGATCCCGGAGCAGGTCACCTACGAGCAGGCCATCGGGCTGCTCGAGCTGCCGCGCGTGGTCGGCGCGGACTCCGAGACGGGCGCCGAGATCACGGCACAGAACGGCCGCTACGGCCCGTACTTGAAGAAGGGCACCGACACGCGGTCGCTCACCAGCGAGGATGAGATCTTCACGGTGACGCTCGAGGCGGCGCACGAGCTCTTCGCGCAGCCGAAGTATGGCGCTCGCACCACAAAGGCGGCCATCAAGGAATTTGAAGCCGACCCGGTGAGTGGCAAGCCGATCAAGATCAAGGACGGCCGCTTCGGCCCATACGTGACCGACGGCGAGACGAACGTGACGGTGTCACGGGGCGCGAACCCCGAGGACGTCACGTTCGAGGAGGCCGTGCAGATGCTCGCCGACAAGCGTGCCAAGGGACCGGTGAAGCGCAAGACGACGGCGGCGAAGAAGCCAGCAGCCAAGAAGCCGGCTGCGAAGAAGCCCGCCGCCAAGTCTGCGGCCGCCAAGACGACGGCGGCGAAGAAGCCAGCGGCCAAGCGCGCACCGGCCAAGAAGCCGGCAGCCAAGGCCAGCGAAGCAGCAACCACCGAATGACGGGTCTCTTCATCACGCTCGAGGGCGGCGACGGGGCAGGTAAGTCGACGCACTCTGGCCTGCTCGAGAACTGGCTGACCTCGCTCGGCAAGACGGTCGTGCGCACCCGCGAACCCGGCGGCACCGACCTCGGCGCCGACATTCGCGAGCTCGTGCTGCACCGAAAGGGGCACATGGATGCGCGAGCAGAGGCACTCCTGTACGCCGCCGACCGCGCGCACCACATCGCGACCGTCGTCCGCCCGGCGCTCGAGCGCGGCGAAATCGTGGTGCAGGACCGCTACCTCGACTCGTCGATCGCCTACCAGGGCACTGGGCGCGAACTTGGTGCCGACGAGGTCAGGGACCTCTCGCTGTGGGCGGCGCGCGGTCTGCTCCCAGACCTCACGGTGCTCTTCGACCTCGACCCGGAGGAGGGGCGCCGACGCATCGGCGCCACCCGTGGCACCTACGACAGGCTCGAAGCCGAATCGAAAGCCTTCCACGACTCCGTGCGCACGGCCTTCCTCGGCCTCGCATCCGCAGACCCCGACAGGTTCCTCGTGATAGACGCAACTCAGCCGCGCGAGCACGTGGCCGAACGCATCCGCACCCGCGTCGCCGAGCTCCTCGAGCGGCGACCGGCAGGCGTCTAGCCATGACCGTGTGGGACGACCTCTCAGGTCAAGATGACGCCATCGCCCTGTTCACGAACGCGGCAAAGGCCTCCAAGCGAGGCGCCGTCGATACAAGTGGCATGACCAACTCCTGGCTCATCACCGGCCCTCCAGGTTCAGGTCGGAGCAACATGGGCTACGCCTTCGCGGCAGCGCTCCTGTGCCCGAACGACGGATGCGGGGTGTGCCCGTCCTGCGTGCAGGTGCGTGCTCGCTCGCACCCTGACCTCACGGCAGTCGTCACTGAGACCGTGCAACTCGACATCAAGACGGCGCGTGAGCTCGTGGAACGCGCATCGATGTCGCCCATGACGGGGCGCTACCGGGTCATCATCGTCGAGGACGCAGACCGCATGGTGGCGCGCACGTCGAACACCCTGCTCAAGGCCATCGAGGAGCCGCCGGAGTCGACGGTCTGGGTGCTCTGCGCGCCGAGCGAGGCCGACCTGCTGCCCACGATCCGCTCGCGCGTGCGCAGCGTCCGCCTGCGCGTGCCAGAGGTGCGCGACGTCGCTGGGCTGCTTGTGCGACGCGACGGCATCGAACCGGACATCGCCCTCCGCGCGGCGCGCGAGGCTCAGAGCCACGTCGGCATGGCCAAGCGGCTTGCCACCAGCGAGGAAGCCTGGGGGCGGCGCGACGCGTCGCTCGACGGCCTCCTCGACATCCGCACGACCGGCGATGCCGTCCGCAAGGCCGCGCAGCTCGTTACGATCGCCGACGAGGACGCGACCGCCAACGCGGCGGACCGCGACGACAAGGAGCGGGCCGCGGCATTCCTGTCGCTCGGGCTCACGCCGGGGCAGGCGGTGCCGAGGCAGCTTCGAGGGCAGATCCGCGAGCTCGAGGAGCACCAGAAGCGCAGGGCCAAGCGCGGCCAGGTCGACGCGATCGACCGCATCCTCACCGACTCCGTCTCCCTCCTGCGCGACCTGCTCATGCTCCAACTCCAGCTGCCGGTCGAGCTCGTCAACGAGCACAGAAGACACGAACTGGAAGCAGCGACGAACTCCCGCAGCTCGGACGACGTGCTCACGAGCATCGACGCGGTCAGCAAGGCCAGAGCACGACTCGCCGCAAACGTGCCCGTCGCGCTTGTCCTGGAGGCATTCTTGATCAGCTGGACGCCGAAGCAACAGGGAGCATCATGAAGACACCGACCACCCGTCGTCGCGTCGCGTCGCGCGGCATCGGCGCCTCGCTCCTGACTGGCGCCGCGATCTTCGTGCTCAGCGGATGCACGCTCATCACAACGCTCGCAGGCGGCGGCTCCGGAGGGGGGAGCGGCCCGCAGGAGGACGTCGACGTCATCCCGACCGGGCTTGAGCCGAGCATCCAGGCGTTCTACGAGCAGGACCTCGACTGGGATGCCTGCGGCAACGGGCGAGAGTGCGCAACCGCGGAAGCACCCATGAACTGGGCCGACGGGACATCGGAGAAGATCGAGCTCGCCATGGTGAAGGTGCCGGCGGCCAGCGGCAACTCGCTCGGAACGATCTTCACGAACCCGGGCGGCCCAGGCGCATCCGGTGTCTCGTTCGTGCGCGACAGCGCCGAGTACGTCTTCACGCCGGAGCTCATGGAGAACTTCGACATCGTGGGCTGGGACCCACGAGGCGTGGGCGAATCGAGCGCCGTTGACTGCCGCGACGATGCCGGAATGGACGAGTGGTTCTACGGCGTCAACGAGAACCTCGACGCTGAGACCGCCACCGACGAGCAGATCATCGCCGAGGTGACCGCGAACTCGAAGGAGTTCGCCGACGACTGCCTCGAGAACACGGGCGCGCTGCTCGAGTTCGTCGACACGAAGAGCACCGTCAAGGACCTCGACATGATGCGGGCGCTTGTCGGCGACCCCAAGGTCAACTACTTCGGCTTCTCCTACGGCACCGACATCGGCGCGCAGTACATCGACATGTTCCCCGAGACGGTTGGGCGGGTTGTGCTTGATGGCGCTACCGACCCGACCCTGTCGACGTTCGAGGTCGTGCTGGCGCAGCAGGGCGCGTTCGGTGAGGCCACGCGCACGTATCTCGAGGACTGCCTGACGACGACGAGCTGCCCCTTCACGGGCACCGTCGACGACGCGATCGCCAAGATCAACACCCTCATGGCCGAGGCTGACGAGACCCTCCCCGTGAACGCAGACGGGAGGAAACTCACGAGCGGTGTCATCGACACGGCCATCAGCTCGGCCCTCTACAACGACCAGAGCTGGCCGTACCTGAGCGACGCGTTCGCCACCTACGAGACCGCGGGCGATCCGGCAGGCTTCTTCCTGCTGAGCGACTCGTACTACGGTCGCGAGCCTGACGGCACCTACGCGGACAACATGTTCGAAGCCTTCACCGCCATCAACTGCCTCGACTACCCGGTCGAGACGGACCCGGCCAAGATCGCCGACTTCAACCGGCAGATCGCGGAGTCGACCCCTATCGGCATCCCGGGGCCTGAGGCGCTCGGTGACACGACCTGTCAGCAGTGGGCGTTCCCGTCGACCAACGAGCTCGCGCCCGTTACCGGAGCCGGGGCCGACCCCGTCCTCGTGATCGGCACGACCGGCGACCCGGCCACACCGTACGCGTGGGCTGAGGCCGTGACCGAGCAGCTCGAATCCGCCGTGCTTGTCACGTTCGAGGGCGAGGGGCACCTTGCCTACACGCAGGGCGACAGCTGCATCACGGGTGCCGTCGACGCCTACTTCATCGACGGGACGGTGCCTGCCGAAGGCCTGGTCTGCTGACCGCGACACCCCGATGTGCACTTGAGCAAAGTGTGCGTTATGCTTTGGTGTCGAGTTCAGCGCCCCAGGGGTTGAGCTGCAGGCAGGCCGCCTTAGCTCAGTCGGCAGAGCGATTCACTCGTAATGAATAGGTCGCGAGTTCGATTCTCGCAGGCGGCCCCATTGCCCCTCCGCACCTCGGTGCGGAGGGGCTTTTGTTTTCCAGCGGCCTGGTTCTCAACCGAGAGAATGCGCTCTCCCGTACGCTGATGCAATGCTCGAGCGCAGGCACCATGACCCCGATCAGCACCCGCCCCTCGCGTTCCCAGGGCTGCGTAGTCCGGTGCACCGGCTGGGGCCCGGCGAGTCGTTCGACTTCTCGCGTCGGGTTGCCGTGATGGCGATCGTGAATCGCACGCCTGACTCGTTCTACGACGGCGGCGCCACCTTCGCGTTGCAGAGCGCGGTGGATGCTGTGCTCGCGGCCGAGCGGGCAGGGGCCGACATCGTCGACATCGGCGGGCAGCCGTTCGCGCCGGGGGAGGAGCTCTCCGAGGCCGAGGAGATCGAACGGGTCGTCCCCGTGATCCGCGCCGTGCGCGAGCGCACTCAGGTGCCGATCTCCGCGGAAACGTACCGCGCACGGGTCGCCGAGGCGTGCATCCAGGCCGGCGCCGGGATCATCAACGACACGAGCGGTCTCCGCGACGAGGACCTCGCTCGAGTTGTCGCCGGCTCAGGCGCCCAGCTGGTTATCACGCACAGCGTCGCCGCGCCGAGGGCTGAGCTCGCCCGCCCCCAGTACGACGACGTCGTAGGCGAAGTGCGCGCCTTCTTGCAGGTCCGAGCGGAGCGCGCCATCGACCTGGGCGTCGGGGACGAGCAGCTCATCGTCGACCCTGGCCACGACCTCAACAAGAACACCCTGCACACGCTCGAGCTCACGCGACGCTTTGACGAGATCTCGTCGCTCGGCTTCCCCGCGCTTGCTGCCGTCTCGAACAAGGACTTCATCGGCGAGACCCTTGACCGTGAGAAGCGGGATCGAGTCGCCGGGTCGCTCGCTTCCGCCGTGACGTGCATCCTGCTCGGAGCGCGCATCGTCCGCATGCACAACGTCCCGGAGGCAGTGGATGCGACGCGGATGACCGAGGCGATCCTCGGGCTCCGGGCCCCCGCCTACACGCGCCACAACGCGTAGCACCCACCCGGTTCGCACGGGACTCACGACCGCCACGCACGCCGGCGTGGCATGCTCACAGCATGAACGCTCCATCCGCCGCGATCCGCTCACTGCTCGGGCCAGGCCCACCGCTCGGGCTCGATTCGCAGCACGGGTGGCTCGACGACGAGCAGCTGCTCGCCCACTACGCCTACCCTCCGAACGGAGCGTTCCGCCTGAACTTCGTAGCGAGCGTCGACGGCGCCGCTATGGGCGGTGACGGACGTTCGGGAAGTCTCGGTACCGCGGCCGACCACCGGGTCTTCGAGCTGCTGCGGCGCCTCGCCGACCTCGTGCTTGTAGGGGCAGGCACGCTGCGTGACGAGGGCTACGTGGGCCTTCGCGTGTCCGAGTCATCTGTGGCCTGGCGGGAGGCACGCGGGCGCCCCGCACACCCGACGCTCGGCATCGTCTCGAGCAGACTCGCCCTCGACCCCAAGCACGAGATGTTCGCGGATGCACCCGTGCCGCCCATCGTTGTGACCCCCGTTTCCGACCCTGACCGTCTCGCCCCCTTCAGAGAGGTCGCCACGGTCCTCACTGTCCCGGAGCACCCGGAACGCCCGGGGACGCTGGACGTCACCGAACTGCGCGCCATGCTGCACGACCTCGGCCACAGCGAGGTGCTCTGCGAGGGCGGGCCCTCGCTGTTTGGCGAGATCAACGCGCAGGGCGCGTTCGATGAGCTCTGCCTCACGGTTTCACCCGCGATCGTCGGAGGGGGTGGTGGCCGGATCGCACACTCGGAGACGCTCGCACAGCATCCGCTGGCACTCGCCGGTGTCCTCGAGTGTGACGACACGCTGCTGCTCCACTACCGGCGCTCCGCAGGGCTCAGCTGACCACGGGACGGACCCAGGGGTCAGGCGCGACGCACTTGGCGGCTGACTAGACTGGCAGCTTGCCGCTGCGTCACACGACGAGGCGGCAGCACTGGTTCCACTCGGAGGTGACATGGCCGGATCGGCAAGCTCTCGGCAGCGGCGCTCGGGCGTCGGTCGCCTCGTCGGCTTCGTGCTGGCCGGAGTCCTCGCGCTCGGCGCTGGCTTCGCTGCGGGTGGAGGCGGCTTCGCGGTCGCAGCACCCGCCTTCGCGAGCGAGGCCCAGACGCTCGCCCCGAAGACGCTCGGCGCCGTCAGAGAGACCCCAGTCGAGCCCGGGGCCGCAGCGCCGATGCGCACCTGCTCCATCGAGGACGTGGCGAGCGCGGCAGGCGCCCTCGACTTCCACGGAGTCGTCGTCGACTCGGAGGGCGGCGAAACCATCTACGAGCGGAAGGCGACGGACCCGGTCCCGACCGCATCCGTCATGAAGCTCCTCACCACGACCGCGGCCATCGAGGTGCTCGGTCCCGACTTCCGCATCCCGACCCGCGTCTATGCCGGCAGCGAGCCAGGCACGGTCGTTCTCGTGGGCGGCGGAGACGTGACGCTCGCCTCGACCGACAGCGGCGCATCCAGCTACTACTCCGGTGCCACCGCAACGCTCGCCGACCTGGCCGCGCAGACCCGCACGTCCTGGTCGAACGACGCGAGCCTTTCCGGGACGGCGCTCACGCAGGTGCTCGTCGACAAGACTGCGTTCAGCGGCGCCGAATGGCAGCCCTCGTGGTCGCAGGCCGACCGCACCGACGGCTACATCAGCCCCATCTCCGCGCTCATGGTCGATGGCGGACGGCAGGACCCCGCGAGCCTCGTATCGCCCCGCACAGAAGACCCGAGCGGTGCGGCCGCGGCGGCCTTCGCCACCCGGCTCGGCGCGGCCACGACGGGCGCGAGCGGCTCCGTGCCGGATGGCGCGAAGCTCCTGGCAGAAGTGTGGTCGCAGCCAGTGTCCGAGCTCGTGCATTACGCGCTCATCGACAGCGACAACAACGTCGCCGAGATGCTCTCGCGGCTCGTCGCCATCAAGCAGGGTGTCGGCACGGATTTCGCCGCAATCCAGGCCTCCACGAGCCAGGCGCTGTCGAAACTCGGCCTCGCCACCAGCGGGCTCGTGCTCGCCGATGGGTCCGGCCTCTCGGTAGACAACCGCGTCCCACCCGAGTTCGTCGCCGAGCTCCTCCAGACCATCTCGCAACCCGAGAACGCAGCGGCCCAGCTGCTCGATGACCTCCCCGCGTCCGGCCAGACCGGCACTCTCCAGACGAGGCTCACCTCGCTCGGGGTGCCGCCGGGCGCCATAACGGCCAAGACCGGCTGGATCAACGAGGTCTATGGTCTGGCGGGTTACATGACGGCGGTCGACGGCAGCAAGCTCACCTTCGCCTTCTTCGTCGTCGGTGCCGTGACACCTGCGAACCGCGACGCGCTGGACACCATCGCGGCGCGCACCTACACGTGCGGAGCATCCCTCGCCAATTGGTGAGCGGATGGGGGAATTGGGATGCGGGATGCGGGATCCTGCGGATGCGGGCGGCTGCGCGTGTAGTGAGCCCGCCTGGCCCATCCAGGTCGCCTGCGGCAGACTGGTGACATGAGCCGCGCACTGCTGATCGTCGACGTCCAGAACGACTTCACCGAGGGCGGTGCGCTCGAGACCGCTGGCGGCGCGGCCGTCGCCGCGGGCATCACCGATCACCTCGCCAACAACGGGGGAGACTACGAGGTCGTGGCCGCCTCCCGCGACTGGCACGACCCCGACAGCGACAACGGTGGCCACTTCCACGCGCAGCCTGACTTCGTCGACAGCTGGCCGGAGCACTGCGTTGCCGGCACGGCCGGCGCCGACTACCATCCCGCCCTCGACACCAAGCTTGTCGACCTCCACATCTTCAAGGGGCAGGGGTCACCCTCTTACTCAGCGTTCGACGGGGCGACCGCGGAAGGCGAGACACTTGCCGACGCGCTGCGGGCGCGAGGCATCGATGAGCTCGACGTCGTCGGCATCGCGACCGACTACTGCGTGCGCGCATCCGCCCTCGACGCCCACCGGGCCGGGTTCAAGGTTCGCGTCATCGACGGCCTCACCTCGGCCGTCGCCGCCGAGTCGCGCGCCGCGGCCCTCGAAGAGGTGCGCGCCGCCGGCATCACCGTCGAGTAGCCCGCGGCCTGCTGCGTCGCCGCCGCATCTCCGCCGCCAGCACGGTCGGCCTCGCCGACCCACCCGTTTCGGGATGGCTTTCACGCTTCGGGATGGGTTGCAAACCATCTGCGTGCGTGGAACCCATCCCGAGACGAAGCGTGGGACCTTGCCCGAGGGGTCAGCGTGGGAGGAGCAGCTGGTGCTGCGCGAGCTCCCGGTACAGCGGGACGCTGTCGACGAGCTCGAGGTGCGTGCCGCGACCGAGCACCGTGCCGTGTTCGAGGACGACGATCTCGTCGCTGTCGACGACTGTCGAGAGTCGGTGGGCGATGACGATGACGCTGCGGCCCTCCGACACTTTGTCGAGGGCGTCGCGCATGAGTCGTTCGTTGGCGCCGTCGAGCGCGGACGTCGACTCGTCGAGCAGCAGGATGGGCGGGGCCGAGAGCAGGGCGCGCGCGATGGCGAGGCGCTGACGCTCGCCGCCGGAAAGCATGACGCCCGACTCACCCACCTGGGTGTCGAGGCGGTCGTCGCTGCGGTCGAGCACGTCACCGAGGTTCACCTCGCGCAGCACCTGCTCGCACGCGATGTCGTCGGCGTCCGGCCGTCCGAGCAGCAGGTTCTCGCGCAGAGAGCCGGCCAGGACGGGCGCATCCTGCTGCACGTAGCCGAGCTGGGCTCGCAACTGCTGGCGGTCGATGGAGCGCAGATCGATGCCACCGAGGCGGATGCTCCCGCCGGTTGGGTCGTAGAAGCGCTCAAGCAGGGCCAGGGCCGTCGATTTACCCGACCCGGACGGGCCGACAAGGGCGAGGCGCTCGCCGCGGCGAAGCGCGAAGCTCACGCCGTCGAGCACAAGCGGGGCCTCGACGCGCGCTTCGGTGCGGTCCTCGGCGAACAAACGGGCGTCTGGGTCGGACGCCGCACCGGTCATGGCCGCGGCCATACCTCCGCGGGATGACTCGCGGCGAATCGTTTCGAGCCTCGCGGCTGCACGTTCCCTGGCGGCGCGCGCGCGTACGACGTCCTCTGGATAGTGGAACGAGACGTTGTCGAACTCGACCGCTGAGGCATCAGGGGCTGCGTGCTCGTTCGCGGGCCCCTCGAGGACCACGAGCGGTGCCTCGGCGCGGTCGCCTGAGCCCTCCTCGGGAATGGCGATGATCTCCTCGATGCGGCCAAGCGCGCCGAGCGCCGTGTTGACGGCCGTGAGGGCGCCGAAGAACAGGCCGAGCGGCATGATCATCATGAAGAGGAACATGATGAACGCGATCAGGTTGGCGATGCTGAGGTCGCCCGCGGCGACGCGCAGCCCACCGACGCCGAGGACGGCGATGAGCGCTCCCTGCATGGCGAATCCTGCGACGGGGACGATGAACGCTGAGATGCGGGCGACGTCGAGGCCGCGCTGGTAGGCGCCGACCGCGTCGGCGTCGACGAGTCGCTCCTCGCGCTCGGTCGCGCCGAAGGCCCGCACGGTGCGCACCGACGAGATGGCGCGCTCGACGGATGCCGTCAGGTCGCCCACCTTCTGCTGGGCGGCTGCGCTGGCCTCGCGGATGCGCATGGACATGCCAACGACCAGCAGGAGAGCGACGACAACCACCGCGGACGTGATGAGGAACAGCACGCCGTCGAGGACGATCATGGCGATCACGGCGCCGAGGAAGGTGAGCGCGCCGCCGATGGCCTCGACGAGTCCCTGCGTGAGCACGGCGCGCAGCATCGTGGTGTCGCTGCCGACGCGCGAGACGAGGTCGCCGGTGCGCCTCGCGTCAAACTCCGCGACGGGAAGGCGAAGGAGCTTCGCGACGAGGCGGCGTCGCGTGTTGAGCACGATCGACTCGCCCGTGCGCTGCAGGAGGAAGTGCTGCACGCCGTTCGCGATTGCGCCGATGACGACTGCGCCGACAAGCACCCAGACCACCCAGGCGGCGATGGTGCCGGCCTCGACCTGTCCGATGAGCACGTTCACGAGCAGGGGCTGGGCCAGGCTCAGCGCAGAGCTGAAGACGCTGATCGCGATGATGCCGGCGAGCAGTGGCTTGTTGACCAGCAGGTGGGGGAGGAGCTGCTTGAAGGTCGCCCTCGGGGCACCCGTCGTTTCGCGAGGTGGTCGCCCCAGGAGGCCCCTGCGCTTCTTCTGCGCCACCCCTTCGTCGCCGACCGCTCCTGAACCCACTGGCTTGTCGCCCAAACTCCTGGCCTTTCGCCCGCAGCGCGCTGAAGTGCGCGCACGCCGATGGCGCGCAGTCGAGTGCGCGCACCCGCCAAGGGTACCCGCCTCGTCTTGGAGCGGACCCCGCGCTGGTAGCGGCCCGGCACGCCAAACGGGGCCGTGCATCCGCAGTGGATGCACGGCCCCGTCGAAGAGGTACGAGGACTACTTCGTGTTGGTCACGTAGGCGATGTCGCGGGTCTCCTTGGAGATGAGCAGCGCCACGAAAGTGAGCACCGCAGCGCCGGCGAGGTACACGCCGACCCAGAACGGGCTGCCGTCGCCGAACGCCCAGAGCGCGATGAACACGGTCGGCGCGAAGCCGGCACCGAAGACGCTCGAGAGGTTGTAGGCAATGGCGCTTCCCGTGTAGCGCACGTTGGCGGGGAAGAGCTCGGGGAGGACGGCGCTCATGGGGCCGAAGGTGAGGCCCATGAGCGTCATGCCGATGACGAGCATCCCCTGCGTGCCGATGAAGCCGGCAGCAAGGAGCGGAGTCATGGCGAAGCCGAAGATGAAGATCGCGCCCGTGGTCCACAGGAGCATCTTGCGGCGCCCGTACTTCTCGGCGAGTGGGCCGGAGACAAGCGTGAAGATGCCGAAGAAGACGACGGAGACGATGAGCATGATGAGGAACTGTTCGCGCATGTAGCCGAGGCCGGGCACCCAGGCGTTGGGGTCGAAGGCCTCGCCAGCGGCCGCTGCCTTCGCCTCGGCCTGCTCGGTGGTTGCCTTCGTGCCGAACGACAGGGTGAACGCGGTCATCATGTAGAAGAGGACATACGTGGCGAGCATGATGAACGTGCCGAGGATGATCTGGCGCCAGCTCGTCTTGAACGCGGCGAACAGTGGCACCTTCGAGACTTCACCTGCCGCGACGACCTTCTCGAACGCGGGGGTCTCGAGGAGGCTGATGCGCACCCAGAGGCCGACGATGACGAGGATCGCGCTGAGCAGGAACGGGACGCGCCAGCCCCACGCGAAGAAGGTCTCATCGCTCATGAAGTGAGAGAGCAGCACAAACAGCAGGTTGCCGAGGATGAAGCCGATGGGTGCGCCGAGCTGTGGGAACGTGCCGTAGATGGCGCGCTTGTTCGCCGGAGCGTTCTCCGTGGCGAGGAGGGCAGCGCCACTCCACTCGCCGCCGAGGCCGAGGCCCTGGCAGAAGCGCATGATGACGAGCAGCGTGGGCGCGAGGATCTCCCAGCCTGGCGTGAGAGCCGTCGGGAGAAGTCCGATCGCGAACGTCGCGATGCCCATCGTGAGGAGGGTCGCGACGAGCGTGCCCTTGCGGCCGATGCGGTCACCGAAGTGGCCGAACAGGATCGACCCGATGGGGCGCGCGATGAAGGCGACGCCGAAGACCGCGAACGAGGCGAGGAGCGCCGTCGTCTCGTTGTCGTTCGGGAAGAAGAGGGCAGGGAAGACGAGGCTCGCCGCGGTCGCGTAGATGTAGAAGTCGTAGAACTCGATTGAAGTTCCGACGAGGCTCGCGGTGAGGACCTTGCCGCGGGAGTTCTTGACCTCGAACTCCTCGACGGCTGCACCTGGCGTTGTCTTGCTGGGGGATGACACGTTGCTCCTGAAACAGCTGGCTCGCTGGTGAGACGCGGTTTCAGTGCGGGTTGCGCGGGTGCTTGAGCTCAGAGCAGCGGTGGGTGGAACGCGCCCGACCTGCCTGTTGAGGGGCCGAATGGCGCGTGCTCGGTCGGATGCTTGTGGCGTCCGGCCGAGTCGAGGTTACACGGCATTCGGCACTTTCGCTGGCCCACTACCCAACCGCGGGCCGCCTGGTGTAGGCGGATGGCCGCCCGTTAGCTTGCGGCGTCGTCCCCAGGCAACTGCGGAAGCTCGCTCATGATGTGACCCATGCGCTGGACCTTGGTCGTCAGATACGCCAGGTTCGCATCCTCGCGGCCGACCTCGAGAGGCACACGCTCCTCGATGGTGATGCCGTGAGCTTCGAGCGCCTCCGCCTTGGCGGGGTTGTTCGTGAGGAGGCGGATGCGGCTGATGTGGAGGTCGTCGAGCATCTGCGCGGCCGCTGTGTAGGCGCGGCTGTCGGCTGGCAGGCCGAGCGCGAGGTTCGCATCCACGGTGTCGAGACCCTGCTCCTGCAGTGCATACGCGCGCAGCTTGTTGAGGAGGCCGATGCCGCGGCCCTCGTGGCCGCGGAGGTACAGGACGATACCGCCGTCGCGGCCGATCGCCTCGAGGGACGCGTCGAGCTGTGGCCCGCACTCGCACTTCAACGACCCGAAGGCCTCACCGGTGAGGCACTCGGAGTGCACTCGGACGATGGCGCCGTTCTCGGGCTCACCCGAGATGACCGCGAGGTGCAACTGGCCGTCCGCGTCATCGGTGTACGCGCGGAAGCGCAGCACCCCGTGGCGGGTGGGGATGGAGGTCTCTGCCTCGAAGGTGATGGACGCTGGGGAGTCGCTCATGGGGTGCCTTCGTTCTAGTGGCTGACCAGACGCGAGAGAGCGCCAAGTCGGTAGCCGAGGCCCCACGCGAAGACGCGCCAGACTGCCTCGACGATGATGTCGCTTGACATCTTGGATGCGCCCTCCTGGCGTTCGACGAAGGTGATAGGAACCTCGCTCACGCGAATGCCGGAGCGTTCGAAGAGCCAGGCCATCTCGATCTGGAAGCAGTACCCGGCGCTCTTGATGCGGGTGAGGTCGAAGCCCTGGAGGAGTTCCACGCGGTAGCCGCGGTAGCCGGCAGTAATGTCGCGAATCTTGCTCTGCAACAGCACGCGCGCGTAGATGGAGGCGCCGCGGGAGAGGATCTGGCGCTGCAGCGGCCAGTTCTCTGTGCGTCCGCCTGGCATCCAACGGGTGCCGATGACGAGGCCTGCGCCCGAGTCGAGCGCGTCGATCATCTCGGTGAGCTTCTCGGGTGGGTGCGAGCCGTCGGCGTCGAACTCGAAGACGTACGTGTACCCACGCTCGGCTGCGATGGCGAACCCCTCGAGGTAGGCCGTGCCAAGCCCGAGTTTCCCGGCGCGGTGGAGCACGGAGACACGCTCGTCTGCCGCGGCCATCTCGTCCGCCATGTCTCCGGTGCCGTCCGGGCTGTTGTCGTCGACAACAAGCACGTGGATGCGCGAATCCGCACTCAGAACGCGGTCCACGATGGAGCGGACGTTTTCGCGTTCGTTGTAGGTGGGGATGATCACGAGCGTTTCGGGCATTGCGTCATCCTAGCGCGGTGAATGGTCAGAACTGATGCGATCCGCTGGGCTGTGCGGAACGCCCGGATCAGAGGCCTTCTGGGCCGTCGTTGCTCAGCGAACGGGCTTCGGGAAACCGACCCGCTCGTAGACCTCGTCGAGCGTGCCGAGCGCGAGCTCGTTCGCTCGCTCGGCGCCGCGCGCGAGGATGCGGTCGAGCTCGGCCGGGTCGGCGAGGAGCTTGTTCGTGCGCTCGCGAATGGGAGCGAAGGTTGCCTCGACCAGTTCCGCCAGTCCCTTCTTGAGGTCGCCGTAGCCGCCGCCCGCGTACTGCGCGGTGACCTCGTCGATGCTCGAGCCGGAGAGGACCGACGCGATGGTGAGCAGGTTCGAGACGCCTGGCTTGCTCTCGCGGTCGAAGCGGATCTCCCCGTCCGCATCGGTGACGGCGCGCATGATCTTCTTGCGGGTCACCTTCTCGTCATCGAGGAGGCGGAGGAGGCCCGCGTCTGACTCGGCAGACTTCGACATCTTCGCTGTCGGGTTCTGCAGGTCGTAGACCTTCGCGGTCTCCTTCATGATGTGCGGCTCGGGCACGACGAACGTGTCGCCGAAGCGAGAGTTGAAGCGTTCCGCGAGGTTGCGCGTCAGCTCGATGTGCTGGCGCTGGTCTTCCCCGACCGGGACGGAAGCTGCTTGGTAGAGGAGGATGTCTGCCGCCATGAGCACCGGGTAGGTGAACAGCCCGACGGTTGTCGTGTCTGCCCCATACCGCTGCGACTTGTCCTTGAACTGCGTCATGCGGCTGGCTTCGCCGAAGCCCGTGATGGTCGAGAGCACCCACTGCAGCTGGGCGTGCGCGGGAACTGCCGACTGCACGAAAAGGATCGACTTCTCCGGGTCGATGCCGGCCGCGATGTACTGCGCTGCCGTGACGCGGGTCCGCTCGCGCAACGACGCCGGCTCGAACGGAACGGTGATGGCGTGCTGGTCGACGACGCAGTAGATGGCCGTGAAGTCCTCTTGCATGGGGACCCAGTTGCTGAGCGCGCCCACGAAGTTGCCGAGGTGCAGCGAGTCGGCGGAGGGCTGCATGCCGGAGAAAAGCACGGGCTTGGTCATCAGTTGGTCCTCAAGGTCTTGCGGTTGGTCGAGCGGCTGGGATGCGCCTGGCGTGGATGCGCGGCGCGAGCGTCGCGGGTCAGAACGTGTAGTCGACGACAACAGGGGCGTGGTCAGACCAGCGAGTGTCGTAGCTAGCAGCACGGTCGACGGCATAGGTGACCGCCCGCTGTGCCAGCTCGGGAGTCGCAACCTGGTAGTCGATGCGCCAGCCGGTGTTGTTGTCGAAGGCTTGGCCTCGCTGCGACCACCACGTGTACGGGCCCTCGACTTCGCCCGAGAGCTTGCGGCCAACGTCGACGTAGCCGAGCCCAGTGCCGGTGGAGCCGTCCGCGCCTTCAACGCTCGCGCCGGCCTCCCCGAAGATGCGGTCGAAGTAGGCGCGCTCGCGGGGTAGGAAGCCTGCCCGCTTCACGTTGCCCTTCCAGTTCTTGATGTCGAGTGTGGTGTGCCCGACGTTGAGGTCACCAACAACGAGCGAGTGGGCGTTGTGCGCCTGCAGTTCGGGGAGCCTCGCGCTCATGGCGTCGAGGAACTTCCACTTCTCTTCCTGCTTCGGGGTGTCGGCTTCACCGGAGTTGACGTAGCAGCTCACGACCGTGAGCGGGGTGCCGTCGATGTCGAAGTCAGCCTCGAGCCAGCGGCCCGCGGAATCGAAGTCGTCTGGGCCGAGTTCGGTCCGCACCGCAGTGATCGGGAGGCGTGACGCGATGGCGACACCTGCTCGGCCCTTCGCCGTCGCGAGGTGGTCGTGCAGGTGCCAGTCGGCGGTGTCAATGAGCTTGTGGAGCTCCTCGGTGGGTGCCCGAACCTCCTGCAGCGCGAGGATGTCGACGTCGCGCTCGGCGAGCCACTCACCCATGCCCTTCTTGTAGGCGGCACGGACTCCGTTGACGTTCACTGACGCGATGCGAATGGTCTTTGGCATGGCCTCGAGTCTAGACGCGACCACCGACGTTGATGCTTATAGGGCCTCGTTTTGGTCTGACTCTGCCACCGACTGACTTCGTGTCTTTGCTTTGATCCGTCGGCTGGGACGGGGCGCTTTGTGAGTGCGCCGACCAGGCGGACATGACCTCATAGGAGCCTGGTCAAGGAGGCCCCATCAACGTCCTGTCTGCCCGCCCGGTCGGCTGCCGATCCGATCAAGAAGGGCAGGACCATCATGACAACAAGACTCGAGAAAATCTTCGCGGGTGTCGATACGCACGCGGACACGCATCATGCCGCGGTGATCGATAGCAACGGGAAACAACTCGGTGATGCGCAGTTCCCGACCACACCGGCCGGCTACGCGGCGCTGGCCGCGTTCCTGACCGCCTTCGGGATGGCCGTGCGCGTCGGGGTCGAAGGGACCGGTTCCTACGGGGCTGGCCTGGCGCGCCACCTGGGAGCGGCTGGGTTCGTGGTTGTTGAGGTGTTGCGGCCGAATCGACAGCTCCGTCGAACGCGCGGGAAGTCCGACCCGTTGGATGCGTACGCCGCTGCCCGCACGGCGCTCGCCCAGGAGGAGCACGCGACACCGAAAACGGGGGCCGGGCAGGTCGAGGCGATCCGGTATTTGCTCGTCGCGCGTCGGAGCGCCGTCAAAGCGCGCACGGCTGGGATGGTCCAGCTCAAGTCGCTGCTCGTGACCGCTCCGGACCTCATTCGGGAACGATACCGAGCGCTGAGCGATAAGGCACTCATCGAGGAGCTGGCCAGGTCACGTCCCGCCGCGGACCCGGTCCTCGGCGCGATCGGTCGGAGCCTGAAATCTATCGCGCGACGTCATCAGCAGCTGGGCGCGGAGATCAGCGAGCTCGACCAGGCACTGGCGGCGTTGACTGCGGCCGCGAACCCGGGACTGGTCGCGGCGAAAGGGCTCGGCACGATTACGGCTGCGCAATTGCTGGTCACCGCAGGCGACAACCCGGAGCGGTTGCGCAGCGAGGCGTCCTTCGCCGCTCTCGCCGGGGTGAGCCCGATCCCCGCCTCGTCCGGCAAAACGACGCGTCACCGGTTGAACCGGGGCGGGGACCGGCAAGCGAACGCCGCGTTGCACCGGATCGCGTTGGTTCGTATGTCGTACGAGCCTCGCACGCGCGACTACGTCGCGCGCAAGCGCGCGCTGGGGCACAGCAACAAGGAGATCATCCGTTGCTTGAAGCGAGCGATCGCGCGCGAGGTGTTCACCCTGCTCACCACGATCGTCGAGGTCCCAGTGACCGATGACCTTCGCCCGCTGCGACAGGCACGGAAACTGAGCCTCACGACCGTCGCGGAACACTTCAACGTCTGGCCCGCCACGATCTCGAAACTCGAGCTCGGAAAACACCGCGATGACGACCTCGCGAACAGCTACCGCGAATGGCTCACCGCGGCTTGACAACCAATAGGAGCATCACCGGCGCCCGGGCGGCAGTGGACGTGGGCCCGCGCTAGACGCGCCCGCCCTCGAAGCGCCGGCGCTGGGCCTCGGCCTCGACGCGGCGCTGCTGCCGGAGCAACGTCCGGTACTCGGCCATGGCCTTCCACCGGAAGAAACGCGGTGCGGCGTTGAGTCGCTCCCTGGCCTCGATGACTTCAGTGGCGATCTTCTCGCGCTCGGCGCGCAGGATCGTGTCGGTCGACTCCTCCCTCGCTTCCTTCGCAGTGAGGAGTCTCGGGGACGCCCCGATGTCATCCATCGTCACCTTGACCCAGGCCGCCGTCAGCAGCAGCACGGTGCACAGCAGGTTGAGGAAGATCATGAGGCCGAGGAGCACGGCGAAGGAGGCGACGAGTGGGTTGCTCGTCGCGCCACCGATGAGCGCCGTCGAGATCTGCTTCAGGATGCCGATGACGATGGCCCCGAGGAAGGCTGCGAAGAAGAGCGAACGGGTCGGGATGCGCAGGCCGGCCAGGATGCGCAGGATGCCGGCGAGGACAACCGTGTCGAGGCCCAGCAGGATGAGCACCGTCACGATGCGGATGACGACAAGCGCGAATCCGCTCGACTCGTCGATGCCCACGGTGCTGAGCAGCGACGAGAGGAACGTGGACGAGAGCACCGTGAGCGCCGCCGAGATGGCGAGGGCCACGGCGAAGGCGAGCAGGAAGCCGAGATCGATGAGCTTCTGGACGACGAAGCTGCGCTTGGTCGCGACGGGCACGTCGAAGATCGTGCGGATGCCCGTGCGGGCCTGGCCGAGCCAGCCGAGGGCCGTCCCGAGGGTACCGATCAGGGCGATGGTGCTCGCCCAGCCGAACGCTCCGGTGTTCTCGAGGAGGCTCGGATCGATGGCCCCGTCTTCACCGATGAGGCCGGGCAGTGACGAGTTGAGGACTCCGATGAGCCCATCCCGCAGCTCCGTATTCGTTGCCAGGAAGATGCCAGCAACAGAAAAGAGTAGCCAGATGCCCGCGAAGATGGAGAAGATAGCGGAATAGGCCATGCCACCCGCAAGGACCGAGGCACTCCTCGCCCCGAAATGGGCGAAGACTCGGGCGGGGCGGGTAGCTTGAGCCCAGGCGATCAGCGCTTTCATGCGCTCGCCGAACGGCGCCTCCGGGGGGAACTTCGGAAACGGCGGCGCGAACGTGGAACTGCGCGAACTCTTAGCTGAGTCTTGCTCGGTCACGGTCGAAGCCTACGTTGCTGTGCCGATACGCTGTCTGAGTTACCAGCACGAAGGAGTTGCTATGAAATACACGGGGTTTGGCGTCGGGACCGGCGTCGCTTTCGGTGAAGTCCTACGCATGCCTGATCCGCTCCCTGAACCTGCCGACGAGCTCGCCACAGGCGACGCCGCGACCGAGTACGAGCGGGCCATCACCGCACTCCGTGAAACCGGCGAGGGTTTGACTGCTCGCGCGGCCACCGTCGACGGCGCCGCGAAGAACGTGCTGGAGTCGCAGGCCATGATGGCCGCAGACCCGTCTCTCGCCGAAAGCATCAAGGCAGCGACCGAGGCGGGCAAGACCGCCGAGCGTGCGGTCTTCGAGTCCTTCTCCTCCTTCGCCGAGATGCTGAAGAGCCTCGGCGGCTATCTCGCTGAGCGTGCCACCGACCTCGGAGACGTCTCGCAGCGAGTCATCGCCCTACTCCGCGGCGTCCCAGCTCCCGAGGTGCCCTCGAGCGACACCCCGTTCATCCTCGTCGCGCACGACCTCGCGCCGGCCGACACGGCGAAGCTCGACCTGTCGAAGGTGCTTGCCCTCGTCACGCGCGACGGCAGCCCCAAGGCGCACACGGGCATCCTCGCGGCCGAGAAGGGCCTCCCGGCCGTCGTCGCCGTCAAGGAAGCGGACAGCCTGCTTGACGGCATGACGATCCTCGTCGACGCCGCCAAGGGCCAGGTCATCACCGAGCCCACCGCCGAGCGCATCGCAGAGGCGCAGGCCGAGATCGACCGCGTCGCGGCGATGAAGGCCGCTCCCGTCGAGCCGGGCGAGCTCGCCGACGGCACGCCGGTCCAGATCCTCGCGAACATCGGCAAGCCAGCAGATGCCGAGCGTGCAGCTGCGCTCGGAGCCGAGGGTGTTGGCCTCTTCCGCACCGAGTTCCTCTTCCTCGACAGCGACACCGCACCGACGGTCGAGAAGCAGACGGCCGACTACACGGCGGCGCTCGCGCACTTCCCAGGCAAGAAGGTTGTCGTGCGTGTGCTCGACGCCGGCGCCGACAAGCCCCTCGCGTTCCTCACGGAGGCTGACGAGCCGAACCCGGCGCTCGGGCTCCGCGGCATCCGCGTGCTCATGAAGAAGGAGCAGATCCTCCGCGACCAGCTCCAGGCGCTTGCCAACGCGCAGGCTGCAACCGAGGCGAAGGTCTGGGTTATGGCCCCGATGGTCTCCGACGCGCACGAGAGTGAGCACTTCACATCGCTCGCCCGCGAGTACGGGCTCATGACGGCGGGAAGCATGATCGAGGTGCCTTCCGCTGCGCTGCTTGCTGAGCAGGTGCTCGAGTCGAGCGACTTCGTGTCGGTCGGCACCAACGACCTCACGCAGTACACGCTCGCTGCCGACCGCCTCCTCGGAAGCGTCGCGGCATTCCAGGACCCGTGGCACCCCGCCGTGCTGCGCCTGATCGAGCGCATCGGCGAGGCTGGCGAGCACCACCAGAAGAGCGTCGGCGTATGCGGCGAGGCTGCGGCTGACCCGAACCTCGCGATCGTGCTTGTCGGACTCGGTGTTCGTTCGCTCTCGATGGCGCCTCCCGCGTTCGTCGAGGTCCGTGCAGCGCTCAAGCGAGTCACCCTCGAGCAGGCGAAGGAGATCGCACACCTCGCGATCTTCGCGAAGTCGGCCGTCGAGGCCAAGGGCCGCGTCGTGGACGCGCTCGCGACTCGCGGCGTCATCACGACTGCAGTGCCGGTCGTCGAGGTCTAACCACACAACCTAAGGCCTGGCGGTTCGCCGCCTGGCCAGTAGATCCCGAGCGGGGTGCATCCGGAGCTTTCCGGATGCACCCCGCTTTGCTGTGCGGTCGGCGTCTGCCGTCTGCCGCCCACCGCATATCCCGAGTCACGAGCGGACGCTCGACCGGCACTGCGAGCACGTGACGCGTATAGTTGTGCAGAATCCAGAAACGTTCGGAGTGTGCATGCCTGAACCCGGCCCCGTGGCCGCTCTCGAACGCGTCACGGTGCGATACGGAGCGGGGGCGCCAGCGCTCGACGGCATCGATCTGGAGATTCAACGCGGCGAGATCATCGGGATCGTTGGGGAGTCGGGCGCGGGCAAGTCGACGCTGCTTCGGCTGCTCGACGCCGACGAGACGCCGACGGAGGGGCGGGTGCTCATCCAGGGCACCGACCCGGCTACCATGCGTGAGCGCGACCGGCGAGGGCTTCGCCGACGCATCGGCATGGTGTTCCAGAGCTTCAACCTGCTCGCGAATCGAACCGCGCGGCAGAACGTCGAACTCCCGCTGCGGCTCCAGCGTCGCCGCGACCCGGCGCTCGTCGGCGAGCTCCTCGACTACGTGGGGCTCGGTGACCGCGGCGGCGACTACCCGGCGCAGCTCTCAGGAGGGCAGAAGCAGCGGGTCGCAATCGCGCGCGCCCTCGTGACGAGGCCGCCGCTGTTGCTCTGCGACGAGCCGACGTCAGCGCTCGACGAACGGACGACGAGCGACATCCTTCGCCTGCTCGCCTCGACGCGCGACGACTTCGGCACGACCATCGCGCTTGTCACACACGAACTCGCCGCGGTGAAGGCGATCTGCGATCGGGCTGCGATCCTCGACAGAGGCCACCTGCAAGGCATCGTCGCAGTGGAACACAGCGCTCGTGACGACCGCGGCTCCTACGTCGAGCACGCGAAACGGGTGCTCGGGTCGTGATCGAGCTCGTCGACAGCATAGTCACCTCACTCACGGCCAACGCCGACGCCATCTGGCAGGCGCTCGCCGAGACCGGCTACATGCTCGTGTTCTCCCTGGTCGCCGCCATTGTGCTCGGGCTGCCACTCGGCGTGCTGATCTTCCTGACCAGGCCGGGAGGCGTGCGCGAGAACCGGACGCTGTGGCGGGTCGCGAACCTCTACGTCACGGTCGTGCGATCGTTTCCGTTCCTCCTGTTCGTGGTGTTCCTCATCCCACTCACCCGCCTCGTGTTCGGCACCACGTTCGGCACCCAGGCGGCGACGTTCCCGCTGTGCTTCGTCGGTGTCGCGATCTACGCGCGGCTCGTCGAGCAGATACTGCTCGAGGTGCCATCCGGTGTGCTGCACGCGGCGAGGTCGATGGGCGCGGACACGGGGCAGGTGGTCACGCGCTTCCTGTTCGTGGAGGCGCGCAGCGGACTGGTCTACGCACTCACTTCCGCGGCGATCAGCCTGCTTTCGTACTCGACGGTGCTCGGCGTCGTCGGTGGCGGAGGGCTTGGCGACTTCGCGCTGCGCTACGGCTACCAGGAGTACGACTACCCGCTCATGTACACGACGATCGTGATCGTCATCGTGTGCGTGCAGCTGCTCCAGACCGGCGGCCACAGGCTTTCGGTGGCGCTTGACCGCCGGTGACCTTCATCTCAAATTCTTGCTCACCAACATCCACGACCAACTGCATGCACGACCCGCAAAGGAACCAACAGCCATGACACTTCGACTTCGCACGATCGGGGCAGCGCTGGCCGTCGCATCCCTCGCCCTTCTCACGGCCGGATGCGCCCCGTCGGCCGGTCAGACGGACGGCGGCGGCGACGTGGTCACGATCAAGGTCGCGGCCACGGTGACCCCCATGACGGACGTCGTGGAGGCGGCGGCCGAGGCGATCGAGGAGGGTTACGAGATCGAGCTGGTCCCCGTCTCCGACTACGTGCAGCCGAACGTGCTTGTCGAGAACGGTGAGATCGACGCCAACTTCGTGCAGTTCGTGCCGTTCATGGAGGAGTTCAACACGAAGAACGACGCGTCGCTCGCGGGCGTGAAGCCGATCTACTCGACGGTCGTCGCCTTCTACTCCAAGAGTCTGGGCTCACTCGACGAGCTGCCGCAGGGTGGCAGCGTCGTCATCCCGAACGACAGCGCCAACGCGGCTCGCGCACTGCAGTTGCTCGCCGACGATGGCGTCATCACGCTTGACGAGGGTGTCGAGCGATTCAAAGGCAAGGTTGCTGACATCACTGAGAATCCCCGGGAGCTGACGATCACGCAGGTCGACCTGCTGCAGCTCAACACGGCCTACGAGGAGGCGGATGCGGTCTTCAACCTGCCGTCGTTCGCGCGTCAGCTCGGGTTGACGCCCGTCGACAACGGCCTCGCGGTCGAGCAGGACCCTCAGTTCGCGGTCACGCTCGTGACGCGCGAGGACAAGCTCGGCACCCCGAAGATCGCTGCGCTCGAGAAGGCGTTCACGAGCGACAAGGTGCGGGAGACGCTTGAGTCGCTGGACGTGCCGCCCGCGTTCTAAGCCGACGTGCTCGTTGGGAGTGACCGCTGCCGGTCGGTTCACCACCTCGGGCCCATTGAAGTCGATCGCTGCCCGGCGATTCCCCCTCTGAGTGGGCGCTCAGAGGGGGACTCGCCGGGCAGCGATCAGCTTGTTGAGCTGAGTTCAGCGGAGTTGAGTTGAGCGGGCCCGGGCCTGGGCTCGGCTGGGAGCGAAGCGAGCTGGCTCGGCGGGGTGGCGCGAGAGGTCAGGCGTCGAACTCGCGGAGCAGCAGCGAGGCATTGTGCCCGCCGAAGCCGAACGAGTTCGAGAGCACGGTGCGGATGCGCGCTGGCCGGGCCTCGCGGGCGACGACGTCCAGTTCTGGGAACTCGGGATCGTCGAGGTTGAGCGTCGGCGGGATCACCGAGTCGCGCATCGTCAGCAGTGAGATGACGGCTTCGAGAGCCCCGGCGGCGCCCAGCAGGTGACCGGTTGCCGACTTATTGGCCGTCACGGGAACCCCGCCGAGACGGGCGCCGAGGAGCTCGCGCAGGGCGGCCGTCTCCATGGCGTCGTTCAGTGGCGTGCTGGTGCCGTGCGCGTTGACGTGCTCGAGGTCGCCTGCGTCGAGGCGGGCGTCGTCGAGGGCCGCTCGCATGGCGGCGAGGGCGCCGCTGCCGTCGGGTCTCGGAGCTGTCGGGTGGTAGGCGTCCGACGTCGCGCCGTAGCCGGCGACCTCGCCCAAGATCTCAGCACCACGTGCATGCGCGCCCTCTTCCGACTCCACGAGCAGGGCGGCCGCACCGGCCGCCATGACAAACCCGTGGCGCGCGCGGTCGAAGGGCCTGCTGGCCGTCTCCGGTGCGTCCTCGTGTCCGAGTGCTAGGGCGCCGAGGGTCGCGTTGACGGCCAAGTTGACCCGGTTGAGGCAGTCATCGGCCGCGACGACAAGGACGGCGTCGGCGTACCCGTGCCGGATGGTGCGCATCGCCTCGCCGAGCGCGACGGTGCCGCTTGCGCACGTCGCGGAGAGCCCGGCGCTCGCGCCGCGGGCCCCGTAGCGCTCGCTGAGGTAGGCGGCAGCCGCGTCCGGCCCGCCGTAGACCACGACGCCTGGCGGCACTCTGCGCGGCCCTGAGGCGTCGAGGATGCGCGCGGCGTCCTGCGTGAGCGAGACGGGGCCGGAGCCGGTCGCGATGGTCACGGCGAACCTCGTCGCGTCGAACGGGAGCGAGCCAGGCGCGATGCCGGTCGAGCGCATCGCCTCGTCGGCGGCCGCCACGGCGTAGTGCGCGTGGCGGTCCAGGCGCGCGACGTCACGCTTCGGCAAGTGGGCCGCGGCGTCGAAGCTGCGCACCTCTCCGGCTACCCGCACGGCGAGGTCGGAGACGTCGACGCTCTCGATGAGCCGGATGCCGCTCTGTCCCGCGAGCAGTGACGACCACGTGCTCGTGACGTCGAGCCCGTTGGGGGTGACGGCGCCGACGGCGGTGACGACGGCGCGCCTCATAGCCGCACCGCCTCGCCAGCGGTGACGAGGTCGAGGACTGCAGCACGGCGGATCTTCCCACCGGCCGTGCGCGGGAGGAGCTGCGCACGGTAGAGGCGGTGGGGCACGAACTGGGGTGCTAGGTGCGCGCGCAGGTGGCCGAGCATCTGCGCCTTGGTGGGGAGTGCATCCGCGTCGCCTTCGACGACAACCGCGACGATCGAGCCGAGCTTGCTGTCCGGCAGCGCGACGGCGCAGCACGCCTCGCAGCCTGGGAGCGAAGCGAGTGCGCGTTCCACCTGGGGGAGGGACACTTTGTGCCCGCCGGAGACAGCGACGTCGCCTGCCCGGCCGAGCAGCTGGATGCGCCGTTCGCGAACGCCGCGAGGTCGTTGACGCTCGCCCAGCCGTCGGCGTCGGTGATGCGGTCCGCGCTCGTCGCGGAGAGGTAGCGCTCGACTGCCGAGCCCACGCGGATGTGCAGGGTGCCGGTCTCGCCGCAGGCACCTCAGCCCCCGCTTCGTCCCGCACGCTCACCTCGACGCCACCGAACGGAGTCAGGTTGGTGCCGTCACCCTCGTCGCTGAAGCCGATGAAGCCGATCTCTGAGGCCCCGTAGTAGCTGCGCAGGTGCGCCTCGGGAACGGCTTCCTCGAAGCCGCGGCGGATGTGCTCCGGCTGGTTCGCCCCGCCCGTGATGACCTCGACCAGCGAGTCGAGCGGCAGGTGCCCGCGGCGGGACGCCTGCAGGACGGCAAGCAGCATGGCCGGCACCCCGACGAGGCGCTCCACGTGCTCACCCGCGATCGTGCGAGCCGCGGCCTGCGCGTCGAAGCCGCTCTGCAGGTAGAGCGAGCCGCCGGTGGCGAGCACCTCGACAAGCGCGTAGAGGGTGAGGCTGTACGAGAGAGGGCCGGGTGCGATCGTCGAGCGTCCGTCGGTCGTTCCGAGGTACCGGCGGCTGATGTCGACGTTGTGGTCCCAGCTGCCGCGAGTGCGCAGGAAGCCCTTGGGTAGGTCGGTGGTGCCGGAGGTGAAGAGCAACAGGAAGGGCTCGTCGCGCGGGCGGATCTCTGGGCCCGGGGCCGACGCGCCCCGCTCGGCAAGCGCATCCGCCGCTGCCAGGTCGAACGCTGCCAACGAGGTGACTGTTCCTCCCCACGACGTGGCGTCGAGTTGGGCCTCGAACTCCGGATCGTCGGTGATGACCAGCGCGGGCTCAACCCGCCGCAGGATCTCAAGGCGATGCTCGAGCGGCCACAGGGGGTCGAGCACGGCCGCGACGGCGCGGAAGCTGATGACTCCCGTGAGGAGGCGGGCGGCGTCGATGGCACGCGAGAGGGAGACGGT
>NZ_JACHWJ010000008.1 GCF_014191305.1 Pseudoclavibacter helvolus | reverse complement strand
CGACATCAGCGACTACCGTCAAGCGCAGTACCTCGTGCTCGCGACCCGTGAGGGCCTCGTCAAGAAGACGGCGCTTACGGAATACGACACGAACCGCCAGGCCGGCATCATCGCCGTCAACCTGCGCGAAGGCGACGAGCTCGTCTCCGCCATGCTCGCCGACGAGTCCGACCACGTCTTCTGCGTCTCCCACCTCGGAATGTCGCTTCGCTTCGAGGCGAACGACGAGGCGCTCCGGCCCATGGGCCGATCGACGTCCGGCGTCAAGGGGATGTCGTTCCGCGACGGTGACTACCTGCTCACCGCAGCCGTTACCTCGAGCGACGATGCGTACGTGTTCATCGTCACAGAAGGTGGTTACGCGAAGCGCACCTCGGTGTCTCAGTACCGCATCCAGAAGCGTGGTGGCCTCGGTATCAAGGTCGCGAAGCTGAACGAGGAGCGTGGCGGTCTCGCTGGCGCACTGCTGGTCCACGACGACGAAGAGGTGCTGGTCATTCTCGGCTCCGGCAAGGTCGTGCGTTCCAACGTTGCTGAAGTCTCGGTGACTGGCCGTGACTCCATGGGCGTCACATTCGCGAGGCTGGACAACAGCGACTACGTGATCGCCATCGCCCAGAACGCGGACCGCGAACTCGAGAAGGACGACGAGGACGCTGAAGGCGACGAGACTGCAGAGTCCGCCACCGAGACAGCCCTCGAGACCTCGACCGGCGGGGAGAGCACCCCAGCCGAGAGTGCCCCGAGTGAGACTGTGGCAGACTCGGTGACGTCGTTCGAGCAGGACGAGACCGAAGACTGAGGTACTGATCTATGACGAGCGTTGCTGACAAGCTGGCCCAGAAGTCCAGCAAGAAGACTGCGAGCAAGCAGGTGCGCCTCCGTTTGGTGCACATCGACTTCTGGTCCGTCGTGAAGTTCTCGTTCCTGCTGTCCATCTGCTTCGGCATCATCACCGTCGTCGCGACGTTCTTGATGTGGACGGTCATTGAGAACACGGGCGTGCTCGACAGCGTCAACAGTCTGCTCAACGACGTCTCCGGCTCGGCCGGTGTCGGGGTCGATGACTTCGTCACACTGCCGCAGCTCATGCTCTTCTCGCTTGTTGTAGCGCTGCTGAACCTCGTCGCGGGCACCGCCCTCGGCGCGGTTGCAGCGTTCCTCTACAACCTCGCGGTGAAGGTCACGGGAGGCCTCGTGTTCGGTTTCACGAACAGCTAGCGGCTCGATTTCCCCTACGGTGCACTTTTCGTGTATGTTGGGGCAGTCGCTTCGGGGGCTATAGCTCAGGCGGTTAGAGCGCTTCGCTGATAACGAAGAGGTCCCAGGTTCAAGTCCTGGTAGCCCCACGGTTCGATACTGAAACTGGTATCGTATCCACCCGAACGGGGCCTTAACTCAGTTGGTAGAGTGCCTGCTTTGCAAGCAGGATGTCAGGAGTTCGAATCTCCTAGGCTCCACGGTGACAAAGAACCCCGGTCAGAGAAATCTGACCGGGGTTCTTTCGCGTTCCCACGAAGCGGGACCCGCTGATGTTGCGCGCAAAGTTGTGGCACGTTGCTGCTCGGTAAGCGCGCAGCTGCATTTCGCCACAACTTTGCATCCAGGGTGGTGCGGGGGCCGACTGGGGGCGTGATCAGTCGACGAAGGCGTCTGGGTACAACTCAGCTGCGTCCACGCCGGGCGAGTAGACGCTGAGGTCGCTCACGCCGGCCTCTGCCAGCACGTCCTCACACAGCAGGGTCTCGCCCTGGTAATGACCGTGCGGGGCCGTGAGCACGGCATGTGCGGCGTCCGAGTACAGCTCGGGAGTGCGGCTGCGGCGCATGAGCTCCTCCCCGCCGATGATGTTGGCGACCGCGGCGGTCTGGATGGTTGTGCGCGGCCACAGGGTGTTCGCGTCGATGCCCCTGTCGGCGAACTCAGCACCGATGCCGAGCGTCGCAAGGGTCATGCCGTACTTCGCCGTCATGTAGGCCGGGTAGGCCCCGAGCCACTTGGGCGACAGATTCAGGGGCGGTGAGAGCGACAGGATGCGCGCATCCGGCGACTCGAGCAGGTGCGGCAGGGCAGCCCTCGAGAGCATGAACGTGCCCCGTTGGTTGATCTGGTGCATCAGGTCATAGCGCTTCTCATCGATGTCGAGCGTGGAGCGCAGATCGATGGCGCTCGCGTTGTTGACGACGATGTCGATTCCGCCGAACTCGGCGACAGCAGTGTCGACCGCCCGCAGGAGGTCAGAATCATCACGGACGTCGCCGACGACGGGAAGCGCGCGACCGCCGGCCTCCCGTATCTCCTCAGCGGCCGTGTAGACCGTGCCTGGCAGCTTCGGGTGCGGTTCGCCGGTCTTGGCGAGCAACACGACGTTTGCGCCGTCACGCGCGGCGCGCTTGGCGATCGCGAGCCCAATGCCGCGGCTTCCGCCCGACATGATGATGGTCTTCCCCTCGAGGGAACCTGTCTGCGCTGACTGCGTCAATCCGCACCTCCGTGTGCATCGTGGACACGTTCACGCTACCCACGTGCATCAAGAAGCTCATGTGGGTTGTGGCACCGGAACAACGAGAGAGCCGAAATGGTCGCACTGAACGAGTCAGTGCGACCATTTCTGAGAACTCGAGCCGGTGAGGGCCCTGTTCCAACCGCTAGTGCTCGACAGCCTCCTCGGCGCCGTAACCCGTGAGGGAGCGCACGTCCATCTCGGCAGCGACCCTCGGGTCTTCCTTCTTCTGCGGGAGGACCGAGCCGAGCCAGCCCAGGAGGAATCCGACCGGGATCGAGACGATGCCAGGGTTGTTGAGCGGGAACCAGGCGAAGTTGATCTCTTCGCCGAGCATCGCGGTCTCAGACCCGGAGACGACCTTCGAGAAGAAGATCAGGACGATGGCCGTGGCGAGGCCTCCGTACATGCTCCACAGTGCGCCGCGGGTCGTGAACTTCCTCCAGTAGAGCGAGTACAGGATCGTCGGCAGGTTCGCACTGGCCGCGACCGCGAAGGCGAGCGCGACGAGGAAGGCGATGTTCTGACCCTGCACGCCGATGCCGCCGACGATGGCGACGACGCCGAGCACAACAACCGTGTACTTGCCGACCTTCACCTCCTGCTCCGGGGTCGCCGTGCCACGCTTCACGACGCTGTTGTAGATGTCGTGGGCGAAGGATGCGGCCGCAGTGATGGCAAGACCGGTGACAACCGCGAGGATGGTCGCGAAGGCGACTGCGGAGATGAAGCCCATGAGGATCGGCCCGCCGAGTTCGAGGGCGAGCAGCGGTGCCGCCGAGTTCACGCCGCCCGGCGCGTCCTTGATAGCGGGAGCGCCGACAAGCGCCGCGGCTCCGTAGCCGAGGACCAGCGTGAACACGTAGAAGCCGCCGATGAGCCAGATGGCCCAGACCACGGACTTCCGGGCCTCCTTGGCGGTTGGCACCGTGTAGAAGCGCATGAGTACGTGAGGTAGGCCCGCGGTGCCGAGGACAAGCGCGAGTCCGAGAGACACGAAGTCGATGGGGTTCTTGCCGTACTGGAGCCCAGGCGCGAGGATCGCCGCGGGATCCTCGGCTCCGTCGAGCGCCGCCTTATCGACAGCGGCTTGCAGGAGCGCGGAGAGGTCGAAACCGTTGATGACAAGCACCCAGATGGTCATCGCTCCCGCCCCGCCGATGAGCAGGAACGCCTTGATGATCTGCACCCAGGTGGTGCCCTTCATGCCCCCGATGAGCACGTAGATGATCATGAGCACGCCGACGACGGCGACGACGATCGCGACGCCGATGTCGTCGGTGATCCCGAGCAGGAGCGCAACGAGACCGCCGGCGCCGGCCATCTGCGCGAGCAGGTAGAAGAAGCACACCGCGAGTGTCGTGAGGGCAGCGGCAACACGCACGGGCCGCTGCTTGAGGCGGAACGACAGCACATCCGCCATCGTGAATTTGCCCGTGTTGCGCATGAGCTCGGCGACGAGCAGCAGCGCGACGAGCCAGGCGACGAGGAACCCGATTGAGTACAGGAATCCGTCGTAGCCGTTGACCGCGATGGCCCCGACAATTCCGAGGAAAGAAGCGGCGGAGAGATAGTCGCCGGAGATGGCGAAACCATTCTGCGTGCCCGTGAATGATCGGCCACCAGCGTAGTAATCGGCTGCGCTCTTATTGTTCCTGCTCGCCCGAATGACGATAAACAGGGTGACCGCCACGAAAGCGGCGAAAATCGCGATATTCAGGACGGGATCGTTGTCCGCCACCGCACTTGCCTGCGGGGCGATGAGCTGACCGCTCATGCCTGGTCCTCCTTGGTGAGCTGGACGCGCAGGTCATTCGCGAGGGGATCGAGCTTCCGGTTGGCGTAGGACACGTACCACATGGTGATCGCGAAGGTCGTCACGAACTGACCGATGCCGAGCAGCAGCCCCACGTTGATGTTGCCGAAGACGGGGGTTGCCATGAAATCGTGGGCGTACGCCGCGACGACGATGTAGGTCCCGTACCAGACGAGGAAGAAGAGGGAGAGGGGGAAGACGAAGGAGCGCTGTCGCTTCTTCAGCTCCTTGAAATCGGCCGATTCCTCGAATGCGACATAGTCGATTCCTCCGGGCGGCTGTGATGACGTTTCGTTCTGCATGGGGCCTCCTTGCCTCAGTGCATTGCTGCGTTCGTCAGAGATGGACGTGCATTCCGTAACGGCAAAAGGCGGCGCTTCTTCGCATCATTGCGAACACGAAAGCCTCATTGCCTGCGTGATAGCATCCACGCTACGCATACGACGAAGTATCGAACTACCCCCGGAAGTTGGTAGTGACGCACATGATGTTTCCAGAGGCAGCCACCGAAGCGGACGTCTTCGCTCAGGCTGTCGCGCGCCTCCGCGACTCCACGGGATGCCCTCTCTCGTTCGGCGGACAGACGCATCGGGACACGACGGACGTCCACACGATCTGCGGCAACCAGGGACGCGGACTCGTCGGCTTGCGGGTGCAGCTCGGGCGGGGCCTCGGGGGTCGCGCGATGCTCGAACGCCGTGCCAAGGTCACGACCAACTACCGCGGAAGCAGTCGCATCACGCACGACTACGACGTGCAGGTGCTTTCCGAGCACGTGCAGAGCCTTCTCGCGGTGCCCGTCGTCGTAGACAAGCACGTGCGCGGTGTCTTGTACGGCGGGTTCCGCGCGGCCCCTGACTCTCAGTCGATGTCACTCGGCCAGGCTGTCGCTCTCGGGAAGAAGGTGGAGGACGAGCTTCGCCTTCGGGATGAACTCAGTCGTCGGATGCGGGTCGGATCGGCGAGCCTCTCCGAACTCGGGTCGGGCGGTCTCACGGCGACGCAGCTCGAGGAGTTGAGGGGCACATTCTCGGAACTTCGGGAGGTCTCGTCGATGCTCGGCGATGTCCAGGTTCGCGCGAGGCTGCGCGGTATCGAAGAGCGGCTCGTGCGGTTCGCGGGCGACCACGGAGACCCGCGCGACCGCGAGGCGGCGGCGGCAGCGGAGTTCGCTGAGGCTCCGATCAAGCTGTCTCCCCGCGAATTGGACGTGCTCGGCCAGATCGCGCTCGGTCTCTCGAACAAGGACATAGCCGGAAAGCTGATTCTCACGGAAAGCACCGTCAAGAGTTACCTCGGCACGGCAATGACCAAGCTGGATGCGAGCTCTCGCTACCAGGCTCTTGCGAAGGCCAGGCAATTGGGCTTGCTGCCCTGAGGTGTCCTGCGATCTGAACGCAACATTCTTGCGTTCGTGGCCCTGTCGGTGGACTGTTACGCAACGTGTCAGGATGTATCGGCGCGGAGACGCGCTGTTCTCTTATTCTTGCGAGGCCCTCTAGACCCTTAGAGGATGGCTGGCGTTTCCGCGCCGCATTGAAAGGACCCTCCTCCATGTCACGTTTCACCAAGATCGCCGCAGCTGTCGGCGCGATCGCCCTCGTTGGAGGTCTCTCCGCGTGCTCCACCGGCGCTTCCGATGACAACACCATCAAGCTCGGCGTCGTCGGCGCATCCGACCCGTACTGGGAGGTGCTCGTCGAGGAGGCTGCAGCTCAGGACCTCACGGTCGAGCTCGTCGACTTCTCGGACTACAACCAGCCGAACCCCGCGACGACCGAGGGTGAGCTCGACGTCAACGCGTTCCAGCACATCATCTACCTCGCGCAGCACAACGCTGCTAGTGGCGACGACCTCGTTCCGATCGGCTCGACGGCCATCTACCCCCTCGGCTTCTACTCCTCGCAGTACGACTCCGTCGACGCGATCCCGGACGGCGCAGAGGTTGCGGTTCCGAACGACGCGTCGAACCGCGCACGCGGCCTCCTCGTGCTCCAGGAAGCTGGACTCATCGAGCTCAAGGATGGCGGCTCGCCGTTCTCCACGCTCGATGACGTGCTCCCGGAATCGCGTGTCAAGGTGACCGAGCTCGAAGCATCGGTCACGGCGACTTCGCTGCCCGACCTCGCAGGCGCGATCATCAACAACGACTTCGTCGAGAACGCTGGCCTCACGACCGAGGACGCCCTCACGCGCGACGACCCGCAGAACGCTTCCGCGTTCCCGTACATCAACATCTTCGTGACGACGGCCGAGAACGCCGACAACGAGAACTACCTCAAGCTCGTTGAGATCTACCAGAACTCCGAGGCAGTCGCGGCTTCGGTCAAGGAGACGTTCGGCGACACCGCCGTGCTCACCAAGACCCCCGTCGACGAGCTGCAGACGACGCTCGACGAGCTCGTCGCAGAGATCGAAGCCCAGGGCTAGAACTCACCCCTAGCGCGCTCGCCGCCCGAGACCAGATGATGATCATGAGGCCTCGGGCGGCGATCTCGCTTGCACCGACGAATGGCGTCTAGGCGCCGCTCACCAGCACCACCACACGGTTCCACCGTGAAGAAGGCGAGAGCGAATACATGGCCCTCATCACACTCACTGACGTCGTCAAGGAGTATCCGTCGCCGAAGCGCGGAGCCCCGGCGATCAGAGCCGTCGACGGCGTCTCCCTCGACATCGAGGCCGGCGACATCTACGGGGTCATCGGCTACTCGGGCGCGGGCAAGTCGACCATGGTGCGCCTCATCAACGCCCTCGAACCAACCACGTCCGGCAGCATCCACGTCGACGGTGTCGACATCACCCAGCTCCCGGAGGCGAAGCTCCGTTCGGTGCGTGCCGGTATCGGCATGATCTTCCAGCAGTTCAACCTCTTCAACTCGCGCAACGTCGCGGGCAACGTCGCGTACCCGCTCCGCGTCGCGAAGACGCCGAAGGCAGAGCGAGAGAAACGCATCGCCGAGCTCCTCGAGTTCGTCGGGCTCTCTGAGAAGGCTCGCGCCTTCCCCGACCAGCTCTCTGGCGGCCAGAAGCAGCGCGTCGGCATTGCCCGTGCCCTCGCGACGAACCCCAGCATTCTTCTCGCCGACGAGTCAACGAGCGCACTCGACCCGCAGACTACGGCCGACGTGCTGCAGCTGCTCAAGAAGGCAAACCGAGAGCTCGGGATCACCATCATCGTCATCACGCACGAGATGGATGTGGTGAAGGAAATCGCGAGCCACGTCGCCGTCATGGAGCACGGCAAGGTCGTTGAGCAGGGCGAGGTGTTCGACATCTTCGCAAACCCGCAGGCGGCGGCTACGCAGCGGTTCGTCTCGACGGTGGTCCAGGGCATCCCCGACGCCGAGCTGCGCGCTGACCTGAGCGCTCGCCACCCCGGCACGCTCGTCACGCTGAGCTTCCGAGACGGACGCACGAATCAGGCGCAGGCGCTACGCATCCTGCACGAGGCCGGCATCACCGTCGAGCTCGTCTACGGCGGCATGAACGAGATCCGAGGCAAGTCGTTCGGCGACCTGACCTTCGCGCTCCAGGGTGACCCGGAAGCACGACGTCGAGCGCTCGACGAGATCGGCGGCCTCGCGGTCGTCACGGAATTCGACACGATCACGTCAGGAGGTGCCGCATGAACGAGGTTATCGATCTCCTCCCGAAGCTGTTCGAGGCGACCGGCGAGACGCTTCTCCTTGTTTCCTTCAGCTTGCTGTTCGGTGGGATCGGCGGACTGCTCGTCGGACTGGTGCTCTACCTCACACGGCAGGGCAATCTCTACGAGCAGCGCTTCGTGAACGCGGTCATGAACGTGGTCGTGAACTTCTTCCGGCCCATCCCGTTCATCATCTTCATCGCCGCCGTCCAACCGCTTTCGCGGCTCGTCGTCGGCTCCGGCATCGGTACCAACGCGGCGATCGTCGCGCTCTCGCTCGCAGCCACGTTCGGCATCTCGCGACTCGTAGAGCAGAACCTGCTGACCGTCTCGCCCGGCGTCATCGAGGCTGCGAGAGCTTCGGGAGCGGGGCGCTTCCAGATCGTGTGGAGCGTCATCGTGCCCGAAGCGCTCGGCCCGCTCATCCTCGGCTACACGTTCGCGGTCGTCTCGCTTGTCGACATGTCGGCGGTCGCTGGACTCATCGGCGGCGGAGGACTGGGCGACTTCGCGATCCAGTACGGGTACCGACAGTTCCAGCCGGAGGTCACCTGGGCGGCGGTCATCGTCATCGTTGTGATCGTCCAGGGACTCCAGTTCCTCGGGAATTTCCTGGCTCGCAAGACTCTGCGACGCTGATCCGGGCCGTCAACAACCAAGAGCGAACGCGCGTCGGTGCCTCCCTGTGCGGGGGCCCGGCGCGCGTCGGCGTACGATAGCGTGCGCCCGTGGTTCGGGTCGGCCAGGGCAACAGGCCGCTGACCTCGAGACCTCGGCAGAGATCTTTGGGGGTTCCGTGCATCGACGACTCGCTTCGTACGGCGTCATCGTGCGCGATGGGCAGATCCTCCTGGCGCACTGGCACGACCGCGGCCGCTCGGGCTGGACGCTGCCTGGCGGAGGGACCGACCCCGGCGAGGACCCAATCGACGGCGTCGTTCGCGAGATCTGGGAAGAAACCGGCTACCACGCCTCCATCGACCGGCTCCTCGGCATCGACTCGCACATCATTGCCGGTCGCGACAGGCTTGAGCCTGGCAAGACACCCATGCAGTCGGTGCGGATCGTCTACGAGGCGAGCATCGTGAGCGGCGAACTCCGCAACGAGCGGGGCGGCTCCACGGACGAGGCCCGGTGGTTCGACCTCGACGAGATCTCGGCGCTTCGCACCGTCTCGCTCGTGGATATGGGGCTGAGGCTCCACACTGAGCGCCCGGCAAACGGGCACCTGCGCCCCGTTCGAGCTGCGCACTAGCAAACAGCGGCTCCCGGGTGCATCTGAGCGCTCCCGGATGCTCCTGAGCTGTCAGGCGCTGTGGGATCCCCGGAGGCCGCGCGAGACCGCGACGGTATTGACGCCGACGATCATCGCCATGCCGATCCACTCGTGCGCGACGGGCACCTGGCCGAGGACAACAACTCCGGCGAGCGCCGCGAACATGGGGTTGATGCTCATGAAGACCCAAAGAACCTTGTGGTCACCCAGCGCAGCGCGATGATATCGATCGAGTACGGGATGACGGAGCACAGCGGGCCAGAGAGCGCGGCGAGCAGGAGTGGCCAACCGAGGAACGAGCCGCCGGCGATGAGCTGCACCGTGATCGGCAGCGTCAAGAGACTCGACACGAGCGTCGCCGTCGCCGGTGCCTGAAGCCCGGTCAGGCGTCCACCAAGCATGCGGTTCAGCAGGATGTAGCTCGCCCAGCAGCAGGCGGCCAGGAGGCCAAGCGCGTAGCCGAGCAGGTCGCTCGAAGCGTCGGGCAGGAGCAGCACGTACACGCCGAGGGCGGCGCCCGCGGCCAGGAGTAGGTCTGCCCTGGTGCGCGACGAGCACAGCGCGACGGCGAGGGGGCCGAGGAACTCAAGGGTCACGGCGAGCCCGAGCCCAATGCGGTTGACCGCTCCGTAGAGGGACAGGTTCATGGTCGCCAGCACAACACCGAGCAGCAGGGCAGGCCACCACTGCGCCCACGTGAAGCTGCGCAGCCGCGGGCGTGCGATCGGGAACAAGATGGCCGCCGACACAAGCTGGCGAACGGCGACGACGCCTGGGGTGCCGAGCGCGTCGAAGGCGAGGGCACCGAAGGCCGCACCAAGCTGGTTCGAGAGGCCGCTTGCCGTCAGCATTGCCGAACCGGCCAGCACACCACGCGGCGCGGCTGCGCTCGGAATGCTGGCGTCGGCTGCTCCTGTCATGGGCTCATCGTCACTCCAATTCGTGACGACCAGAAATGCGTGACACGCGTGAGTTATACGCTGGACGCATGAGTCTGGAGCTCCGCCACCTGCGGGCCCTCGCGGCGGTCGTCGACGCGGGAACGTTCACCGACGCCGCCATTAGCCTGCAGTGTTCGCAGGCCGCGGTCTCGCGCGCGATCCTCGCCCTCGAGACGCAGCTCGGCGCCCAACTCCTCTCGCGCTCCACACGCCACGTGGCGCTCACTCCACTCGGTGAGCGCGTCCTGACCCGTGCCAGGCGAGTCTTGCTCGAGGTGAGCCTCATCAGCGAAGAGGCCAACGAGGCGACGCGCGAACTTCGAGTTGGCTACGCCTGGTCGACCCTGGGAAGCCACACGAGCGCCGTGCAGCGCGGGTGGCGAGCGGAGCATCCAGAATCGCACCTCGTCTTCCGTCAGAGCAACACTGCGACGGCAGGGCTCCTCGACGGAGAAGTTGAGCTCGCGGTGGTGCGCACCGCTCCACGGGACCCTCGCATCGAGACGGTGCGACTCGGTGAGGAACGACGCGTCGCGGTCCTCGCCAAGGACGACCCGCTCGCCCGCAAGCGAACCCTCGCCCTCGACGACTTCGCCGGTAAGACCATGGCCGTGGATGCACGCACTGGCACGACAGTCGGCTCACTCTGGCCGGCGGACCGCTCGCCCGTCTTCATTCCGACGAGCTCCCTCGACGAATGGCTCACCCTCATCGCCGACGGCGATGTCTACGGGGTCACGAGCGAAGCCACGGCCGCGCAGCATCCGCGACCTGGCATCGTCTACAGGCCGGTGCGGGATGCGCCAGCCATCGAAGTCAGGCTCGCCTGGTGGCGGGGAGCGAAGCCCGCGCTGGCAGACGCGCTCGCGCGACTCATCGGCGCCGCCTACGACGAAGCCCCGCAACTCACGAGGTGAGTGCGGGGCCCGTCAGACGCGATGGCTGTGCGAACTACTTCGCTGCCGAGGCGGGCGAGACCGTGGTGACGGGAGCGTCGAGCTCTTCGTCGGCGATCCACAGGTCGTCGTCTGCGCGGAAGGTCTGCCAGAGGGCGTAGCCCACAGCGGCGACAGCGGCGACGCCAGCACCGATGAGCAGCCAGCCGCCGACACCGACGCCGGAGCTGTTGTACTTCTTGTCGTATGCCTTCGATGCCTGCTTGGCGCGGGAGTTGAGCTCCTTGGAGACCTTCTTCGCGGAGCCAGCGACATCCTTGAAGTCGTGGTTCTTCGAGGCGAGGTTGCTGACCGTGCCGGCGAGCGAGCCTGAGAGGCCAGCGACGACGGGGAGAACCTTGCCGTTGAAGCGGACGCTCGCGTCTTCGTACTTCTCGCGAGCCACGCTGTAGCCGCGGTCGAAGCTGGGGCGAACGTTGCTGTCGTAGCTCTTCTGCAGGGCAGGAACGAGCTCGGACTCAGCCAAGCCCTTCGCGCTCACGCCTGCAGACTGCAGGATGCCGCGAGCGTGCTCGATGACAGACTGCTGCTCGCTCCACAAGTTTGTTGCGTCCTTGCGGAGACGCTTGAGTTCACGCGACTGCTTCCGTGAAAGGGCCATTGGTACCTCCGGACGTTGACAAGTAGGTACTGCATATCTTGGCACGCTTCTGCCACACGGAACCTGAATCACCGCACGCTGTCGGCGGACAGACAGGAGAGAAGTCGGAGGGCTATGGAAAGATGACCATCATGTCAATCGCCACTGCACTTGCAACGATCAACACGAACCACGGCCCCATCAAGGTGGAGCTCTTCGGCAACCACGCGCCGAACACGGTCAAGACCATCGTGGGCCTCGCCACGGGTGAGCTGGAATGGACCGACCCTCGTGACGGCCAGACCAAGAACACGCCCCTGTACGACGGCGTGATCTTCCACCGCATCATCCCCAACTTCATGATCCAGGGCGGCGACCCCACCGGCACCGGCACCGGCGGCCCGGGCTTCGCGTTCGACGACGAGATCCACCCGGAGCTCAACTTCAACGAGCCCTACATCTTCGCCATGGCGAACGCCGGCAAGCAGCTCGGTCGCGGAACGAACGGCTCGCAGTTCTTCATCACGACCGACCCGACGCCGTGGCTCCAGGGCAAGCACACCATCTTCGGCCGTGTCGCCGACGACGAGTCGCGCACCGTCGTCGACGCGATCGCGAAGGTCCCCACCGACGGCCGTGACAAGCCGCTCAAGGACGTCGTCATCGAGAGCGTCACCGTCGAGCAGCTCTAAGCTCCAGGTTCCTCTCCACGAATGACATCACCCGAGCTGTCGCAGCAGCGTGAGAACTTCTGCTATCGACACCCAGACCGGCCGAGCTTTGTGCTCTGCCAGCGCTGCGGGCGCACCGTGTGCCCCGAATGCCAGACACTCGCGCCCGTTGGCGTGATCTGTCCCGAGTGCATCCGGGAATCGAACGCAAAGGCCAAGGCAGCTCAGCGACCTTCGGCTCGCACGCGACTGCGACGGCTCGGGCAAGACCAGCGGCCGCTCGTCACATACGCGATCATCGGCGTCTCGGCCGTTCTCTGGCTGATCCAGCAGGTGACGGGTGACTGGCTGACGGGCATCCTGGTCTACCACGGCATCTACTCCCACGTCAGCGGCGGCGCCTTCGAGCCGTGGCGCATGCTCACCTCAGCGTTCGCGCACTCGACTGTCTTCCACCTCGCGTTCAACATGCTGACACTCTGGATCTTCGGGCGAACCCTCGAGCAGGTGTACGGCCACCTGAGATTCGCGGCGCTCTACGTGGTCAGCGCCCTCGGCGGTTCGTTGGCGATTGCCCTCGTCGCACCGAATACGACGGTGCTCGGCGCGTCTGGAGCCGTGTTCGGCCTGTTCGGGGCGTACTTCGTCGTCATGCGCCAGGCTCGCATGAACACCATGTCGCTCATCGTGCTGATCGGCATCAACGTCGTCATGGGATTTGTCATCCCCGGTATCGCCTGGCAGGCCCACCTCGGTGGTCTGGTCACCGGCGCGCTCTGCTCGTGGCTCTTCCTGTGGGAGTCGAAGTCGCAGAAGCCGTCCCGGAAGGGGCTCTGGCTAGTGGCCGCCCTCGGCGTGCTCATCATCGTCGGAGCTACCGCGAGCGTGTCGCAGCTTCCGCTGGCCATCATGCCCTAGTCGCTCGGGGCAACACCTCAGACGCAGAAAAGCCGCGCATCCGTTGGGATGCGCGGCTTTTCTCTGTTCCGGAGCGAGGCTGTGCACAGGAGTTATCCACAGGGTTATGCACACCTGGGGATGAATTACACAGTTGTAACTCGAGGCCCTGTGGAGAACCCAGCCCTGTGGAGAAGTGCGGCGGTAGCTATCGCCAATTCGTCGTCATGATGAAGCCGATGAAGGCGATGCCGAAGCCGACGAGGATGTTCCAGGAGCCGAGCTCGGCGATGGGGAGGGCGCCGCTCGTCAGGTAGAAGAGGATGATCCAGAGGAACCCGACGATCAGGAAGCCGAACATAAGCGGCTTGAACCAGACCGGGTTGGGATTGCGCTCGTCGCTGTCGCTCACGCCGGCGGCGCGCTTCTGCCTGCGCTGCTTCTCCGTCGCCGCGAGAGCGGCCGCTGCTGCGGACGCTTCCGAGGAACGGTGCTTCTTCGTACCGGCCGGAGTCTTCTTCTCCGGCTCGTCGGACTTGGAGCCGCTGGACTTCTCACGAGACATGCGGGCCATCCTATCTATGATTGCTCTCATGCCATCTGCTGAACGGCCTGGACGAGACGACGGGGCGACCTCGATCGAGTCCCTCCTCGCCGACGAAGACGGCTACCAGACACGGGCCGAGCGGCGAGCTCAGGAGAACCAGGCGCGCCAGCGCGGGTCGTCCGCCGGGCGCGGGCACCGCTCGTCGCAGTCCTCCCGCTCCAGGCCGAAGCGCAAGCTCAGCGTCGTCGGGGTATCCGGCGAAGTGCTCATGACGCTCGGGGTCATCATGCTCCTCTTTGTCGGTTGGAAGTACTGGCTCAACGACCTCATCGTCGGCGACGAGCAGAACCAAGCAGGGCAGGAACTCAGCCAGGTGCTCGCCGAAGGCGGCGAAGAAGCCACGACAGTGACGACCACAGATCCCGCTATCGGCATCCCTATCTCCTCAGCGCCCACCGTCACGAACGAGCGCTTCGCGATCCTCTACGTGCCGACCTGGGGCGCCGACTACGCGCGTCCTATTGCACAGGGCATCGAACAGCACGAGGTGCTCGACCACAACATCGGGCACTACCCCGACTCCCAGATGCCAGGTGAGGTTGGGAACTTCGCGATTGCCGGTCACCGTCTCGCGTATGGCGCATCGATGCAGAAGATCCACGAGCTTCAACTCGGAGATGAGCTTGTCGTGGAGACGGCCGACGGTTGGTACACCTACTCCTACCGGTCGGGTGAGTACGTGGCGCCGACACAGGTCGACGTGCTGGGGTCGGTGCCGCGCTACCCCGAGCAGACGGGCACCGACCGGCTCATGATGATCATGAGCTGCAACCCCTTCTGGTCAACCGCTGAGCGCATCATCGGCTATGCCGTCTTCGACAGCTTCACGCCGCGGGCGGACGGCCCACCCGAATCCATTGCCGCGTCCGTGGCAAGCCAGGGAGGTCTCTGATGTACGGCGCCCTCTGGCGAGTTCTCCCCGGGCCCTGGCCCGTGAAGCTCCTCATCACGCTCGTCGTGGTCGCGGCCGCGCTCTACGGCCTCGTCTTCTACGCGTTTCCGTGGGTGGATGCACTCATCACGCCGCAGAACGACGTCACCGTTGGTCTCGGGGCTGTCGGGCAGCCGGCAACGTGGCTCTGACGATGACCTTCTGATCTGCTTCTGACTCACTTCAGACTCACTTCTGATCCGCGAGCACTGATCACGAGCACTGATCACGAAGATGGCCCCTCCCGGTTGAACGGAAGGGGCCAGTGCTCGTTCGTGTTCGTGAGCGGGGCCGGGTCAGGCGACGCGGCTCAGTCTTCTGGTGGCGTCGAGGGGTCGGTGCTTGGGGGTGTAGCGGGGGTCGTCGCCGTCGTTGTCGGTGCGGGCTCCGAAGTGCAGTACGTGACTTCGACCTGCGAGTGCTGAGCCACTGGCCCTGGCGGCACGGACATGTTCACGATCGGGTTGCCCTCGACTGCGAGGCAGCCAGGATCCTGCTTCACAACAGCGAGCAATCCAAGCTCGCGCAGGGTCGCCGTCGCTGACTCGAGCGGCTGACCGAGGAGGTCAGGCAGCGCCACGTTGCCCGTAGACGTCACGAGGTTGACGCTGGAGCCCGCAGCGACGCTGGAGCCACCAGCGGGGTCACTCCGGACGATTGTGCCCGCAGTGACGGTCGGAGAGTCCTCCGACGTTATCTGGCCGACGCTCAGGCCTGCACCCTGGAGTGCGACCGTCGCCTGCTCCACAGTCATGCCGTTGATGTCGGGCATCGCTACTGCTGAAGGGCCGGTGGACACGACGACCGTGATCTCCTGGCCAGGCGAGACGCTGAGCCCGGAACCGGGAGTTGTGCTGATGACCTGGTTCTCCGGCACCTCGTCGCTCGTCTGTGCCTCGCGGACAGGAGTGAGCCCGGCGTCCTCGAGTGTCGTGCGTGCGGCATCCCACTGCTGGCCGACGACGTCGGGAACATCGACGCTCGTGTCCGGCAGCTGATCGCCCTGCGGAAGCTGGGAGACCCAGATGCTGACGGCCACGATGACGACGACGAGGAGCGCCGCGGCGCCCCAGATCCACATCGCTGGAGGACGCCGCTGCACCTGGGGTGCGCGGTCGTCCGTCTCGGAGAGGGAGTTGAAGGCCGACTCCGTGGCACTCACGCCAGAGGGAGCAGGGCCGAAGAGCTGGGTGCGGTCGTCGTCTTCGACCTTCGTTGCGAACGCGGGCATGATGCCCTGCGCCGCGAGGTCGAGGTCGCGGCGGAACTCGGACGCCGACTGGTAGCGGTCTTCCCGGCTCTTCGCGAGCGAACGCTTCACGACGGCGTTCATGGCCTTCGAGACCTTTGGGTTGATCTCGTTCGCGTCGATGGGGCGCTCGGTGACGTGCTGATACGCGACGGCTACCGCGGAGTCGCCCTGGAAGGGGACCTTGCCCGTGAGCATCTCGTAGAGCACGATGCCGGCCGAATAGAGGTCGCTTCGCCCGTCGACGTTCTCGCCCTTCGCCTGCTCGGGCGAGAAGTACGAGGCGGTGCCGAGGATGGCAGTGGTCTGCGCGATGGTGCCTGCCGTGTCGGAAATGGCACGGGCGATACCGAAGTCCATGACCTTGACCGTGTCTTCCGGCGTGATCATGATGTTTCCGGGCTTGATATCGCGGTGCACGACTCCGGCGCGGTGCGAGTACTCGAGCGCGGTGAGGATGCCCGTCATGTACTCGTGAATCTGGGTGTCGGCGAGCGGGGCGCCCGCCATGACGTCGCGGAGCTGCTGCCCCTCGATGTACTCCATGACGATGTACGGGACAACAAGCTCGTGCCCGTCTGCGCGAACGAAGGTGTCCTCGCCCGCGTCGAAGACACGCACGATCGTGGGGTGCGTCATGCGAGCGGCGGCCTGGGCCTCCTGCCGGAAGCGCGAACGGAAGTCAGGCTCGCCGGAGAGCTGCGTGTTGAGGAGCTTGACGGCGACGCGGCGGCCGAGGCGCTCATCGGTCCCGAGATAGACCTCAGCCATACCTCCACGACCAATTCGCCGACCGATGTCGTATCGGCCAGCGAGCGTGCGTTCGCCCTGCATCACGGAAGCAAGCTCCTCTCCCCTTGGCAGTGTTCGCCAAGCTCAAGCCTCGTTAGTCTGCCGATCTTATCTCGCCCCGAATGAGTGATCGGTGCCATCCAAGCTGTGAACCGCGCGTTCCATGTGGATGCATGGAGTTGAGGCGTTTCGTTGCCTCCTGCATCCACACTCCTTGCCTGCCCCGGCTCGCCCTAAGGAGTTGAGGTGGGGTCGGTCGTGGGCGGAGTTGAGGGCTGCGGCACGGTCGCGGACCCAGTCGGGGAATCCGCGCTCGTGTTTCCAGAGCCACACGTCGCGCTGTACGAGGCCTCGACGATGGTCGATCCCTCGTTGACGGTGACGTTCACTGAGGTTCCCGTCACGCTGCCTGGCGACTCGGCACCGGACACGTTGACGTTGTAGCTGGAGAGGCTCTGCCCTGGTGGGCACTGGAACGAGGGCCAGCTGATGCTGGCCTGCGTACCCGCCGCGTTGACCGTGACGGTGGGAGCCGTCGTCGGGGTGTTCGGCGTCTCCATGTTGGCGTAGACCGTGAGCGTTACCGTGGAGCCGAGGTCGACCGTGCCGGTCGGGCTGACTGCCGTAACCGTGTTGACGTCGTCCTGGTTGGTCGCGACTGGCCCCTCGACACGGTTCGGCGTGAGTCCGAGCTCGGAGATGCGATTGGCCGCCGTGTCGTAGTCGAGGCCGATGTAGTCGGCCTGCGCGATCGAGACCGTCGTCGGCGTGCTCGCTGTCGGCGTCGGATTCTGCGACGGCGTCTCAGCTGCTGTCGTCTCAGCGGAGGTCGTGGCCGGCGGGGTCGTTTCTGCTGGCGCATTGCTGTTGACGAGTGCCAAAGCGAACCAGGCGAGGGCGGCCGCGAAGAGCACGATCGCTCCGATGAGCACCCAGACCCAGGCGGCAGGCTTCTTGCGCTCGTCTTCGGCGGGCGTCGCGAGAGCGGTGGACTCCTCCTCGCCTTCGACGGGCGTGCCGCCGATGAGCGTGTCGAAGTCGTCCTTCATGACCTCGGTCGTGCCAGCTGCCGTGCCGAGCACCGTCGTGCGGGCGCCGTCGTCCATGATCGCCGTGCGGTCGAGCGGCGCCGTGGCGTCGCCGACCTCGTCTGCTGCGGTGAGTCCGAGGACAGCGGGAACAGCCTGGGCGGCGCGGGTGACGTTGCCGTCGCGCAGCGCGCGGGCGGCGCGGGCGAAGACCTCCGCCGAGACCGGGCGGTCTTCCGGCTTCTTGGCGATGGCCGCGAGCACGAGGTTGCGCACGGGCTCTGGCACCGTGACGGGCAGAGCCGGCGGCTCGTCGTTGATGTGCGCCATCGCGATCGCGACCTGCGATTCGCCCGTGAAGGGGCGCCGGCCTGCGAGCGCCTCGTAGGCGACGATGCCGAGCGAGTAGATGTCTGTGGCCGGGTTCGCGGCGTGACCCGAGGCCTGCTCCGGCGAGAGGTACTGGACGGTACCCATGACCTGGCCAGTTGCCGTCAGGGGAACCTGGTCGGCGATGCGCGCGATGCCGAAGTCGGTGATCTTGACTCGGCGGTCTGGCGTGATGAGCAGGTTGCCCGGCTTGATGTCACGGTGCACGAGGCCGGCCTTGTGAGCGGCGTGCAGGGCCAGCGCTGTCTGCGACACGATGTCCATGACCTGGTCTGGCGGCAGAACGCGCTCGCGCTCGAGCACGGTCGAGAGCGCCTCACCTGGCACGAGCTCCATGACGAGGTAGGCGGAGCCGTTCTCCTCGCCGTAGTCGTAGACGTTGGCGATGCCCTCGTGGTTGACGAGAGCTGCGTGCCTCGCCTCGGCGCGGAAGCGCTCGAGGAAGCCGGGGTCGCCCATGTACTCGTCTTTGAGGATCTTGATCGCCACGGTGCGGCCGATCACCTGATCGGTCGCCTCCCAGACCTCGCCCATGCCGCCGATGGCAATGCGCGAGCTCAGCTTGTATCGGTCTCCGAACGAAACACCTGCAGCTGGTCTCATCTGCTCAGCACCGCCTTCATCACTTGCTGCCCAATCGTCGCCGCCAGGCCGTTGCCCGTCCCAGACTGTCCCATTCCGCCACCGTCTTCGAGCACTACCGCGACCGCGATCTGCGTATCGCCTGATTCGGCGAATCCTGTGAACCACAGCGAATACGGCTCGCCCTCGCCGTTCTCCGCGGTCCCTGTCTTCCCAGCCACGTTGATCCCGTCAATTCTTGCATTACTGGCAACGCCAGAGTTCACGCTGCCCTCCATCATCGACTGGAGTGACGCCGCAGTCTCTTCGCTGATGGCTCTCCCAAAGCTAGAGATCTCCGGCCCCTGGATCTCCTGGAACGTCGGAGTCTGGATGCTCTCGACAAGCGAGGGGTTCATGACCTCGCCGCCGTTGGCGATTGCCGCAGAGATCATCGCAAACTGGAGGGGCGTGGCGCGCACGTCGAACTGGCCGAAACCGGTGAGCGCAAGCTGCGCGTCGTCCTCGAGCGCCGTCGGATAGGTGCTGGCGCTTGCCGTCATCGGGATCTCGAACTCGTGGTTGAAGCCGAAAGCCTCGGCCATCTCGCGCACGCGCTCGGCTCCCAGGTCCATTGCCAGCTGGGCGAACGGAACGTTGCACGACTGCTCGAGCGCGATGCGCAGGTTGGTCGTGTCGCCGTTGCCGCACTTAGCGCCAGCTGAAGGGTTGTTCACCGAGACATTGGTGCCGGGGAGGGTGAGCGTCGCGGGGTTCGGGAGCGGCGACTCCGCGGTGGCGAGGCCATCCTCGAGCGCAGCGGCCGCGACGACGAGCTTGAACACCGAGCCTGGTGGGTTCATGTTGCCGCCGATGGCGCGGTTCTGCAGAGGGTCGTTCGGGTCAGCCAGCAGGTTCCTGTAGGCCTCCTCGACGGTCTCCGTGTCGTGCCCGGCGAGTGCGGCCGGGTCGTAGGTCGGCGTCGAGTACATGGCCAGGATCGCGCCAGTTGCCGGGTTGAGCGCGATGGCCGCGCCCTTGAACTCGCCGAGCGCATCCGCCGCGGTCTGCTGGGCGAGCGGGTCGATCGTGGTCTCGACTGCTGCACCCGCCGGGTCCTGGCCGGTGAAGAGCCGCTCGAGCCCTTGGAAGAACTGCGTGTCGCTGTTGCCGGAGAGTTCGGGGTTGAGGGCGCCCTCGAGTCCCGTCGACGCGCCGTCGATCGAGTAGTAGCCGGTCACCGCCGCGTAGAGCGGCCCATTCTCGTAGATACGCTGGTACTTGTATGCCGTGTCGATCGGAGTCGAGCTCGCGATCGGGGTGCCGTTGACGAGGATCGGACCACGCTGGATCTCGAAGCTCTCCTCGCGGGTGCGGTTGTTGCGCGGGTCGTCGCGCAGCGTCTCGGCCTGGAAGACCTGGATGCTTGTCGAAGCCACGAAGAGCGACATGAACATGATGATCACGAGGACGCCAACGAGGCGGATGTTCTTGCTCATTCGTCGATCGCCTCCGTCGGAACGTTACGCACGGTGTCGCTGAGCCTCAGCAGGATCGCGACGATGATCCAGTTGGCGAGCAGGCTCGAGCCGCCCGCCGCCATGAACGGCATCGTGAGGCCCGTCAGCGGGATGACGCGCATGACGCCGCCTGCCACCACAAACACCTGCAGGGCGATCGTGAACGCAAGCCCCGTCGCGAGCAGGCGGCCGAAGTCGTCAACGCCCTGCTGGCCGATCCGGAAACCGCGGGCCACGAAGATGACGAACAGGAGCAGCACCACGAAGATGCCGGCCATGCCGAGCTCTTCGCCGATCGCGGCGATGATGAAGTCGCTCGACGCGAGCGGGGTGGTGCCGGGGCTACCCGAGCCGAGTCCCTTGCCGATGAGGCCACCGGCGCCGAGGCCGAAGAGGCCCGTCACAAGCTGGAAGCTGCCGCCGTCGGCCTCGTACATCTCCTGGTCGAACGGGTCGAGCCAGGCATGGACGCGGAACTCGACGTAGCCGAGCGTGTTCGCCGCGATGAGCGCGCCACCGATGAACAGGCCGAGTCCGATGAGCACCCACGAGAGTCGGCCGGTCGAGACGAAGACCATGACGAGGAACAGGCCGAAGTAGAGCAGGGACGTGCCGAGGTCGCGTTGGAAGACGAGCACGCCCATGCAGACGGCCCAGACGACGAGGATCGGGCCCAGGTCCCTGATGCGCGGGAAGCGCATCCACAGGAACTTCTTGCCGACGACGGAGAGCGAATCGCGAGCCGTCACAAGGTAACCGGCGAAGAAGATCGCCAGCGCGATCTTCGCGATCTCGCCTGGCTGGAAGGAGAAGCCCGCGATGCTGATCCACACGCGCGCGGCGACGTCGGTGCGTCCGAGGCCGGGGATCAGCGGCAGGAGCAGGAGCACGATGGCGAGCGCCATGAACACGTATGTGTAGCGCTGCAGCACGCGGTGGTTCTTGAGAAGGATGAGCACGACCATGGCGACGCCGACGGCGAGCATCGTCAGTACGATCTGCTGCGTCGACGGCGTCCAGAAGACGCCCTCGAGGTCTGGATTGCTCAGGTCGATGCGGTAGATCATCGCGATGCCGAGCCCGTTGAGCACCGCCGCGATGGGCAGGATGAACGGGTCGGCGCCTGGTGCCCGGAAGCGCAGCACGATGTTCACGCCGAGCGTGAGGGCACCGATGATGGCCGAGAGCGTGACGACGTTGAAGTCGAAGGTGCCGCGCACGCCGAGCTGCACCAGCAGCAGCGCGGAGAAGTTGATGATGAACGCGAAGACCAGCAGGCCGAGCTCCATGTTGCGGAGTCCCTGACCTGTCTTGCGGGGAGCGCCCGGCACAACCGGCGCCTGCTCGCGTGCCCCGCTCCGGAAAGGACTAGTCAGGAATGGCATCTCGGAGCCGTTCCACGATCTCGTTGGCGGCCTCGCGGTCGCCAGCGCTGATCGTCTTGTCGACCTGCGACTGCTGGTACTCGGGCAGAGACGTGATCTTGATGTCGGTCGTCTCGGTGAGCTCGTGCAGCGTGATGGGGCCGATGCCCTGCTGCACGCCCTGGTAGATGGCGACGTAGCCGACGTTCTCGCCCACGTAGTACTGCTGCTGCGTCCAGTTGTAGGCGAAGAGGCCGGCGCCGGCCACTGCAGCGAGGAAGACGATGGATGCGGCGAGCCACGAGAACTGCCGAACGCGCTTGCGACGCTTGTCCTCGGCGACGAGCTCCTGCAGGGCCTCGTCGCTGAACGGCACGAACTCCTCATCCTGCGGGCGAGGGGCCGGCCGCCGCAGCGGGTGCAGGATAGAGGGGATGATCTGGTTGCTGCGCTTTTGCAGGTTCGCGGAGTAGCGGAGCGGGTTCGCAGCCGAGCCGACGATGCGTGTCTTCATGGGCTCGAGCGCGGACGTGCCGATCTCGAGCAGAACCACCGTCACGTTGTCCGGCGCGCCATTGTCGAGCGCAAGCTGGACGAGGTCGTCGCTGATCTCGCGGCTCGACTCGTCCATGCGGGCGAGGGTGCGCTCGATCTGCGCCTCATCGACGTAGCTGGAGAGGCCATCCGAGCAGAGCAACCAGCGGTCGCCGTCCTGGATGTCGAAGACCTCGGTGTCGACGTCTGGGCGCGTCTCGACGTCGCCGAGCACGCGCATGAGTACCGAGCGCCTCGGGTGCGTGAGCGCTTCCTCCGGCGTGATTCGGCCAGCATCCACGAGCCGCTGCACGAAGGTGTGGTCAACGGTCATCTGCACGAGGGAGCCCTCGCGGAAGCGGTACACACGCGAGTCGCCGATGTGGGCGAGCACAAGAGACTGGCCGACGAGGCTGAGGGCACTCACCGTGGTGCCCATGCCGCGGAGCTCGCTGTGCTCCTCGACGGCGCCCGTGATGAGCGAGTTCGCGTCGAGCAGCATCTCCGTCATGGCGTGCTCGGCGTCGTCGGTGCTCGAGTACTGCTCGTCGTTCTCGGCGAAGTGCTTGACGGCGATCGCGCTCGCGACATCACCGCCCGCGTGACCACCCATGCCGTCGGCCACGACGAACAGGTGGGTTCCGACGAACCCGGAGTCCTGGTTGTTGCTTCTGACCTTGCCGACGTGGGACACGGCGCCGGCGCGCGCGATGACCAGCATGCCTATCGCAGCTCGAACGTCGTCGTCCCGATGCGGACAGGGGTGCCGACGGGAACGTGGGTCGGCTGGGAGACGCGCTTGCCGTTGACGTACGTGCCGTTCGTGGAATCGAGGTCCTGCACCATCCAGGCGTCGTTCCAGAGGAGGAGGCGAGCGTGGTGGGTCGAGCTGTAGTCGTCCTGGATAACCAGGTCGGAGTCGCCGGAGCGGCCTATCGAGAGTGGCTCGCTGCGGAGCGTGAGTTCCGTGCCACGCTTGGGCCCTGAGGTGATGACGAGCTTGCTCGGCCGCTCGGAGCGTGCCGACGGGCTTGGTACGGGGGTCGCTGGGCGCTGGGTGCCCTCGCTTGCGTCACTCGATGCCGGGGCGCGGACGGGAGCCGGAGCCGCCGGTGCTGGCGCGCTGTCGTTGTCTGCCGAGGCGAAGACCCGCTGACGCGATTTCTCCATGGCCTGCTTGTAGGCGGAGGAACGGGTTCCGAAGAGGTCGCTGCGGAGCGAGTAGATGACGGAGAAGACGAAGATCCACAGCGCCGCGAGGAACGCGAGGCGGAGGACGAGGAGCGTGAGCTCACTGGTCATGTTCGGCCTCCCTGTCGAGGCAGGTAGCCGGTGTCGTCGCTCGGGTCGGCCTGGGGGATCACCCGGAACACAATACGGTGACGACCGATCTGAATCGTCGAATCGGGTTCGAGACCCGCCTGAGAGATCGACCGGCCATTGACCTTCGTGCCGTTCGTGGAGCCGAGGTCGCGGATGCCAGCACGCTTTCCGTCCCAGACGACCTCTGCGTGCTTCCGCGAGGCGCCGGTGTCGGCGATCGTGATGTCGGCTTCAGAGCCTCGGCCGATGACGGTCGAGCCGATGCCGACGTGGATTCGCTCCCCGTCGACGTCGAGGATGGGCGCCCAGGCGACCTGGCCCTGCACGCTGCGCGAGTCGACCTCGATGCGCCCCTCGGAGAGCGAGTCGTTTTCGAGGAACTTGATGCTGAGGCCGCCGGAGAACTGATAGCCCTGCTTGGCCGCGTGCTGCTCGACGACCTGCATGAGCTCGTCCTGGATGCCGGCGATCTGCGAGATGCGCGTGTAGTCGACCTGCGACATCTGAACGTTGAAGCGGTTCGGGACGAGTACGCGGTCGCGGGTGACGACCGACGCCCTGGTGTCCATCTCGCGTTTCAGCGCAGCGCTGATCTCGACGGGCTGGAGCCCAGAGCGGAAGGTCTTCGCGAACGCGCCGTTGAAGACACGCTCGAGCCCACGCTCAAATCTGTCGAGGATTCCCACATGACTCCTGGTTCTAGAGGGCACGCCGCAGCCCGCACCGGGTGGCGCGAATTTGTTTCATGCTAACGGCACTGGGCTGGATGTCCGACTTCTGTGCCTTTCCTATGGCCTTCCTCTGGGGTCCAGGTGCCGGTCCCGGGGTGGTTCTCGGTGGGTGCAGGTGGTGGTTCCGGGGGATCCTGAGTGGCGCATCCGCTCGCCGGTTTCGCACTCGGGGACAGTGTCTGGTAATCTCTCGGAGGTTGGCGCGAGTGGCGGAATTGGCAGACGCGCACGGTTCAGGTCCGTGTGCCTTCGGGTGTGGGGGTTCAAGTCCCCCCTCGCGCACCAGGGTCCAGAGCAGATCAACTGCACTGGGAACACAGAACCCCCGGAACTTCGGTTCCGGGGGTTCTGTCGTTTCTCGCCGATTTGACGCGCTCGGACTTATGTCGACCCCCCGATGTGTTGCTAAGGTTGCCGATCTGTCGAGCGTCGCCGCTCGGGTAGGTCGAGGCGGCGACGTCCTCGGTCCGAGGCTTGAAACCTCCAGCACTCGATATCTGAGAACCTGGAGGGTTTTCTTGTCTACTGACGTGTCTTCCGTCAAGCGTGCATCCGCGCCGCGCACCATCTCGAAGTGGTGGGCACTCGCCGTGCTCGCCCTCACTCAGCTTGTTGTTGTGCTCGACGGCACCATCGTGACGATCGCCCTGCCGCAGGCTCAGATCGACCTAGGGCTCACCGATGTGCAGCGCCAGTGGGTCGTCACGGCCTACGCGCTGGTCTTCGGAGCGCTCCTCCTCCTCGGCGGTCGCATCGCCGACTACTGGGGCCGCAAGCGCGCGTTCCTCGTCGGCATGATCGGTTTCGGGGCTGCCTCCGTCTACGGCGGCTTCGCCCAGAGCGCCTTCGACCTGATCCTCGCTCGAGGCCTCCAGGGGCTCTTCGCGGCGCTCCTCGCTCCCGCCGCGCTTGCCCTGCTCACCGTGAGCTTCCCGTCGGGTAAGGACCGCACAACCGCGTTCGCCGTGTTCGGGGCCATCGGCGGAAGTGGGGCCGCTGTCGGACTCGTGCTCGGCGGAGCGCTCACCGAGTTCGCCAGCTGGCGTTGGTGCCTGCTCGTGAACGTCTTCTTTGTCATCGCCGGCGTCATCGGCGCGCTCATCGTGCTCAAGGAGAGCAAGGCAGAGGGCGACAACAAGTACGACCTCTGGGGCACCCTGACGGTTTCGCTCGGCCTCGGCTCGCTCGTCTACGGGTTCAGCCTGGCGGAAGAGGGCTGGGGCTCGCTCGGCACCATCGGCTTCCTTGGCCTCGGCGTCGTGCTGCTCGCCGCGTTCGTGTGGATCGAGACGCGCGTAGCCCAGCCGCTGCTCCCGCTCCGTGTTGTGCTCGACCGGGTCCGCGGCGGCGCCTTCCTCATCCAGGCCGTCATCGGCAGCGTCCTCATCGGCGCGACCATGTACCTCGCGTTGCACCTGCAGATCGTCATGGGCATGGAGCCGCTCGTCGCAGGCCTCGCGAACGTCGCCATGACCGTCGTCATCCTCGCGGTCGTCCCCGTGTGTGCACGCCTGCTGCCGAAGTTCGGGCCGCGCCCCTTCATGATCGTCGGCCCGATCATCGTCGCCGGCGGACTGCTCCTGCTCTCGGGCGTGACCTTGGATGGCAGCTACCTGACGCACATCCTGCCCGGGCTCGTGCTGCTCGGCATCGGTCTCGCGATGATCTTCGTGCCGCTGCAGAACCTCGCGCTCACGGGTGTCGAGCCTCACGATGCGGGAGCCGCGGCGGCAACCGTCAACTCCTCGATGCAGATCGGCGGATCGATCGGCCTGTCCGTCTTCACCGTGTTCTACACCAACGCGGTCGCTTCCGGTCTTGAGGCGGGGGAACCGCAGCTCGAAGCGTTCACGAACGGGTACTCGGCGGTGTTCCTGGCCGCTGCCGGTGCCATGCTCATCGCAGCGCTCATCGCGGGCTTCATGATCAGGGGCACCAAGGACCGCCCGCTTGTGCAGCAGGAGTCCGCAGAGCAGGACGCCGTCGTCTCGATGCACTGAGGCCCGTGAGGTAGGTCTGGCCGGACTGGCCGGGCTGGCTCGTCTGGCTCGGCTGGCCTGTCTGCGGCTGTCCAACTTCAGTGCAATAAACCCTGATTCGGCGCATTCTGGGCTCTTGAGCGTCGTTTGAGCACTGAAGTTGGACACGCGTCGGCGCGCTCGGCGTCGAGTATCGCTGGTCGCTAGTTGGCGTCCGCCCAGCGCTCGAGGCTGTGTGCGCTGACCTCGCGGCCGCCGAGCTCGACCGGGTCGTCACCGAGGTTCACCGCAAGGTAGGCGCGCTCACCGCTCCCGCCCTCCGCGACGAACAGTGCCGCAGTGTTCTCGAGCCCTTCCGAGCGGATGCGGGCGGTTGCCAGCCACGCGTGCTGCCGTCGGAAGGCGATCGCGTCACGGTGCTGCTGCGAGTACGCGTTCTCAGGGAGCTCAGCGGGATCAGCCGGGAACTCCGGGCGGATGGCGTCGTCTCCGCCGGCGCGCTCCTCCTTGACGGCCCCGAGCCCACGCTCGTCGCCCGCGTACACGCTTGGGGCGCCAGGGAAGAAGAACAGCATGGCGATGGCGCAGGCGTGGTTGCGCTCGTCGTCGATGGCGCTCGCGATGCGGGTCACGTCGTGGTTGCCGAGGAACGTCATCGGCAGGAAATGGGCCACGAAGTCGTTGTGCCGCTGCAGCGACCAGTCGAGTTCGAAGAGGTTCTGCTCCTGCACGGATGAGCGCAGCGCCTTCCACAGCTCGTACTGCGTGACGGAGTCGAGGCCCGACTTCTCGACGTACTCCTTGTAGTCGCCGTGGATGACCTCTCCCACGAACCACGCGTGCGGGAACTGCTCCCGGAGCGGGTCGATCGTGGCGCGCCAGAAGAGCGGCGGCACCGCGTAGGCGGCGTCGAGGCGCCACCCATCGATGCCCCGCTCCAGCCAGTGCGCCAGAACTCCAGAGACGTACTCGACGACCTCGGGATGCTGGTGGTTCAGCACCACAAGCGCGTCGTGACCCTCGAACACGTCGACGGGGAGGCCATCCACCTCACGCGCATCCTGCCCCCTCGCGAACCGAGCCGCGGCGGCTGAATCCGGCCCGCCCTCGACTGCTTCGCGCCACCAGGGGTGGTCACGGCCGACATGATTGAAGACACCGTCGAGGAGCACACGGATGCCGCGCTCGCGGCACGCGGCGATGAGGGCGTCGAAGTCGGCGTCGTCGCCCAGGCGCGGGTCGATGCGCAGGTGGTCGACCGAGTCGTAGCCGTGGGTCTGCGACGCGAACACGGGGCCGAGGAGGAGGCCGTTGAGGCCGAGCGCAACAAGCTCATCCAGCCACGCCGTGATGCGATCGAGGCGGTGCTCGACCGGGCCGTCCAGGTTGTTGCCCGTCGTGTCAGCGCCGACGAAGCCGAGCGGATAGACGTGCCACCAGAGAGCGGTCTGCGGCCAGGGCTGCGGGACTGAGGTCATCGCCTCAGGCTAGTGACGCGGGCTGGGAGGCCCGTCGTGGTGGGGGTGCTAGCGCGGCGCCTCAGCGCGCACCGCCTCGCCTGTGGACAGCGGCGGAGACACACGCGTGGGCGTGAAAGACTGCCTTGGCCCTTCCCCCGACAGCACCTAGGAGTCCCCACAGATGTCGATCACCCCGCGCTCAGGCTCCTCCTACTTCCTCTCGCACGGCGGTTACGAGGCGTCGATCTCCAGCATCGGCGCGTCTCTGCGCGAGCTCACGCACCAGGGAAGGCACCTCGTGCACACGTTCGACATGGACGAGGTGCGCCCCGCCTATAAGGGCGCGACGCTTGCGCCCTGGCCGAACCGCATCATCGACGGCCGCTACCGCATCGACGGCCAGGAACTGCAGCTTCCTCTCTCCGAGCCCAAGCGGGGGCACGCCCTGCACGGCCTTGCCCTCTGGCTCGACTTCGTTCCAGAAGACGTTGGCCCCGATTTCGCCGTACTTCTCGCCACGATCGAGCCGCAGACCGGATACCCGTTCCGCGTCGAAGTTCGCACCACCTACCGGCTCGGCGAAGACGGTCTGACGACAACCGTCGAACTGCACAACGTGGGGGCCGGTACGGCGCCAGCGGGTGCATCGACGCATTCCTATCTTGTCGCGGGCGGGGGACAGATCGACGAGTGGACCCTCGAGTCCCCGGCACAGAAGCTCATGCACGCGCACGGCGCGCGCCTGCTCCCGGGGTCCGTGGTCTCGGTTGAAGAAGTCGCAGGGGCTTTCGACTTCCGCGAGGCGCGGCGTATCGGCGAGATGGAGATCGACCACGCGTTCACGGACGTCTTCGGCGATCGCGGTGCCGCCACGGTGACGCTCACGACGCCCGACGGGTCGGGAGTTGGCATGACCTGGGGTGCGGATGCGCCATGGGTGCAGATCTTCACGAGCGACCAGCCGGGCATCGAGTGGGACCGCCAAGCTGTCGCCGTCGAGCCCATGACCTGCGCGCCCGACGCCTTCAACTCAGGACTCGACCTCGCGTGGCTCGAGCCAGGCGAGCGGCTGGAGACCACGCAGCGCATCTTCGCGATCACTGCTTAGGATCTAACTTCGATTTACCAGACAAATACCAGGTAATCAACCATTTCTCAGCGTAACCACCAGCTAAGCTGGCGGTAATCTTGGGGGAGGTTATCGTGGCATCGGAGTCAGTGCAGGAGACGCATCGTCAGTCGTCGCATGAGACGGCTGTTGTGGATGCGCTTCTTGAGGCTCGGGCGCAGCTTTCGGGGGTTCCTGACGCTGAGATCGTGGTGATGGTGCACGAGTTGGTGGCTCGGCGTCGGGTGCTGGACGCGGCGCTGGTGGAAGTGGCTGGCGAGTTGCTGCGTCGGGAGGGCGAGACGCCGCGGTCGGAGACGGTCGCGCGGAAGGCGGGGTTCCGGAACTTGCCTGCGATGTTCGAGCAGGTGCTTGGCGTGATGCCGGTTGAGGCGAACACGCTCGTGAAGGTGGCCGAGGCGACGCGGGGGCGGATGAGTTTCTCGGGCGAGCCGATCCCTGCCGCGTATGCGGAGGTGTCGCGTGCCGTCGCGTCGGGTGTGATGTCGGTGGCGCAGGCCGCGGCGATCACGAAGGGCCTGGAGCAGACCCGGAACCGGGTGGACGTCGAGGACGTCGCGCGGGCGGAGGTCGAGCTGGTGGCGTCGGCGTGTGGGCTGAACCCGGAGGACGAGCAGCCGGCGGTACCGAAGGTGCTGGAGGTGCAGGCCGCGACGTGGGTGTCGTACCTGGATCCGGACGGTGACGAGCCTCGGGCGGAGAAGGTCGCGGAAGAGCGCGGCTTGTGGTGGGTGCGGCGCGCTGATGGTGCGATCGCGGGGAAGTTCGTCGCGACGCCCGAGCAGGGCGAGCAACTGATCTCGGTGCTGGACGCGCTCCTCGCGCCCCGCCGGACCGTCGAGTTCCCGCCCGCGACGGGGTGCGGAGAACCGGTCGCCGCGGTGCATCGACGCGCTCGCCTCGGCCCTGAAGTGCTACGCCGAATCGCCAGACGCGCCCCGCGTCGGCGGGGAAGCACCCACGCTGGTCATCGTGATTACCGAGACCGGGCTCGCGGGACTCTCAGCCCGGCCCGAGGACGTGCCGCACCTCGAACACACCGGAGAGCCCATCCCGCCTTCGTTCGCGGCGAAGGTCATGTGCGACGGCTTCATCCGAATCGCTACGCGAACCGCCACCGGGGAGATCCTCGAGCTCGGCCGCAAGCAGCGCCTCTTCACTACAGCCCAACGCCGAGCGATCTTCGTCAGAGACCGAAACTGCCGAGCCCCCGGGTGCGGAGCCCCAGCACGCTGGTGCGAAACGCACCACGCTGTGCCCTGGAGCGAAGGCGGACCCACCGACGTGAAGGACAGCATCTTGCTGTGCTCGTTCCACCACCACGAAGTCCACCGGAGCAGGCTCACCCTCATCCTCGGCCTCGACGGCCGCTGGAGAGTCGTCGCGACCGTCGGGCACCACGTCCGTCGCTGAAACCCACGACGACGCACCTACGAGAGCACCGACGCCCCACGCCCAGAACGCAACCGCAGAGAATGAGGCTGGGCTGGGCTGGGCTGGACTCGTTGAGTTACTGAGTTACTGAGTTACTGAGTTACTGAGTTACTGAGTTACTGGGCTACCGAGCTGCACCTCTGGCGCGACCGCAGCCCGCAAACCCCAGGAGCCCGCATGTCCGGGAGCCTGCATGACCGCACGCGCGCGTGCCTGAGAGCCCGCATGTACCAAGCGGGGGCTAGAGCGTTACCAGCCCGATCGAGGCGATCAGCGCGTGGTCCTTCTCAAGGTGGGGGAGCATGGCCGCCCCGTCGAGGGGGTGGCTCTCGCCGACCGCAACACGAGCCTCCGGGATCCGCTCGAGCAGCGAACTGCGGAACGCCGCCGCGACGTGCGGTGACGAGAACACGTTCCCGATCGCCCGCACCTGCACCTCGGCGCGCCCTCCGGGAAGCCCGACGCGAGCGAGGCCGGCCGCGACCGAGGCCGCCAGCTGGGAACCTGCAGACGCCAGGATCTCGGCAGCAACCGCATCCGTCTCCGCCAGGTCGCCAACCGACCTCGCGAACGACGCGATGTGCCGAACCTTCCCCTCGTTCGTCTGCAACGACACGTACATGCTCGGGAGATCCGGGTGGTGTGCGAGCACAACCTCCGTGAGGGCCGTCTCGGGGCCACGACCATCGAAGGCGCGCATCACCGCGTCCAGGGCCGCGCGGCCGATCCAGTACCCGGAGCCGGCGTCGCCGACGAGGTAGCCCCAGCCGTCAACCTGCGCGAGACGCTCCTCACCGACCGCGAGCGTCACGACGCCCGTGCCAGCGGCTACGACCGCGCCGAGCTCCGACCCGAGCGCCCCAAGGAACGCCGAGATCGAGTCGTGCGCGATGAACACCTTCGAGACGCCGAACTGCTCGACCAGCAGGGCGAGCTCATCCGCCACCGTCTGGGCGTGCGTCACACCGGACACGCCGCCGGACACCGTGACCCCCGTCAGCCCGGAACCACGCAGCGACTGCTCGACGACGCTCGCGAGCTGCGGGGCCAACGGCAGATCGGTGCGGATCGCAGCAAAAGAGCGCACCTCGCCCGAATCGATCTGCGAGCGGATACCGCTCTGACCAGCATCGATGGCAAGAACGGGCGCAGGGGGGAACGTCGTCGTCATACATCGAATCGTATTGCAGTCAGGCAACGGGGAGAGGTACCCGTGCCTGGAACACGGCATCAGTCCTAGGGTGATCGCATGACAACACCCAGCCAGTGGAGCGGACAGCAGAGCCACGAGCCCCAGCCGAACGCGCCACAGCAGGGGGCGTCGGGCTATGGCACTCCACCTACCGGTCAACCCGCGGCGTACAACGGGTACAACCAGGCCTCGCCGGCCTACGGGCAGGAGCAGGGACAGGGACAGGGTCAGGGTCAAGGTCAAGGTCAAGAACAGGGATACGCGCAGAACCCGTACGCCGGGGGATACGCGGCCAGCGACGGTAACGCTTCGGCACCCCAGCAGCTCCCACCGCCACAGCAGTCGGGTGGCCACCAGGCTCCCACCGGCACCGCCTACGGGCAGCCCGGCGCCTACCCGCAGGCGGGGCCCTCAGCGCCGCGACAGCTCCTCACCTTCCCGACGCTCCGCGACGAGCTCTCCTTCACGACCAACCGCTTCGGGATGATCTCCCTGGCGAGCGCGCTCGGCGGGTGGGTCCTCAGCCTCCTGCTGAGCGTCGCGACCAACGTCATCTACACGACGGGCAACTACCAATTCGGACAGGTGCTGTACCCCATTCAGGTGATCGTCAATGTCCTAGCCCCAGCGGTGGCGATCGTATTTGGAGTCCTTGCGCTGCGCGTGAGTGGCTGGCGCAACATGCCAGCTGCAGTCGGCTCGGTTGTCGGAGTTGTCATCATCGTTCCCGCCGTCTTCTTCTTCTTCATCAACCTGATTCCATTCCCCTGACGAGGAAGCTGACACGCGATTCTTGTAGGGCTCCGCAAAAGTACGCAGCGTTTCGTCGTACTAAGCTCACACCTTGGCTGCGGAAAACGTGGCCGTGCGTGGTCGAGCCGGCCCGTGCATCCAGTCGATGAATGAGGCGAGAGTTCTGAACGTTCCAGCGAGCCCCCACCCCACGTCAACAGCCGGTCACGTCGTACCGGCGGCAGATGCCAGGTCATGGCTGCTCGTTCCTGCCTCGAGGCCGGAAGCGTTCGACGCCGCGGCGGAATCCCGCGCCGACGTCGTCATCCTCGACATCGAGGACGCCGTCGACCCGAAGCACAAGGCAGCAGCTCGCGCCGACGTCATCGCTTGGCTCAAAGCGGGCAACTCCGCCTGGGTGCGCATCAATGACACGCTTTCGGACTTCTGGGCCGACGACGTCGACGAGCTCGCCGGCGTCTCCGGTCTCCTCGGCGTTGTGCTCGCCAAGACCGAGCAGGCCGAGCAGGTCGTCAACACGTACCAGCGCCTCGGTGCCCGCATCCCCGTGGTGCCCCTCATCGAGTCTGCCCTCGGCCTCGAAGAGGCAACGAACATCGCCCGCGCCGACGGAGCCTTCCGCCTCGCCTTCGGCAGTGGCGACTTCCGTCGCGACACGGGCATGTGGGCAACCCGCGAGGCCATGGCCTACGCGCGTTCTCGCCTCACCGTCTCCTCGAAGGCGGCCGGCCTCCCCGGCCCCGTCGACGGCCCGACCACGGACGAGAGCCTCCGCGTGCTCCGCAACGAGTCCGAGTGGACGCTCGAGCACGGCATGACCGGCAAGCTCTGCCTCCGCCTTGAGCAGACCGCGGTTGTCAACGAGGTCATCTGCCCGCAGACGAGCGACATTCTGTGGGCCCGCGAGTTCCTCGCCGACTTCGACGCTTCCGGCGGCGTGGTCCGCGACGGCAGCGACCTGCCCCGCCTCGGCCGAGCGCGCAAGATCCTGCGCCTCGCGGAAGCCTTCGGCATCACCGTCGAGGTCTGACCTCGCGTCGACGTTCGCGTCGACGGACAGCGCGGGCTCCCGCTCCGGTTCGCCGGAACGGGAGCCCGCGCTTCGTTCCCAGGGGAGCGTGGATGCGCGCTCGCTAGAGTCGGGCAGGTCAGATTCCCGAGCGAGGAGTAATCTTGGTCACCACTCTCAGCGTCGGCGACAGCGCCCCAGACTTTGCGCTCACCGACCAGCACGGCGAGATCGTCCGGCTCAGCGACCTCGTCGGCTCGCCCGTTGTCGTCTACTTCTACCCGAAAGCCGGCACCCCGAAGTGCACGCAGCAGGCCTGCGACTTCCGCGACAACTTCGGTGCGTTGAGCGGCGCCGGCGTCACAGTGCTAGGCATCTCACTCGACCAGCCGAGGGAGCTCGCGATCTTCGGAGAGGAGCAGCAGGTTCCCTACTCGCTGCTCAGCGACTCCGGGGCGACCGCCATGGAGTGGGGAGCCTGGGGCGAGCGTCCCGTCGCAGGCATCGCCGGCACAGGCGTGATCCGCTCGAGCTTCATCGTGGATGCGAACGGCTCTCTGTCGTACGTCGCCTACGACATCGACCCCAACGGCCACGTTCAGGAGCTTCGCGCACAGCTCGGAGTCTGAGGCCTCGAGTGGAGCCAGAGCGGGGCAACCAGCCGTAACGCTCGGTCACGACACGCAAGGCTGACGCTGGTGTGCGTGAGAATCGGAGACACATCCACTGTCTCGAGGACCACATGACCGACACCACTATCGCCTCCACCTCCGTGCTCGATAACCCGGCCTGGCACTCGCTGACCGGCGCCCACGCGCACCTCGCGATCGGCGGGGACCTCGTGAAGCGGTACCCGTCGGACGTGTCGCCCTTCCTCGGTGTGCGCTCCTGGGATGAGCCAGGGGTGTGGGATGCGATAACCGAACTCCTGGGCTCCGGGGCCGAGCTCGCGATCTCGCACGCCGACCCCGAGGTCCCCGAAGGTTGGGAGCAGACGTGGCGGGGTGAGGGCGTGCAACTCGTCCAGACCTCGCGCCTGCAGACCCGTCCGGACGACGAGGTCGTCGAGCTTGGTGCCGACGACGCGGACGACATGCTTGCGCTCGTCGAGCGGAACCAGCCGGGCCCATTCCTGCCCCGCACCTACGTGCTGGGCCGCTACGTCGGTATCCGCCGCGACGACAAGCTCATCGCGATGGCGGGCGAACGCCTCCACCCCGAGGGATGGACCGAGATCAGCGCCGTCGCTGTCGATGCCGACCACCGTCGCCAGGGGCTCGCCTCCCGCCTCGTGCTCGACGTCGCCTTCCACATTCAGGAACGGGGCGACCAGGCCCTCATGCACGCCGCCGCCATCAACACGGGCGCCATCTCCGCCTACGAGAAGCTCGGCTTCGAACTGCGCCGCGCGACCCCCTTCACGGGCGTCCGCGTTCCCTGAGCGGTACTGGTACTGGCCCGCCGACGTTACTCGTCGTCCTCCGGGGGCGGCGGGAACGCTCGCCCCTGCGGAAGCGCGATCGCCTCGCTCACGACATGCTCGCGCAAGTACTCGCGGAGGTACGGGGTCGTGAACTGCACGCGACCGTAGCCCGCTGGCTCGATGATGCCGGCATTGATCAGCCGCTGCCGGTACACGCCCACGTAACCCGCCTTGGCGCGCATCCGCAGGCGGATCTCGCTCGACAGTGACGGGCCGTCGTCGCTCGCCATCGCGGCCAGGTAGGTGCGGTCGCCGACGGAAAGCGCCGCGAGCGTCGGCTCGTAGATGTACTGGCCCATCGCCTGCCTCGCGAGTCGGACCGCGCGGCGCGCGTGCGCAAGCTGGATGCGCCCCGCGTCGCCGGCCTCCTGCCACGACTTGGAGCCGATGAACTGGACGAGGAACGGGTACCCCTGCGTGCCACGCACCGCGTAGTCGAGGGCGTCATCGTCGATGGTGCGCCCGCCCTCAACGATGGGTTCCGAGAGCGCCCTCGCTGAGGCCTCGTAGCTCAGCCGGCCGAGCTCCTGCACGTGCGCGCGGCGGAGGAACGTGAGCATCCGGTCGCTGCGCAGTTCGTTGATGTTCGGCTTGAGACCGGCGCCCACGAATGCGACGTCGAGGCCCTCGCGGAACGCGTGCTGCACGACCGTGGTGATCTCGCGGAGGTCGTCGATCGCGCCCCGATGGATCTCGTCGACCGTGATCAGTACCCCGGTGCCGTTCGGCGCGAGCAGACCGGTGAGCGCCGTCAGCTGCGACCGCATGTTGGCGACCGGCCTGTGCCGCTCCTCCACGGTCGAGACGAAGCCTCCACTGCTCATCGGCAGGGTGACACCCGTGATGCGGCGCTTGCTGGCCCTCGGGTCGTGCTCGGCGAGCAGCTTCGGGAGCGCCTCTGTCGTGATGCGCTCAGCGAGTCCCTTCGTGGCCGTCTCCGAGATGACGAGCCAGCCGCGCGAGACGGCGATGTCTTCGAGCGCGTTCAGCATGACCGTCTTGCCGACGCCGCGCAGCCCGGTGACCAGCGTCGCCCGTCCCACCTCGCCTGGCGTACCGTCGATCGCCGCCTCGAATGAAGCCAGCATCACCGACCTCCCGACGAGCAGCGGAGGCGTGACCCCGAACGACGGAGTGAACGGGTTCAGGCGCGCGGATGCGGCTCCCGCCTTCGATGGCACGGGCTGCCGACTTCCGCTCAGGACTCGGTCTTCGGCGTGCCGGCCTCGACCTCGCCCGCGAAGACCTCGCCGTCGATCTCGACCTCGTCGGCATCGTCGAACTCAATCTCCAGCACAAGGGTGTGGTCGTCGCCGCGGGCGATGATCTCCCCCGTGCCGCGCGCACCCGTCAGCTCAGCCGTGCCCGAGTCGGGCACGATGTGCAGCAGGCCACCACCAGCAGCGGGGCGCCCGCGAGCGACCGTGTTCGCGTGCCAGAAAGCGAGTGTGCCGGTCTTGCCCGCGATCGTGCCCTCGAAGGCGTCGATTGCGACGTAGGTGCCTGAACCATGCTTCTCGTTGAAGGCAGCCGCGAAGAGCACTTCGCTGCGCCCCTCGATGTCACCGCCCGTGATGGCACGGACGATGAACGCCCCGCCGAGTGGGGCCGCAGTCTCGATGCCGACAGCACGGCCGTTTGAGTCCCAGGCTTCGATGGTGAAAGAGCTTTCTACGCGCATGCCCTGAGGATACGACGGGGCACCGACAAAGCGACTGGAAGCAGGCAACTCGGTGTCGGTGACTGGCCGAGTCGGTCCGGAGACAGGGCGGTCAGCCCATCCTGAGACTGTTTCAGTCCAGCGACAGGAAGGTACGGAGTCGCTCCGCCGAATCCGCGACGCCCACCGAGCCCTCTTCTTCGCCGAGGCGGCCGTAGCCCCACGAGACGTAGACGGCGGGGACCGCGTGCGCGGCGGAACCCTGCACGTCGTAGAAGCGGTCGCCGATCATGAGCACGTTGCTCAGGTCGACCCCTGCCACATCCAGTCGGCGGAGCGCCTCCTCGATGACGTCGGCCTTCGCCGAGCGCACCTCGTCGTCGGAGGCGCCGGTGATCGTGAGGAACTGGTCGGCGACGCCGTAGCTCTCGAGGATGACGGCAGCGGAGCTCTCCGGCTTGCTTGTCGCCGTCGACTGAGGGATACCGGCCGCGTGCACGTCGCGGATGATCTGCAGGACACCGGGATACGGGTCACCGATGAATGAGTCGGACTCGCGGTAGATGGTTCGGTAACGCTCAGTCGCCTCTACGGGGTCGAGCCCGTAGGCCGCGAACGTCTCGTGGATGGGCGGGCCAACGTGCTTGAGCAGCTCGGCGTCGCTCGGGATCGGCAGGCCATAGCTGGAGAGCGTGGCGCGCAAGCTGTTCAGGATGCCGGGCGCCGAGTCGCTGATGGTGCCGTCGAGGTCCCAGAGGATCGCCGTGAACGGGGCCACGCCCGTGCCACGCTTGAGGCCAACGCGTCGCGTATCGCGAGTCGCCGCTGGCTGGACGACTGGGGACGGCTGCGGCTCGACGGGGACCGGGCCGGCCATTTCAGTGGATCTTGAGTGCGTCATGTCCGAGCCAGTGTAGTGAGCGGCGCCCGAGCGGAAGGCGACAGCCAGCTGAACGGTTGGGGTGGCGAGCTAGAAGAGGCGCATGTGGCGCGGGTCGACGCCGCGCATCTCGTCGTAGTCGAGGATGACGCAGCGGATGCCGCGATCCTCCGCAAGCGTACGAGCCTGTGGGGCGATCTCCTGCGCCGCGAAGACGCCAGAGACGGGGGCGAGTAAGGGATCGCGGTTCATGAGCTCGAGGTAGCGCGTGAGCTGCTCGACGCCGTCGATGCCACCACGACGCTTGATCTCGACGGCGACGGAAGCTCCGTTCTCGTCGCGCGCGAGGATGTCGACGGGCCCGATGGCCGTCATGTACTCGCGACGCACAAGCGCGTGCCCGTCGCCAAGGAGATCGATCTGGTCGGCGAGGAGCTTCTGCAGGTGCGCCTCGACGCCGTCCTTCTCAAGGCCCGGGTCCTTGCCAAGCTCGTGGGAGTGGTCGCTGAAGACCTCGCCGATCGTGACGAGCAGCTGGTCGCCGGTCTTCGTCTGCGTGACCCGCCAGAGCGCCGTGATGCCCGCCTCTGCCTGCGTCGCATCCGGTGCCTCTTCGACGATCGAGCATGGGGCACTCATCCAGTTGAGCGGCTTGTAGCTGCCGCCGTCTGAGTGCACGAGTAGGCTGCCGTCGGCCTTTCGCATGAGCACCCGAGGGGCCATGGGCAGGTGGGCGGTGAGACGGCCGATGTAATCGACGCTGCAGTTCGCAATGACAAGACGCACCTGACGAGGGTAATCGCTCGGTATGCGCCGAGCGGTCGTGCGCGCCGGTGCGGCTTGCGACGACACCGACCTTTCGTCGCTGGCTAGCTCTTCGCCCCGGAGAGGGCGAGCACGCCGCCGAGGCCGATCATCATGGCGCCGCCCGTTGCGGACATTCCGGAGATGCGCTTCGGTGATCGGGCGAACCAGTCGCGGGCAGCGCCGGCCGTCAGGGCCCAGGTTGCATCGAAGATGAGCGCAAGCAAGAGAAAGCAGACGCCGAGTTCGAGCAGCTGCGACCAGGCTGGCCCCGCGGTCGGCGACACGAACTGCGGCAGGACCGCAACGAAGAACGCGATCGTCTTGGGGTTGGTGCTACCGACGATGAAACCTTGTGTGAGGAGCTTCAGAGCGCTCGCGGGCTGAGGGGCTTCCGCGGAAATGTGCGCGTTCCGGTTGCGGATCGCCTGCACGCCGAGCCACACGAGGTAGGCGGCCCCGATGATCTTGATGACCGTGAACGCGACGATCGACGACGAAACCAGCGCACCGACACCGAGCGCCACCGCGAGCACCGCCGGGATCATCCCGATCGCGTTCCCGACGACGCTCAAGACTCCCGCACGACGGCCGAGCGCGATAGATCGGCCGATCACGAACAGCACACTCGGCCCCGGGATGAGGA
>NZ_JACHWJ010000007.1 GCF_014191305.1 Pseudoclavibacter helvolus | reverse complement strand
GGCGAAGTCGAGCTGCCCCATCCGCTTCCGAAGGATGAAGAGCAGGATCGCGAGCCGCAGCGTCGACATGATCGACTGCATGAGGGCCAGGCCCACGACGATCAGCTCGAACGGGCCAATCGCGGCGAGTGCCATGCCGAAGATGTGCAGGGGAACCGTGAAGAGGAAGACGAAGAACACCGTCTTCGTGTCTTCGAGAGCGTAGAACGCGCGCTGCACGAGGAACAGGCCGCTGAAGGGGATGAGGCCGACGAGGAAGGCAATGAGCGTCATCGCGATGGAGTTGATGCCGGCGTCGGTGGAAGCGAAGATCCTCGCGAACGGCACGGAGACGATCGCCAGCCCGAACCCGGAGAAGACGAGGAACATGCCGATGAGGCGCGAACCCTCGGAGAGGTCGCGGATGAAGTCCTTCGGCCGCCCGTCGCTGATCGCGGCGCTCATGCGGGTGAAGAAGGCGGTGGCAATGGAGACGGCGATGACGGCGTGCGGGAGCGCAAAGATGAGGAACGCGTTCTGCATGGCCGCGATTGACGCCGCACGCCCGAACGCGAGGTTGGCGACGATCGTCTCGACGAGCCCGGCGAGCTGCATGATGATCAGCATGCCGAGCGTCCAGCCGGCGAGCTTGCCGACCTGACCGAGGCCGGTGCCGCGGAACTGGAAGTCGAGGCCGAAGCGGAGGCCCGCGCGACGCCAGAAGAACAGGAGCACGATGGTCTGCATTGCGACACCGATTGTCGCGGTGCCGCCGAGCATTGCGATCATCGTCGGATCCCAGTCGGAGATCATTCGGTCCTGGCCCGTCGGGTCCGCACCGAAGACCGTGCTGAAGAGCAGGAGCCCGGCGATGCCGACTACGTTGTTGATGACGGGCGCCCACGCGAACGGCCCGAACAGCCCGCGGGCGTTGAGGATCTCGCCGAGCACGGCGTACATGCCGTAGAAGAAGATCTGCGGCATGCACCAGTAGGCGAATGCCACGAGGAGGCCGAGCTGCTCGGAGCTGAGGCTGGCGCCGTACAGCGCGCCGATGATGGGTGCGCCGACCGTTGCGAGGACGGTGAGCCCGCCGAGCAACACCATGGCGAGCGTGACGAGCCGGTTGACGTAGAGCTGCCCGCCGTCCTCGTGCCTCGCCGCCTTCACGACCTGGGGGACGATGACGGCGTTGAGGAGGCCGACCGAGATGATCGAGTAGATGTTGCTCGGCAGCTGGTTCGCGCCGGCGAACGCATCGGCGGAGACGCCGATGACGCCGATGGTCTGCGCGATGACGATGGCCTTCACGAAGCCCAGCACGCGCGACACCATGGTGCCCGATGCCAGGAGCGCGCTCGCCCGAGCGATGCCCTGAGCCATGCCTACTCCTTGGTGCTCTCGGTCGCGTCGACGGTGTCGGCGTCGCTCGCATCGCTGGTTGCCCCCGCGACCGCCGCGCGTCGGCGACGAATCGTTCGCACGAGGCCGGCGACGAAGAGCACGGCCAGTCCGATACTCGCGATGAGGATGGCGATGCTCTCCCACTCGGCGCGCACATCCAGTCGGATCTGCTTCGTCGAGGCGAGGGGCTCACCCTCAGGGGTCATGACGTTAACCTTGACGTAGGTGGCCCCGTTGGCGATCGCGGTGATGGGGATGCCGACGCGGGACATGGACTCCGGCTCGATCGACAGTGCCACCGCGTCACCGGTCTCGACGGCACCGGTCGTCGGGCGGACCTCGACGAGCACCGTGACTTTTCTGTTCTTGACCGCGTTCGAGACGAACAGCGGCAGTTCAGTGTCCCGGCCGACGATAAGCGCATCGCTGGTGTCGCCGAGCTGTACCGAGTTCTCGGTGAAGTCCACGTAGGAGCGGAGGCTGCTCGCAGCGTCCTGCGCGTCGCCGGGTGCGGTCGCCCAGCCCGTCGAGAGCGCACCGACGCCTGCGGTGCGCACCGGGTCGCTGTAGTCGAGTGGGTCATCGAAGATGGTCGAGATGACCTGGGCACGCTCGATCGTCTGCATGACGCTTGTCATCCGGTTGAACGCGACTTCACCGACTCCGCCGTCGATCAGCGAAGCCTCTCGGCGCTCCGAGTCGTCGTCACTAGGGAACGTCAACGGCGTCGTTGCGGCCCAGCTCAGCCCGTCCACGAACTGGAGGGTCTGCGCAAGGCGCTCGCCGTCAAACTCGTCCCGTGTGACGGTACCGACAAGCGTGCGGGGCTCGTACGGCAGCTCGCGCGTCACGACGGCGAGCAGCGTCGCGATGCGCGTCGCGGCTTCGTTCCATTCCTCGTCCGTCGCTGCGTGCACGGCGTCGTCGATCGCATCATCCAGGATCTTCTCGGCGATGACCGCGTTCCAGCCTGCGACGGTCGCCTGCGCGCTCTCAGTGAAGTCCGCATCGGCGCTCACGCCCGCGTTGGTGTCATCGAGGATGATGGACTCTCCGCCCCAGCCGCGGAACTTGTCGAGGTCGGTGGACTGCACAGTGCCCGCCTGGGGCCAGACGACGCCGCTCATCGAGTAGGGGAAGCTCACGAGGCTCTCGGTCGTGGGAACGGGAGGAGCGACGGGCTCTGGTTCCTCAGTGGGCGTCGCGGTGGGAGACTCCGCGTCCGTGGCTTCCGGAGTGATGGATGCGTCGACGCCGTTGCCGGCATCGCCATCCTCGGATGGCGTCGTTGTGCCAGTGTCTGCGCTCTCAGTCGGTGTTGGAGCCGGCGTGGCCGTCTCGGTCTCCTCCGGGTCGGCGAAGTTCGCCGGGTCGATGGCGAAGTCGAAGTTCGTGACCTCGAGCGGCTGCTGCGCGCCCCACTGTGACTGCAGCGTGAGGCTCGCATCGGCGAACGGCAGCTCGAACGTCTGGTTGTCGAGCGCCGTCAGCCGGTCGAGCCAGCTGAGCGCAGATGCGGGCGCCGCCGAGCCGAGCACGCGGATCGAGGCGAGGATGCGGGGGTCGATGGCGACTGTCGTGTTCGGGCTGGCCTCGACCGCGGTCAAGATCTCGTTCAGCCGCCCGCCTGGGGCGGTCTGCTCGGCGAGGTGCTGGCTATTGAGCAGCGGTTCGTCGGCGTCGACGAACAGGCCAGAAGTGATGGGGACAACAGTCGAGACGAGGGTCGGCTCTGCTGCAGCGACGCCGTTGAGGATGATGGTTGAACGGGCCTGGGCGAGCTTCGAGTCTTCGCTCGTGAGGGTCGCGGCCATAGCTCGCGGTCCGAAGTCGTCGGTCGCGGCGAACGGAAGTCCTTCTGCGGGAACGGAGACGTTGACGATGTCCGTCTCTCCGGGAGCGATGGTCTTGGTGGCCAGGCTCGCGACGACGTCCAGGCGCTCGACCGCAGCCTCGTTGCTCGAGGAGCTCCACGCATCCAGCGCGAATCTCGTATCGATCGTGGAGGCCCCGACAGCCAACTCGAGCTGGGCAGGAGCGAGATCCGCTTCGGTCTTGTTCACGACAACGAGCTCAACAACAAGCGGTCCGCCCGGCTGCACGAGCCCGCCGTCGGCAGGCGCGGCATAGATCGACACCTGCCCGTCGGGAGCATCGGCGATCGCGCGCGGCTCGGCCGCTTGGGCAACGATCGTGGTCGGGCTCGGCTGGCTCGTGGGTGCTGCTGACGCGCCACCGGCGACCCCGAGTGCCAACAGCGACGCCAGGAGCGTCGCAGGGACAACCCGGCGTGCAAAGGCACGCAGGAACCGTGGCACAGCTGCGCGCGGTGCGTGGTCCATGACCTCCATAGTAAGTACGGACGGGGAGGTCGGGAGCTGTACGCGCCCGGGGCGGCTCGGCGAGCATCCCCCTCGGCTCGTAGAATGAGCGGATGCAAAACGTGCAGTCCGCCATGGAACGCCTTCGCGGACTCGCGACCGCTTCGCCTGTCGCCGAGCTCGCCGCCGCCTTCGAGGAGGCTGGGTTTGAGCTTGCGCTCGTGGGAGGCCCCGTTCGAGACGCCTTCCTCGGCCGGGACGTCACCGACCTCGACTTCACGACGAATGCGCGCCCTGATGAGATCCTCCGCATCGTCACCCCGATCGCGGATGCGCACTGGGACATCGGCCGCGAGTTCGGCACGATCGGGGCCAGGTTCTCTGGCGAGACCGTCGAGATCACGACGTACAGGGCCGACAGCTACGACGGAACTTCCCGGAAGCCCGTCGTCGCGTTCGGCGACACTATCGAGGGCGACCTGCACCGCCGCGACTTTACAGTCAACGCGCTTGCCCTGCAGCTGCCTGGGCTGACCCTCGTTGACCCGTCGGACGGCACGAAGGACCTCATCGACGCGACGCTCCGCACGCCCATCGAGGCGGCAGTCTCCTTCGGTGATGACCCGCTGCGCATGCTCAGGGCCGTCCGCTTCACGTCGCAGCTCGGCTTCCAGCTTGACGTGGCTTCGTTCGACGCCATCGTTGAGTTGAGGCGGCGCATCCTCGACATCTCCGCCGAGCGGGTTCGCGACGAGCTCGTGAAGCTCCTCAAGACCGACAAGCCTCGCGCGGGCCTCGAACTGTTCGTCGAGACGGGACTCGCCGAGCTCGTGCTCCCCGAACTTCCCGCGCTGCAGCTGGAGCGTGACGATGCGCATCGCCACAAGGACGTCTACGAGCACTCCATCACGGTGCTCGAGCAGGCGATCAGCCTCGAGCGCGAGCGCAACCCAGGCGCGGAATCCGACCTCGTGCTGCGCCTTGCCGCGCTCCTGCACGACATCGGCAAGCCGAAGACGCGCCGCTTCGGGGAGAACAAGAAGGTCACCTTCTACAACCACGACGTCGTCGGTGCGAAGCTCGCACGCAAGCGCCTCACCTCGCTGCGCTTCGACAACGACACCATCAAGTCGGTTTCGCGTCTCGTCGAGCTCCACATGCGCGTCTTCAACTACGAGGGCGCCGGCTGGACGGACTCTGCAGTGCGCCGCTTCGCGCGGGATGCGGGTCCGGAACTGCAGCGACTCCTCATCCTGATCCGCGCTGACATCACAACCCGCAACCAGAGGAAGTCAGACCGTCTCCTCTTCGCGATCGACGACCTCGAGCGGCGCATCCTGGAACTGCAGGAGAAGGAAGAGCTCGACTCCGTGCGCCCGAGTCTCGACGGGGAGCAGATCATGGCGCTCCTCCAGATCGCCCCAGGCCCGCTCGTCGGTAAGGCCTACAAGCACATGCTCGAAGTGCGCCTCGATGAGGGACCGCTCGGGCACGACGACGCGAAGCAACGACTCCTCGAGTGGTGGGAAGCGAACCGCTCGTAAGTTCTCGAGCAACCCGCAGACTCCAGCCTGCACACCGAAGTCTTCGGACCTCGGACCGCAGAACGGCCCCGTCCAGAGACGGGGCCGTTCGTGTCAGTGCGGACCGGAGCTACTCGGTCAGGTAGTCGGCGAGGCTGTAGCCGGAGCAGGAGACGTAGCTCGAGCTCGTCGCTTCCTCGACAACTGCACCGTTGACCGTCAGCGTGCAGGTGAGCTGCGACGTGTCCGAGTAGTCGCTCGTCGTCGCGTAGACCGACGCGGATGAGCTGTCGTAGCCGTACTCGGCCTTGTACTTCATCGTGACCGACTCCGACCACGGCACTGCGCTTGCAAGTGCCTCGGTGTCGACCTGCTGGCGGTCGGCGCCCGTGAGCGCGTTGTCGTAGCTGTAGGTGATGTCGACTGGCGTCGTCGATGTGCTCGTCACGGTGAGCTCGACCTCGATCTCGCCTTCAGCTGGGAAGCCGTTGTCGAGGGTCGAGTACTCGTCGTCGAGGAGGGTCTCGTAGTCGTCGACCTCAGGGATCTGGCTCGCGACCGCAGCGACGGTCGTCGCGGTGGTGATGAACGGTCCCACGATGAGTCCGAGGCCACCGAGCACAAGCCCGATGATGGCCAGGAGCTTCTTCGCATTGAAGCGCTTGACGACAAGCCCGGCGATACCGAGGCCGATGGCTGCCAGCGCGAGCAGGATGCCGAAGTAGCCGAAGAACGGGATGAAGGAGATCGCGATGCTCAATGCGCCGGCGATGAGCGCGATGAGCCCGAGCGTGTTCATGCCGCCCTGGCCCTGCGGCGCGTAGTTGCCGTACTGCTGCTGGCCGCCGCCGGCACCGCCAGCGACGCCGTAGGCAGGCGCGGCACCGTAGCCGGGAGCTGCGTTCGGGTCCTGAGGTGCTGAGCCGTAGGCATTTGGTGCGGCTGCGCCGTAGGCGTTCGGGTCTGCGGGTGCCGAGCCGTACGCGTTCTGGTCAGGTGCGCCGTAGGCGTCAGGTGCAGGTGCGGAGCCGTACGAGGCCGGCTCGTTGCTGTTGCCGTATCCGCCAGCTGCCGAGTAGTCGGGCGTGCTGCCGTAGGCGGGCGCCGAGTAGTCGCTGCCGGATGCGGAAGGTGCCGTGTACGAGGTGTCTCCCGTGTACGAACCGGCGCTCGGCGCTGAGTAAGAGGAGTTGCTCGACGAGCCGTAGGCCGGAGTCGAGTAGCCCGAGTTCGAGGAGGAGGCGCTCGGCACGCTCGGCTCAGCCGAGCCAGAGTAAGAGGACTGGCCGCTCTGGTAGCCGGATGCGGAACCCGGGCCCTCGTACGAGCCACCTGGCGCCGTGTAGTTGCTCGGAGCCTGGTAGTTATCGCCGTTCGAGCCGTAGCTGCTGCCGACGCCATAGCCGCCCTGCTCGCCGCTGGCGGGCTGGTCGCCGAAGGACGCCTGCGGAGCCTGAGGTGCAGCAGGGTCGCCGTTCTGCGGTGCTGGGTTCTGTGGCACGGGGGCGTTCGGGTCGCGTTCGCCCGCGCCGCCTGTTGGATCGCTCATGATTCCCCTAGGTAGTGGTGCGGTTCAGCGGACCACGGGGGCCGCCGGTTGTGCTGGAACGAGCATATTCGCTTGCGCGAAGGGGAGTTCTTCCAATTGGCTGGCATTTAGGAGGCAGAAGCGACTATGCTGGCGAGGTTGTCTGTGCGATCAACTGCCCAGACACGCGCAATAACCCTCCTGCTGCAGATCGTCTGCAGCCGTTCTAGACCGAAGGAGGTGGGTTTATCGTGCATCAGTATGAGTTGATGGTGATCCTCGATCCAGAGATCGACGAGCGCACCGTAGCTCCGAGCCTCGATAAGTTCCTCAACGTCATTCGTAACGACGGTGGAACCATCGAGAAGACCGACATCTGGGGCCGTCGTCGCCTCGCCTACGAGATCAACAAGAAGAGCGAAGGCATCTACGCCGTCGTTGACTTCACGTCGACCTCGGCAACGGCGAACGAGCTCGACCGCCAGCTGAACCTGTCCGAAGCTGTCATGCGCACCAAGGTGCTCCGCGCAGAAGAGGCCATCGCTCGCGTTGCCTCCGAGGCGAAGCGCGACGAGGCTCGCAAGGCTGCCAAGGCCGCTGCTGCAGCGAAGCCTGCGGCGACCACCGAGGCTTAGTCATGGCCGGCGACACGATCATCACCGTGGTGGGCAACCTCACGGCTGACCCCGAACTCCGCTACACGCAGAACGGGCTCGCAGTCGCGAACTTCACCATCGCATCCACACCCCGCGTGTTCGACCGTCAGGCGAACGAGTGGAAGGACGGCGAGGCACTCTTCCTTCGGGCGAGCGTCTGGCGTGAATTCGCAGAGCATGTCGCCTCGAGCCTCTCCAAGGGCTCGCGAGTCATCGCGCAGGGTCGCCTGAAGCAGCGTTCCTACGAAACGAAGGAAGGCGAAAAGCGCACTTCCATCGAGCTCGAGATCGAAGAGATCGGACCTAGCCTCCGCTACGCCACGGCTCAGCTCACCCGTACGTCCTCCGGCGGCGCCGGCGGACAGCAGGGTGGCGGCCAGGGCGGCTTCGGCGGTGGCCAGCAGCGCTCCTTCGGTGGCGGCAACAGCGGCGGTAACGCCGGTGGACGCCAGTCCGCGCCCGCGGACGAGCCGTGGGGACAGCCTGCGGGCCAGCCTCGCGACAACGGCGCATCCGGCTGGGCGACGCCCGGCGCATCGAACGATTTTGACGAGCCCCCCTTCTAAAGGGTGCTCGCAAGCACACTCAACGAAAGAAGATCCCAATGGCTGGAAAGTCAAGCGGCGACCGCCGCAAGGGTGTACGCGGGAAGGGCGGCAAGCCCGCTGCTCCCGCGAAGCAGATCCGGGTCGGAGTCATCGACTACAAGGATGTCAACACCCTCCGCAAGTTCATCTCGGAGCGCGGAAAGATTCGCGCACGTCGCATCACCGGCGTCTCCGTCCAGGAGCAGCGCCTCATTGCACGTGCAGTCAAGAACGCACGTGAAATGGCGCTCCTGCCCTACGCCGGCTCTGGCCGCTAAGGAGTAGTCGACATGGCAAAGGTAATTCTTACGCACGAGGTCTCCGGCCTCGGTGCAGCCGGTGACGTCATCGAGGTCAAGAGCGGCTACGCCCGCAACTACCTCGTCCCCAAGGGCTACGCAGTCAGCTGGTCCCGTGGCAGCGAGAAGCAGGTCGAGCAGATCCGTTCCGCTCGCGCCGCACGCGAACTCGCAACCCTCGAAGAGGCGAAGGCGCTCAAGGACAAGATCGAGTCCGCCCTCGTCAAGCTTCAGGTGAAGTCCGGCGCTGAAGGCCGTCTCTTCGGTTCCGTTCGCGGCGCCGACGTTGCGACCGCTGTCGAAGCTGCTGGCCTCGGCCAGATCGACAAGCGCAAGGTCGAGTTCCCGAACCCGATCAAGTACACGGGTAACCACGAGGCGACTGTTCGCCTCCGTGACGACCTCGTTGCAACCGTCAAGCTCCAGGTCATCGCCCAGCGATAACCAGCAGCTGCCGTTCGGTAGCGACACCACAACGGCCCAGGACATCTCGATGTCCTGGGCCGTTGTCGTTGTAATGAAGAGCCACTCGCTACACCGTCAGGCGCGCCAGTGCCACACCTGGGCGTATATGCGTCGGAACGCTATAAGGTCAGCGGAGTCCAGCATCCGGCCAGAACTTCCCCCTGATTGATTCCAGAACATGCCGCACCAAACTCACCGAACCGTGATCGCGCGCGAGCCGCGCCGCTTTCCGGCGACAGTGAGCCCGACGTTCCTCGGCCTGATCGGCTCGCTGTGCATCCTTGTCGGCTCGTTCGGTGCCGGTTGGATCGGCGACGGCCTCGGCTTGCGGGAGTGGTTTCCCATCGCGTTCTTCCGGAGTTCGCCCGACCTGACGCGCCTCTGCACGATGCTGCTCATCGTGGGCGGATTCCTCCTGGTCATCGCGTGGTTGCGCTTCAGACCCAGCATTCGCGACGACGACGCCTCGTTGCGGCGTGTGATCAGGACCTCCGTGATCTGGGCTCTTCCCCTGCTCATCTGCGTGCCAGTCTTCAGCCGGGACATGTTCTCGTATGTCGCGGTGGGCCGCCTCATGGCGGCCGGCATCGACCCGTACCAACACGGCGTCAACGAGATTGCAGGCTGGTACTCGCTCGGAGTCGACCCCTTCTGGTCGAGCACCGAATCGCCCTACGGCCCGCTCTTCATCGCGGTCGCCGCCGTCTTCTCCTGGCTCGGTGCCGAGATCCCCGAGTACGCGCTCTTCCTGAACCGGCTGGCCGCGACCGCGGGAGCCGTGCTCATGGTCGTCGCCTTCCTCAAGATCGCCGCCCTCCGCGGCCGCAATCGCGCCTTCGTCGCCTGGATGATCGCGGCGAACCCCCTCACGCTCCTCCTGTTCATCGCCTCAGGGCACAACGACGGGCTCATGCTCGCCGGTATGGGGTTCGGGCTTCTGGCGGCTCTCAAGGGCCGCCGCATCCTGGCAGTCGTCTTGATCGCGCTTGCGATCGCCATCAAGCCGATCGCGCTCATCGCCCTGCCCATCGTGGCGCTTGTCGGCCGCCCGAGCACGCTTCCTCTGTGGGACAGGGTGAAGAGCTGGGCGCTGCACGGCGCGATCGCCATCGGCCTGGTCGGGGCTCTCGGTCTTGTGCTCGGCCTCGGCTTCGGGTGGGTGACAGCGCTCACGGTTCCGGGGGCGATCCAGCACTGGTACTCGCCGCTCACGCTCATGGTCGGTACGGTTCGCGGTCTTGCCGAGCTTGTCTCGCTTGACCCGTTTGTGTTCGAGATCATTCTCAAAGTGATCGCCTTCTCGCTGGCGGGCCTCGTCGCGTCGTGGGTTGTCATCACCAAGCGACCTATCGACCCCGTGCTTCGCCTGGTGCTGTGCACCGCGGTCATCGTGGCCGCTTCCACGGCAATCCACCCCTGGTACGTGATGTGGATCCTCCCTTTCGCGGCCGTCGCGGGGCCGTGGCGGAAGGGGCAGGAGGACCTGGCGGTGCTTGCGACGGTCTTCTTCACGACGGTGACGTTGGCCGAGCCAACCGACTCGTTCTTCGAGGGGCCGTACACGAGGCTCGTCGTAGCGCTCATCACGGTCTTGTTCGCGCTGTCGGTACTCGTGTGGTGGTGGCGCTCGAGGAACGTCTCAGGGCGCGCACTGCTTGTCGCGGTCCCATACGGCCAGGTACTGGTCGACAGCCTGGCTGCGAGGCGCAAGCGCAGGCAACGGCTGCGGGCTGATACGTCACGCTGACCACACCGTTGCGGCGGCGGTCTGTGGAAAACGCCCGGATATCTCCGGTTTGCGCGGGGTCTGTGCTGGATGTTATGCACAGAGCCGCCCTGCACTCTCAACCTTCAATGGATGCTTCACACCTGTTATGCACAGCACCTGTGGAAGAGTAAATACCAGGTCAAACGTGCTTTGCGGGTAAATACCAACCAATTGGTAGCCACGTTTTCCACACAGTTTCCACAAGTGCCACGGCGCGTCTCCACAGTTTCACACAGGGTTATCCACAGGCACGCCGCGGAGCGTTCGCTCGGTGGGGGAGGTGGGGACTACTGTTGGGAAATCTCTCACCGGCATTCGAGCGAAGTCAGGAGCATCCGTGTCGATCGCGCACCTCGGTTCCCCGCCACAGGGTGAACGCGAAACGCACGACGGGGTCCGCACTCCTCCGCACGATCTACTCGCGGAGCAGTCCGCGCTCGGAGGAATGCTCCTCTCGAAGGATGCGGTCGCCGACGTCGTCGAAGGCGTTCGCGGCATCGACTTCTACGTGCCGAAGCACGAGATCATCTTCGACGCCGTCCACGCGCTCTACGCGGCGGGCGAGCCGACCGACGTCATCACGGTAACCGACCACCTCACGAAGTCGGGCGAGCTCTCGCGCGCCGGCGGCGCCGAGTACCTGCACACGCTCGCCGGAATCGTTCCGACCGCAGCCAACGCCGGTTACTACGCGGCCATCGTCTCCGAGCGCGCCGTGCTGCGGCGCCTCGTCGAGGCCGGGACGCGCATCGTGCAGATGGGCTACCTCGCGGAAGGTGAGGTCGTCGACCTCGTCAACCAGGCGCAGGCAGAGATCTATGGCGTCACGGGCGCCGTCGAGAAGGAAGACTACGTAGTCCTCGCCGAGGCGATTCTCGAGGCGCAGAACGACATCGACGCCGCCCAGAACAAGTCTGGCGGCATGACGGGCGTGCCGACGGGGTTCAGTGACCTCGACCGCATCACGAACGGCTTCCACGGCGGCCAGCTCATCATCGTCGCCGCGCGCCCCGGTCTCGGTAAGTCGACGGTTGCCCTCGACTTCGCACGCTCCGCATCAATCACGCACGGCAAGCCCTCGATCTTCTTCAGCCTCGAAATGGGCAAGAGCGAGATCGCCATGCGTCTCATCTCGGCAGAGGCCAGCGTGCGCTTGCAGCACATGCGAGCTGGAGGCCTCACGCAGGAGGACCTCACGCAGATCGCCCGCACGCAGGGTGACATCTCGGACGCTCCGCTGTACATCGACGACAGCCCGAACATGACCCTCGTCGAGATCCGGGCCAAGTGCCGCAGGCTCAAGCAGAAGGTCGGGCTCAACCTCGTCGTCATCGACTACCTGCAGCTCATGACAAGCGGCAAGCGCGTCGAGAGCCGTCAGCAGGAGGTCTCCGAGTTCTCTCGTGCGCTCAAGCTGCTCGCGAAGGAGCTCGACGTGCCCGTCATCGCGCTCTCCCAGCTGAACCGTGGTCCTGAGCAGCGTGCCGACAAGCGCCCGGCGGCCAGCGACCTCCGTGAGTCCGGATCGCTCGAGCAGGACGCCGACATGATCATCCTGCTGCACCGTGAAGGCGCCTACGACCGTGAGAGCCCGCGAGGCGGTGAGGCGGACTTCATCCTCGCGAAGCACCGTAACGGCCCGACCGACACCATCACCGTGACCTTCCAGGGGCACTTCTCGCGCTTCATGGACATGGCGCCCGGCTACGCGACAGGCCAGTAGGCTCAGCCAGCTCATCCTCGCGGCTACTGCCGTGGCCACCGAGTTCCAGCGCGCGACGGCGCACTTCCCCCTCCAGACGGAAGCGGCAGAGACCCGTGCATCCGTAACGTCGTAGTCAGATGAACCGAAGCCAACGGCCAAGGTCACACACAACGACAGCGCAGCGACAGGGGAGTCGAAATGAACACCAACGGCCTCAACACTCAGTCCCAGAGCGAGCAGAAGCGCGCCACGTACCGCGGCCTCGCGATCGGCGTCGGCGCCTCAGTTGCCGGTCTGCTGCTCATCGTCATCATCGGGATCACGACGGGACCGGTGACTCCCGCCTTCATCATCGCGATGACCACCGGATACACGGCAATGGTCGCCGCCTGGTCCACCGCCTACGTGGCCGCTCGCCGCAAGTTCAAGAACGTCGCCTGACGCGCACCGCGAACACGCACAAGAGGGGGACTGTCAGCACCTGGCTGGCAGTCCCCTTCGTCTTCCCCGAGACGTATGCTTTCCCCTCGGCACGTAGGTCTGATGCGGGCCAGTGCGGAGTTTGAGGGGAACCGATGGGAAAACAGAAACAGGACTGGGTACGACTCGTGGCCGACAGGCTGCGCACCGAGTCGGGGAGCGCGCTGCTGCTCGTGGGCGTCGCGGTCTTCGCGTTGCTGTGGGCGAACTCGCCCTGGTCTGAGTCGTACGTCCACCTCTGGGAGACGCACGCCGCGATCGGTATCGGCGACTTCCGCATCGACATGAGCCTGCACCACTGGGTGAACGACGGCTTCATGGTCATCTTCTTCTTCCTCATCGGCCTCGAGGTTCGCCAGGAGTTCGCGGTCGGCTCGCTGCGCGACCGCCGCCAGGCGCTTGTCCCGATCGTGGCCGGAATCGCCGGCGTTGTGCTGCCAGCACTCATCTACCTCGCCATCGCAGGCCGCGACGCACCAGAAGCGTGGGGCGCCGTCATCGGCACTGACACGGCGTTCCTGCTCGGTGCGCTCGCGCTGGTCGGCCCCAAGATGTCGAGCCAGCTGCGCGTGTTCCTGCTGACGCTCACTGTTGTCGACGACTTCCTCGCGGTGTCGATCATCGGCATCGTCTACACCGACTCCGTGCAGTGGATGCCGCTCGGTATCGCGGTTGTCTGCCTCGTGCTGCTGTTCCTGCTCGCCCGTGCGAACGAGTGGCGGAGCACGCCGTACATCGTGCTTATTGTGGTGCTGTGGGCCGCGACGCTCGCCTCCGGGGTGCATCCGTCACTCGCCGGCATGGCAGCCGGCCTCCTCATTCCTGCTTCAGACCCCGAACGAGAAGACGTGGTTCGAGCCAAGGGCCTGTTCCGGGACTTCACGCAGTCCCCGCGCGCAGACGCGGCACGCAACGTTCGGCTCGGCCTCGCCAAGTCGATCTCCGTCAACGAGCGCCTCCACGAGGTTCTGCTCAGCCCCGTCGCCCTCTTCATCGTGCCGATCTTCGCGCTCGCCAACGCTGGCGTGGACCTGCGCGGTGGGATGCTCGGCGACGCGCTCACCTCACCCGTCACCTGGGGTGTTGTAGCGGGACTTGTCCTCGGCAAGTTCGGCGGCATCGCGCTCGGCAGCTGGATCGCCGTTCGAGCTGGCCTCGGCTCACTCCCGCAGGGTGTTGGCATGGGCAGCGTCTCCGGTGGCGCCGCGCTCAGCGGCATCGGCTTCACGATGTCGCTCCTCATCATCTCGCTCGCCCTCGAGGGCGAGGTCGCCGGCCAGGCGATCGTCGGCGTCTTCATCGCGATGGTGCTCTCCTGGGTCATCGGCTGGCTCACGTTCACCTTCGCGCGCGTGAAGATGAACGAGACGAGTGCGGACCTGCCGACCACGCTCTCGCGCCCGGTCGACCCCGAGCATGACCACATCGTCGGAGATCCGGATGCGCAGGTCACGATCGTCGAGTACCTCGACTTCGAGTGCCCGTTCTGTGCCAGCGCGACCGGCATGTGGAAGGACCTTCGTGACGAGTTCAGCGACGGTGGGGCGCGGTACATCGTGCGGCACCTGCCGCTCGAGGACTACCACCCGCATGCCTTCCAGGCCGCGATCGCGTCAGAGGCCGCCGCGAACCAGGGCAAGTTCTGGGAGATGCACAACGTGCTCTTCGCGAACCAGGAGCGCCTCGAGGTGCAGTACCTACGCGGTTACGCGGAGGAGATCGGCCTTGACCTCGACCGCTTTGACGCCGACATGCTCGATGAGGCGCTGCCGCAGCGCATCCGCGACGACATGCAGAGCGCACTCGACAGCGGAGCGCGAGGCACGCCCACGTTCTTCATCGGTGAGACGCGTCACAGCGGTGCGCACGACGCACGCACGCTCATCGCGACGATCGAGGCGCAGCGCAAGGAGCTCGCGATCCGCCGGCGTTCTTAACGCCCCGCGCGCCGCGCATCCACCTGGATGCACACGAGAAATGCCGCTTCGTTTCGAAACGAAGCGGCATTTCTCGTGTGGCTGCGCCGCCGGTGGCGCGGGAATGGGTGGATTGCTTACTCTGCGCCGAACTCGCGAGCGCGCAGGGCGGCGAGGTGGGTGTGGATGAGGGGGAGCGAGGATGCGCCCTCACCGCGCGCCGAGGCGACTCGCTTCATCGAGCCAGAACGGACATCGCCGGCGACGAAGACGCCAGGGAGAGTCGTCTCGAGATCGGCGGGAGGCATGCCCGCGGTCCATGCCTCCTTGGGGACGTCGCGGCCAGTGAGGACGAAGCCAGCCTTGTCCAAGGCGATGCCTTCCGGCAGCCACGAGCAGTCGGGCCGGGCACCGAGCATGCAGAAGAGCCCGCCGATGTCGAAGCGATGCTCCTCGCCCGAGACTCGGTCGCGCACGGTCACCCACTCGAGGGCGGCTTCGCCGCCTCCGTCCGCGATCTCGCTGTTGCCGGCGACCGAGACGTTCGGGGTCGACTCGAGCTCACGGATCAGGTACTCGGACATCGACTCGCTCAGCGAAGCACGACGGATGAGGATGGTCACGTGCTTTGCGAACTTCGCGAGGTGTACCGCGGCCTGTCCCGCCGAGTTGCCACCGCCGACGACGATGACGTTCTTGTCCTGCATTTCCCTGGCGATGGAGGTCGCAGCGCCGTAGTAGACGCCTGCGCCCGTGTGCTCGTCGACCGACTCGATCCCGAGGCGGCGATACGCGACGCCCGTCGCGATCAGACCGTTCGCGCACGCAGCTCCGTGTCGCCGAGGTGCACCCGGTAGCTGGGCACGCCGTCGAGCGTGCAGGGCTCCAGACCGGTCACGGACCGGCCCGTGTAGAACTTGGCGCCGAATCGACCAGCCTGGATGCGGGAGCGCTGCGCGAGGCGCATGCCCGAGATTCCGCGTGGGAACCCGAGGTAGTTGCGGATCATGGAGCTCGACCCTGCCTGCCCGCCGATCGCATCCCGTTCCAGCACGGCGGTGCTGAGCCCCTCGGAGGCAGCGTAGACGGCCGCGGCCAGGCCAGCGGGGCCGGCACCGATGACGAGAACGTCATTGACCTCCCCCTCGGGAACGGCGTCGAACTGGGTCGACAGGAGCTCGTTGAGGCCCCTCGCCGTTGCCGCTGGAAAGAGTCGGCCGTCATAGGCCCGCGCGAGCGGCAACACGATGGGGACCGGGGAGTCAGCTGAGGCGGCAGCGACGAGCGCGGCACCCTCGATGCTGTCTGGGGTGAGGATGCGATTCGGGAAGCCAAGGCGCTCGAGCAGGTCCCGGATGGCGCCGGCCTCGCGGTCGTGTGGCTCCGCGACGACATCGATGATGCTGACCGCGGGACGCGCCACAGACCAGCCCCACTCGGAGAGCAGCTCTGTAACGATCGTGTGGAACTCCTCGTCGCGCGGGCCCATGGGTATGCCTGTGAAGGTGTCGATGTCGCGACGGATGGTGGCTTCCCGCAGATCGTCCAGGACAGCGGCGTAGGTGGCGCCTGAGGTGACGAGCTCCTTGAGGGTTTCCAAGGCGTGCTGCGCATCGTCGGCCGTCACGATCCGGTAGTCGCGGTCATACCTGGCCCGGAATTCCGCTTCGATCTGTGGGAGGCGCTCATCGGCGGCGATGAAGATGATGGGCTGGTCAGTCATGCAATCAGGGTACTTACGGATGCGCGATTCTGGGGTAGCTGGGGGAACGGGCATTCACGCTTCGCCCGAGCGTACGCTGTCTGCCATGGATGAGAAAGAGGCTCATGGCTGACAAGCGGGGCGTTTCCGTCGAGGAGAGCACGGCACCAGACACCAGCGCAGTACGGTTCGAGGCACGTGTTCTCGGTGTACCGGTCGTCGGCGATGACGGCGAACGCTTGATCGTGCGGCTCCCTGAAGACGCGAGTCGGATGCTGCCCTCGCGGGGACAGGTCTCAGTCGTCGGATCGATTCGTGCTGGAGCAGACGGGGATCCGCGGCCCTTCGAGACGGTCATCGAGCCAGACGGGCTGCGCGGGCATTGGCTCGATGTTGCCGCCGCGCTTGGCTCCGACGTAGCGGACGGTGGCGAGGTCAGTGTGGAGCTGCGGCCGAGCGGCGAGTGGCCAGAGCCAGACGTGCCGGCCGACTTCGCCGAGGCGCTCGCGGACGCCCCGGACTCGGCCGAGACTTGGCGCGACATCACGCCGATGGCGAGGTGGGAGTGGGTGCGATGGATCAACTCCACGCGGGTCGTGAAGACCCGGGAGCGTCGCATCGAGGTCGGCCTCTCGAAGCTCGAGGACGGAAAGCGACGCCCGTGCTGCTTCGACCTCTCTTCGTGCACCGACCCGGAGCTGTCGAAGAGCGGCAAGCTCGCGGTCTGACACCCAACGCGCTATCTCGGGATGGCTTTCTCATCTCGGGATGGCTTGCAACCCATCCGGAGATGAGGAAGCCATCCCGAAACGGGGGTGCGTGGACGAGGTGCGGCGACTCGAGGTGCGGCGACTCGACGTGAGGTGAGGTGAGGCGAGGCGAGGCGGCTGGCGCTCAGCGTCGACGTCGGCCGAACGCGACCGCCGCGGCGTGCAGCAGCGGCACGACCGAGACGCTCATGAGCACGACGCCGAGCGGTGCGAGCTGCGGCAGCACCAGCACCCCAGCGATGAGGAGCGCCGCGAAGACGATCGCCGACACCACCCCGCGCAGCATCCGCTCGAGCGAGCGCATGTGCCGGTCGACGCTCGGCGTCTGCACCTTGAGCTGACCGGCCTCCAACCGCGTGGTGAGTGCATCCAGTCGGCCCGGCAGCGTCACGGCGGTCGCGAGCGCTGAGACGGCCTGCTTCGTGACGGCCTGGATGGTGTTTCCACCTTCGTCGCGTGTGAGCGTGCGCGCGAACGGATCGACAGCCTCCCACATGTTGAAGTCCTTGTCGAGCGCCGAGGTCACTCCGGAAACGAGGGAGATCGCGCGGATGATGAGGAGGAAGTTCTCGGGCAGCTGGAACGGCATCTCGCGGATCGTGTCGCGGAAGCGGTCGGCGAAGTCGCCGAGCTCGGCGGGGTCGACTCGTTGCAGCTCGGCCACGCCCATGCCGCCGAACCGCCCGAACAGCTCGGTCATCGCCTGCTCGAGCTCGATCGTGTCGCCGGCCGGGAGGAGCACGCCGACGCTCCGCATCGACCTCACCAGTCCAGGTCCGTCTCGCGAGACGATGGCGAAGATGAGCTGCCGCAGGCTCGCTCGCAGCGTGTCCGAGATGACGCCCATCATGCCGAAGTCGATGTAGGTCAGCTCCCACGTGACCGGCGCGGGCGGCTCTGTGGAGGTGTCCCCGCCATCCTCTGACGTGATAGGTGTCCGTGGGGTCGCGAGCGGCATGACGAAGATGTTGCCTGGGTGCGGGTCGGCGTGGAAGAAGCCGGCCACGAACAGCTGCTGGAACGTCGCCCTCGCGAGTTCGTTGGCGACCTCGATGGGGTCGATTCCGGCGGCGCGGAGGGCATCCACATCGGTGATCTTGATGGCCGTGACGTCTGAGAGGGTCAGGATGCGCGACGCTGTGCGCTCCCACACGACCTGCGCGGCTCCCACGCGGGGGTCGGTCTCGAAGTCTGCCGCGAAGCGCTCGGCGCTCGAACCCTCGTGGATGTAGTCGATCTCCTCGAGGCTCGTCGCGGCGAACTCCTCGACGAGGGCGGGGGCGTCGGCCCGCTTCGACACGAGCTCCACGCGCTTGAGCAGCTGACCGACGCGGCGCAACGCACGCAGGTCGGTCGCGACGAGGTCCTCGATTCCAGGCCGCTGCACCTTAACGACGACGCGGCTGTAGCCCGTTTCCTCGGCAAGGGCCGGGGTGAGTGTCGCCCGGTGTGCCTGCCCGAACGAGGCTGCCGCGATGGGGGTCTCGTCGAAGCTGGCGTACGCCTGCCAGAGCGGCATGCCGAGTTCGGCTTCGGCCTGCGCGCGAATCGCCGGGAAGGCCACCGCGGGCACCTCATCCTGGAGCCCCTCGAGCTCTGCCGTGATCTCCGGCGGGAGCACGTCCAGTCTCGACGACAGGAACTGCCCGACCTTGATCATGAGCCCGCCAAGCTCCACCGCAAGGGCGTGGAAGCGGCGAGCGAGTCGCTGCATGCGCGCCGTGCGACCTCGCTCCGAGAGCTTCCCGAGGCGGATGCGCGGCAGGAAGATCTCGAACCACCAGATCTGCACCATCGCGCGCTGCGCGAACCGGACGATCCTGCGATACCTGGCACGACCATCCGCGGTGCTCGCAGAGTCGGCCTTGATCGGGCGGCCGCTGACACTCGCCGCCGCGGCGCGAAGCGAGGCTGCCGTTGTCGCGGGCGCTGCCGCCGTTGCCGGTCTCTCCTTAGCGGCCCGCTCCTCGGTCAGGCCAGGGCCATCCGTCACGTTCAGTCCTCGGCGAGGATCGAGTACAGCTTGCGCCGTGTCTCGTCGAGCAGCGCTGCGGCGCGTTCGGCCTGGTCTGGGGTTGCGCTGCTCTGCACCTGCACAACCGCCTGCGCGAGTCGGGCTCCGGCCTTCGGTAGCGTCGCGGCTCGCTCTGCTCGGCGAGCCGCAGGAGACTCCCACGGGAGGTCGCCGGTCGAGGCGTCTGCGGCGACGGCGCGCCCTTCTTCCGTGAGCGCGTAGACCTTGCGCTCGCCGGAGACCTCGGGGATGACGAGGCCCTCGTCGGAGAGCAGCTGGAGCGTGGGGTAGACCGAGCCGGGGCTCGGCTTCCAGGCGCCGCTCGTGCGAGCCTCGATCGCCTGGATGAGCTGGTAGCCGTGCTGGGGGCCTTCGAGGAGGGCGACGAGCAGGGCCGTTCGGACATCGCCGCGGCCAGCCCGCGCTGGTGTGGGACGCGAGGCGAAGGTTTCGCGGATCTCGTCGACGGCTTCGCGGAGGCCGAAGCCGAGTCCGCCTGGGGTGTGCTGAGCGACCATGAGCATTCCTTTCGTGGGGGTGCCGATACCTGACGACACCCGACGATACATCGGTGAATGTCGGTGTAGCTGGGTATTGCCGTCCTCCTGGGTGCTGGCTCGACGCGTGCTTCTCGCTGTTGCTAAGTACTGGTACTCAGTGTTGCTTTCTACTGGTAGTCATCGTTACTGAGTAGAGAGGGTGATCATGGGCAAGCAGGCAACCGAGATGCTCAAGGGCACGCTCGAGGGCATCGTGCTCGCGATTCTCGCCAAGCGCTCCGCGTACGGGTACGAGATCACGACCTGGCTCCGCGAGCAGGGATTCGCCGACATAGCAGAGGGCACCGTCTACGCACTGCTCGTGCGCCTCGAGCAGAAGGGACTCGTCGGTGTCGAGAAGGTCCCGTCCGAGAAGGGTCCGCCTCGCAAGGTCTACACGATCAACGCAGAGGGCAGCGAGTATCTCGCGGAGTTCTGGCGCACGTGGGGCTTCCTCGCGGAACGCCTCGAGCAGCTCCGCGACAACAACAACACCAGTTCATCCGCTGAAACCAGCACAGACGAAGGAAGAGGCAACTGACATGGCCGCCAAGTGGATCGAAGCCCGTACGGGCTCGCTCGAAGAGAAGAAGCAGTACAAGGAGTCGCAGGCCCGGCTGGAGTCCCTGCCTGCTCCGTACGCGAAGGTGGCGCAGGCCATCCAGCGCTACCTCATGTACTACAGCGGCATCACCGACGGGGAGTCGATGGTTCGCATGAACGTCGACCTCGCCGACCTGTGGGAGCGCGCGGCCGCGGATGGCACGCCCGTGCACGACATCGTGGGTTCCGACCCGGTCGACTTCGCCGAGACCTTCGGCCAGTCGTACTCGGGGAAGCAGTGGATCGACAAGGAACGCGCTCGTCTGGTGAAGGCCGTCGAGGAAGCGGAGCGAGGGCAGTAGTCATGAGTGCACGTCCCGCCATCGTCGTGGATGGCATCACCAAGTCGTGCGGCGACCTCGTCGTGCTCACCGGCGTCGACTTCGCCGTCGAGAGGGGCAGCATCTTCGCGCTGCTCGGATCGAACGGGGCCGGCAAGACCACTCTCGTGCGCATCCTCTCGACGCTTCTGCGTGCCGACGGCGGTGCTGCCTCCGTCAACGGCTTCGACGTCACAGTTCAGGGCGCCGAAGTGCGGGGTGCGATCAGCCTCACTGGCCAGTTCGCAGCTGTGGATGAGGTGCTCACGGGGCGCGAGAACCTGGCCCTCGTCGCGCGGCTGCGGCACGTCCCGCAGCCCAATCGGGTGGCCGACGAGCTGCTCGAGCGGTTCTCGGTCGCTGATGCCGGCGGGCGAAGGGCCGGCACCTACTCGGGCGGGATGCGACGTCGGCTCGACATCGCGATGAGCCTCATCGGCGACCCGTCCGTCGTGTTCCTCGACGAGCCCACGACCGGCCTCGACCCGCAGGCTCGGCTCGAGGTCTGGGCGGCCGTGCGGGAGCTCGCCGCCGCGGGTACAACCGTGCTCCTCACCACTCAGTACCTCGACGAGGCGGAGCAGCTCGCCGACCGCATCGCGATCCTCCACGAGGGCCGCATCATCGCCAACGGCACGCTCGCCGAGCTCAAGCGCCTGCTGCCGCCCGCGAAGGTCGAGTACGTCGAGAAGCAGCCCACGCTCGAGGAGATCTTCCTCGCCGTCGTCGGTGATCCCAGCAAGGTACGGAAGGTGGCGTCATGACCACGCACTTCTTCGGCGATACCGCCGTGCTCACTGGCCGCTCGCTGCGCCACGTGCTGCGCAGCCCAGACACGATCGTGACGACGGCTGTCATGCCCATCGCCTTCATGCTCATGTTCGTCTACGTGTTCGGCGGGGCCATCGACATCGGCGCCGGTGCGTACGTCGACTACCTCCTGCCGGGCATCCTGCTCATCACGGTCGCTTCGGGCGTCGCGTACACGGCGTACCGGCTCTTCCTCGACCTGAAGGGTGGCATCTTCGAGCGGTTCCAGTCGATGCCCATCGCGCGATCATCGGCACTGTGGGCGCACGTCCCCACGTCGCTCGTCGCGAACCTCGTCTCCGTTGCGGTTGTCGTCGGGGTGGCGCTCATCATGGGCTTCCGCTCCGGTGCGGGGGTGCTCGAGTGGCTCGCTGTTGCGGGCATCCTCGTGCTCTTCACGCTCGCCCTCACCTGGATCGCGGTGCTCGCGGGCCTCTCCGCGAAGACCGTTGAGGGTGCAAGCGCCTTCTCCTACCCGCTCATCTTCCTGCCGTTCGTCAGCTCGGCGTTTGTGCCGACCGAGACCATGCCGGGCCCCGTGCGCTGGTTTGCGGAGAACCAGCCCGTGACGTCCATCGTGAACAGCATCCGCCAACTCCTCGAGGGTAAGCAGGTAAGCGGCGACCTGTGGGTGGCGCTCGCGTGGTGTGTCGGCATCCTCCTCGCCGCGTACGTCGCTGCGACTGTTATCTACAAGCGCAAGATCAGCTGAGCGCTCGGAGCGGCCACCTCGCCGCCGTTTCCACTCGCCAGATGCATGTTCCTCGCCCAACGAACCAGCATTCACCGTGTGGATGCGCCGGGCCAGAGGGGCGAGGGCAGACCAGTTGTTGAAAGCGGCACGTGAGGCGGCGGCCCACGCTCGCTAGGCTCAGCGCATGTCTGAGTCGAACGAGCTGTGAGCGGTGCCATCTGAACGCGGATTCCGCGTGCATCCGGCCTGGTGGGTTGCAGCCGTCGCGTTTGTGGCCCTGCTGGCGGCAGCCGGATTCCGAGCCGCACCAGGGGCGCTTATGGTTCCGCTCGGCGAGGAGTTCGGCTGGTCGACGAGCGCCATGTCGCTCGCCGTGAGCATCAACCTCGTGCTCTACGGCCTCATCGCGCCGTTCGCGGCCGCGCTCATGGATCGCTTCGGTGTACGCCAGGTTGTCGCCGTCGCGCTCACCCTTGTTGCGCTCGGCGCCGCCGGTAGCGTGCTCATGACCGCGTCGTGGCAGCTGCTGATCTTCTGGGGCCTGCTGATTGGCATCGGCACAGGCTCGATGGCGCTTGTGTTCGCCGCCACCATCGCGAACCGGTGGTTCGTGAAGCGCCGGGGCCTCGTGATGGGGATGCTCACGGCGGGCTCGGCCACCGGTCAACTCATCTTCCTCCCGCCCGTCGCGGCGCTCGCGGAGACCGCCGGCTGGCGCTGGGCTTCGCTGCTCGTCGCGGCCGCCGCGCTTGTCGCCGTCCCCATCGTGTGGGCCGTCATGCGCGACTACCCGAGTGACCGCGGCGTACTGCCGTTCGGTGCTGATCCCGCGACGTACGTGGCGCCGCCGCGGCCCGCGAAGGGGTCAGCGCTCTCCGCCGCGAGGCGCGCGATCGACGGCCTGGTGTTCGCGTCGAAGCACCGCTCCTTCTGGGCGCTCGCGATTGCATTCGCCATCTGCGGCGCGACGACCAACGGCCTCATCGGCGTGCATTTCATCCCCTCGGCCCATGACCACGGGATGGCAACGACCGTCGCGGCCGGTCTGCTCGCGGTCGTCGGCGTCTTCGACATCCTCGGCACCGTCGCATCCGGCTGGCTGACCGACAAGATCGACCCGCGCTTCCTGCTGGTCGCCTACTACGGGTTCCGCGGCGTGGGACTGCTCGTGCTGCCGTGGCTGCTCGCCGACACCGTGCATCCGAGCATGATCATCTTCATCGTCGTCTACGGACTCGACTGGGTCGCGACTGTGCCACCCACTTCAGCGCTCTGCCGTGAAATCTTCGGTGAGCAGGGCACGATCGTGTTCGGCTGGGTCTTCGCGGCTCACCAGCTCGGCGCCGCCGCGGCGGCGCTCGGGGCCGGCCTCAGCCGAGACACCCTCGGCACCTACACGTACGCCTGGTGGGGCGGTGCCGCCCTCTGTGTCGTGGCTGCCGTGCTCTCGATCGTGGTGCGCCGCACGCCCACGCCGACTCGCGTGAATGTCGGTGCCCCCGCCTAGGCTGATCGCATGACGACGGCGACATCACTCGAGGGCACCTTCAACTTCCGCGACACGGGCGGCATGCCGCTTGCTGGCGGCGGCACGACCACCTCCGGCATCTTCTACAGGTCGGATGCGCTGAGCTCCCTCACGCCGAAGGGGCTCGAGGAGCTCGCGGCGAGTGACATCGGCACGATCGTCGACTTCCGTACCCCCGCCGAGCGCCAGATGGCGCCAGACCGCCTGCCCGTGAGTCGAACCTTCCACGTCGTTGAACTGCCGTTGCTCGAGGGGGCCGTGACCGGGCTGGTTCAGCAGGGCCTGCAGTCGACGGCGCAGGGCGGCGACCCCGAGGCACGAGCCAAGGCGGTCGACGCGGTGCTCGCGCAGATTCCCTCGCTCGGAGAGCTCTACGTCGGCATGCTCGAGCACGGTGCCACGTCGTTTGCCGAGCTCGCCCGCCTCGTCGCGAACGCAACCGAGAACCCGCCGACGGCAGTACTTGTGCACTGCACGGCAGGTAAGGACCGCACAGGCGTGAGCTCAGCGTTGATCCTCGACGCGGTCGGGGTCGAACGCGCGGCGATCGTCGCTGACTACGCGTCGTCAGGTGCGAACCTCTCGGGAGAGTGGGCCGAGCGCATGTACGGCATGGTCGCGCAGTACGGCCTGCCACTCACCGACCAGATCAAGGACCTCGTCGCGGCCACCCCGGCTTCGGCCATCGAGCGAGCGTTTGAATGGGTGGATGCGCAGGGCGGGTCGGCTGCCTACCTGCAGTCAGGTGGGCTCACCGGTGCGGAGCTCGTCGCGCTGAAGGGGCGCCTCGTCGGCACCTGAGGCCGAGGCCGGGTCTGCCGGCGACGCAGTGCCTGGCTCCACGGGAGCAAGAGTTGAGGGCGATGCCGTGCGTCCAGCCGAGCGCTCCACGCCGATGCCCGCGACGATGACGAGCACGAGGCCCACGACTGGGAGCAGGCCGGGCACCTGGTGCAGCAGCAGGAGCCCGATGACGAGGGCGACTGCGGGTTCGAGGCTCGTGAGCGTGCCGTAGGCGGCTGCCGTGATGCGGCGCAGCGCCTGGATCTCGAGCATGAACGGCACCGTCGGCAACAGCACCGCGAGGCCCAAGCCCGCGAGTGCCGCCTCCCAGGTCAGGAGCGGAATCGTCGCAGGGGCCGCGATGATGCTCGCGATGACGGCCGCGACCGGGATGGAAACGGCCAGGCCGCGCACCCCGCTGAGCTCGTCGCCCACACGCTGCGTGCAGAGGATATACACGGCCCAGCAGGCCGCCGCGGCGAGCGCAAAGAGCACGCCGACTGGGTCGATGTTTCCGGTCCACGGCTCGGTGAGCAGCACAACTCCGACCGCGGCAAGCAGCGGCCACAGCAGCGCTTTGCCTCGGCTGCGCAGCACGGCGACGGCGAGCGGGCCGAGGAATTCGAGCGCGGCGGCAGTCCCGAGCGGGATGCGGTCGATCGCGAGCGTGAACAGCAGGGTCATGCCCGAAGTCGCAGCGCCGAGCACAACGCAGGCGAGGAAGCTGCTGCGCGTGAACCAGGAGCGGCGGGGCCGAACGATCACGAGGACAAGCGCGGCAGCGAAGACGAGGCGGATCCAGCCGGTGCCGAGCGGTCCCAGCTGCTCGAAGAGGCCGGTGCTGAGCGCCAACCCGAGCTGCACGAACAGCATGGCGGAGATCGTCATGAGCGTGCCGGAGCGGGCCGAACCCTGAGGGGCTGGCGCGAGCTTGGACGTGGTCATGGATTCAGGATGGCGCGAGCGTGCATCCGTGTCCACGCGAGAAAGGCGAACACATCGTTCGCGTTTCACGGACAATGGATGCCTCACCACACCAGAACTCGACGGGAGCGCACATGGAGACTCGGCGGCTCGAGTACCTCGTCGACCTCGACCGCCTCGGCTCGATGCGGGCCGTTGCGGACCAGCACCTGACAACCACCTCTGTGGTCTCCCAGCAGCTCGCCCTCCTCCAGCAGGAGCTCGGCGCGAGCCTCCTGGAGCGGGTCGGACGCGGGGTGCGGCTGACCGCCGCGGGTGCACGACTCGCGTCTCGAGCATCCGGGATCCTCGCGAGCCTCGACGAGGCCAGGCGCGACTTCGACCCAGACGCCGAGCCGCAGGGAACGCTCCGCGTCGCGGGCTTCGCGACCGCCGCACGTGCTCTGTTCCCGATCATGCGCGAGCTCGCCGCATCGCACCCCGGCGTGCGGCTTGTGCTCGAGGAGCAGGAGCCAGACGAGGCGCTTGCCCTCGTTGACGCCGGGCGCATCGACCTCGCGCTCGTCTACGACTACACGCTCGCGCCACTGAGCATCCCGCCCGGCTACGAGAGCGTGCGGCTGTGGCAAGGGGAGTGGGGGGTCGGCGTACCCGACCGGGTCGCGGCGACCCTGCCAGGCGGGGGCGCGGAGGTGTTGCCGAACGTCGAGTTGATGCTGGCCCTGCGGGAACAGGAGTGGATCGGCAACTCGAGGAACAACGCCGACGAGATCGCCATCGGGGTGCTCGCCTCGCTCGCCGACTACGAGCCGAACGTCACCCACCAGTCCGACGACCTGGCCCTCGTCGAGGACCTCATCGCCGCAGACTTCGGCGTCGGGATGCTGCCACTCACACGAGAGAAGTGCGACAACGTGCGGATCGTGCGGATGCAAGACCCGCCCATGCTCCGCGCATCCGCCGCCTACCTCCGCGGCACGGCCGAGTGGCCGCTGCTGCGCCACGTCCTCGACCGGCTGACCGCGTCGTGACGGGCTGTCCGCGTCGTGACGGGCGCCTCCGGCCGGCGCCAGTCACTCGCGTGCCACCTCCGCTCGCGCCTCGCCCGTTTGGGGATGGGTTCCACGCTTCGGGAAGGCTTGCAACCCATCTCCGTGCGCGTAAGCCATCCCGAGTCTGCAGGGAGCGAACTGGGACGCGGGGCTGCGAGCGAACCGCGGCGGGGTGGATGCGGCGCGGCGCGCTAGATCCAGCCGCGCTCGCGGGCGACGACCGTCGCCTGCTGCCTCGTCGCGACGGAGAGCTTGCCGAGGACGGACGACACGTGGTTGCGCACGGTGCCGGGGGAGAGGTGCAGGGTGCGGGCGATCTGCGCGATCGTCTCGCCGCGCTGCCCGGCTCGCAGCACGTCGAGTTCTCTGTCGGTGAGGGGGCTGCGTTCGTCGGCGAGCGCATCCGCTGCGATTTCGGGGTCGACGTAGCGTCGGCCAGCTGCGACCCGTCGGATGATGTCGGCAACTTCTTCCGCGCGACGAGACTTGGGGATGAACCCCTCGACACCCGCAGACAGCGCGCGCCGCAGCACCCCGGGCCTCGCGTGCCTCGTGACGACGATGCACCGCACCTCTGGCACGCCCTGCAGGCGCTCGGCGACTTCGACCCCGTCGAGGCCCGGCATCTCGAGGTCGAGCAGGCAGATGTCGGGTTTCAGCCGCAGCGCCGCTTCAACCGCGGCGCTGCCGTTGCTGCATTCGGCGATCACCTCGAGGTCGTCCTCGAGCCGTAGCAATGAGGCGAGGGCCGTGCGGATCATGTCTTCGTCGTCGGCGAGCAGTACTCGGATCATGCGTGTTCCCCCAAGGGTGCGGCGGCGTTGCCAGCCGAGATGGGCAGGCGGACCTGCACGGTGAAGCTGGTGCCGTCATTCCAGGCCTCGACCTCACCGCCGTTCGCTTCGAGGCGCTCACCCATGCCGGTGAGGCCGCTGCCCCAGGCGATGGTGGCGTCAGTTCCGGTGCGCACACGGGTGTCGGCGGCGTCGTTCACCATGCGGTAGACCCACGCGTCACCGTCGTTGGTGAGTTCGATCCGAGCGCGGGCTCCGTCACCGTGCTTGAGCACGTTGGTGACGCTCTCGCGCACGATCGGGCCGAGCACTGCGGCTGGGGCGGATGCGGCACCGGCTCCCACGTGCATCCGCACGTCGTGGCCAGCGGCGCGCAGCAGGTCGGCCGCGTTCTCGAGTTCGTCGGGCAGGGGAACCCCGCGGAAGCTCGTCGCGAGGGCCCGCGTGCCAGCGCGTGCCTCGTCGACGGCACCGAGGGCTGACTTGATCTGGGCCGCTGCTGCCTCGGGGTCCTTGGTGAGGAGGCGCTCGGCGAGCTCGAGCTGCAATGCGATGACCTGCAGGTGGTGGCCCTGCAGGTCGTGCACGTCGTTGGCGAGGCGAAGGCGCTCGCGGGTTGCCGCGAGCTGGCTCTCGGCGGCGCGGGCCCGGTCGAGCTCGAGCACGATCTCCCACCACCAGAGCGAGAAGGCCGTCATGGTGGGTGTCATGAGCACGAAGAAGCCGTGCGCTGCGAAGGCGTTGACCGGGAAGCCCTGCTCGCCGAATGCGCGGGCCTCGAGGAACATCACGATGCCGATCGCGATCGTGGCGCCGACAACAACCCGCCACCGCACCCCTGGAGTCCACGGGCGCACGGCGAGCACGAACCCAATCACGGCGACCGCCGCAAGGAACGACGACGTGCCGATCCCCAGCAAAGCCGCGCTGAGTGCGGCGAGCCCGAGCCCGAAGAGGTGCAGGCGCGACGGGCGATGCACTTCCCCGTCGCGGACCGCATACACACTCGGCCGGTAGTCGAGGAGCAGGAGGAGGCCCCCTGCGAGCCACGCGATGCCGCCAGCCGCTGTGAGCGGGAGGCGCCACGGCGTCTCGAGGTCGGGGGACACCCGCGCCCAGAGCACCCAGAACATCACCGCGACGCCCGCGAAGACGAGCACGCCGACCGCCGTGTACCACCAGGTGGCGGTGACCCCGCGGGCCAGCGCGATCTCGCCGATGCGTGGAGTGCTCATCCCTCCACGGTAGGCCAGACGGCGGTCGGGCACCCCTGACATTTGTCACGAACCCGCACGCGGATCCTCACGAGTACTGGTGACGCCACGGCACTGCCGCCCGGCGTGCATCGCGGGTGGAATGGAGTCATCACAGCAGCACGCCCGAACGCTGTCCGACTTGCCAACTTGACCGCCCCGAAAGGCACACCATGAACCCCATCGCAGAGCTCATCCTCGGCTTCCAGAACCTCATGGCCGGTCTGCCCGAATGGCTGCAGCCGCTCATCGTCGCCCTCGCTGGCGCCGTGCCCTTCATCGAAGGTGAGGGAGCCGCGTCCATCGGCATCATCGGCGGCATCAACCCGATCATCGCGGCTATCGCCGGCGCGATCGGCAACTTCGTCGCCGTGGCGGCTGTCGTCTACCTCGGCGCAGGCATCCGAGCCCGCTTCGCGAAGTCGCCGGCGGATGCGAAGCCCAAGACCGCGAACCGCGAGAAGTTCCAGCGCGCCTTCAACCGCTACGGCGTCGCCGGCGTGAGCCTGCTCGGCCCGCTGCTCCTCCCGACCCACTTCACCGCAGCCGCGCTCGCGGGAAGCGGCATCTCGAAGGGGCGCGTGCTCGTCTGGCAGGCGGCCGCGATCGTGCTGTGGACGACGCTGCTCACGCTCATCATCACGGGCGTCATCGCGTTCGCCGTCTGAGCCAGCGGACGAGCTGACCACATTGCTCGGCTGTCGATGCTGAGTGCTCAGCGCAGAGGGGTCCACCCGAACGGGGTGGGCCCCTCGATCGTCGCGCGCTCGCGGTCGGCGGCCGCGGACCAGCCCTGGGCCGCATCCTCGGCGTCGAAGCCACCGCGAGCGACGCGGAACCCGACGTCCTCGTGGTGCATGCGGGGCGCCCCGCCGCGGCGGACGGATGCGCGCACGCTCCACGTGTCGTCGGCGTAGCCGCCGCCCCGGAACACGCGGTAGTCGTCGTAGCGGGCCGGGTCGAGCAGGTCCCAGCACCACTCCCACGTGTTGCCGAGGGTGTCGAAGAGCCCGTTGAGGTTGGGGTGCTTGCCGCCGACCGGCTGCGGGCTGGTCACGCCGTCGAGGCTTGTCCAGGCGACGTCGGCCAGCGGGCCGTACTGCGCGGCCGTCGATCCGGCCCGGCACGCGAACTCCCACTCGGACTCGGTGGGGAGGCGGATGCCATCCGAGTCGACGTGCCACGTCACCTGCTCGCCGTCGTACGAGTAGGCGTGGTCGAGACCCTCCCATTCGGAGGCGGCGTTGCAGAATCGGATGGCGCGGAGCCAGCTGACGTCGGTCGCCGGCCGGTCGGGATGGCTTGTCCCGTCGTCCGTCGCCTCGCCGAGGAGCTCGCCGAGCTGCGACTGGGTGACCGCGTAGACGCCGATCTCGAACGGCTCGAGCTCCACGCGGCGGCGGAGCTTGCGGCGCGCGTCGTGCAGTTCGACGGTGCCGCCGTCGATGGCCGAGAATTCGATATCCATTGGGGCCATCCTCGCACCGGAGGCCGCAACCGTTGCCTGGCGGGTGCCTGTCGCCGCGTGCGAGCATGCCGGGATGATCGACTCCGCCGCCTTCGTGACCACCCCGGACGGTCGTCGCCTGCGCACGTTCGCGAGCGGGCCGCGCGACTCGGGCGCCGTGGTCGTGCTCGAGGCGGGCCTGGGTGCGAGCGGCCTGTACTGGGGGCTCGTGCACCGGATGCTCGCGGAGCGCGTGCGGGTCGTCGCCTACGAGCGCGCCGGGTACGGGGAGAGCACACCGGATCCCGCGTCTCGCACACTGGAGCATCTCGCCGACGACCTCGACGCGGTCGTCAACGCGCAGGAGCCGTCACGGCTGGTGCTCGGCGGGCACAGCTGGGGTGGGCCCATCGTGCGGTGCTTGGCGGCACGTCGCCTGGCGGCCGGCGCTGCGATGGACGGGGTTGTGCTCGTCGACCAGAGTGACGAGCACGCGTCGCTATACTTCCGGCCGTCGACGCGGCGAGTGTTCGCGTTCTCGGCGGCTGTTCTGGAGCCGGCCGCCCGACTCGGCCTGCTGCGCGTGCAGCTGCGTAGCCTCGTCGAGGGGATGGACCCGGTCGCGGCGGCGCAGGCTCTGGATGCATCCACGAACCCGGGTGCGGCGCGGGCGGCGTCCGCCGAGCAGCGCCTCGTGGGGAGCGAGCTCGCAGGTCTGCGGTCGCGCCCACCGAGGCTCGGCGACCTTCCGATCCGCGTGATCTCGGGCATGAAGGCGGCCCCCGGCGACCGAACGCGCGCACCGCTGATCGCGGCGCACCTCGAGACGGTCGCCGCGCATCCGGTGGCCGTACATGTGCAGGCCGAGCAGTCGGGCCACGTCGTCACCGCCAGTGAGCCGGGGCTTGTGGCCCGAGAGACGTTGGCGGTACTCGGCCTCGACGGCTGAGGCGATGAAGTGAACCGCGTGCCGCGGCGTCGCCGCCGACTCAACCACGCGTAGGCGCCTTCTGGGGCTGGGCCCCGCGCTTGCGACGCCACGCATCGGCCCAGCCAGCTCGGCCGCCATCCACGCGCACGTCAGAGCCAGCAGGGCTCGCGGGGGTCGACAATTTCGCTATGTCCCCGTAATGTTCATGCAGTGCTTGAATCGATTCAAGCGCAGAGCTATCAAAGGAGATAGGTATGCCATTCGGTCCCCCATCCGAACGCTCCCCGTGAATGTCCCGCCGCACGCTCCTCGGTCTGGCGGCCGCGGGCGCGTCTGCGGCCATGCTCGCGGCAGCCGCGCCACCGCGAGCCCTGGCAAGCACCCCCGTGCAGCCGCTCCCGCAACCCGCCACGCTCGAGGGCTTCAGCCTGCCGACGAAGGCCACGGCCCCTCGTTTCCGGTGGTGGTGGCCAAACGGCGAGGTAGACATCGATGAGATCCGCCGAGAGGTGCAGCAGGTTGCCGAGAACGGGTTCGGCGGTCTGGAAGTCGCGAACGTGCACCACAGCGTGCCGGGTGAGGTCCTCGACGTCGAGAACCTCGGATGGGGCAGCCCCCAGTGGATCGCAGCGCTCGAAGCCGCCCTCGAGGCTGGCGCCGAGCACGGCGTCGAGATCGACGTGACGCTCGGACCATCCTGGCCTGCCGCGATCCCCACCATCACTCCGCAGGATCCGGCAGCCCTCGTCGAGCTCGTGCATGGCCAGGTCGAGCTCACGGCGGGCCAGCGGATCTCCGGCGAGCTTCCTGAGCCCGTCGTGGAACCGAAGGGCGGTGTCTCCGGGAAGCAACTGCTCGCGGTGCACGCAGTGCAGATCGCTTCGCGAGGTGAGAAGAACGTCCTCGTCCTCCGCCGCTCGTCATTGGTCGACCTCACGTCGACGGTCTCAGGAACGAAGATCGACTGGACTGCGCCAGACGACGGCGGCGAGTGGATACTGCTCGCTTACTGGCAACGCGGCATGGGGCAGGTCGCCGAAGGCGGCCCGCATACGAGCCCGGAGTCCTACGTCGTCGACCACTTCAGTCGGGCAGGGGCGGATGCGCTCATCGCCTACTGGGAGAAGAACATCCTCAACTCGAGGGTGCGCGACCTGCTCAGCAGGACCGGCGGGACCTTCTTCGAGGACTCGCTCGAGATCGAGACCCACGCCACCATCTGGACGCGCGCGATGCAGACCGAGTTCAGCTCGCGCATCGGCTACGACCTCATGCCGTTCCTCCCCGTCCTCCTCGAGATCAACGAGCGCTACACCTTCGAGTTCGACGACATCAAGAGCCACAGAGTCCGCGACGACTTCAACCTCGTCCTGAGCCAGCTCTACACGGACCATCACCTCGTGCCGCTGCGCGACTGGTCGCACAGCTTCGGCCTCGAGTACCGCGTGCAGGCGTACGGTCTCGAGCAGGACTCCCTCGAGCAGGCCGGGATCGTCGACATCATCGAGACCGAGTCGCTCGGCGCGAAGAACCTCGACGACTACCGCGTGCTCGCCAGCGGCCGGGACATCGCCGGGCGCACCATCATGTCCTGTGAAGCCGCGGCCTACCTCGGCAAGTCGTACAGCTCTACCTGGAACGAAGTGCTGAACACGCTGGGTGAGACCTTCGCCGGGGGCGTGAACCAGACCGTGCTGCACGGGTTCGCTTACGCGAAGGCGCCGGGCTCGCAGTGGCCGGGTTTCGCCGCGTTCACCCCGTGCTTCAACAACGCCGTCGGATACTCCGAGGCCTGGGGGCCGCGCATGCCCGTCTGGGGGGCACCTCAAGTCGGCGGCAGACTACCTGTCGCGCACGCAGTGGGTGCTGCGTCAGGGCCGTCCCAGGTACGACGTCGGCTTCTTCCGGCAGAAGGGCTGGGGCCAGACCGGCATCGGGGCCTACAAGGCACTCGTCATCGACATCGACCGGTTCCGCGGACAAGAGGCGACGATGTCCGTGCGCGGCGCGAAGCGACTCCTGGAACTCGCGAGACAGGGACTCCCCGTCGTGTTCTTCGGCGACTGGAGTGCTCCAGAGTCGACCGGCTACCGCGACCAGGCGGTGAACGCCGAGGTGGCGGCACTCGTCGCCGAGATTCGCTCGCTCGGCAACGTCCGAGACGCAGCAGGCAACGACGACATCCCCGTCGCGCTCTCTGCACTCGGAATCCGCCCCACCGTCTCCCACGACTCCTCGCACCTCAAGCACGTGCACCGAGTCGCGGACGGGGTCGAGTACTTCTACTTCGTCAACGCGAAGCACAACTTCGGGAAGGACCGGCTGGCGTACCTCGAGCAGGAGGTGCGCATGACCGTCAGCGATGGCGGGCGCATCCCCTACCAGCTCGACGCGTGGACGGGCGAAGTCACGCCGGTCGCTGCGCCAGGATGGAGCGGCCTCCCCGTGCCCAGCGCGACCATCGTCTCCACGAGCGTTCGAGACGCGCGGCTCACGCCCTCCGGTGAGCTGATCGTGCAGAGCGACTCCCCGGGTGTGCATGACGTGACGCTCAGCACGGGCATCACCAAGCGCGTCCGCATCGCACAGGCGCCCGGCGCGAGCGAGCTCTCCGACTGGCAGCTTGTCGTCGACAGCTGGCAGCCAGGTGTTGACGGTCAGCAGACCGCGCACGTCGAGCATCGTATGAACCTCAGCGGGCTCCTCCCTTGGTCGTCCATCGGAGGCATCGAGGATGTCTCCGGGATCGGCACCTACTCGAGCACCTTCACGCTCGACAAGACCTGGCAGCCGGACAGCGCGGGCGTGGTGCTTTCACTCGGCAAGGTCGTGGACACCTTCCAGGTGTGGGTGAACAGCAGCCTCGTGGCCCACCGTGACCTCACCGACACGGACCTCGACATCAGCGACCACGTCAGAGCGGGACGCAACACCATCCGCGTCGAGGTCGCGTCGACACTCATCAAACAGCCTCCGCGTGTTCCGGCCCGAGGTCTACGGAGGCGTCAAGCGGCAGGACTACGGTCTCATCGGCCCAGTCACCGTCACGCCATACGGCCGCACCCGGGTGGCCTGATGCGCAGCCACCGATCCTCCACCGAACCGACCGCTTCGACCCCGGAGACGACGATGTCCATCCCACACCCAACCATCGCAGCACGGCGGCGCCTGCTGCCCATGATCGCGCCGGCGGTGCTTGCTCTCGCCGTGCTCTCCGCCCCGACCGCGCACGCCGACGAAGCGACCATCAACGGGGTCGTCACCGAGGGCGACGCACCGGTCGCCGATGTCTCGGTGAGCGCCTACCGTCTCGACGACAGCACCGGCGGCTACGTCTTCGAGCAGCAGACTGAGAGCAGCGATGACGGCGCATGGACACTCGAGTTCCTTCCTGATGTCAATTACACGCTGTACTACGACACGGACAATTCGAGTGCGAAGTACGCGCTCGGCGAGACCCTCGACGGCAGCCCAGAGCTCGACGGCGACGAGCCGACATTCCGAGTGGCCGGAGGCACGGCTTCTGGCGGCGAGTTCGCCAACAAGGAACTCAGTGTCCTCGGCGGCACGGTGACTCTCGAGATCACCCGTGACGGCCAGACGCTCACCGACCTCGACGACGCGAGGGGTGTCGTGCGCGGCATCGACGAAAGCGACGCAGCTCTCTCCTCGCAGGAATTCTGGGCGGGGGAGAGCGGGAGCGTCGAGATTCGTCGTGTCGCGCCGGGCGCGCACGTCCCGTGGATCGCGGCCGGCGGCAACGTGCTGGCTCCGGTCGCTGCCGACGCCATCGTGACTCCGGGCGTCGACATCGACTTCGGCAAGCTCGAGATCCCGGACGCTGTGACGGGCGAGATCACCGCCGACGGAGCCCCGGCACTTGAGGGTTCCGCCACTGTCGGTGAGACCCTGACGCTCACCCCGCCGAATTTGACCCCCACCGCTGAGCTCGTCTCGCACCGCTGGAGCATGGGGCTGAACACCGAGCTCGCGGCCGAGGACCCCTTCACCGTGCCAGCCGCGGCCGACGGGCAGACGATCCGCGGCTGGGTGTTCGCGCACGCAGCGGGATACGCGCCGTTCATCGGATCCGCGGAGTCACCGGCCGTCGGGCAACCGGGCACGCCCGGCCCCACGCCCACAGACGGGTCCACGGCGACTCCCAACCCGACGGACGGCGCCGGGAACACTGTCGCGCCAGCGCCAAGTGACGGCGACGGCAGTGGCTTGACGCCCGGCGGCGGCCAGGAGGGCGGGGCCGGCTCCGGCGGCGACGGCTTGGCCAGCACGGGCGGCCAGCCACCGCTGATCCTGCTCATCGTGGCGCTCCTCGGGAGCGGCGCGGTTGTCCTCATCCTGCGACGTCGCGCGTCAGCTCGCGCCGAGTAGGAGTAGGAGTAGGAGTAGGAGAGATTGACCCGTGAGGTTGTGATCGCGGTCTGATGGGCGTTGGCCAGGGATTCCGTGTGTGGGTCTGTGGTGGTCGTGGTGACGAAGCCAGGTGTCGGATGTCTCGGCCCTGGCTTCGTTGCTGCTGGATGATCGTGACTCTTCACATGTAGAGGAAGAAGTGGCACTCGAGCTACTAGCTGTCTAGAGCATGTCTGTCGACGATTCCTCGGCCTCGCGCAAACGCCAAACTCGCAGTGCGAAGTGGATGTCTACACTCCGCGGTGCCGTACGCCAGCCCGCGCCGAGAATCGCGTCGATACGCTCTGCCCTCTGGCGGACCGTGTTCTTGTGCACGAACAGGTGCGCGGCAGTGCTTTCCAGGCGCGTGCCGCACTCGAAGTATG
>NZ_JACHWJ010000006.1 GCF_014191305.1 Pseudoclavibacter helvolus | reverse complement strand
TCCACGACCGCGCGCAGCGCCGCCTCGCCATCGCCATCTGGGCGACCGGCTTCTCAGCGGGCACGGCCATCGGGCCGATCGTCGGCGGCGTGCTCCTCGAGCACTTCCACTGGGGCTCCGTGTTCCTCATCGCGGTGCCGTTCCTGCTGCCGCTCCTGATCTTCGCGCCCCTGCTCGTCACCGAGTCGCGCGACCCGAACCCCGGCCCCATCGACGTGCCCGCGATCCTGCTCTCGATGGCGGCGCTTGCTCCCATCGTCTTCGCCATCAAGCACACGGCGACCGACGGCCTCGACTTCATCTCGGTCGGCGCGCTCCTGGTTGGCCTGCTCTCCGGCTGGCTGTTCGTGCGGCGACTCCTGAAGCAGGAGAACCCGATCCTCGACATGCGACTCTTCGCGGTGCCCGCCTTCACCGGCTCGGTGCTCGTGAACCTCGTGAGCGTCGTCGCGCTCGTCGGACTGCTCTTCTTCCTGTCGCAGCACCTGCAGCTCATCCTCGGCCTCACGCCACTCCAGGCTGGCCTCATGCTGCTGCCAGGAACGGTCATGATGATCGTTGCCGGCCTCCTCATCGTGCGGGTTGTGCGCCACGTGAAGGTGCACATCGCGATGGCGTTCGGGCTCGGGCTCGCCTTCCTCGCCTACCTGTCGCTCGCCATCACGGGCGGCTCCGCGCCGCTCTGGATGCTCGTGGCGGCGTTCACGCTGCTCGCGGCCGGCATCGCGATCGCCGAGACGCTCTCGAACGACGTCATCATCGCGAGTGTGCCGCCCGCCAAGGCCGGTGCCGCATCCGCGGTCTCGGAGACGGCGTACGAGGTTGGTGCGGTGCTCGGGACAAGCGTGCTCGGCGGGGTGCTCACCGCGAGCTACCGGTCCGGCATGGTTGTGCCGGAGGGCGCGACAGCTGAGCAGGCGCACGCGGCACGCGAGACCCTCGCTGGCGCCGTGAACGTCTCGAACGAGCTCGAGGCGGGCGGCATGACGGCGCAGGCGCAGACGCTCCTCGACTCGGCGTTCCACGCCTTTGATGCTGGTAGCACCGTCACGTCGGCGGTCGGCGCCGTGCTCATGGTTGGCGCGATCTTCCTCGCGCTGCGCATGGTCGGCAAGGCCTCGGCGTAGCTCGCGGCGGGGCTGGGAAATCGGCAGAAATCGCGCGAGACACCCGGACCCGGTACTGTCGCAGTCGAGCCGTCTTCCAACGCAGGAATCCGCTTCTGCACTGAATTCGTTCCGCAGTGGGTGGGCTACTCGACCGTGATGGCTGTTTGCGTGTATTGCCACACCCAGAGGAGAACGAACGCATGAAGATCGGACTGCTGACCAGCGGCGGCGACTGCCCCGGACTCAACGCTGTCATTCGCGGCAGCGTGCTCCACGGCATCAAGACCTACGACAACGAGTTCGTGGGCTTCCGCGACGGCTGGCGGGGCGTCATTGAGGGCGATGTCATGGACCTCCCCCGCACGAAGGTGCGCGGCCTCGCGAAGCAGGGCGGCACGATCCTCGGCACCTCGCGCACGAACCCGTTCGACGGCCCCAACGGTGGACCGGACAACATCTCCGTCATGATGGAGCGCCATTCGGTGGATGCTCTCATCGCGATCGGCGGCGAGGGCACGCTCGCCGGCGCGAAGCGCCTGGCTGACGCGGGCATCCCGGTCATCGGCGTGCCGAAGACCATCGACAACGACCTCCAGGCAACCGACTACACGTTCGGGTTCGACACGGCCGTGCAGATCGCGACCGACGCCATGGATCGTCTCCGCACGACCGGCGAGTCGCACCACCGCGTGATGGTGGCCGAGGTCATGGGTCGCCACGTCGGCTGGATCGCCCTGCACTCTGGCATGGCGGCCGGCGCGCACGCCGTGCTCATCCCCGAGCAGAAGGTCGCGATGACGCAGGTCGCCGAATGGGTCAAGGAGGTGCACCAGCGTGGCCGCTCGCCGCTGGTCGTCGTCGCCGAGGGCTTCATCCCCGAGGGTATGGACGATGTGCTCTCACAGGGCACCGAGGTTTCCGGGCGTCCGCTGCTCGGCGGTGTCGGCGACTACGTGACCGCTGAGCTCGAGAAGCTCACGGGCATTGAGACCCGCAACACGACGCTCGGCCACATCCAGCGTGGTGGTGCGCCGACCGGGTTCGACCGCGTGCTCGCGACCCGCTTCGGCCAGTACGCCGTCGACATGGTCAACGCGAAGCAGTGGGGCAACATGGTTGCGCTTCGCGGCACTGAGATGCAGACGGTCGCCTTCGAGGAGGCGCTCGACGGCCTCAAGACCGTCCCGCAGGACCGCTGGGACCAGGCGAAGATCTTCTTCGGCCGCTAGGCCGCCGGGTCGCTGACCTGGGACAGACGAAGAGGGCGGATGCGCGTGCATCCGCCCTCTTCGTTCGTCTGGGGTGTGTTGGCGGCCCTAGTGGGCGCCGGTCGGCCCGACCAGCGCCCCGCTCAGGGAGCCCGTGAGGATGACGACGGCGAGCACGATGACGGCCGCGCTCATCGTGATGGGACGGTCGACGAACCACCGCACGATGCGCTGTAACGAGAAGCCCTTCGCGGGCGCGTCGCGCCAGCCGCCCTCGAGTGCGCCGCGGCGCTCGGCCCACCAGTCGTAGAGTAGGGTCGCGAACGGCGGGATCGCCGCGAACCAGCCGAGCCCGAACATCCACCACGGCCAGCGCTGGTTGATGCCGACGAACGCCGTCACGACCAGGTAGACCATGAACATCGCGCCGTGCAGCGAACCGCCGACTGACACGAGCAGGTCGGTGGTCTGCGTCACGTACTTGAGGAACATGCCGGTGAGCAGAAGAGCCCACGTGATGGCCTCGCCGATCGAGACGGCGCGCAGCAAGATGCGCGGGGTGAGGTGCCTGCCGTGTGCGGTGGTCCCGGGGGTTGTCGCCTCGGCCTGCGTCATCGGCGCGCTCGCCCTCTTCGCTTCAGGCAACGTCTAGACGCGTGCGAGGAGCGCCTCGACGGCGCTGCGGAAGATCGGGAGCCCGTCGAGGCCGGAGGCCATGTGGGTCGCCGTGTCCGGCCCGAAGCCGAGCTCGACCGCGTGCTCGGGGTGCGGCATGAGGCCGACCACGTTGCCGCGCTCGTTGGTGAGGCCAGCGATGTTGTTGCGCGAGCCGTTCGGGTTGACGTCGACGTAGCGGAACGCGACCTGGCCCTCGCCTTCGATGCGCGCGAGCGTCTCGTCGTCGGCGATGAACCCACCCTCGCCGTTCTTCAGCGGGATGGTGATCTCGGCGTTCTTCTCGTACGCGTTGGTCCACACGGTGTCGTTGTTCTCGACGCGGAGCACCTGGTCGCGGCACACGAACTTGCCGTGGTCATTGCGGATGAGCCCACCGGGCAGGAGGTGCGCCTCGGTCAGCATCTGGAAGCCATTGCAGATTCCGAGCACGGGCAGGCCCGCGTTGGCGGCCGTGATGACCTCGGCCATAATCGGCGAGTGGCTCGCGATCGCGCCAGCACGGAGGTAGTCGCCGTAGCTGAAGCCGCCGGGAAGGATGATGGCGTCGACGCCGTGCAGGTCGTGCTCGCCGTGCCAGAGGGCGACGGCCTCGCCGCCTGCGAGGCGGACTGCGCGCTGCGCGTCACGGTCGTCGAGCGAACCGGGGAAGGTGATGACGCCGACGCGGGGGCTCACTTGGTGGAGCCGTTCGACTGGACCTCGGACGCGGTGACGGACGCGAGGGAGGCCTCAGTGTCGGCGGCAGGCACGTCGTCGACCTCGTCGGCGTCTTCAGCTGACTCGGTGCCATCAGGCAGGACATCGATGGAGATGACATCTTCGATGACCCCGTTGGCGAGGAGCTCGTCGGCGACCTGCGAGATCTCCTCCATGAGCTCGGCCGTGACCTCGCGGTCGGTCGTGATCTCGAAGCGCTTGCCAACGCGCACGTCGTGCAGGTGGTCCTTGCCGAGGCGCGAGAGGGCTCCGGCGACGGCCTTGCCCTGCGGGTCGAGGAGTTCCTGCTTTGGCATGACGATGACGACGATCTTGGGCATCGGGAGCGGCTCCGATCGGTGGAGGAAAGAGACGGCCCCCAGCTTACCGTCAGCCGCCGTCGCGCGAGGCTCGCTCAGAATGTCGGTGCACACGCATAGCCTTGACCCATATTCGCGGCCGTGGGCACCCCCGCCGGCCGCCTCGCTGACATTTCGGGAGCATCCATGCGCGACAAGCTCAAGCGCCTCTTCGGTGGCGGCAAACAGGACCGTTCCGTACAGGAACGCCAGGCCGGTCTGCCGGCACCGTCCGCCGCATCGGTCGCTGCGCAGCTTGCGGCCCAGGCCGCTGCACCTGTCGAGCACCTCGACGCCCCCGCGCGCGACGAGGTGATGGTGGGCGGCAACGCCGTGCAGGCGTACGCGCCAGACGACGGCGAGGGCCGGGGGCGGCGCCCAACGAGTGTCGGCGTCATGTGGACCGACCAGCTGGGTCGGGTAGCGACGCGCGCGCTGCAGGGCCTGGTCATCGTTGCCGCCGCAGCCCTGCTGATCTTCGCCGGGCTGCAGGTCACGATCGTCGTCATCCCCGTGCTGCTGGCGCTCATCGTCTCGGCAGCGGCCTGGCCCATCATCAGATTCCTCACCTCGAAGAAGTGGCCGCCCGCTCTCGCGACCGTGACAGTGCTGCTCGCCATCATCGTCTTCCTGGGCGGCGCCCTCACGACGGTTGTGCTGCTGGTTCGCAACCAGTGGGGCGAGCTCTCCGACCAGGCGGTGCAGGGCTTCAACCAGGCGATCGAGTGGGTCAATGCGACGTTCCCCATCGCGATCAACCAGGACCAGATCAACGAGTGGATTGGTCAGGCGCAGGACTTCATCTTCACGAGCCAGTTCGGAAACGCTGCGGCGAGCGGGCTCACCGCTGGCATCTCCGGGGTGACGACGTTCATCACGAGCGGCGTGCTCTTCGTGGTCATACTGTTCTTCTTCATGAAGGACGGGCCGCTCATCTGGGGCTTCCTCACGAAGCCGCTCAAGGGTGCGAACAAGCGCCGCGCGAGGCTCATGGGCTCACGTGCCGTCGAGGTCATGGGCGGCTACGTCCGCGGCACAGTCATCGTCGCCCTGGTGGATGCGGTGTTCATCGGCATCGGCCTCGCGATCGTCGGGGTTCCCCTCGCGTTCCCGCTCGCCGTGCTCGTGTTCATCCTCGCGTTCATCCCCATCGTGGGTGCCACGCTGGCCGGCATCCTTGCTGCGCTCGTCGCCCTCGTCACGAACGGGCTCGTCCCGGCCATCGTGGTCGTCGGAATCGTGGTGCTCGTCAACCAGCTCGAGGGCAACTTCCTCCAGCCGGTTGTGCTCGGCAAGTCGCTCAAGCTGCACGAACTCGTTGTGCTCATCGCCTTGACCGTCGGCACGATTCTGGGCGGCATCATCGGCACGCTCCTCGCGGTGCCCGTCGCGGCCGTCAGCTGGGCGCTCATCCGCGCCTGGTACGAGCCGCTCGAGCAGCTGCAGGAAGACGAGGCTGTTCCTGACGACATGCGGACGAGGCTGCCGTGGCGCAAAGACCTCGGCGACGAAGACGCGGCAGTCGGCACCGCACCCGGCGCCAAAAGTTCGAACATCGACGTCTGATGTGGGCGCAGCTGACCCGGGGCATCCGGGAGAAGGGGATGCTCGTTGAGCTCAGCTCGGCGGGCATCGCCGTCGCGGTGCTGGTCGGTGTCTGGACGCTGTACACGATCGCCGACATCACGCAGTTCCCCTATGACGCCTCGGCGTGGTCGTACGTGGGCATGGCGGCTCCGGCGCTCCTCGGCATCTGGCTGATCGTCGAGCTCCTCGGTGTACCCGATACCCAAGAACGTCCGCTGCTCGTGCGCTTCATGGTGCGCACGATGGTGGTCGGGCCGGTGCTCTTCACAGTCGCTTGGCTGCTCGGTTCGCTGCTCCTGCTCGTGCTGACGTTCACGGGCGGCATCGTCCCTGAACTCAACGAGACGGACTCGCCGGTCGCCGAACTGCTGCTCAACGCTTTCCTCACCTGGTTGCTGGGCGTCGCGGCTGTGCTCGGCGGGGCGCTTGTCGGCCTCGTGTTCGTCGTCCTTCCGGTCATGTCCTGGCGTGATCCCGCGCGGGCCGCGTCGATCAACGCCGAGCCGGCGCCGAGGGGGAGCCTCGCCAGGGCTCGGCTTGAGCGGCTGACCTTCGCGGGCATGCTCATGCTCGTCTTCCTCGCCCCGGCGCTGTGGGTGTCTGGTGAGAACAACGCGCGCGGAAGGAACGCCGCGGAGGCGTTCCAGAACACGTGGCTCGCGATCGTCGACTTCGACCCTTCCTGGTGGGACCGCTACCTGTGGGACGTCCTCTGGGTGCTCGGGATGCTCAGCGCGCTGCTGCTTGTCGCGTCTGTCGCAGGTGTGCTGTGGCTGAGACGTTCGCATAATGACCCACCCGGTGAGCAGCACGGCACCCGAGCCGGCGGCGAGTAGACCGGCCCGACACTTCTTCCTCACCTCACGCAACACGGAATCGAGCGCACATGCCACAGTCGAATCAGGCAGGGCAGGAGTCGCGGCGCGGCTCCTTCCTCCGGCGGAGCAAACACAACCCCGCACAGGCGGAGGCAGGTTCGACGCGGCTCACCCGGTATGCGCAGGCCGGCAAGCTCAAACGGGCACCGCAGGGCGTGAGCATCGCCGAGGCGCTCGACTACGCGCGCAGTGCCGCCGGCCGCCTCGCGCTCTTCGTGTACGCGACTCCGACCCCTGGTGATATCGCCGAGCTTGCCGAGGCGTGGCAGCTGCATCCGCTGCTCGTCGAGGACCTCCAGCACGCGAACCAGCGGCCGAAGCTCGAGCGCTACGGCGATGTGCTGTTCCTCGTCGTTCGGTCGGCAAGGTACATCGACGACATCGAGGACGTCGAGTTCGCGGAGTTCCACGTGCTGGTGCGGGCCGACGCGGTGGCGGTGCTCTTTCAGGACAAGCGCTGGATCGACGGCTCTGGCGCGGCCGCGTTCGCGGAGGAGGGTGACGGCGCCGAGATCGGTGGAGACCGCGGGCTGCTCACCGAGGAGCTCCTCGACCTTGGGCCCGAGGCGATCGTCTACCGGCTCATCGACTCGATCGTCGACGGCTTCCGCCCCGTGCTGACCGGCCTCGGCGTCGACAAGGAGCAGATCGAGCGGCAGGTCTTCTCCGGAGACGCGGCGGTCGCGGAGCGCATTTACCGCCTCAGCCAGGAGGTCATCGAGCTCAGGCACGCCACCTCTTCGCTCTCGGAGATCGTGGACGCGCTGCGTCGCGGCCACGCGCGCTACGACGTCCCCGATTCGCTGCAGAGCTACCTTCAGGACGTCGCCGACCACCTGCTGGTCGTCGACCGACAGGTAGGGGAGTTGCGGGACGCCCTCAACCAGATCCTGAGCGTCAACGCGACGCTCGTGGCCCAAAGGCAGAACGAGGACATGAAGAAGATCTCCGGGTGGGCGGCGATCCTCTTCGCGCCGACGCTTATCGCCGCGGTCTACGGCATGAACTTCGACAACATGCCTGAGCTGCACTGGGCTTTCGGTTATCCGATGGCGGTCGGCGGGATGGTCGCGTTCGCCGGGGGCCTCTACTGGATGTTCAAGCGCAACAAGTGGATGTAGGTCCAGGCGCGAGGTGAGCATCCAGCCCCACCAGTGACCTCGGTTTCCCCTTGCCCACTAGTGACACTAAAACCTGTTGTGATAATGTCAGGACATATGCGGCAGGTGGGCAACGGTCGGCACGGGCTCGAGGGAGAGCCTCCGAGTCGGTGATGGCCCGCGAAGTCTGACGCCTCGAACCTCGGGGCGCCTGGCTGCCGCGGAACCGGCGAACCCGGCCATCAGCCACCGATGAGGAGAACAGCATGACCCTGCTCGAAACAGTGCCTTCCAACGACGATGGCGCTCCAGCCACTCAGCTCGCGCCGCTCGCGTGGGCAGCCCAGAACACCAAGACCGCGCTCTGGAATGACTCTGCAGACCCCGAGGAGCTCAAGAAGTCGATCGAGTTCGGCGCGGTCGGCGCGACCTGCAACCCCGTCATTGCCTTCGCCGCCATCAAGAAGCGCCCAGACGTCTGGGGTCCGCGCATCCAGGAGATCGCAGCGCAGAACCCCACCTGGGGTGAGTCGGAGATCGGCTGGCAGGCTGTTCGCGACCTCTCTGTCGACGCGGCTCGCCTCCTCGAGCCGGAGTTCGAGCGAAGCGGAGGCCGCAACGGTCGCCTCTCCATCCAGACCGACCCCCGCCTGCACCGCGACGCTGCGGCCCTCGCCGACCAGGCCGAGGAGTTCTCGAAGCTCGCGAAGAACATCATCGTCAAGATCCCCGCCACGAAGACGGGCATCGAGGCCATGGAAGAGGCCGCCTACCGCGGTGTCAGCATCAACGCGACCCTCAGCTTCACTGTGCCCCAGGCTGTCGCCGTCGGTGCCGCGCTCGAGCGTGCCCTCGACCGCCGCGCCGCGGATGGCCTCCCCGAGCAGGAGTTCGGGCACGTCGTCACCATCATGGGCGGGCGCCTCGACGACTGGCTCAAGAAGTGGACGACCGCGAACCGCATCCTCGTCACCCCGGGCATCCTCGAGTGGGCCGGCGTCGCCGCCCTCAAGCACGCGCACTCCGTCTTCCAGGAGCGCGGCTACCGCAGCCGCGTCCTCTCGGCTGCGTTCCGCAACCAGCTCCAGTGGTCAGAGCTCGTGGGCGGCGACATCGTCGTCTCCCCGCCCTTCGACTGGCAGGCGCGCATCAACGAGAACAACATCGCCGTCTCCGAGCGCATCCACGTGCCCGTCGACGCCGCCATTCTCGACGAGCTCGAGACGCTCAGCGAGTTCCGCCGGGCCTACGAGGTCGAAGGCATGACTCCCGAGGAGTTCGAGAACTTCGGTGCGGCGCGCAACACGCTCCGCCAGTTCCTCGACGCTGATGCGCAGCTCGACGCTCTCGTGCGCGACATCCTCGTGCCAGCCGCCTAGGCGCATCCGCGGTTCCAGCCGCTTCCCGAGCTGAGTTCGGCCGCACCGTGTCGCGACACCCGGAGTGCGCTGAGCTCACCTCGCCTGCTGCTCAATCAGCGTGGCGACGCTTGGGGGAGGGTCCCTAGTTTTCTCGCGAGGAAAGCCATCGGCCCTCCCCTTTCGCGCGCCTGCGCATCTGCGCCTGCGCCTGCGTGCATCCGCGAGAGTGAGTGAGATGCAGGCTCTTTCGACGAAAACGGCGCTTCTGGCTGTCCTTTCGGGCTCGGATGGGTGAAGGTGAGAGGGCGGCTTGGGTGTTCAGGGGCGTCAGGGTGCGGGAGTGTTGCGGCGGGCGGCGGGCAGTACGACGTTGTCGATGATGCCCACGAGGAACTCGCGGTCGGGTGACTTGCGCAGGATGAGCGTGCGGAACGCGGCCATCGCGGGCGCGATCATGCTGAGGGTGTCGAGGTCGACGTCAGCCGCGATCTCGCCGCGCTCGATCGCTCGCTGGAAGAGGACCCGGTTCGCCGCGGCGCGGGGCGCGACGATCGCCTCCTGCGCTGCGGCGGCCATCTCGGGGTCACGAGCGATCATCGAGATGACCCCCGTCATGACGTTGAGCTTGCGCTCCGCATCCCGGATGTTCGGCGGGCGCACCATGGCGACGAGGTCGCCGCGCAGGGTGCCAGTGTCTGGCAGGGTCTGGAGGTCGAGGTCCTTCGACTTCATGCACGCGACCGCATCCAGCACGAGGTCCGACTTCGATGCCCAGCGGCGGTACAGCGTGGCCTTGCCCGCCTTCGCCCGGGTCGCGACCATGTCGATCGTCATTCCGTCGTAACCCGTCTCGGCGAGCACGTCCAGTGCCGCCTCGAGGATGTCGTTGTCGCGCGTGTGGTCGCGCTTGCGCCCAAGCCGCGGCTTCGCTGCCGCCCCGGGGGTCTGTGGTTCGGTGGCGTCTGGGCCCGCGCCTGCCGTCATCGCGGGTGGTGTCGCCGGTGCTTCGGGGGAGCTCGCGGCGAGGTTGGTCTGCGTCATTGAAACCGCCTCTCGTCGTTCCACAGGCTAGCTGTGCACATTACGGAACTTAGTGTATCCGAAACCAGCCAGTCTCGTATATGGTGATGCGCATGCCTGGATCATCAACACCCGCGACCGACAGTCGCCGCTGGTTGACGCTGGTCGTCGTCGGCCTCGCCCAGCTGATGGTCGTCCTTGATGCGACCGTCGTGAACATCGCCCTGCCCTCCGCGCAGGCAGACCTCGGCTTCTCGGACGGTCAGCGCCAGCGGATCGTCACCGCCTACTCGCTCGCCTTCGGGAGCCTCCTGCTCCTCGGCGGTCGCCTCTCCGACCTCATGGGTCGCAAGCGCACCTTCGTCATCGGCCTCATCGGCTTCGCCATCGCTTCCGCACTCGGCGGTGCTGCTCCCTCGTTCGAGCTGCTCGTCGCCGCCCGCGCCCTTCAGGGCGTCTTCGGAGCGCTCCTCGCTCCGACCGCCCTCGCCGTCCTCACGACCACCTTCACCATCCCGAAGGAACGCGCCCGTGCCTTCGGCGTCTTCGGCGCGATCGCCGGCGCCGGCGGAGCGGTCGGCCTCCTCCTCGGCGGAGTCCTCACCGAGGCCTTCGACTGGCGTTGGAACCTCTACATCAACGTGGCCATCGCGGCCGTTGCCCTCGTCGGCGCCTTCGTCTTTGTTCCGTCCATCGCGCGCACCGGCCCTCGTCCGAAGCTCGACATCCCCGGAACGCTGCTCGTCTCCGCGGGCCTCTTCGCCCTCGTGTACGGCTTCTCGCACGCCGAGACAGACGGCTGGGACTCGCCGCTCACATGGGGCATGCTCGCCGGCGCCGTCGTCTTCCTCGGGGCGTTCGTGTTCTGGCAGACCCGCGCCGGGCATCCGCTGCTCCCGCTGCACATCGTGCGCGACCGCAACCGCGGCGCCGCCTACCTGTCGGTCATGATCGCGGGTGCCGGAATGTTCGGCATCTTCCTCTTCGTCACCTACTACCTGCAGCTCACGCTCGGCTACTCGCCGATCCAGACCGGTCTCGCGTTCCTGCCGATGATCGCGATGCTGGTGCTCGCGGCGCAGCTCGGCACGAACATCTTCGTGCCGCGCTTCGGACCGAAGCTGCTCGTGCCGATCGGCATGACGATCGCCGCCTCTGGTATGGTCTGGCTCACGTTCCTGGATGCGACGAGCACGTACGCGGGGCACGTCATGCCGCCGCTCATGCTCATCGGGTTCGCGATGGGCACGATCATGCCAGCGTCGATGCAGACGGCCACGCTCGGTGTCGACCGGGAGTTCGCTGGCGTCGCGTCGGCGATGGTCAACACGAGCCAGCAGGTTGGCGGGTCGGTGGGCACCGCACTGCTCAACACGCTCGCAGCGACCGCAGCGACCGACTACCTCCTCGAGCACGGGCCGCAGGCGGCCGGGGACGCGATGATCGCCAGCTACGCCGCGGCGTACTGGTGGGGTGCCGGCTTCTTCGCCGTCGGTGCCGTGGTGTCGGCACTGCTCTTCCGCCGCCGTAACCAGGGGCTCTCGCTCAGCCGCGAGATCCAGGAGGAGAACGCGGCAGAGCCTGTGCTCGCGCACTAGGAGTTTCGGCGCGGATGCGGTGCTTCGTGCACGTATCCGCTCCGCGCAGAGGGGCACCCGCTGTGCTCTCGCCCTGCCATACGGCCGGGTGGGCCCGCGGCGGGTGCCTCTCCGTCTTTGTGCTGAGATGCGCGCTCGTTGCGTGCGTATCCAGGCAGATATCGACGACGCCAGGCGAGCCGGTGCCCAGGGCACTCCGACGTTTGTGCTCGACGGGGAGGTGCTGCAGCTCCAGGAGGTCAGTGATCTCACGGATGCGCTGGACAGTGCGTGAGCAGGTGAGTAGGGACTAGAGGTCGACGAGACGCACCTTGCCGACAACCGGCGCATCCAGTTCGAGCCCCTCGGCATCGCGCACGGCCTTCTTGATGGGCAGGATGTAGGCGTCGTCGCTCGGGAAGATCGAGGTGCGCCACGTGGAGCCGCCGATGGTCGCCTCGACGCGCACCGAGCCGAAGCCGTGCGTGTAGTTCTCGGTGGCCGCCGCGATCTTGTCGGACGCGTCCTCGCTGAGGCTCACGAACGTCCACAGCTCGCGCCGCTTCTCCCAGCGCCACAGCGGATTCGAAAACGAGAACTCCATGCGTCTATGATCGCGCAACGAGCGGGTCGCAGCCAGCGCAGGAGCTAGTGCCCGCCGCCAGGCAGAACGTCGCGCATCCGCTGCAACCGGGTCTCGCTCTCGGCATTCAACCCGATGACGTCGACGGATGCGCCCCTACCCTCGTACTTCTGGATCACGGCGTCGAGTGCCGCGACCGTCGAGGCGTCCCAGACGTGCGCCGCACTCAGATCGATGACCACTCGGCTCGGGTCGGCAGCGTAGTCGAACTGCGCGTACAGGTCGTTGGACGAGGCGAAGAACAGCTGCCCCGTGACGGCGTAGGAGGCGACGGCGCCGTCGTCCGAGAGGCTGCGGCGCACCTCAACGACGTGCGCGACGCGGCGCGCGAAGAGCAGCACCGCGCACAGCACGCCCGCGCCGACGCCGATCGCGAGGTTGTGGGTGGCGACCGTCGCGACGACCGTGACAAGCATGACCGCCGTCTCGCTCAACGGCATCCCGCGCAGCGTCGACGGTCGAATCGAATGCCAGTCGAACGTCGCCCAGCAGACGAAGATCATGACCGCCACCAGCGCCGCCATCGGGATGAGCGCGACGACGTCGCCGAGTAGTACGACGAGGAGCAGCAGGAAGACTCCGGCGAGGAACGTGGAGATGCGCGTGCGTGCCCCGGACGCCTTCACGTTGATCATCGTCTGACCGATCATCGCGCATCCGCCCATGCCGCCGAAGAACGCCGTGATGACGTTCGCCGCCCCCTGGCCCCACGCCTCGCGGGTCTTGCTGGAGCGCGTGTCGGTGATGTCGTCGACGAGCTTCGCCGTCATGAGCGACTCGAGCAGGCCGACAAACGCCATGGCGAGCGCAAACGGGAACACGAGCTGCAGCGTCTCGAAGGTGAGCGGCACATCCGGGATGAAGAACCCGGGGAGCGTGCTCGGCAGCTCGCCCTTGTCGCCCACCGTCGGGACGCTGATCGACGCGAGCACGGTGATGAGGGTGAGCACGACGATCGCCACGAGCGGCGCCGGCACGACCGTCGTCAGTCGGGGAAGCCCGAACACGATGAGCAGAGCCAGACCGGTCAGCGGATACACGAGCCACGGCACCCCGAGCAGCTCAGGCACCTGCGCGAGGAACACGAGGATCGCGAGCGCATTCACGAAGCCAACCATCACCTGGCGCGGGATGTACCGCATGAGCTTCGCCACCCCGAGTACGGCAAGCAGCACCTGCAGGACCCCGGCCAAGAGCACCGCGGCTATCAGGTAGTCGAGACCGTGCGAGGCCATGAGCGGCGCGATCACGAGGGCGACGGCACCCGTGGCCGCGGAGATCATGGCCGGCCGGCCCCCCAGGATCGCGATCGAGACCGCCATCGTGAACGAGGCAAAGAGGCCAACCCGCGGGTCGACACCCGCGATCACCGAGAACGCGATCGCCTCAGGGATGAGGGCCAGCGCCACGACCAGGCCGCCGAGCACCTCCACCTTCAGGAGGCGAGGCGACCGAAGCGTGAACAGCACCGACTGCCGCTGCTCGGGCGAAATTGCCACGACAGCGGGCACCGGCGCGGATGCGGGAGAGGAAGGCACTGCGGAGTCCAGTCTCGAGACGATGGTGGGGAGACGCCTGGGCCACCGCGCGCGAGCGCAGACGCGGGAATCCAGGGCGGTGTTGTGGTCGCTCAAACGGCGAAATGACGACCACAAGACCGCTGTGGACGCCAGGGCTGGGGCCTGGGCGGGGAGTCGTCAGCTAGCTCAGCACCGCCTCGAAGCGTCGGCGCGCGGAACGCCGCGCGCCGACGCGCGGGAACGCAGCTAGGCGCCGACTCCGAGGCGCTCGAAGAGCTCCGCGTACCGCGCCTGCGTGCGCTCGATGACCTCGGCGGGAAGGACGGGCGGCTCGCCCTGCTTGTCCCAGTTCGCGGAGAGCCAGTCGCGCACGATCTGCTTGTCGAACGACGACAGGCGCTGCTTCAGGGGAAGACTCGTGTCGGCGTACAGCTTCGCGTCCCAGTACCGCGAAGAGTCGCTCGTGAGCACCTCGTCGCCGATCGTGATCTGGCCCGTGGATGCGTTGCGTCCGAACTCGAACTTCGTGTCCGCCAGGATCACGCCGCGTTCTTCCGCGATCGCCGAGGCCTCGCGGAAGACGCGCAGCGACAGGTCGCGCAGCGCGACCGCGTCGTCGAGCCCAACCAGCTCGATCATCTTCTCGAAGCTGATGTTCTCGTCGTGCTCACCCTGCGGCGCCTTGTACGCGGGCGTGAAGATCGGTGAGGGAAGCCGGTCGCCGTCCTCGAGGCCAGCGGGCAGCTCGATGCCGCAGACCGTGCCGTGCTCGCGGTACTCGAGCAGGCCCGAGCCGGTCAGGTAGCCGCGTACGACACACTCGACGGGGAACATGTCGAGACGCACGACGCGCATGGAGCGAGCCGCGGTGTCGGCTGGCAGGGACGCATCCCAACCGGACGGCTCACGCAGGTGGTTCGTGACGGCGATGCGGTCGAACCACCAGCGGCTCAGCGCCGTCAGACGGGCGCCCTTGCCGGGAATGCCAGGGCTGAGAATGTGGTCGAACGCGCTCACGCGGTCGCTCGCCACAACAAGCAGCACGCGATTGTCGTCGAGTTCCTCGTACACCTCGCGGACCTTGCCAGAGGAGACGTGCGACCAGCCCTCGAGGAGGGGAGCCTGAGCGGCGTCGGTCACGACTGCTGCTCGCGAGCCGCGAGCTCAGCGATGTCGGCGCGGTACTGCGCTCCGTCGATGTGGATGCGCGACAGCCCCTGGTACGCGAACGCGCGAGCCTCGGCGATCGTCGCGCCGGTGCCGACGACGTTGAGGATGCGTCCGCCGCTCGTCACGAGCGTGTCGTCATCGCGCTCAGTGGTCGCCGCCTGCAGCACCTTCACGTTCGGCTCGGCCAGCGCATCCGGGACACCCGAGATGGTGCGGCCAGACTGCACGTCCTCCGGGTAGCCCTCGCTGGCAAGCACAATCGTGACCGCCGCGTTGTCGGCGATCGCGAGTTCCTCGGGCAGGTGCCCAAGCGTGCCGGTCGCCGACGCGTAGAGCAGCTCGGAGAGCGGCTGGTCGAGGCGCTCGAGTACGGCCTGCGTCTCCGGGTCGCCGAAGCGGGCGTTGAATTCGATGACGCGGATTCCCGCCGTCGTGACGATGAGTCCGCAGTAGAGCAGACCGGCGAACGGAGTGCCGGCCGCGCGCATCTCGTCGACGACGGGCTTAGCGACCTGATCGACGATGAGCTTCGAGAAGGCGCGCTCGCCGCCGAACCGGTCGTTCAGGAACGGGACGGGCGTGTACGCGCCCATGCCGCCCGTGTTCGGGCCCTCGTCGCCGGCGAGCAGGCGCTTGAAGTCTTGGGCGGGCGGGAGCGCGCGGACGTTGACGCCGTCGGAGAAGACGAACTGCGAGACCTCCTGGCCGTCGAGGAACTCCTCAACCAACACCGGGCCGGCAGCGAGCCAGTGCTCCGCGTGGATGAGCGCGTCCTCGCGGCTCTCGGTGACCATGACGCCCTTCCCGGACGCCAGGCCGTCGGCCTTCACGACGTAGGGGGCGCCGAACTCGTCGATGGCAGCAGCGGCCTCTTCGAGCGTCGCCGCGAGGCGCGCGCCGCCCGTCGGAACGCCGGCGCGGGACATGACGTCCTTCGCGAACGTCTTGGAGCCCTCGATCTCTGCGGCGGCCTTCGACGGGCCGAACACTGGAATGCCGGCCTCGCGCAGCGCGTCGGCGACGCCCGCGACGAGGGGCGCCTCGGGGCCGATGACGACGAGTTCGAAGTTCTCATCCTTGGCGAAGTCCGTCACAAGCGATGGGTTATTCACGTCGAGTCGGATCACCTCAGACTCGGTGGCGATGCCGGGGTTGCCTGGCGCCGTGACGATCGAGTGTGCGCGCTCGCTGTGGAGGGCGGCAACAATTGCGTGCTCGCGGGCACCGGATCCGAGGACGAGAATTCTCACCGCACCAGCCTAACCGGGGACGACGTCTCGCGCCGCCGCGTGAACGCAGATGACCGCCCCGCGACGAAGGGCGGTATCGGGGGCCGTTGGGGCGCGGTTCGGACGGAGCGGCTTCAAACCTCGGTGACAACGCTTCTCAAACTGCTCGTGGCGTCACCGAATCCTCGAGCTATCACCGAAATTGACAGTCGTCTCTCGAGACGGACGCGGCTGCAGGTCGTCCGTGCATGCTGGCGCAGAATAGGGGACGTGCCGAAACCTCGAATCGCCGACGCCGCAGGGCTCGGCGCCATCATCGCCTGGACCGAAGCCCGCGCCGAAGGGCGCCCGACGCCGCGCGCCGACGCCGCGACCGCGGTCCGCTACACGCTGCAGGCTCTCGAAGACCGCGCCCCGGGGGCGAGCGTCGAGGTGCGTGTGCCGCCGTTCGGCGCCGTGCAGTGCGTCGAGGGGCCCGGCCACACTCGGGGCACGCCGCCGAACGTCATCGAGCTCGACGCCGACACGTGGCTCGAACTCGCAACCGGCCGCACCACCTGGCAGGAGGCTGCGGACGCGAACCGCGTCCGCGCATCCGGGACCCGCGCCGACGTCTCTGCCTGGCTCCCGCTCGTCCGTCGGTGACCGAAGGTGCGGCCCGCGAGGCCGCTGATCGCGTGGGGCCAGTTCGGGTCGCCGGAGTCCCTGCGAGAGGTCACCGCGAACTGCGAGACAATGGACGCATGCTCCGCGAGAACGAACCAACGCAGTCGCGCCCAGAAGGCGGCGACGACACCTCGGCTGACCGTGCGGTCGAAGCCGGAGGCGAGCTGGACGGCTACGAGGCTGAGCTCGCCGAGTTCGCGGAGGAAGACGAAGACGACGGTGTCCGCGAGATGGACGCCAAGGTGCACCGCGTTCCTCGTATGGGCAGCTTCATGGTGCTCGGCGCGATCGTCGGCGTTGTGCTCGTGACGATCCTGACGTTCGCGTTCCCGCCGAACGAGGCGTTCACGCGCATTCAGGTGTTCGCGTTCCTGCTCGCGTTCACGGTACCGATCACGCTGGCCCTCGGCGGCCTCGCTGGCTACATCGCCGGCAGGGTCGCTTCTAAGAAGACGGTGGATGCGCGCCTCATCCGCGCCGACGAGCTCGAGAACCGCGGCTAGCCTCGGGCGCTCCCAAGGCGCACCCCAGTCTCGATGCGCTCAGTCGTCGAGGCCTCGCGCGTGCAGTGCGTCTGACATGGCGTCGGCGCGGCGCAACGCGCGCACGACAAGCGGCACGGCGAAGGCGCGAGGACTCCCGCGGCGCCCGCGTGCATACTGCGCCTGCCTGGCGGTCTCGGCTAACTCGGCGACAAGCGGGACGGCGCGCACGCCGAGCGCGAGCTGCAGGGCAACCCTGTCGGGGTTCACGCCGAGGCGTCCGAGGGGCCTGAGCAGCCAGACGATGGCCTCGATCATGTCCGTCGTCCGAGTCGTCAGGCTCACCAGCGTCGCCGCGAGCAGCAGCGCGATGATCGACCCGACAACACCGACCGCCCTCGCCAGCTCGGCGCTCCACCACTGGAAGGCGAAGATGCCGACGAGGAAGATCCACGTCGGCCGAACGCCGCGCCACGCGTAGCGGAGGCTGAGGCGCGCGCCCGCGAAGCCGAGCAGCGCCACCACGACCGCGACGCCGGCGGCGAGCGGAGACGAGATCGCGAGCACGGCCGCACCAGCTGCGACCAGTGCGAGGAGCTTCGCGCCGGCGGGCAGCCGGTGAACTACGGAGGCGCCAGGGACGTAGACCGCGAGCGGCGACCGGCGGTCAGGCACGTGCGCTCGCCCCGACGAATCGTGCCGTCACAGCGGGCCCTCGGCATCCACAACCGCACGGTAGGCGGCGATCGCTGCTCGAGGCTGCCCATCGAAGTGGATGCGTCCCTCGTGCACCACAAGTACGCGGTCGAACGTTTCGAGCAAGTCGAGGTCGTGCGTCACGAGCACCACCTGCTGCGGCAGTTGTGCGATGCGGGCGGCGATGGCGTGCGAGTTGCGCAGGTCGAGGAGGGTTGTCGGCTCGTCGAGGACCAGGATGCTCGGCTCGGTCACGAGGACAGCCGCGAGGGCGAGCAACTGCTTCTGACCGCCGGAGAGCAGGTGCGCGGGGTGGTCGGCGCGGTCGCCGAGGCCCACCTGCTCGAGCGCGGCGGCCGTGCGGGCCGCGATCTCGGACTTGCTGAGGCCGCGACGTCCGAGCCCGAACGCCACGTCTTCGCCGACCGTGGGCATGATGATCTGGGAGTCGGGGTCGGTGAAGCAGAATCCAACGCGTCGGCGAACCTCGCGCCCGTCGCGCTTCGTGTCGAAGCCGTCGACGGTCACTGTTCCGGTCGTCGGCAGCAGCAGCCCGTTGAGGAGGCGCGCCAGGCTCGACTTCCCCGAGCCGTTCGCGCCTATGACTCCGAGGCGCTGCTCTCCAAGCGACACCGTCACGTTGTCGAGCACGGTCCGGCGCTGGGGGCCGTCTCCGAAGGCGACGCTCACCCCGTGCAGCTCGATCATGCCTGCACCCCGTTCAGGCGGCGGGCGCTGGTCGAGGTGGGAGCCCCGGCCTCACGCATCCACTGCCGGAGCGGCCGACGTCTCCGTCGCCTCCGCCCGCCTGTGTCCTCGGTCTTGGATGAGCCCCGGGTAGGCCTTGTGCACGCCGCGGGCGATGAGCGCCGCGATGACCGCCTTGGCGAGGTCGCCAGGCAGGAACGCCAGGGCCGAGAGGGCCGCGGCGCCGAAGCCGATCTTCGCCATGAGGGCGACGCCGATGATGCCCGGAATGTAGAGCACAAACACGCCACCGACGACCGTCGAGACGATGCCGGGCAGGATGCGGAACGGGTTGCCGAAGCGCTCGACGAGCCAGCCGACGGCGAAGGCCGCGATCGGGAAGCCGATGAAGTAGCCGACGGTGGGGCTCGCGAGCACCGCAAGCCCACCGCGGCCGCCAGCGAGCAGCGGGAGGCCCGCAAGCACGAGCACGTCGAAGAGCAGCAGCGCGGAGAACCCGCGCTTCGAGCCGAGCACTGCCCCCGCGAGCATCACGCCGAGAGTCTGCAGCGTGATCGGCACACCGGGGCCCGGGATCGTGATCGCCGGAACCACGCCGAGCGCCGCCACGATGCCCGCGAAGACGGCGATCTGGGTCAGGTCGCGCGTGCGGTTCCGCGGTGCGTGGGGTGCGTGGGGTGCGTGGGGTGCGTCGGGTGCGTCGGTCATGCGAGGACTCTACCGGCGCATCCGCGAGCACGCCCCCTGCCAGCGCGCCCTGCCCGGCGGCTCTGCCCGGCGGGCTCTGGCTTCACGCCCAGGCGCGAGGCCTATGGAAAACGCATGCTCGTTTCGCAACGAACATGCGTTTCCCGGCTGGATGCGCGGGGCGGGCGGTCGGGACGCGCCGGCCCAGGGGCCCCGTGAGGGCCCGACGGTGCCTAGCTCTTCGTGTTGAGCTCGAGCCAGGCGAGGTACTCGGGGGTGACGGTGCCCGTGACGTAGTTGCCGTCGAAGCAGCTCATGTCGAGTTCCTTCACGTTGGAGCCCTCGGTGATGGCCGTGAAGAGGTCGCCGACCTCCTGGTAGACGAGTCGGTCGGCGCTGATGACCGAGGCGATCTCCTCGATCGACCGGCCGGATGCGACGAGCTCGCCGCGCGACGGCATGTTGATGCCGTAGACGTGCGGGTAGCGGACCGGGGGAGCGGCGGATGCGAAGGTCACCGAGTTGGCGCCGGCCTGGCGGGCCATCTCAACGATCTCCTTCGACGTCGTGCCGCGCACGATCGAGTCGTCGACGAGGAGCACGTTCTTGCCACGGAACTCCGTCGGCAGCGCGTTGAGCTTCTGGCGCACCGACTTCTTGCGCACCTTCTGGCCCGGCATGATGAACGTGCGGCCCACGTAGCGGTTCTTGTAGAAGCCCTCGCGGTAGTCGATGCCGAGGGTCTTCGCCATCTCCATGGCTGTGGGGCGGCCGGAGTCCGGAATGGGCATGACAACGTCGATGTCGCCGGCGCTGATGCTGCGCTCGACGTTCGCCGCGAGGGTCTTGCCCATGCGCAGGCGCGACTCGTAGATCGAGATGCCGTTCATGACGGAGTCGGGGCGGGCCAGGTACACGTACTCGAACGAGCAGGGCACGAGGCGGGGGTTCACGGCGCACTGGCGCGAGAAGAGCTCGCCGCCAGCCGTGATGAAGATCGCTTCGCCGGGCTCGACGTCGCGAACCAGGTCGTAGCCGCCGGACTCGAGCACAAGCGACTCCGAGGCGACAACCCACTCGTCGCGGCCGTGCTCGTCGTCGCGACGACCGAGGACGAGGGGGCGGATGCCGAACGGGTCGCGGAAGGCGAGCAGACCGTATCCCGAGATGAGGGCGACGGATGCGTACGAGCCCTCGACCCGGTCGTGGAGCCGGGAGATCGAGTCGAACAGGTCGTCTGGGGTGAGTTCCTCGCCCTTGATGCCGTGCTGCAGCTCGTTCGCGAGCACGTTGAGCAGCAGCTCGGTGTCGCTCGACGAGTTCAGGTGGCGGCGGTCGACGTTGAAGAGCTCCTTGCGGAGCTCACGCGTGTTCGTGAGGTTGCCGTTGTGCACGAGGACGATGCCGTACGGCGCGTTCACGTAGAACGGCTGCACCTCGTCGTCGCTCTTCGCGCTGCCTGCCGTCGCGTAGCGGACGTGGCCGAGGCCGACGTTGCCGAGCAGGTTCCGCATGTCGCGGGTGCGGTAGCCCTCGCGGACCTGGCCCTTGACCTTCGCAATGTGGAACGTGTCGCCGTCGGCCGTCGCGATGCCGGACGAATCCTGACCGCGATGCTGCAAGAGCAGAAGGGAATCGTAGATCTGTTGGTTGACGGGACTGGTCGAGACGTGACCAACAATGCCGCACACGCTGGGGGAGCTCCAAGCACAGGTAAGCGGGCCCGCTAGGGCCACAAAGTTTGATGAGGCCCGCGAGGGCCACGAGTAGGAGGGGGCGCCGGGGCGCCTGAGACGATTTTCCGATTTTGTCACAGCTGACGGGTCCGCGCGCACCCGCGTGGAAAGGGTTCGCTTCCGGGGTAACGCTCGCGGCGGGCTAGGCTGTTGGGCGCATCCCCCGAGGAAAGGGCATTCTGTGTCAGGCAACGACCTCTACGCCGCCGCTGGCGTCGACACCCGTGCGGGTGACACCGCCGTCGAGCTCATGAAGCGCGCCGTCCAGGCGACCCACGGACCAGAAGTGCTCGGCGGTGTCGGCGGCTTTGCCGGCCTCTTCGACGCGTCGCGTCTGACCTCGTTCACGAAGCCCATCCTCGCCACGTCGACCGACGGCGTCGGCACGAAGGTCGCCATCGCGCAGGCCATCGACAAGCACGACACGATCGGCCAGGACCTCGTCGCCATGGTCGTCGACGACATTATCGTGGTGGGCGCTGAGCCCCTCTTCATGACGGACTACATCGCGTGCGGCCGGGTTGTGCCAGAGCGCATCGCCTCGATCGTCGAGGGCATCGCCAAGGCGTGCGCCGAGACCGGCACCGCGCTGACCGGCGGCGAGACAGCAGAGCACCCTGGCCTCCTCGGCCCGGACGACTACGACGTGGCTGGTGCCGCGGTTGGTGTCGTCGAAGCCGACCGGATGCTCGGACCCGAGCGTGTGCAGCACGGTGACGTCGTCGTCTCGATCGCCTCGAGCGGCCTCCACTCGAACGGCTACTCGCTGGTTCGCCGCATCGTCGCCGACCAGGGCCTCTCCTTCACGGACACCTCGGCGGAGCTGGGCGGGGTCGTGGGCGAAGTGCTCCTCGAGCCGACGCGCCTCTACACTGGCCCGCTGGTCAAGCTGCTCGCCGAGCCCGCCCTCGACGGCGCCGTGCACGCCTTCAGCCACGTCACGGGCGGCGGCATCGCTGCCAACCTCGCGCGGGTTCTCCCGCAGGGCGCGTGGATAGAGCTCGACCGCGGCGCATGGTCGCCCAACGACATCTTCCGCGTGCTCGCGGGCTTCGCGGGCACCGACCTCGAGTCGACGGAAGGCACCTGGAACCTCGGCATCGGGATGTTCGCGGTCGTCGACGCGCAGCGCGCATCCGCTGTCGTCGAGTGGCTCGAGGCCGCCGGTCTGCCCTCGTGGGTCGCCGGCACCATCTCGACCGAGGCTCGCGACTTCGCCGGCTTCGAGCAGGGCGCCAAGGGCGTCGACGGCGGCGCCGTGCGCCTCGTCGGCAGCTACGCCGGCTAAGGCAGGGCGCAGCGCGGAACGCTGCCCGCCGCTTCTTGGCGACGGGCGCCGGAGCGACGGCTCTCGGACTTCGTTCTCCGCGCGGCCTGACCAATGTCAGTGCAATACAGGCGCTTCGAGCGCGTTTCGGTGCTCCCGGGCCTGATTTTGCACTGAAGTTGGACAGGGGCGGCGCCGACCCGGCCTGGCACCTTGTGCGCAGCGTCGCCCGTGACAGCGCCGTCGACTATTCGGCGGCGAAGGCTGCCGCGATCTCCTCGCTTGTCGCTTCGTTCGCGATGAGGGCCGCGAGCAGGATGCGCGCCTGTCCGGCACGCAGGACGGCCGCGTGGATGGCGCCGACAACCGCGAGGTCGTGGCCGCCTCCGCCCCCGCCGTAGCTGGCCTTCAGTACTCCGAAGGGCACGCGGCTCGAGACGACGAGCGGGATGTCGGAGGCCTGGCATTCCCACGCCGCGGAGACGATGCTCTGGCTCGCGTTGCCGGAGCCGAGGCCGACGAGCACGATGCCCTGCACCCCAGCCTCGAGGCTCGCGTGCAGGTGCGTCGCGTCAGCGCCTGGCACGACGGCGACGGTGTCGACGCGCATCCCGGCGACGGGTGCGGGCAGGTGGAGGCGGCGTGCGGGCTTGTCTGTGACGCTGCGGAACGCGTCCGCGCGGTCGGCGGAGGCCTTCGTGAGGCCCCAGGCCTTGAGGAGCCGCCCACCGAACGCGACAAGCACGCCTCGCCCACCGTTCGCGGGGTCGAGCGCGGCGGCAAGGGCCGCGGCCACGTTTGCCGGCCCGTCGGGCGCCTCCGACTCGGCGGTGAACTGCGACCCCGTGAAGATAACCGGCTTCGAGCTCTCGAGCTGCAGATCGGTGAGCAGCGACGACTCCTCCATGGAGTCGGTGCCGTGCAGCACGATCACGGCGCTGACCTCGTCGTCCTCGACCTGGCGGCGCACCTCGTCGCTGATCGACTGCATGTCGGCGAGCGTGAGGCTCGACGAGTCGACCGCCATGAGGTTGACGGGACGCAGGCGAGCGCCGGGAGCCTCCGTGCCCTCGAGCAGCGCATCCGCGCCGAGGCTCGGGGTTGTCGCCCCGGAGGCCGTGGTCGTGCTGGCGATCGTGCCGCCCGTCGCGATGACGGAGATGAGGGGAAGGGTCGCTGTGGTCGTCACGGACACATGTCTACCCGTTTTCGCCGGTGTGCGTGCTGAGGGTTGACTTCGGGGTTTTCGGAGAGGTGTGCGGAGGATGCGCCACGCGCGGCCAGGGAACACCGCGCCCGCGCGGAACGTTGGGCACGTAACACAGAGTTAATTCGCGCCGTCCGGGAAGCGCGTGCCGAATTCATGGGGCACATTCCTAAGATGGCCGAACTCACTGATGTTCTGGCTACCGCCGAAGATAGGGGAACCCCAATGCAGAAGAAGCGTCTGATCACCGGAGGCATCGCTGCGCTTGCAGCGATCGGCCTCCTCTCGGCCTGCTCCAACCCGACCGACACCGCCGCGGGCGGAACCGACGATGGAGCCGCATCCGGTGACACGATCGTCGTCTCCTCGGCGAACTTCCCGGAGTCGGAGATCATCGGCAACCTGTACGCGGAAGCGCTCAAGGATGCCGGGTTCACGGTCGAGACCCAGTTCAACATCGGCTCTCGCGAGGCCTATATCCCCGCGCTGTCCGATGGATCGATCGACCTGATCCCCGACTACACGGGCAACCTCCTCATCTTCCTCGACCCCGAGGCGGAGACGACGGACGCGGAGACCATCAACACGAACCTCACCGCGGCGCTCGAGACGGAGGGCCTCACGGGCCTCACCCCCGCCGAGGCCGAGGACAAGGACGCGGTTGTCGTCACGAAGGAGACCGCTGAGAAGTGGAACCTGACGACCATCGCCGACCTCGCCGCCCACAACGCCGAGATCACCTACGGCGCCCCGGCCGAGTTCCAGGAACGCCCGCAGGGCCTCCCGGGTCTCAAGGCGAACTACGGCGTCGAGCCTGCCGCATTCACCCCCATCGCTGACGGTGGCGGACCAGCAACGGTCGACGCCCTCGTGAGCGGACAGGTGCAGGTCGCGAACATCTTCACCACGTCGCCCGCGATCGTCGAGAACGACCTGGTTGTGCTCGAGGACCCGAAGAACAACTTCCCGGCGCAGCAGGTCATCCCCATCGGCAGCACCGAGAAGCTCACCCCTGAGGTCGCTGAAGTCATCGACGCCATCTCGGCGCAGCTGACGACCGACGAGCTCATCGCGCTCAACACGCGCGTCTCCGGTGAAGAGAAGGTCGAGCCCACCAAGGCCGCGACCGACTGGCTCACGGAGAAGGGTCTCCTCGGCGCCTAGGCACCGAAGAACCCGCAAGACCGCCGAGAGGGTGGATGCGGGTGGGCTCGACCCACCCGCATCCACTCCTCCCGGCAGCAGCACCGAACACGCCCCCGAACCAACTTCCCCCGCTTTCTTCAACCCTCCAGTTTTCAAGATCCACCAGAAGCGAGTTCCGGATGCAGCAGCACGCAGACGCCGAACGTCCGCATGTGCGCCCAACGATGCGCCCAAACAAGCGCGCCGCGCAAGGCAAGCGGCCCGTCACGGATGCGTCGTCCGCCGGAGTCAACGCGCTCGCGGGCACGAGTGCCGAATCGTCGCTGCCGCTGACGAGCTTCGTCATCGGCCGCGACCGAATGACGCCGCGCATCCTGGAACGCCTTGCCGTGACGGTTGGGCACCTCGACATCGACCCGCACGTCAGGGTCCGGCTCGCAGAGGCGCGATCCGTCATCGAGAGCGTCATGGCCCGCGGCGAACCCGCGTACGGCGTGAACCGCGGCCTCGGACCGCTGCGCGACCAGGAGATCCCAGAGGAGCTGCAGCACGCGTTCCAGCTGTTTGTGCTCGCCTCTCATGACGCGGCCGTCGGCAAGAACCTGACGCCCATCGAGGCCCGCTCGGTCATGCTCGCGCGCCTCGCCGTCATGGCGCAGGGCAACTCCGGTGCGACGACGGCGCTGTTCGAGGGGCTTCGGTGCCTCCTCGAGTGCGGCGTCACTCCCGCCATCCCGTCTGAGGGGTCCGTCGGCGCGGCCGACCTGTCCATGCTGGCCGCCGTCGGCAACGTGCTTGTCGGGCGCGGGCGGGTCCTCGACGAGACCGGCACGCAGACCGCCCCCGCCAGGGAGGCCCTCGCGACCGCCGGCCTCGTCCCGCTCGAGCTCGCCGCGAAGGACGGGCTCGCGCTCGTCGGCGCCAACGCCGCCTCCGTCGGCATCGCCGCCCTCACCTCGGTGCGCCTCGACCGCTTCACCGCATCCGCCGACCTCGTCGTCGCGCACACCTTCGACGCCCTCAACGGCAGCGTCAAGGGCTTCCAGGAGAAGGTCGTCGCGGCCCGCCCGCACCCGGGACAGATCCGCGCCGCCGCCCGCTTCCGCTCCCTGCTCGGCTCGAGCCGCGCCTACGGCCCCGCCACGGCCGGTTCCCTGCAGGACCCGCTCTCCATGCGCACCGTTCCGCAGGTGCACGGCACGCTCATCGAGCAGGCGGATGTGCTGCGCGAGTCGGTCACGGTCGAGCTGAACGCGCGCAGCGAGAACCCGTTCATCGACGTCGAGAACGACGTCATCATCTCGAACGGCAACTTCTCGACCATCCAGATGGCCATCACGGCCGACTCGGTCAGGCTCCTGCTTGCCCACTTCGGCATCATGAGCGAGCGACGCTGCTCCCTCATGATCCGGCGCCTGCGCTCCGAGCGCTCGCTCGTCGAGCAGGTCCTGTCGATCGACGACGCCGAGCATCCGTTTGTGCCGGTCATCCTCGCCAACACGGCCTCGTCGCTCATGGCGCGGCTGCAGCAGCTTGCGGCGCCCGTCTCGCACCTCGGCGGCGTCGTCGGCGATGGCGTCGAGGACCACAACGCGCAGGGCTACCTCGCCGTGCGCCTCCTCGAGGACAGCCTCGAGGCGGCCGAGCGCCTCCTCGCGATCGAGGCGCTCCTCGCCGTTGGCGTCGGCGTCGCCGCCCCCGCGCCGAGCATGAAGGACCGCGCCCCGCTAGTGGTGCAGCTCTCCAAGCGCATCCGTGAAACGCTTGCCCTGAACGACCCCGCAATCATGACCTCTCAGCGAATCGACCGCGTGCGTGCCGACATCGCCGAGCTGAGCGAGCACGTGCAGGACGCGTGAGCTGCCAGCTAACACACCAAGATCACCCCGTCCCCAGCCAAGGAGCAGCATGATCACCTTCGAGAGCGTCACCAAGACGTATCCGGACGGCACCACCGCGGTCAACGACCTCAGCCTCAACATCGAGGAAGGGTCGTTCACAGCCTTCGTCGGCCCGAGTGGCTGCGGCAAGACCACGTCGATGCGCATGATCAACAAGATGATCGACGCTTCGAGCGGACGCATCACGGTCGCGGGCAAGGACGTCGCCCACGTTCCTTCCACGCAGCTGCGCCTTGGCATCGGCTACGTCATCCAGAACGCGGGCCTCTTCCCACACCGCACGGTGCTCGACAACGTCGCGACCGTGCTGCGCCTCAAGGGCGTGCCCGCGAAGGAGGCGCGCGCGAAGGCGATGGACGCCATCGAGCGTGTCCGCCTCCGCCCCGAGCTTGTGCACCGCTACCCCGCGGACCTGTCCGGCGGGCAGCAGCAGCGCGTGGGCGTGGCCCGTGCCCTCGCGGCCGACCCGCCCATCCTGCTCATGGACGAGCCGTTCAGCGCCGTCGACCCCGTCGTGCGTGACGAACTGCAGCAGGAGATGATCCGCCTGCAGCGCGAGCTCAAGAAGACCATCGTGTTCGTGACGCACGACATCGACGAGGCGCTCATCCTCGGCGACAAGATCGCCGTCTTCGGCCCAGGTGGCGTGCTGCACCAGTACGCGGCCGCCGAGGAGGTCATGACGAGGCCCGCGAACACGTTCGTGTCGAGCATGATCTCGAAGGACCGCGGCTACCGCGCGCTCACCTTCCGGGACGCGTCCCTCACCGCAGAGCCCCTCGCCGAGCCCGTGGCCGGAATCATCAGCCTCGACCCGCACACCTCCGAGTGGTCGCTCGCCGTCGACGACAACGGCCGCCCGGACGCCTGGCTGCACCGCGCGAGCTCCCTGCGCGTCCCCGTCGGCGCCGTCGTCACCCTCGACGACAACCTGCGCCGGTCGCTGGACGCGGTGCTCGCCTCCCCGGCCAGCCTCGCGGTGGTCGTCGACGAGGCCGGCGTCGCGGCAGGCATCGTGCGCGGCGAGACCGTGTTCGCCCGCGTCGCCGAAGCGAGCGGCGATCGGTCATGAACTGGCTCATCGCCAACTGGGACACGGTCTGGCCCATCATCATCCAGCACACGGTGCTCGCCGTCGTGCCGACGGTCCTCGGGCTCGTCATCGCGCTGCCGGTCGGGATGCTCCTCGTCGGCCGCCCCCGCGGGCGGGCGATCGCGATCGTCGTCGCGAGCATCGTGTTCACGATCCCGTCCCTCGCGCTCTTCGTCGTCATCCCATCGATCGTGGGCACGCCCATCATCAGCCCGCTCAACGTCGTCATCGCGCTGACGCTCTACTCGACGGCGCTGCTCATCCGCACCGTGCTCGAGTCGCTCGACGCGGTGCCCGCCGACGTGAAGGACGCGTCGAGCGCCATCGGCTACTCCTCGATCAAGCGCGTCATCGAAATCGAGCTGCCGCTCGCCATCCCGGTGCTCGTCGCCGGCCTCCGAGTTGTCGCCGTCACGAACGTCTCGCTCGTCTCGGTCGGCGCCGTCATCGGCGTCGGCGGGCTCGGCCAGCTGTTCACGGCCGGGTTCCAGCGCGACTACCCGGACCAGATCTTCGCCGGCATCATCACGATCCTGGTGCTCGCGTTTGTCTTCGACCGCGTCATCGCCCTCATCGGCGTTGCCACCACCCCGTGGCTGCGCAGCGGCCGCGTGAAGGCCAAACGCGCGTCGAAGCGCACCCCAAACGAGCGCACTGAGACTGCCATGCTCGACACCGTGATCGGCAAGGGGAACGTCTGATGTTCAACGAAATGCTGGCCTACTTCCTCGACCCGGCCAACTGGGTCGGTTCCGCGAGCATCCCCGCCCGCGTCGGCGAGCACCTCTGGTACTCGCTCCTCGCCGTTGCGCTCGCGGCGGTCGTCGCGTTCCCGCTCGGCCTCATCATCGGGCACACCGGCAAGGGAACGACCTTCATCGTCGCCACTGCCAACGTGCTGCGCGCCCTCCCCAGCCTCGGCCTCATGACGCTGCTCGTGTTGCTCATGGGCCTCGGCCTGTTCCCGCCCGTCATCGCGCTTGTTGTGCTCGCCGTGCCGCCGCTCCTCGCCGGCGTGTACTCGGGCGTCGCCAACGTCAGCCGTTCGACGGTGGATGCTGCGCGCGCCATGGGCATGACCGAGTGGCAGATCGTGTGGCAGGTCGAACTGCCCAACGCCATGCCGCTCATCGTCGCCGGCCTCCGCAGCGCCGTACTGCAGGTCATCGCCACCGCGACGATCGCCGCCTACGTCAACCTGGGCGGCCTCGGACGCTACATCTTTGACGGCCTCGCCGTCACCGACTACGGACGCGTGCTCGTCGGCGCCATCCTCGTCACGGTCCTCGCGCTGGTCGTCGACGGACTCCTCGCGCTGCTCGGGCGCCTCGTCGTCCCAGGCCGCAAGAAGCGTGGCCCCAAGGCGGCGGGAAGCTCCAGCTCCCGGGCGGGCTTGGGCTCCGGCTCTGGCTCCGGCTCTGGCTCCGGCGCGACGGTCGCCTCCACGAGCGTCGCCACAACAAGCGCCTAGCCCCGCGGCGGCCGGGCGGTTACTCGGCGGCGAGCACCTCTTCTACGGGGCGGTACTCGAGGCCGAGCGCGGTCGCGACGCCGCGGTTGGTGATGTGTCCGCCGTGCACGTTGAGGCCGAGCGCGAGCGCGGGGTTCTCCTGCATGGCAAGCTTCCAGCCCTTGTCGGCGATGGCGGTGACGTAGGGCAGCGTCGCGTTGGTGAGCGCGCGCGTCGACGTCTCCGGCACGGCGCCCGGCATGTTGGCGACGCAGTAGTAGATCGAGTTGTGCACGGGGAACGTCGGGTCGTCGTGCGTCGTCGGGTGGGAGCCCTCGAAGCATCCGCCCTGGTCGATCGCGATGTCGACGAGCACCGAGCCCTTCTTCATGCCGGCCACCATCTCGTCGGTGACAAGCTTCGGGGCGGCGGCACCCGGGATGAGAACAGACCCGACAACGAGGTCAGCCTCGGCGAGCTGCGCCGCGATCTCGTACGCCGACGACGCGCGCGTCTGGATCTTGCCCTGGAACTGCACCTCGAGCTCGCGAAGGCGCGGGATGTTGAGGTCGATGATGGTGACGTCGGCGCCCATGCCGACGGCGTTTGCGGCGGCGTGCTCGCCCGCGACTCCGCCGCCGATGACAACCACTTTCGCCTTCGGGGTGCCGGGCACGCCGCCGAGCAGCATGCCCCGCCCGCCGGCGGCCTTCATGAGGTGATACGCGCCGACCTGCGTCGCGAGGCGACCCGCGACCTCGCTCATGGGGGTCAGCAGCGGCAGCGAGCGGTTGGGCAGCTGCACCGTCTCGTAGGCGATGGCCGTGGTGCCCGCGTTCGCGAGCGCTTCCGTCTGCGCGCGATCGGCGGCGAGGTGCAGGTAGGTGAAGAGAACGAGGTCGGGGCGCATGTGGCGGTACTCGGAGGCGATGGGCTCCTTCACCTTGAGGAGCAGCTCAGCGCGTGCCCACACCTCGTCGGCGGTGGCGAGGATGCTCGCTCCAGCCGTTGCGTAGTCGTCGTCGGTGTTGCCAGAGCCGAGCCCGGCGCCGGCTTCGATGAAGACGTCGTGGCCGTGCCGCACGAGTTCGTGCACTCCGGCTGGCGTGATAGCGACGCGGTTCTCGTTGTTCTTGATCTCTGCAGGGATCCCGATGCGCATGATGACCTCATTGTTCGTGCTCGTTCGGTTCGGTTCTTCCGAAATCATGCGCAGAAAGTGTTTCGAACAGGTTGAACGCCGCAGAAACCTCGGCATCTGGGGCAGAATTGGTAGGAATCTGTGATCAGAGGGGATCAGCATGGCTGGAACGCCGAAGGAACTTCGGGATGCTGAAGCGGGGGCGCTCGACAACATCGACCGTCAGCTCGTCGAGCTGCTGCAGGCCAACTCGCGGCAGTCGAACACGCAGCTCGCGAGCGCCGTCGGCATTGCGCAGTCGACGTGCATCGCGCGCGTGCGCTCGCTGGTCGACCGCGGCGTCATCACGAGGTTCACGGCGGACGTTGGCCTGCCCCAGCTCGGCCTCGCGTTGCAGGCGCTCATCAGCGTCAACATCCGCTCGGGGAAGCGGCAGGAGCTCGCGCATTTCGCGGAGGAGATGCGGGCGCTGCCAGAGGTCGTGCAGATCTTCTTCCTCGGCGGCTCTGAGGACTTCATCGTCCACGTTGCCGTGCGCGACTCGAACGACGTTCGGGAGTTCGTGGTGGCGCACCTCTCGACGCACCCGGCCGTCGCCTCCACGCGCACGAGCATCGTCTTCGACCACCACCGCATCCGCTGATCAGCAAGCCGCCTCGGATCACCGCGATTCGTCCCGTGATCTAAGAACGTAGTAGCCCAAACGTCGGTGACGTTCTTATTCTGTGTGCATGGAGCCAGCCGTGCAGCCGCAGGAAGACCTCGTCGCGACCCTGATCGTTCGCGGGAGAATTCGGGACGCGCGTGGCGTCTGGGGGCCAGGCGAGGTCTGGGCCGCTGGCCCGCGCATCGTCGCGGTGCACACGGGAGCCTCGCGCTCGCCTGCGCCCGCTGGCGTGCGCGTCGTGGACGTCGGGGATTCCTACGTGCTGCCCGGTGTGGTGGATGCGCACGTGCACTCCCTCTCGCACGGGGGTGAGGGCATCGCCGCGTCGACGCGTGCCGCGGCAGCCGGTGGCGTGACGACGATCGTGGAGATGCCATACGACGGCACCGGCCCGATCAACAGCCTCGACAAGCTCCGCGTGAAGCAGGACCTCGCAAACGACGAGGCGCATATCGACGTCGCGCTCCTCGGCACCCTCGCGCCGGGCGGAGGCTGGCGCGCTGCCGGCGAGCTCGCGGAAGTCGGCGCCGTCGGCTTCAAAGTGTCGCTCTTCCACACGCACGAGACGCGCTTCCCCCGCATCAACGACCGTGAGCTGCTGAGCGTCATGGCCGCTGTCCGGGATGCGGGCCGCACGCTGTGCACGCACGCCGAGAACAACGAGATCATCCAGTCGCTGCTCCAGGAAGAGCGCGCTGCCGGCAGTACTGACCCGCAGTCGCACTCTCGCTCACGGCCGCCGGTCTCGGAGACGCTCGGCGTGCTGACCGCGCTCGAGGTCGCCGCGAACACGGGCGCGCGCTTGCACGTGTGCCACCTGTCGCTGCCCCGCAGCGTCGACCTCGTCGAGTGGTACCGCTCGCAGGGCGCCGACGTGACGCTCGAGACGTGCCCGCACTACCTGACCTTCACCCAGGACGACCTCGAGACGCAGCGTGGGCACCTGAAGATCAACCCGCCGTTGCGTGACGCCGCCGCTCGCGAAGGGCTGTGGGACCGCATCGGCCGCGGCGCCGTGAGCGTCGTCAGCTCCGACCACGCGCCGTGGTCGCGGGAGTTGAAGGAGCACGAGGTCATGCTCGACAACAGTTCGGGAGCGCCTGGCGTCCAGACGCTCGTCGCGGCGACGCTCGGCGGGGCACTGCGCCGTGACCCGTCAGAGGGCCTGCTGTCGCAGGCGGTGGATGCGCTCACGATCGCCCCCGCGCGCCGGTACGGCCTCGACGCGCGCAAGGGGGCGCTCGAGGTGGGCAAGGACGCCGACATCGTCGTCTTCACGCCGGGCGACGCATCCATCGAGCTCGACCGGATGCTGTCGAACGCAGGCTGGACGCCATACGAGGGCATGTCGCCCGGTGGCAGTGTGACGCACACGTTCTCGCGCGGCGAGCTCGTGTACTCAGAGACGGCGGGGCTCCTCGCCGGCATGGGCAGGGGAGAGGTGCTGGTCTGACCATGAGTGACATTCGACCAAAGGCTGACCCGAACGGCCAGCACATCTCCGGGGGTGCGCCGGTCTCTGGCGGTGCTGGTGGCGCGGCGTACAAGTCGCTGCACCGAGGCCTCGAGATCCTGCAGCTCATTCAGGGGCGCGGGCGCCTCAAGATCTCCGAGATCAGCAGCGAGCTCGGCATGCCGCTGTCGACTGTGTACCGCTACGTGACGGTGCTCAGGGATGCGGGCTTCGCGATCGAGATCGACGGCTACCTCATGCCCTCGAGCCGCCTCGCGGAGAGCGACGACGCTTCACCGCACCTCGTGCGTTACGCGGCCCCCGTGCTGCGGCGCCTCCGCGAGCTCACCGGGATGACCGCGATTCTCGCCGTGCGGGTGCACATCACCGCCGTGTGCCTCGAGGTGTCGTACGCGCATCCGCAGCACCGCATCCCGTTCGGACGCGGCAAGGTGCGCAGCCTCTACGCCGGTGCGACTGCACTGCCGCTGCTCGCGTACGCGCCGAAGAAGGTCGTGCGCGAGCTGCTCTCCGGCGGCCTGCGCGCGTACACAACCGCGACAATGAGTCCCGAGATGATCGAGCCGTACCTGCGCCAGGTGCGGGCCGAGGGCCACGCTGTCTCGTACGGGCAGATCACGCCAGGCATGGTCGGCATCGGCGTGCCCGTCTTCGCGGGCGGTCGAGTGCTGTGCTCCCTGTCTCTTGTCGGTGACGAGCGGCAGACTGGGGCACTGGATGAGCGCATCGCGCTCCTCAAGCAGGGGGCTGCAGAGCTCGCCGCGAAACTGCCATCGAACGTGGACCTCGAAGTCTGGAGCGACCAGAGTGCCTGAAGCAGCCACGACCCCGGCAGCCCCGACCAGCGGTGCCGCTGGCGCGACCCCGCCCCCGGCATCCGCGCCCCTCGCGAGCCCCATCCTGGCCAGGGGCATGCAGCCGATTGTCGCCGAACGCGGCACGAAGCTGCGCGCGAAGAACTGGCGGGCCGAGGGCCTGCTGCGCATGTTCGAGAACGTGCTCGAGGTCGGTGAGAACGCTTCAGAACTCATCGTCTACGCCTCGCTCGGCAAGGCCGCCCGCAACTGGGACGAGGCCTGCCGCATCGTGAACTCGCTGCTCGAGCTCGACGAGGCCGAGACGCTCATCCTGCAGACGGGCGCGGCGGTCGGCATCATGTCGACGAAGCAGGACTCGCCCATGGTGCTCTCCGCCGTCAACAACACCGTCGGCAACTGGGCGACGAGCGACCGCTTCTACGAGCGATACCGCGCCGGCCAGACCATCTGGGGCGGCCTGACCGCCGCCGCTTGGCAGTACATCGGACGCCAGGGCGTGCTCCAGGGCACGTACGAGCTGCTGCGCGAGGTGCTTGTCCAGCACTACGACGCGCGAGCAGAAGGTCGGTGGATGCTCACGGCTGGCCTCGGCGGCATGGGATCAGCCCAGCCGATCTCGGCTCGCATCCTCGGCCTGTCGTCGCTCACGATCGAGATCGACCAGGTCAAGATCGACCGCGCGCTCGCGGTCGGCGGCATCGACGTGCTGGCTTCAACCCTCGACGACGCACTTGCGCTCATCGAGGCGGCCCGCGCCGAGGGAATCCCCGCGGCCGTCGCGCTGCGCGCCAACGCGGCAGCCGTCTTCGCGGAGCTCGCCGAGCTTGGCATCACGCCAGATATCGTCACCGACCAGACCGCGGCGCACGACGCACGCTACGGCTACGTGCCCCTCGAATACACGCTCGACGAGTGGGTCGCGGCCCGCGAAACCGAGCCGGAGCGCGTCGAGGCCCTGGCACGCGCATCCATGGCCAAGCAGGTCGAGGCCATGCTCACGCTGCAGGAACGCGGATCGATCGCGTTCGAGAACGGCAACAACCTGCGCGTCAAGGCGCTCGAGCACCTCGGGGAGAGCGAGACGGAGCGGGTCAACCGCATCCCGGGCTTCATGGAGGCGTACCTTCGGCCGCTCTTCGCACGGGGCATCGGCCCCTTCCGCTGGGTGTGCCTGTCCGGCGACGTCGAAGACCAGCTCACGATGGACGCGCTCGCGTCGTCGCTCTTCCCCGACCGCCCCGAGATCGCCGAGTGGCTCGCGCTCGCGGGCGTGCACGTGCCGCAGCAGGGCCTGCCAGCACGCTCCTGCTGGATCGGGCACGGCGAGCGGTCTCGACTCGCGCAGGCCGCAAACGAGCTTGTCGCCGATGGCCGCCTCACAGCTCCCGTGCTCTTCAGCCGCGACCACCTCGACTCGGCCGGCATGACGCACCCGCGCATCGGCACGGAGGGCATGCGCGACGGTTCAGACGGCGTCACCGACTGGCCGCTCCTCGACGCCATGCTGCTGTCCACGGCGGGCGCCGACCTCGTCGCCATCCACTCCGGCGGTGGTGGCTACACGGGGTGGATGCAGTCCGCGGGCGTCTCCATCGTCGCCGACGGCAAGGCGGAGACTCGCGAGCGCTTGCGCCTCGCGCTCGACCTCGACACGGGCCTCGGCGTTCTCCGGCACGCGGCCGCCGGGTACGAGGAGGCAAGCGTCGCCATCGAACGGGGAGGCGAGACCGGAGACGCGCCCCTCGCGGCCCTCGGGCTTGCCGCGCGCGGCGCATCCGCTCGGCCAGCCGCTTCTGCCGACCCGGCGGCTTCAGCACCCTCAGCAACCCCAGCCATCTCAGACCCCGAAGAAGGGAACGCACGTGCGTGAACTGACCCAGGAAGACGCCATCCACGGAGTGCTCGGCGGCGGTGTGCTTGCATGCGGCGGCGGCGGGTGGAAGCACCACGGCGAGCTCATGGGGCGCATGGCGACCGAGCTGAACCGGCCCGTGCTCGCGAGCGTCGACGAGCTCCCGGAAGACAGCTGGGTGGCGACGGTCACGGCCATCGGCGCCCCGGCAGCGAAGAACTGGGAGATCCGCCCGATCGACTACGTGCACGCACTGCAGGAGCTCATCAAGGCGACGGATGTGCCCATCTCGGCCGTCATGACCGCCCAGAACGGCTACTCGACGACCCTCAACGGCTGGATCCAGTCGTCGGTCCTCGGGGTCAAGGTGCTCGACGTCGCCGGAGACGTGCGCGCGCACCCGACCGGCAAGCTCGGCTCGCTTGGCCTCGCCGAACGCGAGGGCTACGTCGCGACGCAGGTCGTCTCCGGCGGCAACCGCGCCCTGCACGGTCACTTCCTGTCGGTGAACAAGGGCACGATCAACACGTGTGACGACGTGCTGCGCGACATCTCGGTGCGGACGGGCGGCTTCATCGCCGCGGCGCGGAACCCCGTCGAGCTGAGCTACGTCAAGGAGAACGCCGCGCACGGCTCGATCTCCCTTGCTCTCGACCTTGGTCGCGACATGGCCGCGGCTCTGAGGAAGCGCGGCGCTGGCAAGCAGGAGGCATTTGTGCAGGCGGTTGTCGAGCGTCTCGGCGGCACCGTCGTGTCCAGCGGCCCGCTCGGCTTCGAGGTGCCGACCGACACGCACGGTGGGTGGGACCACGGCACGTTCCGCATCGGCGACTTCACGGTGCCGTACCTCAACGAGTACATGGCCATCGAGTCTGGCGGCGAGCGCATCGCGACCTACCCTGACACGATCATCATCCTCGACCCGAAGCTCGGCGAGGCGGTCGCGGTGAAGGACGCCTACGAGGGCGAGGATGTTGTGCTCGTCTCGGTGCCAGCATCCGCACTGCCCGTCTCCTCGTCGGCGATCGACGAGTCGGGGCTCGCAGAGATCGAGCAGATCATGGACATCGACTTCCTCAAGTACCGCGACTCTGGCCTCGTCGGCGGGACGGTCGGCTATGTCAGCTGATACCGCGGATGCGCTACTCGGCGCCGCCGACCCGTCGCGACTCCGCCCGGACCAGCAGCGGGTGCTCGCCGACCTGACGGAGCTCGCGGGGCTCGTCGAGAGCGCCGAGCCCGGCTTCTCGCGGCGTGTGTTCTCGGACGCGTATCGAGCTGGACGCGAGTGGGTCCGTGACCGGATGCGCGCAGCCGGCCTCGACGCGCACATCGACCCGGCCGGCAACGTCGTGGGGGTGCTGCGCGGCGCGAGCTCGTCGCTCAAGCCGCTCATGACGGGCTCCCACACCGACACCGTGCGCGCGGGTGGTCGCTACGACGGCATCGTCGGCGTGCTCGGGGGCATCGAGGTCGCGCGGCGTCTCCGCGAGGAGGGCATCACGCTCTCCCGCGACCTGTACGTGGTCGACTTCCTCGGCGAGGAGGCGAACTCGTTCGGCGTCTCCTGCATCGGGTCGCGCTCGATCGCGGGGCTCCTGCTGCCGGAGCACCTCGAGCGCACCAACGGCGACTCGGCGCTGCGCCTCGGCGACGCCATGACGGGCTTCGGCCTCGACACGAGCGGCGCGCTCGGCCAGGCGTGGGCGCCAGGTTCGCTGCACGCCTACCTCGAGCTGCACATCGAGCAGGGCCCTCAGCTCGAGCGGAGTGGCAAGCAGATCGGCGTCGTCACGGCGATCGCCGGCATCGAGCGCCTCATGGCTGCGTTCTCCGGCCGCGCCGACCACGCCGGCACCATGCCGATGCAGGGCAGGCAGGATGCGCTCATCGCGGCCGCCGAGGCCATCCTCACGATCGAGCGCGAGGCGTGTGGCGCACCCATCCACGGGGTCTCGACAACGGGCCGCATCGAGTCGTCGTCCGGCTCCTTCAACATCGTCCCTGACGAGGCCAGAATCTGGGCCGAGATGCGCAGCGTGGATGCGTCGTGGCTGCACGGCGCGAAGCGTCGCGTCGCCGAGGACATCGCTGCAGGCGCCGCACTCCGCGGCGTCGAGACCGCGATCGAGTGGCTCAACGACCAGGACCCAGTCGCGGCGGACCCCGACGTGCAGCGCCTCCTCGGCGAGGCCGCCGACGCGCTCGGCTACACCTGGGAGGCCGTGCCGTCCGGCGCCGGCCACGACGCCGCGCACCTCGCCCACCTCGGTCCCATGGGCATGATCTTCGTGCCTTCCATCGGCGGACGCAGCCACGTGCCGGAGGAGTTCACCGAGGCCGTCGACATCGCGGTGGGCATCCACGTCCTCGCCACGGCACTCGTCGCCGCCGACCGCAGCGAGCGCCCGCTCCTCGCGAGCTGAGGCGGGCGCACGCGCCGCATCCGCCCGTCCCGCCCCGCTCCGCTCGCCCCGCCCCCGCTCGCCCCGCTCCGCTCGCCCCGCTCCGCTCGCCCCGCTCCGCTCGCCCAGTTTCCGGATGGGTTTCGCACTTCGGGATGGCTTGCAACCCATCTGCGTGCGCGTAACCCATCCCGAGACCTGGCGGAGGTGGTCGCGTGGGCGGAAGCCATCTCGAGATGGGTTTCTGGCGTTGAGTTGCGGTCGTCGTGGTTTCCGGATGGGTTTCGCACTTCGGGATGGCTTGCAACCCATCTGCGTGCGCGTAACCCATCTCGAGAGTGGCGTTTTCATCCCGAGGCTCGCGTTTTCGTCTCGAGACTGCTGCCTCGCGCCGCAGTGCGCCGCCGTGCCACAGACGTGCCTTCGCCCAAAGCCAGGCGAAAGCCCAGGCGGAGCCCGCAGGGTGGGGGAGCGGATCCACGTGCTTCCGCCCACGAACAACTGACGCGAAGACAGGGAACCTCATGGCTACGTTTGTGCTCATCCACGGTGGCGGCTCGTCGGGCTGGGATTGGAACCTGGTGGCGCCGAAGCTCGAGGAGGCCGGGCACCGCGCGATCGCGGTGGACCTGCCGATCGAGGAGCAAGGCTTGTCCCTGGTCGACTACGCCGAGTCGGTCTCGTCGCAGCTCGACGAAGCGAGGGGCGACAGCTCGGACGGTGACGGTCAGAGTGAGAAGCTCGTGATCGTCGGCCATTCGCTTGGCGGCTTCACGGCGGCTCTCGTCGCAGAGCGCCTCGACGCCGACGGGCTCGTCTACGTTGCCGGCATGATCCCGCAGCCGGGCGAGACGATGCAGGAGTGGTGGGATGCGACGGGCCACAGCGCGCTCGGCGTCGATTCCTCGGACGAGCAGGTGTTCTACAACCTCGTACCTGACGACCTGGTGGTCGACGCGAAGGCGCACGCTCGCGAGGAGACGGGGTCGTGGATGGACGCGCCGTGGCCGGGCGTCGGTCGTGAGACGCGGACCGGTTTCATCGCGGCTCAGGATGACCTGTTCTTCCCGCTCGAGTTCGCGCAGCAGCATGCGCGCGATCGGACAGGGGTCGAGGCCGTGGTCATCCCTGGCGGGCATTACGTGGCCATCGGCGCGCCGGATCCTCTCGCGAAGGCGCTTGCGGAGTTCGCTGACGGACTCTGACCATTCGGCTGGGTACGCTCGAGGGATGCAGCAGCTCACCGAGGCCCAGATCCGGGACGCGTTTGTGAACGCCTCGCGCAAGGAGGTCAGCGACGTGACCTTGCCGCCGGGGTTCCACGAGGTCGACTGGGAGCGGCGCGACTACCTGGGGTGGACTGACCCGAAGCTGGGTCGTCGCGCCTACGCGGTCATCCCGGTCGATGACGAGCTCGTCGCGATCGTGTTCGAGCGGGCGCGCAAGCTCCCCACGCGGCGGGCCATGTGCTCGTGGTGTGAGGACGTCACGCTGCCGAACGACGTCGTCTTCTACAGCGCGAAGCGCACGGGGGATGCTGGGCGCCGCGGCGACACGGTCGGCACGCTGGTGTGCGCAGCGTTCGAGTGCTCGGCCAACGTGCGCCGCCTACCCACGTCCGCGTACATCGGTTACGACCGGGATGCGGCGCGCGAGCAGCGCAAGGAGAACTTGCGGGTCCGTGCGGCGAGCTTCGCGCGCAACCTTCGCGACGGGGCCTAGCCGACCGAATTCCTGCATCTGGGTCTCGATCCGATGAATACCTCCTTCCGGGGGTGGCGAGTGTCGGTGGTGTGCGCCATCGTGGGGTGACGAAAGCCACTCAACGAGGAGCGACCTGTGAGCCACGACGCGAAGAACAGCGGAGCCGCACTCCGCGAACCTGAACTCCCACCCGTAGCGGTCGAGGACCTCGACCCGAATGCTGACAAGCCGAGGTGGACCCCAGCGAAGGTCGCGATGTGGGTCGGCATAGGCCTGCTCGGTGGGCTCGCTTGGACGATGCTCGCGATCGTCCGCGGCGAGACGGTCAACGCCATCTGGTTCGTGTTCGCTGCCGTCTGCACGTACGTTATCGCCTACCGCTTCTACTCGAAGCTCATCGAACGCAAGCTCACGAGGCCGGACGACCGCCGAGCAACACCCGCCGAGTACAAAGCGAATGGCAAGGACTTCGTTCCGACCGACCGCCGCGTGCTCTACGGGCACCACTTCGCCGCCATCGCGGGCGCTGGCCCACTCGTCGGGCCAGTGCTGGCCGCACAGATGGGCTACCTGCCAGGCACCGTCTGGATCATCGTCGGCGTTGTCCTCGCGGGAGCCGTGCAGGACTACCTCGTCCTGTTCTTCTCCACGCGCCGCGGCGGTCGCTCGCTCGGGCAGATGGCCCGCGACGAGCTCGGCGTCATCGGCGGTGTCGCCGCGCAGATCGCCACGCTCGTCATCATGATCATTATCGTCGCGATCCTCGCGCTGGTTGTCGTCAATGCCCTCGGCGAGAGCCCGTGGGGTGTTTTCAGCGTGTCGATGACGATCCCGATCGCGCTCTTCATGGGCCTCTACCTGCGCTACCTGCGTCCGGGCAAGATCACCGAGATCTCCATCATCGGGTTTGTGCTCCTCATGTTCGCGATCGTTGCGGGCGGTTGGATCGCTGACACCGAGTGGGGCACGCAGATCTTCACGCTTGACCGCACGAGCATCGCGTGGGGCATCATCATCTACGGCTTCGTCGCTGCAATCCTCCCCGTCTGGCTGCTGCTCGCACCGCGCGACTACCTGTCCACGTTCATGAAGATCGGCGTCATCGTCATGCTCGCCGGTGCGATCGTCATCGTGCGCCCCGAGATCGAGGTTCCGGCGTTCAGCGAGTTCTCGAGCCGCGTCGACGGGCCCGTGTTCTCCGGCTCCCTCTTCCCGTTCCTCTTCGTGACGATCGCCTGCGGCGCCCTGTCCGGGTTCCACGCGCTCATCGCATCCGGAACCACTCCGAAGCTCGTGGAGAAGGAGAAGCAGACCCGCTTCATCGGGTACGGCGGCATGCTCATGGAGTCGTTTGTCGCGATCATGGCGCTTGTCGCGGCCCTCTCGATCGACCGCGGCATCTACTTCGCCATGAACTCCTCGGCCGCCGCGACGGGAGGCACCATCGAGGGCGCGGTCGCCTTCGTCAACTCCCTGGGCCTGACCGGGGTGAACCTGACCCCGGATGCGCTGTCGACGATGGCCACGAACGTCGGCGAGGAGACCATCGTGTCCCGCACCGGCGGCGCACCGACCCTTGCGGTCGGGCTCGCGCAGATTATGCAGCAGTTCATCGGCGGCGTCGGCATGATGAGCTTCTGGTACCACTTCGCGATCATGTTCGAGGCGCTCTTCATCCTCACGGCAGTGGATGCCGGAACCCGCGTCGCGCGCTTCATGCTGCAGGATGCGATCGGCAATTTCGTGCCGAAGTTCCGGGATCCAGACTGGCGGCTCGGCGCCTGGATCGCCACGGCCGTCATGGTCGCAGGCTGGGGCGCGATCCTCATCATGGGCGTCACCGACCCCTTGGGTGGCATCAATACGCTGTTCCCGCTGTTCGGCATCGCCAATCAGTTGCTCGCCGCCATCGCCCTCGCCGTCTGCCTCACGATCGTCACGAAGAAGGGACTCTTCAAGTGGATGTGGATCGTGGCCTTGCCGCTCGCCTTCGTCGCGGTGGTCACGATCACGGCATCAGCGTTCAAGATCTTCTCGCCGGTGCCGGCCGTCGGCTACTGGGCGCAGAACGCGGCCTTCCGGGAGGCGCTCGCGGCGGGCGAGACGAGCTTCGGCAACGCGAAGACGGTCGAGGCCATGGAAGCGGTCGTGCGCAACACGACCGTGCAGGGGTCTCTGTCGATCCTGTTCGTGACGCTGTCGATCATCGTGATTCTCGCCGCCCTCATTCGCACGTTCAAGGCAGTGCGTGGCGACCTCGGGCAGAGCACGGAGGACCCGGCCACGCCGTCGCGCCTCTACGCGCCGGCCGGCTTCCTCCCCACCAAGCCCGAACGGGAGCTGCAGCGCGAGTGGGACGCAGTCCCCTCCGACAAGCTCCCGAAGATCGTGAGGCACTGACATGACGGCGAGTTCGGAGATCGGGTCCGGGATGCGCTCGGCGGCGGGCGCAGTCGGGCGCGCCGCGCGGGCCGTCCGGTGGTACGTGAGGTCGATGATGGGTGACAACGCGTACGAGGTGTACGTCGCGCATCAGCGCCGCGCGCATCCGGGGGTCGAGCCGATGGGCGAGCGAGCCTTCTGGCGCGAGCGCACCGACGAGCAGGACAGGAACCCGCAGGGGCGCTGCTGCTGAACGGCGGCGATCGACGGCGTGCAGCCCGGAAGCCCGTTACGCCGCGCGCGGCCTAGCTCCGTGCGCAGTGCGCCGGGTGGCTCGAGCAGCGAGGTCTTAGCCGCCCGCGACGCCCTTCGCGGCGCGGTGTGCGATCACGAGACTCGAGATCACGCCCGTGAGCGTCGCGATGACGGCGAGTGCGAGCGACACCAGGTACGGCGCGACGGTCCCCGCAGAGAGCACGGACACGACAGCGAAGACGATTCCGGCTCCGGCCCCCGTGTTCGCGGCGCGGAGCGCCGCCTCGTGGCCAGTACGCCAGGCTTCGTCGGACGCGCGAGTCGCGGCAGTTCGCAGGCCCGCGTAGCCCCAACGGTCGAGGCGACCATCCGCTCCCCAACGCACCGTGAGCATGCTCACGAGGTTGCCGACGAAGAGGATCACCGCCACAGCAATGGCAGCGGGGAAACTCGGCGGCTGGAGTTCGATCACAGGAGTGATGGGTTCGGCTCAGAGAGGAGCGGCGATGGTGTCGGCAACGCTCGGGGGAGCGGTGCGCGAACGCCTACGCACGCTTCTGCGCGTAGCCGCTCGTGTCGTCGTCTTCGTCGGCGTCATCATCGTCGAGGTACTCGGACCACTTCGAGAGGATGTCGTCGGCTGGTTCTTCAGCGGCTGGAGGAGTCGCCGGATAGCTCGAAGAGCCACCGGAGAGTTCACGTGCCAGCGCGTCATAGTTCGTCTCATGTACGGAGTACTTGAGCTCACGGGCGACCTTGGTGTGCTTCGCCTTTTGACGGCCACGCCCCATGCGTAACCCCCTTATAAATCGGGCCGGGCAGGAATGGCCACCCGGTCGCAAGTCGTTAACGAAAATCTGACGCTCACATTACCACGGCGGCCGAGCTAATCTTCGGTGCGCCGACCCGGCCACGTCACCGCGCGTCTCTAGACTGACCCCTACCGGACGGAAGCTCGTCGACCGCCCGAGTGACCGCACAGGTGCGCCCCAGCGCCTCGACAGGAAGCCGGACGTGCTCGCCGTGAAAACCGATATCGACCTCGTGGTCATCGGCGCGGGTGTGCCCGGCGTGACGGTCGCGGCGACGCTCGCCGAGATGGGCCTGCGCCCGCTGAGAGACTTCGTCGTCTTCGACGCCGAACCACAGCCCGGCGGGTCCTGGGGGCGCGGCTGGGACTTCCAGACGGTAGGACACACGCCGCTCCTAGCGGGGCCTCCGGGGCTTTCCGAGCTCGGCATCCGGCTCAGCGATCAGGACCCGGAAGCGATCGTCCGCGACATCATGCCGCCGCTCATGCGTCGCTACGAGGATGCCTACGACCTCTACGTCGCACGCCCTGTGCGGGTGCTGCGCGTCGAGGCGATGCGCAGGTCCCCGCTGCTGACGGTGCACATCCAGGTAGGCGACCGTCCTCCCCGCACGATCACGACGCGCTACGTCATCAACGCGACGGGGGACTGGTCGTCCCCGTTTGTGCCCTGGTATCCGGGCGCGCTGGACTTCGCGGGCGAGCAGCTGCCGTCTGCACACCTCGAGTCGCTGGCGGAGTTCGCGGGCAAGCGTGTGCTTGTCGTCGGTGGTGGGCGTTCGGCTGTGACGATCCTGCGTGAGCTCGAGCCGATCGCGGCCACCACCGCGTGGTCGACGCGCCGCGAGCCTGACTTCCATGAGCTTCCGCGCCTGACGCTCCCGTCGCGCACCGATTCGCGACAGCGTGAGATGGATGCGCGCCACGAGGCCGAGTTCGTGCGTTTCGTCGAGCGCGGCGAGCGCCTCCCGAGTGAGGTCAGCGTCCGCGGGATCCCACTCTCGCGCGGCACGCTCGCCGCGATCCGGCGGGGGCTGCTCGTGTCTCGTGGACCGCTCGTGAGCATCCAACCTGATGGCGTCACGCTGGCGAACGGCGACCGTTTCGTGGCAGACGCCATCATCTGGGCAACGGGAAGCCGCCCGACGATGCGTCACCTCGCGCCGCTGCAGTTGCGCGAGCAGGGCGGCATGGCTCGCCTGCGTGACGGGTGGAGCCGCCGCGACAATCGCGTCGCGCTGCTCGGGTACGGCACGAACCGACGCAACCCGATAGCGGCACGCCTCGATGCCGAGCGCCTCGCCGAGGGCGTCTTCGACCGCCTCGGCGAGACTCCCGCCGACGTCAAGTAGGCATCCCGGCCCTCATCCCCGCTCTCTGCCTCTGCCTCTGCCTCTGCCTCTGCTCTCTGCCGGGCTAGCGCCCCTGCGTATGAGTGAGCCAGATGCACCCTCTGGGCGGCGGGAGCCCGCATCCCACTGACTTTTCCGCGCGGGCGGCGGTGTCGTTCAAGGGGTCGCAGAACCCGCGCGCGGAGGCGGATGCGCCCCTAGCCGCGGTGCGGGGATGCGAGCACCGACCTGACAACGGGGCGTGTGCTGAGAAGTGCGAGCCAGACGGCGCCGAATCCGAGCGCAAAGCAGAGCGCCATCGTCAGCATCGCCAGCGGCGCGACGATCAGCGAGGCGCCCACGATGGGCAGTACGAGCGCCACCGCGGCTCCAGCACCGCCGAGCGCGGCGAGCAAGAGCGGCGCCCAGACCTGAGAGCGCTGTGCCTTCTCGAAGACCCTGCGAGGCATGCCCGCGCGGTCGAGGGAGATGAGCAGCTTGCGCTCGTCGAGGATCGCCGATGCCTGCGAGACCCCGACAGTGCACGCCAGCATGAGGAACGCGATGAACAGCGTTAGGAAGACGCCGGTGCGGAGGTCCGTCATCACGGTGAGGTCCTCCGCCGAGACTCCCTCTGTGCCGCCGACCATGTCGAGCAGCGCGAGCCCGCTGCCGCCGATGACGGCGACAAACGCGATCATCGCGATGCCGGACACGCTGCGCCATGCAACGCCGGGGGCCTCGGCGAGACGGCGTCCTGCGATGAGGCGTGCTGGCGTCTTCGCGCGCTTCGCCATCTGCCTGCCGATGAGTCCGACGAGCGGCCCACCCGTGAGGTTGATCGCGAGCATCCCAACCGCGAACGGCACGAACAGGGCCAGGACGATGCCAACGATCCCGAGGGCTGTCACGAGCCCCTGGGCGATGCTGATGAGGCCAAGAGCGACGAGCAGTGCCACGGCCCCGCCGGCGAGCGCGAACCACTTCACGCGCGGCGCCTTGTCGCGTTTCCGCACACCGAGCGGCGTGACACGAACAGCGGCGAGCCCTGCGAACGAGCTCGCTGCGGCGAGTGCGGCGATGCTCGCGGCCGTTGCCGCCAGGATCGGGAAACCTACCCACATGGATGCGGCCCCGACCGGTCCGCCGTAGAACGGCAGCAGCCCGACTAGGGGGAGCAGCCCCGCGTACAGGACCGCCCCCGCGACGATGCCGACGATGGCGATGAGGGTCGCCTCGGCCACGGCGAGCACCGTCACGATGGTCGTGGATGCGCCGAGGAGTCTTAGCGTCGCAAGCCGTTCGTCGCGGCGCCTGGCGGAGAGGCGCGCGGCCGCGACGCCGAGGGTGAGCAGTGGGACCGCGAGAAGCGCGAGCGCGAAGACGGCGAAGAATCCGTGCGACTGCATGCCCGGAGGCGGGTTGAAGAGCATGATTGTGCCACCGACGACAACCAGGGTGAGGGCGGTCACGACGGCGAATGCAACCGCCGGGAGCGCGACGGCTGCGATGCCGACGGTGTCGGGGCGGGTGAGCATGCGCAGGATCGTGAGGAACGGAATGCGACCGGTTCCGCGAGGTGCTGGGCTCGGGGCTGCAGTCGAGGTTTCGGCCGTCGCACGCGTCGCGGCGTCGGACGGGATGGAGTCGGTACCTGGGGCGAGGAAGCCGGCCTCGTGCCTGGCGGTCATGCGCGGGCCGCCGTGTCGTCGAGGATGCGGCCGTCGCGCATCCGGACCGTGCGGTCGCAGCGGGCCGCGACGTCTGGGTCGTGAGTGACGACAACGAGGCTGCGTCCGGCGCGCGCTGTCGCGGCGAGCAACGCCGTCATGACATCGGCGCTCGTGGCCGAGTCCAAGGCGCCCGTCGGCTCATCGGCGAACACGATTCGAGCACCAGTGACCTGGGCGCGGGCGATCGCAACACGCTGGGCCTGACCACCAGACAGCTCGCCGATGCGACGAGCCTCCATGCCGCCAAGCCCCATTGCGGCGAGCCATTGCGCTGCCGCCTGCTCGGCGCGCTTCCGGTCGACGCCGCACAGCATGGCCGCGATGGCGACGTTCTCGAGCGCGGTGAGCTCCGGCAGGAGCATCCCCTCCTGGAAAACGAAGCCGAACTCGGTGCGGCGCAGATCTGTGCGCTTGGCCTCCGACATGCCAGTCACCTCGCGGCCGCCGCCGTCTCCGTAGAGTTCGATGCGCCCCGAATCTGGTGCGATGATCCCGGCCAGGCTGTGCAGGAGCGTCGTCTTGCCCGAACCGGAGGCACCCATGATCGCAAGTGCCTCGCCAGCCCGGACCGCGATACCGACGCCGGCGAGCGCCGTCGTCGCACCGTAGGTCTTGGTGAGCGAGTGCGCCGCGAGCACCGTGCCGGCCTCCGGCAACCCGGCGGGGGTCAGCCCGGTCACGAATTGCGGCTGAGGAGTGAGCATGCCCGCACCCAGCTGCGCCGTCCGGGGCAGCTGCGGGTGCTGGACCTGTGGGTGCACTGCTGATGTCTGGAAGCCTGGTTGCGGAGTCATGCTTCCAAGGTGCCGCCAAGGGGGTGCGCGCCTCGACCGCCTGAGGGCGCATCCGCCCCTCCTCTGGGAGGGCATTGCGCGCCGCGCGTCATCCGCGAGGATGACGAGCAAGCGCGACGAGCAAGCGCGGAGGCCCAAGCTCCGAGCCGCTACCAGGCGAGTAGGCCGAGACCCAGGCTCTCGCCAAGCAGCTGGCCGACCGTCACGCCGATCAGTGCCGCGAGCACACCCCAGAGCATCTGGACGGCCACAATGATCGCGGTCTTGCCGACTTTGCGCGCGCTCAGGGCGTTCGCGGCGTCGAGCATCACGGAGCTCCACGAGCTCATTCCCCCGCAGAAGCCCGAGATGACGATCATCGAGGCGACCGTCGGCAGGGGCAGCAACCCCGCAGCGAACCCGGCTACGAGCGACGCGAGCACGTTGACGATCATGAGGCGCCACTCAGGGGCGAGGCGACGCGATGGGGCTGCCACGAGAGTCGCGGCTGGGTCATTCTCGGCGACGGCAGGCTCCGGTTCACGCATCCGCGGCCAGCCCTCGACGGCGACGTAGCGGATGCATGCGCCGACGCCACCCGCGACCGCGACGGCCAGGATCATGAGGATGTTCATCAGCGCATCCCCTCGTTCGGCGCGTACGGGTCCCGGCCGGGGGCGGTCCCCGGTCCGGGAGTAACTGGGCCTTCCGCGGGAGCGGCAGTCGTCGGAGGAGGTGAGATGCGCCGGCCGATGGTGCGCCCGAGGAAGACAGCCGCGATGCCGCCGATCGTGCCGACGGCAAACGCGATGATCGCCCAGGCGGACGTCGAGAAGACCAACGCGAGCGCCAGGGCGATGAGCGAGAACGTCGTGAAGCCCCCGCAGAACCCCGGGCCGAGCGCGGCGCGCCACGCGGCCAGCTGAGGAGGCCAATGCGCGCCGGCGATGATGCCAAGCGCGAGGGATCCCGCGAGGTTCGCGATGAGGGCCGTCACGATGTCGGAGTCGAGCACGTGCACGCTCCCCGCCGAGAGCTCAGCCAAGCTGGCCGAGCCCTGAGCCATCGTGGCGGTCGCCATGAAGGAGCCGAGCCAGAGGCGGGCGAGAGTGCCCGCGGCTCCGCCGAGGAACACGACAAGGAGGAGACGGGCTGGCGTTGGCACGCCGCAACGGTACTCCCGTGCCGAGTGCTGCGCTAGCGCAGCGGCCTCCGGTGGGCGGCGCCCGTGGGTGGTGCTGACAGGCGCCGCGCGCGCCGCGCGCTGACCAAATTCAGTGCGATTCAGCGTCTTTTTGCCCCAAGAAGGCGCTCATCGACCCGAGTTTGCACTGAAGTTGGACAGGGAGCGGTGAGTGGACTGGGGGGTCTAGCGGCGTCCTGGCTCCGCGTGCTGGCCAACTTCAGTGACGAACAGCGATTGTCTGCCGGGAGGCCGACGCAAACAGCCGAGTTATCACGGAAGTTGGCTGCGGTGGGCTGGGCTTGGGCAGCGTGGACTTGGCTGCGGTGGGCTGGTATGCGAGCGCGCCGGGCGCGACGAAGGGCCGCTCCCCGAGGTGGGAAACGGCCCTTCGTGCCCTACAGATCGCTCGCCCGGCCGCAACCGGCCTCGCTCGGCCCGGCTGCTGGCTAGGCCCCTGGCGTGTTGTTCGTATCGCGGGAGCCGAGGGCGTGTGTGATGCGCTCGCGGACTCGCTCGAGCTCTTGGTCGAGGAAGGTCACGATGCCGGGTGAGAGGCGCTGCTCACTCTGGGCGGCGCGGAGCTCCTGGCGGAGCTCGTGTCTGAACTTGTTGAGCACGAGGTCGGCCTGCGACATCGCTTCCAGTTGCGCGCGGCCGGCCTCACGCTGCGGATTGCTGGCGCCGCCGGAGGGACCGCCGCCAGCGCTGGCCGCGCCGCCTTCCGATGCCCCTTGTTCGTTCTTGCTGCTTTCCCAGACGTGTGAGCTGCTGGCCGATGCCCAGGAGTCGTACCTGCCGTGGGTGCGGTGCTCGGGGCCCGAACCGGCTGGAGCTTCGGGGGGTTGAGGCGTCCCTGGGGTCTGCGGCGGGGTTGGCGCCTGAGGTGGGTCCTGGGGTCGCGGCTCACCCGAGGCCGTCGCTCCGCCGCCGAAGCCTGGCGGGGTGAACCCTGGCGGCGTCTCGCCTGGCGTGGAGATGGGGGCCTCGCGAGGTTCGTTCCAGCCCTTCGCGGCTCCGGCGAAGAAGCCACGCGCGGATGCGGCTCCCGCGGCCCCTGCGCTCGCGGCCTTCTCGAACCCGGCTCGTGCATCCGGGCCGAGCTCCTGGGCGAGCCTCGCGAACTCGGCTCGCAACTCTTCGCGCGCGCTGGTGAGGCCGTGCCGAACGTCGGCGGCGAGGCGGCGGACCGACGAGTCGACGTCCTGCTCGATGGATGCGAGCTCTTCTCGTCGTGAGTCGAGCTCGCGCCTGCCGGCTTCGGTGATGCGGTAGACGCTCTTGCGGCCGTCGTTGTGCTTGGTGACGAGGCCTTCTTCCTCGAGCTTCGCGAGGCGCGGGTAGATGGTGCCCGCGCTTGGCGAGTAGGTGCCGTCGAAACGCTCTGAAAGTGCCTGGATGAGCTCGTAGCCGTGGCGCGGCTGGTCCTCGAGGAGGCTCAGCAGGTACAGGCGCAGGTGTCCGTGGGCGAAGACTGGCGGGGTCACTCGGTGCCTCCCGGCTTTGTGGTGTCGGATTCGGTCTCGCTGCTGGCGTCGACCTCGATGCTGCCGCCGGGCTCCGAGTCCGCACCTGAAGTGCTGTGGTTGGGCCCGCTCTCGGCGGTGGCTGTGTCCACGTCGGGGACTGGGCAGGTCACGAGTCGCGAGTCGATGCGGTCGTCGAAGTCGGCCGGGGCCTCTCCGGCGCGTGGCGTTCGCGCGGACAACATGACGGACACCCGACCGGTGACGGTGCTGATGCGCACGTCGGTGACTTCGCCTTCCCTGGGTTCCGAGCGGTAGGTGGTGCCGCGAAGCGGTTCGAGGTGGAGCCCGTCGAGCTGCACGGACGAGCCGACGGTGGAGACCTGGTAGCTCGGGTTCGTGTCGCCGGGGAGCCGCACCGTGGTGGCCCCGCTGACGGACTTGTTGGCGATGAGGCTCGGTGAGCCGGAGGTGACGTCGACGATCGTGACTCCCGACACCGTGCTGCCGTCGAAGCTCACAAGCGGGCCGGTTGCCGTGACGTCGCCCGATGCGGTCTTGACGACGGCCTTGCCGGCGTGCCCGCGCACGCTGATCTCACCGCCGATCGAGTTGAGGTGCAGCTCGCCGCGGGTGGCGTCGAGGAACTGCTCGCCGCCGACCGTGTTGATGTCGATGCGCCCGTTGATGCCCGCGACGAGCACCTCTGAGCTGACGCCGAGCACGTCGACGTCCACGCCTGCTGGGACCAGCACGCTGATGACCGCGGTTGGCTGGTTCCAGATGGTCTTCGCGGACGTCTGGACGTCGGTCCAGGAGAGCTGGGGGTGGTCGATGAGGAGCTGGTCGCCGTCGATGGCGATCTTCAGGTCACGCCCTGTGAGCCCTGACACCTCGATGCGGGTGCTCGGTTCGTTGTGGGCGAGCACGCTGATGGCGCCGCCTGCGAGTCTCGCGCGAACGCTGCGGACGGTCTGCACGTCGATGACGCGGGGCCCGTCCACGATCCACTGTTCAATAGCCACTGCTGCTCCTCGGAAGGGGTGTTCATGATTCGCGCCCGGCGCGGAGCCGAGCAACTGCGAGTCAAGTTATATCGCGAGTCTGAGTATTCGCGCTATATCGCGACTGGCGGGATCTGTCGGAGACTCGAACGCGCGGGTGCGACATACTGGGGCCGTCCGGCAGCCGCTGGCGGATGCACCACCGCGGGAGTGCGACATCATCACGCAGGACTTCACATGGGTGTCGACGCTCGTCGCTCTCATCTTCGGGGCTGGACTCTCCTGGGTCGCCGTGCACCGCACGCGGACGGAGCCGCGCCGGCTGAGCAACGGCGTGTGGATCGTGGCGGCCTTCGTCGTCGCGGTCGGGGCGATCTCGAGCTTCGACGGTCGAGTCGCGGGGCTGGTCGGCGCGCTCACCTGGCTGCCGCTCCTGCTGTCGCCGCTCCTGCTGCTCGTGCTCATCGTTATGCTCTACGTCAATGGCGCCCGGATGCTGCGGCGCGAGGGCCGTTCGCTTGGCAACCTGCTTTCGCTGGTCGTGGGACTTCTCCTGACTGCCCTCGCCGCGCTCCCATTTGTCGCGATGCTCGTCCAGAGCGACGCCTTCCTCGCCGTGGCTCTCTTCTTGGCGCTTGGTGCCGCCTACCTCGGGGCCGCCTTCGTCGTGTTCCTCGGCTACTCGTGGCTCTACGCGCGGCTCGTCCGGGGCACTGTCGGGACGTGGGTGATCGTGCTCGGCTCAGGCCTCTCTGGCGGCAGGCGCGTCCCGCCCCTGCTGGCGTCGCGCATCCGCGCGGGGTTGGCCGCGGCGCAACGGGCCGGGGCCTCGGTCGTTGTCATGTCGGGAGGGCAGGGAAGCGACGAAGCGCTGGCCGAAGGGCGCGCGATGCGTGAGTGGGCTCTCGACCCCGCCAACGCTCTCGACGGTGGGGAATCCGCCCGACTGTCGGTTGCGGCGGCAGAACCGCGCATCCTGAGCGAAGAGGAGTCCGTGAACACGGAGGAGAACCTGCGGTTCACGCAGGCGATCCTCGAGCGGGAAGGCATCACCGGGCCCGGCATCATCGCCACAAGCAACTACCACGCGATGCGAGCGGCCATGTTGGCGCGCGAGCTGGGTATCGACGCGCAGGCCGTGCAGGCGCCTGTCGCCCGCTACTACTGGCCGAGCGCGATCCTGCGGGAGTTCGCCGCGATCCTGCGCCGGTACTGGCTGCTCAACCTCGTCGCGGGGTTGCTGTTCGCGTTTCCGCTGCCAGCCCTCGGGCTCTGGGTCTCCTTGAGTTGGGTTTCACTGGGCTGACGTCATGGTCGGACCGCGTGCGCGGTGGTGGATCAGCGTGAATGTCGGAGAACATATTCCGTGAACTCTTTTCGCCAGATCCTGCAATACCTGTTGTGAGCACTGACAACCAGATCATCGAACGGTCGCGGGCCGAACCCGCTGCCTTCGCCGAGTTGTACGACCGGCACTACCGGCTCGTGCACCGTTACGCGGCTCGAAGAACCAACGCGGAGGTCGCCGACGACGTCATGTCGGAGACCTTCCTCGTCGCCTTCGAGCAGCGCAGCCGCTTCGACACGGCAAGGGGTGAGGTGAAGTCGTGGCTGCTTGGCATCGCTACGACGCTCCTGAAGAAACACTGGCGCCTCGAGGCGCGGGAGTGGCGCAGCTTCACGGCGTCCGACGCCGCTGCGCTGACCGAGAACCGTGACTTCACTGCAGACGCGGAGGCCAGGGTCGACGCGGGTGCCCGCATGCGGCGCTTGGGTTGGGCGGTGGCTTCCCTCTCGAAAGGCGGTCGGGATGCGCTGCTCGAGCGGGCGGCGCGGGCGCGGGGTGCGAAGTCTGGTTCTGCCCGCCCCACGGCTGACCGAGCGAAATTGCGCCGCGGACTCGGTTGGGGTCTCGTTGGTCTCAGCGGAGTCGCGGTAGTGTCTGGCGCGCTGGTGCTGAGTAACCTCACGACGGTGAACGGGGGCGACCAGATCGGCCAGGCACCCGTTGTCGCGTCAGAGTCGCCGGCAAGCGGTTCGGCCACTGGCGAGGCCAGGACGGCGGAATCGGTGCTGAGGGATGCCGCAAACAAGGCGAGGCAGGTGGAAGACCCCGTACTCGCTGAAGGCCAGTACCTGCTGCTGGAGACGGAGATCGGGACCTCCGCGTGGGAGGGGACCACCGACGTGAACCCCGAGGTGAGTCCAGTGGCTTGGATGATTGGGCGGACGGTGCAGCTTTACGTTGCCTGGGATGACAACCAGGAATCGATTGCGGTGAACGGGCTGGAGTCGGTTTCGGAGACCCTCGGCCCTGAGTCAGAAGCCGCCGCCGCCCGTTGGCTGCAGGAGCAGCCGACGGAAGTTGACCCCGCGACTATGGTCTGGCGGTTCAAGAATTCCGAAGTGATGATCGGCAAGGTGGCCGGAACCCAAGCGGCGTATGCGGCGTTGCCCCGTGACCCGCAGGCGCTCTTCGACTACTACGTCGCCGATCTCGACGCGTCCTCGCCTCAGTACGACGCGGAGTGCCTCAGAGCGCTGCAGACGCAGCTCAGAGATGGGGCCACGCCAGCCGACGTTCGGGCCTCGCTCTACGAAGCGATGCTGCTGATTCCGAGTCTCACCCTCGTGGATGCACCGGTGGAGGTGAACGGAGTCGCGGCCACTGCGCTTAGCGTCGATGACACCGTCTTTCCCATCCGTGAGCAGGTTCTGATCGATCAGACGACGGGTGCCCTGGTCGGCATGCAGACTGTCTACACGATGGCGTCGAACGGGCTCCCCGCTGGGCACGTCAAGGATTCTGCCTTCTACACGGCGGAAGTTGTCGACGGGGTTCCGTTTTAGCTCGTCGCTCGCAGGCCTCCCACTGAGCGCTGCCCAGATCACGGATTCGGGGAGCGCTCAGCGGGGTTCCGGCCGCTGTCGGAGGTGCGTGCAAGACTGACGGCGTGCACAAACTCGCTGAGATGAGCTTGAGAAACCGCGCGCTGATCGCCCTTGTGACGCTCTGCGTGCTCCTCTTCGGTGGCCTGTCGATGACTTCGCTCAAGCAGGAGCTGATCCCGTCGGTCTCTCTGCCCATCGTGTCGGTTGTCACCACCTACCCGGGGGCATCGCCCGAGATCGTGGACGAGGACGTGTCCCGCCTCGTCGAGACCTCGCTGCAGGGGTTGCAAGGCCTGTCCTCGACGCAGGTCACTTCGAGCGCGAACCTCTCCTCAGTGACGGTCGAGTTCGAGTACGGGACCGACACGGTCTACGCGGAGCAGCGCATCCAGCAGGCCCTCAACCGCATCGAGAGCCAGCTGCCCGAAGGTACCGAGACGACCGTGTTTAGCGGTTCGATCGACGACTTCCCGGTCATCCAGATCGCGGCAACAGGCGGCACGAACGCCGAGGAACTCGCTGCGAGCCTTGAGAGCTCCACAGTGCCTGGCCTCACGGAACTCGATGGCGTGCGCGAAGCGGCAGTCAGCGGAGCTCCCGTCTCCCGCATCGAGATCACGCCAGACCAGGCAGCGCTCGCGGGCGCTGGTGCCAGCATCCAGAGCATCAGAGACACGCTCGACGCGGCTGGCACGCTCATCCCGATCGGCCAGATCACGGAGGGCGACGACGCCCTCACCGTGCAGGCCGGCACGCTCCTCGACAACGTCGACGCCATCGCCGCGCTCCCGCTGAGCGGCGCGACTCCGCCCACGACGACCCTCGGTGACGTCGCCACGGTGCAGCTCGGGCCGGAGCCCGCGACCTCTATTTCCCGGGTCAACGGCGAGGACGCGCTCACCGTGTCCGTCACCAAGCTCGCGAACGCAAACACCGTTGAGGTCTCGCAGGCCGTTCGGGATGCACTCCCAGCACTCCAAGCGTCCATCGGCGGGGGAGCGACCCTTCAGATCGTCTTCGACCAGGCCCCGTTCATCCAGCAGTCCATCGACACGCTGGTTGTTGAGGGCCTGCTCGGGCTGGTCTTCGCCGTCATCGTGATCTTCGTCTTCCTGCTGTCCTTCAGGGCGACGCTCGTCACGGCGATCTCCATCCCGACATCGCTGCTGGTGACGTTCATCGGCCTGCAGGCCGCCGAGTACTCGCTCAACATCCTCACGCTCGGTGCCCTCACAATCGCGATCGGACGAGTTGTCGACGACTCCATCGTTGTCATCGAGAACATCAAGCGGCACATGTCGATGCACCCTGGGGCGAGCCTGCGCGGCGCCGAGCGCGTTCGCGTCATCACTGAAGCCGTCCGAGAGGTGGCGACAGCTGTCACGAGCGCAACCATCGCGACCGTCGCCGTCTACCTGCCCATCGCGTTTGTCGGCGACATCTCTGGCGAGCTCTTCAGGCCGTTTGCCCTGACGAGCGTCATCGCGCTCCTCGCATCGTTGCTCGTCTCGCTCACGATCGTGCCGGTGCTCGCCTACTGGATGCTCGGCGGTAGGCACTTGAAGCGCAAGGCCCGCGTCGGCACCGCCGAGACGTGGTCAGGCAACAGTGAGCCGACCGAATCCGCCGAACCCGCCGAACCAGCACAGGACCGCGAGCAGGTGCTCGCACAGGAAACAGCCCCCGCAACGGGCGGCGTTGTCGTGCAAGAATCCGCGACAGCGACAGGAAGCAGTGACGTCCCCGTCGAGCCCGTCAGGGTGCGCCCGCGCCGCGAACGCGCCCAGCGCGACGCCGGTCGCTTCGCCCCCCTCGGGCTGCGCAGCGACGATGAGGAGCTCCATCCGCGCCGCGCGCTCCGCCGCCAGGCGGAGCAGGAGGCCGCTGTCGCCGGTCGCGCCGAGAACGGGCCAGACTCCGAGCTGGCAGGGGCTGACGAAGAATCGAGCTGGCTGCAGCGCGGCTACGAGCCTGTGCTCGGATGGACCCTGCGCCGCCCCTTCATCACCCTCGGGGCTGCGTTGCTCATCCTCATCCTGACGGGTGCCCTTGCGCCACTCATGAAGACCAACTTCCTCGGCAACACGGGCAGCAACAGCTTCACGGTCACGCAGGCGCTCGAGCCGAACCTGACGCTCGCGGCTTCCGGCGAGGCGGCCTCGCAGGTCGAGGACATCATCCGCGCCAAGGAAGGTGTCGAGACCGTGCAGCTCACGATCGGCGGAGGCGGCGCAGCGTCCCTGTTCACGGGCGGCGGCGCATCCCGCGCGAGCTTCTCCGTGACCACGTCGACCGACGCTGACTCCGACGCCATCCAGGCGGAGCTCCGCGACGATCTCGACGCCCTCCCAGAGGAGACCGGCGAGATCTCCGTCGGAGGCGGGGGAAGTGCGGGCTTCTCGAGCGCCATCAGCGTCGACCTCACCGCGCCAGACTCCGAGACCCTCCGCGAGGCCAGTGACCAGGTCGTTGCAGTGCTGGCCGGCGTCGAACAGCTCGGCGAAGTCACAAGCGACCTCGACGAGACGCGCCCGTTCGTGGAGATGGACATCGATCAGGCCACGGCCGCACAGTACGGGCTCAGCCAGACCGCTATCGGAGCCATCGTCGCGCAGCAGCTGCAGCCGACCCCGGTCGGCTCCCTCACGGTCGACGGCTCGAGCGTGCAGGTTGTCCTGCTCGGTTCAGAACCACCCGCGAACATCGACGCGCTCCGCGCCACGAACATCCCGACTGCCCTCGGCCCGGTTCCCCTCACCACGCTCGCCACGGTTGAGATCGTCGACGGACCAGTCTCGATCTCGTCAGAGCGAGGCGTACCGCTCGCGTCCGTCACGGTCGTTCCCACCGACGACAACCTCAGCTCGGCCAACGCCCTCATCACCGAGCAGCTCGAGACGCTGACCCTGCCGGAGGGCGCTACCGCGGTGCTCGGTGGTGTCAGCTCAGACCAGGCGGCTGCCTTCCAACAGCTCGGGCTCGCGCTCCTGGCGGCGATCCTCATCGTCTACATCGTCATGGTGGCCACCTTCAAGAGCCTCCTCCAGCCGCTGCTCCTGCTTGTGTCCGTGCCCTTCGCGGCCACGGGGGCGATCCTGCTGCAGCTCGTGAGCGGCGTGCCGCTGGGAGTCGCCTCCCTCATCGGCGTGCTCATGCTCATCGGCGTCGTCGTCACGAACGCCATCGTGCTCATCGACCTCGTCAACCAGTTCAGGGCGCGGGGGCTCGCCGTGCGCGAAGCGCTGGTTGCCGGCGGTGCACGACGAGTCCGCCCCATCGTCATGACGGCGCTCGCCACGATGCTTGCCCTCACCCCGATGGCACTCGGCATCACCGGCCACGGCGGATTCATCTCGCAACCGCTTGCGCTTGTTGTCATCGGGGGGCTGCTGTCCTCCACGGTCCTGACGCTGCTCGTCCTACCTGCGCTCTACTCGGTGGTCGAAGGGCCCCTTGAGCGTCGGCGTGCGAAGCGCGAGGCTCGCATCGACGAGGAGCTGGCCGCCGCGCACGTCGAGTGACGCTCGTCCGCTAGGTGATTGCCGACTGCCGCCGTCTACCGTCGAACAGGGCTGCGCCAGCGGCCGTCGCTGCCACGCTTGAAGCTCAGCAGCGCAGCCTGCAGGCAGAGCACGGCGTCAAGCCAACGCAACAGAGGTAGGAGGGCTGACCACTTCACGAAAGCACGGCGCCGTGAGATGCAGAGGGCCACGACCGTCAGCGCGAGATCGGCGACGAAGAACGCGATCAGCAGCAGAAACGCCGGGAAGCGGGCTGCCAGGTCTTCGAAGGAATCTGCAGCCACCACTTCGGGAAGCCCGACGACGAAGGACACCAGCACGAGCACTGGCGTGAGCGCGATGAACAGTGAGCTCAGCGTGATCTCGATGACGGAGAACGCCGCCAGCGTGCCGAAGCGAGCCTGCATCCCCGAATGCCTCCGCAGCGTCTGCCAGAAGCCGAGGTTCCAGCGCCGCACTTGCGCGACGTAGCTGCGTAGCGTGTCGGGGTCCTGCGTGTAGGCCGTTGCGATTCGGGGGTCAAAGGCAATGCGTCCGAGCCGTTTCGCATGTACCTCGAACGTCATGTTGTAGTCCTCGATCACGAGTCCCGGAGCTGAGATGTCGACGTGCTTGAGGATGCGGGTGCGGTAGAGCGACGCGAACCCTGGCACGATCATGACCGCGTTCGCGAAGCTGGCCGCCTGGCCGAACTTCAGCAGGTACTGCATGACGACGTACATGCGGTCGCGGTGGGTGATGAGGAGCTCGCCGAGACGCGACGTCGGGCCGGGGAACAGTGCGGTGCGTGCTGTGCCAGCCACGGCGACGACGCCGTCGTCCGCGAAGAGCGGGAGCGCGAAGTCCAGATAATCCGGCGCGAGCACCGTGTCGGCGTCGAGCAGCATGAGGACTTCGAAGCGGTCCGCGAGCCTGAACCAGTCGATGGCGAACTCCAGCGCTCCCGCCTTCCCTCGGTTCGGCGAGATGTCCACGACGTTGGCGCCCTCGGCCCGTGCGATTGCGGACGTCGCATCCTTCGACCCGTCCGAGGCGACAAACACATTCGCGAGGGGCACGTGACTTCCCGCGGAGCGCACAGTGCGCTGGATGCCGCTCGCTTCGTTGTGTGCCGCAATGAGGATGGCGACATCGCGGGGGAAGAGGAGCGCGCCCGTGCCCGTGTGGTCGAGGTCGCTCAGGCGGAACCGGCGCTCCCGCACGGCCCGGATCGCTGACGTCACTGTCCAGAAGGTGGCGTTGGCTCCGACAAACAGGAAGAGGATCAGCGCCGTCAGGAGGAGCACTTCGTTCGGCACGACTTGAGCTTAGCAAGGTGCCATCGGGTCGCGATGCTTCACTCACTTTGCTGAAGGCGGGTAGTCCACCACGTGGTGCTTGCGTTGTCATGGAGATCTTCCCGTTTTGGCCGATCTTCTTGGCCTATCGGGCCGGAATTAGTTGAATTGGCAGGCTGAGAGCAGGACGTGTCAATATTGGAGCCCTGTGGTGCTCGGGTCGCGAGGTAGCCTCAACCTCAGATCTTGACGCGCTCCGAGGAGCGTTCGCGTGGTCATTCTCTGTTTACTTCGTCGCTGGGGGGCGTCAATTGTCGCGGGTACAATCACTACTGAGGAAACCAAGGTCTGAAACACCGGTTCGAGACTTCGATATTGCGATCGTCGGGCTCGGCTACGTCGGTCTGCCGACCGCTCTTGCGTTCTGCGCCGCAGGGTCGAAGGTCCTGGGGATCGACATCAGCGAGGGAAGGCTTGCTGCCATCCGTTCGGGTCAGGTGGACCTTGTGGAGGGCGACCGCCTGCGGCTCGGGGCGGCGAACGCCACAGACGACGGCTGGACGCTCTCTCATGACGTTTCCCTCCTCGCCCGCGCGCGGGCTGTCATCGTCTGCGTGCCGACGCCGATTGATGCACACGCGGTTCCCGACCTCCGGGCGCTCAAGGGCGCGTGTGCGGCGGTGATCGACGCCGTGACGCTTGGACAGCTGCTCATGCTCACATCGACTTCCTACGTGGGATGCACCAAGGACCTCCTCGTCGAGCCGCTCATCGCTCGCGGGCTCCAGCCGGGCATCGACGTCCACGTCGCCTTCAGCCCCGAGCGCATCAATCCGGCGGATGAGGCGTTCGGCCATGAGGACGTCCCCCGTGTGGTTGGTGGTTCGACGCCTGAGTGTGCGGCGGAAGCTGCGGCCATGCTCGGGCGCTACGTCAACGCGACTCACGTTGTTGACACCCTGGAGATCGCGGAAGCGTCGAAGCTCCTCGAGAACACGTTCCGTGCGGTGAACATCGCCTTCATCAACGAGTTCGCGAGTGTCTGCAGAGAGCTGGGCGTTCCCGTCACCGACGTCATCGACGCGGCGGCGACGAAGCCGTACGGCTTCATGCCGTTCCGTCCGGGACCGGGCGTTGGCGGCCACTGCATTCCGTGCGACCCGCACTACCTTCTCTGGCAGCTGCGGGCCGACCGAGTCTCCTCGCCCATCCTCGAGCAGGCAATGACCGGACTCGCGCACAGGCCCGCACGCGTCGCGGCGAGAGTCAACTCGATGCTCGCGGCCGACGGTATCGCGCCGTTCGGCGCCAGCGTGGTCGTCTTCGGCGTCGCCTACAAGCCGAACGTGGCCGACGTGCGCGAATCGACGGCCATCGAGGTCATCGAGATCCTCCGCAAGCAGGGAATGCGGGTTTCGTTCGTCGACTCGAAGGTGCCGTCCATTCGCCTCTCCGATGGCGAACTCCTGGTAGCAAGCGAGGCGAGCCAGCAGGTCGACGCCGACCTTGTGGTCCTGCACACGAAGCACGACGACACGGAACTTGAGTGGCTCCAGGGCCGCCCGCGAGTCCTCGACGCCACCTACACCCTCGAACCCCGCGCCGGTCTGAGCCTCATCTAGTCGCTCAACCGACCCACAACTTCATCCAGTCAGCAGAAGAGAAGGACACCGCACCACTATGAGAACTCTGATCACCGGAGGCGCCGGATTCATCGGCAGCCACCTCACCGACGAGCTTGTCGCTCGCGGCGACGAGGTCGTTGTGCTCGACGATCTTTCCACAGGCCGCCTCGACAACCTCGACGGTGCCATCGCCTCAGTCCGTTTCGTCGAGGGGAGCGTGCTCGACGCGCCACTCGTCGACGATTTGGTCTCGAAGGTGGACAGGGTCTTCCACCTCGCGGCCGCGGTCGGCGTGCATACGATCCTCAACGAGCCGCTCAAGAGCCTCCGCACCAACCTCCACGGCACCGAGAACGTGCTTGAAGCGGCGCTGCGCCACGACGCTGCCGTGATGCTCGCCTCGACGAGCGAGGTGTACGGCAAGAACACGGCGGATGCCCTCGATGAGGGTGCAGACCGCATCCTCGGCTCCCCGCTGACCGCGCGCTGGACCTACGCCGCAGCGAAGGGGCTCGACGAGTCGTTTGCGCACGCCTACGCGAGGGAGCACGGCCTGCGCGTCGCGATCGCGCGGCCCTTCAACACTGTCGGCCCACGTCAGACGGGCAGATACGGGATGGTCGTGCCCAACCTCGTCCGCCAAGCCCTGACCGGCGAGCCGCTCACCGTGTACGGCGACGGATCGCAGAGCCGATGCTTCGGGTACGTCGGGGAAGTCGCACCCGCGATGATCTCGCTCGTCGAGGAGGAGCGTGCGTTCGCGCGGGCCGTGAACCTCGGTGGCGCGCGTGAGGTCTCCATCTTGGAGCTCGCGACGATCGTGCGCGACCGTACCGGTAGCTCGAGCGACATCGTGCTTGTGCCGTACGCGGAGGCATACGGTGAGGGGTACGAGGACATGCAGCGCCGCGTCCCGAACAACGCGCTGGCAGCGGAGCTCATCGGCTACGAGCCACGTCTTCCTCTCGAGGGGATTATCGACGCCGTCGTCCAGGGGGAGCGGGGCCGGCTCGAAACCGCCAAGAGCGCATGAGTGGGCAGCAGCCAAGCGAGACGAGCTCGGCGTCCGCAGCCCTGAAGCGATTTGACGCCCCTCTGGCCATGGTCGTCTCGCTAGCGCTTGCCACAGGGGCAGGGGCAGCTGTCATCCGGCCGGCGGCACCCGCCGAGGCCGTCGAGTCGGGGGTTCCCGTCGTCACGCTCACGTTTGACGACGGCAACATCGACCAGCTCCTCGGCGCCGAGATTCTCGACCGGCACGGCCTCGATGGCACCTTCTACGTGCAGAGCGGCGCCCTCAACATGGAGGGCTACCTCGCCACAAGTGACCTCACGCGTCTGCAGAACGCCGGCCACGAGATCGGCTCCCACACAACCGGCCACGTCGACCTCTCGAGTGTCAGCACGGATGAGGCGATCAGGCAGGCCTGCACCGACCGTGCAAACCTCGCCGACCTTGGCTTCGTCACCACGAGCCTCGCCTACCCGTACGCGGGGTTCAGCGAGTCGGCGAGGGAAGCGGTCGAGGAGTGTGGTTTCAATAGCGCACGACTCCTCGGCGACCTGCAGTCGCCCGACGGCTGCACCGACTGCCCACCGACCGAGAGCATCCCGCCGCTCGACCCGTTTGCGCTCCGCGCGCCGGCGCAGGTCAGCGAGGGATGGACGCTCGAGGATCTGAAGGGTCTGGTCACCCAGGCGCAGGACGCCGGCAGCGGATGGATGCCCATCACGTTCCACCGAGTCTGCGAGACCGCAGGGTGTTCGACCATCGGCGTCACCACTGAGACGCTGGAGGCCTTTGCCGACTACCTCGAGTCCGAGGTCCAGGCGGGAGCCATCGACGTGCGAACCGTCGACTCGGTCATCGGCGGCGCAGCGAAACCCATCAGGGACGGCGACTGGGCACCTGGCCAGACCGCGACCGACGGAAACCGTGTCGTGAACCCGGGACTCGAAGAATGGCCGACGGGTGCATCCGCGCCAACCTGCTGGGACACGAACTCGTGGGGCACCCACACCGCCAAGTTCACGCGAGTCGACAGCGGGATGAAGATGGTCGTCGACGTCAGCAACTACGAGAGCGGCTCGTCGTCGCTCATGCAGAAGCTCGACCTCGGCGAGTGCGCGCCCGCGGCCGAACCGGGGGCGCAGTACGTGCTCAGTGCGACGCATACCTCGACGGTCGACACGCAGTTCGCGGTGTACGTGCGCGACGCCCGCGGGGCCTGGCGCTACTGGGAATCGAGCCCCTGGTTCGACCCAAGCGCAGCTTCGAGCGAAGCCACGTGGACCACACCTGCGCTCCCCGCTGACGCGACGGCCCTCTCGTTCGGACTCACCGTCTTCTCGAACGGGTCGCTCACGCTCAACTCGTCCTCGATGGTTGTCGTGAAGCCGGGAGAGCCGACGCCGACGCCGACGCCGACGCCGACTGCGACTGCGACTGCGACGCCGACGCCGACTGCGACTGCGACGCCGACGCCGACTGCGACTGCGACTGCGACGCCGACGCCGACGCCGACTGCGACTGGGACGCCGACGCCGACGCCGACTGCGGCGCCGACCAAGACACCGAAGCCCACCAAGACGCCGAAGCCGACTTCGACGCCGAAGCCAACCCCGCCACCCGCGAACCTCAAGTGCAACGCGAAGTGGACCTTCCACGACGCGTATGACCGGTACGGCAACTGGGGCTACTACCTCGACCCGACGGGCACTTACTCGTACGACCCGTGGGAGAAGTACTACTTCTGGGACAACGGCTTCATCAAGAACGGCAACGCTCCCAAATGCAAGGTTCCGTAACCGCGAGATCATCCCGGAAGTCAGCTGTGGCGGGTCTGGCGGCGGTGCTCCTCGTGAGCATCGCCGCCTGCGCCGGGCCGGTGTCTGAGGGGGGCCGCGGCAGCGCCGCGGAGAAGACGTACCCGTGGCACACGGAGATCGTCGCAACAACCTTCTGGGTTGGCGAAGTCTTCGATCCCAACGCCGCTGACGGCAGCCAGATGTTCTCGACGTTCGACGACAACTGGTACGCCAATTACGGGGGATGCGATGGCGTCATCGTCGACGGGGTCTGTCAGACGGAGGCCAGGTCAGCTGGCAACAACTACTTCCCGACGCAGACGACCGCCAAGGAGAACCCCTTCTACCTCGATCTCCCGTTTGACGACGTCAACAACCAGAGGGCGGCCGAGATGCGCCAGCCGATCATCCCCTGGTCAGGGGAGCCTGCCTACGCGCAGGGGAAGACCGATCCTTCCTTCAGCCTCATGAAGAACCGGTGGGTGCAGCTCGAACACGACGGGCGCACGTGCTACGGCCAGATCCAGGATGCGGGTCCCGGCGAGTACGACGACGACACGTACGTCTTCGGAGCTGACGATGCGAGGCCCAAGAACGAGCGCTACGGGGGAGCAGGCATGGATGTCTCGCCAGCCCTCAACTCGTGCTTGGGGTTCGCGGACATCAACGGGGTCGAAGAGGGCGTCTCTTGGCGCTTCATCGACGACGCCGATGTTCCAGACGGACCATGGACGGTCCTCGTCACTACCTCGCAGTAGCGACCGTCAAACCCGTGAGGAGGGCGCGCATCCCGAACCCGAAAGGGGCCGGTATGCACGCCTTCGGTCTGCCGGGGAACAGGTGGCGCGCATCCGCCCTGGTCACGGCGGCCAACCTGAGCTAACCTGGCAAGTTGGGCATGCGCCGATTCTTGTGTGAGCAGCGTGCCGGACTGAGAGAAGGCACACATGCCGAAACGCAAAGCAAAGGGCGGGTTCAAACCCGCAAGCAACTACATCCCCAAGGATTCTTCCGGCCGAGGCGAGCGCCCCGCTCGTGCTGGCGGAGGCGCAGGTGCCAATGGCAACCCGCGCTGGGCGAGTGAGAACCGCCGAGACGGTGCGGCAGGCGACGATCGCCGTGGCAGCTACGGCGGGCGCGACGACCGTCGCGGCTCCGGGACTTCAGGCGGCGGCGAGCGCGGCTCGTACCGCGGCGACGACCGTCGCCCGAACGGTGCTCGCGGCGACGACCGCCGCGGTGGCTACGGGGGACGCAACGACGAACGTGGCGGCTACTCGGGTGGCGATGACCGCCGTGGTGGCTACCGCGACCGCAACGATGACCGCCGCGGTGGGTACGACGCCGGCGGTCGCGCAGACTCCTTCGACAGGGCCCGCGACAACTCGCGCAGCTCCGACCAGAGCCGTCCGCGCGGGGACGACCGCTACAGCACTCGGCGCGGCGCCCCGTCGCGCGGCGGTGCCCCTGCCCGCGGCGGCGCTCGTGGTCGTGACGCCCAGTTCGGCGACCGCAACGAGCGCATCGACCGTCACCACCACGACGCACTGCGCCAGTCGCACGGCCGCCAGCCAGCTGCCGGCTCCCGCGGCGACCGCAGCGCCAAGCACTTCGACCCGACGGCGCGCGGCGCGAACCAGCCGCAGCGCGGGGCCATCCAGGACTACCGCAGCCACAGCCAGTCGGCTGCCGGCCGCGCGCCCTCGCACGACGAGGACCGCGTGCTCGAGCGCCTCGCCCCGACCGCGGTTGGTGCCAAGAACGCCGACGGCCTGAGCTTCGGCGACCTCGGCCTCGGCGCCAACATCGTCGACGCGTTGGCTGAGCTCGGGGCGCCGAGCCCGTTCCCCATCCAGGCATCAACGATCCCGGATGCGATCCAGGGTCGCGACGTCCTCGGCCGTGGCCGCACGGGCAGCGGCAAGACGATCGCCTTCGGCGCTGCCCTCGTGCAGCGACTCAGCGTCGCCCGCGGCCGTGACGCCGACGCCAGCAAGCGCAAGATCGGGCGTGCACCGCGCGCGCTCATCGTCGCGCCGACCCGCGAGCTCGCTCTGCAGATCGACCGCACGATCCAGCCGATCGCCCGCAGCGTCGGACTCTTCACGACCCAGGTCTACGGTGGCGTGCCCCAGCAGCGGCAGGTGACTGCCCTCGGGCGCGGCGTCGACATCGTCATCGGCACGCCTGGCCGCATCGAGGATCTCGAGCGTCAGGGCTTCCTGCGCCTGGACCAGGTCGAGATCACGGTGCTTGACGAAGCCGACCAGATGTGCGACCTCGGTTTCCTCGAGCCCGTGCAGCGCATCCTGCGGATGACGATGCCGGGCGGGCAGCGCCTGCTGTTCTCGGCCACGCTCGACGCTGCCGTGCAGCGCCTCGTGACCGAGTTCCTCAAGAAGCCCTCGGTGCACGAGGTTGCGGGCGAGGAAGAGCAGCACACGGACATCGACCACAGCGTGCTGGTCGTCGAGCGCGACGACAAGCGCGCCGTCATCGAGCAGCTCGCGGGCTCCGGCGGGCGCGTGCTCATCTTCACGAAGACGCGCGTTGCCGCGGAAGGCCTCGCCACTGAGCTGTCGATGGCCGGAGTACCGGCGGCAGCCCTCCACGGCGACCTCACGCAGGGGCGGCGCACGCACAACCTGCGCCTGCTCACGAGCGGCAAGGTGAACGTACTCGTCGCGACTGACGTCGCGGCGCGTGGCATCCACGTCGACGACATCCGGCTTGTCATCCAGTCGGACATGCCGGAGGAGTACAAGTCGTACCTGCACCGCTCGGGTCGTACGGGTCGCGCGGGTCAGCGCGGCACGGTCGTCACCGTCATCCCGAAGCAGCGTCGTCGGCGCATGTCCGAGCTGCTTGAGCGCGCGGAGATCGAAGCGCCCATGATCCCGGCCCGCCCGGGCGGGGCCGAGCTCGACGCCTTCATGGCCTACGTCGACTAAGCACCCCAGCACCAGGTGGGCTGTCGATGCCCCTCGGAACGGAGGAAACTCCGTCCCGAGGGGCATCTCTCATCTCGCGCGCACTCGGAACGTTGATGATCACGGCGTACCGTTGCGCGCATGAGCGAACAGCAGGCGAACGACCCGCAGGCGCGGGCAGACCAGGCGAGCGCGGGCGAAGACGTGGCAGCGAACGGCGAGGGGTCAGGTGCCGAGACCGCCAGTGAGGCGAGCGCTTCACGCATCAGCTCCGAGCAGCTGGCCAATGAGCGTGCGAACGGCGACGGCAACCTCTTCCCGGACGCGGGCTCCCTCTTCGAGCCGGAGCACGTCGACACCCCGGACGAGCTCGAGGCCGAGGTCGAGGAAGCGGAGAAGCACGACAAGCGCTTCGCCAGCGGCCCGGACGAGTGGGGTGTCGCCGAGAGCAACTTCGGGCAGAACACCACCGAGTAGCTTCCCGCCTGGCTTCGCCGCCCGGCGTGGCGCGGCACTGCACGGCACGGCACGGCACGGCCCGGCGTGGCGCGGCACTGCTTAGCGCGGCAAGGCCCTCTGTCTCGGGATGGGTTCCTCACTTCCAGATGGGTTGCAACCCATCCCGAGATGAGGAACCCATCCCGAGACTTGGGGTGGATGCGCGGACGCTGGGCGCGAATGCTCGGCGACGGAGGCTTGGGGCGGATGCTCGGCGGCGGGTGCTCAGCCCAGGATGCTCGGCGCGAGCAGGGCGGCGGCCGTCGCAGCCCACGCGATGGGCATGAGGGCCCAATCGGCGGCGTCCGTGCGCAGAACGTGGCGTTCGGTGCGGGTCGGGGCGAAGCCGAACGCGCGCGCATCCATGGACAGGGCGACCCTGTCGGCGTGCCGGAGCGCCCCGGCGAGCAGGGGGATCGCGACGTCGAGCTGCGAACGCACCCATGCGAGGAGCCCTCGCCCACGATCGATGCCGCGCACGCGGCGGGCGGCGCGGATCACCTCGAGCTCCGATTGGAACCTCGGCACGAAGCGGAACGCCGCCATCGCCGCGTAGCCGAAGCGGTATGGCACACGCAGGTGCTGCACAAGCGAGCGCACGAAGTCGTCGCCGGCCGTCGCGATGCCGCCGACCAGCGAGAGCAGCACGATCGCGACGAGGCGCAGCGCGGTGCCGAGGCCAGTCGCCCACGCGGCCACCGTGAACGGGCGGCCGGCGAGCTCGAAGATGGTTGCCGTCCCGTCGAGGCCGAGTGCGGCGAGGAGCGGTGTCGCGCTCGCCGTCTCGCCCGCGACGTTGGGGTCGACCCAGACCCCGAGCGTGACCGAAAGCACCGCCACGACGGCGGGAACCCCGAGAATCAGCAGCAGCGTGCCGCGCGCCGTCATGCGGGCTCCGCTCGCGATGGCGGCGCCGCAGAGCAGGATCAGTACCGCGGGGCTGAGCGCGTCTCGGACGACGAACATCGCGATGATCGCGGGCAGCGTCGCCGCGATCTTCACGAGCGGCGTGCGCCGGTGCAGCCAGGGGAGGCGTTCGGCTCGCGAACGCTCCACGCTGGGACGCGAGACGAGTGCGTTGCCTGCGGCGCTCACGACGCGTCACTCCCGTGCAGGGATGCCTGCCGTTCGAGCGCCGCTTGCAGCTGGGCCAGCGAGGTCACGCCGCGCAGCCAATCCTGTCTGGCGTCTGCGAGCGCGCGGGCGAGTGGTGGAAGCCCCAGTCCCGCGGACTCGAGGGCACCGGATGCTATGACCTCGCTCACCTCGCCGTGAGCTGCGATCGTCCCTCCCTCAAGGACAGTCAGGTGCGTCGCGAGCTCCGTGACGAGCTGCAGGTCGTGGGTCGCGAGCACCAGGGTCGCCCCATCGCGGTGCAGCTCGCGGAGCAGCACAACGAGCTCGTCGGCGCGCGCCTTGTCCTGGCCGAAGGTCGGCTCGTCGAGCACCAGCACGTCGGCACCATCGAGCAACGCGGCGGCGACCGTGAGGCGCCGCTTCTGGCCGCCTGACAGGAGGAAAGGATGGCGGTCGGCGTGCTCGGCAAGCCCGAAGCGCTCGAGCATGTCGTCGACTCGGGCCCGTGCATCTGTCACCCCCCGTCCGATCTCGAACGCGAGCTCGTCGCGCACCGTGTGCGTGAGGAACTGGTGCTCCGGGTTCTGGAAGACGTAGCCGACGCGGGCGCGCAGGGCGCCGGCACGCAGCCGAGCGGTGTCCTGCCCGTCGAGGAGGACGGCGCCACGCGGCGCGCGGCGCACTCCGGCGAGCGCCTGGAGGAGGGTCGACTTGCCGGCCCCGTTGTGCCCGACGACGGCTGTGATGGTGCCGGGGCTGATGCTCAGCGAGACCGGACCAAGCACCCGAGTTCGGTCCCGGGTGACGGTCAGGTCTCGGGCTTCGAGGCGGGGTGTGAGCCGCTGCTGCTCCAGGGGCGCCTCTGTGGGTCGAGCGGTCAACTTCGGTGACAGCTCGGGGTTCACGGGGGCGCCCGGGGCCAGTTCCGTTGGAGTTGTCACCGAAGTTGGCGCTGGCTCGCGGACTCGAGCGGCCTGCGGCTGCGCAGGCGGATGCACGTGCTGAAGGCGCTGCGTGAGCTCGCGCCCGAGCAGCGGCAGGGGGGCAGCGCCGAGATCCCAGCCTGCACGGGACACGAGCGCCGCGGCCTCGTGCGCCACGGGGAACCACACGCCGAGCTCGCGGAGCCGCTGCTCGTTCTGCCCGAAGACCTCGCGGGGCGAGCCGTCGAGGACGAGCCGCCCGTCGGAGTCGAGGACGATGACGCGCGTCGCGATCGTGAGGGCCTCGTCGAGGTCGTGCTCGATGAGCAGGAGGCCGTGAGTTCCCGCCCGCACAAGCTCGCCGAGCGCCAGGTAGATGGCGTGCTTCGCCGCCTGGTCCAAGTTCGCGGTCGGCTCGTCGAGCACAAGAAGGCGCGAGCCCATCGCGAGGGCGCTCGCGATCGCGAGGCGCTGCCTGCCCCCGCCGGAGAGCACGTCGGGGGAGTCGTCGCGTCGCGCCCACAGGCCGAGCTGAGCGAGCGAGGCCTCGGCGCGAGCCTCGATCTCCTCGACGGGGAGACGCAGGTTCTCCGGGCCGAAGGCGACCTCGTCGAAGACCTGCCCCGTCACTATTTGCGCGTCCGCATCCTGAAAGACCATGGCGACGTGCTGGCCGGCCGCGGCGACGTCGAGTTCTGCGACGTCACGCCAAGCGTCGCTCGGTTCCGGTTCCCAATTGGCTGCGGCCTCGGCTCCGCCGCTCGCGAGCAGCACCCTCCCGGTCACCTCGGCCCCGAGCGACTGCGGGATGAGTCCGTTCAGCGCCCTTGCGAGCGTCGACTTGCCGCACCCGGAGGGGCCGAGGAGCAGCACCGCTTCGCCGCGCGAGATCGTGAAGGAGACGTCGTCCGGGCGCGGAGCGGTGGCGTCGAAGTGGGTGACGGAAAGGTGCTCGACCCGAAGGAGCGGGGCCGTCACCTGCGCGCTCTGCGGTCTTCCGCGAGGCGCAGGTCTCGGCCGATCCCGGCGCGTTCGAGCTGCTTCGCGAGCCATACGGCGAGCATCGTGCACAGCGGCGGGGAGATGAAGAAGCTTCCGATGAGCAGCACTGTGCCGAGGAGGTCGTAGTCGCCGCCGCCGAGGATACGGAACGCCGCGGCTGTCATGACCAGCCCAGCGAAGCCCGAGCCGACGAGGAACAGCCACGCGGGCCAGCGTCGGTAGCGCACGACGAGGAACGGGAGTTCCTGCAGGACGCCGATGCCGACGCCGATGAGGAACGCGCCGAACGCGATCGGCTGGAACGGGCTCGCCACGAGACCTGCGAGCGCCGAGGTGAAGAGGCCAACCCACGGTCGGCGGAACAGGGCCTGCGCGAGGGCACCAGGAATGAAGTAGAGGCCGATTGTGAGTCCGTACACGAGCGGCAGCAGGTTGGAGACGGCGCCGCCGATATAGGCGTTGACGGTGAACACCACGCCGCCTGCGACGCCGATCGCTGCACAGCTCATGAGCAGACGAGTGCTGACGTTTCTCATTGGGCTCCACGCCTTCCCTCAGCGGGACACGGTCCCGCTGGGGTCACGGGCTCGTGCAAGTCTACAAAATGTAGAGCGAGCCGCGCGACACGGCCCAGGGATTGATAGCCTGGATGTTCGCGGTTGCCAGGGTGACGTTCCCCTCGGTACTTCCGCGACAAGAATTGGAGCAGCACAATGCCAGGAACTCGCACTCGAGCACGGGGTGAGCTTGAACTCGTCGTGCTGCGGCTCCTGTGGGCCGCAGACGAGCCGCTCACCGCACGCGAGATCCAGGACCGCTTCCCGGGCCGGGTCCCCGCATCCACGACCATCCTCACTGCTCTCGACCGGCTGCGGACGAAGGGAGACGTGACTCGCGTCGGCCACGAGCAGCGCGGCATCCGCTTCGCTGCGACGCAGACCGAGGCCGAGCACGCCTCACGGGCCATGCTCAACGCGCTCAAGACGATCGACGGCCGCGAGGCCGCCCTGTTGAAGTTCGCCGGCAACCTCGACGCGCGAGACGCTGACCTCCTGCGTGCGGCCCTCCAGCGCACGCCTGTCGCGGCGCCCGAGGCCGCAGCGGCCAGCTAGTCGGAGCCGGACTGGGCTCTACCATGGCTCTAAGAGGGCGTTCGGGTTTCCTGCCCGGACGCGAGTGATCCGACATGTGGATCATCCCTGCGCTCGCCTGCCTCGCGTTCGCCGTCTTCACCATGCTCGCGGCGCCCTCGCTGCTGACGCGCGGCACGTGGCAGGTGCGACACCCGCAACTCGCGCTCGGGCTCTGGCACGGGGCTGTCCTTGGCGGCTCGCTTGCGCTGCTCGCGGCCGTCGCGCTCTCGGTCGTCGCGGTGCTCAACTGGGAGCATGACGAGGGCAGCTGGCTGAGCGGATTCGAGATCGCCCTTGCCTCCGTCTTCGCGAGCGCTGGGCTCATCGCCATGTTCGGCTGGGGGTTCATCATCACGCGCCGCTCCGGCCGCGCGTTTGCCGACGGCAGGCGCGCGAATGACGAGCTTCGGGATGCGGCGCGCGTGCTTTCGTACCGAGACGAGCGCATCGGCGGCGCGCTCGTGCGCTTCGTCGAGTCCCCGTCGCCGCACGCGCTCGCGGCGGCCGGCCCCTCGCCGGTTGTCATCGTCTCGAGCGGGCTCGAAGAACTGCTCACGCGCCAGCAGCTGGAGGCGGTTGTCGCCCACGAGCGCTGTCACCTGGTGCGGTTCCACGCGCTTGCGCAGCGGCTCGCGGAGGTCAACGAAGCCTGCCTGCCGAGGTACGCGGGCGCGAAGAACCTGTCGCGCGCGACGGCTCTGCTCATCGAGCTCATCGCCGACGACGCGGCCGCGGAACAGGCTGGCGCGGACGCGCTGGCCGGCGCGCTCGACGCTCTTGCTGGGGCTGGGGCTGGGGCTGGGGCTGGGGCAGGGGCAGGCGCTGACGGCGACGGCGACGGCGTCCTCGTGCAGCGCGCGCGGAGGCTCCGCACTCGCGCTATCGGCGATACGCAGCCGCTGCGTGGCGGCGCGGGAGCTGAGACGGACGCTCCGGCGCTCGGCGACTGAGCGACGAGCGGGATGCGTGTTTCGTGCACCGTGCGCTCGCCGCGAAACTGGACGCGCATCCAGCTGTTCGAATCCGTTCTGTGACGGGATGCCCCTGGCTGGGGAGCCGTGACGTGGGAGGCTTAAGCCATGCCTGACTCCACTCCGTCCGAAGAACCGCGCCCCGGCTACGACGTGCCGCGCGATGCCGAGCCGGAGCGATCGCTCACCCCAACGCGGGTCTCGCGCCTGCGCAGGCTCACGCTACTCCTTGCGCTGATGATCGCGGCGGGTGCGCTCGCCAATTGGCAGCAGGAGTCGGAGTTCCGTTCGGCCAGCGTGCTGAGCTTCGTGATCTCCCTCGTCGTCATCGTGGTCGGCTACGGGGCTATCTGGAAGGTGCTCGGGTCGCCGAACCGGAAGCGAGCCGAGGGCGCGCGCACTGCGGGCAGCATCCTTTCCGTGTTTGCCGTCACCGGCCTCCTGCTCACGGGCGTGCTCGCGGTGACCGGGGCGAGCGGGACGGGCGCTGTCCAGTTGGTCGTCGGCCTCGGGACCGCCGTCGTCGGCGCGATCTGGCTCCATGCGGCCTGGCGTCGTCTTCCCGCCGCGCCGACGGGGCTCCTCGACTGATGCGTTCTCGGCAACCGCGGCCTCTGCGCGCGGCCCGGCCTCTGCGCACGAACCGGAGTCTCTGCACGCAACGTCGGAGGCTCCCTCTAGCCTTGGGGGCATGATCTCGTCAGCGCGTGGCAGCGAACTCTGGCAGCGGCTCCAGGGCATCGACGCCGAGCACCCGATCGACTGGCAGCGACCGGGCCCATCTCGTCGAGCCCTCCGCACCGATATTGTCGTGGCGCTTGTCGCGGTTGCCCTCATGGCCTTCTCGAACTGGGCTGTGCTCGAGTTGCGCAAGGGCGCAGATCCGGCCGAGGTTGGCGCCATCCTCCACGACAACGACCCGGCCATGGCCCTCGTGGGCATGTTCCTGGTGCCGGCAATGTACGGCGTCGCCATCGCGCTGCGTCGCCGCTTCCCGCTGTGGATGCTCGTGCTCAGCACAGTCGCGTTCGTCTCGGCATACGCGTTCACGTACCTCGACACGATCGTCACGCAGATCGGCTACTTCCTGCTGATCTTCACGGCGGGGGCCTGGAGCAATCAGCGGGTCATGGTGACGCTGCTCCGCGTCGCCATCACGGTTGGCATGATCGTTTGGGCAGTCGTCGACTCGTTCACGCGGGCGACGCTCGTCTTCACGTTCTCGGACGGCAGCGACAGTGAGAACTGGATCTCGAGCGTCTTCGGCGCCTACACGCTGCTCATCAACGTCCTCTACTTCATCGGCGCGTTTTGGTTCGGCAACTCCGACTACCGGCGTGCGGAGCAGCGGGCAGCGCTCGAGGAGCGCACCCGAGAGCTCGAGGAGTACACGGCGGCTCTTGCAGACGAGCGGCGTCTCGTGGAGGAGCAGGCGATCCGTCTCGACCGCGTCCGCATCGCGCGCGAGCTCCACGACGTCGTCGCGCACCACGTGTCCCTCATGGGGTTGCAGGCGGCCGCGGCGCGGCGCACGGCAGAGACCTCGCCGGAGAAGTCCCAGCAGGCGCTCCTCGGCGTCGAGCAGAGCGCCCGCGTCGCCATCGAGGAGCTCCACTCGCTCTTGACGACGCTGCGCAGCGCGGATGCGGACGCGTCCGACGGCGAGCAGCTCGCTGACGACGGTGCCCCCGGGGCTTCTTCGGGCGCCTCCGCCCCTTCGACGCACACGATCGAGCAGGTGCCAGCGCTCATCGAGGAGCTCCGTGGGGCTGGCATGCGGGTCGAATTCAACACGTTCGGGGAGCCCCGGCAGGTTTCCCCGCTCACCGGCGTCGCCGTCTACCGCGTGCTCCAGGAAGCGCTCACCAACACGCGCAAGCACGCCGGGGCAGAGGCACCAGCCGACGTGCGGCTGCGCTACCTCGACAGTGGGCTCGAGCTCGACGTGACCGACGACGGGCCGGCCTCGCTTGTGCACGCTGCCGCGGCGCGGCGCGAGAACGGCTCTGGCGGCCTCGGCCTCGTCGGCATGCGCGAGCGAGCGCGAGCCGCTGGCGGAGATGTCACAACGAGCAAGCGCAGCGGCGGCGGGTTCCGCGTGCTGCTCCGAGTGCCTTACGAGCGGCAGGCCTGAGGCGTGACGTCAAGACCCAGCACCGAACGGCCAACTCCCGGTAACCTCGCCCCGATACGGTCACGAGAACGACACCGCACCGGCGGGTGCCAAAGGAGGCCAAGTGTCTGAACAGATCCGCGTCGTGCTGGTCGACGACCACCAGCTCGTGCGCATGGGCTTCAAGCTGATCCTAGAGTCCGAGCCGGACATCGTCGTCGTCGGCGAGGCCACCGACGGCCGTGAGGCAGTCTCGGTTGTCGACGAGCTGCGCCCAGACCTCGTCTGCATGGATGTGCAGATGCCCGTGCTCGACGGTATCGCCGCGACACGAGAGATCATGCAGCTCGAAGGTGTCGCTCCGCGCGTGCTCATGCTGACGACGTTCCGCGACGAGGCAGCCGTGCGCGATTCGCTCCGCGCTGGGGCAAGCGGTTTTGTGCTCAAGAACTCGCCGCCGGAGACGCTCGTCGAGGCCGTGCGGGTTGTCCACTCGGGCGACGCGCTCCTCGACCCGCAGGTGACACGCGGCGTCATCGCTGGCATGCTCCACGACGCACCAGAGGCGAGCTCGCCCGAGCTGGCCGATGCCGCGCAAGCCGAAGCCGACGCGCCGACGGCAGCCGAGCATCCGGCGCTCGCGAACCTGACCGACCGCGAGGGCGAGGTGCTTGCCCTCATCGCCGAAGGGCTCAGCAACGCCGACATCGCGTCCCGCCTCTTCGTGTCTGAGGCGACCGTCAAGACGCACGTCTCCAACCTGCTCGCGAAGATCGGAGTGCGCGACCGCATCCACGCCGTGATCTTCGCCTACAACGTCGGGGTCGTCGCCCCCGTCGAGTAGCCCACTCACCCGAGCGGATGAACGGGCCAGCCGACGAGTTCCGTCGCACGGCCGATCCATCCACGCCCCGACCTCCGTAGCGTCTTCTTCATACCCAGAGACGGTGCGGCGGGGGGCGTCGCGCGAGACAGGAGGGGTGATGCTCGAGATCCAGAACATCTCCAAGACCTACGGCGACCGCAAGGTGCTCGACAACGTGAGCTTCTCCGTCGAGCCGGGCAAGCTCACGGGCTTCGTCGGCGGCAACGGAGCAGGCAAGACCACCACGATGCGCACGATCCTCGGCGTCGTCAAGCCGGACTCCGGCGTCGTGACGATCGACGGCTGGCCGGTTGTTGTCACCGACAGGGCCCGCTTCGGGTACATGCCGGAGGAGCGCGGCCTGTACCCGAAGATGAAGGTCAAGGAGCAGGTCACCTACTTCGCGGAGCTGCACGGGCTCAGCGCGAGGGAGGCGGCCAAGAACGCCGACCGCTTCCTCGACGACCTCGGCCTCACCGAACGCATCAACGACAACGTCGAGGACCTCTCGCTCGGCAACCAGCAGCGCGCGCAGATCGCCGCGTCGCTGGCGCACGAGCCCGAGATGCTCATCCTCGACGAGCCGTTCTCCGGCCTCGACCCGCTCGCGGTTGAGGTGGTGCTCGAGACACTGCAGGGCTTCGCCGCTCGCGGAGTCCCTGTGCTGTTCTCCAGCCACCAGCTCGACGTCGTCGAACGCCTCAGCGACAACCTCGTCATCATCTCGGGCGGCGCGATCAGGGCGAGCGGCGACCGGCACGAACTGCAGGAGCGGCACTCGGAGGGCATGCACCGCATCTCCCTCGCGGGCGACGCTGGCTGGCTGCGCGACGAGCCGGGTATCAAGGTGCTCGAGTTCGACCGGGGCGACGCGATCTTCGTCGCCGACTCGGGGGAGACCGCCCAGCGCATCCTCCGCACGGCCCTCGACCGGGGCCCCGTCTTCGGCTTCGGCCGCCACATCGTGAAGCTCTCCGACATCTACCGGGAGGTCGTCGCATGACGAACACACAGGAAGCCAAGGCCCCGCAGCGCTCGTCAGCAGGTGCGGCGCCCCGCCAGAGGCAGTTCGGCCTCAGCTCCGCGAAGGGCATCCAGCTCATCGCGAAGCGCGAGATCCTCGTGCAGGCCCGCTCGCGCGCCCAGCAGATCTCGTTCCTCATCACCCTGCTGCTCGTCGCGGGTGGAATCGGCGCGGTTGCCCTGTTCGGCGACGCGATCGGGGGCGGCGCGACGAAGGTCGCGACGGTCTCCGGCACCCAATCGGTCGCCTCCGCGGCCGGCCTCGAGACGACCGAAGCCGCATCCGCCGAGGAAGCAGCCCAGCTCGTGCGCGACGGGGCCGTCGAATACGCGGTGCTGACGCCGGCGGATGCGCGGGGGCTTGAACTCTTCACGGGCGACGGACAGCCAGCGAGCGACCTTGGCGACAGCCAGTTTGTGCTTGTCGGCCTCGAGGGCGTGCCCACCGAGGATTCGATGGCGCTCGCCCAGGTGCCGCCGTCGTTTTCGCTCGAGGCCCCAGAGGTGAACCCCGCGCTCGGCTACATTATGGCGGTCGCGTTCGGCGTGCTCTACTTCATGGCTGCCATGGGCTACGCCTACACAATCGCGCAGAGCGTCGTCGAGGAGAAGCAGTCGCGCATCGTCGAGATCCTGCTCTCGACGGTCACGCCCCGCGTCATCATGGCTGGCAAGGTCATCGGCAACAGCATCCTCGCGCTCATCCAGGTCGCGGCGATCCTCGCGGCGGCGGCCATAGCGCTCGCGGCGACAGGTCAGGGGGCGCTGTTCTCGCTGATCGGGCCCGGATTCATCTGGTTCCTCGTGCTGTTCGTCTTCGGGTTCGTGCTCATCGCGACGCTCTACGCGGGAGCATCCGCCATGGTCTCGCGGCAGGAGGAGGTGGGCAGCGTCACGACGCCGCTCATGATGCTCATGCTGATCCCGTACATGCTCGTGATCCTCTTCAACAGCAACGCGCTGCTCATGACGATCCTCAGCTACATCCCGTTCTCCGCGACGATCGCGATGCCGCTGCGCGTGGTGCTGGGCCAGGCGGAATGGTGGGAGCCGATCCTCGCCCTCGTGATCCTCATCGCGACGAGCGCGGTCTCGATCATGATCGGCGCGCGAATCTACGAGAACTCAATCCTCCGGATCGGCGGCCGAGTGAAGCTCAGCGACGCCCTGAAGGGCTAGGCGAGCGCACCGCACCGACCGTTTCCGGCGCATCTCTAGCGGGTCAAGCTAACGCTTGGCCCGCTGAGTTGTATGAAGTGTGCAATTCGGAAGCGTGAGGCGTGCGGGATTCTCGTGCCCTCCTACCGGGAAATGGCGAGTGTCGGTGGCCAGTCCTAGCGTGGATGCATCCCCAAACGTTGCAAAGGAGCATCCGTGTCTGACATCAGCATCAACGATCCGGAACTCGACGAGCCGGTTGCTCTCGAGCAGAGCCGCATCGATGTCGGCTGGCTGTCGCAGCAGCTGCTCGGCACCTGGCCGGAGGAGCGCCTGCGGGCCAGGGCCAACTCGGCCAGGCCGGAACTGTGGCGCGACCCGGCCCTCGCGATGCCCGAGCACCGCGACCGCGTCATGGGCCAGCTGCGCATCCTCGTGGAGGAGGGCGCCGTCAACCTGGCCTTCCCGAAACGCCTCGGCGGTGGCGAGAACCACGGCGGCAACATCGCCGCGTTCGAGGAGCTCGTGGTCGCCGACCCAAGCCTCCAGATCAAGGCTGGCGTGCAGTGGGGGCTCTTCGGCTCGGCCGTCATGCACCTCGGCACGGAGTACCACCACGACACGTTCCTGCCTGGCATCATGAGCCTCGAAGTGCCGGGCGTCTACGCCATGACTGAGACGGGCCATGGCTCCGACGTCGCCTCGATTGGTACGACGGCGACGTACGACCAGGGCGCGCAGGAGTGGGTCATCAACACCCCGTTCCGCGGCGCCTGGAAGGACTATCTCGGCAACGCGGCTCTGCACGGCAAGGCGGCAGTTGTCTTCGCACAGCTCATCACGAAGAACGTCAAGCACGGAGTGCACGCTTTCTACGTCCCGATCCGTGACGACGAAGGCCGGTTCCTGCCGGGCATCGGCGGCGAGGACGACGGCGTCAAGGGGGGCCTCAACGGCATCGACAACGGGCGCCTGCACTTCACCGAGGTGCGCGTGCCCCGCCGCAACCTGCTCAACCGCTACGGCGACGTGGCCGAAGACGGCACCTACACTTCGCCCATCAAGAGCCCTGGCCGCCGCTTCTTCACGATGCTCGGCACGCTGGTCCAGGGCCGGGTGTCGCTTGACGGCGCCTCGGTGGCCGCCTCGAAGATCGCGCTCAAGATCGCCGTCACGTACGCCAACGAACGCCGGCAGTTCGCGGGCGGCGACGGCGAGGAGACGGTGCTGCTCGACTACGGGATGCACCAGAAACGACTCATCCCGCGCCTCGCGACGACCTACGCGCTGAGCTTCGCCCACGAGAACCTGCTGAAGCAGTTCCACGGCGTCTTCTCGGGCGAGCTCGACACCCCCGAGAACCGCGAAGACCTGGAGACGCTCGCCGCGGCGCTCAAGCCGCTCTCCACCTGGCACGGCATCAACACGCTCCAGGAGGCGCGCGAGGCCTGCGGCGGCGCCGGCTTCCTCGCAGAGAACCGCATCACGCAGCTGCGACACGACCTCGACATCTACACGACCTTCGAGGGCGACAACCACGTGCTGCTGCAACTCGTCGGCAAGCGCCTCCTGAGCGACTACGCCGAGCAGTTCAAGGGCGCCGACCGCGGCGAGGTCACGCGCATCATCGCCGAGCAGACCGCCGAACGCGTGTTCTCGGGTTCCGGCCTCCGCGGCATCGGCCAGATCGTCATCGACCGGGGCAGCCGGGCCCGCTCGGTCGGCTGGCTGCGCCAGCCCGCGACTCAGCACGAACTGCTCACGGCGCGAGTCGAGACACTCGTATCCGAAGTAGCGGCGAAGCTGCGCAACGCGAAGAAGTTGTCCAAGCCAGAGGCGGCGGCGCTCTTCAACCGCAACCAACCGACGCTCATCGAAGCGGCGAGGGCACACGGCCAGCTGCTGCAGTGGGAAGCCTTCACGGACGCCATCTCGGGCATGCCGGAGGGCAAGACCAGGCAGGTGCTCACCTGGCTGCGTGACCTCTTCGGCCTCGGCCTCATCGAGGAGAACCTGGCCTGGTACCTCATGTCCGGTCGTCTCTCCGTCCCGCGCGCGCAGGCCGTCTCCGCCTACAGGGAACGGCTCATCGCGCGGCTCCGCCCGCACGCCGCCGACCTTGTCGACGCGTTCGGCTACGGACCGGAGCACATCCGCGCATCCATTGCCTCCGGTGCCGAGCGTGAACGCCAGGACGAGGCGCGCGCGTACATGCGCGCGCAACGGGAGTCTGGCAACGCCCCCATCGAGGAGAAGGCGATGCAGGCGGAGGAGAAGCTCAAGCAGCAGAAGGCGGGTGCAAACGCCTGACTCGAAGGCGTCGTGGCCCGCTCAGCTGCGGACGAGAGTCGAGGTGATGAAGTAGTTGCCGGACTGCGCGCTGTAAGCGAGTGTGTCGGGGCCCAAAGCCTCGAGGGTGATCGAGACGTTGTCGAAGCAGTCGTTCTCGCTCCCCATGCGCTCGACCACGACGATGCGGTCCGAGGTACGGCTGGTCTGCGACCAGGTTCCCGTACATGGCAGTTCTGGGTAGGTTGCGGTGGCTGTCATGACGCCGTCTACGTCGGAGATCGTGACGGTGAGCGAATACGCGTGTCGGTCGCCTGAGATCTGCCCCACTCAGGTTCCGGAGTAGCTGGGGGCCTGAGCTGGCGGCGGAACGGCAGA
>NZ_JACHWJ010000005.1 GCF_014191305.1 Pseudoclavibacter helvolus | reverse complement strand
ACCGCTGGCGCGACTACTCCGACCTCGAGATCAAGGACGACGACGTGGTCGGCAACTCGCGCCGCGCATCCGTCTACGAGGCTGCCTACGAGTTCGCGAAGCTCGGCACGCCCGTGCGCCGCGACGAGTGGATGATGCCGCCGCAGACCGTCAACGCCTACTACTCGCCGGGTGAGAACGAGATCGTCTTCCCCGCCGCGATCCTCCAGCTGCCCTTCTTCGACGAGCACCGAGACCCCGCCGCGAACTTCGGCGCGATCGGCGCCGTCATCGGCCACGAGATCGGGCACGGCTTCGACGACCAGGGCTCGAAGTACGACGGAGACGGACGCCTGGAAGACTGGTGGACCTCCGACGACCGCACCGCCTTCGAGCAGCGCACGCGAGCTCTCATCGACCAGTACAACGAGCTCTCACCAGAGGGCACCGAGGGCCGGAAGGTCAACGGTGAGCTCACGATCGGCGAGAACATCGGCGACCTCGGTGGCCTCGGCATCGCGTGGAAGGCGTACCGCGCCTACAGCGCAGACGCCGGCTTCAGCCCCGACGACAAGAACGTCATCGACGGTCTCACCGCCGCGCAGCGCTTCTTCCTCAGCTGGGCGCAGGCGTGGCAGCAGAAGGCACGCCCCGAGTACGCCAAGCTGCTCCTCGCGGTCGACCCGCACTCGCCCGCCGAGTTCCGTTGCAACCAGATCGTCCGCAACGTCGACGCCTTCTACGACGCGTTCGATGTCACCGAGAACGACGCCCTCTGGCTGGCGCCAGAGGCTCGCGTCACCATCTGGTAGCCACCAAGGACCCGCACGAACACGGACGCCCCTCGCTCTTCCGACTCGAGATGGGTTAGGCGCACGTGGATGGGTTGCAACCCATCCCGAAGCGTGCAAGCCATCTCGAGACGGGAGCGCGGGGCCGTGGGGTGGTGCTGGGCTGCCGTGCGGCTACTCGACGCCCGTCGGCGTCCAGACCGTGCCGTCTTTCGAGAGCATGACGAAGGCACCTGCGCCCAGGTACGTAGATGCCACGGCACCACCCGCGCACAGGTTCACGGACTCGGGCGTGTAGCTGGCTGACGTCGTGATCTTGTCCTCGGCATCGCCGAAGAGCAGCGCAAACGAGCCGTCGGCGACGGGCAACGTGCCCTCCGCGACGTCGAAGTTGCCTGCGTCGATGCCCGTGCTCTCGGCGAGCGACTCGACAGTATCGCCAGGGCAGGCGATGACGGCGCCGGTCGCGCCGCTCGGAAGGAGGGCACCGAAGTCGAGCGTGCCGCCCATCTCGCTCTCGCTCAGCGCATCCGCGATCGACGTGCCGGGTGCTTGCATGCCCTCATCGGGGATGGTGTCGTCGGTCTGACCGTCGCCCGCGCATCCGCTGAGCACGAGGAGCGCCGCCAGAGCGGCGGCGCCGGTGAGCAGTTTCGAGCGGTGTTCGCGAAGCATTCGCAGGGTTCCCATCAGCAGAACTTGTACCCGGACGGATAGCTCGGGTTTCGCGCAGGCACAGCAAGCGAACGGTGAACACTCGCCGAGTGGCCGGGCCCAAGAAGTCTGCCCCTTGCTGGGCCCAATGCACGTTAACCGCGTCGGCGTTGCTCGCAGCTGCGGCGAGAAGCCAGCAGCAGCGGACAACGCCGAGTTGTCAGTCGCGAGTGGGCTAGACGAGGCCCGTCGCAACCCATCCGGTACCGGACTTCTCCAACTCGATTTCGGTCCTCATCTTGAATACGGTGCCGCTGAACGACTCACCGAAGTTCGTGGCCGTGCCACAAAGATCGACGGGCGCGTTCAGGAACGACGAGAAGCTCACGGCTTGGCTAACAGCGTCGAGGTAGGCGAACGTGAACATCGTTGAGCCCGTGGGTAGGAACGCTTCTTCCGAAAGTTCCGCAAACGCCTCGTCAGCGATACCCGCTTTGTTCGGCACGGTCTGACGGGTTTCGCCGGGGCAGATGAGGACCAGCTCATCGGAGCCCCTCGGCATGAAGCCGTCAAGGCGCAGCGAGCCCTTCTCGCCGTTCGCCTCGATCGCCGACTCCACGGTCGTCTCCGGTGGAACCATGTCCGGGGCGATTGCCAGCGCTGTTTCCGTTGCGGTTGGCGACGCTGTTGCCGACGAGGTCTCAACAACGGTCTCTGCCGACGGAGTTCCGGTGGCTGCCGTGGCAGTTGTGGTCTGCGAAGCGGTGGCGTCCGGTTCCGGTCCGTCGAGCGGCGTTGCGCTGCAACCGGCAAGCAGAGACAAGCCAGCGACTGCCGTCAATACTCCGAGTGCGGAGCGTCCTTTGGTGTTCTTGATCATGATCCCCCTCATGAAGACGCAGCTAGATCTGCGATCTTTCAGGATCACAGATGCGGGGGCAGCAGGGAGGGGTGGGGGAGAAGTGCCCGGCAAGGAAGCGTCATTGACGCGCAAAGACGTCATTCTCACGCCTTGTCAGAGGGTGTACGCGAGTTACGGAGTGTGTGCGGGGCAGCCGGGGACATTGTCCTCCGCTGAGGCGTCCGAGGGGCGCGTGCTCGCGTGGTCGTGCTCGCCTGGCAGAGCCGGGAGCGAGTCGACGCGAGGTTCCGCCTCGTTTTCACGTGCCGAGCGCTCGACGGTGATGCCGAAAAGCAACTCGATGGCGTCGAGGTACTCGTCGCCGCGTCCAGCGCGGGCGAGTTCCTTCGCGCGCACCGAGGGGCTGTGCAGGAGCGTGTTCGCCAGGCGACGCAGCGCTGCCTCAGCTACGCCTGCGTCATCCTTGTTCGCGACGCGCTCGGTTTCAGCACGTGCGATGTCGGTGATGTGCGAGCGGAGCGCGGCGATACCCTCGGCGACGCTCGTTTCGGCCTGTTGCTCCACGAACTCGCTGGCCGCGCGCGACACGATGCAGCGGGCCTCGTCCGCGGCGCCGAGTTCCTCGAGGGGTGCGTGGATGCGGATGGTCTCGAGATCGAGCACCGAGACACCGTTCAGACGGCCGACGGCGGGGTCGACGTTGCGCGGCATGCCGAGGTCGATGAACAGCGTGGACTCGGCGCAGCCCGGAGCGAGACGAGCCCCGAGCACGAGGTCGTAGTCGATGACAACCGTGTCAGCCGTCGAGCAGGTGACGACGAGGTCGGCGTTGGAGAGGTGCTCTGGCAGGTTCTCGCGCTCGATGACGAAGACGCCGTCACGCTCCGCGAACTTGTGTGCGCGCCCCGATGGAGAGTAGACGCCGACGCGGGTGACGCCGCGGTCCTGGAGCGCCTTGAGTGAAGCGGCCGCGTACGAGCCGGTGCCGACGAGCACAACCTGAGCGGTGCTCCAGTCCGCGATCTGCGAGGCGGCGAGCTCGAGCGAGAGGCGCACAAGCGACCGGCCAGCGCTCTGCAGCTTCGTGCCCGACTTGATGCCGCGCGAAGTGGTGGAGGCCGACTGGAAGAGGCGCTCGAGCTGCGACGTCGACATTCCGGCGGCGCGCGACTCCTCGAGCGCTCGGCGGACCTGGCCCGAGATCTCGCCCTCGCCGACGACCACCGATTCGAGGCCGCTGGAGACTGCGAAGAGGTACTCGGGCACCTGCGTGTCGTGGATGACGGACATGTTCGCGCGCAGGGTCTCGACAGAGACGTCGAGCGCCGAGGCGATGGTCGGCATGAGTTCAGGAGTGACCGGCTGGGCCGTGTCGATGTCGAGGTAGATCTCGAAACGGTTGCATGTGGCCAGCACAATAGCTCCGTCGACGCCGGGGGCGTCGCGGAGCGCAGACTCTAGTTCGCCGTCCTCGCGAGCCGCGAGCTTTTCAAGTACTGGGAAGCTCGCGGTGCGGTGATTGGCACTCAGACACAGCAACACGATTACTTATTGTAGAAGTTCTCCGGGCATCCGCTTAAGAGCCACACCTTCCCTTAAAGCTGTTGCATCCCGCCGCGGCGTGGGATCGTCTCCGGATGTTTGCACGGGCGGCCTCGCACGCGCCTGGTGGGAGAATGGTCCGGTGACCGAAACTGCTCCCGCACCCCTGCCGCTCAGCGACTCGCACCCACTTTCTTCAGGCCTCACAGCTGACGCTCCGCTCATTCGAGCGGCCCGCGGTGAGCGGCCCGAGACGCTGCCAGTGTGGTTCATGCGGCAGGCGGGCCGTTCGCTGCCGGAGTACCGAGAGTTGCGCAAGGGCATCGAGATGCTCGACTCCTGCCTGCGCCCTGAGCTGGCTGCCGAGATCACACTTCAGCCGGTTCGCCGCCACGGTGTCGACGCCGCCGTGTTCTTCAGCGACATCGTCGTGCCCCTGAAGCTCATCGGCGAGGCCGTCGACATCGTTCCTGGCACTGGCCCCGTCTTCGAGAACCCGGTGCGCACGTCACGCGAGGCTCACGAGTTCGCGGCCCGTATCCGGGAGCGCATCAGCCCAGAGCTGTTCGCCCCCATCACGGAGGCCGTCGCACTCACGGTCGCAGAGCTCGGCTCGACGCCGCTCATCGGCTTCGCGGGTGCGCCATTCACGGTCGCCGCGTACGTCGTCGAGGGTGGCCCCTCCAAGGATCACCTCCGTACGCGCACGCTCATGCAGGCGGACCCCGAGGCTTGGGGCGACCTCTCTGGAGCCATCGCGGAGCTCTCCGCTGCGTTCCTCGAGGCACAGGTGCGTGCCGGTGCGAGCATTGTGCAACTGTTCGATTCGTGGGCTGGCTCGCTGAGCCGCGACCGCTACCAGCAGTCGATCGCCGCCTCGAGCGGCCTGGCCCTCGAGCGGGTGCGTGCCTTGCGCACGCCAGGCGGTGAGCGCGTGCGCACCATCCACTTCGGCGTCGGGACGGCGGAACTCCTGCCAGACATGCACGCCATCGGTGCGGACGTCATGGGCGTCGACGACCGGATCGCGCTCGACGAGGCATCTCGTCGCCTCGGTGGCAACGTGCCGCTGCAGGGCAACGTCGACCCGGCGGTGCTTGGTGCCGGGGACGCCGTGCTGCAGGCGCACGTGCGCGACGTCGTGCGCCGGGGTAACTCAGCGCCCGCGCACATCCTCAACCTCGGCCACGGCGTGCCCCCGTCCGCCGACCCGGCCGTGCTGACCGGCCTCGTGGAGTTCGCGCACGCGCTGCCAGACGGTGGTCGAGTCGAGTGACCCAGCGGCCCTCGGGGCAGCCTGAGTTCCTCGTCCTAGGCGGCGGCATCGCCGGGATGCTCGCTGCTCGCCGTGCCGCGGGTCGCGGTGCCCGGGTGCTACTTGTGGAGGCCGGAGACCAGCTCGGAGGCATGATTCGCCGGGCCCAGCTCGGCCACCTGACTGTTGATATCGGCGCCGAGGCGTTCGCGACGAGGGGAGGAGCCTTCGCCGCGCTGCTGCAAGAGCTCGGGATGCTCGGCGACGTCGTCGAGCCGCGCGCTCTCGGCTCCTGGGTCGTGACCGATGGGGCGGCAGCTCCCATGCCCGCTGGCGGAATGCTCGGGATACCGGGGGAGTCGGCACTGCTCGACTCGGAGACTCGAGCCGCCGTGCACGCGGCCATCGGCGACGAGGGCATCGCGGAACTTGAGCGCGACCAGTACCTCTCTCCTGAGGTCGGCGCAGACGCGAGCAACCTCGAAGCGCTTGTCCTCGCTCGCATGGGGCCGGCAGTGCTCGGCCGCCTCGTCTCGCCCGTGACTAGGGGCGTCTACTCTCTCGACCCGGCGGAGCTCGACCACCGGGTCCTCATTCCGGGTCTCGCCGAGCGCATCCGCGAGCACGGCTCGCTGGCCGGCGCCGTTGCGGCGCTTCGCAGGAATGCGCCCCCTGGCGCAGCCGTTCGCACGGTCGATGGCGGGATGCACCTGGTCGTGGCCCGGCTGGAGCGCGACCTCGAGGAGCTCGGCGTGGAGGTTCGCTTCGGCACACGCGTCGTGTCCGTCGCGCCCGTGGGCCAGGAGACATCAGCGGATCACGGGTCCTGGCGTGTGGAGTTCGAGAGCGGCGAGACGCTGGCTGTGCCGCGCATCCTGTCGACAGTCGCCCTTCCGACAGGAACAGTGGCCGCCGGGGCAGAACCGGTGTGCGCGGACCCCGTGCCGGCAGAGGTCGTCGCGCTCCTCGTACGTGCCCCCCAGCTCGACGGATTCCCGCGGGGCACCGGCGTGCTCGTCGGGGAGCCGAGCGCGAGCATCCGCGCCAAGGCCCTCACCCACGTCACCGCGAAATGGGCATGGCAGCAGGAGGCCGCGGGCGAGGGGATGCACGTGCTCCGGCTGTCCTACGGCCCGGAGGTGCGTGGAGGAGCCGAGCCGCTCACGCAAGGCCTGGACGATGGAAAGGTGCGCGAGCTCGCCTGCTTGGACGCGGGCCGCCTGCTCGGAACCTCGATCTCCGTCGACAACGTCGTCGCCATGGCGAGGCACGTCTGGCAGATCCCGGCACCGGCAGCTCGACTCGGCCGTGCAGAAGCGCTCAAGGAGGCCCGCGTCCAGGCTCGAGCCACGTCGGGTCTCGCGCTCGCGGGGACCTGGATCGACGGGACGGGGCTCGCTAGTGTTGTACCCGGAGTGTTCCGCGCAGTCGACGGGCTGTTCCCCGATGACGCACAGGCTTAGCGCGAGTTGAGATGCCTAGCGGGACTAGGCTTGCTGCGTGGCTTGACGGCGCCCGATTGACCGATCGATGGCGTACCGGCGAACGATAGGAGTTTTCATGAAGAAGTTCGTGTTTGTACTTGGCCTCGGTGCCGGGTACGTCCTTGGCGCTCGCGCAGGGCGCAAGCGCTACGACCAGATCTCCTCCGTCGCGAAGACGGTGTGGGACACCAAGCTCGTCCGCGCGAGGCGTGCCGATGTCGACGAGTTTTCCCGCAAGCTCGCTCCCAAGGTTGCGGATGCTGCTGTCAGCGGCGCAAAGCTCGTGACCGCACAGGTCACCAAGGCAGTCAAGGACAACGGCAAGAAGAACTCCTCCTCGAAGTCGACGCCGCCGGCCCCCACCGGCACCGTCGGCAACCCGAGCAGCGACGCGTCCTAACCAGCACTCCCAGCAGAGAGCGACACACCCATGTCTGAGTCGTCAGAAAAGACGCCGATCCGCGGGCCGTTCCCCGGCATCGGCCGCACCAGGGCGAACCCGAAGTCGAGGGCGAGCCTCGGCACGCTCGTGACCGACATCCCCAAGCTCCTCACGAAGCTCGTGCGCGACGAAGTCGAGCAGGGCAAGCGCGAGCTCATCTCGACGGGCACGAAGTACGGCATCGCGGTTGGCCTGTTCGCCGCCGCAGCGTTCTTCGCGCTCACCCTGTGGGCCGTGCTCGTGACCGCTGCCGTCCTCGGTCTGAACACAGTCTTCGCGCCGTGGCTCTCCGCGCTCATCGTGGCAGGCGCGTTCCTGCTGCTCGTGATCGTGCTCGGCCTCGCCGGCTACGTCGCTCTGAAGCGCGCGGGATCGCTCGCGCCGGAGCGCACGATCGCCAGCGTCAAGCAGGATGTCAATGCAGTGAAGGGGCTCGGACAGTATGAGTGAGCAGAACGGCGAGGCGACCCTCGCGAAGAAAGAAGACAAGCGCAATGACGGCCAGCTGAAGGCCGACATCGAGCGCACGCGCCGCGAGCTTGCCGCGACGCTCGACGCGATCGAGGTGAAGGTCGACCCGCGCATCCGCGGACGCGAGCTTCTCGACTCCACGCGCCACAGCATCCAGCGCCTGAAGGAAGACAACCCACTGCTCCTCGCGGGCCTCGCGACGGGTGCCGCAGTCGTCGTAGCAGGTGGCATCACGGCCGCCGTCGCACTGTACCGACGCTCGCGCTGAGTTCGCGGGCGGCCAGCTGCCGTACCCCAATCGTTCCTCGACATTTCGTAGAATAGGACCATGACCCACTCGAACGAGGTCCCGGCATACGCCGCCGAGCCCAATGCAACGTCCGCTGCCCCCGCCGAGCAGGATGGAGGTGCATCCCTCACCGAGTACACGATGATCTCGGTGTTCCGTCGCGAGACGCTCAACGAGCTGGTGCTCTCCGGCCGCGACGCCATCAAGGCCGTCGACGAGCTCGACGGCATCGTCGCAGAGCTGGCCGAGAACGGTGTCAAGGTCCGCGGCTTCTACGACGTCTCCGGGTTCCGCCACGACGGGGAACTCATGGTGTGGCTGCACGGCGAAGTGCCAGAGAGTCTGCAGTGGGGGCTTCGTCAGATCCGACGCAGCGAGCTCATCGCGCCGCTCACGCCGTCCTGGCAGATCGTCGGCGTGCACCGCGCAGCCGAGTTCAGCGCGCGGCACATGCCCGCCTACATGCTTGGCAAGGAGCCGCGCCAGTGGGTCACCGTGTACCCGTTCGTGCGCTCCTACGAGTGGTACCTGCTGCCGGAGGACGAGCGTCGCCAGATGCTCGCCGAGCACGGCAAGGCAGGCTCCTCCTACACCTCGACGCTCACCAACACGGTCGCAGCATTCGGCATCAGCGACTACGAGTGGCTGCTCGCCCTCGAAGACGACAACCTCCTCAACCTCGTCGACATGATGCGCGACCTGCGCCAGACGGATGCTCGCCGCCACGTGCGCGAGGAGGTGCCGTTCTACACGGGTCGATTCGTGCAGACCTCCGAGATCGTCGAGGTCCTGCAGTGACCGACGTCGCCGCACAGCAGACCGGCCAGCGGCCCGCCGCGCGCAAGCCAAACCCGGCCACGTTCACGCGGGTCGAAGTCAACGCGGCCGTGAGCGCAGCATCCGACGCAGCCAAGTTCGGCCCCGAGCACACGTCCGATCCCGTCGCGTACGACGGCATCCTGCTCGCCTCGTTCGGCGGACCGGAAGGGCAGGACGAGGTCATACCGTTCCTGCGCAACGTCACGGCCGGCCGCGGTATCCCCGACGAGCGCCTCGAGGAAGTGGCGCACCACTACCGCCACTACGGCGGTGTGAGCCCCATCAACGAGCAGAACCGTCAGCTGAAGGCGTCGCTCGAGCGGGAGCTGGAGCGCCGCGGCATCGACCTGCCCGTCTTCTGGGGCAACCGCAACTCGGAGCCGTACTTCAACGACGTGCTGCTCGGTGCTCGCGCTGCGGGCTGCTCAACGCTCATCGCCATCGCAACAAGCGCCTACTCGTCGTTCTCGAGCTGCCGCCAGTACCGCGAGGACTTCGCCGACGCGCTCGAAGACACAGGCCTGAGCGGCCACATGACGATCGACAAGGTGCGTGCGTTCTTCGACCACCCAGGCTTCGTCGCTCCGTTCATCGAGGGTGTCCGCGATGCCGTGCTCAGCCTTGCCCACGACGACGCCGAGCTCGACCTGGCCACCGAGATCGAGGTCCTCTTCACGACGCACTCGGTGCCGATGGCCGACGCCGCCAACTCGGGCCCTCCCGGGGCCGGGTTCGGCGAGAGCGGTGCGTACGCCGCCCAGCATCTCGCGGTTGCCGAGGTCGTCGCCCTCGCCGCTCTGCAGGAGCTCAGCGAAGACACCACGATCGAGGGCCGCGTGCCGGAGCAGCTCTCCTGGCAGCTCGTCTACCAGTCGCGCTCCGGCCCGCCTTCGCAGCCGTGGCTCGAGCCCGACATCAACGACGTCATCGAGGAGCTCCCCTCCAAGGGTGCCAAAGCGGTCGTTGTCGTGCCGATCGGCTTCGTCTCCGACCACATGGAGGTGCTCTGGGACCTCGACAACGAGGCCAAGGACTCCGCCGCTGACGCGGGCCTGGCCTTCCGCAGGACCCCGACGCCGGGCATCCACGCGAAGTACGTGGAGGGTCTTGTTGACCTGGTCCTCGAGCGCCGCGACGCGACCCCGGTCGGCGAGCGCCCCGCGATGACCTCGATCGGGCCCTGGTTCGACGTGTGCCGACCCGGCTGCTGCGCCAACAAGCGCCTCGGTTTCAAGCCGGCGGTCTCCGGACTCCTGCCGTGACGCTGCGGATCGGCACGCGGGGCAGTGCGCTCGCGGTCGCGCAGACCTCGACCATGGCGCGCGAACTCGAGCGCATCACGGGAGACGCGACCGAGCTCGTCCGGGTCACGACGCACGGCGATGTGACACGCGCCGCGCTCTCCTCGCTCGGTGGCACGGGAGTGTTCGCGAGTGAACTGCGAGACGCGCTTCTTGCGGGGGAGTGCGACCTTGTTGTCCACTCGCTCAAGGACCTGCCGACAGCAAAAGCGCCCGGCCTCACCGTCGCCGCGTACCCGGTCCGGGAAGACCCGCGTGACGCGCTCTGCTCGTTGGGCGGCGCGTCCGGACTCACGCTCGAGCAGCTTCCGCACGGCGCGAAAGTCGGCACCGGCTCGCCGCGCCGAGTCGCCCAGCTGCTCACGCTGCGGCCGGACCTCGAGATCCGTGACATCCGAGGCAACGTCGAGCGCCGTCTCCGCTTCGTCACCGATGGCGAGCTCGACGCCGTCGTGCTGGCCGCGGCTGGGCTCGAGCGGCTCGGATTCTCCGACGCCATCACCGAGCGCTTCGACCTGAACGACTTCCCGAATGCGCCGGGGCAGGGCTGCCTTGCGATCGAGGTGCGCGACGACGACGCCCCAGCAGGCGTCGCCCAGCTCGACGACCCAGCGGCACGTGCCGCCGTGCTCGTGGAACGCGGCATTCTCGCGACTCTCGAGGCCGGATGCGCGGCACCGGTCGGCGCATCCGCGCGATACGCCGACGGAAAGCTCGAGGCGTGGGCTACCGTGTATGCAGTAGACGGATCTTCGCGGGTCTCCAGCAGGCGTGCCGTGGAGGTCTCCGACCCCCGCGCACTCGACGCCGCCCAGGCTGAACTGGTCACGCTCATCTCGACGGACCTCTTCGATCAGGGTGCTGTTGCGCTGATGGCCTGATGGCCTGATGGCCTGAACGGAGGGTCCTGACGTGAACGGAGGAGCCGCGATGGATGCACCGCTGAAGGGCTGGAAGATCCTCGTACCTCGTGGCGGCGTGTGGGGCGGCGACGTCGCTGAGGCCGTTCGCGCGCGGTCCGCCTTCCCGATCACGGCTCCCCTCATCAATTTCGCGAGCCCCAACGAGGACGATTCGCGACTGCTCTCGGAGAAGATCCGCCTCCTCGAGAGCGGGCACTACAACTGGATCGCGGTCACAAGCGCCACCGCGGCCGACGTCATGCACTCGCTCGGCGTGAAAGTGCCAGACCACACGCTCATCGCGGCGGTCGGCGAGACCACGGCCGCGTCGCTCACGACAGCTGGCTACCGTGTCGATTTCGTGCCGACACACGACAACTCGGCCAAGGGGCTCCTCCTCGAGTGGGCCGAAGCCGCTCGCCACCAGCCACCGATCTCCGTGCTGTGGCTCCGCTCGGAGGTCGCGCGCCCGACCCTGGCGGAAGGCCTCGCACGTCGCGGGCACCTCGTCGACTCCGTTGTCGCTTACCGAACCGTCGGAGTGCCCGCCGCGGAGAGCATCCAGTACGACATCCGCAACAGCCGGATCCGCGCCATCCTCGTGACGAGCGGCTCGGTGGCCGAGCAGGTCCATAAGCAATTCTCTCCGATCCCCGACGAGATCTACATCGCGGCGATCGGCCCACGCACTGCGAAAGACGCCAGGCAGCTGGGCCTTCGTGTTGACGCGGTGGCGAAGCAGCGTTCAGTGGCCTCGCTGCTCGACGGCCTCGAGTGGCTGGCGAGCGGCAGCGACATGCCCGTCACCGAGGCGATCGACCTCAAGGCGCTCCGCGCGTTCGAGGCGCTCGTGCTGCAGGCAGAGCAGGAGAACCTGCCCGTGCCGAAGGAAGACATCCCCGCACTTGATGAGGGCCGCGGTCAAACGCCGGGCGATCGCTGAGCTGCGCGCTCGCCGCGGCGCCCGGGCACCGGAATGAGCGCGGGTCGGTCGCTGACACGACAACCGGCGCTGAACTTTTGAGGAAGGACACGATCGCATGATCTCCCCGAGCCGCAGGCCCCGCCGCCTACGCCAGAGCGACGCCGTGCGCCGCCAGGTGCGCGAAGTGCGCATCCATCCGAACGACCTCATCCTGCCCCTCTTCGTTCGTGAGGGAGCTACGGAGCCCATCGCGATCACGTCGATGCCGGGAGTGCAGCAGCACTCCCTCGACTCGCTGCGCCGCGCCGTCGACGAGGCGGCAACGCTCGGCGTCGGCGGGGTCATGCTCTTCGGTGTCCCAGAGACGCGCGATGCGATCGGCTCAGGAGCAACGGAACCGAACGGCATCCTCAACGTCGCCGCACGAGTGCTCGCGGACGAGTTCGGCGACGCGATCGTCGTGCAGACGGACCTCTGCCTCGACGAGTTCACGGACCACGGCCACTGCGGGGTACTGGATGCTGGTGGCCGGGTCGACAACGACGCGACCCTCGAACGGTACGACGCCATGGCAATCGCCCAGGCTGAGGCCGGCGCTGCGATGCTCGGGATGTCGGGGATGATGGACGGCCAGGTCGCCAGCGCGCGCGCCGCCCTGGACGACGCCGGACACACTGACGTCGCGATCGTCGCATACTCGGCGAAATACGCCTCTGCGTTCTACGGCCCCTTCCGTGAGGCCGTCGACTCGCAGCTCCAGGGGGATCGTCGCACCTACCAGCTCGACCCCGCGAACCGCCGCGAGGGCATGCGCGAAGCGCTCATCGACATCGAGGAAGGGGCAGACGTCGTCATGGTGAAGCCTGCGGGCTCCTACCTCGACGTCCTCGCCGATGTCGCCGCTGAGTCGATCGTCCCGGTGTGGGCGTACCAGGTCAGCGGCGAGTACGCCATGATCGAGGCCGCCGCGGCCAACGGCTGGATCGACCGCGAGCGTGCGATCGCGGAGTCGATCACCTCCATCCGCCGGGCCGGCGCGGACGCCGTGCTCACCTACTACGCGAGCGAGCTCGCGCGCACGCTGGCCACGCAGTCGGGCACGCCAGTGTCGGCGGCCCATGGCAGAGTGGATGCACGATGAACCACGAAGCCTCAGCATCGCTTTTTGCCCGCTCGCTCGACGTCACGCCGGGGGGCGTGAACTCGCCGGTCCGCGCCTATGGCTCGGTTGGTGGCACACCTCCCTTCGCGGCCTCGGCCAAGGGGCCGTACCTCACTGACGTCGACGGCAACGAGTACGTCGACCTCGTCAGCGGATGGGGGCCCATGCTGCTCGGGCACGCGCATCCTGCCGTCGTAGCCGCCGTGCAGGACGCGACCGCACGCGGCCTCTCGTTCGGCGCGCCGACCCCCGCTGAGACGCAGCTCGCCGAGCTCGTGGTGGAGCGCATCGCCCCCATCGAGCAGGTGCGTCTCGTCTCGACGGGCACCGAGGCGACCATGACGGCGCTTCGCCTCGCCCGCGGCTACACGGGCCGCGACCTCATCGTGAAGTTCGCCGGCTGCTACCACGGCCACTCCGACGGCCTCCTCGCGGCGGCAGGCTCCGGCCTCGCCACGCTTGCGCTGCCTGGCTCCGCCGGCGTGCCGGAGGCCATCACCTCGCAGACCATCGTCGTGCCGTTCAACGACCTCGAGGCCGTGCGCGCCGCGTTCGCCGAGCACCCTGGCCAGATCGCCGCCGTCATCACGGAGGCGTCGCCCGCCAACATGGGCGTCGTGCCGCCCGAGCCCGGCTTCAACCGCGCGCTCGCCGAGCTCTGCGCGGCCGAGGGCGCGCTGCTCGTGTGCGACGAGGTGCTCACGGGCTTCCGCACCGGCCCCGCAGGCTGGTGGGGCGAGGAGCAGAAGATCGAGGCCTCGGCCGGCTGGCAGGCAGACCTCTACACGTTCGGCAAGGTCATCGGCGGCGGCATGCCCGTCGCGGCCCTGGGCGGCTCGCGCGAGATCATGAGCTACCTGGCTCCTCAGGGGCCGGTCTACCAGGCGGGAACCCTCTCGGGGAACCCCGTCGCCGTCGCCGCTGGCATCGCGACGCTCTCGCTCGCCGACGCGGCCGTCTACGCGCGCGTCGATGCGGCCGCCGAGCGCATCCGCACCGCCACCTCCGAGGCGCTCACGGCCGCGGGAGTCGCCCACTCGGTGCAGAACGTCGGCAACCTCTTCAGCTTCACCTTCGGCGACGGCGCGGCGCTCGGCTGGACCGGCACGGGAGGCGGGCCACGCAACGAGGACGAGGTCAAGCGCCAGGAGGCCTGGCGCTACCCGCCGTTCTTCGCGGCCATGCTCGACGCGGGCGTCAACCTTCCGCCGAGCGTGTTCGAGGCCTGGTTCGTATCGGCCGCCCACGATGACGCCGCCATCGACCGTGTCCTCGCGGCGTTGCCGGCGGCCGCTCGTGCTGCCGCGGGCGCTTCGGCACCCGAGTAAGGTCACGTGGACGCCCTGAACTTCGAGCGAGAGGCCTAGACGCCACGTGGAAGAGCTGACGCAGTGGGTGCTCGACCTGCGAGGCTCCGGCTGGAGCTTTGCCGTCGTCGCGCTGGTGCTTTTGATCGGCGGGGTCGTCACCTTCCTGCCGAGCCAGTCGCTGGTTGTCGCGCTCGCCGCGCTCACCGCGGGTGATGAGGGCTGGACTGCCCTCATCAACCTGTTCGGCCTGTTCGGCTTCTGCGTCGTCGGCATGGTGCTCGGCGACATCGGCACGTACTGGCTCGCGCGCGGAATCGGCTTTGGTAAGTGGAGCTGGATGAACGGACGACGCCTCACTGCCGTGCGCACCCGCGTCGGCGACCAGCTGAAGACGAGGCCGAAGTGGGTCATGGTGACCGTCAGGCTCCTGCCGATGGGCCGGATCGCGACCGTGCTCGCCGCATCCGATGCCCGAATGCCCATGCCACGGTTCCTGCCGCTTTGCGTGCTCGCGAGCGCCGTCTGGGTTGGCTACGCGGTCATCATCGGCGCGGCCTTCGGGTCGTTCAGCACCGACAACCCGTTGCTCATGATGGTCCTCGCCGTCGCCACCGCCATCGCGCTCGGCCTTCTCGCGCAGGTCGTCAACGGCTGGTTCGAGAAGATCGCCGATCGCCGCAAGGCGCACCACGCGGCGGGCTGACGCGCTCGGCCCCTGGCTGACGCGCTCGGCCCCTGGCTGACGCGCTCGGTGTGGCGCGCCTGCTTCGGCGTTGACTCGACGGCACGCGCTCCAGATACACGTCTCGGGATGGCTTCCTCACCTGCAGATGGGTTGCAACCCATCTCGAGGTGCGGAACCCATCCCGAAACCTGTGGGGTGAGCGGATGCGGCGCGTGACTACGCGGCGTTGGCTTTGCCGCGGAGCTCCGCGAGCTCGCGGCCGGACTCCGTCGCCTTCGTCTCGGCGTCTGCCTTGAGCTCTGCGGCGAGGTCGGCGAACTGGTCGAGGGCCGGGTTCACGCCGACAAGCGTGAAGGGACGCTGCACGACGCGGAGGTCGAGGCCCCAGACGTCCTGGAGCAGGCGCGTGAGATAGGGCGTCGAGTGGTCCCAGCCGTCCTTCGGGGTGCCCTCGCCGTAGTTGCCGCCGAGGACCGTCGCGAGGGTCGCTGGCTTTCCTGCCAGCGTGGTGCTCGTGTTGTTGGTGCGGGGGTCGGTGTACGCGAGGTCGAACCACAGCTTGAAGTGCTGGGAGACACCGAAGTTGTAGAGCGGGACGGTGAAGAGCAGGGCGTCGGCCTCGATGAGCTCGTCGGCCAGCTGCGCGGCGAGGGTGACGGCGGCGCGCTGCTCCTCGGTGCGGTCCTCCTCCGGCGTGAAGCCCGCGTAGACGGCGTTCTGCCAGGCGTCCGCGGGGATGGGCGACTCGATGAGGTTGCGGTGCGTGACGACGGAGTCGGGGTGCGCTGCGGTCCACTCGGCCTCGACGAGGTCGCCGAGCGCGCGGCTGGCCGAGGTGGCGGGGAGGAGGCTGGCGTCGATACGGAGAAGGGACATGCGGGGGCTCCTAACAAGTTCACAGAGTCGCTATGAAAACCAGAGCGACTCTGCGCAGGTTAGCACGAGTACACTGGCGGCATGGCAGAGAGAGCGCAGGAGCACGTCAAGTCAGAGTGCGATGGTGCCGTCTCGCTGGCGTTTACGCTGCTCGGCAAGCGCTGGAACGGCATGATCATCGACGTGCTCGGCTCCCAGCCGCTCACCTTCGTCGAACTCAGGCGCGCGGTCACCGGCATCAGCGACGCCGTCCTCTCCGATCGCCTGAGCGAGCTCGCGGCCGCAGGCCTCGTGGCGCGCACCGTGAGCAACGGGCCGCCCGTTTCGGTCAGCTACGAGCTCACGACCGCAGGCCAGCGCCTCATCCCGGTGCTCAAGCAGCTCGGCACCTGGGCGTCGGAGAACCTCGAGCAGGCTGCCAAGACCTGCTAACGCGCGGTCCGGGCGCGGACATCCGGTGTCGTGCAGGCCAGGCGCGGCCAGCTCAGGCGTCGCCTCGAACGCGGACGACCGTGCGCCCGCGCACCTTGCCGTTGAGGATCGGCTGCGCGTACTCGAGTGCCTCCTCTAGGGCGATGACCTCCGTCATCGACTCGAGCAGCTCGCTGTCGAGCTCCAGCAGTCGGTTCCAGGCCTCTGCCCGCACCTCGACCGTCTGCACCACCGAGTTGATGCCGCGCAGCGTGACGCCGCGCAGGATGAACGGCATGACGGTCGTCGGCAGGTCGGTTCCCTGCGCCAGCCCGCAGGAGGTCACGAGCCCCTCGCGCCTCGTCTGCGCGAGCACGTTCGCCAGGGTCGTCGAGCCGACGGCGTCGATGGCGCCAGCCCACCGCTCGCTCTGCAAGGGCTTGCCAGGGGCGTCCGAGAGCTCGTGCCGGTCGATGATCTCCGAGGCGCCCAGACGCCGCAGGTAGTCGCCCTCCTGCCCGCCGCGACCCGTGGATGCGACAACCCGGTACCCGAGTCCGGCCAGCAGAGCGATCGCCACGCTGCCGACGCCGCCAGCAGCTCCCGTCACGAGCACGTCCCCGTCACCGGGCTCCACCTGCTTCTCGAGTGCAAGCACCGACAGCATCGCCGTGTAGCCGGCCGTGCCGATCGCGGCCCCGTCGACAAGCGACATCGCCTCTGGCAAGTGGATGAGGGACTCGTCGTCGACGAGGCACAGCTCCGCGAGTCCGCCGTGCCTGGTCTCGCCCAGGCCGGCACCGTTCAGTACGACGCGATCACCTGGCACGAAGTTCTGGGTACGCGACTCGCGTACGACCCCGACGACATCGATGCCTGGCACAAGCACATCCGCTCGGCTCACACCGGGCTTGCCCGCGAGGAGCAGCGCATCCTTGTAGTTGAGGCTCGAGTAGGCCACATCGATAAGGACCTGACCCCGCCCCAGGTGGCCATCGCCGAAGAGCTCATCGCCGAGCTCATCGAAAGCGACATCGATGCGGGGCTTCCCCGCGTCGTCAGTGGACTTCGTCGTCAGGTATCCGCGAACCATGGCGCCATCGTAGGTGGTCAGCCTCTGAGCTCCCCAGCATCCGCCTGGACGGCAAAGGCATGCAGTGGCGCCCCTCTGAGACACTGGCTGGCATGATCACGGTTCGCACCTTCTCAGAACTCAGCGCGGCGGAGATGTGGGGAATTCTGCACCTGCGCTCGAGCATCTTCGTCGTCGAGCAGGACTGCGTCTACCTCGACCCAGACACCGCCGACTTCGCCGAGGGAACGATCCACGCGTTCATCGGCGACGACCCCCTCTACCCGCACAGCTACGCGCGCCTCCTGCCACTCGGCTGGCCGGACGAGCACCTCCCGACCGACGTGTCGCGCCCCATCGGCAGAGTCGTCACTGCCGAGAACTCGCGGGGGTTCGGATACTCGGCCCAGATCATCCGACATCTCATCGGGATAGCAGACAGCGAGGGCGTCGCGACCTCCCTGAACGGGCAGGCGCACCTCGAATCCTGGTACGGCAGATTCGGGTACGAGCGCTGCGGTGACAACTTCATCGAAGACGACATTCCCCACGTTCCGATGGTGAAGTACACATCGGGCCCTGACTCATGATTTACTCGCTCGTAACAAGCATGAATCAGTTAGTCGCAGTGCCGCGGCTAGCTTGAGATCCGGGCGCCGCTGCGCGGCGCTCGCTCTCTGCTTACGTATAAAGGAGCACCATGAGTAACTTTGCCAAGTCGTCTCCCTCCAGGAAGTTGCGCATCACCACAGGAATCGCCGCCATGAGCGTCGGCGTCTTCATGCTGGCTGCATGCTCATCATCAGGCGACACCGCTGGTGACCCAGCCGCAGAAGGCGACGCCGCTGCCGCGGTCTGTGGCCCAGACACGGCTGAGACCGTAACCGAGGTCTCGCCAGTCGAGGCTCCGACCGCTCAGGAGCGCTCCGAAGCGCTCAAGATCGGCTCGCTGCTGCCGCAGACCGGAACCCTCGCCTTCCTCGGACCGCCCGAGATCGCGGGTGTCGACCTCGCCGTCGCTGAGATCAACGCGTCGCCGTCCGGTGTCCTCGGCGGCAACATCAGCGTCGTCCACCGCGACTCGGGCGACACGTCAACCGACATCGCGACGCAGTCGGTCACCGACCTGCTCAGCCAGAACGTGTCCGCCATCGTCGGCGCGGCATCTTCCGGCGTCTCCATGACGGTCATCGACCAGATCACCGGCGCAGGCGTCGTGCAGATCTCCCCGGCCAACACGTCCGCCGAGTTCTCCACGTACGACGACAAGGGCTTCTACTTCCGCACCGCCCCCTCTGACATCCTCCAGGGCCGCGTCAACGGAAACACGATCGTCAACGACGGCAACGCATCCGTCGGCATCATCTACCTGAACGACGCTTACGGTTCTGGTCTCTCCGAGAGCATCACCACGGCAGTCGAGGCAGCCGGCGGCGAAGTTGTCGCATCGGAAGCCTTCAACGAAGGTGACAGCCAGTTCTCGGCCCAGATTGACGCCGTCACGGCAGCCGACCCCGACGCGATCGCGCTCGTCGCGTTCGACCAGACGGCAACCATCGTTCCGCAGCTCATCGGCACCAAGGGCTTCCCCGCCGACAAGCTCTACATGGTTGACGGCAACATGGCCGACTACTCCGCCGACTTCGAAGAGGGCACGCTGAACTGCGCCAAGGGCACCATCCCCGGCGTCGTCGCCTCCGACGACTTCCGCGCGAAGCTGCTCGGCATCGACCCGGAGCTGAAGGACTACACGTACGGCGCTGAGTCGTACGACGCAGTCATCCTCGCTGCACTGGCAGCGCAGGCAGGCGGCGCAGCCGACTCGGCCACCATTAAGGACAACATGCAGAAGGTCTCCGCAGATGGTGAGAAGTGCACCACCTACGCCGACTGCGTCGCGCTCCTCGAAGCTGGCACCGACATTGACTACGACGGCGTCTCCGGCCCGATCTCGTTCGACGAGAACGGCGACCCGTCAGAAGCCACGATCGGCATCTACCAGTACGGCAACGGCAACACCTACTCCAACATCGGAGAAGAGGCTGGCCAGCTCTAAGCTGACTCGCTGAGCGGAGGGCCCGGGATGCACGCATCCCGGGCCCTTCTGCGTGCCCGGGGGAGCATCCGCTCGCCGCTCGCCGCCATGGTCGCCCGCGAAGGCGCAACCATCACTGCCCGGCGTTTCGCCCTCTGTGTGCTCTCGCAAGGGGAGAAAAGCCGGGCAGCGATCGGCTCCGGGGGCGGGTTAGTGGGCCGCGTCGCTGTCCTTGGCCTGCTCGTCGGCCGCGAGGGTGCCGAGGTAGAGGGCGATGACCTTCGGGTCGTTGAGCAGCTCACGGCCGGTGCCCGTGTACGCGTCCTTGCCCTGGTCGAGCACGTAGGCGCGGTCGCAGATCTGCAGGCAGCGGCGCGCGTTCTGCTCGACCATGATGACCGAGACACCGGCGCGGTTGATCTGTCGCACGCGCAGGAACGTCTCGTCCTGGCGCACCGGCGAGAGGCCGGCGGAGGGCTCGTCGAGCAGTAGCACCGAAGGGTCCATCATGAGCGCGCGGGCCATGGCGACCATCTGCCGCTCGCCTCCCGACAGCGAGCTCGCCCGCTGCTTGCGACGCTTGCCCAGTTCCGGGAAGAGGTCGGCGACGAACTCGAAGCGCTCGTTGAAGACCTTGGGCCGCAGGAAGAGCCCCATCTCGAGGTTCTCCTCGATCGTGAGCGACGGGAACACGTTGTTGTTCTGCGGGACGAGTCCGACGCCCTTGGCGACGAGCTTGTCCGCGCGCTGGCCCGTGATGTCCTCGCCCTTCAACATGACGCTGCCGCCACGGATCTTGATCTGCCCGAAGATGGCCTTCAGCACCGTCGACTTGCCGGCGCCGTTAGGCCCGATGATGCCGATGAGCTCACCCGGGTAGGCGTCGATCGAGCATCCGTTGAGGATGTTCACGCCGGGCAGGTAGCCGCCGACGAGGTCGATCGTCGACAGGACAGCGTCGCCCTTCGGTGCCGTTGCGGTCGCAGCAGCGGATGCGGTGGGCTGAGTCTCGCTCATTTGCTGTCACTCTCCGTCGTCTCGGTCGCCGTTTCAGGGGTTGTGTCGGCCAGCTCCTCGGCAATGGTGGTGGTCCCGAGCACCTCGGCCTCGTACTCGGCGGCCGCCGCGACGCCCTCTTCCTCAGCGATGCGCTCGACTTCCAGTTCCTGGATGTCGAGGTCGCCGAGGTCCTGATCGTGGTGCGCGCCGAGGTAGGCGTCGATGACGGCCTGATCCTTCATGACCGTCTCTGGCGGGCCCTCTGCGACGATCTGCCCTTCGGCCATGACAACAACCCAGTCGGAGATGTTCGTGACCATGTGCATGTCGTGCTCGACGAACAGCACCGTGGTGCCGTCGTTCTTGAGCTCCTTGACGTGACCGAGCAGCGACTGCACGAGCGCCGGGTTGACGCCGGCCATGGGCTCATCGAGCATGATGAGCTTCGGGCTACTCATGAGGGCGCGAGCCATCTCGAGTAGCTTGCGCTGGCCGCCCGAGAGCGACGCCGCGTAGTCCTCGCGCTTCGCGTCGAGCTTGAAGCGGGCGAGCAGCTCGTCGGCCTTCTCGGTGATCTCCTTCTCGCGGTCGCGCCACAGTGGCTTGAAGAGCGCGCGCAGCATGCCCTCGCCGCCCTGCTCGTCCGCGCCGAGCAGCATGTTGTCGAGCACCGTCATGCGGCCGAGCGACTTCGTGAGCTGGAAGGTGCGGACCATGCCAGAGCGCGCCACTTTGAAGGCGGGCACGTTGGCGAGCGAGGTGCCGTCGAACGACCAGGTGCCCGTGTTGGGTTTGTCGAAGCCCGTCAGCAGGTTGAACATGGTCGTCTTGCCGGCACCGTTCGGGCCGATGAGCGCGGTGATCTTGCCGCGCGGGATCTCGAGGTGCTGCACATCCACTGCCGTGTTGCCGCCGAACTGGCGGGTGACGCCGTCGGCGATGACGATCGGGTCGACCTTCTTGCAGCCGGGGCCGACCTTGCCGTCGACGAACTCGTGGGTGGGGAGGATGCCCGTTGGTGGGCTCGTCTGCTCAGGCACTGAAGCTCAGCTCCTTCTTGTTTCCGAAGATGCCCTGGGGTCTGAAGACCACCAGCAGCATGAGCGCGATTCCGACGATGATGAAGCGGAGCTGGGCGCCCTGCGTCATGGAGAGGAAGGTAATCGCCCCGGATTCGATGAGTCCGTTGATCACGCCCTGCGTGAGGGAGAGGACCACCCAGAAGATCATGGCGCCCACGATGGGGCCGAAGATCGTCGCGGCTCCACCGAGGAGCATGATCGTCCAGATGAAGAACGTGAGGCCCGTTGTGTAGTTGGCGGGCTGCACGGCTCTCGGCAGGATGAAAATGATGCCGGCGAGGGAGCCGAGGAGGCCACCCGTGATGAGGGCCTGCATCTTGTAGGCGAAGACGTTCTTGCCGAGGCTGCGCACGGCGTCCTCGTCCTCACGAATGCCGCGGACCACGCGACCCCACGGGCTGCGCATGAGCGCCCACACGAGGAGGGTTGCGAGGATGACGAGGCCCCAGCCGACGATGCGGGTCCACCAGTCGTACGCGTTGTACGTGAATGGACCGAAGCCGTACGTTCCGTCCGGGATCGGGTTGATCGCCGCGAAGGTGCCCTTGAAGCCGTTGAGGCCGTTGGCGGCACCCGTGACCGGGGTGAGGCCCGTAGTCGTCACGATGTATCGCAGGATCTCGGCGGAGGCGATCGTCACGATGGCCAGATAGTCGGCTCGCAGCCGCAGTGTCGGGACACCCAGGATGAACGAAAAGATCACCGAGACCACGATGACGCACAGCACGGCGGCCCAGAGCGGCCAGCCGAGGCTGATCGTCGGGATAGCGAACGCGTACGCGCCGAGCAGCATGTACGCGGCCTGACCGAAGTTCAGGAGGCCCGTGTAGCCGAAGTGGATTCCGAGGCCGATCGCGGCGAGCGCGTAGGCGGCGGTGGTGGGGCTGAGGAGCTCGCCGACGGCGTTGCTCAGGATGTTTGACCAGTCCATGTTCGTCTCCTAGCCGACTCGCTCGCGGCGGCCGAGAATGCCCTGGGGCCTGACGAGCAGGACCAGGATGAGGATGAGGAGCGCCGCCGCATACTTGAGGTCGGCGGGGATGAAGAGGGTCGAGAGCTCGACGAAGATGCCGACGACGAGCGATCCGACGAGCGCGCCGTACGCGGAGCCGAGGCCACCAAGGGTGACGGCGGCGAACATCAGTAGCAGCACCTGGAAGCCCATGTCCCACGATGACTGGCGGTAGAGGGCGAGCATGACGCCGGCGAGGGCGGCGAGGCCACCTGCCGTGGTCCAGACGATGCGGATGATGCGGTCGACGTTGATGCCGGATGCGCTCGCGAGCGACGGGTTGTCGGAGACCGCGCGGGTCGCCTTGCCGATGCGAGTGCGCGTGAGGAAGAGGCCCACGAGGATGAGCGTGACGATCGAGATGCCCATGCTGAGCAGCGAGCCCGTCGTGATGCGCACCGGCCCGAACTCGACAGCGCCGCTGAGGCCGACCGAGCTCATCGGGAGGATCGCGCCCCCGAAGAACAGCTGGTAGATGTAGCGCAGCGCGAGACCGAGGCCGATGCTCACGATCATGGCCGGCACGAGGCGCACACCGCGTTTGCGCAGCGGCTTCCAGAGCGCCGCATCCTGGACCCACCCGAAGGCGGCACCGAGGATGACGACGATGATGAGGGCCACGAAGATGTTGAGGCCCATGACGACGGCGAAGAGCCAGGCCATGAGGCCGCCGAACGTGACCAGCTCGCCGTGCGAGAAGTTGTTCAGACCGGTCGTGCCGAAGATCAGGGTGATGCCGATCGCGCCGAGCGCGATGAGCAGGCCGAAGTTGAGGCCCGCGACGAGGCGCTCGATGAGCTGCGAGCCGAAGTTGCTGCTCTGCCTCGTGTCTTCACCGAGCGCGAAGAGGCGACCGACGTTGGTCGTTGACCACTCGTCCTCGGTCACCTCTGCGGTTGCGCCGTCCTCGTTTCGGAGGTCGACGCCGTCTGGCAGTGTCTCCGTGTCGAGGGTCACGGTGTAGTTGCCTGGGCCGGGGACAGGGACGCGCCAGCGTCCGTCCTCGCCCGACTCGACCGTCTCGGTGTAGCCGTCGCCTTCGACGGTGAGGGAGACGCCCGCGACAGGTTCACCCTCGAAGTTGAGGATGCCGCTGATCGAGTACGCCGACTCTTCCGGGGGTTCGGCCTCCGCGTGTGCGGGGCCGGCCATCGAGAAGACGCCGAGGAACGCGAAGAGCGCCATGGCGAGCGCCGCGAGCATTCGGTGCGTTTGGGTGAGCCGGGAACGCCGGGCGGTCGCTGAGGGCGATCCTGCTGGCGCAAGCGGACTGAGAAGAAGGGGCACGGAGTACCTCCAGTGCGAGTCGGGCTGGGCACGACGACTGAACGAGATTCTGGAACTGCTATTTCTGCAAGCGAGGATCCGCCACTCTGCGAATCTACGGATGGTTTGTATCGGCAATGTTTCTATGCCGCTACACACGATAGCGGTGCTGGAGTGGCCCTGCTCGCAGCAGGGGGCCCTGACGCGCAATTTTGTTCCACGTCGCCACAAATCTGCGGAGTCGAGGCGGTCCAGTGTGCCGCCGGAAACAAGATCTCAGATAGTGAAGACGAGTTTCTCTTCCGGCGTGTCACCAACCGGAAGGTGACGGGCGCAGAAGAGCTCACGCTCGCCGCAGTTCTCGCAGGCCACGAAGCGTTCACGGCAGGAGGCGTCGCTGCAGTTCTGGGTGCGGTGCGTCGGTGCCTCGCACTCGCGGCAGCGGCCGAGCTTCTCCGTGTTCGGGCCGAACTCGAGGTGCTCGCGAGCGTCGAAGACCGCGAGTGAGCCCTTCCAGAGTCCCTCGTCGCCGAACTGCTCGGCGTAGCGTACGATGCCTCCGTCGAGCTGGTACACCTCGGTGAAGCCGCGTTTCACCATGAGGGCGGAGAGGACCTCGCACCGGACGCCGCCCGTGCAGTAGGTCACGACGGGCTTCGATTTGAGGTCGTCGTACTTGCCGGACTCGAGCTCGGAGATGAAGTCGCGAGTTGTCCCCGTTTCGGGCACGATGGCCCCCTCGAAGCGGCCGATCTGCGCCTCGATTGCGTTGCGTCCGTCGAAGAAGACGACGTCGTCTCTCGATTCGACAAGCGTGTGCAGCTCGTCGGGGGCCAGGTGCGTACCGCCACCGACAACCCCGTTCGCGTCGACCTCCAGCTCACCGGGCGCCCCAAAGCTCACGATCTCGTCGCGCACCTTCACGCTCAGGCGCGGGAAATCGAGCGTCTGCCCGTGCTCGTCGAGGCCAGTGCCCTCCGACCACTTGTAGTCGGCGTCCTTGAACGCCGGGTACTCGCGGGTTGTGCGCACGTAGCGTTTGAGCGCGTTGAGCTCACCGCCGAGCGTGCCGTTGATGCCGTCCTTCGAGATCAGGATGCGCCCACGCAGCCCAAGCGACGCCGCGAGGTCGCGCTGCCAGAGGCGGATCGCCTCCGGGTCGGCGAGGGGCGCGAAGGCGTAGTAGAGCACGATCTTGGGGACAGCCATGGCCTCGATTTTACGGGCAAGGGCGCAGCGACCCGACGTTCGAGCGGCCGAATGTCTGTGGGTCTGCGTACCCTTGCCGCATGCCAGATCGGGTCATGTCGCTCTATCGGCCGGCGCTGCCGGTCGATGTGCTGCAGACCCTGGCTCCGCTCATGCGAGGCAGGCGAGACCCGACGTGCTGGGTGGATCCGGTGTCGCGCGACGTGTGGCGCACGTCGCACGCGCTCGCGGGAGGCGCGACGACCGTGTTCCGGCAGGCGCGGGAGGGCATCCGCATCGTGTCGTGGGGCGAGGCGTCCGAGATCGCGGTTGACGAGGCCCCGGTCCTGCTGGGCCGCGACGACGACTGGGGCGAGCTCCGGCTCGAGGCGCTGCCGGAGCTGGCGGATGTGCGGCGCCGCAACGAGGGGCTCCGGCTCCCCAAGACCGGCGCGGTCTTCGAGGCGCTGAGCGCCGCCATCATCGAGCAGAAGATCACGGGCCTCGAGGCGCACCGCGCGTGGGACATCCTGCACCGCGACTACGCCGACGCGGCCCCGGGGCCCGCGGGTCTCGTGCCGCGCCATCTGCGGCTGCCGCTGACACCCGGGCAGTGGCGGCGCATTCCGAGCTGGGACTGGCACAGGGCGGGCGTCGACCACTCGCGCACGGGCACGGTGATCCGCTCGGCCACGGTCGCCTCGACGCTCGAGCGAACGAGCAGCATGCCGACGGGGTCTGAGGAGCCGCTTCGCCGCCTTCGTTCGATCGTCGGCGTCGGCGTGTGGACGGCCAACGAGACGGTGCAGCGGTCGCACGGCGACCCGGACGCGCCGAGCTTCAGCGACTACCACATCCCGAACATGGTCGGGTGGGCGCTCGCGGGCTGCGACGTCGACGACGACGGCATGCGGGAGCTGCTCGAACCGTGGCGGGGTCACCGCGAGCGGGTCGTTCGCCTCATCAAGCTCGCGGGCAACTCGCGTCCGAAGCACGGCGCGCGAATGACAGTGCAGGACCACCGCTTCCACTGAGGCGATGCCGAGGGGCAATACCCGGTCGTGTCGTTCGCCCACGGCTGACGCGGTTCTCAGCGATCTTTCTGGCACTCGGGGGTGCTGAGTGCTAATTTTTTCACCAAGGAAGTTGACAACAGTCGACTCAAGTTCAACGCGGAGCTCGCGGAGTCGAGCTTGCGTACAAGGAAGGGAAAACGACATGGCACGCGTCTTCGATCCGTTCCAGGAGATGGAACGACTTTTCCAGGGAGCCCCGAACAGCCCGCGTTCGATGCCCATCGACCTCTACCGTGAGGCCGACCACTACATCCTCACCGCCGACCTGCCCGGCATCGATCCGAGCTCGATCGACGTCGACCTCGACGGCCAGCAGCTCACGATCCGCGCCGAGCGCAGCACGGTGAACGCGGAGGGCGCAAAGTGGCTCGTTCGAGAGCGCAACGGAGGCAGCTACCTGCGCCAGTTCACGCTCGGACAGGGCCTCGACACCGAGCGAATCGCCGCGAGCTACGAGCACGGGGTTCTGACGGTGACGGTTCCCGTCAGCGAGCGCGCGAAGCCGCGCAAGATCGAGGTCGAAACCGGCACGAAAGTCGAGGCAGTGGAGACGATCCAGGCCTAGTCTGCCTGTTCCACTCGGGTCAACCGTTCCGCCTGAGCGCGGCCGGGTCGAGCTGAGTGCAGTCCAGCGGAACCGAATGGAGGGTGGCGCCAATTCGCGCCACCCTCCATTCGCATCCGGTCATGACAGCGCTCCCAGGCCCAGACCTAGGCCTGGAGAAAGAGGCGGACCTCAGACTGCGTGCAGGCCCCTTCCTTCCTCCTCGGCCTCGCGCGCCAGCCCCTCAGCTGCGGCGTAGCGGGCGCGGAGCGCGGCGTCGGGGGCGGGCTCGAGGCGCGCGATGGTCTCGACGGGCCAGTCCGGGCGCTGTCCGGTTGCGACCCACGCCGCCTGGCGCGCGGCCCCGTCGGCGACGTACTCGCCAGGCGCGGGGATCTCGACGGGCACCTCGAACAGCGTCGGGGCCACGGCGCGCACACCCTCGCTCAGCGCGGCACCGCCGATGAGCATGACCCGCTTCGCCTCGACGCCAAGCGCACGGTGGGCGTCGAGCGCCTGCGCGAGGCTCCCGAGCATGCCCTCGACCGCGGCGCGCGCGAGGTTCTCGCGAGTGAAGGATCCGCGCGTCATGCCCAGCAGCGACGCCGTCGCGTTCGGCAGGTCGGGGGTGCGCTCGCCGTCGAGGTACGGCACAAACGCGAGGCCTCCGGACCCGATTTGGGCTGATGCGGCGAGGCGACCGAACTCCTCGTGGTCGACGCCGAGCACCTCCGCCGTCGTGTCGATGACCCGGGCCGCGTTGAGCGTTGCGGAGAGGGGGAGGAACTCGCCGGTCGCATCCGCGAAGCCCGCGAGCCCGCCCTGCGGGTCGACGACGGGTCGGTCCGCGACGGAGAAGACGGTGCCAGAAGTGCCGATGGACACGACCACGTCGCCCGCGCGAGCGTTGAGACCAAGCGCCGCGCCCGCATTGTCGCCAGCCCCGGCAGCGACGAGCGCTCCCGCTGGCGTCTTGCCCGCCACCTCTGACGGGCCGAGCACGCGCGGGAGGATGACGTCGTGGCCGAGTGCCGCGACGAGCAGCTCGCGGTCGTATTCGCCCGTGAACGGCGACCAGTAACCGGTCCCGGACGCGTCGGAGCGGTCGGTCGTGAGCTTCGTGAGGTCAGCGCCGAGGGGGCTCTCGCCGGCCGGGCCGTAGCCGAGGAGGCGCCACGTCAGCCAGTCGTGGGGGAGCGCGACGGCAGCAACGCGGGCCGCGTTCTCCGGCTCCGCATCCCGGAGCCAGCGAAGCTTCGTGATGGTGAAGGACGCGACGGGCACAAGCCCGGTGCGCTCGACGAGCGTCTCCTGGCCGAACTCCGCGATGAGGTCGCGGGCGGCTCCTGCGCTGCGAGTGTCGTTCCAGAGCAGGGCATCGCGCACCACGTTGCCGTCGGCGTCGAGGGCGACCATGCCGTGCTGCTGGCCGGCGACGGAGATGGCGGTGACGTCGTCGAGTCCTCCTGCGGCCGCGGTTGCCTCCTGGGCGGCTGCCCACCAGTTCGCAGGGTCCACCTCCGTGCCGGGCAAGTGGGACGCACGCCCCTGGCGGATGAGCTCGCCCGTCTCCGCGTCGCGGATGACGAGCTTGCAGCTCTGCGTACTCGAATCGAAGCCGGCGACGAGCATGGGTCTGCTTTCTGTAGAGAAGGTGCTGTGTTGAGAGAGGGTGCTTGAGGATGCACGACAGAGCTGGGGCGGATGCACGCGTCTCGTGAGACGTGGGTGCATCCGCCGCAGCTCTGCGCGGGGGACGGGGGAGGTCGTCGGGTGCTGGTTGCCGGCTGGCTAGCCGCGGGCGCCCATGAGGTGCTCGAGCGCGAGCTGCTGCAGGCGCACGAAGCCGAAGCCCTTGCCGTTGAAGTACGCGTTCGCGTCGAAGTCCTCGAATGCGGAGCGGTCCGCGAGGAAGTCGTCGTACGTCTCGCCTTCGCCGAGCGTGTTCGTGGAGAGCTCGTCGACGCGCGACGCAGCGAGGGCTTCCTGCACTTCGGGGTCGGCGCGGAAGGCCGCAGCGCGCTCCTTGAGGAGTAGGTAGGTGCGCATGTTCGCCGCTGCCGACTCCCACACGCCCGTCTCGTCCTCGGTGCGGGAGGGCTTGTAGTCGAAGTGGCGCGGTCCCGTGTAGGTCTGGCCGCCGTTGGGGCCGCCGTTCTCGAGCAGGTCGACGAGCGCGAACGCGTTCTGCAGGTCGCCGTGCCCGAAGACGAGGTCCTGGTCGTACTTGATGCCGCGTTGCCCGTTGAGGTCGATGTGGAAGAGCTTGCCCTGGTAGAGGGCCTGCGCGATACCGGCCGCGAAGTTCAGGCCCGCCATCTGCTCGTGCCCGACCTCGGGGTTCACGCCGACGAGCTCCGGACGCTCGAGGGTCTCGATGAACGCGAGCGCGTGCCCGACCGTGGGGAGGAGGATGTCGCCGCGGGGCTCGTTCGGCTTGGGCTCGATCGCGAAGCGGATGTTGTAGCCCTTGTCGGTGACGTAGTCGCCGAGCAGGTTCACGGCCTCGCGGTACCGCTCGAGGGCCTGGCGGATGTCCTTCGCGGAGTCGTACTCCGCACCCTCGCGCCCGCCCCACATGACAAACGTCTCGGCGCCGAGGGACGCTGCGAGGTCGAGGTTGCGGAGCACCTTGCGCAGCGCGAAGCGGCGCACGTCGCGGTCGTTCGAGGTGAAGCCGCCGTCCTTGAAGACGGGAGCCGAGAAGAGGTTCGTCGTGACCATCGGAACGACAAGCCCCGTCGCATCCAGTGCCCCGCGGAGGCGGGAGATCTGCGAGTCGCGCACCTCGTCGGTGGAGCCGAAGGGGAAGAGGTCGTCGTCGTGGAACGTGAGTCCGTAGGCCCCGGCCTCGGCGAGCTTCTCAACAACGTGCACCACGTCGAGGTCGGCGCGCGTCGGGCCACCAAACGGGTCGGTCCCGTTGTAGCCGACGGTCCACAGACCAAAGGAGAACTTGTCTGCGGGGGTGGGAGTCAGAGACATGAGAGTCCGTTCTAGGTATCGTCGTTGATAAGTTTCAGTGAGCAACATATAGCAAGTTGTTGTGTCATTTCCACCATCACTTCCGGATGCATCCGGTGTCGTGTGGCGGACGGGGCCAGTTTTGTCACGAATCCGACACGAGGTTGCACAACCGGACCCAAGTAGGTATATGTTTGGCGCGACAACTTAGGGCAAGACATTTCAGAGAGGAAATGACCTTCATGTCAGCAACGAAGAAGTTGCTCGGTCTCGCAGTCGTTGGAGGCCTCGCACTCGGTCTCACCGCATGCGACGCGCCAGCAGACCCAGCAGCAACCGGCGAAGCAGGAGCAGCAGTCGAGGTCGAGAGCGTTGGCATCTCGATGCCGACCCGCGAGCTCGAGCGTTGGATCAACGACGGAGCGCAGCTCCAGTCCAAGCTCGACGAGGCAGGTTTCACGACCGACCTCCAGTACGCCGAGAACGACCCGGACACGCAGATCTCGCAGATCCAGAATCAGATCGCCTCCGGAGTCGACGTCATCGTCGTCGCCGCCATCGACGGTTCGGTGCTTGCGCCGGTCCTGCAGGATGCGGCTGACGAAGGCATCACGATCATCGCCTACGACCGCCTCATCAACGACACGGAGAACGTCGACTACTACGCGACGTTCGACAACTACGCGGTTGGCAAGCTCCAGGGCGAGTACATCGTCGACACGCTCGACCTCGAGAACCAGCCAGGCCCGTTCTACCTCGAGCCCTTCGCCGGCAGCCCGGACGACAACAACGCCAAGTTCTTCTTCTCCGGCGCATGGGACGTCCTCAAGCCGTACATCGACGAAGGCAAGCTCGTCGTCGCCTCCGGCAAGGCACCTGCATCGAACGATGACTGGGCCTCCGTTGGCATCCAGGGCTGGGAGAGCGCTGGCGCTCAGGACGAGATGGAGAACCGTCTCGCCTCGAACTACAGCGACAAGAAGGTCGACGTCGTCCTCTCGCCGAACGACAGCCTCGCTCAGGGCATCGCAGAGGCGCTCGTCTCCTCCGGCTACACGCCTGGCGCCGAGTGGCCGATCCTCACGGGTCAGGACGCTGACAAGGCATCCGTCGTCAACATCCTCGCCGACAAGCAGTCCATGACGGTCTGGAAGGACACCCGCCTCCTCGGAGACCAGGTCTTCGCCATGATCGAGTCGCTCAAGGCTGGCACCGACGTCGAAGTCAACGACACCGAAAGCTACGACAACGGCGTCAAGGTCGTCCCCTCGTACCTCCTCGACCCCGAGGTCGTCACGAAGGACACCGTGCAGACGAAGCTCATCGACAGCGGCTTCCTCAAGGCATCGGACGTCGGACTCTAACGAGTCGCCGACACCACACTGAACGCGCTCGGGCTGGCTGTGCCCCCCACACCAGCCCGAGCGCGATTCTGTGGCAGCTCGCGCACTGGTGCGCGAAGCAACGCCGAGCAGCGACGCTCGGAAAGTGAGACGGAGCAATGGTGCAAGACGACACAATCCTGAAGATGTCGAACATCGTGAAGGAATTCAGCGGTGTGCGGGCCCTGTCGGGCGTCAACATCGAAGTTCAGCGCGGTGAGGTGCACGGCATCTGCGGCGAGAACGGCGCGGGCAAGTCGACCCTCATGAAGGTCCTGAGCGGCGTCTACCCCCACGGCACCTTCGAGGGGACCATCGAGTTCGATGGCCGCGAGGTGCGGTACAAGAACATCAACGACAGCGAGCATGACGGCATCGTCATCATCCACCAGGAGCTCGCCCTCAGCCCCTACCTGTCGATCGCGGAGAACATCTTCCTCGGCAACGAGGTGCAGCGCTTCGGCATCATCGACTGGGATGAAACCAACCGCCGCGCGGCAGAGCTGCTCAAGCGGGTCGGCCTGAACGAGAACCCGGCGACCGTCATCCGCGAGATCGGTGTCGGCAAGCAGCAGCTTGTGGAGATCGCGAAGGCGCTCTCCAAGGACGTCAAGCTGCTCATCCTCGACGAGCCCACCGCGGCCCTCAACGACGAAGACTCAGCTCACCTGCTCGGGCTCATCGAGCAGCTGCGCGACCAGGGCATCACATCGATCATCATCTCCCACAAGCTCAAGGAGATCAGGCGCATCGCGAACCGCGTCACGATCATCCGCGACGGCGCGACCATCGACTCCATCGACATGCGCGAAGAGGATGCGACCGAGGGCCGGATCATCCGCGCCATGGTCGGCCGCGAGCTCAGCTCCATGTTCCCTCCGCGAGAGGCGGTCATCGGGGAGGAGAAGCTGCGGGTCGAGAACTGGACGGTCCACCATCCGGCCGACCCGGGCCGCAAGGTCGTCGACGACGTGTCGTTCCACGTTCGTGCCGGCGAGATCATCGGCTTCGCGGGACTCATGGGTGCCGGTCGCACGGAGCTCGCCATGAGCATCTTCGGTCGCAGCTACGGCACGAACATCTCCGGCGATGTGTACAAGTCTGGGCAGCTGATTTCCACGAAGACGATCGACGAGTCGATCAAGAATGGCCTCGCCTACACAACCGAGGACCGCAAGCACCTCGGCCTCAACCTCATCGGCGACATCCAGGCGAACATCTCCGCCGCCGCCGCGAAGAAGGTCGCGCGCTGGGGAATCGTCGACGGCATCAAGGAGAACGGCGTCGCCGAGGGCTACCGCAAGTCCATGAACATCAAGACGGCAAGCGTCGCGACGCTCACGGGCAAGCTCTCCGGCGGCAACCAGCAGAAGGTCGTGCTCAGCAAGTGGCTGCAGACCGACCCGGACGTCCTCTTCCTCGACGAGCCCACGCGAGGCATCGACGTCGGTGCCAAGTACGAGATCTACGGACTCATCAACAAGCTCGTCGAGCAGGGCAGGGCGGTCGTGGTGATCTCCTCCGAGCTCCCCGAGCTGCTCGGCCTCGCCGACCGCATCTACACGATCTCCGAAGGACGCCTCACCGGTGAGGTCTCCAAGGAGAACGCAACACAGGAACTCCTCATGCAGTACATGACCGCTGGAAAGGACGAGTCGTGACCACCACGAACACCGAGGCCGCGCAAGAAGCAGGCACCCGCAAAGTGAGGATGTCCGTCGACGTCCGCCAGTACGGGATCCTCGGCGCACTCGCCGTCATCATCATCCTGTTCCAGATCCTCACCGGCGGGAAGCTGCTGCTGCCCGCCAACATCAACAACCTCATCCAGCAGAACGCGTACGTGCTGATCCTCGCGGTCGGCATGATCATCGTGATCATCGCGGGCCACATCGACCTGTCGGTCGGCTCGGTGGTCGCCGTCGTCGGTGCCATCACGGCCATCGCCATCACCCAATGGGGGCTGCCGTGGTTCGCGGCAGTGCTCATCGGCCTCGCAGCCGGGGCGGTGATCGGCGTCTGGCAGGGATTCTGGATCGCCTACGTTGGCATACCGGCGTTCATCGTGACGCTAGCCGGCATGCTGCTCTTCAGAGGCCTCACGCTTGTCCTCCTCACCGGCGGCACGATCAACGCGCTTCCTGACGAGTTCGTCGCCATTGGCAAGGGCTCGCTGCCGCAATCGCTCGGCACGATGCTCGGCGGGCACGACGTTGTCACCATGCTCATCGCGCTTGTGGTCGTCGCTGCCGTCATCGGCAGCCAGCTCCGCACCCGCGCCCGCCGCAAGAAGCTGGACCTCCCCGTCGAGCCTGGCGCCGCCCTCATCGCGAAGCTCGCGATCGTCGCCATCGCGGTGCTCGCCTTCGCCTGGCTGCTCTCGGCGCACAAGGGCCTCCCGATCATCCTGATCATCCTGGCCGTGCTCATCATGCTGTACACGTTCATCCTGCAGCGCACCGTCTTCGGGCGGAACGTCTACGCGATGGGTGGCAACCTCTTCGCCGCGAAGATGAGCGGTGTGCGCACCGAGCGCGTCAACTTCCTCATCTTCGTCAACATGGGCGTGCTCGCGGCACTCGCCGGCATCGTCACGACGGCCCGCGCAGGTGGCGCCGTCGCCTCGGCAGGAAACACGTACGAGCTCGACGCGATCGCCGCGGCCTTCATCGGCGGCGCGGCCGTGACCGGCGGAGTTGGTACGGTTATCGGCGCAGTCATCGGTGCGATGATCATGGGCGTCCTGAACATGGGACTCTCGATCCTCTCGGTCGACTCGGCCTGGCAGTCGGTCATCAAGGGCCTCGTGCTGCTGCTCGCCGTTGCGATCGACGTGCTCGGCAAGCGCCGAGGCGGACGCAGCTGATCGAATTCCGTCGCCCGCGCTGAACACAGTGCGGGCGACGGAACGGCTCGGCCGAGCGCCAGCCTGCCCAGAATCAGAGCAAGATCAGCCATGCAAGACCGTGACGAGTGAGAGAAAGAGGACGGGCATGCCCACCGACCGCGTCGCCTCGTCAAACCTCTCGCTCATCCTCGAGCGCCTCCACCGCGGCGGTCAGGCCTCGCGAGCCGAGCTGACGCGCGAGACGGGCCTCAACCGCTCCACCATCGCAGCACTTGTCGCCGAGCTCGCCGACCGCGGCATCGTCGAGGAGCAGGAGCCCGTCGCCACCAACCTCGTCGGCAGGCCCAGCCCCATCGTCGGGCTGTGCGACAAGATCGTCGCCGTCGCGGTCGTGCCAGAAGTGGATGCGCTCAACGTGGGCGTCGTGAGCTTCCGCGGCGAACTGCTGAAGCGCATCCGCTTCGAGACGGAGAAGCCGCCGACCGCGAAGGAAGCCGTCGCGATCGTCAAGGCCCTCGTCGAGGGACTCAGTGAGAGCCTCGACACCCTCTACGAATGCGTCGGTATCGGCGTCGCCGTACCGGGACTCGTCCGTGCCTCCGACGGGTTCGTGCGTTGGGTTCCCCACTTCGAGTGGCGCGACGTGCCGCTCGCCGAGCAGCTGCAGAAGGCCACCGGCTTGCCCGTGCTCGCCGCGAACGACGCCAACCTCGGTGCCGTCGCCGAGCACATCTTCGGCGCGGGCCGTGGCATCAGCAACATGCTCTACATGAACGGCGGCGCGAGCGGCATCGGCGGCGGCATCATCGCCGACGACCGCCTGCTGCACGGCGTGGCCGGCTACGCGGGCGAGTTCGGCCACAACCTCGTCGCGACTCCCGCGGCGCTCGGCAATTCGGGCGACGACGAGCTCGAGCGGGTTGTCAGCAGGCGACGACTGCTCGCCGCGCTTGGCACGAAGAGCGCCAGCGACGGCGAGCTCGAGCGTATGCTGCAGCAGAACATCGACCCGGCCGTGAAGCTTGAGACGCACCGCCAGCTCGGGGTGCTGAGCGTCGGCGTGCGCAACATGATCAACATCCTCAACCCAGAGAGAGTGGTGCTCGGAGGGTTCCTCGGCGTGCTCCTGGACCTCGAGCGCGACTACTTCCTGGAGATCCTGGCCGAGTACACCCTCGCCCCGAACTACGGCGAGGTCGAGGTCGTGCGGGCCGGGCTCGGCAGCGACCTGCTCTTCATCGGCGCCGCCGAGCTGCAGTTCCAGGCGCTCATCGAGCGCGCCCACCTGCAGCGGTAGCGCCCGCGCGCCGGTAGTGCCGGCGCCCCGGGTGCCTCGGGTGTCTCGGGATGGATTTCTTATCTCGGGATGGCTTGCAACCCATCCGGAGGTGAGGAACCCATCCGCAGACTCCGTTGGGTGGCTACGCGGGGTTGCGGACCTCGGGGAACGCGATGACCTGGCCCGAGTAGCAGAAGCCGCCGCCGAATCCGAGGAGCAGCGCGGGGCCGCCAGGCTCGGCGACGCCGGCCTCGACCTGCTTCGCGAGGGCGATCGGGATGGATGCGGCCGAGGTGTTTCCCGAGTAGACGACGTCGCGTGCGACGACCTCTTCTGCGAGTCCCAGCTGCTTGCCGAGGGCATCGATGATGCGCAGGTTCGCCTGGTGCGGGACAAACGCGACGAGCTCATCCGCGCGCACTCCGCCTTTCGCGAGGGCGTCGATGGCGACGTGCTGCGCCTGCGTGATGGCCCAGCGGAAGACGCTGCGGCCTTCCTGCTCGAAGCGGCCAGATGGCTGCTGGATGCGCACCAGGTTGCCGAGCTCGGGTTGCGACCCCCAGGCGACGGGGGCGACGCCTGCGGTCTCGCTGCGCTCGAGGACAACGGCGCCTGCACCGTCGGCCATGAGGATGGCGGTGGTGCGGTCGGTCCAGTCCATGAAGTCGCTCATGCGCTCGGCCCCGATGATGAGCGCGCGGCTCGCGGAGCCAGCCCGGATGGCCTGGTCGGCGACGGCAAGCGCCTGGGAGAAGCCGGCGCACGCCGCGTTGAGGTCGAACGCGACGGGGTGGGTTGCGCCGATGCGGGCCGCGACCTGCGCGGCCGTCGAAGGCGAGCGGTCCATCGCGGTCATCGTGGCAACGATGACCATGTCGATGTCGGTGCCATGCACGTCAGCTGACAGCAGCGCCTTGACGCCTGCAGCGGCCGCGAGGTCGGTGACGCTCTGCCCGTCTGCGGCAAGTCGGCGTTCGCGGATACCGACACGCGAGGTGATCCAGTCGTCGCTCGTGTCGAGGGTCAGCGACAACTCGTCGTTTGTGACGACGCGCTCTGGCGACTCATAGCCGACTCCGACGATGCGCGAGTGCACTGGCTGAGGCTGGGAGAAGGAAAGCATGATCAACGCAGAATCCTACCCTCCGGTCAGTGGTTGTCTCTGTGGGGGTATTCGGAGCGTGCGGGCTCGCCGGATTGCCCCGCCATGACGACGTGCGTTGGGACTGATATCAGCCGCGGGGGAGCGTCCCGATCTGGTCGCCTGCTTCGTTGAAGACCACGAGGGAATCGCCGTCGACCTCGGCTGCCGTTGCACCGACGAGCCACGTGTCGACGCCCTCGCAGAACATCATCGTTGAGGCGAGTGCCCCGAACTCGACCTTGCCGTCAGTCTCGGTCCAGTCGCCCATGAGTCGATTGCAGCCGTCGTTGCCCGTGACCTTGCCATCGTCGGAGAGGTTGAGGCCGGGTTCGCCCTGACCACTCGAGTCTGGCGTGCCCCAGCTGCCGGCTGCGGATGCGGGTGACCCTGCGCATCCGGTGATGAACAGGAGCGTTGCTGCCGCGACTGCGATGCTGACGCCGAGTGTTTTCACGAGGGGCTCCGATGCTCAGGGGATGGCCACATCGTAGCGACAGCCGGGCTCTCCGGATGCTTCTCGCGCTTCCCTATGGGTTGCAAGGCATCCCGAAGTGTGGAGCCCATCCCGAGACGGAGCGGAGGGTGTCAGGCTGGGGCTATGCCGACGAACCAAGAGCGGGCCCTCACGCGGCCGCACCTCGAGGTGTGGCCGCGCGACGCCTGGCAGTCCGGCGCGGGCGGTTTCAGGCGGTTCGAGAAGACGGTGGTGCTCGGCGAGGGCGATGCGCTCTGGGATCGAGCGGCGGCGGATGTGCTGCTGTGGCGGGTGAAGACCCGCAGCGGATTCGAGGTGCATCCGGCTCACATTCCGACGGCGGTGGGGGCGCGTCAGACGATCGTGGCGGGCTGGGGCGGCGTGCGCATCCTGGAGCCCGTCGAGGTCGTGGCCGTCGTCGAGGAGCCGGACAGGGTCGGTTTCGCGTACCGCACGCTGCCTGGCCACCCCGTCAGCGGAGAGGAGGCGTTTGTCGTGCGGAGGGTGGATGGTCGTGTCGAGTTCACGATTCGCTCGCTGACTCGGCCAGCGCCTTCTGGTCCCTGGCGTGTGCTCTATCCAGTGCTGCGGGCCGCGCAGCTCGTGGTGAGGTGGCGGTACCTGCGCGCTCTTCGGTGAGCCGCGGAACAAGGACCAGCCGTCGAGCGTTCGATTGAACGTGAGCACGACGACGCTGCACGCACCCCCGAGCGATGCCCTCGATCGCGCCCTCGCGTCCCTCGAATGGACGCTTGTCGGATCGCACCGGAACGAGCTCGCTGCGGGTGAGTCGCTCGCCCGGCAGCACGCGGGGCCCGGGTTCGTGTATGTCTTCGGCGGCATCGTGAGGCTCGTGGGTTCCCAGCTTCCGCCGCGGGCATCAAGCGTCGAGCTGTCGGCGGGCGACCTCGTGTTCTTCCCGCGCGGGCACACCACCTCGATGCTGGCGACGGAACGCGCCGAGCTCATCGATGTCGGCTTCGAGGAGGCTCAGCTCGCGCACTCCGCGGCCGAGACGCTGCCCGCTCTGCTGGTGGTGCGTGACTTCGCGGTGCAGGAGCCGTCGATGGTCGCCCTCATCGACGGCATGGCGTGCGCTTGGACGGTCGGCGGGGCCCCAGGCGACGCGCACTCCCGTCCCGGGGATGCGGTGATCTGTAGCCGAATCGCGACGACGATCGTGTCGACGGCGCTGCGGGCCTGGAACGAGGCGGGATGCGCGCCGGCAGGCTGGCTGCGCGACGTCGCCGAGCCGCAGCTCGCGGCAGCTCTCGAGGCGCTGCACGAGCAGCCGGGGAACCCGTGGACCCTCGACGAGCTCGCGCGCGTGGCGAGGATGTCCCGCTCGGTCTTCGCGGCGCGCTTCCAGGAGTCGGTCGGTGAGACCCCCATCGGCTACCTCACGCGCGTGCGCATGGAGACGGCGAAGGGGATGCTGCTGCGGAGCGAGCTGACGATCGCCGCAGTCGCTAGCGGCCTCGGGTACGAGTCGCAGGCCGGCTTCAGTCGTGCCTTCCAGCGTCACACCGGCACGACGCCTGGCCGGTGGCGCGCCGAGGCCAGGTCGCGGGCGACGCTAGGGAAGCGCTAGGGAATGGCTAGCTCCGGGCGCGCATCGGCTCGACCTCTGCGGTGCGGGGCAGGCGCTTGTCGAGCCTGGCGTTCGAGATGCGCCACGAGCGAGCGGATACCCTGTTGGCATGCCCGAACTGACCCCCGAACAAGTGGTGGCGCTGCAAGAACTCGCGATGGGCTGTGCCCGTCGCGGGGAGACGGAGACCCTGCTGGAGCTCATCGACCAGGGCATGCCCGTCGACCTGCAGGATGCGGGTGGCAACACCGCGCTCATGCTCGCCGCGTACAGCGGTCACCCCGGCACCGTCGAGGCGCTCATCCGAAGCGGGGCCGACGTCGACCTGCGCAACGCGCGGGACCAGTCGCCCATCGCGGGTGCCCTCTTCAAGGGCGAGGACGAGATCGTGCGGATGCTTCAGGCGGCTGGTGCCGACCTCGATGCAGGAACGCCGTCGGCGCGCGCGACCGCTGAGATGTTCGGGCAGGGACACCTGCTGGGCTGACCGCCCTGCCTTGGTGACCCCGCCCAGGGCGATCGGACGGGTCGTTCAGCTGCGGCCCGGGAAGCGCGCGCTGCCGAAGATGAGGCCGCCGACGATCGCCGACGCGGACGCGACGACCAGCGCGGGCGTGACCCCGATGAGGTCGATGAGGAGGCCGCCGACGCCGGCGCCGAGGGTGATCGCGAGCTGGAAGCCCGCGACGGAGAGGCCGCCGCCTGACTCCATGCGGTCTGGCACCAGCCGGCCCATCCAGGTGCCGAGCGTTGTGAGCCAGCCGCCGAAGCCGATGCCCCACGTGGTGACAGCGACGGCGACGAGCCAGAGCTGGCCAGGCGCGAGCGCCACGATGCCGATCGAGACGCCGATGAGGAGCGGGACGGCGAAGCGGAGCACGGCCAGGTGGCGGTCGACGAGGAGGCCTACGAGGAAGTTGCCGACGACCCCGCCGATGCCGAAGGCGACGAGCAGCGCGGCGACGCCGACGCTATCCAGCCCTGGCACGCGGTCGATCGCGAGGCGGATGTACGTGAATGCGACGAAGTGTCCGAGGACGGTGAGGATGTGCCCAGTCAGGCCGAACCGGATGCCGGGGACGCGGAGTGTGTCGACGAGCGAGCGCAGGCCGCCGCTGGACGCGGTCGGGGGCACGTGCGGCAGGGCGATGCGCAGGGCGACGGCGACGAGCACAGTCACGATCGCGACGCACGCGAAGATGAGGCGCCAGTCCATGATCGTGCCGAGGTAGCTCCCGAGCGGAACCCCGGCGACGGTTGCGACGGTGGTGCCCGTGTTGACGAGCATGATGGCGCGCCCGAGGTGGCGGGGCTCTGAGAGGCTCGCAGCGATGGCGATCGACATGGCCCAGAACGCGCCGAGCGCCGCGCCCAGGAGCAGGCGCGCGATGAGCAGCAGCACGAACCCGGGAGCTACGGCGACGATCGCGCTCGAGAGCGCCGCCGCCCCCGCGAGGATCACGAGCAGGGTTCGGCGGTCGAGTCGGGGGACGAGAATGCCGATCGTTGGGGCCGTGAGGAATCCGATGAACGCGGTCACCGTCACCGTCTGGCCGGCCTGCCCCTCCGTGATCCCGAGCGAGGCGGCCATTGATGGCAGGAGGCTCGGTGGCAGGAACTCGGCCAGGACAAGCACGAAGCTCGTCGCCATCATGGCCGCGATGGCGGCCCACGCCGTCTTCGGGGGAATCTGCGTCTGCGGGGTCTGCGTCGCAGGGACGGTGGGGATGGTTCCGGTGGTCATGCCTTCAAGCCTCGCCGACGACGGCCTCCCGCGGTTGACCGTTCGTCCGCGGGAGGTAACCGAACGTCCGGCCTTCAGCGTCTCCCGGTCGCCTAATCGCCCAGCAACCTGGCCCTTCTGTGGGTCAGCTGCGCGCCTTGCGCGGAATGACGACCTCGCGCACGAGCAGCACGACACCGGCAGCCATCGGGATCGCGACGAGTGCTCCCACGAGTCCGAGGAGCGTGCCTCCGGCGAGCGCCGCGATGAGCACGAGCGAGCCGGGGATCTGGACCGCCTTGGACATGACGCGGGGCGTGAGGATGTACGCCTCGACCTGCATGTAGACGAGCATTGCGACGAGCACGACAAGCGCGGCGATGGGGGAGGCGAAGAGCGCGATGACGGTCATGAAGATCGTCGTGATGATCGTTCCGATGAGCGGGATGAGCGTGATGAAGAAGCAGATCACGGCGATGACAAACGGGTACGGAGCCCCCACGATCCAGAGCAGCAGGCCGCTGAAGACTGCGTTGATGAACGCGAGCACGACCATGCCGTTGAGGTAGGACCCGACGGAGGCCATGATGCGCTCCGCGTACTCCTCGAAGCGAGGCCGCACCGAGGCGTTGATGAGGGAGTAGCCGGCCTTCTTGATGCCCCCGAGGGTCGCGATGAAGTTGAGCGTCAGGATGAAGACGAAGAGGCCCGTGCTGACACCGTTCACGATCGACGAGCCGACCTGCACCGCGCCGCCGCCAACGGTTGCCCACGTGTTCGGGTCTGTCGCTGTCTTCTGCGCCCAGTCGAGCGCGTTGGTCGCGGCACCGTTGGTCGCCTCATTGACGATGTCGAACCATCCCTCGTTGTTGAGGCGCGTGATCTCCTGCGGCACCGTCGTCACGAGGGTGCTGATCTGGCTGACCAGGATTGGCACGACGACCCAGATGAGCCCGGCGACGATCAGCACGAAGACGACGATCACGGACACGATCGCCATGCCGCGCTTCAGTCCCCAACGCTGTAGGAGGCGGATGAGCGGGTCGAGGCCCAGCGTGATGAAGAACGCGATGAACACGGAGAGCACCACCGACTGCAGCTGGATGACGGTCGTCGCCAGCAGCGCCGCGAGCAGGAGCCCGATCGCGACCGAGAACCCCCACATGACGGGGTTCCTGCGGAACAGGTCGGCGGCGACTTTGGCCATTGCCGGTCGGGATGGGTCGGACATCGGTGCCTCCTCGGCAACAGGGGGTGCGCTCGCCCGGGAGAGCGTCTGCTCGCCAAGGTTAGGGCACCTTCGAGCCACGCGGTTATGTATGCACAAGCTGGTAATACCTGGTGAAATCTTGCCCAATCGGCGGTCAGTGCATACATTGGGACGTGTCCGAACGAGGGGGTTCTATGCTCGCCAGCGATCGCGTGTACGCAGTGCTCCGCGAAGAGATCCTCGCGGGCGTGCTCACGCCGGGCGCTGTGCTGACGGAAGTCGAACAGGGCAGCCGCCTCGAGGTGTCCCGCACGCCCGTCCGAGGTGCGTTCACGCGCCTCCTCGCCGACGGCCTCGTCCGTAGCCAGTCGCCGCGCGTCCTGGTTGTCTCCGAGATCAGCGCCGAGCGGGTCGTGCAGCTCTACGAGCTCCGCGAGGCGCTCGAAACGCAGGCCGCTGCCCTCGCCGCGATGCGCCGAGGCGCCGACGTGTTCGAGCGCATCCGCACCCGCCTCCTCGACGCCCATCGCCTGCTCGAACTCGGTGAGGAGGGCGTCGCCGACTACTTCGAGCTCGTGGATGCGCTCGACCGCGCCATCGATGAGGCCGCTGCGAGCGAGTACCTGAGCGTGGCGCTCGAGTCGTGCCGACTCCATTCCTCGCGCGTGCGCAGGCTCTCGAGCCACAACCCGGAGCGCCTCCGCGAGGCGGCCAGCGAGCACCTCAGTGTCGTCGACGCGATTCTCGCGGGCGACCCCCGCCTCGCGTCCCACGCGACCCACTTCCACCTGCACCGCAGCCTCACCACGGCGCTCGCCTCACTGCAGTCGAGCGCACCCCAGCCAACTGCTCCCGAAGGGATCCTCTCCACGTGAACCTCCACGACGTCCGAGTCCACCGCAGCGACGAGAACCTGCAGCGCCGCGACCAGCTGGCCTGGAAGATCGCCGAGGTCGCCGCCGACCCCGTGCCGGTGCAGGCCGAGGTGACCGACATGGTCATCAACCGCGTCATCGACAACGCCGCGGTCGCGGCCGCGTCGCTCACGCGCGCCCCGATCGTCGCCGCCCGCGACCAGGCCCTTGCTCACGGCGTCTCCCGCCACGGTGCGGGCTCCACGCTCTTCGGGCTCGAGGATGCGCAGCGCACCTCCCCGGAGTGGGCAGCCTGGGCGAACGGCGTCGCCGTGCGCGAGCTCGATTACCACGACACGTTCCTCGCCGCCGACTACTCGCATCCCGGCGACAACATCCCGCCGATCCTCGCCGTGGCGCAGCACCTCGCGGGTCAGCGCGCCATCTCGGGTGAGCAGCTCGTGCGCGGCATCGCGACGGGCTACGAGATCCAGATCGACCTCGTCAAGGCCATCTGCCTCCACGAGCACAAGATCGACCACGTCGCGCACCTCGGCCCGTCGGCCGCGGCCGGCATCGGCACACTCCTCGGCCTCGACGCCGAGACGATCTTCCAGGCGGTCGGGCAGGCGCTCCACACGACCACCGCGACTCGGCAGTCGCGCAAGGGCGAGATCTCCACGTGGAAGGCGCACGCGCCGGCCTTCGCGGGCAAGATGGCGGTCGAGGCCGTCGACCGCGCCATGCGCGGACAGACGAGCCCGACCCCGATCTACGAGGGTGAGGACGGCGTCATCGCCTGGCTCCTCGGCGGCGTGGATGCTCGCTACCAGGTTCCGCTCCCCGCGGCCGGCGAGGCGAAGACCGCCATCCTCGACAGCTACACGAAGGAGCACTCGGCCGAGTACCAGGCGCAGGCCTGGATCGACCTCGCCCGCAAGCTCCACAACGCCCACCCTCAGCTCGTCACGGCCCCCGACCAGATCGAGCGCATCCTCATCCGCACCTCCCACCACACGCACTTCGTGATCGGCTCGGGGGCCAACGACCCGCAGAAGTACGACCCGACTGCGAGCAGGGAGACGCTCGACCACTCGATCCCGTACATCTTCACGGTCGCTCTGCAGGACGGTGCCTGGCACCACGTCGGCTCGTACGCGCCGGAGCGCGCGGCGAGACCGGACACGGTCGAGCTGTGGAAGCGGGTCGTGACCGAGGAGGACCCGGAGTGGACCCGCCGGTACCACTCGCTCGACATCGCCGAGAAGGCGTTCGGCGGGAGCGTCGAGATCCGTCTCACCGACGGGACCGTCATCCGCGACGAGATCGCGGTCGCCGACGCCCATCCGCTCGGCGCCAGGCCGTTCGCCCGGGCTGAGTACATCAGCAAGTTCCGCACCCTCGCGGAGGGGGTCGTGGACGACCACGAGATCGAGCGCTTCCTCGACACCGCACAGCGCCTCCCCGAGCTCGCGCCGGGCGAGCTCGGCCAGCTCGGCTTCGTCGCGCTGCCCGGCGTCGTCGAGTTCAACGAGGGCGGAGGAATCTTCTGATGCTGTACGCCAAGACCAACCCAGCCCACAAGCGCGCCGCCTTCCGCGCGAGCCTCGCGAGCGGCGAGTTGCTGCGGTTCCCCGGCGCCTTCAACCCGCTCTCGGCCCGCCTCATCGAGCAGAAGGGCTTCGAGGGGGTCTACATCTCAGGCGCCGTGCTCTCGGCCGACCTCGGTCTGCCGGACATCGGCCTCACGACGCTCACCGAGGTCGCCGGCCGCGGCAAGCAGATCGCCCGCATGACGGAGTTGCCCGCCATCATCGACGCCGACACGGGCTTTGGCGAGCCCATGAACGTGGCCCGCACGGTGCAGGAGCTCGAAGACGCGGGCCTCGCCGGAATGCACATCGAAGACCAGGTCAACCCGAAGCGTTGCGGGCACCTCGACGGCAAGCAGGTCGTCGACGAGGAGACGGCGCTCAAGCGCATCAGGGCGGCGGTGGATGCGCGGCGCGATCCGAACTTCCTCGTCATGGCCCGCACCGACATCCGCGCCGTCGAGGGCCTCGGCGCCTCCATCGACCGCGCGAAGAAGCTCGTGGACGCCGGCGCCGACGCGATCTTCCCCGAGGCGATGGCGACGCTCGAGGAGTTCGCCGCGATGCGCGCCGCCGTTGACGTGCCGCTGCTCGCCAACATGACCGAGTTCGGCAAGAGCGAGCTCTTCACGGTGCAGCAGCTCGCCGATGTCGGCATGAACCTCGTCATCTGGCCCGTCTCGACCCTCCGCATCTCCATGGGGGCGACGGCCGGCGCGCTCGACGAACTCATCGAGCACGGAACCCTCACCGGCAAGCTCGACGAGATGCAGCACCGCTCTGAGCTGTACGAACTTGTCGACTACGAGGGGTATAACCACTTCGACAGCGGAGTGTTCAACTTCACCGTCAAACGCTGACAACCGCAGCACCCGTCTCACCAGGACACATCACAGTCCCACCAGGACACATCACAGGAAGACCAGGTCAACGATGACTGAGCAGGAGATCTACAAGGGGCTCGCAGGGGTGCCCGTCGACTACAGCGCCATCTCGAAGGTCAACCCGGAGACAAACTCCTTGCTCTACCGGGGCTACCCGGTGCAGGAGCTCGCGGGGCAGAAGAGCTTCGAGGAGGTCGCCCTGCTGCTGTGGGGCGGCGAGCTGCCGAGCGAAGACGAGCTCGCGGCGTTCGTGACGCAGGAGCGGGCTGGCCGTGCGCTCGCGGGCAACGTGCGTGCCGTCATCGACGCGCTGCCGACCAGCGCGCATCCCATGGACGTCGTGCGGACGGCGGTGAGCGTCATCGGCGCCAACGACCCGGACGCCGAGGACCCCTCTCCCGAGGCTGAACTCGCGAAGGCCAAGGCCCTCTTCGCGGCGCTGCCCGCCATCGTCGCGTACGACCAGCGTCGCCGGCACGGGCTCGAGCTCGTCGAGCCCCGCGACGACCTCGACTACTCGCAGAACTTCCTCTGGATGACCTTCGGGGAGGAGGCGGCCCCCGAGGTCGTCGACGCGTTCCGCGTCTCGATGGTGCTCTACGCCGAGCACTCCTTCAACGCCTCGACGTTCACGGCCCGCGTGATCACCTCGACAACGGCCGACCTCTACTCGGCCGTTGTCGGCGCGATCGGCGCGCTCAAGGGCGCCCTGCACGGTGGCGCGAACGAGGCCGTCATGCACACGTTCGACGAGATCGGCGAGGCCGCGAACGTCGAGGCGTGGCTCGACGATGCGCTCGCCAGCAAGAAGAAGATCATGGGGTTCGGGCACCGGGTCTACAAGAACGGCGATTCACGAGTCCCGACCATGCACGCCGCCCTCGAGCGCCTCGTCGAGCACTACGACCGGCACGACCTGCTCGAACTCTCGGAGGTGCTGCAGAAGAGCTTCGGCGAGCGCAAGGGCATCAAGCCGAACCTCGACTACCCGGCCGGCCCCGTCTATCACCTCATGGGCTTCGACACCTTGACCTTCACGCCGCTCTTCGCTGCGGCCCGAATCACCGGGTGGACGGCTCACATCATGGAGCAGGCGGCGGCCAACTCGCTCATCCGCCCGCTCGCCGTCTACAACGGCGTCGACGAGCGTCACCTGGAGGGCTGAGGGTCGGAGCGACTCAGCGGGGGCGGATACTGGCGGCCGTCTCGAGGAGCTTCTGCGCTTCGAGGCGGTACAGCCCCCACGTTCCGCTGCGCTCGTAGCTCAGGTAACCGCCGTCGACGAGGATCCGCAGGTGGTGCGAGGCCGTGGACTGCGCGCATCCGAGTGCAGAGACGAGCTCGGTCACGGTCGTCGGCCGGTCGGGGTTCGCCGCGACGAGCGAGAGGATGCGCAGCCGCGTCGGGTCGGCGAGGACCTGGAGGCCGTGTGCGAGCCCGTTCGCGGCGGCCGCGTCGAGCGGGGCCTGGGAGGGGTCACCGGCCCACGCGAACTCAGGCGTCGTGGTCACGCCCACGCCCGCCAGCCTGCCCGAGGCGGAGCTTCGTGCAGAGGTATTGCAGGGTGCGCAGCTCGTCGGGATCGAGTGCGCCGGTCATCCGCTCCTGGATGTTGCGCATGTGGGTGCGCGCCGCACGCGTGAACTCAGCGCGGCCGTCCGGTGTGATCTCGATGAGCGTCGAGCGGAGGTCGAGCCGATCGTCGATCTTCACGAGGAACCCTCGCTGCACGAGCCGGTCGACGAGCCTCGACACGGAAGACTGGGTGATGAGCACGTTCCGGTTCAAGTCGCGCAGGCGGATGCGTCCCTGCGGTTCGCGGATGACGTTGAAGAGCACGTCGTACTCGTTCATCGACATCGAGTTGCTGGAGAACCCGCCGCGCAATTCGCGCATGATCGAGACCTGCGCGCGGAAGAGCGACTCCCAAGCTTCCACTGGGTTGCTCGTCGGCATCATCGGGCCTCCAACTTCTTCGTCTCGGCAGCTTCCGTCGAGTGTACTGGCCAGTACATCCAGCAACGGAATCCGGCGCGACGAACGGGCAGGACTGCCCGAATCGCTGGAGATCTATGCGGAGAACAGTCCCCGTGATGCGATTCCAGCGGCTCAGAGGCGGTCGGGAGACTGCGCGTTCGGGTAGAGGACGTCGACGTCAGCGTGACGGTCGAAACGGTAGCCGGTGCCACGTACCGTGCGCACGATATCGCCGTACGCACCGAGCTTCGAGCGGAGGCGACGCACGTGCACGTCGATGGTGCGCTCGTTCGGGCGCTCCTCGTCGCTGTCTCGCCAGAGGATGTCGATGATCTCCGTGCGGTCGACGGTGCGGCCCTCACGCAGCACCAGTGCCTGCAGCAGCTCGAACTCCTTGTAGGTGAGGCCGGCGTTCTCGCCAGACACGCTCACGCGCTTGCGGGTCGTGTCGATCGTGACACCCTCGGCGGAGTCTGGCTGGTCGTCCTCCTCGACACCTCGGGCGGCGAGCGCTTGCGGGTCCTGGAGAGCGAGGCGGACGACTTCCACGTCGCGGCCTCCTGCGCCCTTCGGGGCGAGCGCGACGGCAGCGTGCGTCTCGGCGTGCGGGGCCACTTCGGCGGTGACGCGCTTGAGCGCTTCGACGAGCTCGGTGAGCGTCGTCCCGTCGAGGTTCGCCTTGGCTTCATCGAGGCCGACGTAGAGGACAAAGCCGCGCGCTTCAGGCGCGGCGGGGACCGCCTGGACGTAGGCGGGGCGGGGGGTTTCAGGAATCTGAGTCACGGCATTCAGGGTGCGGGGGCGGCGGAAGTCGGTTGCGAGAGACATGGGTGGAAGTCCTTTGAGGTGATGATGCTCATGACACCCGACTGTGAGCGGGTGCGGTTCGCGACGGTTCGCGAACGGTGCCGAGGGGCTGGAGCCCCGGCGGGATGCGGTGAAGCGCAGTGCTTGGGAAAGCAGAGGGCGCTTCGACCACGCTGGCCCAAGGGGCGCAGGCGTCCTTCTTCACGAGAGAGAGCTTCACGAGAGAAGGGGGCGAAGAATGCGGCGACTCGACGGAGGAGATCCGGAGTCAGCGGCACATTCGACAGCACATCGCGTTGCTGGGCATCATCACGCCAGCTGTTCCCGTCGCCGAAAAGGCGGTCAGGGTTCGCGAGTGGTTCGTCATGCCGCCAGTATGTTTCCTCGTGACGGCACATGTCAACAGGTGACGCGAAGTTTATTCCGCGACGCCGTACAGACGATCGCCCGCGTCACCGAGGCCCGGCACGATGAAGCCTTCCTCGTTGAGGCCCTCGTCGAGTGCCCCGACAACGACCGTGACGTTCTTGTCGGCGAAGGCCTCGCGCATCCGCTCGATGCCCTCAGGGGAAGCGACGATGCAGATGGCCGTGACGTCGACGGCACCCGCGTCGAAGAGGAAGTCGATTGCAGCTACAAGTGAACCCCCTGTCGCCAGCATGGGGTCGAGCGCGAAGCACTGGCGGTTGGCCAGGTTCTCCGGAAGACGCTTCGCGTAGGTCTCCGGCTGCAGTGTCTCCTCGTTGCGGCGCATGCCGAGGAAGCCGACCTCGACGTTCGGGACGAGCTTCAGGAAGCCGTCGAGCATGCCGAGTCCGGCGCGGATGATCGGCACGACGAGCGGGACCGGGTCGGTCATGCGGAGGCCGGTCGTCTTCGCGACGGGGGTCTGCAGTTCGTACGACTCCGTGCGGACGTCGCGCGTCGCCTCGTAGCTGAGCAGCGTCACCAGTTCCTCGACGAGCGAGCGGAACTGCTGCGACGAAGTCTTCTCATCCCGCAACACCGAGAGCTTGTGGGTGATGAGCGGGTGGTCGGCTACGTGCAGGCGCATGAAATACAGAGTAACGAAGCCGGAGGCATCCCGGTGACATTCGGACAGCCCGATGCGGTCGCAGTGGGAAGATGGCAGCGTGTCACTCCACGTCGACGATCGCTTCAGCGAGCTGATGGGCATCGCCCTCGGCGAGGCCGAGCTGGCGCTCGCGAGTGACGACGTGCCCATCGGGGCGGTCGTGACCGACGCATCCGGTGTTGTCATAGCCACCGCGCACAACGAGCGTGAGCTGACGGGTGACCCCACGGGCCACGCAGAGGTGCTTGCCCTGAGGCGCGCCGCCGAGCGGCTCGGCACTTGGCGACTCGACGGATGCACGCTTGTGGTCACCCTTGAGCCGTGCGCGATGTGCGCGGGAGCGATCCTCTCCTCCCGCATCGCGACGCTCGTCTACGGGGCCTGGGACGACAAGGCCGGCGCAGTCGGGTCTCGCTACGACCTCGTGCGTGACCGGCGGCTGCCGGAGCGCGCCGTTGTCATCGCGGGCGTGCGCGAAGCCGAGTGCGCGGCGCTTGTGCGCGGGTTCTTCCGGGACTGAGGCTCGCTCGCCTCCTCGTCGACGGAGCTTGCCTCGTCGACCGAGCTGGCCTCGTCGACCGAGCTGGCCTCGTCGACCGAGCTGGCCTCGTCGTCGGTGCTGGCCTAGTCGACCGAGCGGATGACGATCGACTCAGTGCTCACGTGCACGTTGTGTCGCTCCGTCACATCTGGCTCGACGAAGATCGCCTCGGCGTGCGGGGCGGCCTCGCGTACAAGAGCGCGGAGCTGCGCGAGCACGGGAGGAAGGTCGAGGACCTGGGGGAGGTTCAGCACCGAGACACGTACGCCGACGAGCGTGACCCGGTCGTCGACTTCCACGCTGCGCACTTGGAGCACTTCACCCACGTGCTGGTTTTCGAGCAGCAGTTCGCGAATGTGTGCGGCGAGTTCCGGATTCGGCACGAGTTCCCCTTCGACGGCGACGAGTAAGGGCCAGCATACCGAGGTCACCCTGACGGCTCTCAGAGCAGATGGTGCATTCGGAGACTGTCGGTGGTGCATCCGTACAATCCGGGTATGACGGCACTGACATACGCGTTCCTTGGCGGCGGCAACATGAACGGCGCGATCCTGCGCGGGCTGCTGGCTGCGCCCCTCGGCGAGGGGGCACGCGTGCGTGTCACGACGAGGTCGGCAGCTTCGGCCGCCGCGGCGGAGACCGACGACAGAGTCACGACGACGGCGCTCGAGAACGACCCGCGCGCGAACCTGGTCGCGGTCGAAGACGCAGACGTGATTGTCCTCGGCGTCAAGCCCTACCTCATCGGCGAACTGCTCGACGAGATCGCCGCTTCGATCAAGCCGGACGCCGTGGTCATCTCGGTGGCTGCCGGCGTGCGCCTCGAGAGCCTGGCGGCCCGGCTGCCAGGCGGCGCCCAGATCGTCCGGTCAATGCCGAACACCCCCGCGAGCATCGGGCTCGGCGTCACGGGCCTCGCCGCCAACGATTCGACAAGCGAGGCGTCCCTCGCCGTCGCGGTTGCGCTCTTCGAGAGCGTCGGTCGCGTCGCGACCATCGACGAGGACCGCATCGACGCGCTCGCGGCAGTTTCGGGTTCTGGGCCAGCGCACGTCTTCCTGCTCATCGAGCAGTACCTCGACGCGACGAAGCGGCTGGGCTTCGACGACGACCTCGCGAGGCAGCTTGTTGTCGGCACGTTCGAGGGGGCCGTTGGCATGGTCGTCCGCGACCCGGAGACGGAGCCGTCCGAGTTGCGCCGCCGAGTGACGAGCCCGAAGGGCACAACTGAGCGTTCCGTCGCTGTGCTGCAGGACGCGGATCTCGCGGGACTCTTCGAGCGGGCGTTCGACGCCAACCAGCGCCGCTCGGCGGAACTCGCGGCCGAGAACTCCTGAACGCACGCTCGGCTTCTCCCGCACGGCGACGGGTGACGGTGCGATCGGTGCGTAGTCTTGGGAACTTGAACCAGCAGCGGGAGGGGCGGCCATGAGCGGTCGGAGGCACGTCTTCACGGAAGACCTGTACCTCGTGCTTGGCATCTCCCGCACCGCGTCCCTCGAAGAGATCCGCAGGGTCGGGCGTGCGAGGCAACGCGAGTCGCACCCAGACCTCGGCGGAAGCTCGGACGACTTCGTCCGAGTGCGCCTCGCGGTCGAAGTGCTCACGGACGAGACCACCCGCCGAGAGCACGACGCTTGGCTCGCCGGTGGCGGCTCGCGCCGCGTGCGCTCGCAGCAGCGAACCCAGTGGGCGCCGACCAGCAGACGCTCGGCCGGAGGTGGCGGTCGCTTCCGAACGCCCCCTCGTTCCGGTGCGTCGAAAGACTCCACAGCCTCCGCGCCGCGCCGCAGCGCCCACGCCGAGCCGGCCACGCGTGACGCCCCGCCACCCGCTCGCATTCCGGCGCAGGTCTTCGACGTCCGGCGCATGGCCTGGTTCCGTACCCGCTGGCAAGAGCAGCCCGTCTATTGGCCGCCCGCTGTCGCGGCGAAGCGCGCCTTCACCCGCCGCGAATTGACGGCGGTCTCCGTGCACGCCGCGATCGTCCTCATCGGCGCGCTCCTGCTGCTGCTCGACTTCTCGTTCGCCCGCCTCACCGTGCCGACCTTCGGCACGGGAACAGAGCCCACGATGTGGCCCGCCGTCCTCTTCTACGTGGCATTGAGCGCAGCCTGGCTGACGCTCCGGCTGAGGGTGCGCGCGCAGCGTTGGGCTCTCGTGCTCTGGCTCGCGACGCTTGTGATCGCCATCGTGGCCGGCGTCCTGTCGGCGACCCTCGGCGTCATGTCGTTGTTCGCGACGACGGCGGGCATGCAGAACCCGGCCTTCGCGAGCCTCCTGACCCAGGCCGCCATCTACCTCACCGCGGCCGTGTCCGGTTACTTCGCGTGGTCGAGCCTCACGCAGCGCCGCGTCGCGGTCACGCGCGAGCGGCTGCTTGTGCAGCTCGCGAATGAGTCTGCCCCGCCCGCGGGCGACGGCAAGCGGGTCTGGGGCGAGCCCGGTCAGACCGCGATGGATGCAGGCGGCACGGCCGGCGGCACGAATCCCATGCGCGCGTTCCTCGCCCAGCGATCGGTCGGCGAACCGCTCGCCCAGCTCCTCCGGATCCCCGGCGTGCGCATCCTGCACGGGCTGCGCCTGCCAGGTCAGAGCTCAGGCACGATCGCGCACGCCGTCATCAGCGGACGAAGGGTTGCGCTGATCAACGACGAGCTCTGGGCGCCAGGCACGTACGGCATCTCGCGCGACGGCGAGCTCACCCACGACGGCGTCGCCTTCTCGTCGCCGGCCGCCGAGTTCCCGCACGCCGTCGAACGGTTCCACGAGCTGTTCGGCGAGATGTCCGCCGTTCGAGGCTGGATGACGGTCGTCGCGGAACGAGAGGGCCCCCTCGAGGTCGACAACGCGCTCACCTGGCAGCGAGTCCGCCTCGCCACCACGGAGTCCCTGCTGCGCGAGGTCGGCGATTGGCTGGCCGGCGACGGCAACCGAGTCGACCGCCTCCTCCTGCGCGACCTCGTCGCCCACAAGCGCTGACGCATCCCGCAGCAGCCCGGCTCCAGCTCCGGCCTCGGCTCTGGGCTCGCCTCCGCCGCGCAGCCGAGCGGCGCAGGGGCGGAATCATTCCTGCGGCCGATCCCCGGGCATCCCCCGCTGAGTAGCGTCGAGGCATGAGCAACCACAGCATGACTCCGACCCCGACCGGCAGTGCTCCGCTCACCGCGCAGCCAACCGGCAGCAGCAGACTCACCTACGACCACGCACTCAGCCCGATCGGGCGTGGGAAGGGATGGTGGAGGGGCCTCCTCTTCATCGTGTTCCTCATCGCCGGGTTCTTCGTCACGTCCATGACGATCGGCGCCGCGGGCATCCTCATCTCCACGCTCACCGGCGAGCTCACCCAGGAAGCGCTCGGCGAAGCCGTCGAGACCGGCGTGATCCCCATGACGCCCGCCATCTTCGTCACCAACAACCTCGCGCTCGCGGCGCTCCTGCCGCTTGCGTACCTCGGCCAGCGCATGCTCTTCGGCGTGAAGCCGGGCACCATCTCGTCGGTCGCCGGCAGGTTCCGCTGGGCGTGGTTCCGCAAGCTCGCGCTGGTCATCGTCCCGGTCTTCGCGGTTTACTCGGCGGCGCTCTTCCTGCTCGAGCCCGCCGAGGTCAACGTCGACGGCACGGCCATCCTCATGCTCGTCTTCGTGCTGCTTACGACCCCGTTCCAGGCGGCGTCCGAGGAGTACGTGGCGCGCGGCGGCTTCCAGCGGGCGGCCGGCTCCTGGGTGTCATCGCCGCAGTTGTCGTTTGTCATCGGCACTGCCGTCTCGGCGACACTGTTCTGCCTCGCACACGGCGCAGGCGACTGGTGGCTCATCGGCTACTACTTCTTCTTCGGCGTCATCATGTCGGTCACCGTCAAGTACACGGGTGGCCTCGAGAGCGCCGTGCTCATCCACGCCTCGAACAACGTCATGCTGTTCATCCCCTCCGTGCTGACGGGCCAGCTCAGCGAGGGCATCGACCGCTCCGCAGGTGCTGGCGGGCCGATCATGCTCATCCCCGCCGTGTTCCTCGCGGTCGTCGCAGCGTTTGTCATCTGGCGCGCGAAGAAGGAAGGCATCGAGACCACGACGGCCCCGCTCGTTACCGCGAAGCAGCGTCGCGAGGAGGAGGCCCGAGCTGCATACGAGGTGTATGCGCAGCAGCAGGCGCAGCTCGCCCAGCAGGCGGCGCAGCAGCCCATGCAGACCTACGGCCAGGCTCCCGGCCAGCCCTACGGTCAGGTGCCGAGCCAGACCCACGGCCAGCCTTACGGCCAGACCCAGGTGCAGCAATACTCCCAGCCCCACCAGCAGGTGCCTGGGCAGCAGTACGGCCAGGGAGCCGGTCAGCCGCAGCAGCCGCCCGTAGCTCCCCAGCAGCCGCCCTACTCGCCGCCGCCCGAACCCCGCGACTAGCGCCGAGCATCCCGAGTGCACAAACGCTGCCTGAGTTTCGAACCCTCCGACAAGCGGGAGGTTCGAAACACAGGCAGCGATGGTGCTTGAGTGGGGAAGAACTACGTGAGCGCGGCGAAGCGCTCCACGTCGGAGGCCGAGCCGGACACGATCACGAGGTCGTGGTTCGAGACCACGGTGTCAGCCATCGCGTAGGTGAACGGCTTCCCGGGGCTCTTCACGCCAACGACCGTCACGCGGTACTTGGTGCGCACGCCAGACTCCATGAGCGGCACTCCGCGGATCGCCTTCGGTGGGTAGAGCTTCACGAGCACGAAGTCGTCGTCGAACTGGATGAAGTCGAGCATCCGCCCCGAGAGCAGGTGCGCGATGCGCTCGCCTGCCTCGCGCTCCGGGTAGATGACGTGGTGCGCGCCGATGCGGCCGAGGATCTTGCCGTGCGTCGCCGACATCGCCTTCGCCCAGATCTGCGGCACCTTCAGGTCGGAGAGGTTGGCCGTGACGAGCACGCTCGACTCGAGCGAGGTGCCGACGGCGACGACGGCGACCGCGAACTCGTGCGCGCCGATCTGCCGCAGGGCCTCGATGTTGCGCGCATCCGCCTGCACGGCGTGCGTCACCCGCTCCGCCCACTTCTGGACGAGCCCCTCGTCGGTGTCTACCGCGAGGACCTCGCGGCCCTGACGCTGCAGCTGGCCAGCAGTCGCAGCGCCAAACCGGCCGAGGCCGATGACAAGCACCGGCGCATTGTGTGGAATCGGCTCACCCAACGATGATCCTTTCTTCAGGCAGCCTGAAGAGCTGCTTGTGCTCGCTGGAAGCGAGGGCTGCGGCCATGGTGACCGTGCCGACGCGGCCGAGCCACATGGTGATGGAGAGAATGTACGCGCCCTGCTCCGGTAAATCACCGGTGAGGCCCGTCGAGAGGCCGCAGGTCGCGAACGCGCTGATCGCCTCGAAGAGCGCCTCGTCGAACGGAACCGAGGCGAAGTGCATGAGGGAGATGGACGAGACGGCAACGATCGTCGCGCCCCAGAGCGTCACGCTGACCGCAAGGCGGAGCACGTCGTTCGGGATGCGGCGGCCGAACGCCTGGATGTCGTTGACGCCCTTCGCCTCGGCGAACGCCGCAAGGAAGAGGATGGCGAGCGTCGTGACCTTGATGCCGCCTGCCGTGGATGCGCTGCCGCCGCCAACGAACATGAGCATCTGCATGGCGAGCATCGTGGCGGGGTCGGCGTCTGCGAGGTCGATCGTCGAGAACCCGCCGGAGCGCGTCATGGCCGACATGAATCCGGCCGTCACGGGCCGGAACCACGGGTTCTGCGCGCCGATCGTCTCTGGGTTATCGCCCTCGAGGAAGTAGATCGCCACCGCGCCCAGGACGAAGAGCAGGACGGTCGTCGACAGGGTCAGCTTCACGTGCACCGAGATGCGCTGCTTCGTCTTCACCCAGCGCGTGAGGGCGAAGATGACGGGGAAGCCGAGGCTGCCGAGGAAGACGGCGGTCGCGAGGCACGTGAGCATCCACGCGTCGGTCGCGAACGGCTCGATGCCGGTGCTCGTCGGCATGAAGCCCGTGTTGGTGAAGGCCGAGGTCGCCCAGAAGAAGCCGTCGAGGATCGCGTCCCACAGGGGCTCGCCCGCGATGAGGAGGCGAGGGATGATGAGGAGGGCAATGCACGTCTCGATGATGACGAGCGAGATCGCGACGGTTGTGAGGATGCCGCCGATGTCGCCGAGCTTCACGGCCTGCGACTCCGAGACGGGGCCAGCGTGCGTGCGCAGGGCGTTGCTGTCGCTCGCCGCGACGAGCTTCTGCCTCAGGCCGAGGCGCCGCGTCACGATCGCGCCCATGATGCTCGCGAGCGTGAGCACGCCGATCGCGCCGACCTGCATGCCCAGGAACACCATGAAGTGGCCGAAGCCGGACCAGTGGGTCGCCATATCGACGACGGAGAGCCCCGTCACGCAGATCGTGGAGACGGCCGTGAAGAGCGCCTCGTGGAACGGCGTCACAGTTCCGTCCGCCGACGAGATCGGCAGCATGTAGATCGTCGTCCAGAGCAGGATGATGCTCGTGAAGATGATCACGGCGAACCGTGAGGGCGTGTGGTGTGCGAAGTCGTCGATCTTCCGACCGACGGCCGAGACGATGCGCCGAAGCAGCCCATCCGTGTCAACGGGTGCGGGGATGCTCGAGGCCCGCGGAGTGCGCATCACATCCCCAATTCACAGCACAGTTGTCGATGCCTCACGTGCGCGAGGCGTCGGTCATGCTACTCCTCGCGGGTGGAATCGCGAATCCGTGGCACAGGATGATTGGCTCTGCACCTTGTTTCTGCAGTGCTCTGGGCCATAAGGTATTCAACTGACACTCACTTCACTTCCGTAACGCGCGGATCATCCGTCACCTTGGAGCTGCAACACATGGCAAACGACCTGTCTGATGTGCGGTTCTTGACCGTTGCCGAGGTGGCAGAACTCATGCGGGTCTCGAAGATGACGGTGTACCGACTTGTGCACTCCGGTGAACTTCCCGCGGTGCGCTTCGGCCGCTCGTTCCGGGTGCCCGAGTCGGCGGTCTCCGAAGCCATCAAGCAGTCCGGCCGCGGAGACGAACTCGGTCAGCACACGGCCTGAGTCTCGTTGGCCCCTGGGTCTTTCGTTGGACACAGGGTTACCGGCGGGTGACGTGTAAGCTGACGCCAGCGATGCCGCAGCCCACCGCTGCGCGCACCTCGTACTTGTAGATAAAGGATGTTCCTATGGGTTCAGTAGTCAAGAAGCGCCGCAAGCGCATGGCGAAGAAGAAGCACCGCAAGCTGCTTCGTAAGACTCGCCACCAGCGTCGCAACAAGAAGTAGTCGCGACGACGCAGAGCGCCGGGCCCTCGGGTCAGGCGTTTTCTGCGTTAAGGCGTGGGTTTGCTGCGGGGCGAGCGGGCTTGTCTTCCTGGGGACGGCTTGGCTCTGGCTAAGAGTGCCCTGGCCCTGGCTTTGGCCGAGAGCGGACTTGTGGTCGCTCCCTGCGCGTTTTGACGACCACTACACCGCTCTCGCTTGCGTGGCGCCTGCGAGAATCGAGGGCATGACGGATGCGAGAGTTCCGAAGGTCACGTTCCTCGGCAAGCCGGGCTGCCACCTGTGTGAGGACGCCGAGCCCGTCGTGCGGGCTGTCGCGGCCCGCCGCGGTGCGGAGTTGACGGTGCTGAGCATCCTCGACGACGAGGCGCTGCAGCGGCAGTATGGCGAGCTCATCCCCGTGGTTCTGGTCGATGGGGTGCAGCATTCGCAGTGGTTCGTGGAGGCTGAGCGGTTGGATGCCGCCGTCGTCGCGGCTGCCTCAGCTCAGGCCTGAGGCGGAGCGATGAGCGTGGTCGGTCGGTCGAGCGGGCCGCTGTGTGACTGGACGGATCAGCTCGCGCGCGCAGGTTCGGTGCTGACGCGGCACACGACGTCGCCAAGCCGCAGCTCCGCGCCGCTTGGCACGCGGTAGACGACACCGGGCGAGAACGTGGAGGTGCGCCTGCCGCTGAGGTGCACGCCGTGCGTCGAGTGGTAGTCCGTGACGAGGATGCGACCGGCATGGTCGAGGTCCACAAGGGCGTGTGTGCGTGAGACCGTGTTGTCCCGGCTGCCGACGCGGACCGGGATGCGGCCGTCGACGGGCGACGGGTTACGGCCGACCGCCGCGCTGCCGGAGAGCACCGCGCGCGACGCGTCCTCGAACTCGATGACCAGAGCACGGGGTGCGTCCGTCGGAGTCTGCTCGCGGCGACGCGATCGTCGTGTGGGTGGGGATGTGGGTGTGGGGGCATGCGTGTGCGTGTGCGCCGGCGTGGAAGCCAGCTGGAGCGCTGGCGATAGCGGGGGCGCGGGATTCGGAGCGAGGTCGGACGTACGTGTAGGCGTCGGCACGGTCGAGGCGGTCTGCTCGGTGCCTTGACGGAGCGCGCGTCGTCCGGAGCGCGGATGCTCGACGACGCCGGCCTTGCTCTGCATGGCTTGTGCTCTCAACTGAGGGCCGCCGCCGCTTCGGCTGAGCGGTTCCACAACGCCGCATCCCTGGCAGTGCACCTCGGCTGCGCTCGCGGGAGCGGAGCAGGCGCGGCACACGCCGGTAACCGGGGCCAGCCAATTCACCTCGGCGAGCGAGGTGGAGGAGGCGGGCTCGGCTCCGTCCAGGGAGGCGTGCTCTGGCACGCCGTCGCCATCGATGGGCTGCACTGCCCCTGACGGAAAGACCGCCAGCTCCCGCATACGGTTGCCGTCCTGCAGCTCGAGCCGGACGGGGCGCCCGATCGTCTGAGCGAGTCGCGTGCATCGCGCGAGGATGGCCGCGTATGCCTCGTCTCTGGAGTCCGCGGAGATCTCATCCGTGACCGAATTCCAGGACAACACCCCTCGCCCGTTGCCTTCGAGGCTTGCCGTGATTCGAGGCCAGGTGGGCACGGCTGTGCCCGGCTCAGGTGCGCCTCGCGTGCGTCGCCTCGCCATCAGTACCCCACCCCGCGAGCCGCGAGGAAAGGAAGCGGATCGACTCTGCCGCCGTCGACAAGCACCTCGAAATGGAGATGGCAGCCCGTCGACTGCCCGCTCGTGCCGGTGACGCCGATCTGCTGGCCCGCGACGACGATCGCCCCCACCCCGACGAGGTAGCCGGCCGCCTCCATGTGCAGATACTTGGTGACGAGGCCCCCGCCGTGATCGATTCGAATCGTCCCGTTGCCTGAGCTGTCGGGTGCCGCCTCGACGACGGTCCCCGCCTGGGCGGCCCAGATCTGACCGCCGCAGCCGCCGGCCGCCAGGTCGATGCCGTTGTGCATCCGCCACTCCAGCTCGGTGGGGTGGAACCGGTTCCCGAAGGTGTCCGTGATTCCGCCCGAACCTGGGGATGCCCAACCGCCTGGGCTCACGGACGCGCTCGCGCCGACCCCGACTGACGCGGAGGCGCTCCCGGGCGCACACCCGTTCCCGGCGCCCGCGGCGACGCCTACGGATGCGACCGCGCCGTCTCCGAGGCCGGTGCTCGAGCCGCTGATGGTCTCGCTCACGGTGACGGCCGCCTGCCAGTACTTCGCGTAGTGCTGCGGGTCGGCGTTGCCCTGCACGCGGTGGGCCGCCTCTGACGGCGTCAGCGCATCGCGTTCGGCCACGGCGAGCAGTGCGGCGAAGAAGTTGTTCGCGCTGATGCGCGGGTCCATCCGGTCGGCGAGGCTTCCCCACGCGCCGTTGTCCCGCTGCTGGAAGAGGCCTCGCGAGTCGGGGCCAGCCGCATCGCCGTGGTCGAGCACGTGCAGCGTTGACTCGCCGATCGCGGTCATCACGCCGATGACCTGATCGCGCACCCCGAAGCCGGCATCCCGTCCGGCAACGAGGATGTGGGCCGCGTTCGTGAGCTGCGCACCGGAGAACTCGACGGGCTCGCCGTCGATGACGGTGCTCGCGGTGAGGCTGCCAACTGTGGCCGGGTCGGCAGGTAGGGAGGCGTCCGCAGCGGACCCCTGGGCCAGCCCAAACGGAGGCGAGGCGAGCGAGAAGCCCGAGGTTGCGCACGCTGCCACACTCGCGAGGGAGCTGCTGGCGAGAGTTGCGGCGACAAGCGCGCCGACGAGCAAGCCGGGTGCGAGCAGGACTACGACCGCGAGGCACCACCAGAGCGCGTGTCGTGAGCTCATGCGCTGCGCTCCTCTGGCGGCACGATCTCGCTGACGAGCCACGGTGCTGACCCCTGGCGTACGAGGACGAGCAGGTAGATGCCCGCCCCCGTCTCCGCCGTCACCCTCGCGAGGTATCCGCTTGCGTCGCGAACCAGCACGAGCTGCTCTGGCCCCGGTGCCCCTGGCCCAGACACCGCTGGGATCGACGCCGGGTCGACCGAGCTCAGGGCCACGATTGCTGCCGGAGTGAGGTGGGGTTCCAACCCCTCGAGCCAGGTCCGCTGGGGCAGATCGCGTTGAAGGTAAGCCGTCAGGGCGGCGGATGCGACGGTCAGGGCCTCGGCGTCTGACTCGGCGTCGTGTGTCGGCGAGGGCTCCGGGGCCTCCGCCTCGATGTGCTCGTCCCGCGAGCCCTGAGCGAGCAGCGGCGAGTCTGCTTGGGGCTGCGATTCGGCGTTCGGTACTCGCGACGGGCCATCGTCCGGCGTGCATCCGCACAGCAAAAGGGCAAGCGCAGCAACCGCGATCGCGGTGGTCATCCGGCGCACAGGCACCCCCTTCCCGCCGCAGTTCGGCCGCGGCGAGCCCCAATCTAGGTCGCTCGGGACGGCGTGGATCAAGGCTGTGGATAACTCTCTGAGGCCACCTTCGTCGTGCGTAGAGTCCATTCCTGAGCCGAGCTGGTGTGCAGCGAAGACGACCGATCTGAGGGAGTCAGCACACCGGTTCACGCCACTGCCCGGCTCACGGCACGCCACGGCGCACCGCGAGCTGACTCGAGCGCTCGCGGTTCGACGCCGGTAGCGGCCCGACCTCGCGCTGCGCGGGGCCGCTCTCCGGCGCGCGCTCTCACGCCATCATCTCGACAGGAGACCACTGAACATGACGACCGCCGCACTCGCTGAACTGCTTCTCGACGCCTCACTTCGTTTGTCGACGCTGCCCGACCCCGACCCCGTGCAACCTCCGGGTACCGAGGGGCTGACGACGCTGCTCGGCTGGGTGAAGTGGATCGGGCTCGCCGTGTGCGTGCTCGGTCTCATCGCCGCCGGCACCATGATGGCGATCCAATCGCGCAGGGGCGAGGGAGGCGAGCACGCAGGGAAGATCGGCATGGCGCTCGGTGGCGTCATCATCATCTCTGCCGCGACGAGCCTCGTCGGCTTCTTCGTCTGACGGCGTTGGCGAGCACCATGCAATTCAGATTGAGGCGACACGCGCCTCGTCGGCATGTGTCCAGCCTCCGCGGCTCGGGGGCTCCCTTCGAGCGCCCCGGCTTCGTCGCGGCCTCCCTTGGGGTCGCACTCCTGGTCGTGGCCGGCATCGTCATTTCGATCCTCGTCGCCGTCGATGGGGACACCCCAAGCAGCGTGGATGCGGGAGACCAACTTCCGACACCGGCACCGGCCACAGCGTCGCCGGGAGGTCCGGTTCCGGTCGGCGAGGAGGCCCCTCCGCCCGTGTCGCTGAGCAGCTGCGGGCTCTCAGAACCCGCACCAGACTCCGCCGCGGACCCGTCGCGCTGGCTGCTCGCGATCGCACCGGAAACCAGCTGGAGAGATGTCGACGTGAACCTTGCCCCGAGCGCGCAGGAGGTTGGCCCTGGGGCCATGCACGAGGCCGGCTTCGCGTACTGCTTCCAGCGCTCGCCCGAAGGCGCGTTGCTCGCTGCCGCGAACTTCCTCGTGCAGTCCAACACCCCGGGACTCCGTGCCCCACTGCTCGAGTACGCGCTTGCGCCCGGAAGTCACCGAGATGTACTGCTGTCCGATGCGGACTCGGCGGGTGCCGTCGTGCGACTCCAGATCGTGGGCTACCGGATGCTCGCCTTCGACGGCGAGACAGCGCGCGTCGACGTCGCCCAGCGCGTCACCGTCGAGGGGGCAACGAACTTCATCGCCGCGGTCGTCGACCTCGAATGGGTGGACGGTGACTGGCGGATCCCGACAGACGGGCCGCATCCGGTGCGGATGCAGGCGCTCAGCGACGTCGGCGGCTACACGAGGTGGAGCGCCTGATGGCCGACTGCGGACTTGGCGACTTCGACTGCTACTCGAAGGAGATCGCCTCGACGGTGTGGACCAGAACGAGGGAGGCGCTCCAGAACGACGTCAACGAGTGGGTTGCGGAGCAGCTCTCGACCCTCGGGACGATGTGGGTCGATGTGCCGACGCCCGATCTCGGGACGACGGGAGCACCAGCGGGGTCGGCGGCGGCCGCGCCGACGAGCGACGTCGAAGCACAGCTCACCACGGTGCTCGGCTACGTGAGCTGGATCTCCGGCACCGTCGCCGTCATCGGGCTCGTGTTCCTGGCCCTCATGGTTGGGCTACGTATCCGTTCGGGCGACGGGATCCCGTTCCACGGGAAGCTGTTCGCGGTGCTCGCGGGCGGGGTGCTCATCGCGGGCGCTTCCTCGCTGGTCTCCGCGCTCATCCCGACGGCTCCTGCCGCGTCGACGAACACCGCGACGTTCCTGCAGTCGTCGACGTGGTGGCTCGCGGGGGTGTGCGCCATCGTGTCCGTCATGATCGGCGGTGCCCGCATGGCGTGGGAGCAGCGTGCCAGGCCAGGTCAGGATCTGCTGAAGAGCCTCCTCACGCTCGTCGTCGTCGCGAGCGTCGGCCTGACGATCGTGTGGCTGCTTGTGCGAGCGGGGGACTCGTTCTCGACCTGGATCATCGACGAGTCGCTCGAATGCGACCTCGATTCGACGCCGAACTGCTTCAAGGACAACGTCGGCGTGATGCTCGGCACATCTGGGAGTCTCTCGGCCGCGACCGGCGGTGGCTCCGGGGCGGCAGCCGCTTCCGGGATAGGGCACGGCTTGTTCATCGGCGCGATCGTCGGTCTCATCTCCGTCGTGCAGGTGTTCCTCATGATCGTGCGCGGCGGGATGCTCGTCATCCTCGCCGGTATTCTCCCGCTCGCTGCCTCGGCGACGAACACTGAGCTCGGCAAGGGCTGGTTCCAGCGCTGCGTCGCCTGGCTCACCGCATTCATCCTCTACAAACCCGCCGCCGCGATCGTCTACGCCGCGGGATTCCACATGAGCGGTGCGGCTCCGAGTACGGAGGGCAGCGCCGTGCTGACCACGTACACGGGACTTGTTGTCCTCGCGTTGGCCATCGTCGCGCTGCCCGCGCTGATGCGCTTCGTGACGCCCATGGTCGGTGCACTCGCCTCAAGCGGGGGAGGTGCAATCATCGCCAACTCGGTCGCCGATCGAGTGCCGGAGGGCGCACGCCCACGGGCGGATGCTGGCCCGCAGGGGAGCAGCGGCTCGCCGGGTGCGGCGAGGTCAGGGCGACGCCCGCCGGGTGCCTCGACGTCGCGCCAGCAACCGGCACCGGCATCCGGGCCGTCTCCAACGTCAGGGTCGGCGGCCGCCACCTCGTCGAGTGTGCGCGCCACCGGTGCGGCTGGCGCGGCCGTTGGAGCTGGAGCCGGAGCCGCCGGAGCGGGAGCTGGAGCCGCTGCCGCCGGAGCCGGCGCGGCCATCGGCGGGCCCTACGTCGCGGCCGCCGTCGCGGCAGTGCAGCCACTGAAGAAGGGCATCCAGTACGGAACAGACGCCGCGATCGCGGTCGCTGAGCGGACAACAGGAGAGGACCCGAGCGGTGGTCGATAGCGCGATGGCACGACAGGTGCGCACTTACGGAAACTGGCGGAAGCCGACCTCGGCAGGGCTGCTCGGCCTCGGGTCAGTCGGCACAGCGCTCCTGCTGGTGGGGCTGGTGCTTGTCGTCGTCGCCGCCATGATCTCCGGCATCGTCGCGGCCCTCGTCGTTGCCGCCGTGATCGGCATCTCGCTCCTGCTCCTCGTCGTGCGAGACGCGCACGGGAAGAACGCGCTCTCGCGCCTCGGGGCGCGTTCAGGGTGGGCCTTGTCCCGCGTCAGGGGTGAGGCGAGCTACCGATCCGGCCCGATCGGCCGGGTGCCTTGGGCGACGTTTCAACTGCCAGGAATCGCGGCACCGACCAGGCTCAGCGAGCACATCGACTCGCACGGTCGATCGTTCGCACTCCTGCTCACGCCAGCGGTCGGCAGTTACACCGTCGTCTTCGGCACGGAACCGGATGGCGCCGCCCTCGTGGACCAGGAGCAGATCGACTCGTGGGTGGCCGAATGGGGCCACTGGCTCTCCAGCCTCGGCGACGAGCAGGGGATCGAAGCGGCGTCCGTGACGATCGAGACCGCGCCAGACTCCGGCACGCGCCTCAGGCGAGAGGTGGCCATGAACCTGGACCCGAACGCACCAGCCTTCGCGCGCGCCGTGCTCGAGGAGACCGTCGCCGACTACCCGGAGGGCTCCTCGACAGTGAAAGCCTTCGTCGCGCTTACCTTCCAAGGAGCCCTCAGGGTCGGCGGCCGGCGTCGAGCACCCGAAGAGATGGCGCGCGAGCTGGCAGCGCGGCTCCCAGGCCTCAGCGCCGGGCTCCAGGCGACGGGTGCTGGAGCCGCCCAGCCGCTCACGGCGCAGGAGGTCTGCGAGATCGTTCGGGTCGCCTACGACCCGGCCGTCGCCGTGCTCATCGACGAGGCCCATGCCGCAGGTGAGACCCCGGAGCTCAGCTGGAGCGACGTGGGCCCGGCTGCTGCCCGCGCGAGCTGGGACGGCTACCGACACGACTCGGCCTACTCGACGACCTGGGCGATGACCGTCGCGCCACGAGGCAGCGTGCAGTCGAGCGTGCTCGCCCGGTTGCTCGCCCCGCACCGCGACATCGCCCGCAAGCGGGTGACGCTGCTGTACAGGCCCATCGATGCCGCTCGGGCGGCCGCACTTGTCGAAGCAGACCTCAGCGCAGCCCAGTTCAGGCAGACCTCGAGTTCGAAGCCCGCAGCGCGCGACACCCTCGCCGTGCGCGCAGCTGCAGCGACCGCGAGCGAAGAGGCCTCCGGCGCCGGCCTCATCAACTTCGGGGCGCTCGTCACAGCGACCGTGCTCGACGCGGAGCACGAGCTCGACGCGCGTGCCGCCGTCGACAACCTCGCTGCGACGGCACGGCTCCGCCTGAGGCCCGTCTACGGATCCCAGGACTCGGCCTTTGCCGCGGCGCTGCCGCTCGGCCTGGTCCTCAGCAAGCACCTTCGGGTGCCAAGCGAACTGCGAGAGAAGCTATGAAACGAGCACGCCGAGAGTCCTCAAGACAGCCCGGGCAGGCACGTGCGCGGCCCCCTGAACGGCCAGGGATGCGCGGGTGGATCGGGACCGGACGCGGCGCATCCACCTACGTCCAAGCGCCTGACGAGTGGCGCGGAACCACCGTCCAGGTGTGCGGGCTCTGGCCGTTCGCGGTCGGGACGGGAACGCCCATGATCGGCGTGCCACTCGGCCGGCACACGCAGACTGGCGCGACGCTCTGCTGCGACCCCATCTCGTGGTTCCAGCGGGCGAAACTCATCAGCAACCCATCGGCGTTCATCCTCGGCAAGCCGGGGCTCGGCAAGTCGTCGCTTGTGCGACGAATGGCGACGGGCCTCGCGGGTTACGGGGTCATGCCGCTGGTGCTCGGTGACCTCAAACCGGACCACGTCGACATGATCACGGCGCTCGGCGGGCAGGTCATCTCGCTCGGGCGGGGACGCGGGTACCTCAACGTGCTCGACCCGGGCGAGGCGACTGCCGCCGCGAAGACCCTCAGAGCGCACGGCTTCGATGCCGAGGCCGGCCAGGTGCTCGCCGACGCGCACGGCCGCAGGCACACGATGGTGTCAGCCCTCCTCACGATCATGCGCCTCCAACCGCCGAGCGACCGCGAGGAGACCATCATCGACCGCGCACTCAAATGGCTCGATGAGCACTACGACGGTGTGCCGGTGCTCGGTGACCTTCTCGAAGTCGTGCAGGCGGGACCACCGGAAGTGCGCGCCGCCGCGCTCGATCGCGGCGACGACAGCAGGTACAAAGCCATCACGGAAGAACTCGAGGCGTCGCTCATCGGGCTCGTCGGAGGCGGTCGGCTCGGCGAGACCTTCTCCAGGCACACCACGAACCCCATGCGGCGCGACGCACCCGTCGTCTACGACGTCTCCTCGATCGACGACTCCGACGTCGACCTGCAGGCTGCAGCGCTCCTCGCATGCTGGTCCGCCGGGTTCGGCACCGTCAACGTCGCGAACGCGCTCGCGGATGCAGGGCTCGAACCCCGGCGGCACTACTTCGTGATCCTCGACGAGCTCTGGCGAGCGCTGCGCGCTGGCAAAGGCATGGTCGACCGAGTCGACGCCCTCACCCGTCTCAACCGGCAGCGAGGCGTCGGCATGGCCATGATCTCGCACACCATGAGCGACCTGCTCGCCCTGCCAACCGAATCAGAGCGGATGAAGGCAAAAGGATTCGTGGAACGCGCCGGTATGGTCATCTGCGGCGGGCTACCAGGGGCCGAGATGCCGCGCCTCACCTCCGCTGTCCCGCTGTCGCTCGCGGAGCAGGAGCTGCTCATCGGCTGGCAGGACCCGCCGGCCTGGGACCCCACGAGCGGCCGAGAGGCCGAGCCGCCTGGGCGGGGCAAGTTCCTCGTCAAAGTCGGCGGAAGGCCAGGCATCCCGGTCGACGTGCAACTCACCGCTGCCGAAGCGAGCATCAACGACACCAACAAGCTCTGGCACGAGGCGAGCCGCGTCTCCGCTCACGCGCCGGAGCCTGAGCCTGCGTTGGAATTGGCGCCGGCGCCGGACACCGGCACCGGCGCTCGGCGGGGGAGACCATGAGCGCCGCACGGAAGCGTGGACCAGGCGGCCTGGCAGTCGAAGCGGTGCTGCTCTGGGTGGGGCTCGGCGCCGCCGTCATCGGCATCGGCGGGGTCAACCTGTGCGTGCGGGGCGCTGCCGAGTTGGATGGGGTGGGCTTGCCGTTGCCTGCCGATGCCTTCGCGCTGTTCTTCGGGGTGCTGCGGGGGAGCATCCACTGGAGCCGGACCGCGACGGCACTCGCGATAGCGCTTGGTGTCGGTCTCGTGTTCGTGGCCCTAGCAACCGTCCTGAGCATCCGCGGGCGTCGAGCAGGAAACCGCCGGCTCGACCGCGCCGCGACGCTGCTTGGCCGCGGGAAGGAGATCGCCGCCATCAGCGCTCGCGGGGCCCGGGCCAGCAGCCTTCGCCTCGGCGTCGAGGGGTCGATAGGTGTGCAGCTCGGCACGACCCTCCCGGGCGGATCACCCGTCTACGGCGGGTGGGAGGACATGCAGATCAACGTCAGCGGCCCGCGCACCGGCAAGTCGACCGCCTTCGCTATCCCCGCCATCGTCGAGGCGCCCGGGGCAGTTGTCGTCACCTCAAACAAGCGCGACGTCCTCGATGCGACCCGTGGTGTGCGCGCAGCTTCCGGTCGCGTCTGGGTGTTCGACCCGCAGGCGGTGGCGGGAGAGGCGACCGCCTGGTGGTGGGACCCACTGAGCTACGTCACCGACGAGGTGCAGGCGGGCAAGCTTGCCGACCACTTCGCGAGCGGTTCGAGAGAACCAGGCGCCAGGTCCGATGCGTTCTTCGACCCCGCGGCCAAGGACCTCCTCGCGGCGCTCCTCCTCGCCGGCGCGCTCGCGGGCAAGCCCATCACCGAGGTGTACCGGTGGGTGACTCGACCGGGTGACGATGAGGCCGTCGGCATTCTGCAGGACGCCGGATACCGCCTCGTCGCCGACCAGCTCGAGGGAGTCATAGGCGCCCCGGACCGGCAACGCGGCGGCATCTACGGCACCGCCCAGCAAATGGCCTCGTGCTTGACCAGCAGAGCACTCGCGCCGTGGATCACCCCGGCGGCGGACCGTGACGCTCGGCCGCGGTTCGACCCCCACAAGTTCGTACGCGGCACGGACACCCTCTACTCGCTCTCGCGCGAGGGGCAGGGGACGGCAGGCCCGCTCGTCACCGCACTCACGGTCGCCGTTGCCGAGGCTGCGGAGGAGCTGGCGTCCGCCTCGCCGTCCGGCCGGCTCACCACTCCGTTGCTCGGCGTCCTCGACGAGGCCGCGAACGTCTGCCGCTGGCGCAACCTCCCGGACCTCTACAGCCACTACGGCTCACGAGGCATCGTGCTCATCACCATCCTCCAGTCCTGGTCGCAGGGCGTCGAGGTCTGGGGTGAGGGCGGCATGCGAAAGCTGTGGTCGGCGGCGAACATCAAGGTCTACGGCGGCGGCGTGAGCGAAGCCGGCTTCCTCGACGAGCTCTCGAAGCTCGTCGGCGACCACGACAGGGAGCTCTCCTCGCTGAGTTACGGGCGAGGCCACAGAACCGTCTCGAAGCAGTTGCACCGGGAACGGATCCTCGAGGTCGCCGAACTCGCGGCGCTGCCTCGGGGGCGTGCGCTTGTGCTCGCATCCGGAAGCCGCCCGACCCTCATCAAGACGAGGGCATGGATGCAGGGACCACACGCCTCCCGCATCCGCGCGTCCCTCGCGAAACATGGCCCTGGCGGGGACAGCGCCGTGGCACGCGAGCAGGCACCATGACGGGCGGGCGAGACGCTCCGCAGGGAGCAGAAAGCGCGCCCGGGCGGCAGTTCGCGACCCTCGACGACTTCGTCCGCGAGTTCATCGGCCGCTCGTGTGCGCGCCGAGTGGATGGACGCACGCGCGTCTGGTCTGCCCGGTGGTGGGACTCGCCAGAAGCCGTGCTCCGTCTCCGTGGGCTCTGGCAGGCGTGGGAAGCGTTGAAGGACGTGCCAGGCGGAGCGTCGCTCTGGTTCAGAGATCACGCCGACTATCACCTCGGCGTGCTCTTCAGCCCGGATGGTCCCTTCGAGTCGAGCCCCGACGTGCGCGACAGCACGAGTCGTCGCGGCGACGACCTGCCCTGCGCGCCGCCCCCGCCCGGCCACGAGGTGACGGGGCTCACGTGCTCCACGGACGCAGCAGAGCCGCCCGCGAGAGATCGCGGACGGCTCTGAGGTCGCTGCCGGTTGGCGGCAGCGCGATGAAACCTACGGCTGCAGGCGGTTCGGACCGCGGAACAGGTACGTCACCTCGCGGAGCGTCGTCTGGTGCAGCATCAGCATCAGGATCCGACCGAAGCCCATGCCGAACCCACCGTGGGGCGGTGCGCCGTAGCGGAAGAAGTCGAGGTAGAAGCCGACCTCGTCGAGCTCCATGCCCTTCTGGGTCGCCTGACCTTCGAGGACCTCGACACGGTGCTCGCGCTGCGCGCCCGTCGAGATCTCCACACCGTTCCAGATGAGGTCGTAGCTCTTCGTGAGCGACTCGTCGCCCTCGTGACGCATGTGGTAGAACGGCCGGATCGACGCCGGGTAGTCCGTGAGGAACACAAACTCGTGGCCGAACGTCTCCTGCACGTGGGCCGCGACCTGGCGCTCGCCCTCGGGGTCGAGGTCCAGGTCGTTGCGCTCCAGCTTGTGGCCACGCGCCTCGACGATCTCGCGCGCCTCAAGCAGCGGGATGCGCGGGAACGGCAGCGTCGGCACGGCGATGTCGACGTCGAAGAGCGCTTTGATTTCCTCGCCGTGCGCATCCTTCACAGCCTGCAGGCCGGAGACGAGCAGCTGCTCCTGCATCTGCATGACGTCCTCGTGGCTGTTGACCCAGCTCATCTCGGCGTCGATGCTCGTGAACTCGGTCGCGTGACGCGACGTGAACGACGGGTCGGCGCGGAACACCGGCCCGATCTCGAAGATCTTCCCGAGGCCGGAGCTCATGGCCATCTGCTTGAAGAACTGCGGGCTCTGCGCGAGGTACGCGGTCGTCTCGAAGTAGTCCATCTGGAACAGCTCAGCGCGCGACTCGGACGCCGACGCCATGAGCTTGGGTGTGAAGAGCTCGACGAAGCCGTTCTCGACCCAGTAGGTGCGCAGGGCGTGCGCGAACGTCGTCTGGATACGGAAGATGAGGGCGTTGCGCGGGATGCGCAGGTCGAGGAAGCGCCAGTCGAGGCGCTTGTCGATCGACGTGTCCTCGGCGATGGGCGTCTCTGGAAGCGCCGCGGTCTCGACGACGATCTCGTCGACCTTGACCTCGAGCCCGCCGAGCTTCACGCGCTCGTCGGCCTTCTTCTGGCCGCGCACGGAGATGAAGCTGCCCTGCGCGAGCGCGGAGATCGTGTCGGAGATCGCCTCACGGCCCTCGGCGCGCGGGTTCACGAGCTGGACGGCGCCGCTCTCGTCGCGAAGGACAACGAACTGCACCTTCTTCTGGTCTCGAACCGTATCGACCCACCCCTGCACAAGCACGGGGCCGTCTTCGAGCGTGGAAAGGGAGGAGATGAGGGTGCGATCAGTCACCGGTCAAGGGTACCCGAGCGATCGCAACGCGCGGTGGCACATCTCGCGCTGCATCCCTTTGCGCGAGAGACTGGGCCTGATGTTCTTCGAATTCGATTCCGCCGCCGTTGAGGCGTTCACTTCAGTCCCCGCGGCACGCGAGGGGTTGGAGCTTCTGCGAGACTCCGGTCTCGTGGTGCTGGGCGTCGAGGACATCCCCTATGGTGTGGCCGTCGAAGCCGCCGCCGTCGATTTCGAATCTCTTACCTCAGTTCAGATCGCTGTGCGCTTGACGGAACTTGGCGACAGGCTGCGCTGCACCGCTGATTGCTCGTGCCGGAATGTGCAGCCGTGCGCGCACCTTGCGGCTGTGCTGCTGTCGCAGACAACTGACTTTGGCCGGCCGGAGCTCTACTCGGACGCGATCCGTGCAAGGGGTTCGACGCCTCAGCCCGGCAACACCGACCGCTTGGGCAGCGCCTTCGGTCGCGCATCCACCCGCACGGCCACGAACGGCATCACCTCCTCCAAACCCCCTTGGCAGAAGGCGCTCGACGCGGCGCTCGAAGGGGACGCGGAACTCGGACACGCGACCCCGCACGTCGCGCTCTTCGTGGAGCTTCACCAGGAGAGGCGGCGCCGCAACACGTGGCAGTATGCGCCCGTCCGCAAGGACACGTACGTCGCGGCGCGGCCAGCCGTTCGAGGCGCCCGCGACAAGTGGATAAAAGGAAACGCGTCGTGGGATCGACTGAACGGGCTGCCGCTCAGCGGAAAGCAGGCGGCTCTCATGGCGGAGTTGCTCTCTGCCTACAGCCAGTCTCGGCAGGGGGACTACTACTACGTCCCCCCGGAGTGGTTGCCGCTCGACGGGGCCGCATCGCGCACACTTTGGAGTTTGCTCCACGAGTTGAGAGCATCCGGTATCGAGCTGATATCGACGGCGAAGCAGCAGCGATCCATTGAGTTGTCCGACAGCGTCGCTATTGCACGGTTCGACATCGTCGAAGCGCGCAAACGCCTCCGGGTCCTCGGTGAGATTGAGCACGCTGGTGAGACGCTCGCGAGTGATGCGGTCCGATTCATCGGGGACCCGCCGGTCGGGTTCGCGCAGGTGCTCAAACCGGGAACGGCGGAAGAAACGCTGTGCTTCGCTCGCTTCGAGGGTGCGCTCTCAAGCGAAGCGAAGACGCTCTTCACCCGAAACGAGCCGCTGTCGATAGCTTCCGCTGACCGTGATCTTTTCGAGCGGGACTACCTGCCGCTCCTCCGTGGCATCGCGGAGGTGCACTCCTCCGACCGGACGTATGCGGTTCCGAAACCGCAAACTCCGACACTGGAGTTGCTGCTCGACTATGACGGTGACGCGGCGCACCTGCGCTGGCGTTGGAACCGGGGCAGGCTGGGCGCGTTGCGCGACGAGACCATGGAAGCGCAGACGCACGAAGCGGTCCGCGCCGCGGCTAGTGCACATCCGCACCTCCTCTTCGGCCCCAGCGGGAGCCTGCGCTGGGAGTCGGTCCTCGGCCGAGTGGATGCGGTGGTGTTCACCGGCGAGGTGCTCCCAGCTCTGAGGAAGATAGCCGGGCTGCGCATCGAGGAGTCAGAGGCCGCCCCCACGTACCGGGTCGCGCTCGAACGACCGGTTGTCGACGTCACTGCGCAGGCCAACGGCACGGACTGGTTTGACCTGAACTTCACGGTCACCGTTGAGGGCGAGGAGGTCATCTTCAGTGACGTCTTCGCCGCGCTCTCACTCGAGGAACCGATCTTCGTGCTGCCGAGCGGCATCTACTTCTCGCTCGATGGCGCCGAGTTCGACCGGCTTCGAGAGGTCATCGAAGAAGCGCGGGTGCTGGGCGACCGCCCCGTTGAGCGGCTCCGGGTGAGCAGGTATCAGGTTGATCTTTGGCAGGAGCTCGTCGAGCTCGGGGTCGTCGCGGCCAGTGAAGCCGCTTGGCGGGAAACCGTCGCCGCACTTTCAGACACGGCGGTGCTGGAACTTGTCGAACCTCCGACGACGCTGGACGCCACGCTTCGCGACTACCAGCGACTCGGCATGTCGTGGATGCACTTCCTCCGCACCAACGGACTCGGCGGGATCCTCGCCGACGAGATGGGGCTTGGCAAGACAGTGCAGTCGATCGCGATGATGGAACTTGCTCGAGCCGAGCTCGGCGATGCGATGCCGCCATTCCTGGTCGTCGCACCCACCAGCGTTGTGTCGAACTGGGCCAGCGAATGCGCGAAGTTCGCCCCCGGCCTCCGCGCGGTCACCATCTCAGCCACTGAAGCGCGCAGGAAATCGACGCTCGATGAAGCCATCGGTGACGCTCACGTTGTCGTCACCAGCTATGCGCTCTTCCGGCTCGAGTTTGACAGCTACCAGGAACGTCACTGGTCGGGTCTGCTGCTCGACGAAGCGCAGATGATCAAGAACCACACGTCTCGCGGGTACAAGTGCGCCAAGCTCCTCGATACTCCATTCAAGCTGGCCATCACGGGGACCCCACTCGAAAACAATGTGCTTGAACTCTGGTCGCTTGTCTCCCTGGTCTGCCCAGGGCTCCTCGGTGGCCTCACCCATTTCACGGAGTTCTTCCGTCAGCCCATCGAACGAGACCGCGACAGTGCGAAGCTCGCGACGCTCAAACGGCGACTGAGACCGTTCCTGTTGCGGCGCACGAAAGAACTCGTCGCAGGCGACCTCCCGCCCAAGCGCGAACAGGTGCTAGAACTCGATCTGCTCCCCGCCCATCGTCGCCTCTACGACCGCAGGCTTCAGCGGGAGCGGCAGAAGGTGCTTGGCCTGGTCGACGATGTTGATTCGAACCGATTCCAGATCTTCCGTTCGCTGACGATGCTCCGCCAACTGGCCCTCGACGCGGAGCTGGTGGAAGAGACGAGCGCCCCGTCGGCGAAGCTCGAGGCGCTTGCCGTGCTCCTCGGCGACGCCGTCTCGGAGGGGCACAAGGTCATCGTTTTCAGCCAGTTCACGCGGTTCCTGTCGAAAGCGAAAGACCAGGCGGCGGCGGCCGGCGTGCCCGTCGCCTACCTTGATGGTTCCACCCCCAATCGGGGCAATGTCATCGACGAATTCCGCTCGGGCAGTGCGTCGGTCTTCTTCATTTCGCTGAAGGCTGGCGGCTTCGGGTTGAATCTCACCGAGGCTGACTACGTCATTCTTCTCGATCCGTGGTGGAACCCGGCCACAGAGGCCCAAGCTATCGACCGCACCCACCGCATCGGGCAGACGCGTTCCGTGATGATCTACCGGCTCGTGGCCCGCGACACGATCGAATCCAAGGTCATGGCGCTCAAAGCTCAGAAGTCCGCGCTCTTCGCTGACGTGCTCGACGGTGATTCGAGCGAGACGGGCACAACGCTCTCAGCCGAAGACATTCGGGAACTCCTCGCCTGACGCTCAGCAGAGCGTAGGGGGCCTCTTGGGCCCCGGATGCGCATCCTGTGCCTCAGTGTCGGTGGCGGTTCGTAGACTGGAACGCATGGCGGCACAGCGAATCCACCTCGTCCGCCACGGCGAGGTCGAAAACCCCAACGGGCTCCTCTACGGACGGCTCCCCGGCTTCGGGCTCTCCGAGCTCGGCGCCCGCATGGCCCGCGCTACCGCGGAAGACCTGCACGCTCGCGCGGTGCCGGCGACGCGCCTCGTCGTCTCGCCCCTGCAACGCACTCGTGAGTCCGCGGCCCCGATCGCCGAGCTCTTCGGGCTCGAGCCGGTCATCGACGAGCGCGTCATCGAGCCGACGAACGCCTTCGAGGGGCGGCGGATGACGGGCAAGTACGGCGCCCTGCGCCGCCCGGGATCGTGGCCCAAGCTCGTCAACCCCCTGCGTCCCAGCTGGGGCGAGGCCTACAAGTCCATCGTCGCCCGCATGCGCGAAGCGGTGCTCGACGGGGCAGAGCTCGCCGACGGCGGCGATGTTATCGTGGTCTCTCACCAGCTGCCGATCTGGATGGTGCACCGCGCGCTCTCGAAGGAGCCGCTCGCGCACAACCCGAAGCACAGGAGATGCTCGCTCTCGAGCATCACGACGCTGGAGTACCACCCCGCAACCGGCTTCGTGGAAGCCGACTACCGCGAACCGGCGGCGCACGAACTCGGCGCCGCCACCGATGAGGGAGCCGTGTGACCATCCGCTCAGAGAGCGTGAAGACACCGCGCTTTCCCCGAACCCTTCGCGTCGCCCTCGCATCGGCTGGCGTTGCCACGATGCTGCTGCTGTCTGCGTGCTCGGGAGACGAGCCGCTCCCCGACGTCACGTGGGAAGACGGCGGAGCCGGGACCGTCGCTAGCGACGGCAGCTACGAGATCTTCCCCGAGGGCGAGCGCCAGGCGCCGATCGAGTTCGGCGGCGTCACCGAGTTCGGCGACGAGCTCTCCAGCGAAGACCTCGTGGGCTCGGTCACCGTCGTGAACTTCTGGTACGCCTCCTGCCCGCCGTGCCGGCTCGAGGCGCCGGACTTGCAGGCGGCTTGGGAAGAGCACCAAGACGACGGCGTCGAGTTCGTGGGCGTCAACATCTACGACCAGGCCGCGACGGCCAAGACGTTTGCCGAGAAGCAGGGCATCACGTACCCGTCAATCCTCGACGTCGACGACGCCAGCGTTCGCCTCGCGTTCGCCGACAACGTGCCGCCGCAGGCCATCCCGTCGACACTTGTGCTCGACGCCGAGGGCCGCGTGGCATCCGTCATCCGCGGACCCATTGATCCGTCGATCCTCAGATCGATGATCACCGACACCCTCGCAGAGGGCAGCAAGTGACCACTGCGCTGCTCGCCTCCTCAGCACTGACCTCGATCGCCGCAGGCAACGCGGTCGGCGAGACCATCGTCAGCGGGCAGCTGCTCGTGGCGATCCCGCTCGCGGTCCTCGCGGGCCTCATCTCGTTTGCCTCGCCCTGCGTGCTCCCCGTCGTGCCCGGCTACCTCGGGCTCGTCGGCGCCGTGGCGCAGGATGCGCCGGCGAAGGCGCGATCACGGCAGACGGTGGGGGCTTCCGGTCAGGACTTGGGGACCGTCTCCGCATCAACTGCCCCGTCGGTGGCCCCGAAATCAGGATTCCTCGCTCGTATCACGACCGGGCGCGGCCGGGTCGCCTTCGGCGCGACACTCTTCGTGCTCGGCTTCTCGGTCATTTACGTGCTCTCCGGCGCTGCATTCGGTCAGATCGGCACCTGGCTCCTGCTGAACCAGGGCGTCGTCATGCGCGTGCTCGGCGCGATCGTCATCCTCATGGGCGTTGTGTTCATCGGCCAGGTGTCGTTCATGCAGCGCACCGCTCGCCTGAAATTCGCTCCGTCCGGTCTGCTGGGTGCGCCGCTCCTCGGCGTGGTCTTCGGCGTCGGATGGACACCGTGCCTGGGCCCGACACTCGCCGCGATCATGGCGCTCGGAGTGCAGACGGCCTCCCCGGCGAGAGGCGCCCTGTTGGCGTTCTTCTACTGCATCGGTCTCGGTCTGCCGTTCATCCTCATTGCCCTCGGTCTCGGACGCGTCACCACAGGCGTGAACTGGCTACGCAAGCACATCCGGACCATCAACCTGATCGGCGGAGGCCTGCTCATCATCCTTGGATTCCTGATGCTCATCGGCGTCTGGCAACAGATCATGTTCGCGTTCGCCGCGATGCTACCCGGTTATGTCGCGCCCCTCTGATCACTTCGACGCGGGCAAGGACGGCTTCGAGGCCCGCGATCGCGAAGCGAAGAAGTCCACGTCCGGTGGCGCCCGCGCGACGATGCCGAACAAGCCAGGAGGCGCCCAGAAGCCGGGGCGTGCATCCGCACTCGTCGCCTGGCTGCGCACCGCCTGGCGCCAGCTCACGAGCATGCGCACGGCGCTCCTGCTCCTCCTGCTCCTCGCGATCGCGGCCATACCCGGCTCGCTCGTGCCGCAGCGGTCGAGCGATCCGAACGGCGTCATTGTCTACCAGGACACCTATCCAGACATCGCGCCGTTCCTCGACGAGATCGGCATGTTCGACGTCTACAGCTCGCCGTGGTTCACGGCCATCTACCTGCTGCTGTTCGTCTCGCTCATCGGCTGCATCATCCCGCGCATCAAGCACCACTGGGATGCGCTCCGCTCGAAGCCACCGAAGACCCCCGCCCGCCTCTCGAGGCTCGACGCCTACTCGACTCAGGTGCTCGGAGCCTCGCTCGGCCCGAAGCGTGGCGCCGTCATCGACGAGGCCGCCAAGATCCTCCGCGACAAGAAGTACCGCACCGTCATCTTCGACGACGGGAAGCGCGGCGTCTCCGTCTCGGCAGAGCGTGGCTACATGCGGGAGACCGGCAACCTCGTCTTCCACTCGGCCATGGTCGGCGTCATCGTCGCCGTCGGCATCGGTGGCGGCTTCACCTGGTCGGGGCAGCGCGTGCTCGTCGAGGGGCAGACCTTCGTGAACGGCCTCGTCAGCTACTCCTCCTTCAACCCTGGGCGGTTCTTCACGCCGGATGTGCTCGCGCCGTTCTCCATGCGCCTCGACTCGTTCGACATCACGTACGAGGAAGAGAACCAGAACGCCATCGGGCAGGCCACCGACTACGCGGCGAACGTGACCGTCAACACGCCTGGGGGCGAGCCTCAGACGGAGACGGTCCGCGTCAACGACCCCCTTCGGTTCGCGGGCACCGACAGCTACCTCCTCGGCAACGGCTACGCCCCCGAGATCACGGTGCGCGACCCGCAGGGCAACGCCGTCTTCTCCGACTTCGTGCCGTTCCTCCCGCAGGATTCGTTCCTCACCTCCATGGGAGTTGTGAAGGTTCCGGACGGGCTCGACGAGCAGATCGGGATGCTCGGCTTCTTCTACCCATCGGCCGTCGAACTCGAATCGGGAGCGCTCACCTCGAACCACCCCGACTTGCGAGACCCGATGCTGACGCTCAACGTCTACTCGGGCGATCTCGGCCTAGATGAGGGAGTGCCGAGGTCCGTCTACACGCTCGACACCGACACGCTCACGCCGATCGCGGCGCGCGACCTCGACTTTAAGCCGATTGAGCTGCGGCCCGGCGAGACCGCCGAGCTGCCGAACGGGCTCGGCACCATCGAGCTCGGCGAGGTGCCCCGCTACGCGTCCTTCGACGTGCACGAAGACCCCACGCAGATCCCGGTCCTCATCTTCGCGGTGCTCATCATCGCCGGGCTCTTCACGTCGCTGCTCGTGCCACGGCGACGTCTCTGGGTGAAGGCCACCACGCGCGCGGACGGCACGGTGCTCGTCGAGTACGCCGGCCTCGCCCGCGGAGACGACCCGCAGCTGGCCGCCGCCGTCAACGACCTCCTCGACGTTCACACGAGAAAAATCGTAGGCTTAGCCGAACCTGCGTCGCCGGCCCGCGACTCCGGGGGCGCCAAACGCCCCGAGCCCGCCTCAGGCTCCGGATCCGGCGCCGACAGCCAAGGCGCGTCGCTCGCCTCTTCTCCCACTCAGGAAGCTCCATGATCGAAACGCTGTCCAGCTGGTCGAACCTGCTCCTCTACATCTCCATGGCGGTGTACTCGGTCGCCTTCATCGCGTTCGCCATGGACCTGGCGGGTCGTAGCGCGCGGGCAGCCGAACGCTCGCAGCGCCAGTCGGCTGTCGGCGCGACCGCAGCACGCCGAGGCGCGCTTGTCGGGGCCGGTGCCGCGGCAGGCGGGAGCGCCGCCGACGAGGAGGCCCGCGCCCGAGAGCTCTCCGAGCCGGCGAGCTACACCGTCGAGGACCCCTCGAGCCCCGTCTCGCTCGCATCCACGCGCACTGAGTCGGGCGACGCCTGGCGCGACACGCGCGCGACGCCGTCGCTGCGCATCGCCATGTGGCTCACCATCGCCGCGTTTGTCGTGCAGCTCGCCGCGACCACCCTCCGCGGTATCGCCGCCGAGCGTGTGCCGTGGTCGAACATGTTCGAGTTCTCGATGACCTCGACTCTGCTCATCGTGCTGGTCTTCCTCCTCGCCCGCTTTTGGGCTGACGTGCGCTTCCTCGGCACCTTCATCACCGGTTTCACGGTCATCACGCTCGGCATCGCAACGCTCGGCTTCTACGTCGACGTCGTACCGCTCGCTCCTGCGCTGCAGTCGGTGTGGCTTGTCATCCACGTCTTCGTCGCGTCCCTCGCGACGGGCTGTCTTGCCATCGGAGCCGGACTGAGCGTCGCACAGCTCCTGCAGACGCGTCGAGTCGCCCGCGTGCGCGCCGGCCTTCCGACGAAGCTGAACATGCTGTCGGCGCTCCCCGACGCCGTGCGCCTCGAGAACCTCGCCTACCGCATCAACATCGTCGGCTTCATCCTGTGGACCTTCACCCTCATGGCGGGCGCCGTCTGGGCTGAGCGGGCCTGGGGCCGGTACTGGGGCTGGGACACCAAGGAGGTGTGGACCTTCATCATCTGGGTGGTCTACGCCGGTTACATCCACGCCCGCGCGACCCGCGGCTGGCGCGGCACGCCGTCCGCCTGGCTCGCCGTCGCCGGCTTCGCCACCGTCATGTTCAACTTCGGCGTCGTGAACGTCTTCTTCAAGGGACTGCACGCCTACTCAGGCCTGTAGGCCACTTGGCCGCACCTTCGCCGCAGCTCCGCCGTAACTCCGCCGAACCTTCGGAGTGTGTTGCGGGGTTCAGACCCGGACGTTCGGTTCAGGCCGAAGCGGCGAGCAGCGCGTGGCAGCGTCGGATGCGGTCGCGCCACCACTCCTGACGCTCCGCGGGCGAGGCGAGGCGCTCGAGGGCCGACTCATCAACCGTGACGGGGGCGAGCGGGATGCGACCCGAGCGTGGGCGCAGCGGCTCGACGACCACGTCCTCCGCGAGCAGTGAAGCAGTGCCGAGGCCAGCATCGTGACGTGGCTCGGGCAGCGCCGCCGCCAGCTGCGCCCCCATCGCGATGCCCACCGAGGAGTCGAGGGCGCTCGAGACCGTCGCCGGCAGGCCCGCGGCCTCGACGATCTCGGCCGCGCGGCGCACTCCGCCGAGGGGTTGCATCTTCACGACGATCACATCGGCCGCTCCGAGGCGGGCGACCTCGAGGGGGTCCTCCGCTTTGCGGATGGACTCGTCGGCGGCGATCTCCACCGGGATGCCGGCTTCGACGAGGCGTCGGCGGAGCTCCACGAGCTCTGCCGTCGTGGCGCACGGCTGCTCGGCGTACTCGAGCCCGAAACGCGAGAGCTCGCGGAGCGCTTCGATGGCCTCGTCGACCGACCAGCCGCCGTTCGCGTCGATTCGCAGCCGAGCATCCGCGCCGAGTCGAGCGCGGACGCCGGAAACCCTGGCCACGTCGTCTGCCAGCGTCTGGCCCCGCTCGGCGACCTTGATCTTGGCGGTTCGGCAGCCATCGAAGCGGGCCAGTACGCCGTCGAGTGCGGAGGCGTCAACGGCCGGCACGGTCGCGTTGACCCAGATCTCGCCATCTGTGACCCGCGGAAGGGTCGCGTCGAACCCGAACTCGAGCGCGGCGCGCAGCCAGCTCGCGGCCTCCGCGTCCTCGTACTCGAGGAACGGCGAGAACTCGCTCCAGGCGACGGTGCCTCGGATGATCGCAACCTCGCGCGCCTCAACGCCCCGGAACCTCGTCACGAGGGGAAGCGTCACGATGTGCGTGCGGGCGAGGAGTTCGTCGATCTCGGGCAGCTGCATCCGCCCATTCTCTCGCGCTGCCCTGCTGCCCCGCCTCACCCACTCACCGCGTCGCGTCGTCTAGCCCAGCGTCTCGGGATGGCTTCCTCACTTCGGGATGGCTTGCAACCCATCTCGAGGTGAGGAAGCCATCCCGAGATCTGAGGAACCCATCCCGAGATCAAGGATGAGGCCCGAGGTGAGGCGCGAGTCCCGGGATCAGGAATCGATCTCGAGAGCTCCCAGGAGAGCTGGACGCGTTTCGCCCGGATCGCGCTAGGCTGAGTCATCGATCGGTCACACCGGACGTGAAACCCCTATGTCTACGAATCTCTCCAGCCCCGCACCTCGCTTCAGCCCGCCGCCGGCCGACGAGGACTTCGACGACGGCCTCCTGGGGGCTGCGCCTGAGGCGCGACGGCCCACTCGCCTTGTCTCGGCTGGCGACAGGTCAGGCTTCGACAAGCCGCAGCACCGGCACGGGACGGTTGTCCAGCGCACCTGGTACGAGATCGCGTTCAACCCGCGACGCTGGTCCGCCGGTCACTGGGCGCTGCTCGGAGTGCTCATCACAGTGCTCGCCGACGTGTTCGTGGTCTTCTACGCCTCGAACCTGTTTGGCATCGACCGCAAGTTCGAGATCGAGATGTGGCTGCTGACGGCGGGTATCGCCGGGTTCCTGACGATCGCGCTTGCGCTCTGGGGCATCATCTTCAACAGCGCACGAGGCGCGGCGATCTTCGCCCTCATCCTCGGCCTGCCGTTCGGCGCTCCGCCCGCTTGGCTCGTCGGCAACACGCTTGTGCAGCTCATGGCAAACGGCGGCACGCTGCCCGTCGCACCACCGCTCTGGTAGGTCGCTGTCGGGCGAACCCCAGCGAGTGATCGGCCGCGAGTCGGTTAGCGTTGTGGCATGACTGCCTTTGTCTCCGAACTCTTCGACGCCGAGCGCTGGCGCACCGTCCCCGGCTTCGAGGAGCTCACCGACCTCACCTACCACCAGGACGTGACGGGCCGTATCGCCCGCGTCGCGTTCAACCGTCCCGAGGTTCGCAACGCGTTCCGGCCGCAGACGGTCGACGAGCTCGCGCGCGCCCTCGACGACGCGCGCATGAACCCGCGTATAGGCGTGGTGCTGCTGACGGGGAACGGGCCGAGCCCGAAGGACGGCGGCTGGGCGTTCTGCTCTGGTGGCGACCAGCGCATCCGCGGCCGCGACGGCTACAAGTACGCCGACGGCGAGACGCGAGACACGATCGACTCGGCCCGAAACGGGCGCCTGCACATCCTCGAGGTGCAGCGGCTCATCCGCTTCATGCCGAAGGTTGTCATCGCGGTCGTTCCCGGTTGGGCGGCTGGCGGCGGACACTCGCTGCACGTGGTCTGCGACCTGTCGATCGCGTCGCGTGAGCACGCGAAGTTCAAGCAGACGGATGCGGATGTCGGGTCGTTCGACGCGGGCTACGGTTCTGCCTACTTCGCGAAGCAGGTCGGGCAGAAGTTCGCTCGCGAGGTGTTTTTCCTCGCAGAGGAGTACTCGGCGGATCGGGCCATGGAGATGGGCACCGTGAACCGGGTTGTGCCGCACGCGGAGCTGGAGGTCGAGGCCGTGCGCATGGCCGAGACGATCCTGACGAAGTCCCCGACGGCTATCCGCATGCTGAAGTTCGCGTTCAACGCGGTCGACGACGGCCTCGTGGGGCAGCAGGTGTTCGCCGGCGAGGCCACCCGCCTCGCGTACGGCACGGACGAGGCTGTCGAGGGTCGCGATTCGTTCCTGGAGAAGCGCGAGCCGGACTGGTCGCCGTTCCCGTGGCAGTTCTAGCGCAGTCCCAGCTGCTCGTCGCGTCGGCGAGCGTCGAGCCGTGAACGCGGCCGAGCTGAAGCGCGAGCGTGTTCGTCCGCTGATCCGAGTGGATGCGCGTGACCCGGCTGTCGTCACGGAGGCGCTCGTTCGCGCGCTGAACGGCGGCGGCCCTGCCGTGCTGCCGACGGCGGGCGCCGTGCCGGTTTCTCCCTCTCGGAACTCGGACGAGTCGCTCGGCCTCGTGCCGAGCGATGTGGTGCTGGTGATTGAGACGAGCGGGTCGACTGCGGAGCCGAAGCGCGTCATGCTCAGCGCCGCCGCCCTGCGCGCGTCCGCCGCGGCGACGTACGCCAGGTTCGATGAGCTCTTCAGCGACGGGCAGCCGGCCGACCCCACCCGTCAGTGGCTGCTGACCCTGCCGGCGTCGTACGTCGCCGGCGCTCAGGTGCTGATGCGGTCGATCCTCGCGGACACCGAGCCGGTGGTGCTCGGCGATGAGCACTTCACGGCTGAAGGGTTCGCTCGTGCGGCCAGCGAGCTGACCGCCGACCGGCGCTACGTGTCGCTCGTGCCCGCGCAACTGGCGCGTCTGCTCGACGCGGCCGATTCGGAGGCCGGCACCGGCGACGTCGCACAGGCCGTCGCCCGCTTCGACGCGATCCTCGTCGGCGGGCAGTCGCTGCCGTCAGCGCTTCGGTCGCGGGCCAAGGCCCTCGGCTGGAACCTCGCGACGAGCTACGGCTCGAGCGAGACGAGCGGGGGGAGCCTCTACAACGGGGAGCCGCTCGACGGCGTCAAGGTGCGCATCCGCGCCGGCGAGGTGCAGTTGACGGGGCCGGTGCTCGCCTCCGGCTACTTGGGCGACCCGATCCGGACGGCGGCCTCCTTTATCGAAGAGGGTGGCGAGCGCTGGTATCGCACAAGCGACGGCGGGCGCCTCGAGCTCGACGAGGGCACTGGCCGCGAGCGGCTCGTGGTCACGGGGCGGCTCGACAATGTCATCGTCTCCGGGGGTGAGAAGGTGCTCCTCGACCGAGTCGAGGGCATCGTCCGTCAGCTTCGCGGTCTTGAGGGCGCGGTTGTTGTTGCGGCGCCGTCAGAGAAGTGGGGGCAGGTGCCTGCCCTGGTCGTCGAGAGCGCAGCTTGGGGCCCGAACAAGGGTCAGTCTGGCGCGCCCGCGGCGCAGAGCAGCCGGAACGACCCGACGGAGCAGGGCATTCACGACGACAAGAGCGGCGCGGTGCTCGTGGATGCTCGCGAGCTGACCGCGGACGTGCGCTGGGCAGAGGTGCGCGCGGCGACCGCCGGGGCCGGTCGGGCGGCGCGTCCGGCGGTGCTGGTTCTGGTGTCGCGCATCCCGCACCTCGCGAGCGGCAAGCCAGACCGACGCGCGCTCGAACGCATGGTCCGCACCCTCACCTGACCCTCGGCTCGGCATACCCCGGAGCCGTCGCCGCGGCCGCGCTCGCTGCCCGCGTTTCCAACCTGTGGCGGATGCTCGGGGGTTGGTAACGCAGGCAGCGAGGTGCTCAGCTGCCCGAGCGGCGCCGGAGCAGCATCGTCGTGCCGAGGCCGGCGCCGAGGAGGACAAGCACTCCGGCGATGATGAGCGGCGCGATCGGTTCGCCGCCGGTCGTCGCGAGGGAGCCAGGGGGCGTCTCACCGCCGGCCGCGGGGACCGCGGTTGCAGTAGCTGTTGCTGTTGCCGTCGCGGTTGCAGTCGGCTCACCGGTCGGCCCGGCTGTCCCGGTCGGCGTCGGCGTGCTGGTCTCGGTTGTAGTGGGGTCGGTTGGCGTCGGCTCTGGCGTGCCCGGTTCGAGGATGCCCCGCAGCTCTGCGCCGACGGTCTCGGTGAGGTAGGCGACGCCGGCCTCGTTGGGGTGCAGGGCTCCCAGCTTGAGAGAGGTGCCTGGTGTGCTCGGGGTCCCGGCGCTGGCCTCGAGGGTGATGCCGTTCACGTAGGGCTCGGTCGTCGAGCAGGCCGAGTTGGCCGCGGTCTTCTCGAAGGTTGACACAAAGGTCGCGCCGTTGAGTTCAGCCGCCGTCTTGATGGCTGCGTCGAGGCGAGCCTCGGTCTCGTGCAGGTAGGCGGTGTCGACGTCGGTGAACGGGAACGAGTTCTCGGTGAACCCCGACGGCGTGACAGCGGGAGTGAAGCATCCGCTGGCTGGCGTGTTCGCGGCGTTCGGCGTGATGGCGGGGTAGCCGACGACCACGACGTCGGCGTTCGGCGCCTTCTCGGCGATGAGCGCGAAGGTTGCGTCGAGCGTGAGGCCGAGCGACTCGGCGATGCGGTGCGGGTAGTTGGCGAGCGCCTGGAAGCACCCAGCCGCTGGCTCATCGCTGAACGGCACGAGCCCGAACCCGGCGGAGTAGGAGTCGCCGAGGGCCACGTACTCGGGTGCGACGGCGTCGGCCGAGCCATCGCCTGAGGGTGCGGCGTAGGCGACGGGCGACGCGAGCAAAGTGATGCCCGCAGCGGCTAGGCCGACGGTGACCGCGCGCAGGCGTGATCCAGAGCGAGAAGTCATGGTTCTCCTTTGAAACGGACGTTGCTCGGAGCTGGGGGAGTCGCTGCATTCATATTGCACGCATCCGTTCGTCATGGGAATGGCTTGCCGAGGCCGCTTCTCTGGTTCTCGGCCGTCGTCGCAGGGATGCGCACTCCCGCGGCCCTCTAGAATCGCTCCGTGGCGCAGAAACAGAAGCAGAAGCAGCGGAAGCAGCAGCGAGTGAACCCGACGCAGCGGCCTCGGCCGAAGGCGAGTGAGGTGCGCAAGCTGGATGCGCGCGCCTGGATCTCCGGCGCTCGCCTGCGCACGCTCCCGCTCGCGATCGCCCCCGTGCTGCTCGGCACGGCGGGCGCCATCGTCGACGGGGCGCCCGGCGAGTACCACTGGGTGCGCGCACTCGCGTGCCTCGCGGTTGCCCTGTGCCTGCAGATCGGCGTGAACTACGCCAACGACTACTCCGACGGCATCCGGGGCACCGACACCTATCGCGTGGGACCGGCCCGCCTCACGGGCTCCGGCCTCGTTGACCCGAAGCGCGTGCGACTCGTCGCGTTCATTTTCTTTGGTCTCGGCGCCCTTGCCGGCCTGTTCCTCGTCATCACGTCCGGCCACTGGTGGCTGCTCGCCGTTGGCGCGGCCGCGATCCTCGCCGCCTGGTTCTACACGGGCGGCAAGCGCCCGTACGGCTACGCGGGGCTCGGCGAGGTGTTCGTCTTCGTCTTCTTCGGCCTCGTGGCAACGGCCGGCACGACGTTTGTGCAGATCGGCAGCGTCTCCACGAACGTGTGGATCATGGCGGCAGCCGTCGGCCTCTTCGCCTGCGCCGTGCTCATGGTCAACAACATCCGCGACATCGAGCAGGACCGCCTCGCCGGGAAGCGCACGCTCGCGGTGCTCGTCGGGCCGGTTGTCGCGCGCTGGCTGTTCGGTGTCTTCACGCTGGCACCGTTTGTGCTCGCGATCCTCTTCGCCATCTCGTACCGCAACGCGATCTTCACGTTCTTCGCGCTGCTGCTCGCCGCTCCTGCCGTGCTCATCGCGTCGACGGCCCGCAAGCCCAAGGAGCTCATCCTCGCCCTCATGCTGACGAGCTTCGCGACCCTTGCCTACGCCCTCCTGCTTGGGCTCGGCATCGTCTTCAGCGGGTACGTGCGCTAACGCTGCGGAGCGGAGGGCGCTCCGTCGGCGCTCGGCTCCTCAGAGGGGTCAGCGTCGGTCGCGTCGGCGTCGGCGTCGGCGTCGGTCTTCGTCGCCTCGCTCGGCTCGACCGCGGTCTGTTCCGCTTCGGTCTGTTCCGCTTCGGTCTCTTCCGCTTCGGTCGGCGAGACCTTCTCGGTCGTGTCGAGAGCCGCGTCTTCGTCCTTGTCGTCAGCGGTGCGCGAGTCCTTGCGCTCACTGAGACGCTGCAGGTCCGCCCCCATCTGCTGGCGCGTACCGCGTAGGAAGATCACCGAGATGCAGGCGCTGATGATGGCGCCGACGGCCGCGCCGGCGAGCCAGTTCCACTGCCAATCGGGCAGAGCCAGCATGACAACCGCGAAGGGCACCGCGAACGCGAGCAGTCTGATGACGGTATAGACGAGCCAGGCGCGCTTCGAGTTCATCCCTCAAGTCTACGAGCGGGTGGATGCGCACGGTTCGCAGTCGGTTCGCAATAGGTTCGCGGAGAGCGCAGGCATCACCAGGTCGGGCGGAGGCAAGTCGCGTATCCTCGGGGGACCATGTCTCGCCTCCTCATTACTGCCGCAGTCATCGTCGTCGCGGTGACCATTTTCGCCGTGGTCGATTGCGCGATGACGGACACAAAGCGCACTCGCGCCCTCCCGAAGCCTGTCTGGGTTGTTGTTGTGCTGCTGGTCCCTGTGGTCGGCCCTCTCCTGTGGCTCTTCTTCGGCAAGGTCCGCGGCAACGCGGCGGCATCGAGGCCGATCCAGACCACTCCGGACGACGACGAGACCTTCCTCCGTTCGATTGGCATCGAGTCCGACAGCGAGGAACGCATCCGTAAGCTCGAGGAGGAGCTGAAGGCCCTCGACGACGTCGAGTTCCCTGCCTCGGCGCCGAAGGGTCCCGTCAGCGATGGCGGTGCAGCGACGGCCCTCGAGGACGCCGCTGACGAGCCCGCGAACGGCGACAGGACCTCCAAGGCAGACAAGGCGTCCAAGCCTGAGCCCCGCGGCAAGAAGCCGCGCAAGGGTGAAGCAACCGACGCCGAGCACGACGAAGAGCCGATCGAGCACAAGGACGACAGGACGCAGGGCGACGGGTCGCCTCGTGCCTGAGCGGCACGTCGACTCCGAAGCTCCCAACTCTCACCGCCCAACACCGGGTGCTGAGGCGCCTGTCGTATCGACGGAGCCAGCTCCGCTGCCTCGCACCGGCAATCCGGCTACCGACTACAGCGTGGACTTCCTCGGCGGCCTCGTGCGTTTCGGCGTCACCGATGTTGTGGTCTGCCCTGGCTCCCGCTCGCAGGCGCTCGCGCTCGTGGGGGCCGAGCTGGAGCGCGTCGGCGCGGTACGCCTGCACGTGCGCCTTGACGAGCGCTCCGCCGGATTCTTCGCGCTTGGCCTCGCCGCCGAGACGGGGCGCGCGGTCCCCGTGATCACGACGTCCGGCACTGCCGTCGCGAACCTGCACCCCGCAATGCTCGAGGCCTTCCACGCGGGCCTCCCGCTTGTCGCCGTCACCGCCGACCGGCCCGAGGAACTCCTTGGCATCGGCGCGAACCAGGCGACAACTCAACCCGGCATCTTCGGTCCGAGCATTCCGTTCGAGACGGTGGATGCGCCGATCGGGTCGCCTGCGGAAGCGTCGCTCGCGGAGAACCTCGCGCTGCGTGCCGCCTCGGCCTCGGGCCCGCTGCATCTGAACCTCGCGTTCCGCGACCCGCTGAGCGTTGCGGTGCCGCGGCTGGACGAGTGGGCTGCTGGCGTCGAACCGGTCGGGAGCGCTGGAGCAGAGCAGGTATCGCCGCCGGCCGACGTGCTCGAGATCGATGCGACAGCGTGGCCGCGGACGATCGTCATCGCGGGTGCCGCGGCCGGTCCAGAGGCAGAGAAGGTCGCCCACGAGGGGGGCTGGCCGCTCATCGCCGAGGCGACGAGCGGGTCGCGCTTCGGGCGCAACCTCGTGCTCGCGTACCGTCAGCTGCTCGGCGCAGGTTCCCCGCGCCCCGACCTGCGCGACTCGGTTGAGCGCGTGCTTGTGTTCGGGCACCCGACGCTTAGCCGTGAGGTGCCGCATCTCATCGCGCGCGAGGGGGTGCACGCCGTCGTTGTGGGACCCACGGGCGGCGAAACGTACAACCCCGGGCGTGCGGTCGCGGCGCATGTTGATGCCGTGCTCGTGCATCCGGTGCCTGCTGGGGACTCGGATGCTCGTGCCGAGTCCCGCGCCTGGCTCCGGGAGTGGGTGCTCGCGAGCCGAGACATCGTCGAGGCGGAGGCCGAGCGCACTCCTGCTCCAGACATCGAGGCCTCGCGCTCGAGCGACAAGGCGGTGCGCAGCCGCTTCGCGAGGCAGGAGCTGGCGGTCGCCCGCACGAAGGTCGACAGGCGCATGCTCGTCGACGCCGTGTGGAGCGCCACATGGCCGCACGACCGGCTGGTGCTCGGCGCCTCCACGCTCATCCGCGTGCTGGACGCGCGCGTCGCGGGCAAACCCATCCGCGTGCACTCGAACCGCGGGCTCGCGGGCATCGACGGCACCGTCGCGACGACGCTCGGCATCGCGGTCGGCAGCCAGCTCGCCGGCCCAGTCTCGGCGCAGGGCGGCGTGACGCGCGCGCTCATCGGCGACCTGACGTTCTTGCACGACGCGTCGTCGCTCCTGGTCGGTCAGGGCGGCGAGTGGGCGCCTCGCGTGCAGCTCATCGTTGGCAACGACGGCGGGGGCACAATCTTCGACGATCTCGAGGTCGCTCGCACTGCAAGCGTCGAGGCGCACTCGAGGGTGCTCTACACGCCTGCCGCGGTCGATCTGGAGGCGCTCGCGACGGCGTACGGCTGGAGCTACTGCCGCGCCGCGACGCGCGCAGACCTCGAGCGTGCTCTCGTCTCGCGCGAACACGAGCGCGTGCTCATCGAGGTGCCGCTGCCCCGCGGCTGATCATCGGCGGGCGGTCCCTGCCGTTTGCCTAGACCGGCGGGAGGTCGCCGTCCATGACAACCGATTGCGTTGCCTCGTCCCACGCGTACGTCGCCACGGCCTCGCCTGTCGGAGCCGCGTTGGGTTCGCCGGGGAGCGGGTAGCGGTAGGTCACGGTGATCGCCGTGTCGGAAAGCTGCTGGACTCCGGGGAAGAAGCCATACGCGTCAGCCGTCGCGGTCCCGATGAACTGGCCGCCGTGGAAGAGCAGAATGTGGTTCGGCGTTGATGCCGTTCCACCCTCAAGCGTGGCGACCGCGTAGGACAGGGGCGCGCATGAGTCCCAGGTCTCGCGGTCGGGGTCGGCCGCCACCCACGGCACGTCGGGGAAGTCGGGGTATGCCGCGACTTGGGGAAGGGTGTCTTCGAGGACCGCCGCCTGCGTCGAGTCGGTGCAGGCGGTCCCCGTCTCTGGTGCTGGCGATTCAGGGGCGCTCGGCGTCGTCGCGGCCGTTGCGGTCACGGTCACGGTCGCAGCCGGAGAACTGCCGGTGGCCTCCGGGGCTGCGGCGGCTGCACATCCGCTCAACCCGAGAGCGGCGAGGGCGAGAGCCGCGATGGCCGTGGATGCGCGCGCGGACCGTGAGAATCGCATGACTGGTGCCCCCTCCGTCGACGTCTCTGCAGGCTAGCCACCTGGGCTTGGCGCAGCCCGAGAGAGTGAATGTCAGGACCTAGACTGGCTCGATACGCTGACCACGAGACCGCGGAGGAACGATGGCCCCCTCATCCACCAATCCAGAGACCCTCGCCGCGGCGGAGGGCGACATGAACTTCCACACCCGCAAGTGGGTGCGACCGGAAGATCTGAACGCGAACGGGACGCTCTTCGGCGGCAGCCTGCTGCGCTGGATCGACGAAGAGGCTGCGATCTACGCCATCATCCAGCTCGGTAACTACCGATGCGTGACGAAGTACATCTCGGAGATCAACTTCGAGGCGTCAGCGGAGCAGGGCGACCTCATCGAGATGGGACTCGTCGCCACGCATTTCGGCCGCACCTCTATGACGATGCGGGCCGTCGTGCGCAACATGATCACGCGCCGCACGATCCTCTCTATCGAGAAGATCGTGTTCGTCAGCCTCGGCGACGACGGTGTGCCGGAACCCCACGGTTACTCGAGCATCACGTACGCCAGGGACCGGATGCCCACGACGCACCCGAAGACAGGCACGATCGCCGTTCCTCGAGCAGGCGAATAGCGCACCGCGTCGTGCGAACGACGAAGGGCGCCCGGTCTCCCGAACGCCCTTCGTGAACTGCTGAGGTCGAGCTACTGGTTGCCGACCGCCTTGTCGGCGGCGTCGCGCGCGCCCTGAACCTGGTCGGTGAACTTGTCGCCAGTCGCCTTCTGGACGGCGTCAGCAGCGCCGTCGAGGATCTTGTCGCTGATGTCTTCTGCCTGCTCGCTCTTGAGCGCCTCGGTGACGCGCGGCTCCTTGAGGAACTCCTGCGCCTTGCCGGTGAGATCTTCGATGCCCATGTGGTTCTCCCTCTGTTGAGCGACGCCCCCGCTCCGTCGTGGAAGCCGTTCGCGGAGCCAAAGCCTAGCGTCAGTTTGTGGCGTTAGCCTGTTCTCATGCCTCACTTCACTACCGAAGACGCAGCAGTGCTGCGCGTTACCCCCGACTTCGATCTGAGCTCGGTCGACGCCGGCTCGACTCCCGGTTTCAGCGGGAAGAAGGCCGACGCTGCGGCGCTGTTCACCGAGCACGACGACGAGATCGCGGAACTCCAGGAGCGCATGTTTGCGACATCGCGCGCCGGGCTCGAGGCGCCATCCGTGCTCCTCCTCCTGCAGGGTATGGACACCTCGGGCAAGGGCGGAATCGTCCGTCACGTCATCGGAGGGGTCGACCCCCAGGGAGTGCAGATCGCGTCGTTCAAGGCGCCGACCGCCGAGGAGCGCGAGCAGGACTTCCTCGTTCGCATCCGCAAGCAGCTCCCGTCAGCGGGCAAGATCGGCGTCTTCGACCGCTCTCACTACGAGGATGTGCTCATCCAGCGAGTGCGCTCGTTTGCGCCGCCCCAGGAAATCGAGCGACGCTACGGGGCGATCGTCGATTTCGAGAACGAACTGGCAGCATCCGGGACCAAGCTCATCAAGGTCATGCTGCACATCTCCAAGGAGGAGCAGGGCGCGCGTCTCGCGGAACGGCTCGACCGGCCCGACAAGTACTGGAAGTACAACCCCGGTGACATCGACGAGCGACTGCTCTGGGACCAGTATCAGGAGGCGTACGAGATCGCGCTGCGGCGCACGTCGACGGAGACGTCTCCGTGGTACTGCGTGCCTGCCAACAAGAAGTGGTTCTCGAGGCTCGTCGTGAAGGGTCTGCTGCTGGATGCGCTGCGCGGCTTCGACCTGCAGTGGCCGGCGGCCGACTTCGACGTCGAGGCCGAGAAGAAGCGTCTGGCGGAGAGCGCCTAGTCTGCGAGTTCCGGTGGCCAGACCACGCTGAACCGCTCGAAGACCACCTCGTGCTCCGGCGTGAACTCGCGTCCGACGGCCGCGCGGGTGCGCTCCCAATAGCGCCAGTGCTCCCGGCGCCAGCTCTCGAGGCTGCGGTCGTCTTCGCCCTCGTCGTACGCGAAGGCCGCGTCGACGCTGTCGAAGGTGCCGATGCGGAGCTCGGTGCTGCGGATGACAACCGCGGGCTTCCCCCGCCCGTCACACGCGATCCAGTGCGAGCCGACCCGAGGGAGCAGCTCACCCTCCTCGGCGAACTCCACCACGAGGGCGGCAGTGGCCCGTTTCGGGCCGTAGGTAACAAGCGCAAGCAGTTCGTCAGCAAGCTCGACGCTGTCGCCGAAGAACTCGGCCGTGTACTCGGGTGCCGCTGCGAAGGCCCCCGGGAAGGCCGCGCGGTAGTCCTCCCACAGTGCGGCCGCGGCCGCACGGTCGATTCCGGGGAGCTCGGTGCGTCCGAGCGCTTCGTTACTGTTGGCGTTGCTGGCTTCAGTCACCGCGGAGCGCCTCCACGATCGGGCGGAACTTCAGCTGCGTCTCGCGGTACTCGTCGGACGCGTCGGAGGAGGCGACGATGCCGCCACCCGCAAAGGCCGTGATCGTGCCGCTCGAGTTGATCTCCGCTCCGCGGAGCGCGACGGCCCACTCGCCGTCCCCGCCCGCGCCAACCCAGCCGACGGGGCCCGCGTAGCGCAGGCGGTCGAATGGCTCGAGGGCGAGGATCGCGTCGAGGGCCGCGTCCGTCGGGGTGCCGCCGACCGCTGCCGTCGGGTGCAGTGCGTCCACGAGGTCGAGCACCGTCACGCCCGCGGGGAGGGTGCCGCGGATATCGCTTGCCAGGTGCCAGAGGTTCGGCAGCTTGAGGGTGAAGGGGATGCGGCTGCTCGTGAGCCCCGTGCCGGGATCGTCGTGCGTGTCGAGGGTCTCGAGAGAAGCGAGGGCGCTCTCGACGGCGTAGCGATGCTCGGCGAGGTTCTTCTCGCTGTGGCGGAGCCGCGCCTCTGCGCGAGCGTCGGCCTCCTCGTCGCCGCCTCGAGGCGCGGTTCCCGCGAGCACGCGGGCGGAGACCTGGCGCTCGAGGACCCGAACGAGCGTCTCTGGGCTGGTGCCCGTGAGGCCGTCCACCGCGTAGGTCCAGCATTCGGGATACGCGGCAGCGAGTCGTGCGATCAGGCGGCGGCGGTCGGCGCCAGCGGGGAGGGTCCCGTGCTGCTCGCGTGCCAGAACGACCTTCGAGAGGTGGCCAGTGTGGATGAGGTCGAGCGCTCGGTCGATGGCACGGCGGTGCTCATCGGCCGTCATGATGCCGTCTTCGAGCACCGCGGCCGCGTCGACGCCTCCGAATCCCTGAACCTCGGGTAGGCGGGGCTTCGGCTCGGAGCCGTCCGCGGTGATCGCCGTCACGAAGGCGACAGAGCCACGCCGTCCGATGACAAGCTGTGGAACCTCGAGGACGCTGGGCGCCCCAGACTCTGCCGCGAAGGCGAACGCCCCGAACGCGACGAGGCCGGAGCCAGTCGCCTCGACGGCGTCGTTGATCTCGGCGGCCTCGACGACGCTTCGCCACGCGGCCGCGGAGTCTGGGATGCGCGTCTCGCCCGCGAATTCACCTCGCCAGGCACTTCCCGTCGCGACGAGGCCGTCGCCCTGACGGAGCCAGACGAGGGGAGAGCTCGACGACGCGAAACGGAGGAGATCGCCCGGATCTGGCACCTCGATCGTCCGTGCGCGCAGGCGGGGGGTGTTGGCAGCTGGCACGACCGCAAGCCTAAACCCGGCGAGGAAGGGGCGCCCCTGCGGTCCGCCTGAATGCGGCCAGGGCGAGACGTGCGCCGCAACGTAGGATGATCTGGTGACAAAAGCCGACCTGAACAAGCGACCCGAGCAAGTGTCGTCGATGTTCGACCGTGTTTCCAAGAAATACGACGAGACGAACGACATCTTGAGCATGGGCAACGCGCCGCGTTGGCGCGTGCAGACGCGCCACGCGATCGCCCCGCAGCCGGGTGAGAAGATCCTCGACGTCGCCGCGGGCACCGGAACGGTCAGCAAGGTCCTCGCCGACGCCGGCGCCAAGGTCACGGCCCTCGACTTCTCCGCGGGCATGATCGAAGAGGGCAAGCGCATCCACGGGGCGAACCCGAACATCGAGTTCGTGCAGGGTGACGCCACGAAGCTCCCCTTCGAGGACAACACCTTCGACGCGTCGACCGTGAGCTTCGGACTGCGCAACGTGCAGCAGCCGAAGGTCGCGCTCCAGGAGATGCTGCGCGTCACGAAGCCGGGCGGGCGCCTCGTCATCGCCGAGTTCTCGACGCCTCCGCAGGCCCTCATCCGCACGGGATACCGCGCCTACATGCAGCTCGCGATGCCCAGCATCGTGAAGCTCGTGAGCAGCGACCCCGAGGCCTACACGTACCTGAACGAGTCGATCATCGCGTGGCCGGCTCAGCGCGAACTCGCGTCTTGGCTGCGCGAGGCGGGCTTCGAGCGGGTCAAGTACCGCAACCTCTCCGCCGGTGTTGTTGCGCTGCACAAGGGATTCGTCCCGCTTGCCGAGGCAGGCAGCTCCTCCAGCTAAGGAGAAGCGCACCAGCAGCCACCGGCAAGACGCCGGCCTGAACCCCCAACCCAGTTCGCCCGGAGGCTTCCCTTCGAGCGGGACACCTGAACCACCAGGAGACATGAGCGTGGAGCTCCCCAAGACCGAACAGCGCCGTGAGGCGCGAAGCACCGTGGTGCCTGGCGGAACCGACGACCTCTTCGACGGTCCGAAGTCCGACGTGCTGCGCGAGCGTCTCGACGCTGGATTGGCCGCGGTCGAGACTCGTCTCCGCGCCGAGGTGCAGTACGCCGACGAGATCGCCGACGTGACCGCCCGTTACCTGCTCAACGCCGGCGGCAAGCGCCTGCGCCCCATGCTCACCGTGCTCGCATCGCAGTTCGGTGAGACGCCGGGCTCGGACGACGTCATCACGGCCGCCGCGGCCGTCGAGCTCACTCACCTCGCGTCGCTGTACCACGACGACGTCATGGACGAGGCTGAGCTGCGCCGTGGCGTCGCCGCCGCTCACCTGCAGTGGGGCAACTCCATCGCGATCCTCGCCGGCGACCTGCTCTTCGCGCGCTCGAGCCTGCTCTTCTCGGAGCTCGGCCTTCGCGCCGTTCGTCTGCAGGCGACGATCTTCGAGCGACTTGTGCTCGGTCAGATGCGTGAGACGACGGGGCCGGCGCCGGATGCTGACCGCATCGACCACTACGTCGGTGTTCTCGCAGACAAAACGGGCTCCCTCATCTCCGCCGCTGCCCAGTTCGGCGCGATCATCTCGAACGCGCCGGAAGCGGTCGTCGCGGCGCTTGCCGAGTACGGCGAGCGTGTCGGTGTCGCCTTCCAGCTCGCCGACGACGTCATCGACCTGCAGCAGAACCCAGCCACGACGGGGAAGCTCGCGGGCACCGACCTGCGTGCCGGCGTCGAGACCCTGCCTGTTCTGCTCCTCGAGCGTCAGGCCGCGACCGACGAGGCGAGCCGCGACCTGCTGGAGCGCATCCGTACCCGTGTTGCCGGCGTCAATGAGCAGCCGGAGGAGACTCGCGCGAGCGAGGAAGAGATCTCTGGCATCATCACCGAGCTCCGGGAGCACCGCGTGACGCAGCTCACCGTCGACGAGGCCCAGAACTGGGTGACGCTCGCCGTCGAGGCGCTTCGGCCGCTCAAGGCAGGCCCGGCGAAGAACGCCCTCGAGCGGTTCGCCGCGGAGGTCGTCAGCCGCGATCGCTGACCGAGCCGTCCGCTTGGACAGCTCACCCCCTGATTCCTTTCCGGAGGACAACACCTAGCGCGCCTCCACCCCGAACCCGTCTTGGAGGACATGTGACCACGCTCCGCCTTGCCATCGTCGGTGCAGGACCAGCCGGAATCTACGCTGCGGACATCCTGCAGAAGATGGAGCGCCAGTTCGATCTCTCCATCGACCTGTTCGATAAGCTGCCAGCCCCCTACGGGCTGGTGCGCTACGGGGTCGCTCCCGACCACCCCCGCATCAAGGGCATCATCAACGCCCTGCGCGAGGTGCTCGAGTCCGGCGTCATGCGCGTCTTCGGTGGTGTCGAGTTCGGCAAAGACATCACGCTCGACGACTTGAAGCAGCACTACCACGCGGTGATCTTCTCGACGGGGGCCATCCGGGATGCTTCCCTCGACATCCCTGGTATCGACGCGCAGGGCAGTTACGGCGCTGCCGACTTCGTGAACTGGTACGACGGGCACCCCGATGTGCCGCGCACGTGGCCGCTTGAGGCGCGTGAGATCGCTGTCATCGGCAACGGCAACGTCGCTCTGGATGTCGCGCGCATGCTCGCGAAGCACCCGAAGGATCTCCTGTCGACGGAGGTGCCGCAGAACGTCGTCGAAGGTCTCGAAGCGAGCCCCGTGACCGACGTGCACGTCTTCGGGCGCCGGGGGCCCGCCCAGGTCAAGTTCACGCCGCTCGAGCTGCGGGAGCTGGGCGAGGTGCCAGACGTCGATGTCATCGTCTACGAGGACGACTTCGACCGCGACCCGGCGGCCGCCGAACTCGCGAAGACCAACAAGCAGCTCATGGTCATCGGTCGCATCATGGGCAAGTGGCGCGGCGAGCGGGAGCTCACGGCCTCGCGGCGCCTGCACCTCCACTTCTACTCAAAGCCGGATGCAGTGCTCACGGAAGAGGGCCCGGACGGTGAGCGCGTGCGCGCCATCCGGATCGAGCGCACGGAGCCGGACGCCGAGGGTGGCGTCCGCGGAACCGGTGAGTTCGTCGAGCATCCCGTGCAGGCCGTCTACCGGGCTATCGGGTACTTCGGCTCGCCCCTGCCAGGCGTGCCCTTCGACGAGCACCACGGGGTCATCCCGAACCACGAGGGGCAGGTGTGGGACGACGACAACCAGCAGGTCAACGGCATGTACGCGACCGGGTGGATCAAGCGCGGGCCCATCGGCCTCATCGGTCACACGAAGTCCGATGCGCTGGAGACCGTCACGCACCTCGTCGCCGACCAGGGCAACTGGTGGACGCCGGCCGACGCGAGCGAGGCATCCGTCGTGGAACTGCTCGAATCGCGCGGGGTGCAGTTCACGGACCTCGCCGGCTGGCGTCGACTCGATGCCCATGAGCTCGCGCTCGGTGCGGCGAATGGTCGTGAGCGAATCAAGGTTGTGGATCGCGATGAGATGACGAGGATTTCGCGTGGCGAATAGGGGTTTTGGTCGCGGTTGAGTAAGTGGGGAGTTCTCCCCATCGCGGAACGCTCGTTCACCTCGTACGCTCGGAGTACGCACAGAGAGCGGAAGGGATTTCGGGCCTGAACCGGTCCGAATCAAAGACTTCAGCCGGCGGCTGAGCCGCGTCGCAATGGTCGTTCTGACCGCGGCGCGATACTGGGGGAGCTCGCCGTCGGCTGAAGACCCCTTAGGGCTGGGAGCCCTGCAGCAGGGTCACGCAGGCCAGCGCCAATCGGTGCTGGCCTGCTCAGTGTTGATCGCATGAATTCACTGGATAACGCTGGTCAGGCGGGCGACGTTGTCGAGTGCGCGGGTCAGGATTGGCCGCTGGCGCCACTCCTCGAGGGTGAGCTCGAAGCTGCGCTGCCTGTAGCCGTTCTCGACCTCGCGCATCCGGTTCACGAACTCCTCGCCGTGCACCATGAGCATGAGCTCGGCGTTGAGGGTGAACGAGCGCATGTCCATGTTGCTCGAGCCGATGAGTGTGACGGAGTCGTCGAAGGTGATGTGCTTCGAGTGGAGGATGTAGGGGCGGCGGTAGAGCATGATCTTGACGCCCGCTCGCAGGAGCGCCTCGTAGTACGAGCGCTGGGCGTGGAAGACGAAGAACTGGTCGGCGATCTCGCCCACGAAGAGCTCGACGCTGACTCCTCGCTGCACCGCCGTCGTGATGGCGTACATGAGCGAGTCGTCTGGCACGAAGTAGGGGCTGACGATGACGATGCGCTCTCGGGCCGCGTAGAGGAGCTGGTTGAAGAGGCGCAGGTTGTTCTCGTTCTCGTAGCCCGGCCCGCTCGGCACGAGCTGGCACGGGAACACGTCGTGCTGGTCGCCGGCCTCGACGTCCGCTTCTGCCTCGTCGGGTTCTGGCGTGACCGGGTCGTCCTCGAAGACGCCCGTCAGCAGCTCTTCGGTTTCCGCGTACCAGTCGGAGATGAAGACCGCGTTGACGCCGGTGACCATGGGGCCTTCCATGCGGAGCATGAGGTCTTTCCACTTGAGGGAGTCGCTGCCGGGCTTGGGTCCGCGGTGGTAGTCGCGCGAGATGAGGTTCTGCGAGCCGAGGTACGCGACTCGGCCGTCGACGACAAGTAGCTTGCGGTGGTTGCGGAGGTCGACGCGCTGCAGGCCGCCCTCCCACGGGTACAGCGACAACATGCGATGCCAGTCGGCGCCGATCTCGGTGAGGTGGTGCTTCATCTTCTTGTAGCCGCGGTACCGCATCGACCCGATGTGGTCGAAGAGGACGCGCACGGTCACGCCGCGCTGCACGGCGCGCTCGAGGGCGTCGAAGAATGGGGCGGTGGCGTCGTCGTGGCTCATGGCGTAGAAGAGCACGTTGACGTAGCTCTCGGCCTCGTCGATCTCGTTGGCCATGCGCCGAATGGCGCGGTTGTAGGTGCCGTGCAGCTCGAGCCGGTTGCCGTCGGCGAGCGGGATCGCGGTGAGGTGCTCGCCGAGCTTCGTGACCTGCTCGAACCAGGACGGGCTCGTGATGACGCGATCGGCGGGCGCGATCTGGTCGGTGGCGTCGCGGATGATGCCGTCGACCTGGGCCTGCATGCGTCGCCTGCGGGTCGGCAGCTGGTTGGTGCCGAACAGGAAGAACAGGATGACGCCGAGGTACGGGATGAGGATGATCGTGATGATCCACGCGAGGGCCGTCGTGGGGCGCCGGTTGCGGGGGATGACAACCAGCGCCGTCACGACGATGAGCACGTAGAAGGTCGCGACGGCCGCGAGCCAGAACCCGGTGAGCCCGAGCTCCGGGTACCAGGGCATGAGGGCGCCAGCGGCGGCGCTCGGGTCGTACCCGGTTCGCGCGACCCCCGGGGGCACTAGCGGCGGTTGACGAACTGCAGGTCGACCTCGACGTCGGCGCTCTTGAGCAGGGCCATGGTCGCCTGCAGGTCGTCGCGGCTCTTGGAGGAGACGCGGAGTTCGTCTCCCTGGATCTGCGCCTTCACGGTCTTGGGGCCCTCGTCGCGGATGAGCTTCGTGAGCTTCTTCGCGCTCGGCTGGTCGATGCCCTCCTTGAGGGAGGCCTCGATGCGGTACTCCTTGCCGGAGGCGTACGGCTCGCCCACGTCGAGCGTCTTCAGTGAGAAGCCGCGCTTGATGAACTTGGTCTGCAGGACATCGAGCACCGCCTTCACGCGCTCTTCGCTGGAAGCCTTGAGGAGGAGCTTTTCGCCAGACCAATCGACCGAGGCGCCAACGCCCTTGAAGTCGTAGCGCGTCTCGAGCTCCTTCTGCGCTTGGTTGACGGCGTTGTCCGCCTCCATCTTGTCGACCTTGTTAACGACGTCAAACGAGGAATCTGCCATGTCAACCATGGTAGCGAGGACCGCCGACATTCTCTCGAGCGGAGCCAAGTCCCGGGTCGTTTCGACAAACCGGGTGGAAGTCGGTAGTCTCTAGCCTGCACGTTTGCGCTTCGCGCTGTGCACTGGCGAGTTACCCAAGCGGCCAAAGGGATCTGACTGTAAATCAGACTGCTCAGCATTCGGGGGTTCGAATCCCTCACTCGCCACGAACACAATGACGCGAGACATCCACAAGATGTCTCGCGTCATTGCTCTATCTGCCGCAATCTTGGGCGCGGTGCTGCGCTCAGTTGCTCGTCGGCACCTCGGCGTGGGTGGTGGCCCAGGTGAGCGCGTACTCGGCGACCTCTTCCCATCCGGTCTGGCTGACGATGCGGTGCGTGCGTCTCGCGAACTCGCGGTACTCGACCGTCGCGGGGCTGCCCGTCTGCGTGTACTTCTTGACGATCGCCCGCCCGATGACGGGTGGCACAACGTGGTCGATCTCGCCCGTGATGACGAGCAGGGGTGCCCGGTCGCTCCGGGCGTAGTCGACGTGGCTTGCGCCGCCCTCCTCGTTGAAGGCCGCGGCGACTCCTTCGAAGAAGACCCTGTTCACTGAGTTGACGGCGAACTCCTCCCAGAGCTTGTCCGACTCGGCGCGGCTGAGGTCGTTGCCAAACGTGTAGTGGAAGTGCGCCTTCGAGATGGGGGACGCCCCGTTCTTGTTGAACGGATTGCGGAGGACGGGGAAGCCGGAGCGCACGGTGGAGAAGGGCAGCGTCGTGATGCCGGCGGGCTGGCCGGGGGTGACGCCGACGTAGGCAACGCCGAGGTTGCGGTCGGCGAGCATCTGCGTGAGGAGTCCGCCGAAGGAGTGGCCCATGATGATCGGCTTCTCCGGAAGGGCGCGGATGATGCGCTCGTAGTGGTCGGCGATCTGCGCGAGGCCGACCCCCTTGAGGGCCGCGGGGTTGCGGCGGATGTCGCCGACGCTGCGGTCATCGATCCCGGGCCAGCCGGGCACGATCACTTCGTGGCCGCGGGCCCGGAAGTGCTCGGCCCACGTGTTCCAGCTGGTGGGGGTCATCCAGAGCCCGTGGATGAGGACGATGGGGGTCTTGTGCTGGTCGTTGCTGTTCATCTTGATCTCTGTGGTGCGTCTGGGTGGTTCTGGGGTCTGTGTCTGGCTGTGTTGAGTAGAACGATCGTTCTATCTTGCTGGAACCATACTTCGGAGATTCAGAACTTGTCAAGCGAAAAGAGAAAGATCGTTCTACTATTGGACACATGGCCAAGCGAACAACCGCAGGCGGCGCATCCGCTGCCCGAGAGCGACTTCTGGCGACGGCATCCGCCCTCTTCTACGGGGAGGGGATTCACGCGGTTGGGGTCGACCGCATCGTGAGCGAGGCCGGCGTGACCCGGGCCACGTTCTACCGGCACTTCCCGAGCAAGGAAGACCTCGTCGAGGCCTACCTCGGGGTCGAAGACGCGCGCATTCGCGAAGCGCTCGAGGGCGCGGAAGCGATGGCGCAGGGCCCGGAGCAGCTCATCGAGCTCGTCATTGGCGGCCTCGCCGAGGATGTCGCTCGCCACCACACGAGGGGCTGCCCGTTCATCAACGCGGCGGCCGAGTACCCCGCGAGCGACAGTGGCGTGCGCGTCTCCGTCGCTCGGCACCGCGAGTGGTTCAGGGGTGAGCTGCAGGCCATGCTCGAGGGCGCGCAGCATCCGGAGCCGCAGGCGGCCGCTGCCCAGTTGGTCCTGCTGCGCGACGCCGCGATGGTGGGTGGCTACCTCGACGGCTGGGAGCGGGTGAGCCCCGCGTTCACCGCGGCGGCACGCGCTGCGTCGGGGGTGGATGCTCGCGCCGGGTCGGCCAGCGAGTCCGGCGTCGAGGTTGGGGCTACTGAGGGGAGGTAGCCCGTCGGCGCCGTGCCTTCACTGCGGGCGCCTCGCGCGGCAGCTGAGCTTCAAGGAGCGGCATGGATTCGATGCGGCCGCGCTCCACGTGCGCCGCGTTCAGCAGTTCTGCCACGTCGGCCTGGCCCGCGACGATCGCGTCGACGATGTCGCGGTGCTCGATCCACATCGCTGCGGTGTCGCGCTGGGGGGTTAGGCGGAAGAGCCAGCGCACGCGGCCGCTCATGAGCTTCGTGACGCGGCGCAGCAGGGCGTGGTCTGCCAGGGCGATGATCTCTTCGTGCAGGTCGGAGTTGCGTGTCGAGGGTGGGGCGTCCGATGGGGCATCGGGGGTTGATGCGCCGTGTGCCGAGCGCAGGGCGGCCAGCATGGGGGTGACGTCTGCTCCGGCGCTCGCTCGCCTCGCTGCGAAGGCTGAGGCCATCGGCTCGAGCTGGCGCCGCAGGTCGAAGACCTCGGTGGCGTCGGTCACGGTGAGCACGTGGACAACCGCGCCACGACGCGGCTGGGAGGTGATGAACCCCTCCGATTCCAGGATCGGCAGCGCTTCCCTCACTGGGATGCGAGAAACCTCGAGTCGTTCCGCGATCTCGCGCTCGTTGAGCTTCGACCCCATCGCGAGCTCGCCCGTGATGATCTGGTGGCCGCCGCCGTGCGCGTGCACCAGCCCATGAGCCGCAGAGCGGCCCGCGAGCGAGCCGTCGAGCTGTTGACCGCCGTCGGCGTCCGGGATGCGGTCGAGCGCGCGGCCACCCGCCTCCACCAGTGGTCGGGCGGCATGCGGCAGCGGGCAATGATCGCGATGGCCATCGCCCACGACCCGCTCCTCTTGATCGCCGACGAGCCAACGACCGCCCTGGACGTGACCGTGCAGGCGCAGGTCATGGACCTGCTCGCCGAGGTGCGCGAGCGCACTGGGTCTGCGCTTGTCCTGATCACCCACGACTTGGGCCTCGTCGCCGAGAACAGCGACCGGCTCGCCGTCATGCAGCACGGCCGCGTCGTCGAGACCGGCGAGACGCGGGCAGTGCTCGACCACCCCGCCGAGGACTACACGAAGCGCCTCATGGCGGCCGTCCCGGCTGAGAGCGAGCGCGTGGCGCGGCCGGTGTTCGAGGGCGAACCGGATGCTCTGGTCGCCGATCGGATCGTGGTCGAGTACCACGGGCACGGCCGTCGCAAGTCGGTGCGGGCCGTTGACGGGGTCTCCCTGCGCATCGCAGCTGGCGAGACCGTCGCCGTCGTCGGCGAATCGGGATGCGGCAAGTCGTCGCTGGCCAAGGCCGTGCTTGGCGTGCAGCCAGCGGCCGAGGGCACCATCGAGCTCGGCGGCGTCGATCCGTGCCAGCTCGACCGCGACCCGGCGAGGCACCTCGACCTCGTCTTCGGGCTCGCCGAGAAGTTCGACGCGCCCATCGACATCCACCTGCACGAGCCCGACCAGCTCGCCCGCTTCTCCGCCGAGCTCATCGTCGAGCGCACCCGTGCGCTCGGCATGACCGGCAGGGTGACGATCTCGCACGGCTACGGGTTCGCGGAGCTGCCGCGCGAACAGCTTGTTCCACTCGTGGAGCAGTTCGCCGAGCTCGACGTCGCCTGGGCGACCATCGCGCCGGCCAAGCCGCTGCCCACGCTGCTGTTGGCCGAGCACGGCATCCGTGTCGGCCTCGGCGAGGACGGCCAGCGCGACTACTGGTCCCCGTACGGCAACGCCGACATGCTCGATCGCACCTGGCAGCTTGCCTTCACCAACGGGTTCCGGCGCGACGAGGACATCGAACACTGCATGGCCATCGCCACGGTCGGCGGCCGCTCCGTGCTCGGCACCGCGCCCGCGCTGCGGGGCGCGCTCGACCGCCCAGGGGTCGTCATCGGCGACCGCGCCGACCTGCAGCTCGTCGCGGGGGAGACCGTGACGAGTGCGGTCATGGACCGCCTCCCGGACCGCACCGTGCTCTTCGGCGGGGCTGTCGTGGCGGACGCGCTCGAACTCGTGGCTACCTCGTGATCGTGCTCACCGCCTCGCAGCTCGAGGCGCTGGTCGACCGCTCGGCGACCGAGCGCGCGGTGGCGGAGATCTTCGTGGAGATCGCTCGCGGCGCCGCCGACCAGCCGCCGCCCACGTCCATGAAGACGGATGCGGGCACTGGCCGCTACGTGCTCATGTCGGCGCTCTCGGAGGCCACGGGAACCGCGGCCGTGAAGCTGCTCGCCGATGTTCCAGACAACGCCGCGCGGGGGCTGCCGACGCAGCGTTCGATGATCACGGTGCTCGACCGAGAGCTCGGGTCGCCGGTCGCGCTCCTGCACGGCGGCGTGCCGACTCGCGTGCGCACGGCCGCGGCGAGTGCCGTGGCCACGCGTGCGCTTGCCCGTGAGGACAGCCGCGTGCTCGGCCTCGTGGGCGCCGGTGGGCTCGCTCGAGAGCACGTCGAGGCGCTTCGCGGCGTGCGCGACTGGGATCGACTCGTCATCTGGTCGCGCACTCGCGAGCGGGCCGCCGCGCTCGCCGACTCACTCGAGTGGTCGGGCGGCATCGACGTCGTCGACTCCTGCGAGAGCGTCTTCGAGCGGGCGGACACGATCTGCACGCTCACCCCGTCGGTCAGCCCGATCGTGCGTGGCGAGTGGCTGCGCCCTGGTCAGCACCTCAACGTGGTCGGGGCCAGGCCGCGGGCCGACGAGCGCGAGGTGGATGCGCTCACGATGTCGCGCTCGTCCGTCTGGGTCGACGACCAGGCGACGGCGCGCTCGAAGTCGGGCGACCTCATGCTCGCGGTGGCCGAGGGCGCGCTCAGCCTGGACGACGTCGTGGGCACGCTCGGCGAGGTGCTGGCCGGGGTGCGACCTGGCCGCACGAGCCCGCAGCAGATCACCCTGTTCGACTCCGTGGGGATCGGCGCCCAGGACCTGGCGATCGCAGACCTCCTCGTGCGCGAGGCGCGCTCGCGCGGCGTCGGGATCGAGCTCGACCTCGGCGCCTGAGGAGCTGGTGGGGCGCGGCTGGGGAGTATCGGACCCGGCTAGTTGGCTCCCGCGAGCACGGTCGCGTGCCAGGCGTCGAGCAGGCGCGCGACCGTGCGGGTCTGCTCCCAGGGCATTGCGCTCGACTCGAGCCGCCCGTCCCTGAGCGCGCGAGAGAGCGCATCCGCTTCCTCCGCGAACGGGTGTACCTGGTCCACCTCGATCGTGTCTCGTTGCCCGTCGTGGAAGTGGTCGAGGGTCTGCGGCGAGAGGTCGCGGTCGCCGTAGGCGCTCTCGAGTGTGATCCAGCCGCCCTCGCCGACGATGTCGGCCCGCTTCGACAGCTGGGTGTCGATCGAGCAGTCGACGTAGGCGGTGAACCCCTCGGCCTCGAGTTGGGCCGAGGAGTAGACGTCGACGCCCGCCTCGACGCGTCCGTGCGCTTGCGTGAGGTTCAGGTGTTCGAGCGCGATTCCAGCTGATGCCGCGGCGGCGACAGCGAAGGAGACGGGGTAGCCGCCGACGTCGAAGATCGCCCCGCCTGCGAGCTCAGGGTCGAAGAGGCGACCGTCAGCGCTGCCGGCGGTGAAGCCGAACTGCGTTCGCACCTTGAGCGGGGTGGCCGGCTGACTCGCCTCCAGCCGTCTGTCGACGGCCCGTGCGAACGGGCTGAAGCGGTGCTTGTAGGCCTCGACGACCGGAAGTCCCGCCCGCTCCGCGGCGGCGAGTACTCGCTCTGTCTCGGCGGCACTCGGCGCGAGCGGCTTCTCGCAGAGCACGGCCTTGCCCGCCTCGAGCGCCGCGATCGCGAGCTCAGCGTGCGTGGTGTGCACGGTCGCGACGTAGACGGCGTCGACGTCGTCGCGGGCCAGGATCTCGGCGTACGTGCCGGAGATCTCCGCGCCGTAGCGGGCAGCGAACACGGCTGCCCGCTCGGGGTCCCGGCTCGCAATGGCCCGTAGCTCGCCATGTTCGGAGCTTGGCAGCCACTTCGCGAACGACTCCGCGATCGCGCCCGGCCCGAGGATCGCCCACCTGGTCTTCTGCATGCGCCGAAACTACCGGAGCAGCGCGACGAACACCCACAAGTCGATCCAGATTGGGGTGGTTGGCGGTAGGTTCTGGATTCAGCAACACCAGGGAAGGGCGACGACGTGGGCGAGACGAAGCAGCGGTCAGTCGCCATCGACCTGTCGAAGCGTGACCTGACCCTCGATCTCGCGCGGGTGTTCTGCGTGCTGCTCGTGGTTGTCATCCACCTCCTCATGGTCGCGATCGGGGTGGATGCGTCGGGGCAGCTGGTCGTGACGCGGCCGCTCGAGGCGCAGCCCTGGTTTGCGCTCGCCACGTGGGCCGGCCAGATCATGCCGCTCTTCTTCGTCGTCGGTGGGTTCGCATCGATCACGGCGTGGCGCAGCGCGGTTCGCCGCGGCTCGACGCCGAGCGACTACGTGCGCTCGCGGGTGCTGCGGCTCGCGCAGCCGGCGCTGCCCCTCTACGCCTTCTACCTTGTGGCCATCGGCGGGGCGACGCTCGCGGGTCTCGACCCGGCCCTTGTCGACATGGCCGCGTCCGGCGCGGCCACGCCCCTGTGGTTCCTCGCCGCCTACACGCTCTGCCAGGCCGTGGTGCCGTGGATGGCCGGCTGGCACGCTCGGACGCCCCGCGCAACGCTTCTGGTGCTGCTGGCTGGGGTGGTCCTCGTCGATGCGGTTCGCTTCGCCACCGGGATAACCGAGATTGGGCTCCTCAACCTCTTCTTCGTGTGGGTCCTCGTGCAGCAGCTGGGCTTCTGGTACGCAGACGGCTGGCTCGACCGCCGCCGCCCGCTCACGCTCGTCGGCATCGCGGCGCTCGCTTACGCGGCGCTCGTGCCGCTCACGACGCTCGGGCCCTACTCGCCGGACATGCTCTTCAACCTCAACCCGGCGACGCTCCCGCTTGTGGTCCTCGCCGTCGCGCAGGCCTGCATCCTTCGCCTCCTGAAGCCCGCGCTGGCGCGGCTCATGGAGACGACGGGAGCGCGCGCGGTCGTGTTCCTCGTGGGCTCGCGACTCATGACGATCTACCTCTGGCACCTGCCCGTCATCCTGCTCGTCTCCGCCGTGGCGCTGCTGATCCCGGGCGCGGCGCCCGAGCCCGGGTCCGCGGCGTGGTGGTGGAGCCGCATCCCGTATTTCCTCGTCGTGCTCGGTGTGGTCTATGGGCTGTCGTTCCTCGTGGGGCGGTGGGAGACGCCGCGCGAGGTGGGCAGCACCCCGCCAGCTTGGGTTGTCGCGCTCGCCGTGATCTGCGCGTTTGTGCCGTCGTTCCTCGTGCTCCAGTTCTTCATGGACCTGACCCTGGCGGCCATCGGTACCGCGCTGTTGAGCGCGGCCATCCTGCTGCTCGGGCGCTGGCCGTCCCGCACCCCTGTGCATCGCCCCCAGAGAACCTGATCGTTCGCCTCCCGAGCTCGTCTGCGGCCGGGGCCCCGCCAGAATTGGCCCACAGCTTTCGACGAGGACCGGAGACGACCGTGACCGCACCGAAGCAAGGCGAAGACCCCGTGAGCAGCTACCGGCCCCGGCTTGTGCCGTGGGCGCTCGGCATCGCGATCGGGGTGGCCATCGGGGTCGTGATTTCGGTCATCCTTTCGATGAGCGCCGGGTTCACGATCGCGTTCCTCATCATGGGTGTCTGCATCGGCGTGGGCTTCGCGATCGCGCTTCAGGCTGCCTTCGACGACATGGCGAGCAAGAAGTAGTAGGGGTCACGCGGTCGCGGCGAGGGCCAGCGTCGCGAGGGGCACGATGATCGCGACCCCGACCATCCCGAGCAGTACGAAGCGCAGCCAGGAGATCGTGACGCCGAGCGCCACGAGCCGCTCGTGCCAGAGCAGCGTTGCGAGCGACGCCCACGGGGTGACAAGCGGGCCGAGGTTGACGCCGATGAGCAGCGCCACGAGGCGGGCGGGGCTGTCGGCGACGGGTTCGAGCGCGAGCTAGGCGGGCAGATTGTTGACACCGTTGGCGCTCGCGGCGCCGAGCGCGGCGAGCTGCAGGAGGCTCAACGGGTCGTTGCCGCGCCCCGAGACCGAGGCGAGCAACTCGCTCAGCCCGTGCGCGTGGGCGGCCTCAACCAGGACGAACAGGGACCCGGCGATACCGAGCGCCTGCCACGGCACGAGGCTGAAGCGCAGGGACTCGCGGCGGCGCACCGCGAAGGCGACGAGCAGCAACACCGCCGCGATCCCTGCGGGGATCGCCACCTCGATGCCGGAGACGAGCAGCGGCAACAGCAGCACGGTGACCACTGCCGAGAAGATGAGGAGCGGGCGGTCGTGGATGCTCGTGGGCACGGGCATCCGGTATCGACGGTCGAGCTGTCGATCCCGCGCGGGCAGATCACCGGGCTTCTCGGGCCGTCTGGCTGCGGGAAGACGACGCTCATGCGCGCCATCGTGGGAGTCCAGAAGATAGCAGGCGGATCGGTGTCCGTGCTTGGGCAGCCGGCCGGTTCCAAGCGGCTCCGCTCGAGAGTCGCCTACGCGACCCAGTCCGCATCCGTCTACGACGACCTCACCGTCGCGCAGAACCTCGCCTGCTTTTCGAGCGTGCTCGGCAGCGGGCGGACAAAAGTGGATGCGATCATGAACCGCGTCGGCCTGGCCGCGCAGGCGAAGCAGAAGGTCGAGTCGCTGAGCGGCGGTCAGAAGAACCGCGTCTCGCTCGCAGTCGCGATGCTCGGCGACCCGGAGGTGCTGGTCCTCGACGAACCGACCGTTGGCCTCGACCCGGTGCTGCGCGAGGACCTCTGGTCGCTCTTCCGGTCGCTTGCCGATGGCGGCGCGACGCTCTTCGTCAGCAGCCACGTCATGGACGAAGCCATGCGCTGCGACCGCCTCATCCTCATGCGAGACGGTCAACTCATCGCCGACACAACCCCGCCGGAGCTGCTCCGGGAGACCGGGACCCACGATGCCGATGCCGCGTTCCTTGCCCTCATCGAGCGGGGCGAGAGTACCGGGCGTCACGCCGGTCCGGTCGAAGGGGACGCGTCATGAGCCCCACCAGGACCTTCGCGACGGCCGGCCGCGTGCTCAGCCAGATCCGGCACGACCCGCGCTCGATCGTCCTCATGGTCGTCGCCCCGAGCCTCCTCGTCGGCCTCTTCTCGTGGCTCTTCTCCGAGCAGGACGGCGTCTTCCAGCAGCTGGGCCCAGCGATCCTGGCGCTGTTCCCGTTCATCATCATGTTCCTCATCACGAGCATCACAACGCTGAGGGAGCGCCGCTCGGGCACGCTCGAGCGGCTCATGACAACTCCCCTCGCGAAGGGCGACTTCATCGTCGGCTACGCGCTCGCATTCGCCGTTGCCGCGGTGGTTCAGGCCGTCGTGACCGTCGCGTTCGCGGTGGTCGTCTGCGGCCTGAGCGTCGAAGGTCCGCTGTGGCAGCTGGGCCTCGTGGCGGTCGCGGACGCGCTCCTCGGTACGGCCCTTGGGCTCCTCGCGAGTGCGTTCGCCCGCACCGAGTTCCAGGCGGTGCAGTTCATGCCCGTCCTCGTGATCCCGCAGATCCTGCTCGGAGGTATCCTCATGCCGCGCGAGAAGATGCCAGATGCGTTGCAGACGATCTCCGACTGGCTGCCGCTCAGCTACGGCATCGACGCCATCAACGGGGTCACCGCCGGTGAGACCGGCTGGGACCTCTGGGCGCCCATCCTCGTCATCTTCGCCTTCGCTGTCGGCGCGCTGATCCTCGGCTCGCTCACCCTGCGCCGTCGGACCGGGTAGACGCTACTTCGCCGCGACGCTGTCGAGGTGCTCGCGGAGGGCGATGATGATGTCGTCCCGCGTCGTGTTGCGAGCGTGCGCGAGCTCCTCGATGAGCCAGTCGAGGGTCATGTAGTTGGCGTGCAGCAGGTTCGAGAGTTCGATGTTGACCTTGACCTGGTTTGGCCCACCATCGGCCGGCTGCTCGGCGTCCGGGTCGAGGTCGGCGTCGAGTCCCTGCCCCTGCTCGACCTTCACGACAAACGCCCCGACCTCGACGAGACGCTCGTACGCGAGCGCCGCGGCGTCGGGGGAGACCTCCGTGGCGGAGACGGCGTCGAGCAGCACATGCGCGGCTTCTCGGCTGGTAGCAGGAGTGGACATGCAACGAGGATAAGCGCGCACTTCGAACAGACAGTCAGGGTCCATCCATGCAAGGCACAATCAGGGACATGAGCAGCAAACCCACAGCGAAAGCACGCCCGACTCCCGACGCGCCCGTCGTCGTCATCGGCGACGCCATCGTCACGGAGCTGCAGGAGACGGAGGCCCGCGGCGGCCTCACGAGCCGCAGCTACGTGAGCGGTTCGGCCCTCAACGTCACCATGGCGCTCGCTCGACTCGGCGTGCCCGTTGCCCTCATCGCGAGCATCGGAGACGACCCGGACGGCGTGCGCATTCGTGCCCACCTACGCAAGCACGGCATCCGCTTCGCACCGTCGGTGTCGCTCGCCGGAACAGGGCGGGCCATCGGCGAACCGGCGGACGGCGAGCCCCTCTACACGTTCGACGATGCGGCTCGCGCTCGGCGCATCCGCTTCGACGACGAGCAGGTGGCGCTCATCCGCGCCGCCCCGTTTGTTGCCATCTCCGGCTTCGCGTTCGACGACAAGAAGCAGCACAGGCGCCTGCTCGAGGCGGTCATCCGGCCGCAAGAGCGGCTGCTCCTCGACCCGAACCCGCGACTCGGCCTCGTCGAGGACCCGGTGGCGTTTGTCGACAACTTCGAGCGGCACGTCTCCAGCGCCCTCTTCACGCACCTTTCCGACAACGACGCCGACCTGCTGTTCGAGGCGCCCCTCGACGAGGCGACGAGCGACATGCTCGACCTCGGCGCGACGCACGTGCTCGCGACGGAAGGCAACCGGGGCGGTCGCTGGGTCAACCGCGCGGGCATCGACGTCGCCGAGCCCATCGTGGACCTGCCCGGCGACATCGTCGACACGATGGGAGCTGGCGACGCAGTGTTCGCGACAGCGGTCGCCTCCATCGCCCAGGGCGGCGTACCCCGGGAGGGGGCGGATGCGCGGCGCATCCTGCAGCGCGCCATGACCGTCGCGGCGGCCACCGTGCGAGTCACGGGGAGCTTCCTCGCCGCAGACGACGACCTGCCATCGGCTGCCGGAGCGTAGCCCGAGCCCGCCTCCGCCCGCGCCCGCTACCGCTCGCGCCCGCTACCGCGTCGACTCGGGATGGGTTTCTCACTTCGGGATGGCTTGCAACCCATCCCGAAGCGTGGAACCCATCCCGAAACCGTGGGGTGGTGAGGAAACTACTTCGGCGCCGTCGCTGAAGCCGAGCCCGAACCCGAACCCGAGCCCGAGCCCGAACCCGAACCCGCAACCGCCGCCGCGGCGCGCTCGCGCTTCTGCTTGCGCTGCACGTAGACGCCCGCGACGATCGAGATGCCCGCGATGACGAAGCTCGTCGTGACCTCGATGAGGCGCGTCTCGCCCGCGAAGAACATGTAGATGAGCAGCGCGGACAGCGCGACGATGACCACCCAGGTGAGCCACGGGAAGCCCCACATGCGGATGGCCCCCTTGGTGATCTCGTTCGAGTCCTTGCCTGCTGCGACGGCGTCTTCCGCGAGGATGCGGCGCGAGCGCAGCTGGGAGACGGCGATGACGATCCACACGAAGATCGCGACGGCGCCGGTCGAGTTCACGAGGAACGAGAAGACGTACTCGGGGGTCGTGTAGTTGAGCACAACCGAGAGCAGACCGACGACGGCGGATGCGAGGATCGCGACGTACGGGGTGCCACGCTTCGAGACCTTCCGGAATGCCTTGGGCGCTTCGCCGCGGCGCGACAGCGAGAAGGCCATGCGGGAGGCCGTGTAGAGCGACGCGTTGAGGGTCGAGAGCAGGGCGGAGAGCACAATGATGTCCATCGCGAGGGCCGCCCAGCCGATGCCCGCGGCGTTGAGCATCGTGACGAACGGGCTCACGCCTGCCGTGATCTGGTCCCAGGGCAGGACGATGAGCACCACGAGGATCGAGCCGATGTAGAAGAGCAGGATGCGCCACACGACCGAGTTGACGGCCTTGCGCACGGCCTGCGCCGGCTGCTCGGACTCGCCCGCCGCGATGGTCGCGACCTCGGCGCCGAACATCGAGAAGATGACGGGCAGGAGGGCCGCGAGGATGCCCGCGACGCCGAACGGAGCGAAGCCGCCGTCAGCCGGGGCGAGGTTGCCGAACGTAGCCGTGTTGTTCGGGATGACGTGAGCGATGAGGAGGGCGCCGACGATGATGAAGATGATGATCGAGACGATCTTGATCGACGCGAACCAGAACTCGAACTCGCCGAACGACTTCACGCTGATGAGGTTCGCGATGAGGAAGACGAGCGTGATGACAAGCGCGGGGATCCACTGGGGGACCTCCGGCAGCCAGCCGCTGATGATGACGGCGGCCGCGGTGGCCTCGATGCCGACGACCACGACCCAGAACCACCAGTAGAGCCAGCCGATGGACAGGCCGGCCCACGGGCCGATGAAGCGCGTTGCGAACGCCGAGAACGAGCCCGTCTCTGGTGAGATGGAGGCCATCTCGCCGAGCATCCGCATGACAAGCACGACGACGACCCCGGCGAGGGCGTAGGCGAGGATGACGGCTGGGCCTGCCGCGAGGATCGCGGTGCTCGAGGCGACGAGCAGGCCGGCGCCGATGACGCCGCCGAGGGCGATCATCGACAGGTGTCGCGGCTTGAGCGTGTTGGCGAGGGCCTCGCCCTGCTCGACGGCCGGACCGCGGCCTGGCTGGTGGCCGCGTTCGCTCAGATCGCGGCCCTTCTCGGTGAAGACAGCCTCGGTATGGGGCGCCGGCGCGCCCTCTGGAATCTGGCCGTCAGCGCTTGGGGACGTCATGGATCACGTTTCTCCTGGTGAAGGGGACCCCGGGTGCCGCGTGCTCGCTGAAGAATCAGCACGTGAGGGGGAGGAGCGCGGCGGGCGCCTCGGGATCTGTACCGAGCAAGAGTAGGACCCCGCGCGCATCCAGTTCACCTTGTGTTCATAAGTGACGTGGGGAGAAGTGCCTTCCGCGAGGCTCAGTGGTCGCCGTTCGAGCGGATGTGCTCAGCTCGCGGGCGAGTCGCCAGGCAGCGTCTCGGGGTCGCTCGGCTCGACGTTGCCTCGTGCTTCGCGCTCCGAGTGGGTCTCGGCTTCGCCCGCGCCTCCGATGTCGACCGTGAACCAGCGGATCGCAACCGCGCAGATGGGGCCGATGAGCAGCGCGAACGCGACGGTGCCGATGCCGACGTCGCCGCCGAGCATCCAGCCGATGGCGAGCACGACGACTTCCAGGCTCGTGCGCACGATCCAGATGCGCCAGCCGGTCACGCGGTGGAGGCCCGTCATGAGGCCGTCGCGGGGGCCGGGCCCGAAGAGCGCGCCGATGTAGAGCCCGGTCGCGAGGCCGAGCGTCAGGATGCCCCCGGCGAGCAGCAGGATGCGCCACCACAGGTCGAGGCCCTCGGGAATGAGCCACAGACCCAGGTCGGCGCACGGGCCAACAAAGAGGGCGTTAAAGAGCGTGCCGAAGCCGGGTCGTTGCCGCAGGGGGATCCAGATCAGCAGAACGACGACGCTGATGAGTACCGTGATGAGCCCGAACGGCAGGCCCGACTGCACCTGGATGCCGAGCGTCAGCACGTCCCACGGGGAGACGCCGAGCTCGCCCCTCACGATCATGGCGATGGCGAGGCCGTAGAGGAGGATGCCCACGACGAGTTGCGTGGCGCGTCGTGGCAGTCGGACGATGGAGCGCATCCGCTTATCTAAGCCGCGCCCGGCCCGGCGCGGCGCGGTCCAGTCCGGAAGAGTGGATGTGCCCGGCCGGGCGGCGAGGGAGGCGCGAGCTGGAGGTGTCTGACCGGTTAGCTAACGGAGCGGACGGTTGAGCGGATCTCCTCGGCGGAGGCAAGGAACTTCTCGAGCTCGCTCGGAGACATTGGGGTGTCGAGGATGCGCTCGACGCCCTTGGCGCTCACGATCACGGGTGTCGAGATTGCGACGTCGTCGATGCCCCACTGCCCCTGGAGGAGTGTGGAGACGGGCATGATGGCGTGCTCGTCGTTGATGATCGCCTCGGCGATGCGCGCCCCGGACAGGCCGATCGCGTAGTTCGTGGCGCCCTTGCCCTCGATGACCTTGTACGCGGCTGTGCGCACGTCGTGGGTGATGCTCTCGAGGGTCTCCTCGGTGAAGGGGCGCTCGCCGTCGCGCTCCCAGTCGAGGATCGGGATAGGGCCGATCGTGGCTTGGGACCAGAGCGCGAACTCGCTGTCGCCGTGTTCGCCGACGATGGTGGCGTGCACGCTCGTTGGGGCGAGGCCGCCGGCGAGCTTGGCGATGATCCAGCGGAGGCGGGAGGTGTCGAGCACCGTGCCGGAGGAGATGACGCGGCCCGGCGGGAGGCCGGAGATGCGCTGGGCGATCACCGTGAGCACGTCGCACGGGTTCGTGACGAGCACAAACACGGCGTCAGGCGCGAGCTCGACGAGCCTGGGCATGAGCGACTCGAGGATGCTGACGTTCACGCCGACGAGGTCGAGGCGAGTCTGGCCTGGCTTCTGCTTGGCTCCCGCGGTAATGATGACGACGTCCGCGCCCGCGACGGTCGTGATGTCGCTCGAGCCCGTCATGACGCTCGAACCCGTGAACTGCGTGCCGTGCGCGAGGTCGAGTACCTCGGCTTCGACCTTCTTCGTGTCGATGTCGTAGAGGGTGATCTCGCGGGCGACGCCGCGGATGAGACATGCGTACGCGAGCGACGTGCCGACGCTGCCGGCCCCCACGATCGCGACCTTGGACTGCTTCTGCACGGGCATGGTGCTTCCTTTCGGGAAGATCAGCGACCCTCTGATCGTATGCCCGCCCGCCCGCGCCCTGCGGCGTGTCGCGGCGCGGCTCGGGTTGGCCTGAAGGTGCGCTGGTTACGCTCGTTCGCATGCGCATCCCGTCGGAACAAAGTGAAGAATCACGGCACCACGGCGCGACTCCTCCTCCGAGCGGTTCGAACGACCGTGCCAGTTCGAGCGGAGTGGGCGGATCGGGCGGACGCGGCGACACCGATCGCCGCGCGCGCGGGCTGGAAGAGGTCGACGCCAGGCGGGTTCAGCGTGCCGATTTTGTGAAGCAGGTGCTCGCGAAGCGCGAGGGCGGGGCGGATGACGGCGACGGGGCAGGCGCAGACGTTCTGGGCGCTGGTGCTTCTGGCGCTGACGGCTCGGCTGCCGGTGCGGCCGACACCGCCGGGGTGGGCGCCGACGAGCAGCTCGAGGCCGAGCTCAGCGGGGCCTTGCAAGCGGATGAACCGGCCGGCCCCGCCGCAAACGAGACCGTGACCGTCGACAACTCGATCGTGGAGGCGCTGCGCGCCGAGGGCCGAACCGCCGGCGGGCCGCGCGCGGACGACGCGCCAGGTGAGAACGAACCGCACGCCGACGCCGCCCCACGAGTCGACCAGACTGTTGCCGTTGACGACTCGATCGTTGCCGCTCTACGCGCGCAGGGGCGCACAGCTCCCGCGGACCGCGACGCGGCGGCTGCTCCGACTGCTGACGAGACCCCGCGCGTCGACCAGACCGTCACCGTCGACGGCTCGATCGTCGCGGCGCTCCGCGCCGAGGGGCGAACGGCGACGAGCGATCGCGACGCGAGCGACGCGGCCCCCGCGTCCAAGCCCTCCGTAGACGCGGCGCCTCCGACCGCCGCGATGCCCGTCGTCACGCAGCTGCGCGACGTTCCCGTCTCCGAAGCGCTGCCGGCGGCGCTCGCGGTGCTGCGCGGCTGGCGCGAGCAGGCCGCCGCCGCGGACGCGCAGCGGGCCGCCGCCGTAGAGGCCGCCTCGAGCCAGCGCGCGAAGCGTCGCGCCGATACGACCTCAGAGCTCGACCGCGTGCTCAGCGGCCCTGACGGCGAGGACTTCCTCCGCTCTCTCATCGATGAGGTGATCCGGCCGGACGACGCCATTGCGGCAGGAAACGGCCTCGGCGACCTCGCCCCGAAGCTCCCCGCGAGCCTCTCGACCGGCACGAAGCGGGCGTTCCAGCTGGGCGCCTTCGCCGGTCCCGGGGTGCCGTGGCTCGCGGTGCCGCTCATGCGCCGCGCGACGTCGGCGTTCTTCGGCGACGACACTGTCCGCAACCTGCCGTCCGAGATCTCCGCCGCGACCGAGCGCGCCGCCTCTCGGGGAGCCGTGTCGCGCATCCGCCTGCTCGGCGATGCCGTGCTCGGCGAGCGAGGCTCGAACGCGAGCCTCGAGACCTACACGCAGCTGCTCGCGGCAGGCCAGGTCCGCGAGGTCGAGCTGCGGGTCGTCGACATCGAGGCGCAGCCGGCCCTCTGGGACTTCGACGGCACCCTTGAGCGCGTCGTTTTCAAGCTCTCGGCGCTCGGCCGGGCCGCGCTCACCGCGCCGACGCCGCCGCTCATCATGCTGCGCGCGCAGTCGTCCGCCGACCTCGAGCTGACGGTGCAGGCGTTCATGCGCGCCTTTGAGCAGGAGGAGCTGCGCGGCCTGCACGTCGGCATTTCCTTGCCGGCCCAGTTCCCCGAGACTCCCGGACTGCTCCGCCGCATCGGCGGATGGGCGCACATGCGTCGCGAGGACCTTGGCTCCGACATCACGGTCGCCATCACCCGCGACGCGAACCACGAGCTCGAGCGGGCCGACGCCGTCATCAACGGCTGGCGCCTCGCCACCTACGCGTCCGAGGCCGACGTCGACGCCAACTTCGCGCGCCTCCTCGACGAGGCCCTCGCGATCGACCACGTCGCCGCGTTCAGGGTCGAGGTCGAAGCGGATGCGCGACGGGACGTCGCCCTCGCGGCCGCCATCGCGAAGGCTCGCGGTCTTCCGAAGCCTGTGCGGGTTGTCGTGCCGCGCTCCGTGGATGAGGCCACGCTCGAGCGCATCCGCTCGGCAGGCGTCGAGCTTGTCGAGCGCACCCCCGTCGTTGCCGGCACCACGCAGCGCCACGCGGCCAGCTATCTGCAGCACCGAGTCGACGTGCGCGCCAGGCAGCTCGGTGCGGAGCCGGCAGAAGCGGCGCAGGCGGCGATCGCTCCCGGCGTGGGTGCCGACGCCGTGCATCCCGACGACGAGCGCCTCCTCAGCGCGACGGCGCGCATGCGGCAGATCGACTCGGGCCCGAACCGCGAGCAGGACCGCGTGCTGGCCGACGACGCGGCGACCGTGACCGCGAGCATCCAGCTCGAGCTCTTCCCAGAAGGGCTCTTCGAGGACGAGGAGCCCGCAGCCGAACGGCCAGCGCGCGTGAAGAAACTGAAGCCGGCCGCGAAGCCCGTCATCGAAGACGAAGAAGAGGTCACCGAGAACCCCGCAGACACCGGGCCGAGCCCCCGCCTCACCGAGGTTGTGCTCGGCCTCAAGCGGGGCAGGCTGCTGCGCAACACGTTCCGAAACGCTCCAGGCACCGACCCGTCGCTCGCCAGCAACCGCGAGTGGCTGCTCTCCATCCAGCGCCGAGTGCCGCGCAGCGAGCTCGGCGTCGACGAGGTCGAGCGGCACCTGCTGCACGAGCCGGGAGACGTGGATGCGCTGCTCTCGCGAGCAGAGCGTGCGGCCGAGCCGTGGGCCCAGAAGCCAGGCTGGGAGCGGGCGGCTGTGCTCGAGAAGGTGGCGAAGGCGCTCGAAGCGAACCGGGCGCGCCTCATCGAGGTCGCGGTCTCCGAGACGGGGACACCGCTGCCCGACGTCGACGCCGATGTGAGCCGCTGCATTGACCTCGCCAACTACTACGCGCACCTGGCCCGCCAGCTGGACCGCATGCAGGGCGCCGACTTCGAGCCCGTCGCCGTCACCGTCGTCACGCCCTCCTGGGTCCCGGCCGTCGCCGGCAGCGCAGGCCACACTGCGCAGGCGCTCGCGGCGGGCAGCGCGGTTGTGCTGAAGCCGTCGCCGCGCACGCGCCGCACCGCCGCCGTCTTCGCGGAGGTGCTCTGGGACGCCGACATCCCGCGCGACCTCGTGCAGCTCGCGATCTGCGACGAGAGTCTCCTCTCGGACGAGCAGCTCGGGCAGATGCTCATCACCGACGACCGCGTGCAGCGCGTGCTGCTCAGCGGCAACTGGGAGACGGCGCGCTCGTTCCTGCGCTGGCGCCCCGACCTGCCGCTCATCGCCGCGACGAGCGGCAAGAACTCCATGATCATCATGCCGAGCGCCGACCTCGACCGGGCCGCGCTCGACGTCGCCCGCAGCGCGTTCCTCAGCGCGGGGCAGCGTCCCGGCCACGCCGGCACGGTCATCCTCGTCGGCTCCGTGGCGCGCTCGAAGCGATTCCACGAGCAGCTCGCCGACGCCGTCGCGTCGCTGCGCATCGGCTACCCGAGCGACCCGGGCGCGGTCGTCGGTCCGCTCGTCTCGCCGCCCGACTCGCAGCTGCGCTTCGCGCTCACCTCGCTCGGCGAGGGGGAGTCGTGGCTCGTCGAGCCACGCCAGCTCGACGACACGGGCCGCCTCTGGTCGCCTGGGATCCGCGTCGGCGTGAAGCCCGGCAGCTATCAGCACGTCACCGAGTTCTTCGGCCCGGTGCTGAGCGTCATGCACACGCACACCCTCGACGACGCCATCCGACTGCAGAACTCGACGCAGTACGGGCTGACGGCGGGCATCCACTCGCTCGACCGCACCGAGATCGCCGAGTGGCTGCGACGGGTCGAGGCGGGCAACCTCTACGTGAACCGCGACATCCTCGGCAACACGCCCCAGCGGCAGCCGTTCGGTGGCTGGCTTCGCTCGATGGTCGGCACGGCCACGAAGTTCGGCGGCCCCAACTCGCTGCTGTCGCTCGGCACGTGGCGCTCGAACCACGGCGAGCAGTCGCAGACCCTGCACCTTCGCGGTATCGACGAGCAGGCGACGGCGCTCATCGAGTCGGCGGCGCCCTTCATGGACTACGAGACCTTCGACCGCCTCCGCCGCGCCTCACTCAGCGACCAGATCGCGTTCAACGAGGAATTCGGCGAGGTCTCCGACGTCTCGAACCTGAAGTTCGAGCGCAACCTCATGCGGTACATCCCGGCGCGCGCCACGATCCGCGCCGCCGAGGACGCCACGCTCGCAGACCTCATCCGCGTCATCGTCGCGGCCCGCATCGTGCGCGCGAAGCCGCTCATCACCTCGGGCATCGAGGTGCCGGATGCGGTTCTCGCCGAACTGCACGCGCAGAACCTCACCGTGCAGCGCGAGACCGACGCCGAGTTCGCTGAGCGTGCGCGCACAGGCGGCATCGAGACGCTGCGCGTGCGCCTCGTCGGCGGCAAGCGGCGCGAGTTCTGCGACGCCCTCCAGGGCGACCCGGACATCTCCATCTGGTCGGACGAGGTCACGCCCGCCGGCCGCATCGAGGCGCTCCCGTTCCTCCGCGAGCAGGCGATCTCCATCACCGCACACCGGAACGGGCACCCCGACCCGCGCATGCAGCAACTGTTCCCGTACGAGCAGACCATCGACCCGGATGCGCCCATCACGCAGGGCCCCATCAAGTCCCGCGGGTAGGTCCCCCGCTCGTCGCGAGGCGTGTGCATGGGCATGCGGCGCGAGCGTGGGCGTGGGCGTGGGCGCGGGCTTCGGGCTCCTGGGTCGCCGGGGTTCTGGGTTGGGAGGGTACTGGGGGCGCCGGGCTTCCGGTCTTCTGGGGACGCAGGTTTCTGAGCTGCAGGGCTTCCGGGGCTGCGCGGCCCGCGGCGGCGTCCTTCGCGGCGCGCTGTCCAACATCAGTGCGATTTCGAGCTGAAAGCGCGGTTGGAAGGTTTCAGGTTCGGATTTTGCACTGAAGTTGGTCAGCGACTCCGGTGTCTGCAACGTCTCCGGCGTCTCCGGCGTGGGCAGCGCCCGGCCCCAGCCGAAGCGCTCGCCCAGCGTCTGGAGCGTCTGCCCCGGCTGCCCGCCCTTGACAGCGGAAGAGTCAGCCAGATGCAGGCTCCCGCGCCGCCCGACAATGCGTCTGGCTCACTCTTCGCGGCCGAGGGGGCGGCAGGGGAACGGCAGCAGAGGCAGCCGCGGGGCAGGCGCTTCGCCTACGATCGGGCGCATGTCTGCCGATGTCGCCGGAGCCCCCAAGCCCCTTCAGCCTGCCGTGTCGCCTCAGGCTCCCGAGCCTCCTCAGGTCGCCGAGTTCCCTCAGGCCCCCAAGTCTCTTCAGGGCCCCAAATCTCCTCAGGCCGCGCAGTCGGCGGAAGCCCTCGACGCCCTCAACCGCGAACTGCCTGGCCGGGTGGTGACTGACCCGGCGGTGCTCGAGCTTCTGCGCGTCGACCGCTCCGGTGTCGTCGCCGATGGGCTGCCCTTGGCGCTGGTCGAAGCCGAGTCGGTCGCGGATGTGCAGGCCGTGTGCCGCATCGCGAGCGCGTTCGGGGTGCCGGTCGTCACCCGAGGCGCTGGCACAGGCCTCGCGGGCGGCGGTGCGGGCGGCGCTGGCGAGATCGTGCTGTCGACGCTGCGCATGAACCGCATCCTCGAGGTCTCGGCCGCCAACCAGCTCGCGGTCGTGCAGCCCGGCATCCTCAACGGGGCCCTCAACGAGGAGCTCGAGGGTCACGGCTTCTGGTGGGCGCCTGACCCGGCTTCGAAGCACATTTCGACTGTTGGCGGCAACATCGCGACCAATGCTGGTGGCCTGCTCTGCGCGAAGTACGGGGTGACGCGCGAGGCGGTGCTCGGGCTCAAGGTTGTGCTCATCGACGGGTCGCTCATCGACGTCGGCCACCGCACGGTGAAGGGCGTCACCGGCCTCGACCTGTGCGCGCTCATGGTCGGTTCGGAGGGCACGCTGGGAGTGATCGTGGAGTGCACGCTCAAGCTGCGCCCGCTTGTGCCTGGCGTGGTGCCGACGATCGGCGCGTACTTCGCTGACGTGGGGAGCGCGGCGCGTGCATCCGCCGCCGTCACTGCGTCGGGCATCCAGCCGGCCATCATGGAGCTGATGGATGCGGGCGTTCTGCGCGCCGTGTCCGCGTACACGGGCGTTGACCTCGCCTCGCACGGTGACTCGTATTTGCTCATCCAGACGGACGGCGCGAACGCGGTCGCCGAGGCCGAGGGCATCGTGGACGTCTTGCGCGCCAACGGCGGAACAGTCGGGATGACCACCGACCCGCAGTCCGCGCTCACGCTCGTGGATGTGCGGCGCCAGGCCTACGCGGCCAAGGAAGCACTCGGGAAGGTGCTGGTCGAGGACGTGTCGGTGCCCCGTGACAAGCTGCCGGCCATGTTCGCGAAGATCGACGAAGTCGCGGCGCGGACCGGAACCACGATCGTGACGGTCGCGCACGCGGGGGACGGCAACCTGCATCCGACGTTCATCTACGACCGAGCGGAGCCCGTCGTGCCGCAGGCGGTGTGGGATGCGGCCGACGAGCTCTTCACGTACGCCATCTCGATCGGCGGCACTCTCACTGGCGAGCACGGCGTCGGCCTCCTGAAGCGGCAGTGGCTGGGAGAGGAGCTCGGCGAGCGCCAGTACGAGCTGCAGCGCGGCATCAAGCGGCTCTTCGACCCGCAGGGGCTCCTCAACCCCGGCAAAGTCTTCGCCAAGTAGCCTGCGTCCGCGCCCGCGCGCTCACCGTGCGTCGGGTCCGGCCCCGGCCAACTCCCGTGATGGCTGCCCGCTTCGCCGCCTCTACGGGCGATGCAGGCCGGATCGATCACGCAAGTTGGACGCGTGCCACCCCCACGGCGCTCTCGATTGATGGGAAATTTTGCGGGACCTCGGGCGTGCCGTCCAGGAGGGCAGTCCGCGAAACAAGAGCGTCACATTCCGTCCACTAGGCTCGGGACATGGGTGACCTTTTCGATGGCTACAGCCAGGCTCTGACCAGGCAATCCCAAGCGGCGCTGTCGCCGCCATTTGACGAGATGTTCATGGGGGAGGCGCCTGAGGGCGAGCTGGATCCGCGGCGCACGTACCGAGATCTCTACGACGTCCTTTCGGGGATGACGCAGGAGCAGATCCGGCACCGTTCAGATTCGCTCGCTGACTCGTACCTCGCTCAGGGCGTCACGTTCGACTTCGCCGGCGAGGAGCGTCCGTTCCCCCTCGACGTGGTTCCGCGCGTCATCGAGCGCGCCGAGTGGCAGAAGACGGAAGCCGGCATCAAGCAGCGTGTGCGCGCGCTCGAGGCGTTCCTCGACGACGTGTACGGCGACCAGCGTGCCATCGCCGACGGCGTCATCCCCGCGAGCCTCATCGCCTCCTCCGTGCACTACCACCGGGTCGCGAAGGGTATCCGAACGGCGAACGGGGTGCGCATCCACGTCTCGGGCATCGACCTGATTCGGGATGAGCACGGCGAGATGCGCGTGCTGGAAGACAACGTGCGCGTGCCGTCCGGCGTCTCCTACGTCATCTCGAACCGTCGCGCCATGGCGCAGACGCTCCCCGAGCTCTTCTCGCGCATGCGCGTTCGCCCCGTCGGTGACTACCCGAACCGTCTGCTCGGGGCGCTGCGCGCTTCGGCGCCCGACGGCATCGAGGACCCGACGGTGGTTGTCCTCACGCCTGGCGTCTACAACTCGGCGTACTTCGAGCACACGCTGCTCGCCCGCCTCATGGGCGTCGAGCTCGTCGAGGGCCGCGACCTCTTCTGCTCCGGCGGCAGGGTCTGGATGCGCACGACGGCCGGCCCCCAGCGCGTGGATGTCATCTACCGCCGCGTCGACGACGACTACCTCGACCCGCTGCAGTTCCGCCGCGACTCGATGCTGGGCTCGCCCGGCCTCATGATGGCGGCTCGCCTCGGCAACGTGACGATCGCGAACGCCGTGGGCAACGGCGTCGCCGACGACAAGCTCGTCTACACGTACATGCCGGACCTCATCCGCTACTACCTGTCGGAAGAGGCGATCCTGCTGAACGTCGACACGTGGCGCCTCGAAGAACCGTCCGCGCTCGAGGAAGTGCTCGACCGCCTCGACGAGCTTGTTGTGAAGCCCGTCGACGGTTCCGGCGGCAAGGGCCTCATGATCGGCCCGAGCGCCAACAAGCAGGAACTGGACGAGATGCGGGTGCGGCTGCTCGCCGACCCGCGCGGCTGGATCGCGCAGCCGGTTGTGCAGCTCTCGACGATCCCGACGCTCGTGGAAGACGGGATGCGCCCGCGTCACGCGGACCTGCGCCCGTTTGCTATCAACGACGGCCACGACGTGTGGGTGCTGCCCGGCGGCCTCACCCGCGTGGCGCTGCCGGAGGGGCAGCTGGTTGTGAACTCGAGCCAGGGCGGCGGTTCCAAAGACACCTGGGTCGTCGGCGCCGAGCGCAGCTTCTCGAAGCCAGTGCCGCACGGCGTCGAGGAACTCCTCGACGACCAGGCCGATGTGTCGGAGACTCCGCACCCCGTGACGGGCGTGCTGCGGGTCATCCCGCACCGCCAGGACCACATGCCGCAGGACGCCCCGAAACGCGGCGACCAGCAGCAAGTGCAGCAGCAGACGCAGGGCCGGCAGTCGCAGGCCCAATCTCACTCGCACGCGCAGTCGGAACAGGTCCAGCAACAGCAGCAGGCGCGCACTGACGCGCACGCTCCAGCCGGGGCAGCCGCCACGAACCAGAAGGGAACGGACGCATGCTGAGCCGTATCGCCGAGTCGCTCTTCTGGATCGGCCGCTATGTCGAGCGGGCCGACGGCACCGCGCGCATCCTGGATGTGCACCTGCAGCTGCTGCTCGAGGACCCGTGGGTCGACGAGGCGACGGCCTGCCGGTCGCTCCTGAGCGTCATGGGCGCGGCGGATGTGCAGCCGGATGCGGAGCTCACCCGCTCTGACGTGCTGAACCTCATGGCCGTCGACCGCTCGCAGCCCGCCTCGATCGCCTACTCGGTGAACGCGGCCCGCGAGAATGCCAGGCGCGCTCGCGAGATCGTGTCGACGGAGCTGTGGGAGTGCCTCAACGCGACGTACTCGCGCATGCCGTTCAGCGTGCGCCAGGAGAAGGTGCACGACCTCTTCGCGTGGGTTCGTGAGCGCTCGGCGCTCGCGGTCGGTGTCGTGAACTCGGCCGCGAGCCGCGACGATGCCTACCAGTTCATGATGCTGGGTCGCTCGCTTGAGCGGGCCGACATGACGGCCCGTCTGCTGGCGACGCGTTCGCTGACGGAGGCGTCTGGCGCATCCTGGACGACGATCCTCCGCTCGTGCGGCGCCTACGAGTCGTACCTGCGCACGTATCACGGCATGCCCTCCGCGGCGAACGCGGCGGAGTTCCTGCTCCTCGACCGGCTGTTCCCGCGGTCGATCCAGTACTCGGTGTCGACGGCGCTCTCGTGCCTCTACGACATCCAGCCGCGCCACGAGCGCGGCGGACGCGTCGGGGTCACCGACCAGGCCCAGCGCCTGCTCGGCCAGATCTCGTCTGACCTCGAGTACCGCCCCATCCACGACACGCTTGCTGACCTGCCCCGCTACATGGATGGCGTGCAGGATGCGGTGTCGCGGGCGTCCGAGGCGATCCGCCAGCGCTACTTCCCGTCGATCACAGCCCCGAGCTGGGTGGGAGACAACTCATGAGCCGCATCCGCATCCGCCACTCCACCGGCTTCCGGTACGAGGGCGACGTCACGACCTCGTACAACGAGGCCCGCATGCTGCCGATGGCCAACAACGGCCAGTTCGTGCTGTTCGGGCACCTCGACGTCACCCCGCATTCGTCGACGCACAACTACTCCGACTACTGGGGCACGAAAGTGACGGCGTTCGAGGTGCTCAACCCGCACTCCGAGCTGTCGCTGACGGCGTCGAGCCTCGTCGAGGTGCGCCAGCGCCCCGAGGCTGGGCAGCTGTCGCTCAGCTGGGACGAGCTCGCCCGCGAGCGGCTCCGCAGCGTGGAGCTGGTCGAGCAGACGGCGCAGACTCGCCTGACGATGCCGCCGGAGGACGTGAAGGCCCTCGCGGCCGAGGTGAAGGGCGCGAACAGCGGGCCAGCATCCACGGCCATGGAGATCTTGCACCTCGTCTACGAGGCGGTTGCCTACGAGGGCGGCGTGACGGGCGTGCGTACGACTGCGGCCGAGGCGTGGGAGCACAAGCGCGGGGTCTGCCAGGACATCTCGCACATCGCGCTCGGCGCCCTGCGCTCGGCCGGGATTCCGGCGATCTACGTCTCCGGCTACTTGCACCCGCGCCCGAACGCCGAGATCGGCGAGACCGTGAGCGGCGAGTCGCACGCGTGGATCGAGTACTGGGACGGCGAGTGGCGCGGCTGGGACCCGACGAACGACATTCCGATCGGCGAGCGCCACGTGCTTGTCGGCCGCGGGCGTGACTACAACGACGTGCCTCCGCTGCGCGGCGTGTACGCGGGCCCGTTCTCGTCCCAGCTGTTCGTAAAGGTCGACATCACGCGGGAGGCCTGACCATGTCGGGTTCGGGGGACGGCCAGGTGCCGCGCAACGGTTCGCACGGTGAAGCGGATCCGCGGGGCCCGGTCGCTCCCGGGCCCACCCCGTCCGGCGACCCGGTCACGTTCATTGTGCCCGTCGGCCACGGCGTCGACGTGCACGTCTACGAGTGGGCGTGTGCGTCGCCGCGCGGCGTGATCCACCTGTCCCATGGCTCCGGCGAGCACGCGAAGCGCTACGACTCGTACGCGCGCGACCTCGTCGCTGCCGGCTACTCGGTTGTCGCGCACGACCACCTCGGGCACGGGCAGACGGCGCTCGGCTCGCACGGGCTCTCTGTGCTGCCGACCACCGAGAACCGGGCGGCGCTCGAGGCGCTCGAGGACATCTCGGCCTGGGTGCGTGATCGCTACCCGGCTCTCCCGCTGATCCTGCAGGGGCACTCGTGGGGGTCGCTGCTCGCGCAGCAGCTGCTCGCACGTGACTCGGCGTTCTTCTCGGCGTGCATCCTCACGGGCACGACCCTCGCGGTGCCGGGCTTCATCAACGCGGGCAACCTCAACAAGCGGTTCGAGCCCGACGAGACGGGGCTCATGTGGCTGAGCCGCAACCCAGACGCGCGTCGCGCGTTCGCGTATGACGAGCTGTGCTTCGACATCGCGAAGATGCCTGTGTGGTCGACGAGGGGTGCGCTGCAGCTGGCGCACATCCCTCCGCGTGCCGCCTCGGGCAAGATCGACGACGTGCCCGTGCTCATCATGGCGGGGTCCGAGGACTCGATCGGCTTCGGCGAGCGCGGGCCTCGCGCCCTCGCGCGGCTGTACCTGAAGCGTTCGAAGTTGAGTGACGTGACGCTCAAGATCTACCCGGAAGCGCGGCACGAGCTGCTCAACGAGCTGAATCGTGACGAGGTCATCGCCGACATCGTCGCGTGGTTGGATGCGCGCATCCCGCTGCCCGTGTAGCTCAGCGGTGCCGCGCCGATGGCACCGATCTGGTCGTGCGGATACTTGCCCGCGCCCGCCAGGCATCCGCTCGCCGTAGAGTGCTGTCATGCACGGTGAGTACAAGGTTCCTGGCGGGAAGCTCGTCACAGTCGACCTCGAGGTGGAGGGCGGCCGGATCGTCGACGCGCACCTCGCCGGAGACTTCTTCCTCGAGCCGGATGAGGCGCTCGATGACATCAACGGCGCCCTGAACGGGCTGCCGGGGGACGCGAGCGCCGAGGAGATCACGGCCGCGGTGCGCGATGGCCTGCGCGAGGATGCGCAGCTGCTCGGTGTCACGCCGGAAGCGGTTGGCGTGGTCGTTCGACGGGCCGTGCTGGGTGCCCGCGACTGGCGCGCGTACGACTGGCAGATCTTGCACCCGGGACCGCTTTCGCCGCGCGAGCACGTCGCCCTCGATCAGGTGCTCACGGAGGAGGTCGGCGCTGGGCGCCGCCCCGCGACGCTGCGCCTCTGGGAGTGGGAGGAGACAGCCGTGGTGCTCGGCTCGTTCCAGTCGGTGAAGAACGAGGTCGACCAAGAGAACCTCGACAAGTACGGGGTGCAGCTCGTGCGGCGCATCACGGGTGGCGGCGCCATGTTCATGGAGGCCGGCTCGGTCGTGACCTACTCGCTGTACGTGCCGAGCGATCTGGTGCACGGCATGTCGTTCGCGGAGTCGTACGCGTTCCTGGACTCGTGGGTGCTGGATGCGCTGCACGGGCTCGGCATCAACGCCCGGTATGAGCCGCTCAACGACATCGCGAGCCCTTCAGGAAAGATCGGTGGCGCGGCGCAGAAGCGGCTCGGCTCCGGTGCGGTGCTGCACCATGCGACGCTCAGCTACGACATCGACGGTGACCGCATGACGGAGGTGCTGCGCATCGGCCGCGAGAAGCTGAGCGATAAGGGCACACAGTCGGCGAACAAGCGCGTGAGCCCGCTGCGGTCGCAGACCGGCATGGAGCGTTCGGCAATCATCGAACATTTCAAGCAGACGTTTGTCGAGCACTACGGTGGCACGCCGGGCGAGCTGACCGACGAAGAACTGGCAAGGGCGCGCGAGCTGGCGCAGTCGAAGTTTGCGTCGCGCGAGTGGACGCATCGGGTTCCCTGAGCGCCTGAGGCGCGGAACCTGAGAGTCGAGCCCGCGTAGGGGAGAAGTCCCCATCGCGTCTCTCGCGATGCGTGGTTACGCTGGCGATTCATCCGAGAATTCCCCGAAGGATCCGCCATGTCGTGCCCACGAAGCTTCGCCCCCAGCAGCGCAGGGGCGCCCGCGTGACCGCGTTCATCGACCCGCTTTCCGACGAGCGGGGGCCCGACGGCGCCGGCGGCGGCTACACCGTCTACTGGGCGTCTGCCGAGCGGGTCACGCTGTCGAGGCCCCTGCAGCGGTTCCTCATCGACGCGCAGTTCTCGCGCCTCCGCCCCATCCTCGTGACGACCGACCAGGCGCACGTGTCGAGCTTCGTGGCGGATGCGTTCCAGGCGGCCGGCGGGTACTGGGCCGTTTCGCACGGCGGCGCCATGTTCGACGCGTTCCGCGGCACGCGTATCCGTAGCTTTGGTGACTTCTGGATGCCCCAACCCGGTCTTGAGCCGGAACCGCACCCGACGCTTTCGCGCCTGCGCGAGCACTCAGTGCCGTCGTTCGTCTTCGACGTCTACGTTCGTGACCGCGCCGACGACCGCACCCTCATCGGGGGCGCCGCCGACCTCCTCGTGGCGGGTCTCGGCGGTGCCGGCATCGAGCGCTGGGGCCTCGTCGAGCCGCTCGCGCAGCGCTGGTCGCACGCCGCCGTCACGGAGTCGATGCGCCGGCAGATGCCCGTCACCGAACGGCACTACGCGGCCGGCAGCGACGGCTCGACCGTCAGCTTGGCGGTCTCGCGCACGAAGTCCGGCATCCTCGAGCACGTTCGAGGCGCGGTTCCGATCCGCGACGCCGACCTCGCGGCGCTCGCCCGCGACCCGCGAGGCTCCCTCGCAGCGCACCCCCGCGTGCTCGACACCCTGCGCGAGCTCGCCGAGGCGAGCCGCGTCAACGTCGCGCTACTCTCGACCGGCGAGGTCGAGGAGCGGGGCGGGTCGTTCGGGCGTCTGCCCGGCGTCCGGCGCCCGGAGCAGCCGCTCGCGGTGCTCCTCGGCGCCCGGGCCGTGCGCGACCTCGCCGTCGACGTGGATGCGCTCGCCGAGCAGCACGACGTCACGACCGTTGGTCTCCGCCGTGCGCCCGCGATCATCGTGCGGCTCTCCGGCGGCGACCCGCTCTGGTACCAGCTGCGCGCCTTGGCGACGGACCTCGACCAGGAACACCTCGCATCCGCCCTCGCCGTGGAATTCGCCACGGGCGACACCAACACAGGGAAGAGTTGACAGTGCCCATCGAACTGGTCCTGCTGAGCGAGGTCGCGCCGAGCGACGAGGCCATCGCGCGCGTCATCGCCGAGACGCACCCGGACGGGCAACTCATCTCCTTCGAGAACGGCGCGGTGCGCCATGCCGTCGACGGGGCGGAGGCGTCGCTGCTCACGGTGTTCGAGAGCCAGCCCATCGCCGACCCGACGAGTGCGGCCGCCGCCGTTGCGCATCCGCCTGTCGCGTTCGGACTGTGGACGGACCTGACAGTTCCGAGGAGCGAGCCGCAGCGGGGCCGGGCCCTAGCCGAGAAAATCGCCGCCGCACTCGGTGGCACCGTGACAGAGAGGGTGTGACATGGCCGACTGGAAGATCGACCCCACGGGGGTGCAGACGGTGCTCACGAGCGTGCAGACCACGCAGGGTGAGCTCGCGACCGTCATCACGGAGGCCGGCATGAACGGCGTCATGGCCGGTGTCGCCTGGGGCGGCGGCATCACGGTTGGCGTCTCCGAGGCCCTCGCGGGTCTCCTCACGGAGCAGCAGTCGAACGTGACCGCCGTCGGCAATACCGTCAACGCGAGCGTGGCGGGCGTCGCCAACGCCGTCTACGCCTACAACACCGGGCAGGAGCAGATGGCGCTCGAGTTCCAGGGCGCCATCGCCGACGGCTCGGCCGGCGACTTCAGCTTCTTCGAGCAGCACGGCTACCGGGAGGACGCATGACGATCGAAGTCTGCACGGGTGACGGGCTCATCGACCCGTCCGCGTTCGTCTGCAAGAGCGCCGATCTCGACACGTCGGCCATCGAGGGCTCCGCGACGTCACTCGAGGGCATGGGTACCGGCCTCGTGGAGAAGGTGTCGACGATCAGCTCGACCTGGTCAGGCATCGGCGCTTCCTACCAGGCACCAGAGCAGGAATCGGTGTACGCCGCGATCACGCCGGCGAGCAACGCCGCCACCGACGTCGAGACGAGCTTCTCGAGCGCCGCAGGCTACCTGCGCACGTACGCGGAGGAACTGCAGGGCGTGAAGACGACGCTCCAGGATCTCGAGGAGCGGGCGGCGACGTTCCGGCAGGAGGCGCTGCGCGGCTACAACGTGACGATCTGGGATGCGCACGGCCTGTTCTCGTCAGAGTTCTGGACGACCGACGTGACCAAGCTGGGCGACAAGAGCGAGCACATCCCGTGGACCGAGCACGGCCCGGCCATCGAGAAGAACGAGTCACTCCTCGCCGAGTACGCCGCCATCATCGAAACCGTTTCCGCGGCCGCGACCACGTGCGCCGCGGGCCTCGAGACGCTCAGCACCGGCGCGTACGTGACCGAAGACGAAGCCATCACGGCTGAGGCGATCATGGCGTCGACGGAGCTGCCGTGGGGCTACCCGGCAGACGAGGACCGCAACTGCTCGGAGTCGGTTGCGCACGGCGCAGGCAACTTCTGGCATGGCACGTGGACGGGTGCCGCGTCGCTCATCGGCCGCGACCCGGAATCGGGTGACTGGGGTTGGGACAAGGCCGGAGCCGCGTGGGGCGGCCTCGGCAACTTCGCCCTCTCGACCGCCGTGGTGCTGTCACCGACAACCTGGGCAGTGAAGCTCGTCGCGCCGGGGTCCGAGGCGGACAAGTGGTTCGACGACCGCGTCAACGTGGCCGCGACCGGCTGGGGCAGCCTCATCGGCTGGGACCACCAGGCAGCGCTCGCGGGCGAGAACGGCTTCCACGCGTGGGAGGAGGACGCGGTAGCGACGGGCACCGAGACCATCGCGAACATCGGAACGTTCTTCATCCCGGGCGCCAACATCGCGAAGGGTGTTTCGACCGCGGGCAAGGTCGGCTCGATCGTGACGCGGGTCGGCGGGTTCGCCGCCGACTTCGCGATCCCCGGTGGCTCGCTTGCCGTCGGCCTCGCCACGAAGGGCATCAAGTTCTCGCCAGACGGCCTCAAGATCACGCCGTACGTGGGAGCGACCGGGGTCGTGGATGCGCTCTCCCCGACGGGCGGGGTGCCTCCAGTCTCGTCCCACTTCGGGCTGGATGCGCCTGGCGCTGCGGTGCCGCCCTCAGGGCCAGCGGTTACGCCGGCCCCAGGCACCGGCACCTCCACGCCCGTGGCGGCAGGTGCGCCGTCGGGCTCCGCCGGCTCCCCGTCTGGCACGACCGGCTCGTCTGGCTCGTCTGGCTCGTCTGGCTCGCCTGGCACGTCTGGCACGACCGGCACCCCTGAAGGCCCGAACGGGGTGCGCGGCCCTGAGCCGGCTCCGACGCGGACACCTGAGGTCGAGGCCGAGCATCCGTCGGGCAACGGCACGCAGGATGCAGACGGCCAGCAGAACGCCCCTGGCCAGCAGAATGGCAGCGGCCAGCAGGATGCCCCGGGCGCGAAGCCGGTGCCAGACACGAACGGCGAGCAGGCGGCGCCCGACGCAGAGGGCACGCCGCCCGGACCGGCCGCCGCTGCGTTCTACCCGGAGCCACCCACTGAGTACCCGCGCCCCGAGCCGACCCAGACAGTCGAGGTCCCGAAGGCGGACGCTCCCGGGTCCCGCACGCCGTTCGCGGCGAGCAGCGACCTGGCACCGAACAGCCTGTACCGGGTCGAGGGCCGGGGCGACTTCTACACGGACGCTGACGGCAAGGTCGTCTACGTCGAGGCGAACTATGGGACGACGGGCAACCTCAACGCCGATCTGCTCCACCCGCAGCCGAATGCAACCTACGTGGTGCATCCGAACGTCGGCGAGGTCTCAGGTGGCGCGAGCGCCGCCCACGTCTTCGAGACGGACCATGCCGGCCGCACCGTCGGTGCGCACACGGAGCAGCTGGCCCTCGGAGACGCGGACCGGTCGCCAAGCGTGCAGTCGCGCATCGGAGACGAAGGCGGCGATGGGTACGATGGTGGACACCTGTTCGGGAACGGCTTTGGTGGCGGACCAGAGGACGCCAACCTCATCGCCATGTTGAAAGAGATCAACAGGGGTGGTGGCGACAGCTACTTCAACCTGGAGAACTCGTGGCGTGAGCTCCTCCAGAAAGACCCCTCGACGACGATCGAGGTTTCGATCAAGCCGCACTACCCGGACGGGAGTACGGTGCCGGATCGCGTGCAGGTAACGTACTCGGTCAACGGCGAGATGCCCGTCAACAAGGAGTTTTCGAATGTTAAATGAACGCGGACTCATTGCTGAGCAGGAAGCCCTCACGCGGGTCGCGAAGGAACTGCACGGCCTGCTCGGCCCGGGAGACGAACGCGCCGAGTACCTCGGGACGGTGCTCGCCCCGGTCACGTCGGAGCGCGTGCGGGCCGCGAACCCGAACGGCAAGTACAAGATGAGCGACGGGCAGTTCAACGCGCTCCCGTTCACGGAAACCCTGCGTGACGCCGTCCGAGACTTGCGGTCGGCGACCTACCGCGAAGGGGCCGGCACCTGGTTCAGCGCGAAGGTCTCAGTGACGGCGCAAGGAGCAGTCTCAGCGGAGTACAACTACGACGACGAGCCAGAGTGGGATGCGCCAGTCGACGCCGTTGCGTACCTGACCGACCTCGAGCAGTTCCCGCGAGACGAGGCCAACCAGCCCGAATGGCTCAAGGCCAAGCTCGCAGAGGGGCGCGCCGCGCGTCGCTCATGACGCTGTGGGTCGGGGCGCGCACCCGAATGAGCTCGACCTCGGGTTTGGGAAGTAGACGACACCATGAAGACGCAGAACGTCGCGGACCGTAGCGCCGTTGCCCGCCTGAGCGAGGTGTTGACGGGGCTCAGTTGGCCGGTCTCGAAGCAAGAGCTGACCGGGGTAGCCGCAGTGCTGGGATGGTCGGAAGCCCGGTCGACGAGCCGCAGCGCTCGCTACCGGACCGGATACATCGAGTCGCCCGAACGCGTCTCGAACGCCTCGGCTTCCGTCAAGGACGAGTCGGTGACCGAGATCCAGGTGAAGCTCAGCGGCGCGGACGCCAGCGGTGCCGCCGATGTCGCAGGTGCCCGGCGTCAACTCGGCGCGGAGCTCGCGGAGATACTCGGTGAGGGAGCCGCACGTCAGGGCAGCGACATCGCTTGGGATCTCGACAACGGCGGCCGCCTTTGGCTAAAGTCGCTCGACACGAGCGTGGCGCTCATCGCGCTGCAGCCTGACTATGCCGACATCGAGCGCCGTGAGGAGAAGGTCGGGCTGAGCCCCGATCGAGTTCCAGGGGCCGAACTCTGACCCCACCGCTGCTCTCGCGTTCGAAGAGGCTGATGGCGATGTGGACAGATAGCGCCGAATCCCCGACCCTGCCGACCGTGAGATCGACGGCCGCGCGCGACAAAGCGGTGGCGAGCATCCCGTGCCGGATGCTCGCCGCCGCTCACGTTCGTCCGCTGCGCCGGTGCTTAGCTCGGGATCGACGCGCGTGCCGCCGACAGAGCGCGGCGTGCGACGTCGTCGTTCTCGACGAGCGAGTTGCGGATTGCGGCGATGACGTCGCGCACCTGCTGGCCGGCCGAGTTCCACTGCTGCTCGAGCTGCGCGTACTCCTCCGAGACGCCGTCGGCCTGGTAGTCGGCCATGGCCTGCTTCACGTCGGTGTCGCGGCGGTCGAGCGCCGACTCAAGCCGGGAAGCGACCTGCTCGAAGTTCGCCTGTGTCGCCTCTGAAGAGACGATGCTGTAGTCGTTGCGATCCATCTGGTTTGTGAACATGCGTGTTCTCCTCGTTCTCGTCGCGTCTGTCGTCTGAGCGCTTGGCCCTAGGCCTGCGGGCGGATGCGCGTCAGGAAGGACTCGGAGCTGAAGTCGGTCGAGTTCGCGGATGCCTCGTGCGTCGCGGCTCCGTCATCGGAGGCACCGACGAATGCCTTGTTCTGGCCACTGATCGAGGTGACGATGCCGTGGAGCGCCGAGTTGAGGGCGTTCGAGATGTCGTCGGTCTTGGCTTTGAAGTTGTTGAAGCTCGCCTTCGCTGGCCCGTTGAAGGTCGAGGAGAGCGGCTCGGCTGCGTCGAAGAGCTGCTTCACGAGCTCGCCGAGGTCGTCCGATTCGGTCTGTGACTTGTTGCCGAGCGTGACCAGGGTCTGGTCTTCCATTGCGAACTTCATGGCATCCTCTCCAGCACCGCGATCGGCGCGCGTTCTTGTCCGAGACGTCAGTCCAGCATGAGAGGGCCGCCGCCGTCCAACTTTTCCCCGGGTACTTCTCCCCTCCCAGGGTCGGGTCTGGCCGACTAGCCTTGCGACTCGTGTGGAAAACGGCCGATCTCCCAGCGGCGACCTCCCAGCTTGCCTGGTCGGTCGTCGTCGACGTGGCGCTTGGAGCTGCGCTGGCCGCGGGCCTCTCACTCCTCGCCGCGAGGCACAGCGTCCCGCTTGCAGTCGTGGTCGGCGTGTCCGCCGCTCTCGTGATGCTCGGCGCCTGGTGGTGGATGCGCGCGGCTCTCGGCACAAGCGCGGGCCACGCGCTCCTGGGGTTGCGCACCGTGGCCCGCTCGACGGGGATGCCCGGGCATCCGTTCGCAGGCGCGCGCGCAACCCTCAACATCCGGGAAGGGCAGGACCCGCTCAGGCTGGTGCCGTCCGCCATCGAACTCGCCCCGCCGACGCGCGTGCCTCAGCGCTTCTCGAGCCCAGACCTCGAGCTGAGCTTCGACGACGGGTCGAGACACGTGGTCCGTGGAGTTGTCATCGTGGGGCGAGCGCCGCAGGTCACCTCGAGGGGGCAGCGGCCTGTCGCGGTGCCGGACTTCTCGCGCAGCCTCGCCCCGACCCACGTGCGCCTCGAGCCGAACTTCGACGGCGTGCTTGTCACGGATCTCGGCAGCGTCGGCGGCACGTGGGCGTTCGCCGGCGGAGACCCGAAGCGGCTCCAGCCCGAGACGGCCATCACCGTGCCCTTCGGTACCGTCCTCGCCCTGGGCTCACGGCGTGTGCGGCTCGGCCGGCCGGGCGCGGCAGCGGTCGGAGCGGGGGTCGCGGCATGAGCGAAGCCGACCGCACCCTCATCGACACGACTCGCGCCCACCGCGAGCGGATGCTTGGCGCACTCGCGCACGGTCCGCAGGCGACCAGGCGGGTCGTGAACACGAACGTGGGGCGCATGCTCGGCTCCGTCATCCTCGGGGCCGTCATCTGCTGCGCGTGCCTCGGTACGAGCTTCGTCGTGAACCTCCTCGAGGACCGCAAGCAGCAGGAGGCGATCTCCGCGTTCCAGGCTGCGGCTGCCGCGAACCCCGTGCAGCCGGGCGGCACGGTCGTGAAGGATGAGGCCACGGGCTTCCTCCTCGACCAGGCGACGGGCCAGTACACCGACCCTCGCACGGGCTTCGTCGTGGACCCGGCAACCGGCTACGCGACCGACCCCGACGGCAAGCTCATCGACACCAGGCTCGGCTGGTACATCGACCCTGCGACGGGGTACTACACGAACCCGACGAGCGGAATCACGATCGATCCGCAGACGCTGACGGTGGTCGAGTGAGCCGGCGTCGCTTGAGCCCCCGCGGAGCTGGCGCCCGCACGACGAACGCCGGCCGTGCGCAGCGCAGCCGAACGACCGCCAGCCGAACCAACCCTGAGGAGCACTGAGTGTCGTACACGCGACTCACCGTCATCGGCACCGAGCGGAAGGCCGAACTTGCCCTCCCGAACGGCGAACCGGTCGGGGCGCTGCTGCCGCACGTGCTCGAGCTGCTCGAGGAGAAGCCGCGCGGTGGCGACGTGCTGACGCTGACGACGCTCACCGGCGCATCCCTCGACTTCGACGCATCCCTCGAAGAGCAGGGGGTGCGGCCAGGGGCGATGCTGCGCGTGACGACCGCCGACGACGCCCCGCAGGCGCCAGAGGTCATCGACATCACCGACGCCATCACCGAGGCGGGCGCCTCGCGCCGCGATGCCTGGACGGAGGCGCACACGCGAGTGACGCTCGCGGTCGCGGCCGGGGCAGCGGCGGCGGGCGCCACGATGTGGGCGATGGGCGCGTTCGCGCTTCCGGCGCAGTGGATGCTCGCCGGCGTCGCCCTGCTCGCTGCGCTCGGCGCCGGGCTCGCACGGTCAGGTCAGGGCGTCGCCGCGGTCGCGATCGCGAGCGCAGCGCTCGGCGCCGCCGTCCCCGCCGCGTTCGGTCTCGCGGCGGAGATCGTCCCTGGGGGTGGGGCTGGGGCTGGGGCTGGGGCTGGGGTCGGGGCCGAAGCTGGGGCCGGGGTCGCTGGCGCGATGCTGCCGAACAGTGTGCTCGTCGCCGCGATGGCCGCGTGGTTCGTGCTCGGGCTCGTCTGGGGCGTCGGGTTCCGGCGGAGCTCCGCGAGGTACGGGGCGGCGGTCGGTCTGCTGGCCAGCAGCATCCTCTTCTTCCTGGGCTTGGCGGGCTTCGACCGCGGCGGGGTCGCCGTCGTCGCGTCGGTGCTGAGCGTCGCCGCCCTCGGCCTGCTGCCTGGCGCTGCCCTCTCCCTGAGTGGCCTCACCTCCTACGACGACCGCATCATGCGTGGTGAGCGGGCCTCGACTCGTGACGTGCGGGCCGCGATCGCCGAGTCGTTTGCGCAGCTCACCTGGACGGTGATCGCCGTCTCCGTCGTCGCGCTCCTCTCGCTGTCCGAGCTGCTGCTCTCGACGGATGCGTGGCGGCAGGGGCTCGCCGCAGCCCTCGCCGTCGTCGCTCTGCTGCGCATGCGCACGTTCCCCCTTGCGCCGCCCCGTATCGCGCTGCTGGTGGCCGTCGTCGTGCCGGCCGTGTTGTGGCTCTTGTCGACGACGCTTGTCGGCGCCGGAGAGAAGGCGCTCATCGCCGGCATCGTCGCGCTTGTCGCGGTCGCCGCGGCGGCCTGGCGGCCGAGCGAGGTCGTCGCAGCGAAGCTGCGGAGGTGGGCCGACATCGTGGAGCTCCTTGTTGTCCTGACGGTTGTGCCCCTTGCGCTCGGTTCGTTCGGCATCTTCACCGACCTCCTCGAGGCGTTCCGTTGATCCCCGCCAGCGCGACACCCCCGCGTCCCGCCCGGCGGCAGGGGCCGGCCTTGCCGCAGGGTCTGGCCTTGCCGCAGGGTCTGGCCTTGCCGCAGGGTCTGGCTTGGCCGCAGGCGCTCACGGCGCGCGGCGCGGCCGAGCTGCGGGACCTCCGCGAGCGAGCGGCCGTTCCGCTCGCGCTCCGACGGCGCGTCGGCGTCGCATCCCTCGCCGTCGGTGCCGGATGCACGACCATCGCCGTCGAGCTTGCCCGGTTCCTCGCCGCCGTGCGCCGCGACCGCGTGCGCTTCGTGAGCGCGCAGGGGGCAAGCGCGCGTCCGGAACGCGGCCTCGACGGCACACGCGTCGAGTCGCTTGAGCTCTCGCCGACGCAGTGGCCCGCCGACGTCGACGCCTGGTGGCGTCTCCACCGCGCCTCGAGTGACGCCTACGACCTCACCGTCACGGACTGGGGTGCCACGCCGCTGGCTCGGATCCGCGACCTCGCCGAGCACTCCCACGTGGTCTGCCTCGTGACGCCGGCCGATCGAGCAAGCATCCAGCGTGCGCTCGATGTCGCGGCCGCAGTTGGCGCGAACACCCGCGTCGTGCTCGTCGCGGTTGACGTCCAGCGAGTCGCCGGCCTCGCGACCGAGAAGCTCGTCGACAACCTGCCCTTCCCATCGGTGCTTGTGCGCCACGACCGGATGCGGAACGGCACCTCCAAGCGGGGCCTCGACGGGGTACGCATGCTGCGCCTCGGCGCCAGGGTCATCGACGCGGCGGCCGGCGTGGCGGCGCCTCCTGTGCCTGTGCCTGTCCCTGTCCCTGTGCCAGTTCCGGCGTCCGCTCCGGCCCCGCCGCCCTCCGCCCCAGTGCAGGCGTCCGCGCCAGTGCCGGCGTCTGTCCCAGTTCCGGCGTCCGCTCCGGCCCCGCCGCCCTCCGCCCCGGTTCCGTCTTCTGTCCCAGTCCCGCCCTCGGCTCCGATCCCGCCGTCCGCGTCTCTACACCCGTCGGCCCCTGTACCGCCGTCCGTCTCGCGTCAGTCCGCACCTCAGGCTCCCGTGTTCCCGCCCGCCCCCAACCGGCCGGCCGCCAGCCCGACCGCCCCCGATTCCAGACGACCAGGGAGACGGCCATGAGCATCCGCGACGCCCACCGGCCCACCCGCACCGTCTTCCCGGCCTCGGCGCCAGAGCCGCGGCAGCTCGCCTCGCCACCGACCTTGAGCGACGAGGCGACCGCAACGCCGTTCCAGTTCCTGCTGCCGGTCGTCGGCGCGCTGACGTCCGTCACGATGATGGTCGTCATGCGCAACGGCCAGCCGCTGTTCCTCTTCATCGCCGGCATCGTGTTCGTCGTCGCGATCGTCTCTGGCGTCGGTTTCGCCATCTCGGCGCGCGGCAGGGCAGGGCGAGCGCTGCGCATCCGCCGCAAGCGATACCTCGACTACCTCGAACGCCAGCGCACCGAGCTCCGCGAGGAGGCGACGGCGGCCGCGCACGCGGCCAGGCTCGTGCATCCCGACCGCACCGGGCTCGCGTCGCTGGTGCACGACCCGGCCCGCCTCTGGGACCGGCGGCGAGGCGACCCCGACCACCTGCAGGCCCGTGTCGGCACGGCCACGGTGCCGTGGTTCCAGCTCGGCGTCGCAGCCGAGGACACGCCCACCGAACCGGCCGACCCCATTCTCCTGCGGGAGGCGCAGCTGCTCGCGGAGACCCACGGCGAGATCCCTGGCATGCCCGCCATCGCGGACCTGCGGGGCGCATCCGTCGTCGCCGTCATCGGCCCGCGAGAACGCACCGTGCCCCTCGCGCGCGGGCTCGTGGCCCAGCTCGCGAGTCACCAGCTTCCGGACGACGTGCAGCTCGCCGCGGCCTTCGCCTCAGATCGCGGCACGGACTGGCGCGGATTCGACCTGCTGCCGCACGCCCTGAACCCGCGCCTGTTCGACGGCCCCGTGCCCGCACGTCGCGTCGCGTCAGACCTCCGCCAGCTCGCCGCCGTGATCGGCAGCGAGCTCCTCGACCGCACGCAGACGGCGGCTGCTGCGAGGCGTCGCGGCGGCAAGGCGGCGGCGCTGTCGAGCCTCGTGGTCGTCGACGACCGCCACGGCGAACCCGCCAGGCCGCTGCAGCTGCCAGACCGCAGCTACACGCCGAGCGAGATCGGCGTGACCGTCATCCACCTCATCGACGCGCGGCTGCACGAGCCGGACGACGTCGACGTGCGCATCGAGCTCAGCCCGGATGGTGGCGCCACGCTCACGCACCACGCGGGCGGCAGCGAGCAGCGCACCCTCACGTTCGAGGCGGACGAGCTGACTTCGCCCGCGTTCGACGCGCTCGCCCGCACCCTCGCCGCGAAGCGCACCTTCGCGGCGGCGGGAGCGCGCGACGACGAAGGCCCCGCCGCCGATATCGCGGAGATCCTCGGCGTGCGCCTCGACAAGCCGGTTGCGCTCGACCGGGTCTGGGCGCCGCGGCAGCCCTCCGAGTTCCTGCGCGTCGCGTTCGGCGTCAACGACCAGGGCCGCCCCGTGCACCTCGACCTCAAGGAGAGCGCGCAGCAGGGAATGGGGCCGCACGGCATCTGCATCGGAGCCACGGGATCTGGCAAGTCCGAGATGCTGCGCACGCTCATCCTCTCGCTCGCCGTCTCGCACCCGCCCGAAGACCTCGCGATGATCCTCGTCGACTACAAGGGCGGTGCCGCATTTGCGCCGTTCGAGGGCCTCCCTCATCTGGCTGGGCTCATCGACAACCTCGCCGATGACCCGCAGCTCACGGTGCGCGCCAAGGCCTCGCTCCAGGGGGAGGTCGTGCGGCGGCAGCAGCTGCTCAAGGCCGCCGACTCCTCACCGTCCATCTCGCACTACCGCGAGCTGCGCCGAACCCGACCCGAGCTGGCGCCAATGCCGCACCTGTTTGTGGTCATCGACGAGTTCGGCGAGCTGCTCACCGCCGAGCCCGACTTCATCGACCTCTTCCTGCAGATCGGCCGCATCGGCCGCTCCATCGGCGTGCACCTGCTGCTCTCGAGCCAGCGCATCGAGGGCGGCAAGCTACGTGGACTCGACACGTACCTGTCCTACCGCCTGGGCCTGCGCACGTTCAGCGAGGCCGAGTCGCAGGTGGTGCTCGGATCTGGCGACGCGTTCCACCTGCCGCCCATCCCCGGCTACGGCTACCTCAAGGTCGACACGAGCGTCTACCAGCGCTTCCACGCCGGCTACGTCTCCGGGCCCGTCGACGAGCTGACAGACGCACGCCCTGTGACCGAGGACGAGCATCCCGCCGTCGTCGAGATCCCCGTGTACAACGGCATCGAGAGCGGGGGAGACCCGGATGCGCCGCTTGTGCTGCGTGCCCCAGAGACGCGCCGCACGCTCGTCGATGACCTCGTCGCGCAGCTCGACAGGCCCAAGAAGGTCAGGCCGGTCTGGCTGCCGCCCCTCGGCGAACGCATCTCGCTCGGCGAGGCGTTCGCCGCCGGCACCGAGACCGCGACCGACGCAGGCGCGACCGCCGGAAGCAGGCGGGAAGAGTCGCGTGACACGGCCATGCCCGGGGGAGGGCATCCGCTGCGCATCGTCATCGGCGTCGAGGACGAGCCCGCGAACCAACGGCAGGAGCCGTGGATGCTCGACCTCACAAAGTCGGGCGGTCACGCCGCGATCATCGGCGCCCCACAGTCCGGCAGGAGCACGGCCCTGCGGACGATCGCCGCGTCGCTCGCCCTGAGCGGCTCGCCCGGAGCCGTCGGCATCTACGGCATGGACCTCACGGGTGGCGGCCTGCGCAGGCTCGAAGCCTTCCCGCACGTGGGAGGCGTCGCGGCTCGAGGCGATGACTCGAGACTCGTGCGCCTCGTCGAGGAGCTCACAGCGATGCTCCGGATGCGCGAGGAGCTCTTCAAGCGCCACAGCATCGACAGCACCGCCCAGCTGCGCGCCATGCATGCCGCGGGTGAGCTGCCGGAGCTGCCGACGGCTGACATCGTGCTGCTCGTCGATGGATACGGCGCCCTGCGCCAGGACTTCGAGCACCTCGACGGCCCATTCACGAAGCTCATGCTGCAGGCGTCGAGCTACGGCATCCACCTCGTTGTGACCCTCGGCCGGTGGAGCGAGTTGCGTATGGCCCACCAGTCGCTCTTCGGGACGCGCATCGAGCTGCGCCTCAACGACCCCGCCGACTCTGCCATCGACCGCAAGCTCGCGAAGTCCGTGCCTCCGGATGCGCGCGGACGCGCCCTTACCGACGCCAAGACGCTCGCCCAGTTCGCGTTGCCGACGCTCGATCCGGTCGACCCCGACCAGGTCGGTGAGGCTCTCGAGGAACTCGCGGCCCGCGTTGCCGAGTCGTGGAGCGGGCCTGCCGCGGCGCCCATCCGCCTTCTGCCGAACAGCATCGACCCTTCGAGCCTCCCGGATGCGGCAGACGAGCCGACGGCCGTACCCCTCGGCGTCCGCCAGGACACGATGGACACGGCGTTCTGGGACTTCCTCGACTCCGACCAGCACCTTGTTGTGCTCGGCGATGCGAAGAGCGGGAAGTCAACGGCGCTGCGCGTGATCGCGAAGGGGCTCATCGAACGGTTCACGCCAGACGAGCTCGCGATTGCCGTCGTCGACCCGCGCGGCAAGGTGCCGAGCGTCATCCCCGAGGAGTACCTCGCGGCGCACGCGAAGTCTGCGGCGCAGGCGAGCGGGCTCGCCGCCTCCATCGCGAGCGAGCTCGCCGAGCGGCCAGCGCGCACCGCGGAGCAGCTGCGTAAGACACCGCGAGTGGTGCTCCTCGTCGACGACTACGACATCGTCGCGGCCGGTGGCACCGATCCGCTCGGGGCGCTTGTTCCGCACCTGCCCGCCGCGCGCGACCTGGGCATCCACATCGTCGTCACGAGGCCAGTCGCCGGCTCGACCCGCGCCATGTACGCGTCGTTCCTGCAGAGCACGAGAGACACCGGTGGTGCGCTGCTGTTGCTCTCCGGAGACCGCAGCGAGGGGCAGATCGCACCTCGCCTCTACGCCGAGCGGATGCCCGCCGGCCGCGGCAAGTACGTGCGGCGCGGTGAGGCTCCCGCCGTCGTGCAGCTCGCGAACCTGCCTGAGGCTCCCTGAAGGCTCCTGCACCCGCGCAGTGTCCCCGCCTGTCTGCGCCGCTGTTCCCCGCCCGCCCCGCGCTGAAGAGTGAGTCAGAAGCAGGTTCCAGCGCGCGGGCGAGTGTTTCTGGCTGACTCTTGCGGCAGGCTGCGCCCTTGCCTCGGGTGTGGGCATCAGCTGCGGGGCACCCGGATGCTCGAGCTCAGCAGCTCAGCGGGTGGTGAGCGGCTGGAACTCGGGGTGCTTGCGGATGAACGCGGCGACGTACGGGCACTGCGGCACGATCGTGAGCGCCGACTGTTCACCGAGGGTCGTGAGGGCCGCATCCGTCAACACGGCCGCGAGGCCCTGCCCCTGGTAGGCGGGGTCGACGACCGTGTGGTCGATGACAATCGCGTCGGCCGTCGTGACGTAGCTCAAGTAGCCGAGCTCGGTGCCCTCACCGTCGTTGATGGCGAAGCGCGAGCGGTCATGCTGATGCTGAACGGAGTTTGACATGCGCAGAGGCTACGCCGCGCCGCGGGCAAACAGCTCAGCACTTGCCGTGTTCGAGACCCGCCTCAGTGTGCGCGCCGCTCGGCCAGCCCCAGAGAGGCCCGGCCGCCCCTGTGCGAAGGTTGACCGGTGACTGAGGAGCAGCAGGTCGAAGCGTCGGACGAGCAGGGGCGTCGTGCCGAGCGCACGGGACGCACCAAGCGGCGAGCATCCGCGCGCGTGCGCCGCAACCGCAAGATCGCGGCGGCAGCCCTCGCGGTCGTGGTCCTCCTCGGCGGTGGCTTCATCTACTGGGCCGTGACGGCGGCGTCGAACGGTGCCGCCAACGTGCCGACTATCGCCTCCACATCCACCCCTGCGACGCCCACCGGCACGCCGACGCCGACGGCAACCCCCGAGCCGACGCCGACGCCGACGCCCGAGCCGACCCCGACCGAGACGCAGCCCCCGGCAACAGCGCTCGACATCACTGATCCCAACAGCATCACCGTGCTCGTGAACAAGAAGACGCCGCTCGCGCCAGCCGACTACGCGCCTGCCGACCTCGTCGCGATGTCGGACATCGGGGTCCCCTCGGCCAACGGGCACTCGCTCCGCTCGGAGGCGGCGACCGCCGTGCAGACGATGTTCGCGGCGGCCAGCGCCGAGGCCGGGCTCACCCTCGACATGACGAGCGGATACCGCGACTACGGGCTGCAGACCGAGCTCTACAACGGCTACGTCGCTGACCTCGGTCAGGAAGCAGCTGACCTCACCTCCGCCCGTCCCGGCTACAGCGAGCACCAGACGGGGCTCGCCGCTGACATCTCCTCGCAGGGGGAGGGATGCGTGCTGGAACAGTGCTTCTCGACGACAGCGGGAGGGCAGTGGCTGGCCGCGAACGCGCACCGCTTCGGGTTCATCCTCCGCTTCCCTGATGGAGCGACGGCCACCACCGGATACGAGTTTGAGCCGTGGCACTACCGCTACGTCGGCGCAGAGACGTCGGCCGCGATGCAGGCGGCAGGCGCGACCACGTACGAGGAATTCCTCGGCGCTCCCGCGGCGCCAGGCTACTGAAACGGCGAGGCTCGATAGAGTTCTGCCAGAGCTTTGAAAGCAGAAGCACTCCAAGACCAGGAGGTCGAGATGGCAACGTGCCCCACGTGTGGTGCCGAAGCGCAGGTCGGACAGAGATTCTGCGCCGAGTGCGGTACCAAGCTGACGGCCGGGCGCCCTCGCGCCTCGGAGGGTGATGGCAGCAACGCCGCCCCGCGCCGCCCCGCGGATATCGGTGCAGGCGGGTTCCGCTGGAACGCCTCAGCGCCCACCCCTCCGTCAGAGGTCGTCGGGCGCGCACGTGAGGAAGCGCAGCAGGCCGCGCCCCCCAGCGACGGCGACGACTTCTTCGCACGCTACCGGCCCAAGGCTGCGTCGCCGAGCGCCCCTGAGGCTGACGACGTCGATGGCGACAGCGAAGCTGAGGCGGCGGCCCCGGAGCCGCAGTCGTTCCTCCGCTCGCGTCGCCGCTTCAACCCAGACCTCCGCGTGACTGGCGAGCGCAACGTCGTCACCCCCGAGGCCGTCATCCCGCCAGCTCCCGCGCGACCGCGCACCCCGGTTGCTCCCGCGCAGCCGGAAACACCGGTCGAGCAGCCGGCCGCCGAAGTCGCTACCCCGCAGTCGGATGCGCCACTCGCCCCGGCAGCTCCGAACGCGACGGGCCCTGTGCGCGACGCGTTTGCATTCGAGCCGCCGACCACCGAGTTCGACGTGCTCCCCATGAACACCCCTCCTGCCAGGTCCGCTGCCCCCGCAGGAGTGCCATCTGGTGACGAGGACGAGACGCGCGGGCAGGTGCCGAACTGGTTCTCCGAGCTCGACGGCACGGGCGACCCCGCCCCTGTGGCCCCGGCAGCCTCCGCGCCAGTCGCGCCCAGCGCTCCGAGCCGAGCTCCCGAGACGGACGCAGCGGCGGCACCGCAGTTCGGCCGCCCGCCCGAGCGGACCGACGCCGCCCCCGCGGTGAACACGCCCGCTGCCGCGGAACCGCAGTCTCCGACAAGTGGGGCGCCCAGGATCCCCGCATTCCGTGCGGAGCCGCCGGTGGCGCCAACGCCCCTCTTCGTGCCCTCGCCGCCGCCCATGCCCGCGACCGGTGACCAGTTCCGTGGCGCATCCGCTGCCCCCGTGTTCCCGAGCGGGCCCGCGGTTGTGCCTGGTGAACCGCCGCGCGCCGCACCGGCAGCGAGCAGCGCCTTCGACGAGCTTCTCGCTGGCGAGCGCAGCGACGGCAGCGTCCTCGACGATTCCGATCGCCCAATCGTGTCTCGCGACTTCGAGCAGACCGGCATCGTGCCCCTGCCGTCGCGCAAGCGTGAGAGCTTCGGTGAGGCCCAAGATTCCGAGCGCCGGGATGCGGCCGAGCTGTTCGGCGCACCAGGCGCCCCTGCTGCTCAATCCGCCCAGGCCCAGGCCCAGGCCCCCGCCAGCCCAGCAGCGCAGGCGCCAAGCGCGCCCGAGGCTGAGCCGGCGACCCGCGCGCTTCCGAGGCAGGACACCGGGCCGGCACTCGGCCAGGACTTCAACCAGGATCAGGGCTTCGCCCCGAATCCGGGTGCTGCCGCTGCTGCTGGTGCTGGAGCTGCGGGGGCCGCTCGTGCCGCTTCTGCTCCCTCGGCCCCGGACTTCGCCGCCCCGTCGCGATCTCAGGGCGGAAAGGCCGACCAGGACCCAGCACGCGAGCTGCTCTCCAGCTGGTTCGACGAGGACGACGCTGACCAGCAGCCATCGGTGCCAGCATCCGTCGGAACTCGTGCGCCTCGTGCGCCCCGCCGACCAGGGCCAGCCTCGCGGGCGTCGGGTGCCCCAGCAGCGGCGCCACCAAGGTCAACGGCGTCATCGCCGTCTGGACCTGTCAGCGACGAGCCAGACCTCCAGCCTTCTGAGCGCAACCCGTTCGATCGGGTCGGCGCGGCCCTTGGCGGCGGCAGCGGGGGTGGAGGCGGACGCGTGGGCGCGGCCGTCCGCGGCCTGGACAACCGCAACCGTCGCCGCCTCGGCGTCATCGCGCTCTCGGTGGTCGGATCGATCCTGCTCATCCTGTCGGCGATCATGATCGGCAACGTCGTCGGAGCGAACCGGGACGACCCGGTGGCTGGCGAGGACCCGGCCGCGAGCGAGACCGCCGGCGAGCAGCCTGACACGCAGGAGCCGGCGCCACCCGCGGGTCCGGTTGCAGTTGCAGATCCCAACTTCACCCCAGTCACGTTCACGAGCGAGACGGGCAACATCCGCTGCCAGATCACGCCGGAGACCGGTGTCGCCTGCCAGCAGTACACGGTGAACTTCGCGGTCCCGGATCAGGTGTGCGAGGCGGGTGCGACGGGCGTCGTGGTGGGCCTCGACTCCAACGGCTACACGTTCCCCTGCCTGACGGAAGACATTCCGCTTGAGGGAGCGGTCGTGCAGCCCTACAACTCGCCAGTGGTGCTCGGTGAGTTCGTCTGTGAGATCACCTTCGAGACCGGTCTGACCTGCTTCAACGCGTCTGGCGACATCGTGAGTGTCGAGTACTCGGCGGGTATCGGCCAGGCTGGGCGACTCAGCGCGACCAACCCGACGCCCGCGGAAGGCCAGTAGCCTCCCGCAGATCTTCAAGAGCAACGCTGCCAGTCAAATGGCCCTTGCGGCACCGCCGTAGAGGGCCATTTGACTGGCAGCGACTGCCTTCCGGGGTGCGCCGATTCCCCTGGGCCGCGCCCTCGCACAAAAGCGCTGCCTGCGGTTCCGACCTCCCGACGAGCTCGGGAGGTCGGAACCGCAGGCAGCGCTTGCGTGCTGGCGGCAGCCGCCGGCTAGGAGCCGAGCGCCGCGTCGACGATGGCCTTGGCCTCCGCCTGCACGAGCTTCAGGTGCTCTGGGCCCTTAAACGACTCTGCGTAGATCTTGTAGACATCCTCGGTGCCGGATGGGCGGGCAGCGAACCACGCGTTCTCGGTCGTGACCTTGACACCGCCGATGGCGGCCCCGTTGCCCGGCGCGTGGCTGAGGCGTGCCGTGATGGGGTCGCCAGCGACCTCAACGGCGGAGATGGCGTCGCCGTCGAGCTTGCCGAGCACGGCCTTCTGCGCAGGAGACGCTGGTGCGTCGACGCGCTCGTACGCGGGGCGACCGAACTCGGCGACGAGCTCCTCGTACCGCTGCGACGGCGTCTTGCCGGTCACGGCGATGATCTCGGCGGCGAGGAGGGCAAGCAGGATGCCGTCCTTGTCGGTAGTCCAGACGGTGCCGTCCTTGCGGAGGAACGAGGCCCCGGCGGACTCTTCGCCACCGAAGACGATGGACCCGTCGATCAGGCCAGGCACGAACCACTTGAAGCCGACCGGCACCTCGACGAGCGTGCGTCCGAGCGAGGCGGCCACGAAGTCGATCATCGTGCTCGACACGAGCGTCTTGCCGATGCCAGCGGTCTCGGACCACTCAGGACGGTTCGCGCACAAGTAGTCGATCGCGACGGCCAGGTAGTGGTTGGGGTTCATGAGCCCCGCGTCCGGGGTGACGATGCCGTGGCGGTCGGCGTCGGCGTCGTTGCCCGTGAGGATGTCGTAGTCGTGGCGGCGCGCGAGCACTGAGGCCATTGCGGACTGCGACGACGGGTCCATGCGGATCTTGCCGTCCCAGTCCAGCGTCATGAACGGCCAACGTGCGTCCACGTCCGGGTTGACGACCGTGAGGTCGAGGTCGTATTCGTCGGCGATGGCCTGCCAGTAGCGCACGCTCGCGCCGCCGAGGGGGTCTGCGCCGATGCGCACGCCCTCGCGCTTGATGGCGTCGACGTCGATGATGTTCTTCAGGTCGCGCACGTAGTCGCCCTTGAAGTCGTTGCGGCCGACATTCGTCTCGTCGGGGGTGCCGCGCTTCACGCCTTCGAGTCCAGCTTCGATGAGCTCGTTCGCGCGGTTCGCGATCCAGCCCGTCGCGTCGCTGTCGGCCGGTCCGCCGTGAGGGGGGTTGTACTTGAAGCCGCCGTCCTGCGGAGGGTTGTGGCTCGGGGTGACGACGATGCCGTCTGCCTGCTCGGTGTTGGCAGGGTCGGCGTTGTAGCGGATGATCGCGTGCGAGAGCGCCGGGGTCGGGACCCACTCGTCGTCGAGGTCGGCGAGCACGGTGACGCCGTTGCCGACGAGCACCTCGAGGGCGCTGCGCTCTGCTGGCTCACTGAGCCCGTGGGTGTCGCGTCCGATGAACAGCGGGCCGGTGATGCCCTGAGCTGCGCGGTACTCGACGATCGCCTGCGTGATGGCGAGGATATGCGTCTCGTTGAACGAGGAGTTGAGACTCGAGCCGCGGTGGCCGCTCGTGCCGAACGCGACGCGCTGCGTCGAGACGGCGGGGTCGGGGATCTTCTCGGCGTACGCAGCGATGAGTGCGTCGAGATCGATGAGGTCAGATTCAAGGGCGAGGCTGCCAGCGCGATCGTGCATGTCCACAGTCTGGCACCGCGAGGTGTCCCGTGGGGAGGAACTCATGCATCGGCATAGGCTGATCTCCATGACCGATGCCAGCGCCGTGCCAGATGAGCGAGAGACGTACTCCTACCTCGGGCCGGCCGGCACCTTTACGGAGGCGGCGCTCAGGCAGGTCGAGGCCGCGCGCGGGCAGGTCTGGCGCCCGGTGAGCAACGTCGGCGAGGCGCTCGCCGACGTCACGTCTGGGCGCAGCGTGGCGGCCATGATCGCGATCGAGAACAGCATCGAGGGTGGGGTCACCGCCTCGCAGGACGCGCTCGCCACGATTCCGGGGCTGCGCATCGCGGGCGAGTACGAGGTGTCGATCTCCTTCAGCCTGGTTGTGCGGCCCGGCACGCGACTCGAGGATGTGCGCACTGTCTCGGCGCACCCCGTTGCCTACGGGCAGTGCCGCAGGTGGCTTCACCTCAACATTCCTGGGCATGAGCACGTCGCGGCGAACTCGAACATCTCGAGCGTCAACGCCCTGTTCGACGAGCGTAGCGACATCGATGCCGCGATCGCTCCGCACGGCGTGCAGGATCGCTTCGACGTGTCGGTGCTCGGCGAGAGCATCCAGGACAACCAGACGGCGCGCACTCGCTTCGCCCTCGTAAGCCTGAGCCGGGAGCTGCCCGCCAGGACGGGGGCCGACAAGACGAGCCTCATCGTGGAGCTGCCCGAGGAGTTCCCAGGCTCGCTCATGGTCATGCTCGAGCAGTTCGCGACGCGCGGCGTGAACCTCTCGATGATCACCTCGCGCCCCCTGCCCGACCGCATCGGCTCGTATCGCTTCGTGCTCGACCTCGACGGGCACATCGATGACGCGCGAGTGGCGGATGCGCTGCTCGGCCTTCGCAGGTTCAGTCCGCACGTCATCTTCCTCGGCTCGTACCCTCGGGCCGACAGGAAGCCGGTTGTCGTCGACGCTCGGTGGGGCGATGAGCACTTCGGCGAGGCCGTCAACTGGCTGAGCTCGCTGCGCAGCTGATCGTCGGCCCCCGCTGGCTTCGCCGCTCAACGTTCGAGCACCTCGAGCAGGCTCTCGCCGAGGCGCCTGGCGCTGTCGACCGTGATGTCGAGGAGCGGCCCGTCGCGCAGCAGGAGCGCGAGCCACGGAATGCGCTCGTGCGCCTCCTGGTGCTGAACGAGCAGGAGGGTATCGACGGCAAAGGCATGCAGGTCGGTGCCGCGTGATGCTGGCGCCGCCGCCCTTGAGACCACCGAGACCTCTCTGCTGACGCTGTAGTGGAGGGTCTCGTCGGCGTCGAGGTGCAGGGCTATGCACCATTCGGGGCAGTTCCGGGTGCCGGATCGGTTCGTCATGCGCGGGTCTCCTGGGCTGGGCGCGGGGTGTAGGCGGCCCCGGTCCGGCACAGACGGGGCGAAGACCGCGCGTGGCGGTTGTGGTCTGTCCGGACACTGTAAAAGTGACCGACGACATTCCGTGTTGACGGTCGCCCCGAGGTCGTCGCGCTGCGTCGCGCCGTGCTTCTTACCCCAAGATTCGCCTCCGCGCCAGGGGGAGAAGTACCCGAAATTTACCTCTCACAAAAGGTCACGTTTCTGTTACCTTGGACAAGCACTATGCTGATTCCCACCTGCCCGTGCTAGCAGGCCCCCGGCTTCTGAAGCGCAATTCTGGTGGGTGGCGGGAATCCGCCTCGGCGTCGCGGTGCGAGGATGCCCGGCCGTTTGTTCGGCTGCCCCTCGCGAAGCAGCGCCTCGCAGTACCGAGACGATCTGTAACCAACGAAGGGGCCCACGCTTGAAGAAGCAGCTCGAACAGCTTGAGTCGGAGACGGGCTCGCGCTCGAAGTCCGCCCGCGGGGGCGTCCGCAAGACGCTCGCATCCATCGGCATCGTCGGCGGTCTCGTCGCGATCTCCGCCGGATTCGGCTCCGCACCTGCACTCGCAGACACTCCGAGCGAAGACCTCACGGGTTCGCGCACCGAGCCCGTTGCGGCTCCGTCCCGCCACGGCGACGACACGCGCTCGCACCTCTCGCGCTCCATACTGCCGGTGCGCGACTACGTCATCCAGCCGGGAGCAGTGCTCCCGCCCGGAGTCACGGCCGAAGAGGCCGCCATCTGGGAGATCTACGTCAAGATCGCGACGCCTGCGTTCATCAGCGAGCACATGTCGACGTACGAGACCTACAACAACCCGAGCAGCAACACGGCAGCTTCGGTCAACCAGGATCCAGACGACGCTTCGAAGTGGCAGCTCAAGGTTAACCTGGCCTACGCGGGCGATGAGGCGATCCTCACGGAGACCCTCATCCACGAGTTCGCTCACGTGCTTTCGCTCAACACGGAAGAGGTCGACCTCACGTACGCCTCGTGCGTGAAGCTCGAGCTCTGGGAAGGCTGCCCGCAGCCTGACTCGCAGATCCTCGGCTTCTACGAAAACTTCTGGGAGTCCTACGGTGCAGCAGCACCCCCTCAGGACAACTACGACTGGAACGTCGCCAACGCCTGGTACGCGACCCACGAGTCTGACTACGTGAGCAACTACGCGGCGATGAACATCGTCGAGGACTACGCAGAGACTTGGGCGGCGTTTGTCGTCACGGACGTGCAGCCGACTGGCGACACGGTTCTCGCCGACAAGTTCGAGTTCCTCTGGACCGACGCGGAGCAGCTCGAGCTGCGGAAGAACATCCGCATCGCCCTCGGGTTCGACGTGGCACCCACGCCAACGCCCGGCACCACGGTGACGCCGACCGCAACGCCAACCGCCACGGCAACGCCGACTGCAACCGCGACGCCTGAGCCAACGGCCACGGCGACGACCGAGCCGACGGCTACGGCGACGACCGAGCCGACGGCTACGGCGACGACCGAGCCGACCGCGACCGCGACGACCGAGCCGACGGCAACGGCGGAGCCCACAGCGACCGCCACCGCGACGCCGGGCACGACCATCACGGTCACGCCTTCCGCGTCGACGTCGGCCACGCCGACCGAGACCGCGGTCGCTGTTGGTGACGACACGCTCGCGACCACGGGTGGAGAGTTCGACGCGACGCTCGCGTTCGGCATCGCAGGTTCGGTGCTGCTCGCCGGCACCGTGCTCCTCCTGGCGCAGAAGAAGCGCAAGCAGGACGCCTAAGCACACGCAGGCTCAGGTCCGGCATACCCCGGTCTGAGAGACTGAGCGGCCTACCCCGAACAGGGGTGGGCCGCTCTTCTGTGCACGGAACGTGCTCAGCCATGTCTGGAGAACCGACAGTCGTGACGTCTGCCACTCGCCACCGTCCCCACGCGCACGCGCGTTCCGCGGGCCTCTTCTTCGTGGCCGCCCTCGTCGCGCCGCTCGTCCCATGGGAGCTGGCGCAGGCCCAAGCGGTCGAGGCGGACGACTCGCGAAGCTACTCGGTCGGCGACGGCGCCGAGCTCACGCCCGCCCCGACGGCAGAGGACGCCGCCGCCTGGGACACCTTCGTGAAGATCGCTACGCCGGAAGTCGCATCCGAACTTCTGACGAGCTACACGGTGTTCGACGACCCGGAGAGCGACACACACGCTTCGGTGGGGCAATCCGCGGACGACCCAGCATTCTGGACGCTCGAGGTGAACGCGGCGCGCGAGGCTGGCCTCGAACTCGAGCAGACGATGGTGCACGAATACGCGCATCTGCTGTCGCTCAACGTCGATGAGGTGGCGCTTGATGCGCCAAGTTGCACCACCCTCGTGCTCGCCGAGGGATGCGCGCTCGCCGGGTCGATGCTCGTCTCGTTCCACGAGCAGTTCTGGGCGCCGTACGGGAGCGCCGCACCAGACGCGGACAACGCCGACGTTGACGTGGCGGAGGCCTTCTACTCGCAGCACGAGGAGGCGTTTGTCGACGACTACGCGGCGACGAACGTCGTCGAAGACTTCGCAGAGACGTACATGGTCTTTGTGGTCGAGGACCGTCCGACCTCCGACTCAGCGGTCGCGGAGAAGCTCGACTTCTTCTGGGACCGTCCGGCGGAGGTCGAGCGGCGCGACCGCATCCGCGCGGCACTCGGCTGGGAGGAGGGCGCCACGGTGGCGCCTCTGACCACGGACTCGACGCAGACGCCTGAGGACGGCGGGGATGCTCAGCAGACGGTCGAGCAATCCGTCCCCCGTATGGCGATCATCACGATCGCCGTGCTGTCTGCGCTCATCGTCGCCCTGCTCATCGCGTTTGTCGTGTGGACACGCAGGCGCGCGCACCACGAGGTTGCTGAGTGCGAGCAGAGCGTAGAAGAGGGGTCCGGGCCCGGCCCAAGCAGCCCCTAGCCCAGCGCTCGCGGCTCTCCTCGAGAGCCAGGCGCTGGACGAGTTCACGGTGTGAGCTAGACGTTCGCCTTCTCGTGAGTCTTCTCGTCGAGCGGCGTCGGCGTGCTCTCGTTCGGGGCGAGTCCGAGCCGGCGTGCGAGCGTCCGGAGGCCCTCATTCTCGAGGATCGGCTTCGGCGTGCGCACCGTGAGGCTTGCGGGCTCGATCCAGATGCGGGCCGCGGTGATCTGTCCCGCGGCGTCGCCGTCGACCTCGAACTCCTCTGGCCCAGAGTCGAGGCGGAAGGTGACTTCCTCGACCTGCGCGTAGGTCAGCGCGCGCACGCGCTTGCGGCCCTGCAGCAGGATGCGCCTGCCGACGTCCGTGCGGCGCATGATCCCGGACTGCACGACGATGCGTCCGTAGATCTGCAGCCAGCCGATGAAGCCGTTCGGGCGCATGATGGCGAGGTCGAGCCTGCCATCGTCGATCTCCGCGTCCGGGAGCAGGTGGAGGCCCCCCGGCATGAGCCCGCAGTTGCCGACGATGACGGTGGCGGCTCGCAGCGAGCGTGCGTGCGCCTTCCCGTCGACGCGCAGCCGCAGGTGGAAGTTCGGTCCGTTGGCGACGGACCTGGCGATGCCGCCAAGGTAGGCGACCCAGCCGACCTTCTTCTTGAGGTCTTCTGAGGTGTTCACGATCATGCCAGCGTCGACCCCGACCCCGCCCATGACGGTGAAGGCCATGCGCTCGCGGGTCTTGTCCTCGCGCTCGACGGCGGCCCAGCCGAGGTCGATGCGCGCATCCACCCCACCGAAGGCGACTTCGACGGCGCGAGCGAGCGTGGTCATGGGGAGGTTGGAGGGCTTAGCGCCCGGCAGGAGCGTGGATGCGTTCTGCATCATCTCCGAGACCGTGTCGGTCACGCCTCCGGCGACTTCGATTCCGATGTTGCGGGCGAGGAGGTTGCCTGTGCCACCTGGGACGACTCCGAGCGCGACGTCGCTGCCCGCGAGAGTCTCGGCGACGAGGCGAACCGTGCCGTCTCCTCCGGCTGCGATGACCATTGTCGCGCCTGCCGCGATGGCTTCCTTGGTCTGCCCTGCCCCTGGGTCGTCGACGGTCGTCTCGAACCAGAGCGCCTCTGGCCATTCGTACCGCTCGGCGCTCTCGGCGACGGCTGCGCGCAGCGCTTTCGTGTCGACCTTCACTGGGTTGACGACGATGGCGGCGAGCTTGTCTGAGCCCTGAGGGGCGGTATGCGGCATGGGCTGAGCCTAGATCAGTCCCGGTGTGCGTCTGCGGCGAGCTCGGCTCGTGCCCGAGACACCCTCGCCAGCTAGGCTTGGCCCGTGATCGACGCCCAGCTTCTCCGTGACCAGCCCGACCTTCTCAAGCGCTCGCAGATCTCGCGCGGCAACGACCCGGCGACGGTCGACGCGGCCCTCGAGGCGGATGCTGCTCGCAGGGCGGCGATCTCCGAGTTCGAGCGGCTGCGCGCCGAGCAGAACGCCGCTTCGAAGCTGGTCGCGAAAGCCAGCAAGGAAGAGAAGCCGGCGATCCTCGCGTCGGTCAAGGAACTCGCGGCAACCGTGAAGGCTGCAAGCCAGGCTGCGAACGAGGCGAGTGCCGCTGCCGACGTGGCGATCGGGCGCATCCAGAACCTGGTGATCGACGGGGTTCCCGCCGGCGGCGAGGAGAACTTCGAGGTGCTCAAGACGGTCGGGGAGCGGCCGGCGTTCGACTTCGAGCCGCGCGACCACCTCGAGCTCGGCGAGCTGCTCGGCGCGATCGACATGCAGCGCGGGGCGAAAGTCTCCGGCGCGCGCTTCTACTTCCTCCGCGGCATCGGGGCGCGCCTCGAGCTGGCCCTCATGACGTACGCCCTCGACGTCGCGATCCGCAACGGCTTTGTCATGCTCACGACGCCGACGCTCGTGAAGCCCGAGATCATGCGCGGCACGGGCTTCCTCGGCGAGCACGCCGATGAGGTCTACCACCTCCAGGACGACGACCTGTACCTGACCGGCACGAGCGAGGTGGCGCTCGCGGGCTATCACTCCGACGAGATCCTCGACCTCGAGGCTGCGCCGCTGCGCTACGCCGGCTGGTCGACCTGCTATCGCCGCGAGGCGGGTTCGCACGGCAAGGACACCCGCGGCATCATCCGCGTGCACCAGTTCAACAAGCTGGAGATGTTCGTCTACGCGAAGCCGGAGGACGCGGAGGCAGAGCACAACCGCCTCCTCGGCTGGCAGGAGGAGGTGCTGCAGTCGCTCGGCCTGAGCTACCGCGTCATCGATACCGCCGCCGGCGATCTCGGTTCGTCGGCCGCTCGCAAGTTCGACGTTGAAGCGTGGGTTCCGACGCAGGACGCCTACCGCGAGCTCACCTCGACCTCCAACTGCACGACCTACCAGGCTCGTCGCCTGTCGACGCGTCACCGCACCGAGTCGGGCAAGACGGCGCCGGTCGCGACCCTCAACGGCACACTGGCGACAACTCGCTGGCTCGTGGCTCTGCTGGAGACGCACCAGCGCGCAGACGGCTCTGTGCTCATCCCCGAGCCGCTTCGCCCCTACCTCGGCGGCCTCGAGGTCATGGAGCCAGTCGCGTGAGCGCGGAGCACGCGACCGAGGCCGTTGTCGCGGGCGGGCGGATGCTCGTCGCGCTCGACATCGACGGCACGATCCTCGGCATCGACGGCACGATTCCGGATGCGACGGTCGAGCAGGTTCGTCGCTTGCGGGCCGCGGGCCACGAGGTCATGCTCGCGACGGGCCGAAGCTGGGCGGATACGCAGCCCATCGCGGAGCGCCTCGGCCTCGACTCGCAGTTCCACGTCTCGGCGAACGGTGCGATGACGCTGGAGCGCGATGCGGTCGCGCATGGCGGCTACGCGACGCGCTGGATCGAGACCTTCGACCCCACCGAGGTGCTGGTGAGCCTCCGCGGCGCGCTCGAGAACGCCATGTTCGCGGTCGAGGATTCGCAGGGTGTGTTCAAGTACAGCGGTCACTTCCCTGACGGCAGCTTCGAGGCGCGAGGCCAGGAGGTGCCATTCGACCAGCTGCTGAACGCCGAGGCGACGCGTCTTGTTGTCATCTCGCCGGACCACTCGATCGAGGAGTTTACGGCCGTCATCGAGCGCCTCGGCCTGCACGAGGTCAGCTACTCGGTCGGCTGGACGGCCTGGCTCGACATCGCCCCGGACGGCGTCAACAAGGGCACGGCGCTCGAGCGTGTTCGCCGTGAGCTCGGCATCCCTATTGAGCGGGTTGTTGTCGCCGGCGACGGTCGCAACGACATCGAGATGCTGCAGTGGGCCTCGAACGGCGGCACGGCCATCGCAATGGGTGACGCTCCCCAGGAGGTCATCGACGCAGGCACGGTGCTTGCACCCGACTTCGCGCACGACGGTCTCGGCGTCGCGCTGAGCAGGCTCAGCTAGGCCGCGGCATGACCGTCGACGTGCCAAGGCGGCGGCGGCGACCGATTGCCGCGCTCGGGCAGGCGCTCGACGGCTTCTTCTTCGTGTTTGCGGGCCTCGCGGCCATCTGGCTTGCCGTGCTCGTCGCCGACGATTCGCTGCAGGTGGGCTGGTGGGGCATCCTGCTGCTCGTCTTCTTCTGGGGGCTGCTCGCCTACCTGGTGCTGCCGCGCATCCACCGCATCCTCACCACCGTGTACGTGCCCGACTATTTCATCGGCAGGGCACGCACCAGCGATGGGCTGCTCGGCGATCCCATCAACCTCGGGCTGCTCGGACACGAGGACGAGCTGCACGAAGCGATGCGCGCGGCGGGCTGGACCAGGGCAGACGACATCTCGCTGCGCACGAGCCTCGGGATCATCAACTCGACGATCACGCGCAGGAGCTACCACGAAGCGCCGGTGAGTCCGCTGTTTCTGTTTGGTCGCCAGCAGGACTTCGCGTACCAGCAGGAGGTCGAGGGCAACCCCGCGAAGCGGCACCACGTGCGCTTCTGGAAGTGCCCAGAAGACTGGCTTCTGCCCGGAGGTACGAGGGTCGACTGGCTCGCGGCCGGCACGTTCGACCGTGCCGTCGGCTTCTCGCTCTTCACGCTGCAGGTGACGCACAAGATCGACGCGGATACCGATATCGAGCGTGACCACATCGTCGCGACGGTGCTCGAGGGCACCCCGACGGCGTCGGTCTCGGTGCTCAAGGACTTCTCGACCGGCTATCACTCGCGCAACGGTGGTGGCGACTCGATCCGCACCGACGGCAACCTTCCTGTGCTGCAGTTGCCGAGTACTGCGGGTACTTCTGTGAGCGTTCCCTCCGCCGTTCCCGCGGTGCTCGCGACCGCGGCGGCAGGGGGAGGTGCGAGCCGCGCCGAGCTGAGTTCTCGCCAGCGTGCAGCGGAGAAGCGCGCCGCCTTTGAGACCATGAGCACCTCGAATCCGGTCGAGGTCTCGGTCGGCGAGGAGGTTCGCAGGCACGGGCGGCCGATCGCGACGACCTTCGGGGCGTTCGTCGTCTTCGGGCGCGGACTGCTCGCCGTGCTTTTCTTCGGCATCCTGGCGCTGGCCGGGCCGGACGGGATGCAGGACGTGCTCAAGGAGTTCGAGGTCAAGGACCCGGACGCTGCGTCCCTCGCGCAGCCGGTGTGGATCGCGACCATGGTCGTCGGTGCCATCGTCGTGCTGACGTCCTTCCTGCTCGGGGTGCTCGTGCTGCGCGGAGTGAATTGGGCGCGCATCACGCTGCTGCTCTACGCGACCCTCTCCATCGGCTTGCAGTTCGGGGGCTGGTGGGCCGGCGACGAGGAAATCAGGTTCAGCACTACCCTCGCGTTCACGGCTCTGGATATCCTGTCCTTGCTGGCTCTGTCAGGGAAGCCGGCTCGTCAGCACTCGCGGCAGCGTTCGTGAGGTCGTGGCGACGGCCGTGAGGCCACAATGTGTGCCCCGGTAACCAGACATTTCACTTTCGGTTACCATGGACACGCGACAAGCTCGAAAACGATACTGAATCGTTGTGAGCGAGTCTGGAGGGCTGTCCGAGCGGCCGATGGAGCTGGTCTTGAAAACCAGTGGGCAGCAATGTCTCGTGGGTTCGAATCCCACGCCCTCCGCCACCAAACCCCTGACGTGAGGAACACCGCCTGTGACGCACTCCGGACCTTCCCGCGCACGTCGCGGCTTCGTCCCGGGCCAGGGCGTCAAGGACGAAGCTCCGAAGGTCACGTCGGCGCGCCACGGCAAGCTGCACGTCACGACGCCGACGAACTCCGTCGTGAAAACGGGAACGATCGCCCTGTGCGTCGCGCTTGTCAGCGTCATGTTCGTGGGCGCGCTCGCCTGGATCAACCTGCAGGCGAAGGTCACGACCTTTGATATCGCCGACCCGTCAGGTTCTGAAGAGCCCGCGAGCTTCGCCGAGATCGAGGGCGGCATCAACGTGCTGCTCGTCGGCAGCGACGACCGCACGGGCCAGGGCGCTGAGTTCGGCGAGGGCGAGGCGGACGCTGACGGCGTGCTCAACGACGTCAACATGCTGTTGCACATCGCGGAGGACCGCTCGAGCGCATCCGTCGTCAGCATCCCGCGCGACACGATCGTGAACCAGCCGGCCTGCACCAACGACCAGGGCGTCGCCATGGATGAGGCCTTCGAGGTCCCCATGAACAGCATCCTCGGCGAGGGCGGTATGAACTGCGTCGTGTCGACGGTCGAGGCGATGAGCGGCATTGAGATCCCGTACGCGGCGATGGTCAAGTTCCGCGGCGTGATCGAGATGTCGAACGCCGTCGGCGGCGTGGACGTGTGCGTCGCGAACGAGATCAGTGACGACTACGTCGGGCTCTATCTGCAACCGGGCAACTACTCGCTGCAGGGCGAGGATGCGCTGAAGTTCCTCCGCACCCGCCACGGCGTCGGCGACGGCAGCGACCTGACCCGCATCGCGAACCAGCAGGTGTTCCTGTCGTCGCTCATCCGCGAGGTGAAGAGCGCGGGCACCCTCACGAACCCCGTCAAGCTCTACGGCCTTGGCGTCGCGGCGACGCAGAACATGACCATGTCGAGCTCGCTCACCGACCCGAACACCCTGGTCAGCATGGCGATGGCTCTCTCGCAGGTGCCGCTCGACAAGATCACGTTCGTGCAGCTGCCAACCGCCGCCTACGACTCGGCCCGCGTGCAGCCGCTTGAGCCGGACGCAACGGCCATGTGGGAGCTGCTGCGCACCGACCAGTCGCTGGAGGTTGCGGGCGCTCCCGAGCCGACGGAGACACCGGCAGACCCGAACGCAACGGTCAACATCGACCCGGCCACGGGTTGGCAGATCGACCCAACCACGGGCTTCCCGATCGACCCCGCAACCGGAATCCCCGTCGACCCCTCGACCGGGCTCCCGGTCGAGACTGTGCCGACGACGGCCGTGCCTCAGCCCACGCTCGCCGGCCAGCGCGCCGACGAGGAGTCTTGCTCGAACGCGAGTACTTCGCTGTTCTAGGCGCAAGGCACTGGCGCCGCACGCTTCCTGGTCATGATCAGGTGATCCACGTTCGCGCGGCCTATGCTGACGAACTCGACGTACGCTCCGGGGGAGGCCCGCACCTGTGACGACTTCTCGACGACGGGGAAGCAGCGAGAAGCGCTTCGACCGAGCCGGTGACGACGGCATCCTTCATCCGGATGCACGCGGCGGGGTCGCCCAGCACGGTCGGCTGCCAGTCACCACGGCTGCTGGATCTCTCGGCAAGGGGGTGCTGGTTGCACTCTCGGTGGTGCTCGTCAGCGTGCTCTCGGTCGGTGGCATCGCGCTTGCCGGGCTCCTCGGCAACCTCGACCTGCTTCCCGATCCGGGCGGGGACAATCCTCCCGTCGCGTTCGACGAGATCGAGGGCGGCTTCAACGTCCTGCTCGTCGGCAGCGATGATCGCACCGGCCAGGGCGCTGCGTTCGGCGAGGGTGACGAAGACGCCTCGGGAGTGCTCAACGACGTCAACATGCTGCTGCACGTGTCGGCTGACCGTACGCATGCATCCGTCGTCAGCATCCCGCGCGACACCATGGTCGATCAGCCCGCCTGCACCAACGACCAGGGTGTGCAGATGGAGGAGCGCTTCGAGGTGCCGATGAACAGCATCCTCGGTGAGGGCGGCATGGGCTGCGTCGTGGAGACCGTCGAGGCGATGAGCGGGCTCGACATTCCGTACGCGGCGATGGTGAAGTTCCTTGGCGTCATCGAGATGTCGAACGCCGTCGGCGGCGTGGACGTGTGCGTCGCGAACGAGATCAGCGACGACTACGTCGGGCTCTATCTGCAGCCGGGCAACTACTCGCTGCAGGGCGAGGATGCGCTGAAGTTCCTCCGCACCCGCCACGGCGTCGGTGGTAGCGACCTGCAGCGCATTGCGAACCAGCAGGTGTTCCTGTCATCCCTCATCCGCGAGGTGAAGAGCGCTGGCACGCTCACTGATCCGACGAAGCTGTACGGTCTGGGGCAGGCCGCGACGCGCAACATGACGATGACCAAGTCGCTCGCCGAGATTCCCACGCTCATGGGCATGGCGTCGGCGCTCAACCAGGTCGACCTGTCGAAGATCGCGTTTGTGCAGCTCCCGACGGCTGACTACGACGGCTCGCGGGTCATGCCGCTCGAGCCCGAGGCGACCGACATGTGGAACCTGCTTGCGGCCGACCAACCGCTTAACGTGGCCGGGGCGCCGACGGGCGAGGACGGCGCGGCTGCCGAGGACGGAACCAGTGATGGAGCTGGCGAGGACGCGGCGACGGATGCACCGGTCGACCCGGCTGCTCCGGTTGCGACACCCGCACCGACGTTCGCTGGTCAGGCCGCGGACCAGGAGTCGTGCTCGAACCCGACGGCCCTGTTCGGGTAGCTGGTCGAACCCTGGCCTACACCTTGAGGCTTGTGAGCGTCGTGATCGCGATGGCGACGACGCCCGCGTTGTAGAAGTAGCTGAGCACGTTGTGGACGAGCACCAGCCATCGCATCCGCTGCGACTGCACTGTCACGTCCGAGGCCGCGAACGACGAGCCGACAGTGAACGAGAAGTACAGGTAGTCGAGCAGGGTGGGCGCGCGGTTTTCGTTGGATGCGCGAGGGAAATCGAGCCCTTGCTCGTCGGAGTGTGCCTCGTCGACATGGCGATAGATGTTCGCGTAGGCGATCTGCAGCATGAACCAGGAGATGACGATCGCCACGCCTGGCAGCACGATGAGGAGCTGCGTGAACACCATCTTTAGGGTCTCTTCGTCGACGCCGCCAGGGGTCTCGACGTCGGAGAGCAGGTCGTGGACATCAAAACCGCGGCTCAGAACGAGCAGCACCGCGGCGAAGATGCCGACGAGGGCAGCGCAGATCGGCATCACCCAGGAAAGCGCTCGAGATACGGCGGCAAGCCCGCGTGGCAGGCGAGCTGCCGGCTGTCGAATATCCCGACGCGAGGCGAGGAACAGCGTGATGCAGCCACCCACGATGTAGACCGTGCTCAGGAGGGCCCAGGCGGGGAGCAGGAAGAGGAAGTTCTCTCCGCCCGCCACGAAGTTGCCGATGAACGAAGCGGCCAGCACCACGATGAGGATCTCGATGACGATGCTGGAGAGCTGCCTCAGTGTCGAGATGGTTCTGGTCCGAGAGCCGAGGCTCGAGGTGTGTTGCACGTGGTGGATCTTTCGTCCTGAAGTCACAGGGGCGGCGCCTGGTGGGGCGTGCGCGGCGCCGAAACGGGCGTCTCCAGCGATTTTGCACGCTCGGTTCGGAACTTGGCTCGCGACCCGCTACGATGGGTGAGTCTTGGAGACGTCGCATAGTCCGGCCGAGTGCACCACCCTGCTAAGGTGGAGTCCCCTTTGAGGGGACCAGGGGTTCAAATCCCCTCGTCTCCGCCAAGATGGCCCTTCGGGGTCAGCCAGCTGGCCTTCGGGTCAGCCAAGATCATTCGATCCACATGAAGCCCCGGTTCGAGCCTCGCTCGTGGCCGGGGTTTCGTGCATCCGGAGGTTTCGTGCATCCGGAGCGCGTGCTCGGCTCGGGGCGACCTTGGGAGCTGCTCGAGCTCGGCATAGGGTTGTGGAGACCCGCCCCCGCTCCGCAGAACCATCGAGAGGTCGCATGCCAGAACGATCGTCCACCCCCAAGATCGCTTTCCTCGATGTCGACGGGACGATTCTCGACCACGGGCGCAGGATCGCGCCATCCACGGTGCGCGCGGTCCGAGAGGCTCGCGGCGCAGGCCACCTCGTGTATCTCTGCACGGGTCGTGCCGCCGGCCACATCCCTGAAGCCGTGCTTGAGATCGGATTCGACGGGGCGGTGACAAACGGGGGAGCGTTTGCCGTAGCTGGCGACGTTCCTGTCCACGGTGAGACGATGCCGCGTGCGGAGTTGGATGCGCTTGTCGCCCACTTCGAGGAGCACGGACTCCACTACATGCTCCAGAGCAACAGGCGCGTCTACGCACCGGCGAGCACTCAGGCCGCCATCAAGCGGCACCTCGCGACGGCTCAGGTCGACCGGGTGGAACCTCAGACTTCCCCGCAAGCTGGATTCTCGGCCGAGCCGATCGAAGAGGCGCCGCTGGACGAGATTGCGAAAGCGGTGTTCTTCACTGAAGAAGCTGGTGCTGTCGATCGCGCGCGGGCGGTGTTCGGCGAACGATTCCACATCGTGCGCGGAAGCATGCCGCTACCTGGTGGTTCGGACGGAGAGATTGGGCTGCGCGGAACGACGAAGGGTGCCGCGATCGAGAAGGTGCTCGCGCACCTCGGAATGGTCCCCGCAGATGCGATCGGCATCGGCGACAGCTGGAACGACATCGAGATGTTCCAAGTGTGCGGAGTCGGAGTGGCGATGGGGAACGCCGATCCCGAACTCCAGAAGCTCGCAGATGAGGTCACGACAAGCGTGCTCGAGGATGGCATCTTCAACGCGTTTGCGCGTCACGGCCTCGTGTCGGTGGGCTCGCTCACCACGAGCTGAGGCCCGTGCTCTGCGTCGTTCCGGGCGCTGTACCCAGTTGCGACACGCCCGGGTTTCGACCTGGCTTGACCCTCGGAACGGAACGAGGGTAAGTTACACAGGTTGCTTCCGAGCGGCAGGGAAACCGGCCGGGAAGAGGTACACGAAACTGAACATCAGGACCAGGAACGTCCAGTAGCAATTGCGAATCTCGCACAGCTCAAGTTGACAAGGTTCCAATCCTGATCTAAGTTAGAGAGGTTGCTCTCGGGAGAAGGTCGAATAGGCCGGAAACGAGAAGCGTCCGATTCTTGAGAACTCAACAGCGTGCACTATGTCAAATGCCAATTTGATCCCGTGCCTCTTCTTTTGGAGGGGTAGCCTCTCTTTTTGAGGGGTAAGGATTCCTTTTGGAAACATATTTGGACAATACAAGTCAGTACTGAACTTTCGGGTTTGGTGTTGTTTTGTTTTTTGTCAGTTTCAAACTTGTCATTGCACTTTGTGTGGTGGCGTGATGTTTACCGGCGAGTCTTTGGGCTTGTTTGGTTGTTATTCATTTACGGAGAGTTTGATCCTGGCTCAGGACGAACGCTGGCGGCGTGCTTAACACATGCAAGTCGAACGATGAAGCCCAGCTTGCTGGGTGGATTAGTGGCGAACGGGTGAGTAACACGTGAGCAACGTGCCCATAACTCTGGGATAACCTCCGGAAACGGTGGCTAATACTGGATATCTAACATGATCGCATGGTCTGTGTTTGGAAAGATTTTTTGGTTATGGATCGGCTCACGGCCTATCAGCTTGTTGGTGAGGTAATGGCTCACCAAGGCGACGACGGGTAGCCGGCCTGAGAGGGTGACCGGCCACACTGGGACTGAGACACGGCCCAGACTCCTACGGGAGGCAGCAGTGGGGAATATTGCACAATGGGCGAAAGCCTGATGCAGCAACGCCGCGTGAGGGATGACGGCCTTCGGGTTGTAAACCTCTTTTAGTAGGGAAGAAGCGAAAGTGACGGTACCTGCAGAAAAAGCACCGGCTAACTACGTGCCAGCAGCCGCGGTAATACGTAGGGTGCAAGCGTTGTCCGGAATTATTGGGCGTAAAGAGCTCGTAGGCGGTTTGTCGCGTCTGCTGTGAAATCCCGAGGCTCAACCTCGGGTCTGCAGTGGGTACGGGCAGACTAGAGTGTGGTAGGGGAGATTGGAATTCCTGGTGTAGCGGTGGAATGCGCAGATATCAGGAGGAACACCGATGGCGAAGGCAGATCTCTGGGCCATTACTGACGCTGAGGAGCGAAAGCATGGGGAGCGAACAGGATTAGATACCCTGGTAGTCCATGCCGTAAACGTTGGGCGCTAGATGTGGGGACCATTCCACGGTTTCCGTGTCGTAGCTAACGCATTAAGCGCCCCGCCTGGGGAGTACGGCCGCAAGGCTAAAACTCAAAGGAATTGACGGGGGCCCGCACAAGCGGCGGAGCATGCGGATTAATTCGATGCAACGCGAAGAACCTTACCAAGGCTTGACATATACCGGAAACGTTCAGAAATGTTCGCCCCGCAAGGTCGGTATACAGGTGGTGCATGGTTGTCGTCAGCTCGTGTCGTGAGATGTTGGGTTAAGTCCCGCAACGAGCGCAACCCTCGTCGTATGTTGCCAGCACGTAATGGTGGGAACTCATATGAGACTGCCGGGGTCAACTCGGAGGAAGGTGGGGATGACGTCAAATCATCATGCCCCTTATGTCTTGGGCTTCACGCATGCTACAATGGCTGGTACAATGGGCTGCAATACCGCGAGGTGGAGCGAATCCCAAAAAGCCAGTCTCAGTTCGGATTGGGGTCTGCAACTCGACCCCATGAAGTCGGAGTCGCTAGTAATCGCAGATCAGCAACGCTGCGGTGAATACGTTCCCGGGCCTTGTACACACCGCCCGTCAAGTCATGAAAGTCGGTAACACCCGAAGCCGGTGGCCTAACCTTTTGGAGGGAGCCGTCGAAGGTGGGATCGGTAATTAGGACTAAGTCGTAACAAGGTAGCCGTACCGGAAGGTGCGGCTGGATCACCTCCTTTCTAAGGAGCACTTAGCACGCACGCTTTGTCGTGTGGAGCTGAAGTCATTTCGGTCGCAAATGTCGGCCGGTGGCGCTCATGGGTGGAACATTTGACTATGCAGTGCTCAGCGTGATGCTGGTTTAGTACGCCTCTTCGGGGGTTGGAACGGCTGGTGTTGGGTTGGGTTCTGGTGTGCACGCTGTTGGGTCCTGAGGGACCGGGCCTGCTGCTTCGCGGCTTCCTTTTTGGGGAGTTGAGTGGTGGTGGATCGGACTCTTGGGCCTTCGTTGCTCGGCTGTGTGTCGAGTGGGGTTGGTACCGATCGTATGTTGAGAACTACACAGTGGACGCGAGCATCTTGAATGCCGCAAATGTTGATCGTCTTCGGATGGTTGGGTTTGTGGTGTTCAGCAATTTTAGTCAAGAGTTTCTGAGAATGAAATGATTGGCTACTCATGTGTAAATCAAATCTTTAAGAGCAAACGGTGGATGCCTTGGCATCTGGAGCCGAAGAAGGACGTAGAAATCTGCGATAAGCCTCGGGGAGTTGATAATCGAACTTTGATCCGAGGATTTCCGAATGGGGAAACCCCGCTAGGCCCCTTGTGGTGACCTGGTGACTCCCGCCTGAATATATAGGGCGGGTAGAGGGAACGTGGGGAAGTGAAACATCTCAGTACCCACAGGAAGAGAAAACAACAGTGATTCCGTTAGTAGTGGCGAGCGAACGCGGATCAGGCTAAACCGGTCGTGTGTGATACCTGGTAGGGGTTGCACGGTCGGGGTTGTGGGACTTTTCATGCTGCTCTACCAGGCAGTGGGCGTGACAATAGCGTATAGACGAACAGCTTTGAATGGCTGACCAGAGGGGGTGCGAGTCCCGTAGTCGAAATGCGTGTATTGACGTTGAAGAGTATCCCAAGTAGCACGGGGCCCGAGAAATCCCGTGTGAATCTGTCAGGACCACCTGATAAGCCTAAATACTCCCAGATGACCGATAGCGGACAAGTACCGTGAGGGAAAGGTGAAAAGTACCCCGGGAGGGGAGTGAAATAGTACCTGAAACCGTTTGCTTACAATCCGTCGGAGCAGCCTTGTAGCTGTGACGGCGTGCCTTTTGAAGAATGAGCCTGCGAGTTAGTGATATGTGGCGAGGTTAACCCGTGTGGGGCAGCCGTAGCGAAAGCGAGTCTGAATAGGGCGATTCAGTCGCATGTCCTAGACCCGAAGCGAAGTGATCTATCCATGGCCAGGTTGAAGCGAAGGTAAGACTTCGTGGAGGACCGAACCCACCTAGGTTGAAAACTGGGGGGATGAGCTGTGGTTAGGGGTGAAAGGCCAATCAAACTTCGTGATAGCTGGTTCTCTCCGAAATGCATTTAGGTGCAGCGTTGCGTGTTTCTTACCGGAGGTAGAGCTACTGGATGGCCGATGGGGCCCAAAAGCTTACTGACGTCAGCCAAACTCCGAATGCCGGTAAGTGAGAGCGCAGCAGTGAGACTGTGGGGGATAAGCTTCATAGTCGAGAGGGAAACAACCCAGACCACCAACTAAGGTCCCAAAGCGCGTGCTAAGTGGAAAAGGATGTGGAGTTGCACAGACAACCAGGAGGTTGGCTTAGAAGCAGCCACCCTTGAAAGAGTGCGTAATAGCTCACTGGTCAAGTGATTCCGCGCCGACAATGTAACGGGGCTCAAGCACGCCACCGAAGTTGTGGCATTCATATTTATAGACAGGCCTTCGTGGTCCAGTCGTGTGGATGGGTAGGAGAGCGTCGTGTGGCGAGTGAAGCGGCGGTGGAAACCAGCCGTGGACGCTACACGAGTGAGAATGCAGGCATGAGTAGCGAAAGACGGGTGAGAAACCCGTCCTCCGAATGATCAAGGGTTCCAGGGTCAAGCTAATCTTCCCTGGGTAAGCCGGGACCTAAGGCGAGGCCGACAGGCGTAGTCGATGGACAACGGGTTGATATTCCCGTGGCCGGCGAAAAACCGCCCAAGCTAATCCAGTAGTGCTAAGAGTCCGAATCTTTTCGTCTGCCTTCGGGTGGGTGGGAAGCCTAGCGCTCGACCCCGTTCTGGTGCGGTTAGCGTATTAACAGGTGTGACGCAGAAAGGTAGCCGAACCGGGTGATTGGTTGAATCCGGGCAAGGATGTAGGGTGAGTGATAGGCAAATCCGTCACTCGTGAAGCCTGAGATCTGACGCGGAACTCACGTATGTGAGGTAGTCGGTGATCCTCTGCTGCCAAGAAAAGCATCGACGCGAGGTTTTAGTCGCCCGTACCCCAAACCGACACAGGTGATCAGGTAGAGAATACCAAGGAGATCGAGAGAATCGTGGTTAAGGAACTCGGCAAAATGCCCCCGTAACTTCGGGAGAAGGGGGGCCTGAGGCGTATAGGGATTTACTCCTGAAAGCGCATTGATGGCCGCAGAGACCAGTGGGAAGCGACTGTTTATCAAAAACACAGGTCCGTGCGAAGTCGCAAGACGATGTATACGGACTGACGCCTGCCCGGTGCTGGAAGGTTAAGAGGAAGTGTTAGCTTCGGCGAAGCTCTGAATTTAAGCCCCAGTAAACGGCGGTGGTAACTATAACCATCCTAAGGTAGCGAAATTCCTTGTCGGGTAAGTTCCGACCTGCACGAATGGCGTAACGACTTCCCAGCTGTCTCAACCGCGAACTCGGCGAAATTGCATTACGAGTAAAGATGCTCGTTACGCGCAGCAGGACGAAAAGACCCCGTGACCTTTACTACAGCTTGGTATTGGTGTTCGGTGTGGCTTGTGTAGGATAGGTGGGAGACTGTGAAGCGGGCACGCTAGTGTTCGTGGAGTCGTTGTTGAAATACCACTCTGGTCATTCTGGATATCTAACTTCGAACCGTAATCCGGTTCAGGGACAGTGCCTGGTGGGTAGTTTAACTGGGGCGGTTGCCTCCTAAAGAGTAACGGAGGCGCCCAAAGGTTCCCTCAACCTGGTTGGCAATCAGGTGGCGAGTGTAAGTGCACAAGGGAGCTTGACTGTGAGACTGACAAGTCGAGCAGGGACGAAAGTCGGGACTAGTGATCCGGCAGTGGCTTGTGGAAGCGCTGTCGCTCAACGGATAAAAGGTACCTCGGGGATAACAGGCTGATCTTGCCCAAGAGTCCATATCGACGGCATGGTTTGGCACCTCGATGTCGGCTCGTCGCATCCTGGGGCTGGAGTAGGTCCCAAGGGTTGGGCTGTTCGCCCATTAAAGCGGCACGCGAGCTGGGTTCAGAACGTCGTGAGACAGTTCGGTCTCTATCCGCTGCGCGCGTAGGAAATTTGAGAAGATCTATCTTTAGTACGAGAGGACCGAGATGGACGAACCTCTGGTGTGTCAGTTGTTCCGCCAGGAGCACCGCTGATTGGCTACGTTCGGAACGGATAACCGCTGAAAGCATCTAAGCGGGAAGCCGGCTTCAAGATGAGATTTCCATCCCTTCGGGGGAGAAGCTCCCAGTAGACGACTGGGTTGATAGGCCGGATGTGGAAGCACAGAAATGTGTGGAGCTGACCGGTACTAATAAGCTGATGATTTGATAAAACATGCACATGAATGTTGTTGCTGTTCGCGTCCACTTTGTGGTTCTCGATAGACGATCGAGAATCGACCACATGTTCTGAGCCTTCGGGTTTCGGGGTGTGTGGTTCGGAACATGATTGGTTATCCATAGTGTTTCGGCGGTCATAGCGAGAGGGAAACGCCCGGTTACATTCCGAACCCGGAAGCTAAGACTCTCAGCGCCGATGGTACTGCAGGGGGGACCCTGTGGGAGAGTAGGTCACCGCCGGACTTCTTCATGAGCCGGGGTTGGTTGTTGAGTGAGCAGAGATGCTCCTCGACCACCAACCCCGGCTTTTTTGTGCCCGAAAACAACCCCTCCACACGATTCTTCCGAGCCAGGAGCAATATGATGCCCGCTATGGGCGAATCTCGTAGGAGGAGCTCCTCGAACGCAGCCAACTCCGCTGCCCCCGGTATCTCGAAGGTCATCAACAACAACGTTGTGATCCAGATCGACGGGGCGGGACAGGAGCGCGTGCTGATGGGGCGCGGTCTCGGCTTCTAGTTGAAGCCGGGCGACCTCATCGACCCCTCGCGCGTCGAGAAGACGTTTGTGCTCGCTACTGGCACGGAGGGAGACCAGGCGCTCCAGCTGCTCAGTGCTGTGCCGTACGCGGTCGTAGAGGCCGTCATGAGCGCCGTCGATGAGGCCGAGCGGATGCTGGGGCGAGACCTCGGCAAACAGCTCCCGCTGGCCATCAGCTCGACGTGCGTGTGCCCTCGGTGGAGACGCGCGAGCCCTGCAGCAGGCCCGCCGCGGCGAGGATGTACACGAACGGCGCGAACACGGCCGACATGGTCGCGATGACGCGGTTCAGGATGGACGGCTTGTGGGCCGTCGATGCCGGCACGTTGTTCGAGATGTTGGCGTTCGACATGAGCGCCTCGTGCACCTCGCCGACGTGCGAGCCGATGACGACCTGGAACTGGCCGCCGGCCTCGACGACCGTGATGACGCCGGGCAGCGCCGCCACCTTGTCCTTGGCACCCGCGGGGGTGTCGTTCAGGACGAGTCGGAGTCGGGTCGCGCAGTGCGAGGCCGACTGGATGTTCTTCTCGCCGCCGACGAGATCAACGATCTCGCCTGCGAGCCTGGGATAGTTGCGGACTGCTTCAGCCATGGCATGCTCCATTGATGCTTGGGATGGGGACGTTCCCGAGCAGAGAGCCTGACGACATGACGGTGCACTAACAGATAGCGAGGTCGACGCCCTGCGGAGCAGCAATGCTCGCAGTGCGTTGCGTCAGCTCCACCCGGGAGCTGTGACGTGGGTTCTTGCCTCGCTGAGTAACAGGCCCGCAGTCGCCTCGAACTCTAACCGCAACATCGCGGATTCGGCAAGCACGGATGTCCAGTCCGGGCGATTCCTAGGCCGGTGTGGGCCCGCCGAGCTCCGGCGAGCCCTCGCGGCCACCGACTCCCGTGAGTCCGCGCTCGTCGAGGAGGCGTCTCGCGAGTACTGTCGATCCGGCAACCGCGGCCGGCATCGTGAAGACGGCGCCGCCCGGGACCATGAAGCAGAGTTGCGTCGCCACCCCGAAGCCGAGCAGCTGCGCGCGATTGCCGCGGATGACGGACGCTCGCTGGTCGCCGAGCAGGCGGCGCGCATCCAGTGCCCTGCCCGTGAGCTCCCGCGAGAGCACGGTGCCGTTGAGGGCGACGCCGACGATCGCGCCGGTGACCGAGCCGACGAGCGGGATCACGCCGATGACGGCCACGGTGATGGCGGCCAGGATTCCCATGCCGACGAGCCACAGGCTGCCCTTGACGGCGGCGAAGAAGCCGAGCCCCTCTCCCGGGTTCTCGTCGCCGAGGTCCCGCTCGACGCTCAGCCAGATGCGCTCGTAGAAAGGATCACCGACGGCGAGTGTGATGGCGGTGAACGTCGTGACCGAGAGGAAGACCCCACCCGCGACGATGAGGGTCATGAAGGCTATCCGGAGGGTGTTGCGCCACACCTCATCCCACTCGGCGGCCCACGGTGTCGCCCACGCGACGATGTCGTCGACGAAGAACAGCAGCGTCACGAGAGCGGCGCCGACGAGCAGGAACACGATGAGCGCCGGAATGAGTCCGAGCAGCATGAGGTGCGGCTTCTTCTTCCAGTACCCGAAGCCCTGGAAGAGCGCGCCGACGCCTGCGAAGAACTGCCCGATCATGCCACCGAGACTACTGAGGCGCGGCGGGGAAGTGGATGCATGCATCCACCGCTCCGCCGCGCCTCAGAAGTCGAGCGCGTCGTCTGACGGGGCCTAGGCGTTGATGTGCTTCGCCTTGAGCGCCTCGTACTCGCTCTGCGTGATGGCGCCGGAGTCGAGCAGCGCCTTCGCCTTCGCGATCTCGTCGGCAGGGGAGACCTGCGCAACGTCGCGGATGTAGTTCTCCTGCGCTTCCTGCGCGGCCTTGATCGCCTGCGCCTGGCGCTGGCCCATGCCGGCACCGCGCACGATCAGGTACACGAGTGGGCCGACTACCTGGAACACAAGGATGAAAATGACCCAGAGGGCTTTGTGTCAGCCCTTGAGCTTGTGGTCGCGGAAGATGTCGCTGAAGATCGAGAAGATCACCATGATGTAGGCGATGAACACGAAGAACGTGAAGCCGTACCAGATGATGTTCCAGACCAGTAGTCCATTGGAAACGCCTTTTCTACCGAGCGCGCAGGGGGGATTGGGCGGCGCCTCTGCGATCAGAATAGGGCTTACGGCGACTTCAGGAAACGACCCGGGGAATGCAATCGGGATGCGCGCCTAAAAGGCACGCATCCCGATTTTCGTCGCTGAGGAGGCGGAGCCTAGAGCGTGATGAGGCCGTTGGTCTTCGTGGTGGCGGCGTCGAAGCGCTGCTGCACGTTGTTCCAGTCGGCGATGTTCCAGAACGCCTTGATGTAGTCGGCGCGCACGTTGCGGTAGTCGAGGTAGTACGCGTGCTCCCAGACGTCGAGCATGAGCAGCGGGACGAGGCCGAACGGCACGTTGCCCTGCTGGTCGAAGAGCTGGAAGATCGCGAGCTGCTCGCCCAGCACGTCGTAGGCGAGCACTGCCCAGCCGGAGCCCTGAACGCCGAGCGCGACGGCCGTGAACTGTGCAACGAACTTGTCGAACGAGCCGAACTGCTCGTCGATCGCCGTGGCGAGCGAGCCGGTTGCCTGGCCGCCGCCGTTCGGCGAGAGGTTCGTCCAGAAGATCGAGTGGTTGACGTGGCCGCCGAGGTTGAAGGCCAGGTCCTTCTCGAGCTTGTTGACGTTCGCGAGGTTGCCGCTCTCGCGGGCTTCCGCGAGCTGCTCGAGCGCGGTGTTCGCGCCCTTCACGTACGTGGCGTGGTGCTTCGAGTGGTGCAGTTCCATGATCTCGCCGCTGATGCTCGGAGCGAGTGCTGAGTAGTCGTAGGCGAGGTCGGGAAGGGTGTAAGCGGTCATTGTCTGGCCCTCTTTCTGTCGTATTTCGTGGATTGGTTCTGGGTGGTCTGAGGCGAACGCGGTCTATTCGCCGAATGATGCGGCGTCGAGGCGACCGAATCGCCGGTTCTGGTACATGAGCGGCGGGACGTCGCTGCCGTGCAGAACTTCGAGCACCTCGGCGAGCACGATCGTCGAGCCTCCGACTTTGACGGTACTGGCGATCCGGCACCGGAGCGTCTCCCGCGCGTGGGGGAGGTAGGGCTCGCCGGTGGGGAAGTGCTCCCAGCCTTGCTCGGGGGTGAAGCGCGGGGCGCCGCTGCGGGCGAAGTCGAGGGCAAGCTGCTCTTGCCCGAGGCCGAGCAGGTTCACGGTGATGTCGCCTGCCTCGAGGAGTCCGCCAGCGCTGCCTGTCGCGCGAGTCACCGAGAACGAGAGGGTGGCCGGGTCGACGGCGACGGAGCTGATGCTCGACGCGGTGAGGCCGACGGGGCCGATCGCCGTCTGGCCGGCGATGATGGCGACGGCTGCGGGATGCTCTCGGAAGGCTGTCTTGAATTCTTCGGCCAAGGCCGCTTGGGACAACGCTGCTTGGGCCGTGGCCTCGGAGGAGGGTTCTGTCATCGAGTGGGCTCTCTGCCTGTTCTTGAGGACGGTGATCTGGGTTGCGTATGCGTTCTGACTACGAGGCTAGAACCTCAAGTAAGGTTGAAGTCAATTCGAGCGGTGGGATTTCACTGTGAACGAGACACGCAAGGACACACAGGCGCCCGAGCGCGCCTCCGATGAGCTGCTCACGGTCAGCGAGATGGTGCGCCGAACCGGCGTCGCCGCATCCGCTCTGCGCTTCTACGAGGAGCTCGAGCTCATCGCGGCCGTGCGGACGACGGGTAACCAGCGCCGGTACGCGCGGCACATGATCCGCCGGGTCTCGCTCATCTCGGTCGCGAAGCGCCTGGGAATCCCCCTGTCCGACGTTCAGGACGCGTTTGCCGACCTGCCGCGCGATGCGACGCCGAGCCAGGAGGACTGGCAGCGCGCCTCGCGTCGCTGGAAGCGGACGCTGGAGGAGCGGCGGCGGGGGATCGAGCGCCTGGAGCAGGAGCTCATGGGGTGCATAGGCTGCGGCTGCCTCTCCATGAAGGCCTGCGGGCTCCTCAACCCGGACGACGCGCTCGCCGGCGGGGGTTCAGGGCCGCGCCGACTCGACTGAACGGGCGCCGCCCCGGGGTTGGCTGCTCGGGTTGGCTACTGGCTGAGCCGGAGGCCGGAGGCCGGGCGGGCGGCTGAGTTGCGGCGAAACCGGCGGTCGTGACAAATGTCACGCCAGGAGGTGATCGCCGGCACTGGTCGCGTGGTTTCCGCGGCCGTTACTGTCGGATCAGCGGCAGAGAGTTGCCGTGAAACAGCGAACCACTGGGGGAGAAATCATGGCTGAATTCAAGGTCGGCGACACGGTGCAGATCACGGGGAACACGATGACCGGCAACGTCGGCACGGTCACGTCCAACGACGAGAAGCGTGAGAAGTACCTCGTGCTCATCAGCGCCGTCACGCAGAACTACTTCACGGCGGATGAGCTGAAGCTCTTCAAGGCGTAGTCCGTTTGCGCCGCGGGTGCCCGCTCTGGGCGTGAAGCTGGGGCGGAGACGCAGCGCGAAGAGCCGCGTCAGGCTCCCGAGGCGTTGAGGCCGTCGAGGTAGGCGTCCGTGGTGCGCTTCTGCGCAGCGCGGGCGTCTGCCTCGTCCGAGCCCGCCGCGATGGATGCATCCGCCCACGCCTCTGCGCTGAGCACGAGGAACACCCTCGCGTCTTCGCTCTGCACCCACGAGGTCGTCTCGAGGGGCACGCTTGTGCCTGTCGCGAGGTGGTGGGCGAGGCTCGCGAAGCTGAGGTCCCATCCGATGCCGGTCGCCCCGACCCCGAACTTCGGCCACGTCTCTTCGTCGGTGGGCGAGTGGTGTTCAAGGGTGAGCGTGGCATGCGTTTCGTCGACCTTCGCGAAGAGCACCTCGATGTGCGAGTGCTCGCCGTCGTACTCCCACGTCGCCGTGAAGGAGTCGGGCGCGTGGCAGCCGGTGATGTGGCCGTGCGCGTTGTCCTGCACCTGGTAGGTGCCGCCCTGGCGGAGGCTCCCGTCGACGGGAGCGAACCACTGGGCGAGGCGAGCGATCTCGGTGGCCGCTGACCAGAGCGCGCTGCGCTTCGCGGCGAACGTCTGGGTGAGGGTGATGACAACCCCGTCGTGGCCGTCGAGCTCCTGCATCCGCACCGAACGGCTCACGGCGGCGAGCTGCGTGGCGCCGTCGAACGTCGGAGTGCTGGTGGAGGCGGGCGTTGGAGTCATGTGCCCTCCTTCTGTGTCGGTGCGGGATGAGCTTCAGTGCGGCGGGGTGCGGATGCGTGCGGAACGCCAGCCTGAGCCTGTTCCTCAAGAGTCGCACCCCGGCGCATACCTTCGCAGGCTCGGCGCGGGGTTGCCTGTGACGATTACGTGAAGTTGCGGTTGCGGTCGTGCGACACCGCCGATGGGCGTGCCGCGCGAGCGCCCTTCTCGGGGACGTGCCGCTACTGCACGCGGACGGCCTGCGTTGCCGCCGTCTCGCCCTTCCACGGCAGCAGGAAGAGGGCGAGGAGCCCGGCGATGATGGTGAGGCCGCCGACCATCCAGATGACACCCGGCCAGTCGAAGTGCTGGAAGAAGACGCCGCCGAGGAACCCGAAGATGCTCGAGCCGCCGTAGTAGCCGAGGTTGTACAGGGCCGTTGCCTGGGCGCGGCCGCGGGTCGGGCAGGCCCCCGCCCAGCCGACGGCCACGGAGTGCGCGCCGAAGAAGGCGGCGGTGAAGATCGAGAGGCCCGCGATGACCAGCCACAGCTGCGGTGCGAGAGTGAGCGCGAGTCCCCCGAGCGAGACGGCAGTGGATACGAGCAGCACGATCTTCCGGCCGTGGCGGCCCGCGAGGCGCGCGATGAACGGTGACGAGAAGGACCCGGCGAGGTACGTCACGAAGACGAGGGACACGAGCCAGACGGGCAGGAAGTACGGCGCCTGGGTGAGGTGGAAGCCGAGGAAGTTGTAGACGGCGACGAACCCGCCCATGAGGAAGAATCCCTGCGCGAAGAGGCCGAGCATCCTGGTGCTCGAGAGGTGCGCGGTGATGGCCTTCCAGGCTCGACCGATACTGGCACCGAGGGTGCCGCCCGCGTGCTTCGCGAGCGGGGCGAACCCGCGGGGTTTCGGGATGAGCCAGATGAACAGCACCGCCATGGCGACGGAGATGAGCGACACCGTCAGGAGGCCGAGGCGCCAGTCGAGGAGCTCGGCGACGGGGGTTGGGACGATGCGCCCGCCGAGCCCGCCGAGGGTGTTCCCCGCCACGAAGGTGCCGGCGGCGCCCGCGGCGGCCGTCGGGTGCAGCTCCTCGTTGAGGTAGGCGATGGCGCACGCGGGGACACCGCCGAGCGCGAGCCCTTCGAGGAGGCGCAGCACAAGCGCGAGTTCGAAGCTCGGCATGAGGATCATGAGCAGCCCGAGCACGGTCGCGCTCGAGATGGAGATCGTGATGGCGCGCACCCGCCCCATGCGGTCCGCGGCGATCGACCAGGGGAGCACCGAGACGGCGACGCCGAGGGTGCCCATGGAGACCATGAGGGCGGCCGTCGCGGGGTCGATGTCGAACGTCGTCGAGATCTCCGGCAGCAGTGCTTGCGGGGCGTAGAGCTGCGCGAACGTTGCGAACCCGGCGCACAGCATCGCGAGCTGGATGCGCCGATAGTCGCGAGACCCGCCGAGGTGACCGAGCCAGGGGTTGCCTGTGGATGGGGGCTTCGGGGTGCTGGTGCGGTCGGGGGTCACTCGTTCGAGGGTACTCCGGGGGCTCAGGCTCGGCACTGTGCGACTGCATGAGGCGTCACCGATCTCTCGTTGTCCTGAACGAAGCACCGGGCGAGGGGGCAGCGCGGGGCGAGAATGGATGGATGAGCAGCGCCAGGCGGGTCAGAGACAGCATCGTGCGGGGTGTGGACGCGCTCGGGTTCGGTGCCCATGGGCTGCATGTGCTTGTCGGGACGGACGAGGCGGCGCACCGTTGGACCGACGAGGTGCGCGAGGACGTGCAGTCGGCTTCCAAGGCGGTCTGCGTGCTCGCTGCCGGCATCGCGGCTGACGAGGGACTCATCGATATTGACGCGCCGGTAGGCACCTGCTTGCCGGGTGTTGAACTCGGCAACGGCGTCGAGCTCGTCACGTTACGCCACCTCCTCACGATGACCAGCGGCATCGATCTGCCGTGGTCGGAGTCGATGATGAGCGACTGGCCCGACCTCGCCCTTGAGTTCCTGCAGCGCCCGAGCCGGGGTCGTGTCTTCCAGTACTCGAACGCCAGCACCTACACGGCGATGCGGGTGCTCGCGACGAAGGTCGGTGACGTCGCCGACTTTGTCGCGGAGCGCCTCTCCGCCCCGCTCGGGATCATCGACGTCGAGTGGGAGCTGTGCCCGAACGGCTGGATCGTCGCGGGCGGCGGCCTCTTCCTCAGCACCGAGGAACTCGCCCGCGTCGCGCGTCTCATCCGCGACCGCGGCGAGCTGGGCGGGCGGCGCCTAGTGTCGCCTGAGTGGATCGACGGGATGCACGCAGACTGGGTCGTCGCGGGGGAGCATCCGGGATACGACCGCTACGCGCTCGCGGGCTGGGGTGGGCCGGGGCAGGCCTGGCGCATCCACGGCGCCTACGGGCAGATGATGATCTTCCTGGGTGATGCCGTGGTGACGATCACGGCCTCTGACCACTTCGGTGCCGATGCGATGGCGCAGCGGATCGTGGAGACGCTGGAAGCTGAGAGGACCTCCTAGCGGATGCGGACTCTGGCGACGAGCGGCTAAGCGCGGGGTCGGCGCAGAATCCAGACGAAGTACGGTGCCCCGACCAGCGCGATCATGAGGCCGGCCGGCAGCTGCGAAGGTGCAATGAGGGTGCGCCCGAGGGCGTCGGCGACGAGCACGAACAGGCCGCCGAGCAGCATGGCGACGGGGATGACCCTGCTGTGCCGCGCGCCGACGAGGCCGCGGCCCAGGTGCGGGGCGACGAGGCCGACGAAGCTGACGGTGCCGACCGCCACCACGGAGACGGCGGCGAGCACGGCGGCGATCGCGAGCACCCCGAGTCGGGTGTGCTCGAGCTGGATGCCCAGGATGCGAGGGGTGTCGTCGTCGACCGCGAGCAGGGCGAGGTGGCGTCGCAGGACGAAGAGGAGCGGCGTCGCGATGAGGAGCGCGACGAAGACCGGGACGACGTCGGGGAGCGAGCGCCCGTAGGCGGTCCCGGAGAGCCAGGTGAGGATGCGCGGGGTCTCTCAGGGGTCGGAACGCAGCAGCAGGAAGGTGGTCACGGCCGTCAGCGCGTAGCCGCAGCCGATGCCGATGAGCACGAAGCGGTCGGGCTGCAGCCCTCCGCGCCAGGCGAGGAGGGCGACTATCGCGAAGGTCGCGAGCCCAGCGATGACGGCGAGGGCGACGAGCACTGCGCGGCCGCCTCCGCCGAGTCCCGTGGTGACGACGATCACTGCCCCGAGGCCCGCCCCTGCGGTGATGCCGAGAAGGCCCGGCTCGGCGAGCGGGTTACGGACGGTGCTCTGCACGCCGACGCCGGCGAGTGCCAGCGCGGCTCCCGCGAGGACGGCCGCGGCGATGCGCGGGGCGCGCTCGTCGAGGGCACGCGTCACGAGGTCGGGCGCCGCCTGCTGCAGCCAGAGGGCGATGTCGCCCGTCCGGAGCCAGAGGCTGCCCGTGAGCAGCCCGACGACGATGCAAGCGGCGAGGAGCGCGGCCACAATGGCGGCCACGGTGAAGAAGCGGCGCTTGGTGCGCAGAAGAGAGCGCACGGCTTGCGGGGCGCGTGCGGACCCGGCGTCGCGCATCCGCAGAGCCAGGATGACGATGACGATGCCGCCGAGCAGCGCCGTGGGGATGCCGGTCGGGATGGAGGTCGCGCCTTCTGCGCCGAGGATGGCGCGCAGGGTGGCGTCGGCGAGCAGGATGAGGAGCGCGCCCAGCAGGCCTGCCGTTGGCAGGAGGAACAGGTGGCGTCGCAGCGCGGGCACGCGGCGGGCGAGAAGCCTGGCCAGCACGGGAGCGCCGAGGCCGACAAACGCGATGGGCCCCGCGAGGGTCACCGAGATGCTCGTGAGCAGCACGGCGCAGAGCACCGCGGCGGTGCGGGTCGAGCGGACGGGAACGCCAAGCGAGGCGGCTGCGTCTTCTCCGAGGCTGAGCACGTCGAGGCGGCGCGAGAGCAGGAGCGCGAGGAGCAGCATGGCCACGATGACGGGGGCGGCTCTTGCTGACGCGTCGATGTTGAGCTGCGCGAGGGAGCCGCTGCCCCAGGCGAACAGGCCAGTGGTGTTCTCTTTGAAGAGGATCAGCAGCATCGCTGTGCCAGCGTCGAGGGCCATCGCGATGGCTGACCCGGCAAGGATGAGGCGGGTGCTCGCTGTGCCGGCCGCGCGACCCGTCAGTCCCAGCACAACGGCGGCGGCCACGAGGCCACCGACGAAGGCGACTCCGCTCGAAGCCCAGAGCGGAACGGAGACGCCGAACGCTGCCACCGCCGTGAGCGCGAAGTAGGCGCCGGCCGTCACCGCGAGCGTGTCAGGTGAGGCGAGTTGGTTGCGCGAGATCGACTGTAAGAGCGCGCCGGCGACTCCGAGCGCCACACCGACCGCGATGCCAGCACTCAGCCGGGGCAGCCGTGAGCCCGTGACGATGTCGTTGACGGAGACGCCGCCCACGCTCACCTGCTCCCCGAGGAGGGCGCGCAGCAGGCCGTCGGCGCCAAGGCCCGAGGTGCCCTGCGTGATGTGCCAGACGCTCACGCAGGCGAGCGCGACGACCAGCGCGACCAGGAGTGCGACTCCCGAGGCGGTGGTGGATGCTGTGCCCGCTCTCCGCTGGGCGGGTGCAGGCGTATCCGTCGTCGTTCCTGGGCCGTCGCCAACGGCCGCCGCGCCGGATTCGGTGCGGTGGCCGAGAGGGCGGCGGGTGATCGTCACTGCCCGACGATCACGTCCACGAAGGCGTCGATGGCCTGCTCACCGGAGCGCGGGCCGCCCGCGCCCCAGACGCCGGCCGGGAACTCGAAGGCGCGGCCGTCCTGGACAGCGGGGAGCGCCTTCCAGATGGGGCTCTGCTCGAGCTCGATGACGTAGCTGTCGGCGGTGCCGTCGTTCGCGAAGATGAGATTCGCGTCGCCGACGGCCGTAGGCCCTCGATATCGGTCTGTGCGAGACCGTACGCGGGGACGACGCCGCCGCTGCCGTACGCCTTGTCGATCTCATCCGTCCACGCGCCCGTCAGGCCGAGCTCTTCGCCGAGCTCCGTGAGGAGCGCGCCCTGCCCGTAGGGGCGGACGACGACGTTGCCGCTCTCGATCCAGCCATCGAAGAACACGAAGTCAGTGGTCTCGAGCTGAGCCTCGGCGACCTCGGCCTTCGCGTCAGCGAGGTGCTGGTCGAACTCGGCGAGCACCTGGTCGGCGCGTTCGCTTCGGCCGGTCGCGTCGCCGATGAGCGAGAAAACTTCCTTCATGTTCGCGATCTGCCCGGCACCGTCCGCGCCGATCGTCGCGAGCACGGGAACATCGCGCTCCTCGAGCTTCTTGAGGAGCTCGTCGTCGAGGCTGTACGCCTCGACGATGATGAGGTCCGGGTTGGTGCCGTAGAGGGCATCCAGGTCGGGTTCGCCGCGCTCGCCGACGTTGGTCACGCTCTCCGGCAGGGGCTCGGCGCTCACGTAGGTCGTGTAGCCGTCGGTGGATGCGGCGCCGATGGGCGTGACGCAGAGCGAGAGCAGGTCTTCCGTCTGCTGCCACTCGAGCACGGCGACGCGCTCGGCTGGAGCGTCCAGCTCGACGGTGCGGCCGAGGCTGTCCGTCAGCGAGACCGCTCCGGTCGCCGTCTCGGTCGTGTCGTCGGCGCAGCTCTGAGAGGCGACGGCGTCGCCCTCGGTGCTTGGCGCAGCCACGTCGGTGGTGCCGCAGGCGGTGAGCGCGAGCGCCGCGATGCCGGTCATGGCTGCGGCCGTGAGGGTGCGGGTTCGGGTCATTTGGCGTCCTCTCGGGAACGGTTGCTTGTGGGGAGATCTTGGGTGGGGGAGTTCGCGGCAGGGCCGCGCCGCCTGCTGCGGCTGACCGGGTCGATGCGCAGGCGCTGTGCGCTCGTCGAAGGTGACTTCCACGGGTACCTCGTAGGCGGCGCCGATGTGCTCGGCCGTGAGCACGTGCTCGGGTGCGCCTGAGGCGAGGATGCGCCCGGCGCGCATGAGCACAAGCTCGTCGGCGATGGAGGCCGCGTGGTCGAGGTCGTGCAGGACGACGCCGACGGCGACGCCGTGCACGTCGGCGAGGTCGCGGATGAGGTCGAGGGTCTCGACCTGGTAGCGGAGGTCGAGGTGGTTGGTCGGCTCGTAGAGAAGGACAACCCCGGTTTCCTGGGCCAGGCATGCGGCGAGCCACACTCGTTGGACTTCGCCGCCGGAGAGTTCGCCGACGGCGCGGTCGGCCCTGGCGCGCACGCCGGTCGCGTCGAGTGCGTGTTCGACGGCGGCCCGGTCGTCGCTGCTCATGCCCGCGAACTTGCGGCGGTAGGGGTGGCGGCCGAAGGCGATGACCTCGCGGACGCTCAGCCCCTGGGGCACGCTCCGCGACTGCGCGAAGAGCGTGACTTCCTGGGCGAACTCTCGACTGCTGGCCGCGGCCACGTGCCGGAGGGGTGCATCCGCTCGAGTGCCGTCGAAACCGCCGAACATCACCCGGCCGTCGGTGGGGGAGTGGAGTCGTGCGAGGCCGCGCAGCAGGGTCGATTTGCCGGAGCCGTTCGGCCCGATGAGGGCAGTCACGCGACAGGGCATACGGCGGATCGGACACGCACTGAGCTCAGGGGCGCCCCGCGGGGGACGCGCCGATGAGTGCGCCGGGCGTTGTGCCCATGACGCGCTTGAACGAAGCGATGAAGGTGCTCGCCTGCGCGTATCCGGTCAGCTCCGAGACCTCCTGGACGGTGCGACCTTCCGTGAGCAGGGCCAGTGCGTGGTGGACACGCAGGACTTGGCGCCATTGCGTCACCGAGAGCCCGGTGTGCGTGCGGAAGAGTCTCGAGACGGTGCGCTCGCTGACTCCCGCCAGTTTCGCCCAATCCTCGAGTGGGCGGTCGTCTGAGGGGTCGGCGAGGAGTGCTGTGACGATGGGCGCGAGCCGCTCGACGTGCGGGACGCGCAAGCTGAGCTGCTGCTCGGCGGGAGCGAGGACGTCGAAGACCACGGCCTCGGCGCGGAGGCGTGCGTCGTCGCTGAGCTCGGTTCCCTCGAGGTAGGCGAGCAGCGACGCGAGCACTGGAGTGACCTCGATGGTCATGGGGTCGGTGAAGCCGACGGGGGAGCGCGCCGGGTCGAAGAGGGCGTCGAACAGCGTGGTCTTCGCGGTAGTGCGCCCGGAGTGCAGCGTGCCGGCCGGGATCCACAGCGCGTACCCGTCCGGCACCGTCACGATGGATTCGGCCAGGCGCACGGTCATTGTGCCGCCGCGCACCCACACAAGCTCATGCAGCGGATGCTCGTGAGGTTCGAACTCGAGGGGGGACGACACGAACACGCTCTCGGAAAGGATCGCGAACGGGCCCGGGACCTCATCGGCGACCTGCACATCCGGCAGCACGCGGGTCGTGAGCTCGCGCGGCCAGGACCCGTGTCCTGTGTGTGCTCCCGGCCGCTCGCTCATGCGGCAATGCTAGGAAATCCGTGGTCGTCAAAGTGGGCTTGCGGTCGAGTTTGCGGACCGCCCTGGTCGTGTGTAAGCTATCCCCTGGTCAATCGCGCAAGCGAAAGACCGGGCGCCCGTAGCTCAACGGATAGAGCATCTGACTACGGATCAGAAGGTTAGGGGTTCGAATCCCTTCGGGCGCACAGTACAAGAGCATCAATGCTCACGTACAAAGCTCTGTGTTGAGACAGATGCAGGAAAGGCTCGCGAAAGCGGGCCTTTTTTGTTTAGCTGTTTCCAGCTTGCTGTCTCGGCTTTCCCTGTGTCCAGTTCGCCTGTGTCCAGTTCGCCTGCGTCCAGTTCACGTGGGCCCAGCTTGCCTGTCTCCGGCTCGGCTGTCTCCGGTGTGTTCGCCTCCAGCCCGAGTGTCTTCTACTCGGGTGCTCCAGATGTTCGCACTTCGTGGCTGCGACGGATCGCCGCAGGTGCCGCCTCGTAGTAGCGGTCGAGGGCACGCCGCATGACCTGCGGGGACGAGAATCCGCTCTGCTCTGCGATGTCGCGAAGCGAAAGGCTGGGGTGTCGGATGAGCAGCTGGCGTGCGCGTCGCGCGCGCTGCAACCGGAGCTTGTCCGAGATCGAGAGCCCCTCGCGTGCGTACGCGCGGTCGAGTGTGCGGCGAACGACGCCGAGCTCGCGGGCCACGTCGTTGGCCGTGAACGAGGCTGAGGGGGGGCGTTCGCCTCGATCACCGCTGAGGCTCGCTCCACGAGCCCGCCGTATTGACTCGCGGGCGCCGCTGCGCGCACCAGCGAGAGGGCAACGTTGCGAGTGAGGCTGCGGAGCACTTCGGACTCGCGGGGCGATGTAGATGGCGGTGACTTCGTGGCTTCGGCGAGGTAGTCGTGCACGGCTCGGAACACCGGCTTCGGGAGCTCCACTGTTGTCGTCCCGGTCCCTGACATTGAGAACGGTCGCACCTCGTTGGCGTCGAAACTGACGAAGACGAACGTCGCCTCGGTGTGCGCCTCGAAGGTGACGTCGCCGGCCGAAGGGGCGGCTGCCAAGATGCCGCCCTCGGTTGCGGTCGAGGTGACTCCGTTCGCCGTCAGGGACACGCTTCCCTGCGAAGCGAGCAGGAATCCGTAGCGTCGGCGTGCTTCCGGGCGGTCGCGAATCCAGGCATAGGTCGCGGGGCGCGTGGTCATCTGCAGAGCGAGGAGCGCGTCGAAGCGGATGACCGTGAGATACGCGAAAGCGGGTCCGGTGTGCCGCACTGGATGCAGTCCGAATGTCGTGAAGATGGCCTCGAACTGTGGTGTTCGCTCGCCTCTCCAGGTGAACTCGAACGTTCTGTAGCCCGGGAGTTCGTGCGGGCCCACCGTCACGGGCTGGTTCCGGCCATGCCCGGTCACGGGAGCGCCTCCGGCGGTGCGGTGTCCAGGCCATCTCGGATCTGCGCCGGTGAACGTTGGAAGTGGCGCTGGAATGCTCGGCGCATGACTTCCGCGGAGCCGAAGCCGCTGGAGGCGGCGACGTCGGTGACGGAGAGCTCCGGCCTTTCGGTGAGCAGGGTCAGTGCGTGACGTGTTCTGAGCAGGCTCAGCTCGTCGGAGAGTCGGACGCCGCGGAGGGCGGCCGCTCGCTCCAGGGTTCGGCACGATGTCTGGAGTTCTCGGGCGACGTCGTCGATGCTGAACAGTGCGGAGTGGAAGCGGGTTTCGAGGATTTCGAGAGCGCGTCCGGCGGTGTCATCGTCTGCGAGGTTCGGCAGGCTGGCTTGGACGAGCGCTTGGGCTGAGTTGAGGGTCAGCTCGTGGAGCAGCGCGATCTCGGCGGCGTCCGCGTCGGGTGCGCCTTGGGTGGCCGAGGCGAGGAGCGCGTAGGTGGCGCGGAACATCGCAGTTCTGGGCGGGAGCTTGCGGGCCGGCACGATCTCCTGTGACGCGGCAGCTGTGCCGGGGTCGAGGGTGATGCACACCAGTTCAACCGAGTCCTCGGCGACCCAGCTGACCGCGCCGCTGCTGGGGCTGACGAGCGCTATGTCCTCCGGGCCAAGCGCGAGGGTGCCCGTGGAGTCGGCCAGGTTGACCTTCCCGAGTCGCACGAGCACGAAGAGCAGGCTCTGGTGCGACGACGGGCCGTTTCGATTCCACGTGGCTCGGATGCCTCGCCCCTGGCCGAACCCGAGCGCATGGGTGTCGAACTGGACGACGCGGATGCGGGACGCTGAGTCGCTCGACAGCGACTGGAGGTCGAGGTCCGTGAGGTTGAGTGTGGATGGGTCGCCGATCTGCTCCGTGCCGCGCGTCGCGTAGCTGACGGAGGAGTACATGGTGGTTCCTGTTTCCCGCTCTGCCGTTTTGCCGCATCCGGTTGTTGCATCCGGGCTCATTTTCCTCGGTTGCGGTGACATTTGAGTCACCCCGGCCGTTGCGCTCTGGGGAGGCTGGGCCTATCGCGTGAGGTGACCAGACGCCATCGTTGGCCGATCCGCTCCTCATCATGGCTCGAAGCGATCGAACGGCGCAATGCGGGCGGGCTTGTCCTGGTTACCCGATGATCGAGAGTCGAGTCTGCTCGAGAACTTTCGGTGCGCAGCCCTCCCTGTTTGGTGTCGGTGGCTCGAGTTCAGGTGCAGCTCGTAGGCTGGTTGGGTTGCCAAACCACTGGGGGAGACGTTGCGTACACGATCGATTGTTCTGAGTGCCGCGGGTGTGCTGGCCGCTGGATTCCTGCTGAGCGGATGCACGCTCGCGGAGCGCATCGGGTCGGGCCCGTCCGAGTCGCCTGCCGCATCCGCGAGTACCGAGGCGAGCGCGACGGCGGTGCCTGCAACCCCCGCGCCGACGGTCTTCCCGCTTGCCGAGGGGCTCGAGGGCGATGCGCTTGTGTGCCAGGACGCCAACGCCGCGACGGATGCGATGTTCTCGCTGTCTGCGGACGGCGCGCGCTATGACGGCGATGAGGAGTCCGGGGCTCAGTTCACGGCCGCCGTGGACCAGCTGCTCTCGTCCCGGGACGCTGCGGCCTCCGACCCGGCCGTCGCCGATGCCATCGGCCGTCTCGTGTTCACATTCACGGGGCGAGCTTCCGACCGAGACGATTGGCTCATTTGGGATGCTGCGAAGGCCCACGCGGCTGACCCGGATTCGGGAACCGTGGATGACGCTCTCGACGCGGTCGACGACGCGTGTGACGACGTCGGCTACGACTGGGTCGACTGGGAGCCGCGCACCTAGCGCTGTGCTTGTAGCGCTGTGCTTCTAGCGGGGTGCCCCAACTACCCGACGGGAATTGTGGCGACATCGCCGAGTGAGGTGACTCTCCACGTTCGTGCTCCCACGGGCGTCTGCAGCCTCGTGCTTGTCTACACGAGCTACGAGCTACGGCTGCCCTCGGCTGTCACGGCGCACGACCTGACGGTGACCATCGACTACTGGCCGACGGGCGCGAGCCGCATACTTAAATTGGAGTGACCCGCCGGGTCAAGCTTCGAGGGCTAAGCGCGCCCCTTCAGGATCAGGTTCCAGTAGACCCAGGGCAGAACGTGGCGGTCGAAGACCCACGTGAGGTGGCGCTCGCGGGCGAGGCCTTTCCAGAAGGGGAAGCTCGGGCGCTGCTCGAGGGTGTCGTCGAACTCGGCGAAGACGACGCTCGAGCGCGAGACGGTGAACGGGGCGACGGTGTAGCCGTCGTACTGGCTCTGCGGCGCCTCCTCGCTCAGCACGCTCACGATGTTCTCCGCGAGTGCTTGCGTCTGCTTCCGGAGCGCACCGCCGGATCGTTGGCTGCGCGAGACGGCTGCGTCGCCGAGCGCCCAGACGTTCGCGAACCTCCGGTGCTGCAGCGAGCGCGGATCCACCTCAACGAACCCACGTTCGCTGTCCTCCCTGCTGCTCGCGCCGGCGAGGCCCGCCTCGGCGATCCACTCGGGGGCGCGCTGCAATGGCTCGACGATGAGCGCGTCGTAGGGGATGCGCTCGGGCTCTGAGCCTGACCCTGCACCTGAGTCTGAGTCAGCTGGTGCTGAGATCACTGCGGTCTTCGCCTCCGGCAGCACCTCGCTCAGTCGAGACTCGCGGCGCACCTCGATGCCATAGTCGGCGATGCGTCGCTCGAGCTCCTCGTCGATCTCCGGGATACCAAGCGGGGAAGCATCCGGCAGCACGAGCACGACCCGGATGCGGTCGAGCAGGCCACGCGACCGCCAGTAGTCGCAGGCCAGGTACATCGGCTTCTGAACGGCCCCCGCGAACGATGCAGGCTCTGGCGCTTGCACGAACACGGCCGTGCCCCCGCGCAGGTCCCTGAGGAGCCGGGAGGTCTTGTCGGCGAGCTCGATCTCGTAGCTGGATGCGGCGCTCGGGGTGGAGAGCGCAGCCCGCATCCCGGGGGTCGAGTCCCAATCCTGCTCGATGCCGGGGCAGACGATGAGGTGCTCGTAGCCGACGCGTCTCCCGGAGGCGAGCACAACGGACGACGTCTCAGGCTCGACGGAGGCGACAGCGTCGCGGAGGGGCGCCACCCCGTCCGGCATAACGTCGGCCTGCGGACGCGTGGCCTGGCTAGCCTTCGCGGTTCGGCCCGCCACGTGAGAGAGGAGGGGCTGGTAGACGTGGTGCTCACGCGGCTCGACGACGGTCACGCCCTCGACGCCGGCTCGCTGGAGGTGCCCCGAGACGGACAGGCCCGCATTGCCGCCACCGATCACGAGCACGCGGTACGTGGTGAGCGTCGGCGACTGCTTCTGCTCCTGCTTCGGCTGGGTGGGCTGCGCAGCTGGTGAGGCGTCGCCATTCGAGGTGGGGGTCATCAGGGGCGACGCTAGTCGTCGGGCCCGCCGTGGCGGCCTCGCTCGCGAACCTCACGCCCGGCGGCCGCGTTGTGGTCGTCGCCATCCACGAGCGGCCCATGGACCTCCTGCCGACGCAGCTTGTCATGGGAGAGACCGCGATCGTCGGCACGCTCGCCTACCTGCAGAGCGACTTCGACGCGGTGATCGCGGCGATGGCGGCCGGTGGATACACGGCCGACGGCTGGGTTGACGACGTCGCGGTCGACGACGTGGTCGGGGCGATTGAGAGCCTGCGCGCTGGCAAGGGCATGAAGGTGCTTGTGCGCGCGTAGGGATCGCCCACGTAAGGCTCCGGATTGTCGCTACCCGCCGTGCACGCGTACCGTGCTCGGCGGGTTCGCGGAGAGCTTCGATGCCGGCCGCACGGGGCGACGCTCGAGGTTGCCGCCGCAGTTCGGGCAGGCCCGTCCGGGGAACGTTGCGACGCAGTCTCGGCACCACGTGCATTCGAAGGTGCAGATGTACGCCTCGGCGTGAGGCGGCAGGTCTATGTCGCAGCGTTCGCAGTTCGGGCGGAGTTCGAGGGCCATCAGATGAGTCCGTTCTTCGCGGCGTACGGGTCCCAGCTCGCGTCGGTGTGCACTTCGAGTTCGGCGGCGTCGCTCAGCTTCGCGGCGACCTCCGGCCCGTGGATCGCGGCGATGATCGCCGCCGTCATGTCCATGCCTGCGGCGATTCCGGATGAGGTCCACCGGTTCCCGTCCTCCACCCAACGCGCCTGCGCCACCCAGTCGACGGAGGCGCCGTGCGACGACGCCCACGCGAAGGCGCGCTTGTTCGAGGTCGCGCGGAACCCATCGAGGAGGCCGGCGGCCGCGAGGAGCGCGGAACCCGTGCAGACGGACGTCACGAGCCGCGCATCCGCCGCCCAGGTTGCAAGCCAGGCGAGGAAGTCAGCGTCGACAGCGAGTGGCCGTGTGCCCTGCCCGCCCGGAACGAGCACGATGTCGGGGGTTGCGGCGTCGGCGTACCCGCTCGTCGCGACGACCTCGGCACCCTGTGAACTGCGGACGGGCCCGGCTGCTGGGGCGATCAGCTCGACGTCGAACAGCGACGGGTCGAGGCGGAAGAGCTCGACGGGGCCGAACACGTCGAGCAGTTCGAACCCCTCGAACAGGACAACGCTGACGCGACGTTTCGCTTCGGACATGCCGTCATTCTCGCAGGGCGCTCTCGCGCGGCCTCGTCTTCGGCGGAGATCGTCGAGGCGCAGATCGGCTATGCGGAGATCGGCCAGGGCGCGACGCGGCCGGTGACGCCCGCGACGAAGTCGCTGAGCAGCTTCCGGTCGCTCGCCTTGCTGCGGTGCGCGTGGTCGGCCCCGAAGAGGAGGTGGAGCGTGCGTTCCTCGTGCCCCGTGGTCGGGTCGAGCTTCACCTCGAAGACCGCTTCTCGCACCGACCAGCTGTTCGCCTGGGCGGACATGCGGCCGGCGCGCCCGTACGCGTAGGCGGGCTCGAGGGCGGCGAAGAAGAGCCAGTCGTCGCCGCTCAGCTCGACCGCGTAGCCGCGCTCGCGGGTCCACGAGTCGCCTGCCCGCGGGCGGGGGAGGGTGTCGCTCTCGACGATGTGGTCGTAGTCGGCGTTTGACTTGCATCCTTTGCTCGGATGGGCCCCTCTGTTGGACCCGAACTGGCTGTTGGACCCGAACTGGTCGCCATCAACTCGGCACATGATTCCCCCCGGAACGGTGCGCTCCCCCCGGAGCGCTTGCTGATGTCGTGGACTCTAACCCCTCAAGCGTTTCCAGAAAATGACGCCGAAGTGCCGTTCCTGATCGGTGCTGCAAGTCACCGAAATCCCCCAGTATCGGCCCGCTCGAATGCGGTTTTACGCGACGTCGTGTCGCACCGGCCGACGCGTTGCCGCCTCATCCCGAGCGCCGCCCACTCGTACTCGGTGCGCGCGAATCGTGCTCAGCGCACGGCGAGGAGGATCTTCCCGACGTGGTCGCCCGACTCCATGCGGCGGTGCGCGCGGTGCGCGAAGTCGAGGGTCTCGACGGTGTCGAGCAGCGGGCGCACCTTGCCGGCCTCGACGAGCGGCCACACGTGCTCGCGCACCTGCGCGATGATCTCGCGCCGCTCATCCAGTGGACGCGCTCGCAGCGTCGTTCCCCAGATGCGGCCGCGCTTCTGCATGAGGCGGCCCACGTTGATGGTGGCGTCGTTGCCGCCCTGGGCGGCGATGACCATGATGCGCCCGCCGGGGGCGAGGGCTTCGACGTCGCGGGCGAGGTAGTCCCCGCCGACCATGTCGAGCACGACGTCGACGCCGCGGCCTTCTGTGACGTCAGCAATGACGTCGACGAAGTCCTCGTTGCGGTAGTTGATGCCGCGCGTGGCACCAAGTTGCTCGGTCACGGCGACCTTCTGGGCGGTGCCGGCGGTCGCGTAGACGGTGACTCCGAGGGCGGTGGCGAGTTGGATGGCGATGGTGCCGACTCCGCTTGTGCCGCCGTGCACGAGGAGCGTCTCGCCCGCTTTGAGGTCGGCGCTCATGAAGAGGTTCGACCAGACGGTGGCGACGGCTTCGGGGAGACCCGCAGCCTCGACGAGGTCGACGCGCCTCGGTATGGGCAGCACGAGGCCCTCGTCGACGGCGACCCTGTCGGCGTATCCGCCGCCAGGTAGGAGGGCGACGACGTAGTCGCCGATCTTCCACGCGGTGACGGATGAGCCGAGCGCGACGACCGTGCCGCTCACTTCCAAGCCCGGCCATTCTGGTGTGCCGGCGGGCGACGGATACCTGCCTTCGCGCTGGGCGATGTCGGCTCGGTTCACGCCTGCTGCCGCCACGTCGATCACGACTTCGAGCGGGCCGGGGGTTGGCTCGTCGAGTTCGGAGAGGGTGAGGGCGTCTGGCCCGCCTGGTGCAGGAACCGTGATTGCGCGCATGGGGGCCAGTGTTTCACGCAGGCACCTATACTCCCTCACATGTCAGCGCAGGAGCTCGGGGTGGTGCGGCCGGAGCTGAGCGTGCTCACGCGCGTCCGCGCCGCATCCGCTGCCCTCGGGCCGAGCGAGCGCAAGGTCGCGCAGATGGTGCTGTCGCGGCCAGACGAGGTTGTCGAGTGGTCGACGGCCGAGCTCGCGGATGCTGCCGGCACGTCGACGGCCACCGTCATTCGGGCCTGCCAGAGCCTCGGTTTCCGCGGCTTCCAGCACTTGCGCCTCGACCTCGCCCGTTCGGCTCCGCTTGCGCCTCGCGAGCAGTCGCCGGCGCGCGAGGCGAGCACCTTCGACGACGCGATCGACGCCGTGCGGCTCGCGCAGGAGAACGTCGACCCGGAGCGAATCGTCGCAGCGGTCGCGGCCCTGCGAGGCGCCCGCCGCATCGTGCTCGTCGGCAGCGGCTTCTCGGGGCCGCCACTCCAGGACTTCGCGATGCGCCTCAGCACGCTGGGGCACTCCGTCGAGGCCCCGGTGGATGCGCTCGCCCAGCAGTTCGCGGTGCGCTCGCTCTCGAGCGGAGACGTGTGTCTCGCCCTCAGTTACTCTGGCGCGAACGTGCAGTCGCTGCGGGCGGCCGAAGCTGCGAGCGCGCAGGACGCGACCGTGATGCTCGTCACGAGCTTCGCCCGCTCGCCGCTCGGACGGGTCGCCGATGTCGTCGTCACGACCGGACCGGCGGGCACGGCGCACGACATCGACCCGTTCCTCGCCCGCCTCGGCCACACGATCGTGCTCCACGCATTCCATTCGGCGCTTTCGCAGCAGCTCGGAGGCGACGAGGTTGTCGGCATGCGCCACGTCGTGGCCGACGCGCTCTCCGAGGGCTGAGCTCCGAGGCGCTCGCACGCCCGCGGCGTGCTGCTCCCTCCCGGGGCGACCGCGATGAGCGGCGCCGGCTCTTGCGGGGTTTCCGCAGCGGTGATGGGTTTTTGCGGATGCTCGTGCTGGGTTTCGCCGACTGGCGATGGGTTTTTGCGGATGCTCGTGCTGGGTTTCGCCGACTGGTGATGGGTTTTTACCCATCACCGGTCGCGAAAAGTCATCAGGGTCGATGTCAATGGGCGGGGCGCACAGCACCTGAGCGCACCGCTTGTCGCCCTCGGTCGGCTCCCGCGCGGACTCGTCTCCCGGAGTTCATCCGCTCGCTCGCCGTACGTCACCGTGTGTTCACCGTTGCTCGTCACACTCCCGATGTAACGACGTTCCAAGCCCTGCGGAATCTCTGTAACGGGGCTGGCGTCCAGGCAACTGGAGGTGCTCGTGAGGGCAATCGAGATCGACGGGCTGTTCAACGCCCGAGCAGCAAGTGCAGAGGCCCCGTGGGTTGTTCGCGCCGGTTCGCCGGACGCGCTCACCCTCGACGGCGAGACTGACTTGCGTGACCTCGGCGTCGCGCTCATCCTCGACCTCCGTGAGCGAGCAGAATCGGGACCTCGCGACCACGGCATCCCGGTGCGCCAGGTGCCGCTGTACGGCAGCGAGCCGCCCGTCGCCGGACGCCTCGAGGACATCTACGAGACGCTCCTCCGCGGCCGAGGCGGCGCGCTGGCCGAGGCCGTCGCGGTGCTCGCCAACGCGGAGCGCGGCGTGCTTGTGCACTGCACGGCTGGCAAGGACCGCACGGGGCTTGTCGTCGCGCTCGCCCAGCTGGTCGGGGGAGCGGATGAGGCCGACGTGGTCGCCGACTACGCACTGTCCGGCGTCGCCGTGCGATCGGTGCGGGAGCCGTTCGCGCTCGCCGTCGCCGCTGCGTATCCCGCGGAGCAGCGCAGCGAGATCCTGCGCCTCCACCTCGACAGCCCGCCGGAAGCGCTCGAGCACGCGCTCGGCATCGTCCGCGAGCTCGGCGGCGCTGAGGCCTACCTTCGCGGCCACGGCCTCACGGAGGAGCACGTGCTCGCGCTTCGGGCCAAGGCGGCGGGAGAAACGCGGGCCGCAGAGCCGACTGCAGAGCCGGCTGCTGAGCCGACCGCTGAGCCAGCGTCCGTCGCGTCATGAACGCCGTGGCGAGCAGCGAAGAATCAACCAGCGCAGGCGCGCACCGCACCACGGTCCTCCACCTGAGCGACGTGCACGCGACGGCAGGGGCGCAGCTCTACGGGACGATCGACGGCATCACGCGGATGCTCGCGGCAAGCGACTACGCCAGGAACGCGGGAGTTGCCCCGGATGCGATCGTCATCAGCGGCGACCTCATCGAGCGCGGGAACGAGGCCGCCTACCCGGCGCTCCGAGACGCGCTGCTCGGACTCGAGGACTCGTGGGGCGTGCCCGTGCTGACGGTGCTCGGCAACCACGACAGCCGAGTCCCGGCGCGCATCCTGCCCGGACACGAGACGCCGGAGGGGTGGCAGGCCGACGCGGCCGTCCCCCGCGCGGTGCGTATCGGCGAGTGGCGCTTCCTGCTGCTCGACTCGTCGACCGGTTCCCTCGGCCCGGCACAGCTCGCGTGGCTCGAAGCGGAGCTGGCAAGCGCTGCGCCCGCGCCCGCAGGCACCGTCGTGGTTATGCACCACCCGCCGCTCGGCTCCCCGCTGCCGATGCTGGCCCGCGCCGGCCTCCGCGACGCGGCAGACTTCCTCGACATCGTCGAGGGCACCGACGTCCGGACCATCCTGTCCGGGCACTTCCACCATCCACTCGCGGCGACGACGCGGGGCGTGCACGTCTCCGTCGGCCCTGCGCTCGCGTACCACCAGGTCATGAACGCCGAGCCGGGCACGGTGAGTGGCTTCGACCGCTCGATGTACTCGCTTGTGCACCTCGGGGCCGACGCCGTCAGCGCATCCAGTGTCGGCGTCGAGCATCCCGCCCCGCTGTTCACCCTCCGACCGGCGCCCTGAGCAGCCCGGTTCCGCGGGCACACGCTGCTCGCGCGCTGCTCGTCTCCCGCCTCCTCACTTCGCCCCGAACCTTCGCCCCCTCCCAGAACCTTCCCCCTCCCAGAACCTTCCCCCTCGCTCCTCCTGTCTCCCCGAACCTCCCCCTCGTAGAACCCCAGACCCGCTCTCCCCTCGAACAGTTAGGTCATCATGAACTCCTTCCGCACCCCGGCCGCGCTCGCGGCCTTCGGCCTCGCTGGCGTCCTCCTCGCAGGCTGCGCCAGCTCCCCGAGCACCGCCGCCAGCGGCGATGCCAGCCCGACTGCAGCATCCGCGCTCGAAGCGGCCACCATCACCCTCTACACGTCTGAGCCGCAGGAGAAGGCGGATGCGCTCGTCGAGGCCTTCAACCAGGTGCATCCGGAAGTGACGGTCGAGGTGTTCCGCGCGGGCACCGGCGACCTGACCACGCGAGTCGCGACCGAGCAGGCCTCCGGCGGCGTGCAGGCGGACGTATTCCTCGCGGCCGACGCCGGCACGTTCGAGGACTACGCGGCCGACGAGCTGCTGCTGCAGTACTCGCCCGCCGACGTCGAGTCGCTCAACCAGGACATCGTCGACCCGGAGGGCTACTACACGGGCACGCGAATCATCCCGACCGTCATCGCCTACAACACGGGCCTCGTCACCGAGCCGCCGACATCCTGGGCCGAGCTCACCGACGCCGAGTACGCGAACAAGCTCGTCATGCCCAACCCCGACGTGTCCGGCGCGGCTGCCTACAACGCCGCCGTGTGGCTCGACGAGCCCGCGCTCGGCGAGGAGTGGCTGACGAAGCTCGCCGCCAATAAGCCCGTCATCGCCGACAGCAACGGCCCCGTCTCGCAGGCCATCGCGACGGGCGCGCAGCCCGTCGGCATCGTCGTCGACTACCTCGCGCGCGAGCTCGCAGCCCAGGGCTCACCCATCGCCGTCTCCTACCCGACGGAGGGCGTGCCGTACGTGTCGCAGCCCGTCGGGATCTTCGCGAACACCGAGGAAGCGGATGCTTCGAAGGCGTTCGTCGACTTCCTCGTGAGCGCCGAGGGCCAGGAGCTCGCCGTCAGCCAGTCGTACCTGCCGGTGCGCGAGGACGTCGGAACGCCAGAGGGTGCCCCGTCTATGGACGAGATCACGATCCTCTCGCCAGAGCTCGAGACGATCCGCGCCAGCCAGGACGCGGCCGTCGAGAAGTTCCGCACGCTGTTCCTCTGACGAGGCCCCGCTTCTCCCCATGAGCACAACCACCACAACACCCCGGAGCGGTGCCCCTGTTCGCAGCGGCACCGCCCCGGCGGCGGTTCCGCACTCCTCGCGTCCCAACCTCGACGGGGTGCACGGCCTCTCGCTCACCCTCTGGGTCGCCGTCGCGGCGGTGGTCCTCGTGCCGATCGGCGCGATCCTCGCGCTTGCTGCCGGCGGATCCCAGCTGCACGTCCTCTGGCAGAGCGACGTCGTCGAAGCCGCGACGAACAGCCTCGTCTCGGCTGGCGCATCCGCGCTCGGCGCAGTTGTGGTCGGGACGGCGCTCGCGGTGCTGCTCGACCGCACCGACCTCGCCGGCCGTCGCGGGCTGCGCCTCCTCGCGCTCACGCCGCTGCTTGTCCCGCCGTTCGTCGGCGCGATCGCCTGGCTTGGTATCGCCGGTCCGACGAGCCCTGTGAACCTGTGGTGGGCGCAGGCGTTCGGCGGTCCGCTCTGGTCGATCTACGGCGCCGACGGCGTCATCCTGCTCCTCACCGTGCACAGCTACCCGATTGCGATGCTCATCGTGTCGGCCGCCCTGCGCCGGGTGCCGTCAGACCTCGAGCAAGCGGCGCGCATCGCGGGCGCCAGTCCGGCGCGCAGCATCTTCACGATCACGGTTCCTCTGCTCCGCCCCGCCCTGCTGTCGTCGTTTGTGCTCATCGCGGTGGGCAACCTCGCCGACTTCGGCATCCCCTCGATCATCGGCCTGCCGGAGCAGTACACGACCCTCGCGACGCTCGTCTACCGCTACCTGCAGTCGGGGACAGTGGATGAGCCGCTCGCGGTCGTCGCGACCATCGGGGTTGTCCTGCTGGTGCTTGCGCTCGCGGCGCTTGTCATCGACTTCCTCATCGGCAAGAGCCGCTGGGAGCTCGACTCGTCCTCCTCAGCGCCGCAGCTCCTGCCGCTCGGCCGGGGACGTGTGTCGGCTTCCATCGTGACCTGGGTGCTTGTCCTCACCGTCACGGTGCTGCCGCTGCTCGCGCTCCTGCAGCAGTCGCTGCTCCGCGCACCCGGGCTCGCGCTTCTGCCGGAGAACCTGACGCTCGATAACGTCGTGAAGGCCGTGACCTCGGCGAACTCCATCCAGGGCGCCACCAACTCGGTGATGCTCGCCGTGCTCGCGGCCGTCATCTGCGGGCTCCTCGGGCTCGGCATCGCGGTGCTCGTCACTCGAACGCGGATGCGCGGCAGCGGGCCGCTGAGGGCGCTCGCCATGCTGCCGCAGGCGGTCCCCGGCATCGTCATCGCCGTTGCGTGGCTCGTGCTCGCGCCGCACATCGGGCTCTTCAACACGCCATGGCTGATTCTGTGTGCGTACGTCACCTCGTTCACGGCGCTTGTCGTGCAGGCCGTGGCGGCGCCGCTCGCGAGCACCCCCGCGAGTGCGGAGGAGGCCGCGAGGATCGGTGGAGCGGGGCGGATGCGCGCGCTCGTCGACATCTCGAGCCGCATGGCCGCGCCCGCCGCCATCTCCGGGGCCGTGCTCGTCGCCGTCACCGCGGTGCGCGAGCTGACGCTGTCGGTGCTGCTCCTCTCGCCGGGATCCCAGACGCTGGGCGTCGCGATCTTCAACCTGCAGCAGGCGGGCGCGTTCAACACGGCGGCCGCGCTCTCGCTCATCGTGGCGCTCCTCGGCGTCGCGGTCATCGGCATCGCAACGCGGGCGCCCAAGTAACGACGGCGCCCAAGTAACGAATGCACCCAAGTAACGAATGCGCCCAAGTAGGACCCGGCGCTTGCCCGGTCCGCCCCGCATCCCCATCCGCTCGACCTTCTAGAAGGGCACACCGTGGCATCCGTCACCCTCGACTCTGTCTCCGTCCGCTTCCCGAGCGGCACCGTCGGCCTCGACGGCATTGACCTCGCGCTGCGCGACGGTGAGTTCCTCGCGCTTGTCGGCCCGTCCGGCTCCGGCAAGACGACGCTCCTGCGCACGATCGCGGGCTTCCAGGCGCCCACCGCTGGCCGGGTGAGCATCGGCGAGCGAGTCGTCGCGGGGGAGGGGGCTGGCGTCCCGCCTGAGGCTCGGGAGCTGGGCATGGTGTTCCAGCAGCACGCCGTGTGGCCGCACTGGAACGTCGGACGCAACGTCGACTACCCGCTGCGCCGGGCTCGGGTTCCGAAGCCGGAGCGCATCCGTCGCGTCGAAGAGGCACTCGAGATGGTCGGGCTGGCGGGCTACGCGAAGCGCAACCCGGCGACGCTCTCCGGCGGGCAACGGCAGCGGGTCGCGATCGCTCGCGCGCTTGTCGGCAGGCCGCGGGTGCTGCTGCTCGACGAGGCGCTCTCCGCGCTCGACGAGCCGCTCCGCGACAGCCTCCGCCTCGAGCTGCACACGCTCACGCGGGAGCTCGGGCTGACGGTCGTGCACGTCACGCACGACCGTTCGGAGGCGCTTGCCCTCGCCGACCGCGTGGCGGTGCTCGACGGCGGGCGCTTCCAGCAGCTCGGCACGCCGGAGGAGCTCGTGACGCGGCCGGCGTCCCCGTTCATTGCGAAGTTCCTGTCGGACGCCACGATCGTCGGCGGGACTGTCGAAGAGGCGGGGTTCGCGGCGGATGCGCACCCGCTTCACGTGGGCACGGACCGGCTCGTGGTGCATCAGTCGGGTGGGGCCGAGGCGGGTGGGTACGAGGCGGTGCAGGCTGCCATCCTTCCGGGCGACGTCGTGGTCAGGATTGTGGAGCCTGCTGCTGGCGGTGCTGGCGGTGCTGGCGGCGCTGGCGCTGGCGCTGGCGCTGGCGCTGGCGCCAGGGCTGGCGCTGCAGCTGCAGCTGCCGCCGACGCTGCCGCTGCCGCCGACGCTGCCGCTGCCGCTACCGCCGCCGACACCAATCTGCGGGCAGCTCCCGCCGCTTTCGCGACCGTGCGGTCGGCGCTCTTCACGCCGGAGGGCAGCGACCTCGTCCTCGACTGGGCGGGCCTGCGGCTTCGAGCGCGGACCCACGGAGTCCGGCCGAAGGTCGGCGACCAGGTCGCGGTGAGCATCGCGAAGGCACGTATCTACGGGGCTGGTGCTGGTGCTGGTGCTGGTGTTGCCGGTGCTGCCGTCGCGGCTGGTGCTGCCCCTGCTGCCGCTGCTGCTGCTGCTGCTGCTGCCGCTGCCGTTGGTGCCGGTGCCGGTGCTGGCGCTGCCCCGGCTGCCCTGTCGGTACTCGCTGTCAGCGCATCCGAGGCCTCGGGATCCCAGTCTGTGTCGGCGGCGTGACGCTCGCTCTGGTGCGGCACGGCCGCACCGCCTGGAACCTGGAGCGGCGGCTGCAGGGGCGCAGCGACATCGCCCTCGACGCGCACGGGGAGCTCCAGGCACACGCCGCGGGCAGACTCCTCGCCCGTGCGCAGTGGGGGCGCGTGGTCACGTCGCCGCTGACCCGCGCGGCGCAGACGGCGTCGATCATCGGGTCGTACTTTGGCTCGCCGACCGGTTCGCAGGTAGCGCCACCTGCCGGCGCGCGCGCTGTCTCGCTAACCGGTCCGCACGTCGACCCGACGAGCGATTCGGGTGTTGCCCCGACTACCGTTTCGCGCATCCTTTCGCCGATCGACGCGGGCCTTGGTGGTGCCGTCCCGTTCGTCGAGCCCGGCCTGCTCGAGCGCGACTTCGGTGAAGCCGAGGGGATGCAGGTGGCCGAGGCCGCGGAGCGTTGGCCTGCGGGCGACTACCCGGGGTCGGAGACCGCGGCCGAGCTCAGCGAGCGGGCGGGTTCAGCGCTCACCGCCCTCCTCATGGGTCCAGGCACGGCGATTGTTGTGAGCCACGGCGTCTTCCTTCGGGCTGGGATCGAGGCCGTCACGGGCGCCGGGTGCCCGCGCATCCTGAACGGACAGGTCGTGCTGCTCGAGCGCACGTCCGGACGGCCGACGGCCCGTTTCCTCGGGGAATGAGGGCCCTCGAGCGCCCGGCGGGTTCCGACAGCCTGGAGATCCGCCGCCCTGAAGATCGCGGGCTGAGGCCCTGGATACAGTGGATGCCGTGTCCCCCGACTCCCCACCAACCACAGCTCGCGACCACACGCGCAAGCGCGTCGAGGTGAGGTACATCCGCCACGGTGAGGTGCGGGCGCGCGTGTCAACCATCGGCGCCGATGGGGACCGCGCGTTTGTGCTCGTCGCCGGTATCGGCGTCGCCTCGAACTACTACGAGAACCTCGCGCCTGGCCTCGGCGAATTCGGGCCCGTGCACGCGCTTGAGCTGCCCGGGTTTGCGGGGGTGCCGTATCCGAAGCGGCGCATGAGCATCTAGCGCTACGCGGCCGTGCTCGGTACCGTCATCGACGAGCTTGGGCTTGTCGACCCCGTGCTCGGCGGTCACTCGATGGGCACGCAGGTGGTCTCTGAGCTTGCCTCGCAACGCCCGGAGCTGAGCACGCTGGTGCTCATCGGGCCGGTCACGAACCCGCGCGAGCGTTCGCTGCCGAAGCTCGCGTTCCGGGTCCTGGAGTCGTCGGCGCACGAGCCGTTCCGGGTTGCGATGCTCGCCACCGGCGCCTACCTGCTGTGCGGGTTCCGCTGGTTCTCAGCCGTCCTCCCGCGCATGATGCGGTACCGGATCGAGGAGGTGCTGCCGAGCATCCAAGCCCACACGCTCCTCATCAGGGGTGAGCACGACTCGCTTGTGCCGCGCTCTTGGCTGCGCGAGATGGCGGAGCTGCTGCCGCGCGCATCCACCTGGGAGATCGAAGGGGCGGCGCACTCCGTCATGCACGACCACGCGAAGGACGTCGCGGAGCTCTGCGTCGACCATGCCCGCGAACCCTTCGACACTCGCAGCGCGGACGATGGCGGGGAAGGCGGAGTAGTCGGAGTAGTCGGGGATGCGACGGAGCGGTCGAGTGCGGTGGGCTCGAGTGCAGGTGGTTCGGGCGCAGTTGGCTCGGGCACCGTTGGTTCGAGCGCCGTGGCGGCGGGGACCGTCGACGCCGACGACATCGCCGACGCCGCGGCCGGCAAGCTCGTGCAGGTCTCCGACGAGGATGCGCGTAATCGCCGAGTCCGCGTCAGCCCTCGCCTCGTGCTGCAGGTGCTGCGCTCGCGGTGGAACGAGTTCTTCGCGAGCGCCGACAACCGCCCGCAAGACATCGCCGAAGCGAAGACCGAGCACTTCAGGGCGCAGATGGAGGCCTTCAAGGCGGCGGAGTCGGACGAATCCGCAACGCCGGGATCTGCCCGCGGAGACTAGGCCCTGTGCGGACTGAGTCGCGCGGAGACTGGTCTCCGCGGTAACTGCGCCCCGGTAGAGGGGGAGGGGAAGCCCGGTGCAGGCTGAGCCCTGCCGACGCTAGGCGGGTCGTGCCTGCCCGAGCACTGCGTCGAGGAGGCGCTGGATGCTCTCCGGGCTCGACTCGCTGCGGCTGAGCGCGCGAAGGAGGAGGGCCCCGATGATGGCCTCGCCGATCTCCTCGAGGCGTGCATCCGCTGACAGCTGGCCGTCGGCGATGGCGATCTGGAACCGTTCGGTGAGGGAGCGGCTCGCGCCGAGGCTCTCGTGGAGGCGCCTCCCGATGTCGGCGTTCTCGACGGACGCCGCGATGAGCGAGCGGACAAGCAGCTCGCCCTGCGGCTGACCGAGGAGCGCGAAGATCGTGCCGAGCCATGCCGTGAGGTCGCGCCTGAGGTTGCCCGTGTTGGGCACCGTGAAGCGGTTCGGGAAGAGCTGGCCCTGCAGTAGGCAGTCGGAGACGAGCGCGCCCTTCGATGGCCACCAGCGGTAGATGGTCTGCTTCGAGACGCCGGCTTCCGAGGCGACGCCCTCCATTGTCAGTCGCTCGTAGCCGCGCTCCGCGAAGAGCTTTGAGGTCGCCTGAAGCACTGCGACTCGGGCCGCTTCGCTGCGGACCGGACCCTGGCGGTGGGCTGCGACTGCGCGTTCCTCGACGCTGGGGGCTTGCTCTGGCATGCCCGCCATCATATTCACAAACTGCGTAGACGAGACGTTGCGTATGATCTAGGGCGGCGCTCGCCGTTCCCGCGATTCGAGCGCCTCATTGACGACGTGCGCCGAGCACGCGTGTGCCGAGAGGATGCTGATGGCCGAACTGCTGTACCGCCTGGGGAACTTCGCGACCCGCCGAGTGTGGGTCATCGTGGGGGCCTGGCTGGTCATCCTGGGGCTCGCCGTTGGTGGCTTCCTGATCGGGTTCAAGGGGCTGTCGTCGAGCTTCGATGTGCCTGGTACAGCATCCGGTGAGGTCATCTCGGAGCTCGAAGAGCAGCTGCCCGACTTCGCGGGCGCATCCGGCACGGTCGTCTACTCGACGGCTGACGGGTCGGCGCTGACGGACGCGCAGCGCGCGGAGATCAGCGCGGTCATCGCGGATCGGGGCGAGCTCGCCGATGTCGCCGACGTCATCGACCCCTTCTCGGCGACGGCGGAGCTTGAGGGGCAGGCGGCGCAGGTCGAGAGCGGGCGCACGCAGATCGAGGCCGGGCAGGCCCAGCTTGATGCGGGGCAGGCCCAGCTCGACGGTGGCAAGGCACAGCTCGATGCAGCGCAGGCGCAACTCGACGCGGCGAAGCAGCAGCTCGAAGCTGCGGGCAACCCGGCCGCGCAGGTCGAGGCGCTCGCGGGTCAGCAGGCGCAGTTGGACGTTCAGGTGCAGGCGCTCGCAGAGCAGCAGGCCACGTTGGATGCGTCGCAGGCCGAGATTGACACGCAGCTGCAGCAGCTGGAGAACGGTGCGGCGCTCGTTGAGCTGTCTGACGGCATCAGCCTCGTCTCCGAGGACGGCTCGACGGCGATCGTCAACGTGTCCTTCACGGAGCCTCGCCTCGAGCTGAGCGAGGACGCCAAGCAGGGCGTCATCGAGTACTTCGAGGCGCACCCGGTGGAGGGCGTCAACGTGGCGTTCTCGACGGACATCGCGCAGAGCGTTCCGCAGATCTTCGGTATCGGCGAGGCCATCGGTCTCGTGTTCGCGGCCATCGTGCTGCTCGTGCTGCTCGGGTCGGCGCTTGCCGCATCCCTGCCGATTCTCACGGCGCTCGTTGGCGTCGCGATCGGTGTCGTCAGCGTGCTCTCCTTCTCGGGCGTCGTCCAGATGGCGTCGGTCACCCCGGTCCTCGGCATCATGCTCGGACTTGCCGTGGGCATCGACTACTCGCTGTTCATCGTGAACCGGCACCGCAAGCAGCTCATGCAGGGCATGGACGTCCGCGAGTCGATCGGGCTCGCCAACGGCACCGCGGGGAACGCGGTTGTGTTCGCGGGTGCGACGGTCATCGTGGCGCTGCTGGCTCTCAACGTGACGGGTATCCCGTTCCTCGGACTCATGGGAACGGCCGGCGCAGTGTGCGTGCTCATCGCTGTGCTGATCGCTATCACGCTCACGCCTGCCCTGCTGGGGAAGCTCGGGATGCGCGTGCTCAACAAGCGTCGCCGGGCGCACATCCGCAAGCTGCACGGTACGGGCACTGAGGGGTCTGCGACCGGCGGTGTCGGCGTCGTGACGGGGCAGGTGCGTGCTGCCCATGCGGCTCCGCTGAAGGCCATGCCCACGTGGCGGGCCATCGTCACGGTGTTCGCGGGTGTTGCGGTGCTGCTGACGATCGCAATCCCGGCGCTCTCGATGCGGGTTGGCCTGCCGGACGGTTCCTCTGAGCCAGAGGAGTCGGCGTCGTACCAGGCGTTCACGATCACGGAGGAGCAGTTCGGGGCGGGGACGACTGGGCCGCTGCTCGTCACTGCGACGCTGCCGGAGGGGCTCGACGACGCGGGCGTGCTCGACAAGCAGGTGCTCGTCGCGGAGAAGCTCGCCTCGCTCGACGACGTCACGGCGGTCGCCCCGATCGGGGTTTCCGACAACAAGAGCCTCACCGCCTTCCAGGTGATTCCGGCGGAGGGGCCGAACAGCGTCTCCACTGAGGAGCTTGTTGGCGAGCTTCGTGCACTGCCGGAGATCGAGGACGGCATCACGCTCGGCGTCGCCGGTCAGGCCGCGATCAACATCGACATCTCCGAGGGGCTCAACTCGGTGCTGCCGCTCTACATTGCGCTCGTCGTGGGCCTGTCGCTGCTCATCATGATCCTCGTGTTCCGGTCGATCCTCGTGCCGCTCATCGCGACGGGCGGGTTCATCCTGTCGCTGTTCGCGACGTACGGGGCCGTGGTCGCCGTCTTCCAGTGGGGCTGGTTCGCCGACCTCATCGGCTTGCACGCGACGGGGCCGATCCTGAGCTTCCTACCCGTCATCCTCGTGGGCATCCTCTTCGGGCTTGCCATGGATTACCAGCTCTTCCTCGCGTCCGGGATGCGCGAAGCGTACGTGCACGGGGCCGAGGCGCGCGTGGCTGTGGTGCAGGGCTTCCGAGCCGGGCGGGCCGTGGTCATCGCGGCGGCGCTCATTATGGTGTCGGTCTTCGGCGGGTTCGTGTTCGCCGAGTCGACCATGATCCGTTCCATCGGCTTCGGGCTCGCGTTCGGTGTGCTCCTCGACGCGTTCATCGTGCGCATGCTCATCATGCCGTCGCTCATGCACCTCCTCGGGAAGTCCGCCTGGTGGCTCCCGAAGTGGCTCGACAAGATCATGCCGAACGTCGACGTCGAAGGCGCCGCACTCGAGCGCAAGCATCCGGTGCACTAAGGGTCACGATGACTGCGGGGCGGTGCTCAGGCCTCGCTCCGCAGTCAGGCGCTCATCGCGCGATCTCCGGATAATTGGCGATTTGTCTAGGGATAACCGCGCGGCGCAAGAGAACTACTATCTCCTTCAATCCACGAAGGAGTGAGATGGACTTCAACGAGCGACTCGCCGCACTCGCACTCAAGGTCGCGAATCAACGCGAAGCAATACAGACCGAAGAAGCAACGAAGAACGCATTCATCATGCCGTTCATCTCGACGATTTTGGGCTACGACGTCTTCAACCCGCTTGAAGTTGTGCCCGAGTTCACGGCTGATGTCGGCGTGAAGAAGGGCGAGAAGATCGACTACGCGATCATGCGGGATGGCGAAGTCCAGATGCTGATCGAGTGCAAGAGCTCTACCGGCGCGCTCAAGATCGAGCATGCATCTCAGCTGTTCCGCTACTTCGCGGTGACCAATGCCCGCATTGCGGTGCTCACTAACGGCGAAGTTTACAACTTCTTCACCGATCTCGACGCTCCGAACAGGATGGACGAAAAGCCCTTCCTAGTGTTGGACCTGAGTGACATCGACGAGACACTGATCCCTGAGCTCAAGAAGCTCACAAAGGAAGTCTTCGATCTCGATTCGATCATCAACGCGGCTGAGGAGCTGAAGTACGTTGGCGCGTTGAAGCGAGAGATCGCGGCGCAGTTCCGTGATCCTTCTGACGAGTGGATCAAGTTCTTTACGAGTCGCGTGTATGACGGGTCGTTTACGCAGAAGGTTCGTGAACAGTTCAGTCTCCTCGTACCCAACGCCACCAAGCAGTTCCTGACGGAACAGGTCAATGACCGCCTCAAGACTGCCTTGGGCGCATCCGCGCTGCCCGTTTCGGTGCCAGCCGAGTCTCAACATGAGGTCGAGAGCGAAGGGGTAGCCGTCGAGGACCTCGACCGGGATACTGAAATCGAAACCACCCTGGAGGAGCTTGAGGGCTACCAGGTCGTCAAGGCCATCGCGTGTGCGCACGTCAAACCGCAGAGAGTCACGCACCGCGACGCGAAGTCCTATTTCGCTGTGCTGATCGACGACAACAACCGGAAACCGATCGCGCGCCTCTGGTTCAATGGCAAGAAACAGAAGTATCTCGGGGTCTTCGACGAGGCCAAGACCGAGACGAAGATTCCCATTAATGAGATCCAGGACATCTACGAACACGCGGAGCTCATTCGTGCGTCAGTTGCGCGCTACGAGTAAGGGCTGCTGAGAAGCTCAGCGTTCGCGGAGCGCCTCGTCCATGTCCGCGGTTTCGACGGGTCCGCCTGGGCCGTACTTGAGGAGCACGCATCCTCCTGGGGAAGCGATGGGCGGCTCGAGGAGCGTGAGCCCGAGGGGTGGCCCGTCGTCGGGGAAGAGACGCTTCCCTGATCCCAGCACCACCGGATACACCCACAGATTCAGGACATCGAAGAGGCCCTCACGCACCAGCGCCTGAGCGAAATTGACGCTCCCCACGACGTGGATGCTGCTGTGCCGATCCCGTATCGCCGCCACCTCGGCAGCGAGGTCGGGCCCGACCAGGTGCGAGGCCTCCCACGAGAGGTCGGGGTTGCCCCGCGATGCCACGTACTTCGGGATCCTGTTGAAGACCGACGCGATGCTGTCGGAGGGGCCATCCGAGTACTGAGGCCAGTAGGCGGCGAAGATGTCGTACGTCTTCCTTCCCAACAGCAGCGCATCCATGCTCTGAACGCCCTCGTTGACCGCGTCCCCCTCGGCCTCATCCATGAGCGGCGCCTGCCAGCCCCCGTACTGGAAGCCGCCCTCCGGATCCTCCTCAGGACCGCCCGGAGCCTGCTGCACCCCGTCCAGTGTTGTGAAGAGATCGATGATGATCTGACCGGCCATGGCGTCTCTCTTGATCGCACTCGTGAGCTTGCTTGATCGCGCTCACGAGCTCACGAGATCGCTTGATCGCGCTCTCGAGCTTGTTGCTTCTTGCTGCCTGCTGCTTGGGCGCTTGCTGCTCTGGCAGCTGGAGCTGCCGCGGAAGCTGTTGCGACCGCCGCTGCTTCGTGTCGCCCTCGTCGTGTTGTATGGGCACCCGATTTCCGGAGCCCTTGCCTCAATGTACGACTTCTCGACGCCCTGCCAACGGTGAGGGGGGTGGGAATTCGAGGGCTAGAAGGGCGGTGGATCGTGTGAGGAGTCCAAGGGCCCCTCGTCCGCTCGATCTCCGGTTCTCGCCCCGCCCTCCGGCAGATTCCGCTCGAGCGCATCAGCCCTGCTTTGTTGCGCGGTGGGTCGGAACTGCGGCTGCCGCGTCCGCGAGGCCTCCGCCTCCGCGGCCGCCTTCTTCGCCGCGCGCTCACTCCGAAACTCCTCCAGATACCCGATCTTCGGGAAACGTCTGCGATGATCCTCGTCGCCAGCGTCGCCAGCGTCGCCAGCGTCGCCAGCGTCGCCAGCGTCGCCAGCGTCGCCAGCGTCGCCAGGGTCGCCAGGGTCGCCAGGGTCGCCAGGGCCGCTGGGGCCGCTGGGGTCCCGAGGTTCCCCAGGGTCCACGGGCTTGTGCGGCTCACCCGGTTCTCGAAGAGTTGGCGGGTCTAGGGTTTGGGCATCCGCGACAGGTTGGGTCTGGGTCTGGGTCTGGGTCTGGGGCTGGGGCAGTGAGGTGAGCCGCCCGAACTGCACGGGCTCGTCACGAAACGCGAACCCCGTGGGCGTTTGCCACTCGTAGATTCCATCGGGCAGCTGCTCCACGGCCCAATCGCCGTGGTGCTTGCCCGTGTGGTCGCCCTTGCAGAGGTGACCGAGGTTGGGGAGGCTCGTGGGGCCGCCTTCCTCCCACGCCTCAGTGTGGTCGATCTCGCAACGGTTCGCCGGCATCATGCAGCCCACGAACCGGCATCGCCCGTCGCGAACGGCGAGACGTCGCCGCATCGCGCTCGTCGGACGGTAGCTGTCGACGTCGACAAGCGTGCCCTTGATCGGATCGGTGAAGATGCGCTCGAACTCGGGAGCTGCGTCGATGAGACGACGAACCTCGGAGGTCGGTACGGGGATGTAGCCGTCGAGGAGCGCCGGAGTTGAGGTCACGCGCGGTCGCTGAACGTCGACTTTCTCAGGCGCACCAGGTGTTGGGCCCGCCGGTGTTCCGCGGTGCGGAGGCGCTGCCGGTGCGAGGAACCCCTCGGTGGGAACCACGAACGCGACCTTCGCCTTGATCGGATCTCGGCCCTTCAACTCCTCTGGCGTCGCCCGGAGGAAGCTGTCGCCCAGCACATCGGCTCGCACCTCGTCGAGCGAACGCGGCTCGGGGAGTTCGGATCCGCCCAACTGCCCCTCGGGATCGCCGGCCCCGGCCTCGGGAGCGTCCGCATCGCGATCGGAGTCGGCTCGCTCGTTGGTTTCCCCGGCTGCGTTGGCATCCCTGGCTGCCCGTCGCTCGGCATCACTGATGACTCGCGCTTGCCTCGTCGTTCGGTCGAAGACCAACCGGAGCTTAGCGTAGGAGTCGATGATCGTGAGCTCGCCAAGCCCATCGTCGAGCTGGGTCAGCGTGACCCGGCGCGCGCGGCGTGCCCGCTCGAAACGCTCGTCGAGCGACTCCTCCGTGAGCTCCTCCGCGGCGCGCTCCGCAATCGCCTTGATGCGCCCGGGAGTCGTGGACGCGGCCTTCTCGAGCACCACCCGGCAGAACTCCTCCCGGCGTCGCGCGAGCTCGGCAGGGTTGGGATGCACGATGCGCAGACCGGCGTCGACGATCACGAGCGCATGCGCACGACTGATCGCCCCGGACTTCATCGACACCTGGACCGGCTCGAACAGGTTGGCCATCGCATCCGACCGACCCAACTCGATCTGCACCGACCGCTGCGACCTGCCAGACACGGCTCCGATCTCAGCCGCAAGCGACCGCACCTCGACCGCCGGGCTCGAGGTGCCGGCGACCTCGTCGCTGCGAAGGCCCATTTCCAGTGCCCGAGCGTGCAGCTCAGCTTGCTCGCCGTGCAGCCGGTTGAGCTGCCGCTGGTTGTCGGCAAGCGCGTAGATCAGCAGAGTACGGCGATGGCCGACCGTTCGGTCTTCGGCCTCTTGGCAAGCGCTGTCGACGACGGCGGGATCGACACCGAGGCAGGCCGCAAGGCGGTCACGCACCTCCCGGATGCGAGCGGAACGACCGGGCGCCGCGGGCCGCGGTGCCTCGTTGTCGACCGGTTCTTTCTGCATGCCTGCATCGTCTCGCGGACCACCGACATTCTGTGCATGGCCGGTCACTTCTTGCGGAAAGAATTCTGACCGATCGGCCCGTGCTGCATGCTGACGACTGGCTCGCGACTGCCCGACCATGTCTCGGCTTGCAGTGCCCGGCCTGGCCTCGCCAAGCAGCACTCTTATTCGAGCACAGCCTCTCCGCGTGCGCCCCGGCTACCGTTGCAGCATGACAACACCCCTCGCGGCCCCCACGCTCGAGATCCAGCGCACGCTGTGGGTGTGGTGCGGCGTCTACGTCTCAGCCTGGGTCAGCGGACTGCTGGTCGGCGCCCCCGAGGTCACCCCGAACGACAGCTCAGCCTCCATCGCGGAGGCCTACGCCACCTCGCCGAGCGTGCTCGTCAACGCGGCCCTCGTGCATGGCCTCGCCGCCGTCGCCCTCTACGGAATGTCGACGCTGCTCGGCAGCGAGCGGATGCGCAAAGCCACCCGCGGCGCCGGACTGGCAACCCTCGTGCTCTCGCTTGTTCAGCTGGCTGGCGAAGCGCTCCTCACCTTCGGGCTCGCATCCGACGGAGCAGCGGGCGTGATCGGTCTCGACTCAGGGCAGATCTGGGCAGCTATCCAGGTCATTGACGGTGTGAAGATGCTGGCGCTCGCGGCACTCGTGCTGATCGTCCTCGTCGGTCAGACCCGGCGCGTGCTCTGGACGACACTCGTCAGCGGCGCGACCGTCCTCGCGCTCCTCGTTTCGGCCGCCGGCTACCTGACGTTGATCGCGCCCCTCATGGCCGCCGCCTACGTCGCGCTGCCGCTGCTCCTTATCTGGGCCGTCGTAGCCGCCCTACGTTTCGGCACGCCGATCGCCGCGCTAGAAGTCACGCAGGCCAGCTGACCGCCGGCACAACTCGACAGCTCCGGAGGGGCTCCGTCGCCGAAGCTCGATTGGGCTCAGCCAGCGCCGAGACACGTCGGCGTTCATCGGTGTGCGTCGGGGCGAGTCGCCGATGCAGCCCGCGCGCAGCCGCCGAACGAGTCCCGTGCACCTGAACGAGCCCGTACATCCGAACGAGCCCCGTGCACCTGAACGAGCCCCGTGCACCTGAACGAGCCCCGTAGCCCGAGCCGGCCCGGCGGCCGCGACGCGAGCCCCGCGGCGCTCCTTCTTTCTACGACCTGATCGCGTCGATCACATTGCTGCGCGTCGCGATGACGGCGGGGATGAACCCTGCGAGCAGCCCGACTCCGACGCTCACCACGATGCCAAGCACCGCCGCATCCACCGGGAACGGCACCGAATCGGTCAGCCCGAGCCCGCCCGTGATCGCCTGTTGGACAAGCGGATTCTGGAGCGTGACGATCGCGCATCCGATCCCGACAATGCCCGCGAGCAGCGTCCCGACCACGCTCTCGAGCAGGATCGAGAAGAACACCCGGCCTCCCGTCGCGCCGAACGAACGCCGGATGCCGATCTCGCGCACCCGCTGCTTCACCGTCACGATCGACAAGTTCACGAACCCGATCGTGCCGACCAGGAGCACGATGCCGCCGACCGCCGTCACGAGGATCTGCACCGCAAGGAACGGGTCGTCGCCCCAGGACAGGTAGTCGATGCGCTGCGCCTCGACCGAGCCACCCTCGCCGAGAGCTGCCTTCAGGTCGCGCACGATCTGGCTCGACAGTTCCTCGTGGTTTTCGAGCGGCAACCACAGCTCGTAGGTGGGGAACGTCGCCGAGGATCCCTCGCTGCCACCCATCGACGGGTCTGAGACGAAGCTGCTCATCATCCCGCCGCCCATCATCCCGCCGCCGTTCGAACTGGCGCCGATGAGATGCTGGGCGTCGCTCAGCACGTACAACTGCTCCGGGTAGTCGGGGTAGATGTTGGCGGAGACGCCGACCACGACGGCCGTCGTCGGCGCGGATCCGGCGACCTGAAGCGTCGGATGCTCTGCCATCGAAGGATTACCCAGCCGGTTCCACATCGTCTCGTTGATGACCACTGCCGGCGCCAAGCGATCCGAGTCGGAGGCGGCCAACCAGGAGCCCTCCAGTAGCTTCACTCGGTGCATCTCGCCGAAGGGCGGGTCGACGATCATCGACTCGACGTCGGCGACCCCGTCAACGAACTGGATGCGCGTCGACCCGTATCCGGACATCGACTGGTACGTGATGCCGTACCGCTCGATGGCGGCAGCGTACGCCGCCTCGTAGATCGCCACCTTCTCGTCGGTGGCCTCACTCGACACCATGAGCTGGTAGCTCGCGGGGCGCCCACTCGAACGCTCGGAGACCTCGATCGACGACTGCCTCGTGATCGAGCCCAGCCCCGTGACGGCAACGATCGCGAAGACGGCGATGCCGATGCCGACAAGCGCGAGCGTCACCCGAACGCGGTGCACACGAAGCTCATCCCATGCCTCGATGAACGCCCCGGCGATCTGCGTGAACCAGCTCACGAGGTTGCGCCTTCCGGGTGATGCGCGGTCGAGTGCAGGCCCGGATCCGAGTCCAACCCGAGGTCCAGTTGCGGGTCAGAGCTCGCCCGCAAGCTTGCATCTGCGTGGTGCCCCGCCCCAGACGGCACCAGCACGCCCGCGTCGAGGCGCAGCATCCGGTCAGCCCTGGCCGCGACGCTCTCGTCGTGCGTGATCGTGACGAGCGCGGCCCCTGTCTCCTTGGAGATATCGGCGAGCAGCGTCATGACTCGAGCGCCGGTCTCGACATCGAGCGCGCCGGTCGGCTCGTCAGCGAGGATCACGCGCGGGCGGCGCACAATGGCGCGCGCGATCGCGACGCGCTGCTGCTCACCGCCGGAAAGCCTGGTCGGGAGCGAATCGAGCCGATGATCGAGCCCCACGTCGGTGAGGGCCTCGCGGGCGAGCGCGTCACGACGCCAGAACGAGCGGTCGCGTGCGTAGAGCAGCGGCATCGCGACGTTCTCCGTCGCTGTCCGACCTTCGAGCAGATTGAACTGCTGGAACACGAAGCCGATCTGCGCCCCGCGCATCCGGTCGCGAGCTCGCAGGCGCAGCGCTGCGGTGGGCTTGCCGTCGAAGAGCAGCTCGCCGCTCGTGGGCGCATCCAGGAGCCCGAGGATGTTCAGCAGCGTCGATTTGCCCGACCCGGAGCGGCCGACGATCGAGAGGTGCTCGCCCTCCTCGATCTGCAGGTTCACGCCGCGCAGGATGTGCAGCTCGCTGTCGTCTGCCGCGCGTACCGACTTCGAGATTTCGCGGAGCTCGATGAACGCCACGTCAGCCGCCCAGCATCCCGCAGACCTCGGTGCCGCTCATCGGGTCGATGAAGCAGTCCTCGGGGCTTGCCTGGTCGGCGCCTGGCACGAACTCGAGCACGATGTCGGTCTCGGAGACTCCCTCGGTGATCTGCACGAGTGTGCCGTCGGTGAGGCCAAGCTTCACGGAGCGCTCTTCGATCGCGCCGTCGGCCCCCTGTACAAACACGACCCCCGTCTCCGCCTGCCCCTTGACCGCTGTGATGGGCAGCGTGAGCACGTTCTCCGCGACCCCGCCGTGCAGCACCACGTTCGCCTCGAGGCCCGGGAAGACGGTGACCTCTGCGGGAACCCGGCACGTCACCGTCGTCGTGTCCGTCGTCTCGGCACCACCGGATGCGCCGTTCGGGTCCTGAGCCGCGCTGCTGCTCTTCGCCGCGGCACCAGACGCGATCCGGAGCTCCGTGCACGTGAACGGTGCTGGGCCGGCCGTGATCGTGACCTGCGCATCCGCGGGCGTCGTCGCGAGGCGGTACAGCTGCGCCGGCGGGATGGTGCCCTTAACGATGAAGCTCGCCGGCGTGATCGACACGGGGGCCTCGCCGACGGTTACCTGCTGCTCTGCGATGAGGTTCAACTTCGTGATCGTGCCAGAGGTGGGAGCCACGATCTCGTTCCACTCATACTCGGGCTCCGCGGCCGGAGCTGTCTGGGTCTCGCCGTTCGCATCCGGTGCCGTGGGAGCCGCGGCCGGCGGCGTCTTCTCGTTGCGGATCGACGCGAGCACGTCGCCCGCCTCCACCCGAGCACCCTGCGTCGCGTAGACCGCGTCGATCGTGCCCATCATGGGCACCTTCGCGTCGACGGCGGCCGACTCCTGCACGTTTGCGGTCAACGTGACGTCATTGGTGATCGTGCCGAGGACGGGGCTGATGGTCGGCTCGACGATCTCGCCAGTCGGCAGAGCGGCGGACTCCTCCGGCGCGGAGCTGAAGAACGCGATCTTCACGAGCGCCACGGCGATGACAGCCACCAGGAGAATCTTGATTCCGGGCCAGACCCATGACTTCCACACGCGCACGCCGATCCCCAATCTGTCCGCGCCGCAGGACTGCGACGAGATCTGCGGGTCGCGGCAGCCCGATCCGGCTGCCGACCCCGCGCACAAGGTAGCAGGGGCCTACGACACTGGGCGGGCGCATCCTGGACCCGGGCACTCGCCCCCTGCGACAATGAGACGTGACCACTTCAACTCCTGACCTCGGCCTGCTCCTCGACGTCGACGGCCCCATCGCGAGCCCCGTGACCCGCACGATCGCGATCCAGAGCATCCTCGACGACCTCGTCTCGCTTGCCGCGGCGGGAGTCCCGATTGCGTTCATCACGGGACGCTCCGAGCAGTTCATCCGCGAACGCGTCATCGAGCCGCTCTTCGAGAACGGCCTCGCCGATGCACTGAGCCAGCCGGGTGCACGCATGTTCGGCGTGTACGAGAAGGGCGGAACCTGGTCGGCGATTTCACCCGAAGGGATGAGCGAGCTGCAGATCGACGAGTCGGTCGTGCCGCCCGCCGCCTACGTCGCGGCGATTCGTGAGCTCGGCGAGGGGGAGTTCAGTGACGTCCTCTTCTTCGACGAGACGAAGAAGGCCATGATCTCGGTCGAGCAGCGCACCGACGTCAGCTCCGAGACGTATCTCGAACGGCAGAAGGCCTTCGACGACGCCGCGTTCGAGCTCGCCGCGCAGCAGGGGGTCGGCATGCGCCACGGCGATCGCGAGGCACCGGATGCACAGGGGCTTGTCCCGTTCCGCATCGACCCGACGATCATCTCCACCGACATCGAATCGGTGAAGCTCGACAAGGATCACGGCGCTCGTCGTGCCCTCGCCGAGTTCGCTGAGGCCGGTCCGCTCCCGAAGCGCTGGCGCTCCGTCGGCGACTCCCGCAGTGACTACAAGATGTCGGACGAGCTGCATGCCACCGGCTACGACGCCGCGCATGTCGACGTCCGTCCCGCTGACGGCATCCTCGACAAGGACTACGACGTCATCACGTTCGGCGACCTCATCCACGACGACGCAGGGGCCGCGTTCCTGCGCGAATGCGTGCGCGAGCTCGGGCTGGAGAGCTAGGCCCCGCGGGCTGCCCTTGCCCATCTGCGGGCACAGACATGCGAGAAATGCAGGCTCGTTCCGCGATGAACATGCGTGTCCCATAGGTCTGTGCGGCGGCGTCGCATGGTGTGGCCTGTTCTGCCAGAGTTAGCGGATGCAGAACTTCGGGGAGAGGGCCAGCGCGCGTCAGGCGGCCGCGGTCATCGGCGCGGCAGTTGCACTGCTGGTGGTGACGACGGTGCTGCTCGTGCCGCATGAGGGCTGGGGCATGTGCATGTTCTCCGGCTCCGAGCCCGATGGCGGCTTCGATCTCGGCTGGTTTGTCGGCTTCGGCGTGCAGCTCGGTGGGTGCTCGACTGCCTGGACCTCGCTCGTCGGTATACCCACCGGCTATGTGCTGTGGGCCGGCGTGCAGATCCTGGTCATCGCTGCCGCGGTCTTGGCCCAGGCCCTGCTGCTGGGCCGTGAAGCGAAGCGGATCCCATAGTCGGCTCGGTTCGGCTCGGCTCAGCTCGGCTTGGTTCGGTTCGGTTCGGCTCGATTGGATCGGCGCGACCGGCCCTCAGCCCAGCGTGATCCGTAGCGCCGCAGCGGCTTCGCGCGCCCGCTGCCGGGCCTCATCGACGTCGGCGCCGCGCGCGAGGGCAACCGCCACCCGGCGCTTGCCCGCGACGTTCGGCTTCCCGAAGAGCCGCAACTGCGACGTCGGGACCGCGAGTGCAGTATCCACACCCCCGATGACCGGCACGCCCGTCCCCTCGGCGAGCACAGCGCAGGAAGCGGCCGCCGGCTCCCCGGCTCCCGCCCCGATGCGCAGGGGCTCAGACACGGGGAGGCCAAGCACGGCCCGCGCGTGCAGGGCGAACTCCGACACGTCTTGCGAGACGAGCGTCACCAGGCCCGTGTCGTGCGGGCGAGGCGACACCTCGGAGAAGAGGACGTCGTCACCGACGATGAACAGCTCGACGCCGAACAGCCCGTAGCCACCCAGCGCATCCGTCACCGTCTTTGCGACGATCTTCGCCTTCTCGAGTGCCGCCTCCGGGAGCGCGGCGGGCTGCCACGACTCGCGGTAGTCGCCGTCGACCTGCGTGTGCCCGACGGGCTCGCCGAACACCGTGCCGCCGACGTGGCGCACCGTGAGCAGCGTGATCTCCGAATCGAACGGCACGAAGCCCTCGACGATCACCCGGCCGCGCCCCGTGCGCCCGCCCTCCTGCGCGTAGTCCCATGAGGCCTGGATGTCGTCGGGCTCGCGGATCACCGACTGGCCCTTCCCTGACGACGACATAACCGGCTTCACGACGCAGGGCAGTCCGACGGCCTCGATAGCTGCGGCGAACTCGGTGAAGGTGTCGGCGAAGCGGTACGGCGACGTCGAGAGTCCGAGCTCCTCCGCCGCAAGCCGACGGATGCCCTCACGGTCCATCGTGAGCTGCGTCGCCCGCGCGGTCGGCACGACGCGCGTGCGCCCCTCTGCCTCGATCTCGGCGAGCACCTGCGTCGCGATCGCCTCCACCTCGGGAATCACGATGTCGGGACGCTCGAGCGCCAGCACGGCGCGTAGCGCGACGGGGTCGAGCATGTCGACGACATGACTGCGGTGCGCAACCTGCATCGCGGGGGCGTTGGCGTACCGGTCGACGGCAACCACCTCGACGCCGAGGCGCTGCAGCTCGAGCGCGACCTCCTTGCCGAGCTCGCCAGCGCCGAGCAGCAGCGCGCGCGTCGAAGCGGGGGTGAGCGGGGTGCCGAGGGTGCCGTCCGTCATGCACGCATTCTCCCACCGCCACGTTCCGTGCGGGCGCGTCGGCCTCATGGTCGATTCGAGGGCGAACTGCTCCCCTGCCGTTGCCGTTCGAGACGGAGTCACGCGTGCTGACGGGGGAGACTCGGCACGTCGAGCATGCAGCGCACGCACTTCGCCCCCGAATTGGCAGCGGGGCTGTCGCCTGGTGGAGTCTGCTTCCTGTCGGAGGAGCCTGCTTCCTGTCGGAGGAGCCTGCGCTCGCGAGCGGTCCCTAGACGCCAGCCGAGGCGGCGCTCTGCCACGCGGCCCAGAGGCGCGCGTACTCGCCGTCGCGCTCGACGAGCTCGTCGTGGCTACCTTGCTCGACGATCTGCCCGGCGCGGAGGACGACGATGCGGTCGGCGACTTGCGCCTGCGACAGTCGGTGCGCGACGACAACCGAGGTGCGGCCGTGGGTTGCCGCCGTGAGCGCCGCGTCTAGGCCAAGCGGGTCATCGCCCCCGCCCTCAGCGGTGGCCTCGTCGAGCACAACGACCTCTGGGTCGCGCAGCAGCACGCGTGCCAGGGCAAGCTGCTGAGCGGCGGCACCGTCGAGGGCGAGACCGGATGCGCCGACCGGAGTCTCGAGACCCGCTTCGAGGTCCAGCAGCCATTCGGCTCCCACGGCCCGCACCGCTGCCTCGAGCCGCTCGTCGCTTGCCGACGGTGACCCGAAGCGCAGGTTCTCGGCGATCGTGGCTGCGAACACGTGGATCTCCTGCGTGACGAGCACGACGCTCGCGTCGCGCTCTCGGCTGGCCGCGGGTCGCCCGCCCACCGTCACGGTGCCGTCCGTCGGGTCGAAGGCGCCGACGATGAGCTGCGCGAGGGTGCTCTTGCCGGAGCCGCTCTCGCCGACGAGCGCAACCCGTTCGCCCGGCGCGACAGTCAGGCTGACGCCGGCGAGCTGCATCCGCTCACCGTCGTAGCTGAAATCGACCGCGTTGACTGCAATGGCGGGGATCGTCGGGGTCTCCTCTTGTGGCGCCGCCGCGAGTTGGGGAGAAGCCTCGCCACCCTGGCTGTTGCGCTCGTCGTGCTTGTGCTCCTCGACGTGCTCATCCCGTCGATCGGCCGCGACGACTCCGACGAGCCTCGCGAGGCCGACCCCGGCGAGCTGCAGCTCATCGATGCTCGACAGGAGCGACCCGATGGGTCCGAAGAGCGCGAGGAGGTAGAGGGCGGCCGCCGTGGCGCCGCCGATCGAGACGGCGCCCCCGTGCACAAGCCAGAAGCTCACGATCAGGATCGCCGCGACGCCCAGGTATTCGCCCGTGTTGAGCCGCCCGAAGAACGTCGTTCGGATGCGCGCGGCCTCGTACTGGAGGCCGATGGAGCGCAGGCTGCGCGAGTCTACTTCGGCGAGCTGATGCGCCTGGCGGCGGTGGGCGCGGATCGTGTCGGCGCCGCTGACGCTCTCGATGATGACCTGCCCGCGTTCCGCCTCCGCGACCCGCATCTCCGTGTACACGGGCCGGGATCGGCGGATGAACGACCTGGTCGCGAGCACCTGCACGGGCACGGCGACGAGCGCCGCGAGCCCAAGCCACGGGTTGATGACGGCGATACCCGCCAGCGACAGCACGATCATGAACGACGATTGCGTCACGGCGGGCAGCACGCCTGAGGCCGCCTCGGTCACCGACTCGACGTCGCCCGTCACGCGCGACACGATGTCCGACGAGTTGGAACTCTCGGCCTGGCCCGCGCGCATCCCGAGCACGACGCTCATCGCGTCCTCGCGGAGTCCGCTCACGAGCTCCTGCACGAGCGCGACCAGCAAGCGGATGCCCGCGTAGGCCAGCAGCGCCGAGACGGCCGTAACGACAAGCAGCAGCACGCCCGGCAGGACGAGTGCCGCAACCCCGGAACCGCCGGTGACGAGGTCCACGAGCCAGCCCAAGAGGCGCGGCACGAGCAGCGTCGACGAGGATCCGCCGAGCAGGAGTAGGACAACGGCGAAGATCCGGGGCCGGGATGCGCGCAGCCGGTCGGCGACGGCGCGCGCCGTCTCGCGGCCCGTCGCGATGGGGAGGATGGCCGGAGCCGATGCGGGTGTCGCCCCGGTGGTGTTCTGCGTCATCTGCGTGTCAGCTCCTCGTCGGCGCTCGTGGTGGTGGTGACGTCCTGCGCGTCAGCGGCGTCGCTGCCTCCCGCGCCCGCGTCGCCGCGGCGCGAGATGCCTGGCGACCCCGCCTCCACCTCCACGACCCGGTCGCAGGCCGCGAGCAGCAGGGGGCTGCGAGTGATGAGCAGTGTGGTGACGGGATGCGCGCGAAGCGACTCGGCGACGCGCGCCTCGGTTGCCGGGTCGAGCGCGGAAGCGGGCTCGTCGAGCACCAGCACGTGCGCGTTGCTCGCGAAGGCGCGGGCCAGCAGGACGCGCTGGCGTTGGCCGCCCGAGAGGCGACGGCCACGTTCGCCGAGCTGGCGGTCCCAGCCGAGTGCCGAGACTTCCGTGAGGGCGGCGCGCTCGGCCGCGGATTCGAGGTCGGTGCTGGAGGCGGACGAGCGTGACTCCGACCCTGGCTCTGCCCCCGCCTCCACAAGCAGGTTCTCCTCGAGCGTCGCCGAGAAGACGGTCGCGTCGTGGGGCGGCGCGAAGACGAGGCGGCGGTAGGCGTCCGGGCCCATCGTGCGTGCATCCAGACCGGCGACGGTCAGTTCGCTGTCCTCAATCGCAGTCCGGAACGCGAGTGTCGACGCGAGCTCGCGCGCCGCCGCGGGCGTAGAAGGCCGGATGCCGACGAGCGATCCGGGGGCCACGTCGATGACGCGCCCGTCCGGGGCGCGCCACACAAACGCCGCGGGGGCGGCTGAGGATGCGCGGACCGCATCCACGAGTTCGGCCCCGCCGGTGTGCGTGTCCTCGATGGGCACGGCGTGATCCTCGGCGAGAACCGCGACGATGCGGACCGCCGACGCACGCTTGTGGAGCCAGTTCGACGCGAACGTGCCGACGTGCGCGAGCGAGCCCTGCAGGTACTGGCCGAGCCCGACGACGGCGACGAGTTCGCCGAGCGTGATCTGCCCGAGAGAAGCGAGGGCCGCTGCGGAGAAGGCGAGCAGCGCCAGGAACGCGCCGGATGCGATGCCGCTGACCGCGAGGTAGCGCTGAATGCCGCGGTTCGACGCGATCGCACCGATCTTCGCCTCGGCGCTCGCGTCAAGGTACCTGCGGGTGGCCTGCGGCTGGGCCCGGATGCCGCGGATGATGCGGAGCCCCGCCACGAGGTCGGTCGCCACGTCGCTGGCGGCGCTCGCGGACGCCTGCTCTCGCGCGCCGCGCGCCTCGATGGGCTTGGATGCCGCGTGCATGCCGACCAGGATCAGCAGCGACGCGACCAGGACCCCGACGCCGAGGGGCACCGAGATTGCGAGGAGGGCGGCTGACGAAACGAGGATCGCCGCGGCGCTCGCGCCCTGCTGCACGACCGACCACGAGACACCTGCGACCCGGTAGCTGTCTGACGTCGTGATCTGCAGCAGCTCGCCAGGGCTGCGGCGGCTCGTGACACCGTTCGGATGCAGGACTCGCGTCAGCAGTGAGCGCCGCAACTCCAGCTCGCCGTGGCCGTAGATGCGCACCATGAGCCGGGCCGCCCAGCGGTAGGAGAACGAGAGCACGAGGAAGTTGGCGAGCAGCACGGCGAGCCACAGCGCGAGTTGCGTGGCGTCGTTCGTGACGATGGTGCGGTCCATGATGACGCCCACGAGGACCGGCACGAGCGCCTCCGCGGCTTCGTGCACAACGTAGCCGAGGGTGGCAAGGGAGAGCCGCCAGTTCCGCCCGGACGCGAAGAGCGCGTCCCGCATGACGGATGCTGGGGTCGGGGGCAGGGGCTTCTCACGGGGCATCAGTTGATAGTAAGGTTGACCTAAGTCCCGTTAGTGATGCGTTCGGCCAACTTCTGTTGCGTTGCGGACAACCAGGAGATTCACCGTGTTCCAGGCGCTCGAACTCAGCCCAGGGCCTGCGACCGTCGAGGTCAGGCCGGCGGGCATCCCCGCACCCTTCCTCCTCACGACCGCCGTGCTTGCAGGCCCGAACCTCGGCGAACCCGAGCCGCACATGCATCCAGAGGGCATGATTATGTGGCCATCCCGGGGCAGTGTCGTCGTGCTCGTCGAGGGCGCCATGCGCACGCTCGCCGTCGGCCAGGGCATCTGGGTGCCGCCGTTCACGCCACACACGATGGAGGTCGACGCGTCCTCGACCGGATGCTGCACCTACTTCACGCCCGAGGTCGCCCCCGACTGGCACTCGGTTGGCACCGTGCAGCTGGGCGCCGCGTTCCGCGAGCTGCTGCTCCACCTCGCTGAGTCGCCCATGGAGGTCGACCAGCGATTGCGGGCGCAGACCGTCGTGATCGAGCTCCTCCCCGAAGCGACAAGCTACGTCGAGACCGTGCCCGTGCCGCGCGACGAGCGCCTCGCGCCGTTGGTGCGCCGCGTGCTCAACGATCCAGCGGATGACCGCGGCGTCGAGGCCTGGGCCTGGCAGCTCTCGCTCAGCGTGCGCACGATCGCCCGCATCTTCGCGGCTGAGGTCGGCATGACCTTCTCGCACTGGCGCACCATGGTGCGCATGGCCGCCGCCGCGCGGATGCTCGCCGACGACCTGCCCGTCGGGACCGTCGCGGGACGGGTGGGCTACGCCACGACGAGCGCGTTCAGCGCAGCCTTCCGCCGCGCCATGGGCTCGAAGCCAAGCGACTGGCGGCCGTAGCTCGTCACGCACCGGCCCCCGACCGCCGGCTCTAGTCGAGCGGTCGGAGGCCTTCGTCGAGCCGTCGAGCCGTCGAGCCGTCGAGCCGTCGAGCGGTCGAGCGGTCGGTCGGGCGAGCGGTCGGTCGGGCGATCGGTCGAGCCCCGCCCGCCGGTCCGCCCCTTCGTTTCGGGATGGCTTCCGCACTTCGGGATGGCTTGCAACCCATCCCGAGGTGCGGAACCCATCCGGAGTCGAATAGTTGCAGCGGTTGCAGCGGTTGCAGCGGTTGCCGGGGATGCTTTGGTTGCGCGCGGTCTGTGGGCAGGGCGCCGCGTGCTCGGCAGGGCGTCAGGCGTCAGGAGTCCGACGCGCGGCGCTCCGGGCCCGGAAGGAAATGCATCTGCTCGAACCTTCCGTACTTGACGACAAGCGCCTCGACGAGATCGCGCTGGTCCTCGTCGTCGATGCGGATCTGCATGTGTCCGTTGTAGAGCAGCAGGTCGTGGGCGTTGGAGAAGATGAGTCGCTCCCAGCGGCTGGACCAGAGGCGACGCCCGCGCTCGTCGAACGCGACGAGGTCCTCGTCCGTGAGCGTCACCATTGCGACACCGTCGCTGCCGCGCACGATGAGACCCACGGGGAACTCGCTCTTCTCGTACTCCTCGAAGTAGGCGTTGAAGCCGACGAGGGCCATCGGATGCACGGAGCGAAGTTCCCGGGAGACGCGGGAGACCCGCATCTGCCTCATCTCGGGGAGCTTCTCCGGGGCATCCTCCGCAGCTTTGTTCTTGGAAGCGCCTTTGTCTTCGGCGGCGCCCTTGTCCTCCGCTGCTGCGTCGTCTTCCGCGTCGGTCGTTTCGGCCGGTGCCACAGTCGATTCCTCGTCTTCGAGAGGGACCGCGACGAGAGTGCCGGGCTTGTGGGTCTCGAGCCACATCTCCCAGAGGCGCTGCTCACTTGCCGGGAACGAGCCGGCCGAGGTGACGTACGGCTGGTCCTTGCCGATCACACGGTGCTTGTACTGCCACACGGGCAGGCGCCGCTGGCGGGGGCGGATGCTGAGGTCGCCGAACGCGACGATCGCGCCGATCGCGATGACAGCGAGCACGAAAATGACGAGCAGTCCCCCGAACAGCGCGTCTTGATTCACTCTCGAAGCGTAGCGCGGCACGAGGCCGGTTTCGCGCCGTCGGCTCCGCGACGGGTGGGCGGGACCGTGGCAGGAATGCGACGCCGAGTGTCCGCGGAGCGATACGTCACATCCGTAGGCTCGGTGTGTTCTGAGGTTAGCCTTACCTCTAGCGTTTGTACTTCTGTCGAATGGAGCCACCTTGACCTCGACTGTCAGCCGCCGCCCGTCCACCTCCTCCCGGACCTCCCCGGTCCGGCCGGCGCACCGCCGCTGGACAGGAGCCCTCGCGGCGGCAACCGTTGCAGTCCTCGCCCTTGCGGGATGCGCATCCGGTGACGCCGCGGCGGCGGACGGCGTAACGGCAACGGCAGCCGAAGAAGGTGCCCTGCCGGTGACGATGAAGCACGCCCTCGGCGAGACGACGATCACCGAGGCACCAGAGCGCGTCGTGACGATCGGCTGGGCGACGCAGGACGTCGTCGCCGCGTTCGGCACGGTCCCCGTCGGGATCCCCGAGACGTGGGGCGGGGACGAAGAGGGCTACTCGCCTTGGTTCCGCGCTGAGGTCGAGGAGCTCGGCGGCACGATGCCGGAGATCCTGAACTACAACGACGCGAACGAGCTCGACTTCGAGCAGGTGCTCGCCCTAGAGCCCGACGTGATTCTCGCCCCGCACTCCGGCCTCACCGAGGTCGAGTACAACCGCCTCAGCGAGATCGCCCCGACCGTCGCGTACCCCGAGAAGCCGTGGGCTTCGGAGTCGTGGCAGTCGCTTGTCGAGATCGTCGGCGACAGCCTCGGCCAGCCCGCGAAGGCCGACGAGATCATCGCGGAGACGCAGAGCAAGCTCGACGCCGTCAAGGAAGAGAACCCCAGGTTCGCTGACACGACCTTCGCATACGGCCTCACCCTGAGCGACGGCGCAACGGAAGCCGGCATCTACATCCCGAGCGACCTGCGGGTGCAGTTCCTCACCGAGCTCGGCCTGCAGAACACGCCAGCCATGGAAACCGTGCTCGGCACCGTCGAGGGTGACAACTGGTACGGCGCCGTGAGCCTTGAGGAACTCGACACGATCCCCGCCGACATCTTCGTCGCCTGGTCCAACAGCGAGGAAGAGCTCGACTACACCCTGAACCACCCCACCTTCAAGCTGTGGGAGCCCATCGCGACCGGCCACTACCTCTTCCTCGAGAGTGAGCCCCTCGCGATGGCCACGAACGCGCCGACGCCCCTCTCCATCCCGTGGGCAATCGACGAGTTCGTTCCCATGCTCAACTCGGCCATCGACGGCAACGGCGTCGGAGGCGCAGAATGACCTACCGCACCGCATCCGGAACTGAAGCGACCGAGTACGAGGAGCGCATCCACCGCGCCGTCGTGACCGGGGTGAAGCAGCTCGGGCCTGGGATGATCCGCGTCACGCTGGGTGGCGACGACCTGCTCGACTACCCGACGACGGGCATCGGCGACGAGTACGTGCGCCTCTTCTTCCCCGACGAGGCACACCTCGAACCGCGCCTCCCCTTCGTCTCCGGCCGCGGCTGGGACTACGAGGAGGGCGTCGAGCCGTCGCAGATGCGCACGTACACGATCCGCGACCACCGACCCGGCGAGATCGACATCGACTTCGTCATCCACGAGAGGGGTATCGCGAGCACGTGGGTGCTCGGCGCGAAGCCCGGCTACGTGCTCGGCATCAACCCGCCGCGCGACCTCTACGCGCTGCCGGAGGGGGTCACGAAGCAGATGCTCATCTGCGACGAGCCAGCACTCCCAGCCGCCCTCCGCGTGGCCGAGCTCACGCCGGACGTCGAGACGGAGATCGTCTGTGAGATCCGGGATGCGGGCTACGAGCTGTTCCCTGCGGCCGACCTGAAGGCGGCGAATTGGGTGCGTGGCTCCGGCAACGGGCACCGCCCGAGCCGCCTCGTCGAGACCGTCAAGCGACTCGACATCCCAACAGACGGCAGCGTCTACGTGTGGGTCGCCGGGGAGACGCGCGTGACCCGCGAGGTGCGCAGCCACCTCCGTCACACGCTCGGCCTGCCAGGCTCCGCTTACAAGGTCGTCGGCTATTGGACCTACGAGGTCGAAGCCTGGACGGCCAAGTGGGAGGCGCTCGACGAGTCCATTAAGCAGCAGATCATGGACTTGTACGGGGAGTCCGAAGACGGCGAACAGGTCGATGAGGAAACCCGCATCGACGAGGTCTTCCGCATCTACGCCTCGGTCGGGCTCTAGTCGCATCGTGGTCGCAGTCAGCACTGCAGGGCCGCGGGCAACAGGGGCTATTCCAGGCTCGGGCGCCCGCGGCAGCCGCCCGGATTCTCGCGGCAGCGGCCTGGATGCACGTGGCAGCGGCCTGGCGAGCAGCAACGCGAAGCGCACCCTGGCGCTGGTCATCGCCCTCGCGGTGCTGGCCAGCACGGTGCTGTTGAGCATCTTCGTGGGTGCCCGCGCCATCGCGCCCGAAGTCGTCTGGGAGAGCCTCCTCGGCTCGCGGGCGACGGAGGAGCACGTCATGGTGCTCGACCTGCGCATCCCCCACACCGTCGTGGGACTCGTCGTCGGTCCGGCGCTCGGCCTGTGCGGCGCCCTCATCCAGGCGTTCACCCGGAACCCGCTCGCCGACCCCGGCCTCCTCGGCGTCAACGCCGGCGCGAGCTTCGTCGTGACGCTCGCGGTCGGGATCTTCGGTTTCACGGCTCCAGGCCAGTACGTGTGGTTCGCGCTCATCGGGGCATTCCTCGCGACCATGCTCGTCTACGCCATGGGATCCGTCGGCGGTGGCAAGGCGACACCCTTGGCTCTCACCCTGGCGGGGGTCGCGATCAGCGCCGTGCTCGGCGGGTTCACCTCGGCGATCGTGCTGAAGAACATCGACGCCCTCAATGTCACCCGCTTCTGGGGCGTCGGCTCCATCGGCGGCAGGTCGATGGAAGTTGTGCTCACGTGCCTTCCCCTCATCGTCCTCGGCGTGCTCACCGTGTGCGTCGGCGGCATCTACCTCGCCTGGCTGCTCGTCCACGAGCAGGTCACGAAGAAGGGACGTCAGTGATGACGATCAAAGCTCACACCATTCCGGACACCACCCAGGCGAAGCCAGCCGCATCCGCTGCGAGCGCAGCTGCCAGCGCTGCCGGCACCGCCGACCTGCAGGCCCGTTCCGTGCATGTCGGCTACGACGAGCAGCGGATCATCGAGGGCCTCGACTTCGACCTGCCCGCTCACTCGTTCACGGTCATCATCGGCCCGAACGCGTGCGGCAAGTCGACGCTCCTGAAGGCGCTCGCGCGGCTCCTCAAGCCGAGCGTCGGCGGCGTGCTGCTCGATGGCACCGACATCTTCACGCTCAAGACGAAGGACGTCGCGAAGCGCCTCGGCCTGCTGCCGCAGACGTCGCTCGCGCCGGAGGGCATCCGCGTCGCCGACCTCGTCGCGCGCGGCAGGTTCCCGCACCAGGGTATGTTCGACCGCTGGTCGGAGGCCGACGAGCGTGCCGTGAGCGCGGCGATGGCGGCGACGCGAGTGGATGCACTGTCGTCGCGGTTCGTCGACGAGCTGTCCGGCGGTCAGCGGCAGCGTGTGTGGGTTGCGATGGCGCTCGCGCAGGAAGCGCCAGTGCTGCTGCTCGATGAGCCGACGACGTTCCTCGACATCTCGCACCAGTACGAGCTGCTTGAGTTGTTCCGCCGGCTGCGAGGCGCGGGGCGCACGCTCGTCGCCGTGCTGCATGACCTCAACCAGGCGGCCCGCTTCGCGACACATCTCGTGATCATGCGCGACGGCGAGATCGTGGCGCAGGGCGAGCCGGGCGAGGTGCTCACGGCGGAGCTCGTCGAGGACATCTTCTCGCTGTCCTGCCGGATCATCGACGACCCCGAGACGGGCACGCCGCTCGTGATCCCACGCGAAGGGGTGTGGGCGGAGTAGGGGGCGGGGCCCTCTGCAGACCGGTGCTTTGCGTCGTTCCCCGTGCAGACCGGGGCTTTGCGCATCCGCTTCTCGCAAGCTGGCTGTAGAAGCCCTAGGGCTCGCGCGGCCCCTCTGCAGACATAGCTTCCGTAGACCTGGGGGGTTGCGCACCCGCTCCGCGCGGGGTGGATGAAGTAGCCCCAGGTCTGCGTTCGGCTCCTGCGCACATGTTGGGGGTTGCGCATCTACAGCAGGACAAGCGGATGCGTGAGGCCCAGGTCTGGGCCAGCGGGCGGGAGTTCGCGCCACGGGGTGGCGCCGTTGGCCCTCTCCGAAGAAGAGTGGCGCCACCACGTGGTCGTTGTTTGGGGCCGCCGACGCAAGGAGGCGCGTCGGCGACCCCGATCTCGGGGCGGCTCTGCCGGCGCGCATGCCGTGCAGAAGCCGCCCTGCTTAGAGGCCCTGCGCCAGGCGGTAGTAGGCCTGGTTCCAGCGCACTTCCTTGCTGAACTCGCGCAGGGTGGTGTCGGCGTCGATGCGCAGCAGCTCGGTCTTCGCGATGGTCGCGAAGTCCTCGAACACGTCGATGCCGACCGCGGTCGACATGACCGTGTGGTGCGCGGCACCCGCCGTCAGCGAGGCGGCGGCCGACACCTCGAACGAGGGCTCTGGCTTCCACACGGCGCGGCCGACGGGCAGCTTCGGCAGGGGAGCGGTGGGCTCGACGACCTCGACGACGTTCGCGACGAGGCGGAACCGGTCGCGCATGTCGCTGAGTGCAACAACCACCGCGGGGCCCGGGTCGGCCGTGAAGACGAGGCGCACCGGGTCGTCCTTGCCTCCGATGCCAAGCGGATGCACCTCGAGGGTCGGCTTGGCGACCGTCAGGGAGGGGCTCACCTCGAGCATGTGCGCGCCCAGGATGAGCTCGCTGCCCTCCGTGAGGTCGTACGTGTAGTCCTCCATGAGGCTCGCGCCGCCCGGCAGGCCAGCACCCATGACGTTCGCGGCCCGCACGAGGATGGCCGTCTTCCAGTCGCCCTCCGCGCCGAAGCCGTAGCCCTCCGCCATGAGCCGCTGCACGGCGAGCCCCGGCAGCTGCTTGAGCTCGCCGAGGTCCTCGAAGCTCGTCGTGAAGGCGCTGAAGCCGCCGGCCTCGAGGAACGAGCGCAGGCCCAGCTCGATTGCCGCACCGTCGCGCAGCGACTGGTGGCGCTCGGCGCCGCGACGCAGCTCGGGGGCGACGTCGTACAGCTCCTCGTATTCGGCGACGAGTGCATCCACGGCAGTGTCATCAACCGCGGCTACGGCGTCGGCGAGCTCGTTGACGCCCCACGTGTTGACCTGCACGCCGAAGCGCAGCTCGGCCTCCGTCTTGTCGCCCTCGGTGACGGCGACGAAGCGCATGTTGTCGCCGAAGCGGGCGAGCTTCATGGTGCGCACGGCCTGCCAGGCGGCCGCGGCGCGCGACCAGCTGTTGATCTGCCGCGTCACGCTCGTGCTCGACGCGTGTCCCACAACCGTCTTGCGGGGGATGCCGAGGCGCGTCTGGATGTACCCGAACTCACGGTCACCGTGCGCCGCCTGGTTGAGGTTCATGAAGTCGAAGTCGATGTCGGCCCACGGCAGCTCGACGTTGGCCTGCGTGTGGAGGTGCAGGAGCGGCTTCGCGAGCGAGTCGAGGCCCTGGATCCACATCTTCGCGGGGCTGAAGGTGTGCATCCACGCGACGATGCCGATGACGTTGTCGTTCGAGTTGACCTCGAGGGCAGCGCGGCGGATGGCGTCGGAGTCGGTGAGCACCGGCTTCCAGACGATCTTCACGGGCGTGTTCGGCGACTCGTTGAGAGTCTCGACGATGGCCTGCGACTGGTCGGCGACCTGACGCAGCGTCTCCTCGCCGTAGAGGCCCTGGCTGCCGGTGAAGAACCAGATCTCCGCAGCGTCGAAGGAAGTGGGGAGTGCGCTCAACTGAGGGCTCCTGTCGGGTCTTGTCCGTAGACGTTCTGGTAGCGGTCGAACAGCGAGTCGACGGCCTGCTGGGGGATGGGGTTAGGGCTGCCGAGCTGGCGGGAGATGTGCACGGTGCGGGCGACGTCCTCGACCATGACGGCCGCCTTGACGGCGTCGCGGGCGTCCTTGCCGATGGTGAACGGGCCGTGGTTCTTCATGAGCACGGCCCGCGAGCGGTGCCCGCGCAGCGTCTCGACGATGCCGCGCCCGATCGAGTCGTCGCCGATGATCGCGAACGGCCCGACGGGGATCTCCCCGCCGAACTCATCCGCCATGGCTGTGATGACGCAGGGGATCGGCTCGCCGCGCGCTGCCCAGGCAACCGCGTAGTCGGAGTGCGTGTGAACGACCCCGCCCACCTCGGGCATGTTCCGGTAGACGTAGGCGTGTGCAGCGGTGTCGCTCGAGGGGGAGCGATCGGAGCCGGGTGTGCCCGGAATGACCTCGCCGTCGAGGGTGCAGAGGATCATGTTGTCGGCGGCCAGGTCGTCGTAGCTGACACCGGATGGCTTGATCACGAAAAGCTCGGTGCCGGGCACTCGGCCGGAGATGTTGCCGCCCGTCCAGACGACAAGCCCGTAGCGCACGAGTTCGGCGTGGAGAGCCGCTACCTCGGCGCGGATCGTGTCGATGCTCGCCTGAGTTTCAGGCGTGATGGTCTGGATGCTCACGCGCTGACCTCCTCGTGGGTTGCGAGTGCGGATGCGGATGGGTCTGCTGCGGCGGCAGGGGATGCGGCTCCCTCGGCTGTCGATCCGCCGGCGATCGCCTCGCGGCGGCGCCGCTTGAGGCGCTTCATGACCTGGTTCGCGCCCCGCCCGAAGTGGTCGTGCAGCAGGTCGTACTCGGCGTACAGCTCGTTGTAGGCGGCCACGGCGTCGGGGTTCGGCGTGTACTTGGCGCGCGTCACCCGGCCTATGGCGGCGGCCGCGGCACGCGCATCCGGGTACGCGCCTGCGGCGATCGCCGCGTGGATCGCGGAGCCGAGCGCCGGCCCTTGCGCGCTGTCGATCGTCGAGATCGGCATGCCGAGGATGTCGCTGTAGGTCTGCATGAGGAACGCGTTCTTGAGCAGGCCGCCGGCCGCGATGAACTCGGTGACCGGGACGCCCGAGGCGTTGAAGGTCTCGACGATCTTGCGTGTGCCGAAGGCGGTCGACTCGAGCAGGGCGCGGTAGACGTCTTCCGCCTTGGTCGCGAGCGTTGCCCCGACGAGCAAGCCGGAGAGCTCGTGGTCGACGAGCACGGAGCGGTTGCCGCTGTGCCAGTCGAGTGCGATGAGGCCGTGCGCGCCGACGGGCTGCGCTGCCGCGAGGTTGGTGAGGTGCTCGTGCACCGAGATGCCAAGTTCGGCCGCCGCGCGCTCGTAGCGCGCGGGCACCTGGTTCTCGACGTACCACGCGAAGATGTCGCCCACGCCGGACTGGCCGGCCTCGTAGCCGTAGAGCCCCGCGACGATGCCGCCGTCCACGACCCCGCACATCCCTGGCACTTCCGCGAGCTTGTCGGAGCTCATGACGTGGCAGGTGGAGGTGCCCATAATGGCGACCATCTGGCCGGGCTCGGTCGCCGCGGCGGCCGGGGCGGTGACGTGCGCGTCAACGTTGCCGGCCGCGACCGCGATGCCCTCTGGCAGGCCGGTCCAGGCCGCTGCCTCCGCCGAGAGCGTCCCGGCGGCGTCGCCGAGCTGGCCGATCTCGTGCGCGAGCTTGTCGTCGGCGAAGCCCGCGAAGTCGGGGTTGAGGGTGGCGAGGAACTCGCGGCTCGGGTACTCGCCGTCCTGCAGGATGCCCTTGTAGCCGGCCGTGCAGGCGTTGCGGATGTAGGTGCCGGTGAGCTGCCAGACGATCCAGTCGGCCGCTTCCACCCAGTGGTCCATCGCGGCGTACACTTCGGGGTCTTCCTCGAGGAGCTGCAGGCCCTTCGCGAACTCCCACTCGCTCGAGATGAGGCCGCCGTAGCGGGCGAGCCACTTCTCGCCTCTGAGGTCGGCGAGGTCGTTGATGCGGTCGGCGTGGGGCTGCGCGGCGTGGTGCTTCCAGAGCTTCACGTAGGCGTGCGGGCGGGTTTCGAAGCCGGCAACCTCGCTGAGGGGAGTGCCGTCGGCGAGCGTCGGCACCATCGTGCAGGCCGTGAAGTCGGTGCCGATACCGATGACGTCGGCCGGGTCGATGCCCGCGTCGGCGATGGCGGCAGGCACGGCGACCTTGAGTACGTCGACGTAGTCGCTCGGCACCTGCAGCGCCCACTCGGGCGGGAGCTTCTCGCCCGTTGCTGGGAGCTGCTCGTCGACCACGGCATGCGGATACGGAAGCTCGCCGACGCCGAGCTCGGCGCCGTCGCGGACCCGGACGACGACCGCCCGGCCCGAGAGGGTGCCGTAGTCGACGCCGACGACGTAGGTCTCGCGCTGTGCTTCGCGCGTTTCGGTTGGCTCGCTCATCGTCGGCAGGTCTCCTTTGGCTGTGCCTCGAGGTCATGTGATCGATCACATTCTGTGGGAGAGGCTACGACAAGAACCTTGAAAAGGGAACCGGAGGCGCGTCCCGGGCCCGGGAATGCGTCGCATGGCCAAAGCGCGGCTTTGGGGCGAGGCGCGCTGCTCTGTCGGGCCGGCCGCTAGATCGGGGTGGGACCCGTGGATGCGCGCGTCACCAGCGTCAGCTCCGTTGCGGGTGTCGCGTCCCCGTCGTCCAGCAGCTGCTCGACGCAGCGGCGGCCCGCGACCGAGAAGTCCTGCCGGATCGTGGTCAGCGGCGGCCAGAAGTGGGCCGCCTCTGGGATGTCGTCGAAGCCGATGAGGCTGACGCGGCCCGGTATCTCGACGCCCAGCTCGTGGGCGGCGTGGAGCACGCCGAGCGCCAGCTGGTCGTTCGAGCAGAAGATCGCGGTGGCATCGGAAGTGAGCAATTCGCGGCCTGCCCCATAGCCGGCGGCCGGGGTCCAGGCCCGGGCGTCGACGTGCTGGGGTGACAAGCCGCGCTCCGTCATCGCGTGTTCGTAGCCATGCAGACGCGAGGTCGCGTCGAGCCAGTCGCCGGGCCCGGCGAGGTGCACGATCCTGGTGTGGCCGAGGTCGAGCAGGTGTTTTGTCGCGAGCTGGGCCCCGCGGAACTGGTCGAATGCCACCTCGACTCCATCGAGCGTCTCGCGGTTCTGCACCGTCACGAAGGGGATGCTCGTGTGCGTCGACTGCAGCGCCTCGAGTACCCGGGTCTGCGGGGCGACCGCGACGATGCCCTCGACCGCGAGCTCCGCGAGGCTCGCAAGGGCCGCATCCACCGAGGTCGGCGACAGCTCGTCGGCGTACTCGATGATCGTGCTGTAGCCGCGCGAGCGGGCCGCCTCGGTGATCGCCGAGATGCTCGATGCCGGCCCGAACTCGCCCTTCGACGTCGAGATGACGCCGAGCGTGCGGCTGCGCTTCGACGACAGGGTGCGGGCCGCGAGGTTCGGGCGGTAGTCGAGCTCGCGCATCGCATCCAGTACCTTCGCGCGCGTCGTCTCGCGCACGCTCGGGTGGTTGTTGAGCACGCGCGAGACAGTCTGGTGCGAGACACCGGCCGTCTTCGCGACGTCGAAGACGCTCGCGGCACGCGGCGTCGAGGCGGGGCTGGGAGTCGGCACGGGTTGATTATCTCCGATCGGCCGTCGGGCCCGGTCGGCCCGTGAAACGATGGTCACTTCGCGCTGGCCGTGTGCTGCCGCCAACCATTGCGTTTTCACCTGGCGAGCCTCCGTTCGCGAGCCTAAGCTCAACCCATGACCGGCATCAGGGCGGGGAACGCGCGTGTCTTCTCGGCCGCCCTCGCGGCGGCGGGCCTCCTGTTCCTCAGCGCCTGCTCGGCGAGCCCGGCCCTCACCATCGGGGCGGATGCACCCCCGTCCGTCAGCGAGACGCCTCCCGTCGAGACCGCACCCGGAGCCACCGGCGAGCAGTTCACGCCCGTCGTCGTCTCCGCCCTCGCCGCGCCCATCCCCGTGCTCGGCACGGATGAGCGCATCCACCTCGCCTACGAGCTGCAGCTCACCAACGGGTCGCCGTCGAAGGTGAAGATCCAGGCGGTCGAGGCGAGCAGCGGCGGAACGGTGCTGCAGGAGCTCGAGGGTGACGACCTGAACAACGTGATGCGCGTGGCCGGTGCCACCGACGGCGGAGGGCTTGAGCTCGGGCCTGGGCAGAACGCGACGGTGTGGATGGACGCGACCGTCGCATCCGACACCGACGTGCCTGACCGCATCGACCACACCGTCACCGTCGAGATGCCCAAGGCGCAACTGCCGCTGTACGAGAAGACCATCGCCGAGACCACGCAGGCCGTCGCCGTCGACAGACGCGAGGTTGCTGTCATCGGCCCGCCCCTCACCGGAAGCGGCTGGCTCGACGCCAACGGCTGCTGCGGCCTCACCGCGCACCGCGGTGCCGTCAGCCCCATCAACGGCACCTACTGGGCGCCGGAACGCTGGGCCATCGACTACGTCAAGCTCACCCCGACGATGAAGCTCTACGACGGGGCCCGCGACAACGCGCGCAGCTACCCCGGCTTCGGCGAGAACGTCATCGCCGTCGCCGACGGGCCCATCGTCGCCATCACAAGCGACCGCGAGGAGCAGAAGGCCGGCACAGCTCCCGGCCCCACGCTCACGCTCGACGAATACGGCGGCAACTATGTCGTGCAGGACATCGGCGGCGGCAACTACGCCTTCTACGCGCACCTCAAGACTGGAAACGCCTTCGAGCTCGAAGTCGGGCAGCAGCTCACGCGCGGAGACCGCCTCGGCCTGCTCGGCAACACCGGCAACACCGACGCCCCGCACCTCCACTTCCACATCATGGACTCCCCGAACCCCCTCGCCTCCAACGGGCTGCCGTTCGTGTTCGACACGTTCACGCTCGACGGCCAGGTCACCTCGCAGGCCGCCCTCGACGCCGGCGAACAGGGCAAGGGGTACGAGGTCGACAAGGCGAACGCGGGGGAGCGCACCGGCCAGGTGCCGCTCACCGGCGACCTCATGACCTACCCGGGCGAGTAGCGGGGGCGAGGCGGTGTGACCCGCGCCCTCTTTGACGGCTTCTTGCGGGTCTACCGGGTCTTGCGGGACTTGTGAGTCTCACGGGCACTCGCGGTTGCATCGCTGCCAGTCGATGTGCCCTTCAGGGGCGCCCCTCCGTGATCGCTGCCAGTCGATGTGCCCTCGAGGGTCGACCATGCGTGATCGCTGCCAGCCGATGTGCCCCTAAGGGGCGGCGTATAGGGCCATCTCTCTGGCAGCGATTGTGCTGGCTCGCGGCGGCGCGCGGGTGCTCTCAGGATGCGAGGCGTACCGTCGTGGCGTGAGCGTGCACATCCGCAGCATCGGCACCGCAGTACCCCCGACCGAGCTGCCGCAGACCCAGGCCCGTGACCTATTCGCAGGCCAGCCGGGCGTCAACCGCCTCGGTGCCCGCCTCATCGGCGCGGCGTTCGACGGCTCGGCGATCAACCGCAGGCACACGGTCGTGGATGCGCTCGCCGGCGGCTCCGACTCGGCCCTCGTCGCTGACGGGATCGTCCTCGACGCATCGACGGGTGCCCGCAACCAGCTCTACGCCGAGCGTGTCCCGGAGCTGCTGCTCGGCGCGGCCCGCTCCGCCCTCGACGGCAGCGGGCTCGAAGCATCCGACATCACGCACGTCGTCACCGTCTCCTGCACCGGCTTCTACGCGCCCGGCCCCGACTACGAGATCGTGCGCGGCCTCGGCCTGTCACCGCGCGTGCAGCGCTTCCACCTCGGCTTCATGGGCTGCTACGGCGCCTTCCCGGCGCTGCGGGCAGCGGATGCGTTCGCCCGCGCCGACCCGAACGCCGTGGTCCTTATCGTGTGCGTCGAGCTGTGCACCATCCACCTGACCAGCTCCAACGACCCCGAGCAGATCGTCGCCACCTCCGTCTTCGCCGACGGGGCCGCGGCAGCCCTTGTGACCGCACGCCCCGCGCCCGCTGGCACGAGCATCCTGAGCATCGACGCCCTCGAGAGCACCATCACCGACGAGGGCGAGTCGGAGATGGCCTGGACGATCGGCGACAGCGGGTTCCGGATGCGCCTCTCCGGGTACGTGCCGAGCATCATCGGGGCGTCGATCGAGGACGTCGTCGCGCCCCTGCTCGCGCCGACCGTGCCAGCTGAGACGCCGCTGTGGGCCATCCACCCGGGCGGGCGGAGCATCCTCGACAAGGTTGAGCAGTCGCTCGGGCTCACAGAAGAACAGCTCGCCCCGTCGCGCGGCGTGCTGCGCGACTACGGCAACATGTCGAGCGCCACCGTGCTGTTCATTCTCGAGCGGCTGCTGGCAGAGGGGGCCGACGACACGCACCTCGAGGGCGTCGGCGAGGCGCTCTGCGCGATGGCGTTCGGGCCGGGCCTGACGGTGGAGGTCGGTCGGTTCACGCGGATGCGCGCGTGAGGTTCGAGCGCGGCTTGGCGGTCTCGTGAACGTCACAGCTCCGAGGACGGTCCCGTCGGCAACCCGGTCGCTTGCCGCAACCCGCCGACCCCGAACGAGCGGCCCGCTGCAGTGAGTGCATCCCGTTCCCGCTTCTCGTTGCCACGCGACACGACCTCGCTCGAGCTCATGGACGACCCCGACTGCGACCGCGACCGCCTCTTCGCGACGTATGCCCAGTTCCGCGCCGTGAACGCGCTCGTGGCCGGGTGGCGGCGTGTGTATCTGCGCGACGTGCGGCCCGTGCTCGACCGGCGGCGCGCATCCAGGCTGCTGGATATCGGTTTCGGGGGCGGCGACATTCCGCTCGCCCTCACCTCGTGGGCGGCACGCGACGGACTCCGCCTCGAGGTGACCGCGATCGACCCCGATGAGCGGGCGCACGAGTTCGTGGAGTCGCGCGGGCTGACGCGGCTCGGCGTCGACTTCCGGGCGGCCTCGAGCGGCGAGCTCGTGGCGGCGGGGGAGCGCTTCGACATCGTCACCTCCAACCACCTGCTGCACCACCTCGACCCGGACGCGCTCGCCAGCCTGCTCGCCGACAGCGCGTCCCTCGCCCCGCTCGCCCTGCACAGCGACATCGAACGCGGACGACTCGCGCTCGCCGCGTTCGGCGCCGCGACGAAGCCCCTCGACCGCGGGTCGTTTGTGCACTACGACGGGACGCTGTCCATCCGCCGCAGCTACACGGCCCCCGAACTCCGTGCCGCGGTTCCGCAGGGCTGGCTCGTGCGATGCGAGCTCCCGTACCGGCTGCTGCTGACTCGAGACGAGACGCTCACACCGCAGGGGTGAGCGGATGCTCGTCCCGCCGAGAGCGCACGGCTCCAGCCTTCGCTTCAGGCCGCCCGTGTAGTTTCGGCGTCGTGAATGTGCCCCCGCTGCTGGTCGCCGCGACGACAAGCTACGCCGCCAACTGCGCGCTTGGGCTCAGCGTCGCGACCGGAGTGGTGCGAACCGGTCGCTGGCACTGGATCCACCACGCTCTCTACATCTGCACATCCGCGCTGACACTCGCCGCGGGCGTCGCGTTGCTCACGAGCCGCGACGAGCGCCGCCGCCGCGCCGGAAAGCTGCTGCTGCCGACCGCGGTGCCGCTCGCCGCGATCCCCTTCGCTGGCACCCACTCGCGGCGCCACCCGTCGCTCGCCCTCACCGCCGCACCCTTCTACGCGCTCGCGGTGCGCGCATCCACGCGCCGCTGACACCTGCAAGCCAAACACCCCTTCTTGGGCTTGTCCTGGCGATCGCTGGCAGCCGAATCGCCCTTCAGAGTGAGTGCTAGAGGGCCATTTCCCTGGCAGTGATCGCTCGGCACACGTTTCAGACTGATACGCCAGACTCAGCGCATGGAATTCCTCGACGTTCTGCGACGCCGCAAGACCACGAACGGCCCCTTCCTTCCCGATCCCGTCAGCGAGGAGCACCAGCGCCTCCTCATGGAGGTCGCCGGTCGTGCGCCTTCGCAGCTCAACAGCCAGCCGTGGCGATTCGTCGTTGTGGAGGCTCGCGAGACGATCGAGGCGATCGCGAGCATCAGCGGCGAGAGCATGACGACCGCGATGAGCAACGGCACGTTCTTCGAGCGCTACAAGCCGTACTTCCGGTTCAGCAAGGAGGAGATGGAGCAGCGGCGCGACGGGATGCTGTTCGACAAGCTCCCCGCACCGTTGCGGCCGCTCACGAGCCAGGTCTTCACGAAGCGTGGGCAGTTCCTCATGAACTCCCTGCGCGTGCCCAACACGCTCGGCGAAGAGAACCGGAAGCTCGTCGCCGGCTCCCCGCTGCTCCTCGGCGTCATGCTCGACCGCGCCGAATACCGGCCGGGCGAGCTGTCGTCGTTCTACTCGGTCTTCAGCATGGGCGCCGCGATGGAGAACATCTGGCTCACGACGGGCGAGATCGGCATGGGCATCCAGTTCGTGTCGTTCCCCATGGAGGTGCCCGGCCAATGGGACAAGATCGTCGACCTGCTCAAGGTGCCGGACGAGTTCGAGCTCATGGCCGTCTACCGCCTCGGCTACCTCCCCAAGGAGCAGCGCCGCCCCGCCATCGACTGGTCGTCACACCAGCGAAAGCTGCCCTCGCAGTACGTGTTCCGCGACACCTGCGAGACCCCACAGCGGGGATGGGACGAGGCTACGCCTTCGTCTGGCAGGTAGCTCGGGGCGGCCACGAACCCGCCGCAATTCCGTTTCGGGATGGGAACCTCGCTTCGTTGTGGGGAACTTCCCGCAACGAAGCGACTTTCCCATCCTGAGGTCGGGGGCTGCGCGTGAGCGAGCGGATGCGCGGGGTCGGGCCAGCGCGTCCGTCAGCTCGCGCGTTCAGTTCGCGGCTGAGTTCTCGAGCGCGGTCCGGGCGACCTCGCCGGAGAGCACGAGCTCAGCCACGGCCTCCATCTCGGGGCTGAGGAAGCGGTCGGGGCCTGCGCCGGCGGAGACGGTGGCGACGAGAGCGCTGACGGCTGCGGTCGCGGGCCCCGGCTCGAGCGGTGCTCGCAGCTGCAACGCGCGCGACCCGGTGAGCACCTCGATGGCGAGTACCCGCCCGAGTCCGTCGACGGCGCGGCGCAGCTTGCGGGCTGCGGCCCAGCCCATCGACACGTGGTCCTCCTGCATCGCCGACGACGGGATCGAGTCGACGGATGCGGGCACCGCCAGCCGCTTCAACTCAGACACGATGCCGGCCGCAGCGTACTGCGCGATCATGAGGCCGGAGTCGACGCCGACTTCGTGTGCGAGGAACGGCGGCAACCCGCGGTTGCGGGCCGGGTCGAGGGCGCGGTCGGTGCGCCGCTCGGAGATGCTCGCCACGTCGGCGACCGCGATCGCGAGGAAGTCGAGCACGTACGCGACCGGCGCCCCGTGGAAGTTGCCGTTCGAGGCGACCCGACCATCCACCGTCACGACGGGGTTGTCGACGGCGGACGCGAGCTCCCGCGACGCGATCAGGGTCGCGTGCGCGACCGTGTCGCGGGCCGCGCCGTGCACCTGCGGGGAGCAGCGCAGCGAGTAGGCGTCCTGCACCCGGCCGTCGTCGGCGCCGCGGTGGCTCGCGACGATGGGGGACCCGGCGAGGAAGCGGCGCAGGTTCGCTGCGGAGTCACCCTGCCCGAGCTGCGGGCGCAGTGCCTGCAGATCAGCGGCGAAGACGGCGTCGGTCGCGAACTGGCTCTCGACCGACATCGCCGCCGCGACGTCGGCCGTCGTGAGGAGCATCTCGATGTCGTGGATGGCGAGCAGCAGCATCCCGAGCATCCCGTCCGTGCCGTTGATGAGCGCGAGGCCCTCCTTCTCGCGGAGCACGAGCGGCTCGATGCCGGCCGCGACGAGCGCGTCTCGGGCATCCACCTCGGTGCCGGATGCGTCGCGCACCGTCCCCTCGCCCGTCGCGGCGAGCGCCAGGTGGGAGAGCGGGGCGAGATCGCCCGAGCAGCCGAGGGAGCCGTATTCGCGCACGATCGGCGTGATGCCGGCGTTCAACATGGCCGCGTACGTCTTGACGACAATCGGGCGCACCCCGGTACGCCCCGTCGTGAGCGTCTGCAGGCGCAGGAGCTGCAGCGCCCGAATCACCTCGCGCTCCACCTCGGGGCCCGTGCCCGCCGCGTGCGAGCGGACGAGGCTCGCCTGCAGCTGCACGCGCCGCTCCGGCGCGATGAAGGTCGTCGCGAGCGCGCCGAAGCCCGTCGAGATGCCGTAATGCGGGTTCGGGTCGTCCGCGAGGCGCTCGATGAGCTCACGCGAGCGGGCGACCTCGGCGAGTGCGTCCGGCGCGACTTCGACGAGCACGCCATGCCGCGCGACCGCGACCACCTCGGAGGGCTCGAGCGGGCGCAGGCCGATGGTGACGGTGACGCTGCCGGCTGTTTCCTCGGCGACGCGGCCGGTGCCTGGGCTGGCGACGTCTGCTTCGCGCTCATTGCGGCCTGCTGCGGGTACGGGTGTGCTCATGCCATCGATTCCACTCCAACCGTTGCGCGTTGTCTCCCCGGCGAGGACACTCATTGTCTGTGATCTCAGACATGACGGGCAAGGCTGACGTGTGCTCGTGCCGCGCTGCAAATCTCGGTGACGACTCGGCGGTTCTGGCTCGTTTCCGGCGCGTTCGGTGCGTTTTGTCACCGAAGTTTGTCGGTGGCGGCGTCAACGCCCGCGTGTCGCGCACGCAGGGCGCAGCCGGGGTCGGCGCGTGACCGCCCGGGGAGGCTCGGCGGCTCGGTCCAGCCCGCAGGTGCCCGCGGCCGATCAGACGCTTGCGATTCTCAGCTTCATGAGCTGGCAGCGAGGACCTGTGGCTGCGAGCACGATCGCGACGCAGCTTGGCATCCCACGCTCGACCGTCTATCACCTGCTGACGACGCTGCTCGAGCACCGTTTTGTCGTGCACCTGCGCGGCGAACGTCGGTGGGGACTCGGCACGGCGGCCTTTGAGCTTGCAGGCGGATACGCGCGGCAGGAGCCCCTCGCCCGCGTCGGACACCAAGTGGTCGCCGACCTCGTCGATCAGGTGGGAGAGAGCGCACATCTCGCGGTGATGAGCGGCCGCGATGTGCTCTACATCGTCGACGAGCGCGCCCCGCGCCGGCCCGTGCTCGTGGCCGACGTCGGCGTGCGACTGCCGGCGCACCTCACCGCATCCGGTCGCGCCATGCTCGCCGCGATGCCGCAGAAACAGGTGCGTGCCCTGTACCCCGACGCTTCGTCGTTCGCCGACCGCACTGGTCGCGGGCCGAAGAAGCCTCGTGAGTTGCGGTCGGTGCTCGACGAGATTCGCAGCGGCGGGCTTGCCTCCGAGAACGGCGAGGTCTCCGTCGGGATGCGCTCCGTCGGCATGCCCGTGCTCGACCACGCCGGGTGGCCCGCGGCCGCCATCGCCGTGACCTGGTCTGAAGATCGCCCGCAGGACGAGGACCGGATGAGGGGCCTGCTCGAGGTGGCCGCAGCTGAGATTCGCCGGCGCATCTCCGGCTCGTAGCCGACCGCGGTGCGGGTGCCCCGTGCCGCTCTGCCGTGCCGCTCTCCCGTGCCGCTTCTCCGTCTCGGGATGGGTTCCGCACTTCGGGATGGGTTCCGCACTTCGGGATGGGTTGCAAGCCATCCCGAAGTGAGGAAGCCATCCCGAAACTCCCGGGTTCACTCGCGAAGGCGGTGGCGCTGATGTGCGCATAGGCAGAAACGATCACGAGCGAGCGGATGCACGGACACAATCGAGAGATGACCTCCCCGGCAACGACGCCAGAACCTCCCGACCCGATATCGCCGCTTCCGGGGTTGCCGGATCCGTCTCCACCCGCTCCGACGGCGCCTGCTCCTGGGGCACCAGACTCGACACCCCCGGACCCGGCCACCCTCGCCCCCGCCGCGCTGTTCGACTGCAGCGGCCAGGTTGCGATCGTGACGGGCGGCGCAAGCGGCATTGGCCTGAGTTCGGCGACGGCGCTCGCGGCCGCCGGCGCGCACGTCGTGATCGCGGGACTCGCGGAGAGCGGGCCGGGGCGGGCTGCGGCCGAGCTGAGTGCATCCGGTCTCGATGTCGTCGGCGAAATCTGTGACCTCACCGACGACGATCAGCTCGCGAAGCTTGTCGAGCGCACCCGCGAGCGGGCTGGCCGCATCGATACCGTCCTCGCTAACGCAGGTGCGGCCCTCGACCGACCCGGCGGCCTCGACTCGGTGGAAACCCTCGACGCCATGTACCGCCTGCACGTGCGCTCGGTGGCGCTGCTCGCCGAGCTCACCCTTCCGACAATGGCGGCGGTGGGAGGAGGTGCGTTCATCGTGATGTCGAGCATCGCGGGGCTCCGCGGAAACCGCGCGCTCGCGGGCTACGGGGTGACGAAGGCCGCGAACGCGCAACTGGTGCGCAACCTCGCCGTGCAATGGGGCTCGAAGGGCGTGCGAGCGAACGCGATCTCGCCGGGCGTCATCTCGACCGACTTCGCGAAGCCCATCACGGGCGGCGGGGCGGCCGCCCTCGCCCGCCTCGCGAAGACGCCGCTCGGCCGCTTCGGTAAACCGGAGGAGGTCGCGGGAGCGGTCGTCTGGCTCGCGTCCCGTGCTGGCGCATTCGTGTCGGGCCAGAACATCGTCATCGACGGCGGCACCCTTATCGCCGACTGAGTGGCGATGGTGCGTCTCCCTCGTGAAGCCGGCGCTCCTCGGGAGGCCCGACATGCCACGACTCGGGAGGCCCGACATGCCACGACTCGGGAGGCCCGACATGCCACGACTCGGGAGGCCCGACATGCCACGACTCGGGATGCCCGACATGCCACGACTCGGGATGGGTTCCTCATCTCCGGATGGGTTGCAAGCCATCCCGAAGTGAGGAAGCCATCCCGAGATTCAGAAGTGGCCGGCCGCGCGCGCGAACGCGGGCCACGCGCATCCACCAGGAAAGGAGGAACCTGGTGGATGCGCGTGGCCCGCGCAGATCTCGGGAGCGCAGATCTCGGGAGCGCAGATCTGGGGAGTGCAGATCTGGGGAGCGCAGATCTCGCTCGTGCGGATCTCACGCCGCCGCTGGAGAAACGGCGACGTCGCTTGTGGCGGGTTAGCCGCGTCCCTGCACGGCGTATGGGTTGAGGATGGCTTCTTCCGTGCCCGGCAGGATGCCCTCTTCCGTGGCCGTGGGGCGGCCGGCGTCCGGCGGGAAGGACTCGGTCATCGAGATCGGCATGGCGCCGTTGCGGTAGAGGTTGTTGGAGCCGGTGGAGGGCTTCCAGTCGTTGGGCTCCCAGTCGGGGACGTAGTTGCGGTAGCCGCCGGTGTTGACCTCGATGCGCATGCCGCTGGGGTCGCGGAGGTAGAGGAAGCTCTGCTCACCGATGCCGTGGATGGAGGGGCCGTACTCGATGGGGATGTTGTTCTCCATGAGCACGTCGGCGCCCTGGAGGAGTTTCTCGCGGGTGTCGACCCAGTAGGCGTAGTGGTTGATGCGGCCGGGGCGCGACGAGCTGTCGAGGACAACGCCGAGGTCGTGCGACTTCTCGTTGGTGGTGAGCACGGAGAAGACGGTGACGGGGTGGTCGTCGAGCACCGTGTAGGCCATGATGCGGAAGCCGAGGACCTCGTTGTACCACTTGGCGAAGCCGCGCACGTCGGAGGCGGCGACGGTGACGTGGTCGAGCTGGCGGGGGCCGACGGCGTGCTTCGAGCGCTTCTCGGGGCGGTCGGGGAAGACGGAGGCGTGCTCGGCGTCTGCCTGGTACTTCTCGACGTCCCAGTAGAGCTCCATGGTGTGGCCGTAGGGCCCCGTGAAGGTGTACGACTTCCCGTGGCCGACGCTGCCCTCGGCCCACGTGCCCTGCACGCCTGCGGCCTCGACGCGCTTGGCGGCCTCGTCGAGCGCTTCGGCGCTGGAGGTGCGCCAGCCCATGACGTTGAGCGCCGCTTCCGGGCCCTCGGCGATGACGAGGCTGTACGTGTAGTAGTCGCCCCACGAGCGAAGGTAGACCTTGCCGTCTTCGCGAGCGACGACGCGCAGGCCGAATTCTTCTTCGTAGAACCTCACCGAGGCTTCGACGTCTGGCGTCGCGATCTCGATGTGCGAGAGATGGGAGAGCAGTTTGATCATCGTCGATCCTTTTCGTCTGGTGCAGTGCGTCTGTGGCGGTTCTCGGCCGCGGTGTGCACGTGCCGTTCTTGGGCACACCACAACTTTCGTCTCGAACCCACATATCAGGGAAGCTGAACTTCATGATGCCGAGCATCATCGATGTGGATGCTCCGCTCGCGGCTAGCATTGCGGCATGGCAGGTGGCGGTGGTGACGAGCGCAGCGTGGCGCAGAAGCTCTTCGCGATCGCCGAGGCGTTCGCCGCGAAGGAGGAGCTGACACTCACGCAGATCGCGGCGGCGGCGAACCTCCCGGTGTCGACGGCGCACCGGATGCTCGCATCCTGGACCGAGTGGGGTGGCCTCGAGCGCACCGACTCTGGTTCGTACCGCGTCGGTATCAAGTTGTGGCGCCTGGGTGCGCGTCGCACGACCGCCGAGCGGCTGCGCGCGATCGCGCGCCCCTACCTCGAAGACCTGCTGGACGCGACGGAGGAGAACGTGCACATCGCGGTGCGCGACGGACTCGGCGCTGTCTACCTCGAGCGCATCTCGAGCCCGAACGCGGTGCGGGTCATCTCAGATGTCGGCACGCGTCTGCCGCTGCACGCTACCGGCGTTGGGCTCGTGCTGCTCGCGCATTCGCCCATCGAGGTGTTCGACGAGGTGGTCGCGTCGAAGCCGCGACAGTATCTGCCGAATACGATCACCGATCCGAAGGCGCTGCGGCGGCGGCTCGCGGAGATCCGCGCGACCGGCATCTCGAGGTCGGTCGAGGAGATGACGCCGGGGGCCTTCTCGATGGCCGCCCCGGTGGTGGATGCGCACGGCGAGGTTGTGGCGGCCGTGTCGATCATCGCGCACGTCGAGCGGCTCGCCGAGCCGCAGTTCGCGCTCGGGGTGCGGATGGCGGCGCGCGGAATCTCGGGGGCGCTCGGGCGGTAGGGGGTGGCGGGGAGTTCTCACTTTGTCGCCTCCGAGGAATATAGCTAGGCTAACTACATGACTTCCGTAGCCCCCACCTCCCCCTCCGAGAAGTCCTCCCAGCGCTCCACCTCGGACCGCTACTGGGACGCCTACCAGCGCAGCACGCTCCCCAAGGAGTTCCTGGCACTGTGTGCGATCGGCGCGATGCTCAGCGTCGGCTTCATCGCCACCGTGTCCACGTTCCTCTGATGCCGGCCGCGAGCCGCACCTCATGACTGAACTCTCCAACAGCCGTGACAGCCGTGACAGCCGCGCGACGACGCGCGAACATCCCGAACCGACGGCTGGCGATGATGCGTCGGATGCCGTCGATGAACTCCGCCGCGCGGAGGCCCGCCTCGGTCGGCGGCGCCAGGCGACCGGCGAGCTGAGCGAGACGCACCGCTCTGCGATGAGGTTCATTCTCGAGCGCACGGGCGACGGGATCAGCACGAGCCCCGGAGGGCTTGCCGACTACCTCGACGTCACGAGTGCGTCGGCGACGATGCTCGTGCAGCGCCTCACGGACGCTGGCCTCGTCCGCACGATGCAGGACCCGGATGATCGCCGCCGCAAGATGATCGTGCCGGTCGACACCGACCTCGACGCTGATGAGATCGACCCGGTCACCGGGCAGATCCGTCACCTCTCCGAGGACCTGTCCCCGCAGGAGGCGAAGCTCGTCTCGCTGTACCTCGACCGGGTCACCGCGGTTGTCGACGGGGAGTCGTCGAACGCCTGACGGCGACCCGCTCGAGATGAGCGACCATCGAGCACGCCCAGTGCCCGACGGCGGACGCCCAGACGTGCTCGCGGCTCGCGGCTAGCTCGTCGCAGCCGACTCTTCGAGCACCCAGCCGGGGCGCACGTAGTGGCACGTGTAGCCGCCCGGGTGCTTGCGGAGATAGTTCTGGTGTTCTTCCTCCGCGTCCCAGAATTCGCCGGCCGCTTCGACCTGCGTGACGACCTTGCCGGGCCAGCGACCTGATGCGTCGATGTCGGCGATCGTCTCGCGCGCCACTCGCTCCTGCTCGGGGTTCAGCGTCAAGATCACCGAGCGGTAGCTCGCGCCACGGTCGTTGCCCTGCCGGTTCTTCGTGGTCGGGTCGTGTACCTGGAAGAAGAACTCGAGCAGATCACGGTAGGAGGTCTTCGACGCGTCGAACTCGATCTCGACGGCCTCGGCATGGTCGCCGTGGTGCCGGTAGGTAGCGTTCGGGGTGGTGCCGCCGGCGTAGCCGACCCGCGTGCTGAACACCCCAGGCAGGTCGCGGATGAGTTCCTCGAGCCCCCAGAAGCATCCGCCGGCGAGGATCGCGCGCTCGTCAGCCATCAGATTCCCGCCTTGTGCTCGAACAGTCCGATGTACTGGCCGTAGCCGTCCGTCTCAAGGTCTCCGAGCGGAACGAAGCGCAGCGCAGCCGAGTTGATGCAGTAGCGCAGCCCTCCCTGGTCGACGGGGCCATCGTCGAAGACATGGCCGAGGTGGCTGTCCGCGGCGGCCGAACGCACCTCAGTGCGCCGCATGCCGAGCGACGTGTCGGAGTTCTCGACGATGTTCTCCGCGCTCAGTGGCTTCGTGAAGCTGGGCCACCCGCATCCGCTGTCGTACTTGGTGGTTGAGGCGAACAGGGGCTCGCCGGAGACGATGTCGACGTAGAGGCCCCGGTCGTCGTTGTGCCAGAACTCGTTGTCGAAGGGGCGTTCGGTCGCCGACTGCTGGGTCACGGCGTACTGCTCAGGAGTGAGCCGAGCGATGGCGTCTTGGTCTTTCGTGTACTGCGTCATGGGTATGTCCTCTCCAATATCAGGACAACACGCGGGCGGGCGAAAGCGTTCCGACATCGGACGCACGTCTTCGCGCTTTTCGGCGGACGCTCAGGTAGGCGCGCACAGAAGCCCGCGGGGTCCGGCCAGGACGTCCAGATCTAAGCCGATCCCCGCGGGCGGGTCGGCCGCTCGCAGAAGCGGCCGAGTCTTGAATTCTCTTGTGCTTAGCGGCTCTTGCCGAGCACGTGGATGGCTCCCGTCGTGACGCCGACCTCGAGCTTCTCGAGGGTCACACCGCGGGTTTCTGGGACCTGCGTAATCGTGAACAGGAGCGCGAGAGCACCGACACCGGCGAAGAGGAAGAACACTCCGCTGATGCCGAGATTCTCGATGAGTGTCGGGAAGAACAGCGCCAGGAACCCGTTGGTCGTCCAGCCGAAGAACACCGAGATGCCAATGCCCAGGCCGCGCATGTGCAGCGGGAAGATCTCGGCGAGGTAGACCCAGACGGCGACATTCAAGAACGTCTGCATGGACGCCACGAACGCGACAACGAGGATCAGGATGACAAACGGGCGGGCAGGGTTGCCAACCGGGAGCAGCAACGAGGCGGCGCCGATGAGCAGATGGCACGTGGTGGTGAGCGTGAGCCCGATCGCGAACGTCTTCCGCCGGTCGACGCGGTCCATGAGGTACAGGGCGATGAATCCGCCGATGACCGCCACGACACCCGGTGCGATGTTCGCGATGAGAGCTGCCGACTCCTCGAAGCCTGATTCGATGAGCACGACCTGGCCGTAGTACATGATCGAGTTGATGCCCGTCAGCTGCTGCATCATGGCAACGCCGATACCGATCAGGACAATACGGATCAGCCATTTGTTGGTGAGCAGAGCACTCAGCCCGATCTTCTCCTCCTTCTGTTCCTCCTGGGCGATCTGCTCGACTTCGCCCAGCTCGGCGATGGCACGCTCCTCGGAGCGCACCGTCTTGAGGACGGCGAGCGCCTCCGCGTGCCGTCCCTTCTCGACAAGCCAGCGCGGCGACTCGGGCATGCGGAGCATCCCGAAGAAGAGAGCGATGGCAGGGACGGCGCAGACGGCGAACATGATGCGCCAGACCCCGTCGATGTGGCTGAGCGTGTTCCCGAGGATCGCGTTGATCACGAACGCCGAGAGCTGTCCGATGACGATGGCGACCTCGTTGCGCCCCGTGATGGATCCGCGGATCTCGAACGGCGCGAGCTCCGCGAGGAAGACGGGCACCACCGTGGATGCGCCGCCGACGGCGAGTCCGAGCATGATGCGCCCCACAACCAGGAGCGCGAAGTTGGGGGAGACGACGACCACGACGGTGCCGAGGAAGAACATGATCGCGAGGATCAGGATGGTTCGGCGGCGACCGATTGCGTCAGAGATGCGCCCACCGAAGAGAGCGCCGAAAGCCGCGGCGAACACCAGGGAGCTCGTGACGATTCCTTCGGTGAAGGCGTCGAGGCCGATCTCGGCGGCCATCGGACGCAGGGCGCCGTTGATGACGCCGGTGTCGTAGCCGAAGAGGAGGCCGCCGAAGCACGCGACGATGGAGATCAGGCCGAGGCGCTTGCGGTACGGCCCTGGGGTCAGCGCTGGTAGCGCTGGCCGCTCGGTGTGCGAATTGCTTGTGGTACTCATGTCGCTCCCTAATTGCTGTGGCGCATCCTGCGCCGGTTGGTCGCTGCCGGGCTCACATCGAACCCGGCAGCGACGCGGATCTCGGGCGGGGGTCAGTGCGGCTCGATCTCCTCTTCGACTCCACGGATGACGGCGATGTCCTGCGTGTAGCCGCCGAGCTGCTCGAGCTCGTGGGCGAGCTCCTCGAGCTCCGCGCCGCCGGCCATCTGGGCCGTGAGCTCGTCGAGCGTGATGTCGGCCTTGTCGTAGTAGCCGATCGACTTGCCGCGCTTGAGCAGCAGGAAGCGATCGCCCACGGGGAACGCATGATGCGGGTTGTGGGTGATGAAGATCACGCCGAGCCCCCGGTCGCGGGCCGCGAGGATGTAGCGCAGCACCACACCGGACTGCTTGACGCCGAGGGCGGCGGTCGGCTCGTCCAGGATCAGTGCCTTCGCGCCGAAGTACACGGCCCGCGCGATCGCGACGCACTGGCGCTCGCCGCCGGAGAGCTGGCCGATGGGCTGGTCGACGTCGCGGAGATCGATGCCCATCTCGAGCAACTCGTGCTTGGTGATGGTGCGCATCTGCTCGACGTCGAGGCTCTTGAACGGGCCGACGCCCTTCGTGAGCTCAGACCCCAAGAAGAAGTTGCGCCAGATCGGCATGAGCGGCACGACCGCGAGGTCCTGGTAGACCGCCGCGATGCCGCGCTCGAGGGCTTCGCGGGGCGACTTGAGCGTGACGGGTTCGCCCTCGATGAGGAACTCGCCGTCGGTGTGCTCGTGGCGTCCCGCGATGATCTTGATGAGCGTCGATTTGCCGGCTCCGTTGTCGCCGAGTACGCAGGTCACGCGTCCTGGATCGACGTCCATGTCGACCCCCTGCAGGGCGAGGATGTTGCCGTACCGCTTGCCCGCTTCCCGGAGCGAGATGAGGTGCGTGCCCTGGTCGACCGGAGGAAGGGTGTCGACTGGGGGGAGAGTGTCGGTGGTCATGCTTTCTGCTCCGCTCGCTTCTTGACGACGAGGTTCACGATCGTGGCCAGCAGGAGCATGAGGCCGAGGAAGAACTTGAACCAGTCCGGGTTCCACTGGGCGTAGACGATGCCCTTGTTGGCCATGCCGAAGATGAGGGCGCCGATGGCGCCGCCAATCGCTGAGCCGTAGCCGCCGGTGAGGAGGCAGCCGCCGATGACGGCCGCGATGATGTACAGGAACTCGTTGCCGACGCCCTCGCCCGACTGGACGACGTTGAAGGCGAACAGGTTGTGCATGCCGAGTACCCAGGCGCAGAAGCCGACGCCCATGAAGAGCCCGATCTTCGTGGCCGTGACGGGCACACCAACCGCGCGGGCCGCGTTCTCGTCGCCGCCGACGGCGAAGATCCAGTTGCCCACCTTGGTGCGCATGAGGATCCACGTGGCGACCGCGACGAGCACGATCCAGTAGATGACGGTGATCTCGACGTTGACGCCGAAGATGGGGAGCTTCGCGGCGAAGATCGCCTTTGCCGACTCGAACCCGTCGAGATCGCTGATCGAGGGGCTGGAGACGCCCCCGCCGATCAGTCGGGTCACGCCGAGGTTGATGCCGGTCAGCATGAGGAAGGTGGCCAGAGTGATGATGAACGACGGCAGCTTCGTCTTGATGAGCAGCCAGCCGTTGACGAAGCCGACGCCGAGGGCGAAGACGAGGCCCATGAGCACGCCGACCCACACGTTGGTGGCGAAGTACCAGCTGAACAGGGAGGCTGTGAGTGCCGACGAGATGACCGCGACGCCGGTGGAGAGGTCGAACTCGCCGCCGATCATGAGCAGCGAGACTCCGACGGCCATGATGCCGATGGTGGAAGCACCGTAGAGAACTGTGGCGATCGAGTTGATCTGGGTGAACGTCGGGGCGACGACGGCGAAGAAGGCGAAGACGGCGAGGGCGCCGACGATGGCGCCCATCTCTGGGCGCGCGAGGAAGACGCTGATCGGGGATTTTCGTCCGATGCGTTCGTCCGTGGTGGGGGCTGTGATGGTTGCCATGAGCGTGATCCTTTGTTCTGGGGCGCCGGCCGCTCTCACGGCCGGCGCCCACAGGCGACGTGGTTAGCGGATCCCCTTCTCGGCCTGTTCGAGCACAAGTGCCGCGTTCTCGGTCGTGATGATGTTGGGGCCAGTCGCGATCGGGCCGCCACCACCGAGCTCGAAACCGCCGTTGTTGTAGAGCCAGAGCGCATCCACCGACTCGTACCCCTGCAGGTAGGGCTGCTGATCGACGGTGAATACGACGGAGCCGTCGGCGATGAGCTTCGCGAGGTCGGCCGACATGTCGAACGAGCCCACCTTGATGTCGGAGCCGAGGTCTTCGACGGCACCCACTGCTGCGACGGTGAAGGGTGCGCCGAGGCCCATGACGATGTCAGCGTCGGGCGTGGACTGCAGCTTCGCGGTCAGCGTTGAAGTGACCTGGGTCATGTCCGTGCCCTGCACGTAGAGGATCTCCGTGCCCGGCACCTTCTCCTTGATGCCGGCGCAGCGTGCCTCGAGGCCGACGTGTCCCTGCTCCATGATCATGCAGATCGGGTGCGTGAAGCCGTCCTCGACCAGCTTCTCGCCCGCCGTCTGGCCAGCAACGAGGTCGTCCTGGCCGACGTACGTGACGACCCCGGCCTCGAGAGCTTCCTCCTGCCCGCCGTTGAAGCCGACGACGGGGATGCCCGCCGCAATTGCGTTCGCGACCGCGTCCTTGACGGCGTCCGCCTTCGCGAAGGTCACGGCGATGCCATCGACATCCTGGTCGATGGCCTGCTGGATGAGCTGCGCCTGCCGGCCTCCGTCCGGGTCGCCCGAGTAGACGAGGTTCACGTTGTCCTTGGCAGCGGCGGTCTCGGCGCCCTTGCGGACGATGTCCCAGAATGTGTCACCGGGGGCTGCGTGCGTGATCATCGCGATGGTGATCTCTGGGGTGTCGGCGACGGCTCCGCCGGTGCCTTCCGTGCTAGTTCCGGTGTCGCGTCCGCCGCTTGACGAGCAGGCGGCGAGTGCGAGTGCCGGGATGCAGGCGAGTATTGCGATGCCCTTGATGAGCTTTGTCTTCTTCACGAAAATCTCCTTTGGTTGACGTGAGGGTGCTGCGTTTTTGAGCGCACTGATGGTCGGCGTGACGTCGGTGTCGACGAATCTCAGTGAGGTGTGCGGGCCGGTATTCGGGCCGAGGGGAAGTAAGCGGATGCGCGGTGGGGTGTTCTGGGCCCGCCCCGCGCCGGCGGGCCCAGAACGACAGCTACAGGTAGAGACGCTGGTGAGCCTGTGCCTCCTCGTAGCGGGTGCGAGCCTCGAGGGTCGAGTCGAGGGTGGAAACCTCCGCGACAGGCACGTCCCACCACGCGCCGGACCCGCCGAAGCGGGCCTGCGAGTCGACCTGCACGTAGACGACGCTGGTCGCCTCGTGGGCCTTGGCCTCCTCGAGTGCGGCGCGGAAGGTCTCCGCCGTGTCCGCGCTCCAGACCTTCGCGCCGTAGCTGGCCGCGTTGGCGACGAAGTCCACTTCGAGGCGTGCGCCGTCGTGTCGCAGCGCTTCGCCGCGCTCGTTGAAGCGCGTCCCGAAGGTCTGCGAGCCGAGGGTGTCGGAGAGGGCGGCGATCGAGCCGTAGCCCTGGTTGTCGACGATGACGAACGTCATGTGCACGTGCTCCTGGACCGCGGTGAGGATCTCCTGCGCACCCATGAGGTAGGTGCCGTCACCGACAAGACCGAAGACGTGACGTTCCGGAGCGCCGAGGGCGTTGCCGATGGCACCCGGGATCTCGTAGCCCATGCAGGAGTTGCCGTACTCGATGTCGTAGCCCTTGACGGAGCCCGGTCGCCAGAGGCGGTGCAGGTCTCCCGGCATTGACCCGGCAGCGTTGACGACGACGTCCTCGTCGGCGGCCACGGAGTTGAGGATGCCGAGCATCTGGGCCTGCGAGAGGCTCGACGATGCATCTTCGACGGCGATGATGCGGTCGATCTCCTGCCGCCATTCAGCGGCGTTCGTCTTCACCTGCGCGACGGCCTCGGATGGCGCCGTGTGCGCGGCGAGCAGCTCGAGGAGCTCCTCGAGGGTGACGCGAGCGTCTCCCACGAGCGCGGTCGCCGACTCCTTGAGCGCGTCGATTTCGGCGACGTTGATGTTGACGAACTGCACGTTCTCGTCCCGGAACAGGGTGTTCGAAGCAGTCGTGAAGTCCGTGTATCGCGTGCCGACGCCGATGACGACGTCGGCATCCTGCGCGATGCCGTTCGCGAACCGGGAGCCGCTCGCGCCGAGTGCCCCGAGGGCGAGGGCGTGCTCGTGCGGGAACGAGGCCTTGCCGGCCTGCGTGACCCCGACGCCGATGCCAGTGGCCTCGGCGAACGCGACCAGCGCATCCGTCGCGTCGGAGTAGATGACCCCGCCGCCGGCGATGATGACTGGACGCTGGGCACCGCGGATGATCTCGGCGGCGCGCTCGAGAGCGGCGCGGTCGGCCCTCGCCCGGGCGATGTGCCAGACGCGGTCGCGGAAGAGATCGATGGGGAAGTCGTAGGCCTCGGCCTGGACATCCTGTGGGAGCGAGAGCGTGACGGCACCCGTGTCTGCCGGGCTCGTGAGCACTCGCATCGCCTCGAGCAGCGCGGATGCGAGCTGCTCGGGGCGCGTGATGCGGTCGTAGTAGCGCGAGACGGCGCGGAACGAGTCGTTCGAGTTCACCTCGAGCGAGTACGGCATCTCCTGCTGCTGGAGCACGGCACCGGTGCGCCTCGTCGCGAACACGTCCGCAGGGAGGAGCAGCACCGGCAGATGGTTGACGGTTGCAGTGGCTGCTCCAGTGACCATGTTGGAGGCTCCCGGCCCGACCGAGGTCGAGACGGCGAGCGCACCAAGACGGTTCTGCACCTTCGCGTAGCCGGTGGCGATGTGCACCATGCCCTGCTCGTTGCGCCCCTGGTAGTACGGGAACTGGTCCTGGTACTGCAGGAGCGCCTGGCCGAGGCCGGCGACATTGCCGTGCCCGAAGATGCCGAACGCGCCGCCGAAGAAGTGCTTCGTCTCACCGTCGCGTTCCACGTACTGCACGTTCAGGAACTCGACGATCGCTTGGCCGACGGTCAGTCGACGAGTCGTTGCCGGGGTTGGAGTGGTGTGGCTCTGCGACATCGCGTCACCCTTTCTCTCGTGTGCAGCGGAACGCTGCGGTCTCTGTGGTCAGTGCTGTGGGTGCTTCGGGACGAAGGGGACGCGGGCATCGATGCCGATGGCCTCCCAGTCGTCGGCGATCGCGGCGAGCTCGGGGTCCTGGCAGGCCTGCAGCGTCCGCTCCGGGGCCGGCCCCGCGAGCACGTTGAGGTAGTACAGGTCGTGGCCGTGGGCTGCGACGGTCGTGTGGTAAGCCCAGGGGAGGGTGCAGATGTCGCCGTCGTGCACGGTCTCGACGAGCTCGAATCCGCGCTCCGGCTGGTAGGCGCGCTGCACGGCCCAGCCCTTCTCGGGGTCACGGAGGCGGTAGTAGTAGGTCTCCTCGAGTTCGGCTTCGCCGTCTCCGTCGTGCTCGTGCTTGTGAGGCGGGTAGCTCGACCAGTTGCCACCGGGGGTCCAGACCTCGACGACCAGGAGGCGGTCGGCGGGGAAGCCCGGCGGGATGAGCGTGGAGACCTGGCGGCTGGCGTTGCCACCGCCTCGAGCTTCGACGCTGAGGTCGTCTGGGGTGACGAGGACGACCTCGTGCTTGGTCTGTGCCGGCGCGGACGCAACGGCGAGTTCGACGGTGCTGAGCGCTTCGATGGTCACCGCAGTGTCACGAGGAACGTAGAGGCAGTACCCGAGCCCGTCGAAGACGGATGCGCGTCCCCCGAGCTCGTGGCGTGTTCCGTCGATGTCGGCGATGACCTTGCCGGAGAGCGGGATGAAGGCCCGCTCTTCACCGTCGGCGTCGAAGTCTGCACTTTCCCCGGCTTCAAGGGTGAGGACCTCGAAGCCGACGTACGTCCACCCGGCTTTCTGCGGCGTGATCTTGTCCCATTCGCCGGCTTTCCATACCTGTGGCTGTGACATGTCTTGTCCTTTCGAGTCGTGTGGGGTTATGCGAGGGCCGATGAGACGGCGCCCGCATCGTGGAAAGTTGCCAGTGCGGTCTCGTGCGCGAGCTGGAGTGCTTCTCCGAGCGGGCGCGCGCGGTGTTCGCTGGAGAGGATCTCGACGCCCCACGGCCCGGTGTAGCCGAGCGCCGTGAGCATCGTGATGAAGCCGACGACGTCTTGATCTCCTTCACCGATGAGCGTTCGTCGATCGCGGGTGTCCTCGAACAACGTCCCGACGGGCTCAGCTGCAGCGTCGCTGAGCTCTACGCCGAAGATCGCTTCGAGGGGCACGGCTGCGGAGAGCTGCTCAAGGGTGGTTCCAGCTCGGAAGACGTGCCAGTAGTCGACGATGAGCCCGGCAGCCGGGTGATTGACACGCTCGATGAGCTGCGCACCCTGCGGCATCGAACCGATCATCGAGAACGGGAGCGGCTCGAGCGCTACACGTGTGCCTGCCTGCTCGGCCTGCTCGGCGAGGTCACGCATGGGCGCCACGAGGAAGTCGAGATTCTCGACGGGGCTGCCGAAGGCCGTACCGACTTTGATGTGCGCGGCGTCGAGCTGGGTCGCAGCTTCGAGCAGCAGCTGCCAGGTCGCCTCCCACGTCGAGCGGTCCTCGAGCCACCAGTCGCTGGCGAGCTCGATCTCGATGTGACCGAGTCCCAGTTCATCGGACGCGGACTTCAGCTCCTGGAACCCGATCGTGTCACGCACGTATGCCAGGTCGTGGTGGGCAAAGCCGTACCCGCTCCAGCCGGTTTCGGCGATGGCCCGCACGCGCTCGAGCGGCTCGAACGGGCTTCGCTCGTCGGCTGCTCCAGGCAGTGCGTCGCCTGCGCTGGTCCAGCAGGTCGCGATGAGACGTGGAGCCACCATCAGCTGAGATCCACAGCTACGGACTGGCCGGTTCGGGCGGACTCCTCGGCGGCATCCGCGAGGAGAAGCGCTGCGCGTCCATCTTCGAAGTCGGGGGTCGAGACTTCTGCGCCATGGATTCCGGAGATGAACTCTTCGAGCTCGAGGCGGTAGGCGTCGCGGTATCGCTCGAGGAAGAAGTTGAGGTATGGCTGACGGGCCTCGACGAGCGTGTCGTTGGAGTGGCGCACGACGGTTTCGGCGATGTTGCTGACGGAGAGGAGCCCACGGGAGCCGAAGGCTTCGAGGCGCTGGTCGTACCCGTAGGCGCTGTGTCGTGAGTTCGTGATGGTGATGAGCTCGTCGTGTGAACCGCGAAGCGTGACGGCGGCACCATCGAAGTCGCCGAGCTCCCGCGTGGTGTCGCTGAAGCTGTTGAAGCCGCGGGCCGTGACCTCGACGATCTCGGGCACGAAGAATCGGGCCATGTCGAGGTCGTGGATTGTCATGTCGCGGAAGATGCCGCCCGAGGTCGCGACGTATTCGGCTGGCTGCTCGGCGGGGTCCCGGCTGATGATGCTGAGCTGCTCGAGGCGCCCGATGTCGCCAAGCTGCACTCGCCGGTGGAGTTCTGCGAAGTGCGGGTCGAAGCGTCGGTTGAAGCCGAGGCCGACGAAGACACCAGCTTCGCGCACACGGTCGCGGATGGAGTCGACGCGGGTCATGTCGAGGTCGATCGGCTTCTCGCACAATGCCGGGATGCCAGCGGAGATGGCCTGCTCGATCAGGTCGACGTGTGTCGACGTGGGCGTGGCGATGATGACGCCGTCGACGCTCGAGTCGGCGAAGACCTCTGCGGCGTCTGCCGTCGCCCTGGAGCCGTGGCGAGCCGCGAGGGCTTCGGCGCCGGCGATGAACGGGTCGCAGGCCCAGGCGAGCTCGACGTGATCGAGCTCGCTGATGGAGCGTGCGTGGACCTGGCCGATTCGGCCGGTGCCGATGAGACCGATGCGTGTCGTCTTGGTCATGAGGTGACTGCTTCTCTCTGCGTCGCCACTTCGGGCTGAAGGTGGATGGTGGTGCCGGTGCGGCGGGATTCCTCGGCGGCGTTGGCGATGCGCAGGGCGGCGATACCCGAGCGCGGGGAGGTGTGGTTCGCGGTCGAGTCACCTGCGACAAGGCGCAGGAAGTGGTGGATCTCGCTTCGGAAAGCCGGCTCGAACCGGTCGATGAACTGTTCGTACGGCGCTGCCGGAGCTGGGACGTCTGGCTCCAAGGAGGTGATCGGCGTACGCGACTCGAGGCCGGCCGCGAAGGCACCCTCGGTGCCGATGACTTCCATCCGGCAGTCCTGGCCGGATTCGCTGCGCCGCAGACCACTGACGGTTGCGATTGCGCCGGAACGCAATTGCAGCAAGGCGACGCAGGTGTCGGTGTCTCCTGAGTCCGCGTATCGCGGTTCGTCCAGGACAGCCCCGGCCGCCTGCACTGACACGACCTCTTCGCCAGCCACCCAGGTGATGGCATCGAAGTCGTGGATGAGGAGGTCCCTCCAGCTGCCGCCCGAGGTCGGGATGTAGTCCAGGGAGAGGGGAAGGTGGTCGTGGTTGGTCGCTGAGATGACGCGGAGCGTGCCGATGTCGCCTGCAGCAACCCGCGCTTGTAAGGCTTGGTAGGCAGGGTCGTACCTGCGGTGGTAAGCCACCATGACCGGGGTGCCGATCTCATCGAGCTCGTCGACGAGCGCCTCCAGCTCGTCGATGTCGAGCGTGATGGGCTTCTCGACGAGCGTCACGAGCCCGGCCCTTGCTGCCTCCAGCGTCAGCTGCGGGTGACTTGGGGTGGACGTGGCGATCACAAGTCCGTCGAGCTCGGACGCGAGTTCGGTGATGCTCGAGGTCGACGTCTCGAGGGATGCTGGCGCGGTCTTTGGCGCGTGGTACCCCCGCACCTCCGCTGGTGCCCCAGCTGCGAGCATCTGCTCTAGTTCGAGTTTCGCCCGCATTACCCGCTCGGCGTCGCGCCCGATGAGCACGACGCTCCTGACGCCGGAGTCCTGAGCCAGGTTGCGCGCGTGCATGAGCCCGGCCCGGCCCAGCCCGACAATTCCGATGCGTGCTCCGGTCATGCTGACTGCGCCGCCAGGAACTCTGCGATCGTGCCGTTGAGGTACTCGATGCTCTCGCGAGCGTCCTCGATGGGCCCCTCACCCTCGGCGGGCTCGCCGCCGATGAGGACCTTGTCCTGCTCGGTGACGAACCAGCCCGTGTATCCGCTTTCGAGAAGCGCGTGCACGATCGTTCGGATGTCCACGTCTCCCTGGCCGAGCGGCGTGTAGAGGCCGTCGATGGACCCCTGGTAGTAACTGATCTCGCCGTTCTTGACGCGCAGCATCTGCTTGACGGACACGTCTTTGAGGTGAGTGTGGGCGATGCGATCAGCGTGTTGCTGCGCGAATGCGACGGGATCGGTTCCACCGATCATCAGGTGTCCCGTGTCGAAGCAGAAGGGGATCCTCGAGCCGTTCAGTACGCGGTCAACTTCTTCGGCGCTCTCGACGACCGATCCGACGTGCGGGTGGAGCGCGGTCGTGACGCCCACTTCGGCAGCGAGCTCGGTGAGGAGGTCGAGGTTCGAGAAGAGCGTGCTCCACTGCGCTTCCGTGAGCACGGGTCGGGGCTCGTCGTAGCCGTCTTGTCCCGTGACGGCGCAGAGGATGAGTGTGTCCGCGCCGACGGCCGCGTATGCCTCGAGTTCCCGACGGATGCGGGGTGCTGGATCGTTGTCTGCGTCGTGCAGCACGACAGGTACGAAGCTGCCGAGTGCGGTCAGGCCGAATTCCGCGAGGCGAGCGGCCTTCTCGGCAGGCGCGTCGGGCAGGAACCCGTCGGGTCCGATCTCGGTGGCCGTGTAGCCCAGCTCGGACATCTCACGCAGGACACGCTCGGGAGCGAGCTGGTGGCCCCATTCGGGAACTTCACTCACGCCCCAGGAGATGGGTGCGCTGGCGATGCGGGCGGTGGATGCTGCCATGGTTCTGATTCCTGGTCTCGTGGGAGCGATTAGGCGCTGACGGGTGCGAGGGCGCCGCGCACGGCTGAGTTGGTGCCTGGTTCGATGTCGAGGTCGACCCACTGGCCGTTCGCGGCGGAGGTTTCGACGGCGTCGAGGACGCGAGCGGATGCGACGCCGTCGTGGATGTTGGCAGCGCGGGGGGTGCCGTCGAGGAACGTCTGCAGGAACTTGGCCGCTTCAATGACCTTGAGGTCGTCGTAGCCCATGCCCGTGCCGGAGCTGGGCTGGAATCGCGCGAACTCCGGGAAGTGCGAGTTGGCGAAGACCGTGGTGTATCCCACGAAGGGCCCGTCGTTGGTCGTCGAGACTTCGAGCTCGTTCATGCGGGCGAAGTTCCAGCGCACGGCTCCCTTGGTGCCGTTGATCTCGAAGGCGTACTCGGAGGAGGAGCCGACGGCGATACGCGACGCCTCGAGCATCCCGAGTGCGCCCGCCGCGACGGCGTCGTCGCGGAAGCGGATAAGGAGGTTCGCGTAGTCCTCGTTCTCGACGGGGAGGAGTCCCTCGCCGCGGCCGGGGAGCGCTGGGCGCTCGGTGATGTACGTGCCGGTTGTGCCGGAGACGCTCGCGATAGGGCCAAGGACGTGGTGGACCAGGTCGACGAGGTGGCCCATCAGGTCGCCGAGCACGCCGGAGCCGGACGCTGAGCGCACGAAGCGCCAGGCGAGCGGGTCGCTCGGGTCTGCCGAGAATCCGCCGAAGAAGCGGCCTCGGACGTTCGTGATGGTGCCGAGGTGCCCCTCTGCGATGAGCTGCTTGGCGAGCTCGACGGCGGGCACATGACGGTAGTTGAAGCCGATGCAGGAAGCGACGCCTGCCGCCTCGACGGCGTCGGCGATGGATGCTGTCTCCGTGCCGCTGCGGCCGGCGGGCTTCTCGAGCCAGATCGCCTTGCCCGCCTTCGCGGCTGCGATGGCGGCCTCGGCGTGGAGGAAGTTCGGGGCGCAGATCGAGACCACGTCGACTTCCGGATTCGCGAGCACTTCGTGGAAGTCGGCGGTGCTCGTCTCGTAGCCGAGGACGTCCTCAGCCTCTCGGCGTCCGGATTCGAGCGTGTCGGCTGCGATCACGAGCCGGGGGCGGATGCCGAGTTCCGGGTAGCGGTGGTGCAGCGCTGAGTACGCGCGGCTGTGCAGGCGGCCCATCCACCCGACGCTGATGAGGCCGACGCCGATGGTCGTGGGGGTCGTGGACGTTGCCATGTTCTCTCCTCTGTGGGGCTGGTGCTCAGCCGCGCTGTCTCTCGCGCCCGGGGCTCCTGTGCCCACACTGAGCGGCGCTGCTCGCAAGATCTGGCATTACTTTCTCATACTTCGGACGACTCGTCCACTTTTGTTTTCGGCACGAGAAATCGCCTCCCGTGCGGGGTGATCGACTCAGGTGACTACCGCGGTTCAGGAAGCGGCGAGCGTCTCTTCGAGGTGCTGCGCCGCCGTCTTCAGAGAGTCGAGGTAGGCGTCGCGACTGCTGCGCACGGCGGGCGCGAAGCCCGCGACGGAGACACACGCTACGACTGTCCCCGATGGGTCTCGCACGGGAACCGCGAGTGCTCCGACGCCGACGGTCACCTCGCCTGCTGTCTCCGCGTAGCCGCTCTCACGGATGCGATCGAGTTCGCCGACGAGAGTTTCGACGTCTGGCGTGGTCGGGGGCGTGAGCGCATCGGATCGCACGTAGTCGTGGACGTCTGTGGCGTAGGCGAGCAGGACCCGACCTGCGACCGGCGCGTGCAGGGGGAGCGTGCGTCCGGGGCGGAGCAGCAGAATCGCGAAGTCGCGCCCCTGCGCCCACTCGACGCACATCGCCTCGTCGCCCGAGCGCACGCTGAGGTAGGCCGTCAGATGCGTCTCAGAAGCCAGGTCGAGCAGGATGCGGTCGGCGCCTTCCCATTCGCGCATCGTCGCGCGTGCGGCGTCCGCGAGCTGCAGGCAACGCGGCCCAAGCCCGATCGTGCCGTCAGTGCGGGGTTCCACGAGGCTGATAGCGGCGAGGCCGTCGACCAGCCGGTAGACGCTGGGGCGGGGGATTCCGGTGCGGTCGGCGATCTCGGCGTGGTTGAGCGCGCCATCCTGGGCGAGGAGCTGGATGACTGCATCGGCGTTGGCGAGGACCTTGGGGGCCGGCTTGTTCATGAGCGTGCGCTCTCCTCGGGCGTTGGGCGGTAGCCGAGCTCTTCGCTCGCGGCCGAGGCGGCGTCTGCGACGAGGCGCTCGATGTCGGCGCGATGCTCGATCAGCTGTTCGCGGAGGCCGCTCACCGAGAGAGCGCCTTCGAGTTCGCCACGGTGATTGAACACTGGCGCGCCGATCGCCGCGATGCCCGGAGTCACATCCTCATCGGACCAGGCGAGTCCGCGCGTGCGAGCTTCGTCGAGCCTCGTCGTCAGCGTCGTTCGCGCTATCTCGGTCGTGGCGAGGTTCGCGACGAGCTCCTCGCGTTCCTGCTCAGGGCTATTGGCGAGCAGCGCGATGGGCGCGCCTCCCCGGTCGAGCGGGAGCGAATCACCGATTCGCATACTGAGCGATCGCACGCCCTTGCCGTCGTAGCGATCGATGCACACGGCGCCCGTGCTGCGGAGCACGCAGAGGAATGACGTCAGCCGCGTTGCCTTCTGCAGTTCACGCAGAGCGTTCTCGCTGGCCTGTCGGATGTTGATCTGGTCTTCGAGGTATGAGCCGAGTCGAAGGAACGACGCAGAGACGCGGAACGTTCCACGCTCGTGGCCCTTGTCGACCCAGCCGACGCGCACGAGCTGCGCCAGCAGACGGTACGTCGACGAGACAGGTTCGCCTACATGTTCGGCGATGCCCGCGGCGGTGAGGTCGCCTTGGGTTTCGAGTGTCGTCAGCACCGAGCCGGCTTTGGCGAGGATGGCCATGCCTCCAGAGGTCGTGTCATCGCTCATTTCGCGATTTTCTCACAGCGCGGACCGCGCGGTCAGAATTTTGAACCGTGGGGGAGCGCCAGTGGCCCTTTTGGATAAAAGAAGCGCTCTCCCACGGCTCAGCTTGTGTTCGCCCAGGCCGTAGCTGATGTCAGGCGATGGCGAGATCTCGGTCGGGGGTTCGAAGGTCGACGTCGACCTCCGAGACCGTGTTGGGGTCGATGGTGGGCGCGGATGTCTCACAGGCGGCCCGCCCCCAGCGGACCGCGGAGGTGAGCGCCAACCCGAGTCGGCTTGCGCCGCCCTCTCCCTGCCAGGTCGAGAGGAGCCCGGCGAGGGCCGCGTCGCCTGCTCCTGTCGTGTTGACGACTCGCGCGGGCCTGGTGCTCGCCCAGAGCTGCTCGTTGCCGGTGATCAGCAGGGCTCCCGCCGCGCCGAGGCTGACGAGTACCGTCTCCACACCGCGGTCGAGGAGTCGCTGACCGGCTTCGCAGGCCTCACCAACGGTGGCGACCGACGAACCCACGGCTTCTTCCAGCTCGTGCACGTTGGGCGCGACGAGGCTCGGAATCGCGCCCTGCTGCATCCACTTCGCCAGGACAAGTCCGGGTGAATCGAGGCAGATGCGAGCATTGGTGTCCCTCGCGATCTCGAGCAGGGCGTTCGGGTCGAGAGGGGCACCGCCCGTGTCAGGCACGGTGCCTCCCAGCACGATCCAGTCGGGCGATGCCTGGTCGCTTGCATCCCGGACCGCCGCGTACAGACTCCGCCAGTCGCGCGAGGTCAGCGGGTTGGCGGCCTGATTGACGTTCGTGGTCTGGCCGTCGCCCGCGATCACGATCGTGTTGACGCGTGTCGCCTGGTGCACGGGCACCACTCGGAACATCGCCGCGTCTTCGACGTATTCCAGGGCGTCCTCGAAGTTCAGCGGGGCGACTGCGACGACCGTGTTCCCCGCTGCCCGGAGGTCGCGCGCCAGGTTCACACCGTTGCCTGCGATGTGCGCCTCGACGCTGCTCGCACGGTTGACGCGGTCGGCCTTGAGTTCGTCGACACGGTAGACGCGATCGATCGAGGGGGCAGGGGTCAGCGTGACGACACGAGACCTCCTGCCGTGCGTCTCGTTCGGACGTGCCTCGGTGTGCGTGGCGACAAGCGACATGACGTCGTCTACGCCACGGGAGCCGGGAGTGCGGCTTCGATGCTCTCGGCGACACGTTCGGCCGAGAGGCCGTATTTGTCGAGCAGGAAGTCGTTCGGGGCAGACTCCGACCAGCGGTCTTCGAGGCCAATGCGAGTCACTCGGGTAGTACCGCGCTCGGCGACGATCTCGGAGACCAGGCCGCCGAGGCCGCCGATTCGGCTGTGCTCCTCGACCGTGATGACGTGCGACTCGTCGTCGATGAGTGCAAGCAGCGCGTCCTCGTCGAGCGGTTTGATGGTCGCGAGGTGGATGACGCGTGCCTCGATTCCCCGCGCGCTGAGCAGCTCGGCTGCATCCACCGTGCGTGAGGTCTGCACGCCCGTCGAGATGAGCGTGACATCGCTGCCCTCGCGAACCACTCGCGGCTTGCCGAGCTTGAAGGTGAAGGTCTCGTCGAAGACTGGCGTGACCGCATCCCGGGCGAACCGGGCATAGACGGGGCCAGGGTGCGTCGAGGCCCAGCGGACGACGGCCGCGGCCTCGTATTCGTCGGCGGGGGCGATGACCGTCATGTTGGGCATGGCCCGCATGATCGCGAGGTCCTCGATGTCCTGGTGGGTCTTGCCGCTGGAACCGTTGAGCAGGCCGGAGTACGCAGCCGCGATCCGCACTGGCGCCTTTGTCTGCGAGACGAGCATGCGGATCTGATCGGCCGCTCGATGCGTCAGGAACACGCCGAACGTGGACAGCCAGGGGCGGTAGCCGAGGGTCGACATTCCGAATGCCATGCCGACCATGTTCTGCTCGGCGATGCCGACCTGGATGAAGGCATCCGGCTGCTCGGACGCGACGATGTCGGCCCGAGTGGATGTTGCGAGGTCGCCGTCGAGGACCACGAGGGTCTCATCGGTCGCGGCCAGTTCGGCGAGGGTCTCGCCCCACACCACACGCTGTGCTTTCATCGCTGGGAGTCCTCTACGTTCAGCTCGCCGCGGGCGAGGTCGAGTTGTTCCGGGGTGGCGACACCGTTGTGCCACTTGTACGTTCCGGAGGTGAATGAGACGCCGTGTCCCTTGGTGGTGTTCGCGATGATGACGGTCGGCTTGCCGTCGTTCCCGCGGCGCTGCTCGACCTTGTCGTAGGTCGCGAGGATCGCATCGAAGTCGTGACCGTCGACGGTCTCGGCGTTCCACCCGAAGCCGCGGAAAACAGCCTCGAGATCGACGTGGCCCATCGGCTCGCTGCGATCGAAGCGGTCGGTGTCGGCCGCCGGCCAGCCGTACTGCTGCAGGCCGTTGAGGTCGATGATGAGCGTCAGGTTGTCAAGGCCGAAGCGGGGTGCGGAGATGACGGTCTCCCACACCATGCCCTCTTCGATCTCCCCGTCGCCCACCATGACCCACGTGTGGAAGTCCTTGCCGAGGCGCTTCGCGGCGAGAGCCATGCCCGCGCCTGAGGCGAGACCCTGGCCGAGCGAACCGGTCGAGGAGTCGACGCCCGGCGTGAGCAGCATGTCGGGGTGGCCCTGCAGGCGGGAATCTCCGTGGTCGAAGCTGAGGAGCTCCTCTTCGGGGAAGTAACCACGGAGTGCGAGTACCGAGTACAGGCCGATCGCGGAGTGGCCCTTGGAGAGGATGAATCGGTCGCGGTCCGGGTCCTGGGGCTGCGCCGGGTCGATGCGGAGCTGGCGGAAGTACAGCGCCACCAGCAGGTCGGTGGCGGACAGCGGCCCGCCGATGTGGCCGGCCTTGCTCGAGGCCACGGTGTTCAGGATGTGCCAGCGCGCTCGTCGGGCGACGGCGTCCAGCTCTGTTTCCTCGGCGGTGAGGATCTCAGTTGGAGACATGGGGTAACCCCTCGGTTCGTCGTTCAGGTCAGTCGAAAGTATCACCTGACGAACAAACTGTCTAGAAATTGATATTCAAGATCCAGCCCCTTGTCTCGCTTGAGTAACAAGTTGTTCGTTTCGCGAGAAAAAGTTTTGACTTGCCGACGTTCATGTTGTTACATACACCTCGTCCCACGATGCAAAGGTGCACCCATGAGCGAGACCCTTCTGGAGCTCGAGAACATCTCGAAGTCCTTCCCCGGCGTTCGAGTGCTCGACGACGTCTCCGTCGCCGTGCACGCTGGGGAGGTTCACTCGTTGATGGGAGAGAACGGGGCCGGGAAATCGACGCTCATGAAGATCCTCATGGGGATCTACAAGCCAGACGCCGGAACGATCACGATCAACGGCGAAGCGGTCGTCGTCGATGGCCCGCGCGACGCCCTCGACCGTGGCGTCGCGATGATCCATCAGGAACTCAACCCCGTCCTCGACCAGACGGTCTACGAGAACATCTACCTCGGCAGGGAGATCCGAGGGTTCGCGGGTCTCTACGACGCCACCCGCATGCGCGCACAGACGGATGAGCTCCTCCAGCGACTCGGCATCGCCATCGATGCGAACCGCATCATGCGCACGCTGTCCGTCGCCCAAATGCAGCTTGTCGAGATCGCCAAGGCCATCGCACTCGAGAGCCGGGTCATCATCATGGATGAGCCGACCTCGGCGATCACGGAGAGCGACGTGGAAGTGCTCTTTCACCACATCGCGCAGCTCCGCTCGTCTGGGGTCGGCATCATCTACATCTCGCACAAGATGGACGAGATCTTCCGCATCTCCGACACCATCTCCGTGCTGAGAGACGGCAAGCTGATCCGCACGGACAAGGTCTCTGCCTACGACGAGTCGACCCTGATCTCCCTCATGGTCGGGCGCGAGCTCGCCGAGTCGTTCCCCAAGCGTGAGGTCGAGATCGGCGAGACCGTCCTTGAAGTCAGTGGCTGGGAGAGCCCACCTCTTGTCCGCGACGTCAGCCTGAGCCTTCGTCGAGGCGAGGTGCTCGGCCTCGCGGGACTCGTCGGCGCGGGCCGTAGCGAGTTCGTGGAATCGCTCTTCGGCATACGTCCCGGAAGCGGGTCCGCGCCCGTCCGCATCAATGGCAAGGACGTACGCATTCGCCGACCTAAGGATGCGATTGCCCACGGACTGGCGCTCGTCACTGAAGACAGGAAGGTCACGGGCCTGAATCTCGAAGGCTCTGTTGCCGAGAACATCACCATCGTCAACCTGGCCAAGCTCTTTCCCTCCGGCATCGTTTCCGGCCGAACCGAGAACCGCATCGCGGACGGTTACATCGAACAGCTCCGCATCAAGACACCGAGACGCGAGCAGCTCGTCTCTCGCCTCTCTGGTGGTAATCAGCAGAAGGTCGTACTCGCGAAGTGGCTGCTCACCCAACCGCAGATCATCATCTTCGACGAACCGACCCGAGGCATCGACATCGGGGCGAAATATGACGTCTACACGTTGATCGGTGACCTCGTCGCCGCTGGCCGCTCCGTGATCCTCATCTCCTCTGAGATGAGCGAGCTCATGGGCCTGAGCGATCGCATCCATGTGCTTGCCGAAGGGCGCCTCACCGGCACGCTCGACCGACCCGAGTTCTCGCAGGAGCGCATCCTCGAGCTCGCCTCACAGTTTGGAAACACGACCAATGAAGATCGCTGAACGCCGTCTCAACTTGAACATCAAGGACGCCGGTCTGGCGGTGATCTTCGTCGTCTTAATCGTCGGGCTCACCATCGCCTCGCCAAACGCTTCGTTCCTGAGCGTCAACAACATTCTTCTCGTCCTGATCCAGACGTCCATCAACGGGATCCTCGCGATGGGAATGATGTACGTCATCATCTCCGGTCAGATCGACCTCTCGATCGGCTCGACGGTGGGCCTGGCGGGTGTCTCCGCAGCGCTCTTCGCTCATCCGGGCGAGTTTCCGATCTTCGTGCCGATCCTTGTCGGGGTCGCCGTTGGAGCCATCGTCGGTCTCGCGAACGGCATCGGTGTCGCCTACGGTGCGATTCCCTCGTTCATCGTCACGCTCGGGTCGCTGACAGCGGTCCGCGGACTCGCCCTCATGGTGTCGGGCGGTGCACCGATCTCCGACCTCAGCCCTGAATTCCGCGAACTCGCCTCCGGGCGTCCGTTCGGTGTTCCCGCCCTGGCCATCTATTTCGTGATCATCGCCATCATCGCCGGTCTGGTGCTGCGCAAGACGGTTTTCGGGCGCAGGATCTATGCGCTCGGCGGCAACCCGCAGGCGGCGGAAGTCTCCGGCATCAACGTCAAGCGGCTCGCCGTCGCTCCCTTCCTCATCGCCGGCACGCTCGCGGGCCTGTGCGGCGTGCTCCTCGCGTCGCGTACCTTCACCGGTTCGCCAACGGCGGGGGCCTCCTACGAGCTCGACGCGATCGCCGCAGTCGTCATCGGCGGCGTCAGCATGGCCGGGGGTCGGGGGCGAGCAACAGGCGTTGTCATCGGTGCCCTCATGATCGCCGTCATTGCCAACGGCCTCGACATCCTCGGCATCGATTCGAACGCGCAGATGCTCATCAAGGGCGCGATCATCGTGCTCGCAGTGCTCATCGACGTCAAGACAAGGCGGAAGTGACCTCGCGAGATCACGAGGCCATCCGCACCGACCACCCGCATCCGCGGGCCCAGAAAGGATCAACAATGAACAAGCAGCGAGTACTGCGCTTCTCGGTGGCTATGGCAGCCGCGAGTGCGCTTCTTTTGACCGGATGTGCGAACACAGGTGAGAGCGGGGATGGTGCAGGCGGAGGAGAGAACGGCCGAATCGCACTGGCGATGAGCCACATGTCCAACGAGTTCGTGAAGACCGTAGCGGAGGCCGCTCAAGCGAAGGGCGAGGAGCTCGGCTACGAGGTTGTGGTGTTCGATGGCGCCCAGGACGCGTCCACGCAGGTCGGCCAGATTGAGCAGGCTGTCTCTCAGGGCTACGCCGGGATCCTCGTCGAACCCGTCTCCAAGGACGGCGTCGTCCCAGGGCTGATCGCCGCGAACGATGCAGGTATTCCCATCGCCACGATCGTGCAGCAGGCGCAGGACCAGTCTCTCGCGGCCGCGTACGTCGGCGGCGACGAGGAAAAAGCCGGAGAGCTGCAGATGACCGAGGCTATCGAGGCGATCGGAGGCTCTGGCGAGATCGCCCTCCTGTACGGGCCCATGGGCAGCGACGCGCAGCTCGCACGCAAGGCCGGCTATGACCTGGCGCTCGAGAAGAACCCCGGCGTGACCATCGCTTTCGAGCAGACGGGCAACTGGGTGACGGCCGAGGCCCTCGAACTCACCGAGAACTGGCTGTCCACGGGGACAGCGCTCAAGGGGATCGTCGCGCAGAACGATGGAATGGCAGTCGGAGCTGCGCAGGCGGTGACCAACGCGGGAAAGACGGGTGAGATCCCTGTCTTCGGTATCGACGCGACAGCGGATGGTGTCGCCGCGATCAACGACGGATCGCTCGCCGGTACGGTCTCGCAGGACACCGCCGGGATCGGCGAGCTCGGCGTGGAGACGATCGTGAAGGTCATCAACGGTGAGCAGGTTGAGTCGGAAGTTCTCACAGAAGCAACCTGGATCACCAAGGAGAACGTCGACACTCTCGGCAGCTAGCCTCCACGTTGGCCTACGCCGAATGGCGTAGGCCAACGCAATCCGACGGAGAGAAGATCTTGATGCACACATACTCAGTCGCGCTCATTCCCGGAGACGGCATCGGCGTCGATGTCGTAGAGGCCGCGCTCGAGCCCCTCCGGGCTGTCGCCGACAAGCGCGGGTTCCAGATCTCAACCACGGCGTTCGATTGGTCGTGTGAGCGCTACGAGGTGACCGGCTCGATGATGCCGGAGGACGGTCTCGAGCAGCTGCGGCCGCACGACGCGATCCTGCTCGGTGCTGTCGGCTGGCCCGCGCGCGTTCCCGACAACGTCTCCCTGCATGGTCTCCTGCTCCCCATCCGCAAAGGCTTCGATCTGTACGTCAACATGCGACCGCACCGGCTCCTGCCGGGGATCACCGGTCCGCTGCGCAAGAGCGAGTTCGACATACTGTGTATCCGCGAGAACACGGAGGGGGAGTACTCGGGCGCTGGCGGCCGCGTGCACGTCGGGGACTCCTCGGAGGTGGCCGTCGAAACTGCGATCTTCACGCGCAAGTCGGTCGAGCGGATCCTTCGGTACGGCTTCGAGCAAGCCAGGACTCGATCCGGACGCCTCGCATCCGTCACCAAGTCGAACGCGCAGCAGTACTCGATGGTCTTCTGGGACGACGTGACCCGAGAGCTCGCCGCCGAGTACCCGGACGTCGAGGTGACCAGCTACCACGTCGACGCGATCGCGGCCCGGATGATCACGCACCCTGAGACGCTCGACGTCGTCGTGGCCTCGAACCTGTTCGGCGACATCCTGACTGACATCGGGGCCGCGATTCAGGGCGGTCTGGGCTTCGCCGCGTCGGCGAACATCAACCCGCTTGGCGGCGTGCCCTCGATGTTCGAGCCCGTGCACGGGTCCGCGCCGGATATCGCAGGGAAAGGCCTTGCGAACCCGATCGCGACGATCTGGGCAGCGGCGCAGATGCTGGAACACCTCGGTGAAAAAGTCGCGGCCGATGACCTGATCTCGGCGATCTCGCGAGTGACAGCGACGGCCGAGCGGCTGACTCCCGACTGCGGGGGTCGCGGCACGACGGTCAGCGTGGCTCGGGACATCGCGAATGCCCTGTGAGCACCACCCCACTTCCAAGCACTTTCTCGATTGAGGAGCCCCTCCGATGACCAGTACTCTCCAGCAGACCGAGGCTCGCATGCGCGCTGTCGTCAAGACAGGAGCTGGTGCTGAGGCCGTCCGGGTTTCAGACGTATCGGTGCCGGCCGTGGACGAGGGGCTTGTGCGTGTCCGTGTGACTGCGACCGGGATCTGCGGCACGGACGTGCACGTCGCCCACGACCAATACGCGCATGAGGCTCCCGTCGTGATGGGTCACGAGATCGCCGGCATCGTCGACACCGTCGGCGAAGGTGTCGACGAGGTGTGGCTGGGGCGCGCGGTCGCCTGCGAGACCTACTTCTCTGTGTGCGAAGCCTGCCGCTGGTGCAGGGAGGGGCGTCGCAACCTCTGCCCGCAGCGGCGTTCGCTCGGCTCGTATGAGAATGGTGGCTTCGCGGAGTTCGTGGTGCTTCCCGCACGCAACCTTCACGCCCTCCCTGATTGGCTCCCCGCCGAGGCCGGGGCGCTCGCGGAACCGCTCGCCTGCGTGACGCAGTGCTTGCTGGATCCTGCTGTGATCCAAGTCGGCGACCGAGTCCTCGTGACCGGCCCGGGAGCCATGGGGCAGCTTGCTGGCCAGGTCGCCAAGGCGATGGGCGGAGTCGTTACAGTCGCCGGTCTCGAACGTGACAGCGATCGCCTGGCGGTTGCCGAGGGGCTGGGGCTGAACGTCACGACGTCGCCTGTTCAGGACGAAGCCTTCGACGTCGTTCTGGAGTGCTCGGGAAGCGGCCCGGGCGCCTCAGCTGCGCTCGCAGCAGCGCGACGAGGAGGTCGCTACGTGCAGGTCGGTATCTTCGGAAAGGATGTGCAGCTCCCGTTCGATCAGGTCCTCTACAAGGAGCTCAGCGTCAGCAGTGGCTTCGCTTCCACTCCGAAGTCATGGACGTCGGCCATGAGATTGATCGAGCAGGGCCGCATCGAGCTTGTCCCGCTCATCACGAAGCGAGTCGCGCTGTCTGACTTCGCCTCTGCGCTCCAGGCGGCCGAGCGTGGTGAAGGCCTCAAGACGATCGTGCTGCCCGACCTGCGCTAGCGCAGGCTGGGTGCATCCGCCTCGTAAAGAAGCCCGTGGGATCGGGCAATGATGTCCAAGTCTGTGCCGATCCTACGGGCTGGTCGACCGCTCGCAGAAGCGGTCGAGTTTGTGGGGTGCTTAGCGGTTCTTGCCAAGCACGTGGATGGCTCCCGTCGTGACGCCAACCTCGAGCTTTTCGAGGGTCACGCCGCGGGTCTCCGGAACCTGGGTGATCGTGAAGAGGAGCGCGACCGCGCCGATGCCGGCGAAGAGAAAGAAGACCCCGCTGATGCCCATTCCGGCGATGAGGCTCGGGAAGTAGAGGGCGAGGAAGCCGTTGGTCATCCAGCCGAAGAATACCGAGACGCCGATGCCAAGCCCACGCATGTGCAGCGGGAAGATCTCGGCGAGGTACACCCAGACGGCGACGTTCAAGAACGTCTGCATGGACGCGACAAACGCGACGACCAGAATCAGAATCACAAACGGGCGGGCCGGGTTGCCAACGGGCAGCAGCAGCGAGGCCGCGCCGATGAGCAGGTGGCACGTTGTGGTCAGCGTGAGGCCGATCGCAAACGTCTTCCGACGGTCGACGCGGTCCATCATGGAAAGCGCGATGAACCCACCGATGACCGCAACAACGCCGGGCGCGATGTTGGCGATGAGCGCCGCATCCGCTTCGAAGCCAGACTCGATGAGCACAACCTGGCCGTAGTACATGATCGAGTTGATGCCGGTGAGCTGCTGCATCATCGACACACCAATGCCGATGAGCAGGATGCGGATGAGCCACTTGTTTGTCAGAACGGCTCCGAGGCCAACCTTTGCCGCGGTCTGCTCCTCGTGGGCGACCTGCTCAACTTCGCCGAGCTCGGCGATCGCGCGCTCCTCAGACCGCACCGTCTTGAGCACGGCCAGTGCGTCAGCGTGGCGTCCCTTCTCGACAAGCCAGCGTGGCGACTCGGGCATGCGGAGCATCCCGAAGAACAGGCAGATCGCGGGGATCGCGCAGACCGCAAACATGATGCGCCAGACGCCGTCAACGTGGCCGAGGGTGTTGCCGAGGATCGCGTTGATCACAAACGCCGACAGCTGGCCCGTGACGATGGCAACTTCGTTGCGGCCCGTGATCGACCCGCGGATCTCAAACGGGGCAAGCTCCGCGAGGTAGACGGGCACAACGGTGGATGCACCGCCGACGGCAAGGCCAAGCATGATGCGTCCCACAACGAGCAGCGCGAAGTTTGGCGACGCGACAACGACAACCGTGCCGAGGAAGAACAGGACGGCGAGGATGATGATCGTGCGGCGGCGGCCGATGGCATCGGAAATGCGACCGCCGAAGAGGGCGCCAAACGCCGCTGCGAAGACGAGCGAGCTCGTGACGACGCCCTCCGTGAACGCGTCGAGGCCAATCTCGGCGGCCATGGGGCGCAGCGCGCCGTTGATGACGCCCGTGTCGTAACCGAAGAGCAACCCGCCGAAGCACGCGACGATCGAGATGAGCCCGAGTCGCTTGCGGTACGGGCCTGGGGTGAGTTTGGGCAGTGTCGTCTCTGACGCGGATGCCCCATGGGTGGAAGTGATGAGAACTCCTTTGTCTCGGCTGGTCGCGGCTGGCTCTGGCGCTTGAAGCGGCCCTGGTTTCAGGGATGCGGCCCGTGTCGCGGTGGCTGACTGGACGCAACCTTATACGTACTAGACGCCGAGCGCTAGTACGTAATAGGCTGACCCTGCTGGGCGCACCCAGCAGCACAGTGTCGTGTCGGCACGGCCGTCCCCAGGAGAAACACCATGACCACGAACCCCCTCATCCGCGTCGCCCTCATCGGTGCCGGCCGCATCGGCAGCAACCACGCAACGCTCATCGCCCGCGACATCCCGAACGCCGAGCTCATCGCCATCGCCGACCCCGTCGAGGGCGCCGCGGCGAAGCTGGCCGAGTCGCTTGGCGTCGAGCAGTCCTACACGGACATCGCCGAGCTCCTCGCCCGTCCCGACCTCGACGCGGTCGTCATCACAGCCCCGCCCCGCTTCCACACCGCGCTTGTCGAGCAGGCGGCAGCGGCCGGGAAGGCGATCTTCTGCGAGAAGCCGACCGGCGTCTCGCTCGAGGAGCTGCGCCGCGTCGAGGCCGCCGTCGAGCGCCACGACGTCGTCTTCCAGGTCGGCTTCAACCGCCGCTACGCGAACGGCTTCCCCGAGCTGCGCTCCGCCCTCGATGCGGGAGCCCTCGGCACGCCGCAGCTGCTCCGTTCGGTGACCCGCGACCCGGGCCTCGCGAACCCCGCCGCGATCCCGCCGTTCACGATCTTCCTCGAGACGCTCATCCACGACTTCGACACCCTCAACTTCTTCAACCCGGGCGCCCGAGCGACTTCGGTCTACGCGGTCGCGGATGCGCTTGTCGCTCCGGACTTCAAGGACAAGGGCCTGCTCGACACCTCGGTCGTCACGATCCGCTACGACAACGGCGCCATCGCCACAGCTGAGGCGAACTTCTCGGCCGCCTACGGCTACGACACTCGCGCCGAGGTCTTCGGCAGTGCCGGCATGGCCACGGCTGGTGAGCTCGCGGCGTCGAGCCTCCGCCTCTACGGCGCGGCCGGCGCATCCTTCGACACCGTGCGCGCCGACACGCAGCTCATGCGCGCCGCCTACACGGGCGAGCTGCAGGCGTTCGTCAACGCGGTCGCCGGCGTCGAGAGCCCGCGCCCCGGCACGGAAGCCGCGCTCGAGGCCATGGTCATCGCGCTCGCCTGCATCGAGTCGGTCAAGACCGGCGCACCGTCTGAGGTCGTCCGATGAGCGCGGCAGTTGCGGGTACGGACGCTGGCAGCTCCGCGGCCTCACCGTTTGTGCTCGCCGCCTGCGCGGAGATGCTCTTCCTCGACCTCCCGTTCGAGGAGCGCGTGCGGCGCATCGACGAGGCCGGGTTCGAGGTCGAGATCTGGCGCTGGTGGGAGAAAGACCTGGAATCGCTGGTCGCGACCGGCGCGACGTTCGGCTCGATGTCTGGGTACATCCGCGGCGAGCTCATCGACCCGGACGGGGCCGACGCGATCGTCGCCACCGCGCGCGAGTCGCTTGAGGCGGCGCAGGTGCTGAACGTGCCGCGCCTCGTGATCCACGGCACGGGCCTCGACAACAACGGCCTGCCGGTGCGCCCGAGCGCGCACACGACCCCCGCCGACTGGCTGGCGGCGCTGCGCACGCTCGAGCGCCTCGCGAAGCTCGGTGAGGAGTACGGCAAGGTCTTCACGCTCGAGAACCTGAATCACGCCGTCGACCACCCCGGCGTGCCATTCAACCGGGCGAGCGACACGATCGCGCTCGTCGCGGCCGTCGACAGCCCGCACCTCCGGCTGAACCTCGACCTCTACCACGCGCAAATCGGCGAGGGTGACCTCGTCGACCTGTGCGGCCGCGCGCTGCCGTACATCGGTGAGATCCAAGTGGCGGACGTGCCGGGTCGTTGCGAGCCGGGTACGGGTGAGATCCACTACCCGCGGGTCGCGCGGGCGCTCGACGAACTCGGCTACACGGGGGTTGTTGCGATGGAGGCGTTTGCGTCCGCCGACTCCGACCTCGCGCTGCGGAGGTTCCGGGAGGCCTTTAGCATCGGTGTATGAGCGACGCTGACGCACGAGACGCCCGCCGCCCGGTGCGACCGGGCGGCGGCAAGCGCGTCACGATGCGCGACGTCGCCGACGCGGCCGGCGTCTCGCAGCCGCTCGTCTCGATCGTCATGCGCGACGTGCCGGGCGCGAGCCCGGAGTCACGCGCGCACGTTCTCGAGGTCGCGTCCCGCCTCGGCTACCGCCGCGACGAGCGGGCGCGGATGCTCAAACAGGGTCGGTCGCGCCTCATCGGCATCGTCTTCCACGCCGCGCAGCCGTTCCACGGCGAGCTCATCGACGAGCTGCAGCTCGCGGCGCGGGAAGCCGGCTACAACGTGTCGCTCGCCGCGGTCACGAGGCGTCGAGGCGAAGCGGACGCGATCGAGGCGCTCCTCGGCGAGCGAGTCGAGGGGCTTGTGCTGCTTGGCGCGTCGCTGGCAGAGGAGGAGCTCGAACGCATCGCCGACGAGGTCCCGGTTGTCACGGTGGCCAGCCAGTACTCGTCGGCGAGGTTCGACAGCGTCTCCATGGACGACGCCCGAGGCACCGAGCTCGCCGTTCAGCACCTTCGAGAGCGCGGGCATACGCGCATCCTGTACCTCGGGGCGCCCGGCGTTTCTGGCGACGAGGTGCGCACGGCGACGTTCCTCGAGGCAACGACCGCGGCCGGGCTCGGTGACGAGGTCGCGGTCGTCGCGGGAGGAGCGTCGGAAGCAGCCGGCGCGAAGGTGATTGAGGACGCGCTCAAGCACCACCCGGACGCCACCGCCGTGATCGCCTTCAACGACCGCAGCGCGCAGGGGGTAGTCGCGCAGGCGCGGCTCCTCGGCAAGCGCATCCCTGAGGACCTCGCGGTTGTCGGCTTTGACAACTCAGAGCAGGCCGAGCTGCCGTACCTGCAGCTCACGAGCCTCGCCCAGGACCCGGCACAGCTCGCCTCCACCGCCGTCGAGATGGTGGTGGGGCGAGTGGATCCGACCGCCGAAGGGGAGGCGCCACGGACTGGCGAGCACCGCATCCTGCCGACGAAACTCGTGGTGCGCAGCAGTAGCGGCGACCCGGCACCGAGCTCAAGATGACGGCTCGTGGAAAGTCGGGCTCCGATCAGCTCGGAGGTCTGCTGCATGCTTGCGGCGGTCACGCTGCGGGGCGAGCTCTCGTCCGACCGCCGTTGCGATGGGTTTTCCTCGAGCCTCTGGAGCACGAACCGATCCTCCCGCTGCTAGGTAGAGATTCGTACTAGTCCGTGCCATGATCTAGTCATGGAATCGACCAACTGGCCCAGCGAGTGGGTGCGAGCCGCGCTTCCCAGTGCCGTGCTCGCTCTCGTGAGCGACGAAGACGCCTACGGCTACTTGATCGCGCAACGACTTGGAGCGGCAGGGTTCGGCGCGATCAAGGGCAGCACGCTGTACCCGCTGCTGGCGCGCCTCGAGCAGGACGGCACCCTCGCGTCGACGTGGCAAGAGGGCGATGGAGGGCCGGGTCGCAAGTACTACTCGATCGCTGAGTCGGGCAGGCGTCTGCTCGATGAGCATCGGTCCGCCTGGGCAGATTTCACGACGAAGACGTCGGCGCTTTTCGCCGACGGGAAGCCTCTTGACCTCGAGAAGGAGACATCATGATCCGCACGGAGCACGACGACTACGGTGCTGAGCTGGCGGAGGAGCTCGAGCTGCGCGACGTCCCGAACGAGGCCATCGAGCGCATCGTCCGTGAGGTCAGGAGTCACCTCGCAGAATCTGGGGAGGATCCGCGTGACTCATTCGGCTCGCCACAGCACTACGCAGACCAGCTCGTCCCGCGTTCGTGGACGCGTCGGATGCTCTGGCCGATCGTCGCCGTCGCGGGGCTGCTCGGGGCCGGCGCGGGGTTCATGTTCCTGAGCGGCGCCTTCGGGCTGATCGACCCCTCCGTGCAGCTGTGGGGATTGGCTCCCGGTGTGCGCGTCGCCATCAGCGGGGTGTTCCTCGCCGGATTTGTCGGTCTTGTGGCCTGGATGGCCGTCGGGTCGCGTCGGCGGGCTGCGTCGTGGAGGGTTCGATCGTAGATCTCGCGCTGTGTATCGACGCTGGAAGACGCCGGTGACGGGGCAGTTGTTGTCGAGTGATCAGCACCACTGGCGCAGTCCTCCCCAGTGTCGGGCAGTATGAATGCCGTGTTCTCCTCGTTCGTGACCGACCAGTGGATGCCGGCTGCGCTGGATGCGGGCGTCAGCGACCTGGCTTTCGTTGTGGTCGACCCCTCACTGCCCGAGAACCGATCCGGTGCTCGTCTGCGTGTGGAGGCGGGTCCGGTGCTCGTCTCGCTGACGCCAGCACGCGCCCGTGAACTCGAGCTTGCCGATGGGCATCGCATCGACGATGCAACGCTCGGGGGTGTTCTCGATCGTGCCGGCGTAACGCTGAACAGCCCGGATCACCTCTTCTATCTGACGCTCGACGAGCAGGCCGCGCTTCGTGGCGAGGGGCCCCGCCACGGAACGCGGCAGCTGACGGAGGCGGACGCTGCCGCCTTCGAAGAGTTGGTCGCTGCGGCGCCCGAGGCTGATCTCGACGAGGCGTTCGTCGAACTCGACCACTGGCTCGTGTTCGGCACCTTCATCGGTGACAGGCTCGCATCCGCCGTGAGCATGTACCCATGGGACGGCACTCGGCTGGCTGACCTCGGCGTGATCACGCTTCCCGAATTCCGCGGTCGAGGCCTCGGTCGCACGACGGTCCGAGCAGCGAGCTCGGCCGCTCTGGCGCTGGGGTACGAGCCGCAGTACCGCTGCCAGGTGGACAACTTCGCGTCCGTTGCGCTCGCGCGGGCCGCTGGTTTTATGAGCTTCGGGCTCTGGGAAGTCATCATCGATGAGGCATGACGAGGCATGACGAGGCATGACTGGCTCGCACAGGGAGGCTAAGTCGGTAGCTCGTGCCAGACTCGCGGCATGAAGAGAGCATTCTTGATCTCGGCTGGCTTCTTCCTGCTCGGCGCCATCGGAGTCGCCGTGGGCGCCGGCTACGGACACGTCTCGCGTCTCGACCCGAGCTTCGGTACCGAATGGCTCTCGGAAGTTGCGCTCGGCGCCCGGTACGGGGGATTGCTCTTGCTGGTGCTGAGCATCCCCGCCGTGGTCGTGCTGGGCCTGCTCAGCTTGTTCCAGATAGCTCGGGCGGATGCGAAGACCGCTACGTCAGCCGTGGCTCATTCCGACGAGCTGACGCGTCGATAGGGTCGCTCTATGTGGGAGACGGAGAGCGAATGCTTCGCGGACATCAAGAACGTTGAACTCGCGCTGCTCTCATCGTCTGTTCGGGCGGACTCCGCCCAAACGTCCTTGTTGCTCTCCGCGGACTTCGCGGAGGTCGGACGATCCGGGCGTCGTTGGACCTATGCGGAGTCGGTGGCGGCCCTGGAACTCGAGGAGGAGCGCCCGCGTCCACGCACATCCGAGTGGCTCTTCAATCGTGTGAGTGAGGAGCTTGTGCTCGTCAACTACGTGATCCACGAGCCCGGCCAGGACAGTCGGCATGTGTCGCTCTGCGACACGCGAGGTCCCACCCTCCGGTATCACCAAGGGACGCTCATCCCGAGCTAGCCGTCCGTGACGACGAGCGCAGAGAATTTCACAACCCTCGCGTGCGGGTGACTTATCTGGTGGATCGGGAAGTGTCACGGGTCGCTCACCGCCCCGTGAGCCTCGTCGGGACACTCAGCGAGGAGTTTTGCTTGCCGCGTTAAGAATGGGGCGCATCCGGACATATTCGTAGTGAAGGGCAGCCACTGAGGAGGGACGACATGGCCGACATGGATGAGATCGACGATCTGATGCGCCGAAGCGCGCCGCCGGCGCTGGGATCGGACCCCAAGAATGCAACGGAGGCGCGCTTGATCGCGCGCGCAGTCGCGACCGAGCGACGGCCACCCCGCTCGCGGTTACGCACGGGGCTCGGAGCCGCGATCCTCACCGTCGGACTCGTGGGCGTGGGCACGACGGCTGCGGTTGCCGGGCCGACGCTGCTGGGCTGGGTCGGGTGGGTGCCGGACGCCTCCGTGCAGCGCACGTTCGAACTCGACGCTGGGAGCGAGATCGGGTTCTGCGCTGTCGTCGCTCGCGTTGTTCCCGAATACGGCGGAGGACTCTCCGACACCGAGGTAGACGGCCGCACCGAGGAGGCGCGCGAGTTCCTGGCCGACTACGACTGGGGTCCGGTCGTCGCGTCGATCAGCCCCGAAGATATCGGAGCCGCCTTGAGAGCGGAGCAGGCCGAGCGCGAGGCCTCGGAGGAGCGAACCGGAGGTGGAGGAGGAGCCTTGACGGACGTCCCCGATGCGGACCACGGCGTGGTTGTCAGCTCGCTCATGGGTGACGAGATGATGCGGGTGTTCGAGGAGGCCGGTTATCTCGACGGGGGAGTGTCCCTCGAGATGGCAGGCGAGTGCGGAGCCGAGACGCCCGGGGGTGCCGCGTGATCCGCAGACGTGGACGCGATCACCGGGAGGTGAAGCTCGAAGCACTCCACGATGCGAACGCGGCTGACCTGCTCAGTTACTTCGGGAGGCGCGTAAGCATCCCGGCCGACGCCGCCGATCTGCTCAGCGAGACGTTCGTCGTGGCATGGAGGCGCATCGACCACATGCCCTCCGATCCCGAGCAGGCTCGGATGTGACTCTTCGGAGTCGCACGCCGCATCCTCAGCAATTCGATCCGCGGTTCAGCTCGCCACGCGTCCCTGACCCTCAAGCTTCGTCAGCGCCTCGAGGAGCAACCCAGCCCCGCGACCGATACCGAGACGCTCAAGGCACGCGAGACGCTCGACTGCCTACCGTCCGAGCAGAGCGAGCTCGTGCGCCTGATCCTCTGGGATGGCTTCACCCTGCCCCAGGCCGCCACGATCCTCGGGATCAGGGAGTCGACAGCTCGAGGTCGCTACCAGCGTGCCCGTTTGCGGCTCCGAGAGCTGCTGCGCCCAGATGAGCCCTCAGTAAGCACGCCCGGATCGCAGCGTGAAGCTGGGACTTGAGGTTTCATGGGCGCCCGCACGCGCGCGGATGTGTCGGAGCAGCTCAGGAAGGTGCCCGTGGATGATGACTCAGTCGCCCTCAGCCGGCATGTGACGGCGCGAGGCCCGATCCGGTGGAGGCAGCCGATCCGGGCACGAAGCGCAGCTCTCCTGGACGCGGCTCTGACGAGTCGTGCAGACTGCGGCCATGACAATCAGGGTTCGCTTGGCGCTGCCGGAAGACGTGCATGCCGTCAGGTTCGTCGGGCACGCCACCTGGCCCGCCACCTACGGACCTGAGATGGGTGCTGAGTACGTCTTGGCCGGACTCGACAACTACTGGAACTCTGACGCGATCACAGATGCGATCCAGAGGGGGTGCATTGATGTCGCGGAGTCAGCAGACGTCATTGTTGGCATGACCCACGTCGAAGAGCTCGGCCCAGATCTCGTGATGTGGAAGCTGTACGTCGTGCCTGATCAGCAGCACCAGGGCACCGGGCATGCCCTGGTCGGCTCGGCGAAGGTTCGGGCCGTGGCTCACGGCAGTGACCTCCTGACGGAGTACGAGCCAGGGAACGAACGCGTGCGCGGCTTCTATGAGCGTGAGGGCTTCGACGCGACGCCGGCCCCGTGGCCTGGCACAGATGCCATTTGGCTGAGGTGGCGAAGCGGGACAGTGCCGCACTAGTCGGGCTTCTGGTCCAGGCTCTTCGGCGGGGAGAGACGCGGGCCGCTCCGTCTCCGGCGTCGCGGCACGCTTTCTCTGGCGAGTGTCCTCGTCCTCAGATCCCGCGGGCAAGTCGAGGCACAGGAGCCATCCGCGCGTCGGGAGCTCCACTGGCTCAGCGGTTACCATCGGCACATGGCTGCGAACGAGGACACGCAGACACCGATCGCGATCTGGTACTTCGTTGGTGCGACGTTCATCTTCGCCTGACCGATGACGCTGTTCCCTGACATGGAGTGGTGGGTGCGCGTCGGCACCCTCGTCGTTGGCTTCGCCCTGGTCGCGGTCGGCGGTTGGCAGCTCAGTCGTGAGATCCGCGGTCGGAACCGCCGCCCCGACCAGCCACCGCAGGCGTGACGAACAGCTTCCTGGGCTGCCCTTCGCTCTAACGAGGCGCAGCGCCGCAAGGGTGCGTCAGTCGCGCGGGGATCAGGCGAAGAGCAGGCGGTCGTCCGCGCACTCCAGTGCCTGGAACTCTCGCGGTCCGATGCCGTGGAAGCGACTGAAGGCGCGACTGAAGTTCGACAGCATGGTGTACCCGACCCTCGAGCTGACGCTGCTCGCCGAGGCGCCCTCGTGGAGTAGCTTGCGCGCTATCCGCATCCTGGCCGCAAGTTGCCACTGGGTGACCGAGAGCCCGGTGTCGTGCTGGAACGCGGCGCGCACCTCTGCTGCCAAGTCGTTGTGGGCAGCCTCGGCTGACGTCCCGAGCGTCTGAAGAAAGCGCGTTGCCACCGCCCGCGCCGCGGCATGTTCAGGCATGGGCACGGAGCGTGCACGATCGACGGCTACCTGCGTCTCAAAGGCGTCGATGACGTGAGCGTGCAACGGCCACTCCAGTCGAGGGTGGAAGCCGTGGTGGTAAGCGGGGCGCACGAGGGTGCTCGTGCTCGCCAATGCCCACAGCAGCCATTCGTCCCGGACGCGGGAGAATCGCGCCCGTTGCGGGCGCTCCAGCCGCACACAATCGGTGCAGAGGATGCTCAGTGATACCGCCGCGCGCGGTACCTGCTCTACCACTGCGCCCGCTGGTAGCCACAGGACTTCGCCCTGTCTCCCAATCCAGACACGGTCGTCGTAGCGAGCGTGCAGCTCACCATCGCGAAGCCACACCATGACGTTTTCGGTCAAGGGACTGCTGAGGGTTCGGTTGACTCCTGATGTGTGGTGACCGATGGTCGCTGCTGGATGGATGGCAGTCATGCCAAAGCCGTATCCGGAGGAGTTCCGCCGGGATGTCGTCGCCGTCGCGCGCAAGGGAGAGGCACCCCTCGCGCAGATCGCGAAAGACTTCGGGATATCGGAGAACTCGATCACGAACTGGATGAAGAAGGCCGATATCGAGGACGGGGTCAAGCTCGGTGTCGCCTCGGCCGAGTCGACTGAGATGCGTGATCTGAAGCGTCGCAATCGCCTTCTCGAGCAGGAGGCGGAGGTGATGCGGCGGGCGTTGGCGTACTTCGCTTCGCGCGAGGTCGGCCCAAAATGATGTTCCCGCTGGTCCTTGACCTTGCCGCTGACGGGATCGCTGTCGCGGTGGCCTGCCGGGTTCTGGGGTTCACGAAACAGGCGTTCTATGCCTGGAAGAAGCGAACGTTCTCCGACCGGGATTGGGACGAACCGTCCTAGGTTTGGTGCCGTTTCCTTTCGAGTTGAAAGGATGGCGTCATGCCAAAGAAGATTGATCCCGCGCTGCGTGAGCGAGCAGTGCGGCTCGTGCGGGAGCACGGCAGTGAGTATCCGTCGAGAGCGAAAGCGATCGCGGCCATAGCCCGGCAGGAAGGTGTAGGCCCGGAGTCCCTGCGGCGGTGGGTGCTGCAAGCCGAGATCGATGCCGGTGACCGTGACGGTCCGACCAGCGATGAGCATGCGGAGATCCGCCGCCTGAAGGCGGAGAACAAACAGCTCAGAGACGACGTCGCGGTCCTGAAAGCGGCGACGACTTTCTTCGTGGGGGAACTCGACCCCCGCAACCGCTGATTATGGCCTTCGTCGATCAGCTCCGCGCCGAGGGGCTCGCGGTCGAGTCGATCGTGCGCGTCCTGCGAGAGCAGGGCGTGCAGATCGCCGCGCGCACCTACCGAGCCTGGAAGCAGGGGCGCGTCTCGCCGCGAACCGTCACCGACGCCATCGTCGAGGACGCGGTCGGGGACGCCGCGTGGAAGACCAGCGCCGACGCGAGCGGGACGAGACGTCGGAAGCTGACTCCGGAAGGCCTGTACGGGCGGAAGAAGATGACCGCCCTAATCCGTCGCTCCGCGATCGCCGACGCTTCGCGCGGCGCGGTCGACCGGGCCATGCGTTCACTGGGCCTCGAAGGTGTGACGCGCGCGAAATCGACCCGGACCACGATCCAGGCCAAGGACGGCATCCGTGCGGGAGATCTCCTCAACCGCGACTTCACCGCTCCCCGCCCTGACCACACGTGGGTGACCGACTTCACCTACGTGCGCACGTGGGCCGGTTGGGTGTACGTCGCGTTCATCCTGGACGTGTTCTCGCAGCGCATCGTCGCCTGGCACGCGCAGACCGGGAAACACGTCGATCTCGTTCTGACGCCGCTGCGGTTGGCGCTCTGGGAACGCGAACGACAAGGCCACCCCGTCGGGCCGCAGCAACTGATTCATCACTCCGATGCTGGCTCTCAGGGCGGATTCAATCGGTCGTCGCAACACCCTCATCCGGAGGTGTTCGATGGTTCGACGACAGCAAGCAGCAGACAAGGCGATTCGACCGAAGCTTCGGTCTCCCGGGCATCCCAAGTTCCAGCGGCCGGTCGAGGCGGCGTTCTGGGGACACATGGCGGCGGGATTGTTGGCGGAGGAAGCAGCTCTTCTTGTCGGCGTGGCGCCCGCAGTCGGCGCCCGCTGGTTCCGTCACGCTGGCGGCATGGCACCGTTCGACATCACCCAGCAGCCAACAGGCCGCTACCTCTCCTTCGCGGAGCGTGAGGAAATCGCGCTGCTAAAAGCGCAAGGCAAAGGCGTGCGTGAGATCGCACGCTCGATCGGTCGTGACGCGGGAACCATCTCTCGTGAGCTGCGACGCAACGCCGCGACACGGGGCGGGAAAGTGGAGTACCGGGCCTCGGTCGCCCAATGGAAAGCTGACCTGACCGCGAAGCGACCGAAAGTCGCGAAGCTTGTTGCATTCCCGCGATTGCGCGCCTACGTCGAGGACCGCCTCTCGGGAAAAATCACTCGCCCGGATGGCACGGTCGTCACGGGGCCCGAGCCGCCACGGTTCACGGGCCGAGGCAAGCCGCACCGCAAGGACCGAGCGTGGTCATGGGCATGGAGTCCGGAGCAGATCTCGCACCGCCTGAAGATCGATTTCCCGGATGATGAGTCCATGCGCATCAGTCCCGAAGCGATCTATCAGTCGCTCTACATCGAGGGGCGCGGCGCGCTCAAGCGCGAGCTCGTGTGGTGCTTACGCACCGGACGGGCGCTGCGCGTCCCACGGGAGCGATCACGGCGAAAGACCTGGGCGCACGTCACACCCGAGACCCTCATCAGCGAGCGCCCGGCAGAAGTAGAAGATCGCGCCGTTCCAGGGCACTGGGAGGGCGATCTGGTGATCGGGCTCGAGCGATCGGCCGTGGGCACCGTCGTCGAACGCAAGACTCGATACACGTTGCTCGTTCATCTGCCTCGCGAGGAAGGCTACCAACACAAGGCGACACCGAAGAACGGCCCGGCGCTGGCCGGCTACGGGGCGCTCACGATGAAGAACGCCCTCGCAACCACGATGTCCAGGCTGCCCGCGCAACTGACACGCTCGCTGACCTGGGATCGCGGCAAAGAAATGTCCGCGCACGCGCAGTTCCGCGTCGAGACGGGCATCCCCGTGTTCTTCGCCGACCCACAATCTCCATGGCAACGCGGCACGAACGAAAACACCAACGGGCTGCTGCGCCAGTACTTCCCGAAAGGCACCGACCTCTCCCGCTGGGATGCCGAGGACATCGATGCCGTCGCTCACGCGCTCAACACACGCCCCCGCAAATCACTCGATTGGAAGACACCCGCGGAAGCACTCAACGAGCAGCTACTCTTGCTCCAACAACTCGGTGTTGCAACCACCGGTTGAGTCCGGTCAGTACACGTCTGTTCGCCTTACCGAGCACCTCGCGATCGAGGGCATCGCTCCCTCGATCGGGACCGTCGGCGACGCGTACGATAATGCACTCATGGAGACCATCAACGGCCTCTACAAAGCCGAGTGCATCCGCACGACCGTGTTCCACGACGGTGCGTACAAAACGGCCGCGGACGTCGAATTCGCCACCGCCGGCTGGGTCGATTGGTACAACCACCGAAGGCTCCACGGTAGCCTCGGAATGGTCAGCCCCCAAGAATACGAGGCGGCCCACTACGCGACTCTCAACAGAGAGCCGATCCCCGCATAGAAGCGGCACAGAACCTGGGACGGTTCAGCAACGGCGTGGCGAACAGAACCACACACACCCAGTCAGCGTGCATTCCCACTCGCCCCCCTCTCGTCTGCGTGTCGATGGACAGCCAGACCAGCTCCTGGCCTCAACGCACTCTACGCACGGAGACTCCATCACGAACCACCACGCTGCCGGGGAGAACAGGACTGTGGGCAACCCGCAGTTACGACGAAGATCCCATCTTCGTTGCCGTCGCACGGGATACGTCCTGTGGCCGGGCATCCGCCCCGCGAGACCGCTCGGTATGTGGAACATGGGGGTGGCGATTGCGCCTCGGCTCACGAGTCGGCAACCGCCACCAGGGGGCCTGCGAAGACCCCCGGTTACTGGGTGTCCTTCGCTTCGGTGCGGATGCGGCGTCCTTCGGCGATGTCTTCCGCTTCTTTCTTGGCGGCTTTGTCGCTGCGTTTCGTGTCTCGTGGGGGCAGCTGGATGTCTTCTTCGGCGGCGATGCCGGCCTGCAGTTGTCGGCCTCGTTCGAGCTCAGCGTCGAACTCGGCGCCGAACAGGAGTGCGTTGTTCGCGATCCACAACCACAGCAGGAAGATGATGACCCCGGCCAGGGAGCCGTAGTTCTTGTCGTAGTTGGAGAAATTCGCGACGTAGAACCCAAACGCGACGGTCGCGATGCCGAGGATGAGGATCGCGAGGAACGCCCCCATGCTCATCCACCGGAACTTGGGTTGCTTCGCATTCGGGGTCGCGTAGTACAGGATCGCAACGACCAGGATGACGACCAGCGCGAGCACCGGCCATTTCGCGATGGACCAGATGGTGGTGACGGTCTCGCCTACCCCGAGGGCGCTTCCGATTGCCTCGGTCACGGGGCCGGAAACCACCAGAATGATCGCTGCGATCGCGATCAGCACGATCGCGATGAGGGTCACCAGTAGCTGCTGGGGCTTGAGCTTCCAGAAGGGGCGGCCTTCTTCGATCTCGTAGATGCGGTTCATGCCGCGGCTGAACGCACCCACATACCCGGATGCGGACCAGATCGCGACAGCGAGACCCGTGATGAGCGCGAATCCTGCCGCGGGGGAGGACGCGAACTGCTCGATGGGGCCGCGGATCACGTCCGCGGCGCCACCTGGGGCCGCTTCGTCGACGATGCCGAGGACCGCGTCGGCGGCGGCCTGTCCCTGGCCGATGACGCCGAGGAGCGAGAACAGTGCGATGAGGGCTGGGAAGAGCGCCAGGACGGCGTAGTAGGTGAGGGACGCGGCAATGTCGGTGCATTGGTCAGCGGAGAACTCGCGCACGGTCTTCCCGGCGACGTATTTCCAGGACCGTTTGTGGATGTCCGTGGGGCCGTCGGGCTTGCGCGCGTCGTCCGGGTCTGGAGCGGTGAGCTTTTCGCTGGCGCGTGGGGTGTCGGTTGTCATCGTCGTGCTGCTTTCTGGATCGTGCGGAGATGAGGTGGAAAGGGCAACGGCCGGGATGCGCAGTATGCGCATCCCGGCCACCGCCGTCTCGGCGTAGTGCGGGGTCAGGAGCCTTGCTGCTGCACGGTGTGTTTCGCGTCCTGGGCGGAGCCCTTGACGGTTTCCGTGGACGAGCTCGCCTCCGACTTCACCGTCTCCGCGGAGCTCGTCGCCTCACCCTTGACGTTCTCCGCGGCGCTCGTGGCAGTGTCCCGAACGGCGTTCACAGCGTCGGTAGCTGGTTCTTTGAGTTCGGCGGCGACGCCCTTTGCCGCATCCGTCACCTCGTCGACGAGCGGCTGGGCCACATCCTTGGCTTTTGACGCGACCTCCTTCTCTTTCTCGCTCACCGGGATAAGGGAGGACAGGAGCCAGCCGGCTCCGAGCGCGATGAGGCCGACAGCGAGCGGGTTGCCTTTCGCTTTCTGCACCACCGTGTCGGATGCGTCGCTGACGGCACCGCCAGCGTCATCGCGGGCGCCCATGATGGAGTCGCGGACGCTGCCCAGCTTGTTCTTCACTGCCTCTGTCTGCCGGTCCACGATGTGTGAGGGACTGACCTTGTCGGCGAGGGCGTCGACGTCACTGCCGAGGCTGGAGCGGGTGCGTTCGATGTCAGCGCGGATCTGGTCTGGGTCGTTCGTCATCGGTGATCTCCGTTCGGGTTGAGCGTGTCGGGAATCTGCTTAAGGGTGTCGACGGTCTGCGGAGCGCCGTCCACCGTCTTGAGCTTGCTGCGGCCGACCGCGAACAAGGTCGCGGCGATGATGCCCCAGATGACGGCGACGACGACCGCGGACCAGGCGTTGCCGATCAGGTAGCCGAGGCCCCACCAGGCGGCCACGGAGAGAAAGAACACGGCCATGAGGCCCGCGTAGCCGCCACCGCCGAGGAGGCCAGCGCCCGCACCGGTCTTCTTCGCCGATTCGGTGAGCTCCGCTTTCGCGAGTGCCACCTCCTGGCGCATGAGGGTGGAGATGTCGGAGGTGACGCGGCCCATCAGATCACCGAGGGAGGTGTCTCCGACGGGTTCCGCGGGGCGGTGGGGAGGGGGTGCTGGATAGTCGCTCATGCGCGCGCCCCTTAGAGTCCCGCGCCGCGCGGCGGGAGCGTGTCGTCGTCGTCGGCTGCTCGGTGCAGTGGCGTGTCGTCGGTCGTGTACGCGGGGGTGTCGTCACCGAACGCGTACGTGTTCGGCTCGGTCACCGGGGGCGGGGTCGACCCGTGTTGCGGGGGAGTGCCGATCTGCGGGCCCGCCTGCGTCCCGGTGCCGACCGCGCCGGATCCGCCGTCGCCGATCGAGGTCGTCCCGCTGTCCGCGGTGTCGTACGTGTCTGCGGCGGTGAACGTCGCTCGCGTCCGGGACTCCTGCGGGGTGGCGGCGGCCGTGCTGCCGTCCTCGTGGTCGTCCTTCGCGGCTTCCGCGAGAGACCGGGTGAGGCGGCCTGCGACGAGGCCGGTGATGGCCGCGATCGCGATGAACGTGCCGGGCTTGCGGCGAGCGAAGGACTTGACCTCGTTCACGACCTCGCCTGGTCCGCGCGCTTCGAGCCAGTCGCCGACAGCTCCCGTCAGCTCGGCCGATCGGCGCACGAGTTCACCGGCGATGCCGTGCGCTTCCGACTTCTCGACCATGTCGTGGAACTCGCCGCTGAGGGACTTGAGCCCGGACGCGGCGCGCTCCTGCTGCTGGGAGGCCTGCTCGGTCAGCTGCCGAGTCGTCTGCCGGTACAAATCCTTGGCCTGCACTTTCGCCTCGCCCGCGACGTTCTTCGCCTCAGCCTTGGCGGTACCCGCCACATTCTTGGCTTCCGCCTTCGCCGTACCGGCGACGTTCTGCGCCTCAGCCTTCACAGTGTCTTTCACCTCCGAGGCCTGCTGCTTCGCGGCATCCGTGCGCGACGACGAACCATCGCTGGGCGTCGTAGACGTTAGAGCAGGCGGCGGCGTACCGGGGGCGACGCTGTCGAAGAGCGGGGTCGGGTTGGGGGCTCTGAGCCGCGCTTCGTCGCTCAGGGGCCCGGCTTCGGCGTCGCTCCTCGACTCGAACGGCTCATCCGAGGGGGAAGCCGGGGGATACAGATTGGACATTGTGGTCCTTTCGTTCATGAACTCCGGGGACGTTGCTCGCGACAGACGCAACTGACTCCACCATTCCCCTCCCCCAGTGCCAGAAAGATGGCAACACCGCACGCACTCGGGCAGAAGTGAGGCGTCTAGGCTCCAGAAACACCAGATGAAACACGCTTTTACGAGGCCACGGCCACCGATCCTGATACTTGGATGGGAGAACCCACCCTTCCCCTCCCATGGTGTGATCTGCTATGTACCGGCAGTCCTATTGCGATGGTGGCCGCCAGAATGCCCCGCGCCCATCCGATCGCCGCTGACAACTGAGAGCCAGTGTTCTCAGATCAGAGGTACGCGAATGCTGTGACGCCCGTGCCAAGAAGCGTGAGTAACACAGTGACGCTGATGAGGAGCGCTTCGAGCGGCATAGCGCGGCCCACGCCCCAAGAGGACACGACGCGACGAACGACCCGTGTGAGCCCTCCATGGCGCCAGTCATGCCCCCAAGGTCTCCTTCACTCCTCACGGGGGTGTCCTGTCCGCAGCATGGCGAGAGGGGCAGCCCGTTTGAGCCGGGCCAGATGCGTGGGACTCGTGCTGCGGGCACGGGACCCCCACCCACAAGGACCCCCGAAGTGTTCGCGAAACCCATGGGTTTTGGGTCGTCCCGATGCGACAGCGGTAGCCACCGACGAACACTCGGTCGTCCGAGAGGTAGGTTCGCGCTACTTCGCAGCAAGAACCGACGCGCCGGACCCCGAAAGTTGCGGGAGGAACGCGCTCCGCCCGACCATGGCCATAATGAGCGCGAGCGCAGGTCCTCGAACCACGTCCCCCCGTCCCACGACAATGTCCTGATCGGTCGCTTCAAGCTTGAGGCCTCGAACCCGCTTCTTGGCGACCACCACCTGGTCCGTGCTCGCGTAGTACCGCAACAGTGCCGCAAGGACTACGGGCGGATACGTCCGCTCAATCCCCAACGACCAACGGATGTCCTCACCGTGCACGACCATCTCACCCAGCAGCGCCAACCTCGGCAGAGGAGGCGACACACGACTGCCGACCGTCGCCGCGAACCGGCGCAAGGTGTCCACACCGTCACGACCGAGCTGCTCGCGGAGACGATCATGCACCTGCTGATCGAAGTCGAACCGCGCACGAACGACGCCAGCAAACCATCGCGGCCCAGACACCGCCCCGCTGACCGTCATATGCGCCAGTACCTCTCGCACCGAAAGCCCCGCGCACAGCGAAGGCAGCGCCCACCGTGACGGCTCCAGCGACTCGAGATCCGCTACCACCGACCTTCGCTCGGCATCAACACTGGACCAGACGTCATCCCGATTCACTCCACCATTGTTTCTGGAGCAGTCAACAAAGTCCACGCCTCACCGTCGCACACAATGGCCTCTGTGCCCGACTTCAAGCTCGCGAAACCCTAGGGTTTCGCGACGTCTCACCTCTGAAGCAAGGTGTCTGGGTGTGGGTGCGAGGGTCCGCGACCTCCGGAATCTCATAACTATGTGTCAGAACTTCTCCGCCGGAATCCGCCGGCGCACTGGACGTGCGCGACGCCAGCCCCGGAGTTCAGCGAGCGCGTCGACTTCATCGAGAGCGACGAGTGGGAGGAGCTGCTCGCCAACGCCGAGCAGCTGCTCCACGTGCAGTCGGCGGCCTTCGCCGACTCCGGGGTCGGCGAGGCCATCCGCTCGCTCCTGGCCGAGGAGTTCGCCGCCGAGCTGCCGGACGGGTTCGGTCCAGGCACCCTGCCCGTCGCGGGCGACCAGCAGCCAGACGGCACGGTGCGCTGGGCGGGCGCCGACGTCGTCTTCGGCCCGCTCGTCGAGGCAGGGAACCCGCTCGCCGAGCGCTTCGAGCTGCGCGACCTCACCCTCGTGCGTCGGGTCGAGCGCGACGGCGACGGCAAGGGCACGCGCGTCACGGGCGTCACCGTCGAGGACCTCCGCACGCGCGAGCCGAGCTTTTTCGCCGCGGACGCCGTCGTCGTCGCGGCCGACGCGTTCCGCTCCCCGCAGCTCCTCTGGGCATCCGGCATCCGCCCGGCCGCGCTCGGCCGCTACCTCACGGAGCACCCCGTCGTCATCTCGACGGTGGCGCTCGACCCGGAGGGCATGGCCCGCTTCGCCGCGGACGCCGACCTCAAAGAGGAGCTCGCGCGGCGCGCCCTCAACCCCGCCGACCCCGTGGGCGCCGTCAACCGCATCCCGTTCTCGGAGCCAGACCACCCCTTCTCCCTGCAGGTCATGTACGCCGAGAACCCGCCGTTTCCGCTCGACCCCGCGCATCCGCACGCCGGCAACCGCTGGGGCTACGTCAACATGGGGTACGGGATGCGCAAGCATCCGCGCGTCGAGGACGGCATCACGTTCCACGACGACGAGCTCGACTACCGCGGCTTCCCGAACATGACGGTCGAGTATGCGCTTACCGACGTCGAGAAGGCGGAGATCGCCGAGGGCGAGGCGCACCTGCGCCGGGCCGGCGAGAAGCTCGGCACGTTCATCGCCGAGCCGCGCCTCCTCCCCAACGGGTCGAGCCTCCACTACCAGGGCACGATGCGCGCCGGATCAGCCGACGACGGCACGACGGTCGCCGACCCGTACTCGCGCGTCTGGGGCACGGACAACCTCTACGTCGGCGGCAACGGGCTCATCCCCACCGCCACGACCATGAACCCCACCCTCATGAGCGTCGCCATCGCCGTGCGCGGCGCCCGCAAGCTCGCGGAGGAGCTGGCGTAGGGCGAGGGTCTTCCGGGCGTCGTTCGGCCCGGGACTCCTTCGGCGTCGTGCTCTTTTCTCGGACTCCTTCGTCGGAGTCTCGGGATGGGTTCCTCACCTCCGGATGGGTAGCAACCCATCCCGAGATGAGGAACCCATCTCGAGTCGTGGGCGCCACTCCCCGCCCGTAATGTCGGCGGCCGCCGCTAGCATTGCCTCGGTTCGACCGCTTATTGGTCGACGACTCGAAGGGGAGCAGCCTTGGCCGAATTCTCAGAGGGCCTTCCACGGCCGAACGTCACCGTCGACGAGGTTCGTCGCCTCGCGAGCGAGCTCTACGGCGTCTCCGGCGAGGTGCGCGAGCTCGGCAGCCAACAAGACCGCAACTTCTTGTTCACGGAGCCAAGCTCAGCCTCCGAGCCCGATGGCCGTCGGGTCCTCTTCAAGATCAGCAACCGCGCCGTGCGCCGCGACGAGATCGAGGCGCAGAACGAGGCGATGCAGCGGATGCACGCGGCAGGCCACCCGTCGCCGGCCCCGATCCCGAGCGTCAACGGCCGCGAGATCGAGGCGGCCGAGGTCGACGGGGCCCCGCACAGCATTCGCCTCCTGACGTTTGTCGAGGGAACGCCGCTCATCGACTTCGAGCACTTCTCGGCAGAGACGATCGCCGCGATGGGCACACTCGTCGGGCAGGTTGTCGCGACGCTCGGCGACTTCGAGCATCCGGGACTCAACCGCGAGCTGCAGTGGGACTTGCGAGTCGGCGAGCGGCTCGTCGAAGAGCTCATCAACTACGTCGCAGACCCGGAGCGGCGGGCACTTGTGCTCGGCGCGCTCGAGGACGCCACGGCAGTGCTGGCACCGCTCAAGGACTCGCTGCCCCTGCAGGCCATCCACGGCGACCTCACCGACGACAACCTCGTCGCGACCGCGGGCGAACTCGGGCGACCCCAGCTCTCGGGCATCATCGACTTCGGGGACGTCGGCACCGGCTGGCGCATCGCCGAGCTGGCCGTCGCGTGCACGGCGGTGTTCCACCACGACCCCGCGCGCCCGCTCGCCGTGCTGCCGCTTATCCGCGCGTTCGACGAGGTGGTGCACCTCACCGACGCGGAGGTCGACGCGCTCTGGTCGCTCATCGTGCTGCGCGGTGCGACGCTCGTGGTCAGCGGCTTGCAGCAGGTCGCCATCGATGAGGGCAACGACTACGCCGAGGAGGCGCTCGAACGCGAGTGGACCATCTTCGCCGTCCCCGCCGGTCTCGACTCGCGCGTCGCGACGGCCGCCATCCGGCGTGCACTCGGCCGCAACGTGGTGCCCGGGCCCGGGCCCGGTTCGGCTTCTGGCGGCGTGACGATGCTCGACGCGCAGCTCGCGCGGAGCGCCCGCGTCGTCACGCTCGACTACACGAGCACGTCCCTGCGCGACGGGTCCTGGCTCGGTGAAGAAGGCGCCGAGGCAGAAGCCCAGTTGCTTCTCCTCGCAGCGCGGAGCAGCGGGGTAGCGGCGACTCGCTTCGGCGAGCCCCGGCTCACGCGATCGGTCGGCGTCACCCACGACGCCCCCGTCAACGTCGCAACGGGGGTCGAGCTGTACAGCACAGGCGACCTCGCGCTCGTCGCTCCCTTCGACGGGCTCGTGTCGGCGGCCGATGGTCACGTCACAATTTCCGACGGGGCTCGCACAATCGTCGTCGCCGGTGCGCGAGGACTCATCGAGGGCCGCTCCTTGGAAGGCGAGAGCCCCGAGGAATCCACGCGAGTCCAGGCGGGGGAGCCGTTCTGCGAGATCGCCGGCTGGGCGCAGGTCACCCTGCAGCTCGGCGAAGTATCGGCACTGGATGCGGCGGCTGCGCCCGTCCCGCGCTTCGTGACGACCGAGGAGTTCCCCGCCTGGCTCGCGGTGATCGGCGACCCGAGCGAGCTCGTCGGGCTCACGCCGAGCGACGTCCGTGCGGGTGGAGCCGAGGAGACGCTCCGCGCGCGACTCGACGCCTACGCGCCCTTGCAGGGCCACTACTACGCGCATCCGCCGCAGATCGAGCGCGGCTGGCGCGAGATGCTCATCGACACCGACGGCCGCCACTACCTCGACATGGTCAACAACGTGACGGCGCTCGGCCACGGGCATCCCGTGCTCGCCGACGCCGTCGCGCAGCAGTGGCGCATGCTCAACACCAACTCCCGCTTCAACTACGCGTCGGTCGCCGAGCTCGGCCAGCGCCTCCTCGACACACTGCCCGACACCTTCGACACGGTGCTGCTCGTCAACAGCGGCACCGAGGCGGTCGACCTCGCGCTGCGGCTGACTAAGGCGTTCACGGGCCGCGACGACGTGGCGTGCGTCGAGGAGTCGTACCACGGCTGGTCGTACGCGGCCGATGCCGTCTCGACCTCGACGTCGGACAACCCGCTCGCCGCCGAGCGGCGCGCGCCGTGGGTGCACGCGTTCGACGCTCCGAACGCCTACCGGGGCACGCACCGCGGCGATCGCGCTGGCGAGCTGTTCGCGGCGGATGCGATCGCCGAGCTCGACCGCCTCGCCGCCGCCGGCACTCCCGTCGGCACGTTCATCGCCGAGCCGCGCAACGGCAACGCCGGCGCCATCGAGGTGCCGGCCGGCTACCTCCCCGCCGTCTACGACGCCGTGCGGGCCGGCGGGGGAGTGGTGATCTCCGACGAGGTGCAGGTCGGATACGGGCGCCAGGGCGACGTGTTCTGGGGCTTCGAGCAACACGCTGGGCCCGACGGTGAGGCGATCGTCCCTGACGTCGTGACGGTCGCCAAGGCCATGGGCAACGGGCATCCGCTCGGCGCCGTCATCACGCGCGCGGAGATAGCGCAGGCACTCGCCGATCAGGGCACCTTCTTCTCGTCCGCCGGCGGTTCGACCCTCAGCGCGAAGCTCGGCGTCACCGTGCTCGACATCATGCGCGACGATCGCCTGCAGGAGAACGCACGCGAGGTCGGCGGCCACCTGCGCGAGCAACTGCTCGCCCTCGCCGAGCGACAGCCGCTCATCGGCGCGATCCACGGGCGAGGCCTCTACCAGGGCATCGAGCTGGTGCGCGACCGCGAGACGCTCGAGCCCGCCGCCGCCGAGACGCGGGCCCTCTGCGACCGGATGCTCGCCCTCGGCATCGTCGTGCAGCCTACGGGAGACCGCGGCAACGTCCTCAAGGTGAAGCCGCCGCTCTGCTTCACGAAGGAGAGCGCCGACACCTTCGTCGCGGCCCTCGACGAGGTCCTCACCCGCGGCCTCTGACCGGCATCGTTCGGCGGTAGACTCGAATCCCGGTGTGCCGGGAAGTCTGGTCGGCGGCCGAGCCGCACTTCGCTGGCCGGTCTCAGACGTCAGGAGAACCATGACAGCACCCGCCACACGACCGACAGGCTTCGCGCGACTGAACGCGTGGATCATGCGCGAGACCACTGGGGGAGCGCTCCTCCTATTCGCGGCCGCCATCGCGCTCATCTGGGCGAACTCGCCGTGGCGCGGCGGCTACGAAGCGCTCAGCGCGATCAGGATCGGGCCCGCCGCCATCCACCTCGACCTGTCGCTCGCGACCTGGGCCGCCGACGGCCTGCTCGCGGTCTTCTTCTTCACCGTGGGCGTCGAACTCAAGCACGAGTTCGTCTCGGGCAGTCTCCGCAAGCCCAAGGAAGCTGCCGTCCCGGTCCTCGGAGCGATCGCCGGAATGGCGATGCCAGCGATCTTCTACGTGATCGCCGTCTCGGTGCTCGGCGACACCTCTGCGCTCCACGGCTGGGCGATCCCGACCGCCACGGACATCGCCTTCGCGCTCGGTGTCCTCGCCATCTTCGGGCGCGGCCTCCCGCGTGGAGTGCGCACCTTCCTGCTGACGCTCGCGGTTGTCGACGACCTCCTCGCGATCGTCATCATCGCGATCTTCTACACGGCCGGCATCAACGTGCTTGCACTCCTCGGCTCGCTCGTCGCGGTCGGCGTGTTCCTGCTTGTCGTGCGCTCAAAGCGTCCTTCGTGGTGGCTGCTCATCCCGATCGCCATCGTCGCCTGGGTGCTCATGCACGAGTCCGGCGTGCACGCCACCATCGCGGGTGTGCTCCTCGGCTTCTGCGTGCCCTCAAAGAAGGTCCACGGCGAAACGGATTCCCGCACGCACCGCTTCGGCGACAAGATCGGGCCGTTCTCGTCCGGCTTCGCGCTGCCCGTCTTCGCCTTCTTCGCTGCGGGCGTGAACATCGTCGACGGCGACGGTCTGGGAGCCGTGCTCTCCCAGCCGGTGTTCGTGGCGATTGCGGCGGCGCTTGTGCTCGGCAAGCTCATCGGCGTGCTCGGCATGACGGCGCTTGTCGTGAAGCTCACACCGCTGCGGCTACCAGACGCGATCGGCGTGCGCGACCTGCTTCCAGTGGGCTTCCTCACAGGCATCGGCTTCACCGTCTCGCTGCTCATCGCCGAGCTGTCCTTCCCCGACTCGGAGCACACGGCAGCGGCGAAGCTCGCCGTGCTCGGTGGCAGCCTCCTCGCGGCGGTCCTCGCGGCCTTCACCCTGCGCCACGATGCGAAGCGGGCCCGCAGCGACGACATGAACGAGGACGGCATCCCCGACGTCGACAGGACGCCGATCGGCAGCGAAGGCGACGAATCGGACATCGACGCTCAGCTCGACGGCCGCGACGCTCAGCCGCACACCAAGGAAAGCTGACGCGGGCGTCAGAAACCGCCCCCGCCCTCGAACCGGCTGGAGTTGCGCTGAAACGGTTGGAGTCGCGCTGAATCGGCTGGATTCGCGCTGAACTCGCTGAACTCGAACCCGGTTGGCGCATGCTCGGCCGCAGGGGAACAGACGAACCGGGCCCGCATCCACTTCGCATGTGGATGCAGGCCCGGACCGGTTCTGAGCGTCAGGTGGCTGGCGTCAGGCGCGGGTTCTTGTTGCGTCGATGACGGTGAGCGGCCCGGTGACGCTGAGCTCGTTCTCCCAGCAGTGCACGCCCTGCAATTCGGGGAGGCGCGAGCGGGTGAAGACCGGGTCGCGGCCTTGCTTGCGCTGGTCGGTGTAATCCTTCAGCAGCTTGAAGGCGACGCCGGACAGCAGGCCTATGGCAACGAGGTTTACGAGCGCCATGAGCCCCATGATTCCGTCGGCCGTGTTCCAGATGAGGTCTGCCGAGGCGATGGAGCCGAGGAGGACGACAGCCACGACGGCGAATCGGTACACGGTGAGCACCGTCTTGTTGGGGTTGATGAACTCGATGTTCGACTCGCCGTAGTAGTAGTTGCCGATGATGGAACTGAAGGCGAGCAGGAAGATGATGATGCTCAGCAGTATGTTCGCCCACGGCCCGAGCGCCCCGACGACGGCCGCCTGCGTGAGCGCGATTCCTCGTTCAGCGCCTGCGAGATCCGGCGTCGAGACGAGGACGATGAAAGCCGTGATCGAGCAGACGAGGAACGTGTCGAAGTAGACGCCGAGGGTCTGCACGAGGCCCTGCTTGACGGGGTGCGTGACGGCGGCGCTCGCGCCGGCGTTCGGGGCGGAGCCGAGGCCTGCCTCGTTCGAGAACATGCCTCGCTTCACGCCCGTCATGATGATCGTTCCGACCGTCGCTCCGAGCACCTCGTTGAAGCCGAAGGCCTGCGTGAAGATCTGCCCGAACACGACTGGGAGCTGGTCGATGTTCATGCCGACGATGATGATGCCCATCAGCAGGTACATGAGCGCCATGAGTGGCACGACTGCCTGCGTGATGGAGGCGATGCGGTGCACGCCGCCGAAGATGACGAGCGCCGTGAGCACAGCGAGGACGATCCCGACGACCCAGGGGATCCAGCTGACGTCACCGTCGAAGCTCGCCGAGACCGTGGCCGAGATCGTGTTCGCCTGAAGGGAGCTGAACGCGAACGGGAAGCAGATGACGAGGATGACGGCGAAGAGGATGCCCATCCACCGAGACTTGAGACCGTACTGCATGTAGTAGGCGGGGCCGCCGCGGAAGCTGTCCTTGTCCCGCACCTTGTAGAGCTGGCCGAGCGTTGACTCGACGAAGCTCGACGCGCCCCCGATGAAAGCCATCGCCCACATCCAGAACACGGCCCCAGGTCCGCCGATGGCGATTGCGGTGCCGACGCCGGCGATGTTGCCGACACCGACGCGCGAAGCGGCGGAGATGGTGAACGCCTGGAAGGCGGAGACCGACTGAGGCTCACCCGCATCGTTGAGGGGAGTCTTATCGGTCAGCGTGCGGAACATCTCCGGGATGAGACGGAACTGGACCACTCCGGAGCGGACGGTGAAATACACGCCGAGCAGGGCGAGGATGGGCAGCACTAGCCACGTCCACAGCACGTCACCGCCGGTGAGTATGAGTTCGTTGATGAAGTCCATAGTGTGAGTATGCCCGCAGCGTAGTTTCGCCGGAGTAACGATGCGGACTACCTCGATGGACGAGTGCGTTGACACGGCCGCACGTTAACGAGTCTCGGGATGGGTTTCGCACTTCCGGATGGGTTGCAACCCATCCCGAAGTGAGAAACCCATCCCGAGACCGAGGGGGCGTCCGCGACGCGAGCGGCCGACGCGAGCGGCCGTGCGAGTGGCCTAACGGGCCTGCGACCGACCGCGCGAGCGACCTAGTGCGCGAGCTCTCCCTGCAGCGATGCGGCGACGGGCACGTCAGCGTCGACCGGCGCCTTGCGCACCCACTTCTTGAGGGCGATGACGGTGAGGCCGGAGATGACGGTTCCGATGAGGATCGCGAGCACGAACCAGAGCAGGTTGCCGATGGCGAAGAAGACGAAGATTCCGCCGTGGGGTGCCTGCGAGGTGACGCCCGTCGCCATGGTGATGGCGCCGGTGGCCGCGCCGCCGAGGATGCTCGCGGGGATCACGCGCAGCGGGTCGGCTGCGGCGAACGGGATGGCGCCTTCTGAGATGAAGGCCGCTCCGAGGAGCCAGGCCGCGCGTCCGTTCTCCTTCTCGACGGGGGAGAAGAGGCGGGGTGCGATCGTCGTGGCGAGTGCCATGGCGAGGGGCGGGACCATGCCGGCTGCCATGACGGTGGCCATGATCATCCAGGGTGCCTGGTTGTCGAAGGATCCGGCGCCGAGCCCGGCGACTGCGAACGCGTAGGCGACCTTGTTGACGGGGCCTCCGAGGTCGAAGCACATCATGGTGCCGAGGATGATGCCGAGGAGTACCGCGCTGGCGCCGGTGAGGCCGGTGAGCCAGGTGTTGAGGCCGTTGGTGAGGGCCGCGATGGGCCCGCCGAGGAGGATGACCATGAGGCCGGAGGCGATGATGGAGCCGACCAGCGGGATGATGACGACTGGCATGAGGCCGCGCATCCAGCGGGGCACGTTCCAGGAGCCGATCCAGTAGGCCGCGCCACCGGCGATGAGGCCACCGACGATGCCGCCGATGAAGCCTGCGCCCATGATGCCTGCGACGGCACCGGCGACGAAGCCGGGCGCGATGCCTGGCCGGTCTGCGATGGCGTAGGCGATGTAGCCGGCGAGGGCTGGCACGAGGAAGCCCATCGACGCCTGCCCGATGGCGGATGCGACGGCACCGAGGTAAACGAGGAGGCCCGAGCGGGTTGCCTCGTCCGGCGGCAGGTTGAAGAGCGAGTTCTGCAGGATGATGTCGGTGTTGCGCCCGTCGCTGACGATGTCGTAGCCGCCGAGGAGGAAGCCGAGCGCGATGAGGAGTCCGCCACCTGCGACGAACGGGATCATGTAGCTGACGCCCGTGAGCAGCCAGCGCTTGATGCGGGCGCCGACGCTCTCGTTGGCCGTGTTCTCGGAGGAGTCGGCGGCGTCGGATGCGGGGACGCGCTTGGCGTTCGGGTCCTTGGCTGCTGCAACGGCTTCGTTGAGGAGCTCATCCGGGTGGTCGATGCCGCGCTTCACGGGCGACTGCACAACCGGCTTGCCGGCGAAGCGGCCGCGGTCGCGCACGTCGACGTCGTTCGCGAAGATGACGGCGTCGGCGCGCTTGATGATGGCGGGGTCGAGTGGCGTGACCTTCGAGGAGCCCTGCGGCTCGACGTAGAACTCGATGCCCATCTCCTTGGCCTTTGCCGTGAGGGCATCCGCTGACATGAAGGTGTGGGCGATGCCGGTTGCGCAGGACGTGACGGCCACGATGACGGGGCCGGTGGATGCGCCGCTCGCGGCGGGTGAGGGTGCGGGTGCGGCTGCCGCGGCCGGCTTCTCTTCCTCTGGCTCGAGCGCCTTCTCGACGATCGCGACGATCTCTTCCGGCGTCTTCGCGGCGCGGAGCGAGTCGTTGAACTCGGGAACCATGAGCGAGCGGGCGAGCTTGGAGAGCATCTGGAGGTGCTCGTCGTGGGCACCGTCCGGGGCAGCGATAAAGAAGACGAGGTCGCTTGGGCCGTCGTGAGCTCCGAAGTCGACGCCCGGGTTGAGGCGCGACATGGCGAGGGTGGCTTCGGTGACGGCTCCTGAGCGGCAGTGGGGGATTGCGATGCCGCCTGGAACTCCGGTAGAGCCCTGCTCTTCGCGGGCGAGGGCGTCGGCGGCGAGCCCTGCGGCGTCGGTCGCGCGGCCCTGGGAGACGACGCGTTCGGCGAGGTTGCGGATGACATCGGTCTTGTCCGCACCCAGGTCGACGTCGAGGGCGACGAGCCCTGGCGTGATGTAGGTGGTCATGATGCGTTCTCCTTGGTGCTGGTTGCGATGCTGTTGCTGTGTTCGCCGGTGACGGCGAGGTGGGTGATGCGGACGAGGTCCGGCTGTGTCTGCTCTGGGGATGGGACTCCGCTGCCCGGCAGGGAAGCTGCGGCGCTTCCGTGGGCGACGGCTTGGGCGAGGGCGCGCTCGGGGGTGGCCCCGGTGACGCTCGCGAGCAGGTAGCCGGCGAGCGACGAGTCGCCTGCTCCGACGGTGCTGCGCACGCGAGTGGGTGGCGGGGTGGCGAAGAGGCTCGTGGTGGCGTCGCGGTAGATGGCGCCTGCTCCACCGAGGGTGGCGAGGACGGCGTCAGCGCCGTTCTCGAGCGCCCAGCCGGCGGCGTCTGCGGCGAGTTGCGGGTCGGCCTCGAGGGTGTCTCCGTCGGCGATGCCGCTCAGCTCGGCGAGCTCGAACGCGTTGGGCTTGATGAGCTGCACGCGGGTTCCGGATGCGAGGAGCGCTTCGAGTGGGGCGTCTGAGCTGTCGACGGCCACACGCGGAGCAGCCTCGCCGAGTTCGGCGCGTACGGCCTCGATGAGCGTTGCATAGAAGGAGGAGTGGAGGCCGAGCGGGAGGGAACCGGCCAGCACAAGCCAGTCGGCGTCGCGGGACGCGGAGACGACGGCGGCGACGAGGGCGGCCGCTTCGTCCGTGCTGAGGTGCGGGCCCGGCTCGTTGAGCTTGGTCGTGGTCCCGTCGGTCTCGGTGACGGCGAAGTTGGTGCGCACCTTGCCTTCGATGCGCACGGGGAGCATCCGCAGTCCTTCGGCTTCGACGAGGTGCTTGAAGTCGTCCTCGGCGGACGCGGGGAAGACGGCGAGGTTGTCGAGCTTCGATGCGCGGAGGGCGCGGGACACGTTGATGCCCTTGCCGCCTGCCTGCGATTCGCTGCCGGTGAGTCGCTGGACCTCGCCGCGGGCGAGTTCGTGCGGGAGGGCGAGGGTTCTGTCGATGGCCGGGTTGGCGGTGACGGTGACGATCATGCGAGCACTGCTTCCACGTCGTTCTCGGTGAGCGCGGCGGCGAGTGCCGCACGCGGGGGCTGGTCGGTGACCAGGGCATCGACGCTGGAGAGCGGTGCGATGTGGGTGAGGGCGTCTTGGTCGAACTTCGATGCGTCGACGGCGACGACGACGCGGCGTGCGCCTCGGCACATGGCCGACTTCACGGCCGCTTCGTCAGGGTCTGGCGTGCTGAGCCCGAACTCGGCGCTGATGCCGTTGGTGCCGATAAAGGCGAGGTCCGGGCGGAGGGCCGCGAGCTGAGTGAGGGCGCTTGGGCCGACGGCGGCGCTGGTGAGGCCTCGCACGCGACCGCCGATGGCGATCGTCGTGAGCTCGCTGTGTGCCACGAGGAGCGCGAGGATGGGCAGCGAGTTGCTGATGACCTGCAGTCTCGCGAGCTCGTCGGCGGGGCGTCGCACGAGGGCGGCTGCAATCTCGGCGGTGGTCGTGCCCGCGTCGATGAGGATGCTGCCCGTGAACCCTCGGGGGATGAGGCGTTCGGCTGCCTCCCCGATGCGCACCTTGGCGTCGTGGTTGAGGGGCTGGCGGTCGGCCACGGCGGTCTCGGCGAGGCTGCCGAGTGCGCTGCTGACGGCGCCGCCGTGGACTCGCCTGACGAGGCTCTCGAGTTCGAGCTGGTCGAGGTCGCGGCGGATGGTCTCCGGCGTGACGTCGAGGTCGCCCGCGAGTTCTCGCACGGCGACTTTCCCGTGCTGCGCGATGCGTTCGAGGATGAGCGCGTGTCTCTCCGTTGCGTACATGGATGCTCCTGTGCGATCCGAGTGTTGGTTCTGATGGAGAGCGTACGCGGCAAACGGAAACAAAACAAGAGAAACAAACACAAACACAGAAGCGGGCGGAAACGCGGCCTTGCTACGCTCCAGAAGTGACTCAACTCGACGCCTCCTCGCCCACGCCAGACGCTGACCAGCTCACTGCGGAGCAACTGCAGGAGCTCCTCGACATCGCGCTCACACTGGCCACCGAGGCTGGCGAGCTCGTCGCCGCGCGGCGCAAGGAAGGGGTAGCGGTCGCGGACACGAAGTCGTCGTCCGTCGACATCGTCACGGCGTCCGACCGGGAGTCCGAGGCGCACATCCGTCGTCGACTCGAGGAGCTGCGGCCCGGCGACGGCTTCTTCGGGGAGGAGTCCGATGCTACGGCGAGCACGACGGGGCTGACCTGGGTGGTCGACCCCATCGACGGCACGGTCAACTACCTCTACGGCTACCCCAACTACGCGGTGAGCGTCGCTGTCGTTGTTGGTGACCCGGGCTCGGAGCCGGCCAGCTTCACAACGCTCGCCTCGGCCGTGGTTAACCCGGAGGGGCGCGAGTCCTTCACCGCCATGCGCGGTCAGGGCTCCTGGTGCAATGGGGTGCAACTGCGAGTGGATGCCGCCCCGCCCCTCGAGTTCGCTCTTGTCGGCACGGGGTTCAGCTATTCGGCCGAGCGTCGTGTGCAGCAGGCGGAGCAGTGGAAGACCTTGGCGGGTCGCGTGCGCGATCTACGCCGCGTCGGTGCCGCATCCCTCGATCTCTGCAACATTGCGATCAACCGACTTGATGCGTACTACGAGTCTGGACTGAACCCGTGGGATCACGCTGGGGCGGCGCTAGTGGCCCGTGAGGCCGGCGCGGTTGTCGTCGGCGAGGGACTGGGGCGCGAGGGGCGACGCCTGATCATCGCCGCGAAGCCGGGGCTCGAGCTTGAGCTGGCCGATCTGGTCACGGTTCTTCCTGGGGCCGGGCTCTGAATCTGCACCGGCGGCACGCCCGACGCGTTCGGGTCGGGGCGAAAAGCGGCGATCTTGGCTCGACCGCGCATCGCGCTTCATCCCTTGCGGTTGCTGGCCAGGAGGCTGGTGGGTCGGCCGTCGGGATGGACTAACGCGGGCGTCGATTCCCCGGAGACCTTGAAGTTTCCGTGACCTGCGCGTTACTATTTACCAGTTCGTTATAAACCGCGGTAAGGATATGAATCGTTGACTTCCCTTCTCACATCGGGCCAGGAGCAGGCTCAGTCGGCGCCCATGACCCGTCGAGAACTCCGCGAAGCAGAGCGTCTCGCATCGCTCGCAGCTAGCGCACCAGAGGCAGCGCCGGAGGCATTCAGCTCCCGCCGTGCCCGTCGCGAAGCTGAGCGCGCAACGGCTCCAGCTCAGACAGCTCCGGTCATCACCGCGGCGCCTCTCGTCACTGCGGCGCTGGCCCCGAAGATCGTCTCGGTTGTCGAGACGGCCCCCGTCGCCAAGGCTGCCGCGGTTGTCTCGGCGCCGGCTCCTGCACCCGCTTCGATCGTCACGCCGAGCATCGCCGAGGTCGCGCAGATCCGCTCCGACGCGACCGAGTCGACCGCACGCATCGAACGCGCATCCGTCGCAGTCCTCGAAGTTCCGCTGAGCTTTGCTCGCAACGAAGAGGCCCTCCGTCCCGAGGTCGACAGCAAGACGGGCCGTCGCGGCCTCGTCCGCGTCAAGAACTCCGAGAAGTCGCACAAGAAGCGCGGCGCTCTCCTCCGCGGCGCAGCTGGCGTCACGGCCCTCGGCTTCGCAGCGACGATCGCCGTCGTCTCGACGATGCCGGCAAACGCCACCTCCACCCAGGAAGACCAGGTCGCAGGCGACAGTGCAGCAGCGCTCGCCGACGCCGTCTCCTCGGTTCCCGGCCAGACCCTCACAGTCTCCGGTGGCGAGGCTACGACGGTCGAGCGTGAAGGCGCCTACGCCGTCACCACGATGGGTTCGGCCACGGCTGCCAACCTTATGAGCCTCGTCGACCGTGGCACGTACAAGAACGACCTCTCCTCGACGGTCCAGTGGCCCTTCCCGGTCGGCGTTGCGATCACCGACGACTTCGGTCCTCGCGTCTCGCCGGGTGGCATCGGCAGCACGAACCACATGGGCATCGACTTCGCTCCTGCGCAGGGCACCCCGATCGGCACGATCGCGGGCGGCACCGTCAAGAGCGTCACCCCGACCGACAACGGCGGCCTCGGCGTGCACGTCATCGTTCAGCACGTCATCAACGGCCAGAGCTACGAGAGCGTGTACGGACACATGCTCACGGGCTCTATCGCCGTCAAGGTCGGCGACGTCGTCAAGGTCGGCGACGAGCTCGGCAAGGTCGGCAACACGGGCGCATCCACTGGCCCCCACCTGCACCTTGAGGTGCACACGGCTGACGGCAACAAGATCGACCCGATCGCGTTCTTCACGCAGTTCAACGTCGTTTCCACGGTTGTCACGATGCCTGGCGAAAGCTCGGGCGCGTAACACGCGGCACGCCACGAGGGTGGTGGTCTCACGGGGTTCCGTGAGGTGCTATCCTCATCTGGTGCCATTCGGAGCCACAAGCTCGATTGGCATCTTGCCCCGATAGCTCAGTGGTAGAGCACTTCCATGGTAAGGAAGGGGTCGTCGGTTCAAACCCGACTCGGGGCTCCATTCTGGAGCAGTTGAATGTTGCAGAAACCCTTGGCTGGGTAGCTCAGTTGGTGAGAGCGCACGACTCATAATCGTGAGGTCGAGAGTTCGAATCTCTCTCCAGCTACAGATGAAGACCCGGTTGCCGTTCTGGCAGCCGGGTTTTTTCGTTGGCCGCGTTGCCCCGTGCGTTGGTGCCGCGTCGCGTCGTCGCCGAGACGCGTCGAAAGTGGACTTGTGGCTGCTTCCATGGCGTTTTGACGACCACAAGACCGCCCTCGACGCCGAGAAGTGGGAAACAAGGGGCAGGGGTAGGTGGGGAGGAGCGGGGAGCGGGGCTGTGCACCGCGTGGGGGCTCAGTGAGGGGCGCGTTCCGGATGTGCCGCGTCGAGCTCGCCGGGCACCTTCGCGGTGAGCTTCGCCGCGATCGTGCGCGCGTCTTCACGGATGGCCGACATGATGGCCTCGCTCACGAAGCCGACGATGAGCACGCCGGAGACCACGAGGGAGACGGCGAGTGCGCGGCCGGCGACGGTGACCGGGGTGAAGTCGCCGTAGCCGACGGTGGTGATGGTCGTGAACCCCCACCAGAGGACGTCACCCATGCTGACGATGTTCGCGCCGGCGGTGTTGTGCTCGACCAGGTACACGCCGAGCGAGGCGGTGTACACGTACAGGAGCGATGCGATCGAGACGGCGAGCACGTTGCGGGTTGGCTTGGCCCTCGCGCCACCGTCACGGAAGAACGGGAGCCGCCACAGGTAGGTGACGATGAGGACGCGCCAGCGGGCCGCGGCACGGTCGGAGTGGGGGACGGTCGCGCTCGTGGTCATGCAACGAGCGAACCGCATTTCCTCGTAGGAGCACGAGTTTCCGTCGCAGGAGTTCGAGCAGCTCGATCGCAGCGGATGCGTGTGAACTGGAGCGCACACAACAGCGGACCCCGGCCGAGGCCGAGGTCCGCTGTTGAGGTCGTAAGGGGGTTACGCCTTGTTCTTGCTGCCGCGGCTCGTGATGAATCCCCAGATGAGGAGCACGATGAGCGAGCCACCGATGGCGAGGAGCCAGCTGCTGAGCGAGAAGAACGCGTCAACGCCCTCGCCGAAGAGCATGCCGCCGATCCATCCGCCGAGCAGTGCTCCGATGACGCCGAGAACGAGGGTTGCGATCCATCCGCCGCCCTGCTTGCCGGGCAGGATGAGCTTCGCGATGGCCCCGGCGATGAGTCCGAGAAGGAGGAATGCGAGGAATCCCATGAGAGCTCCAAAGTTCGATGTTGACTGTAGTCGCCGGTGTTGGACGCTGGCTGCCCCTGTTGCGCCTGTGGCGCTCAGTTGACTGAACCGCGTTCTTCACCGGACAACCCATTGTGTCCCCCGGATATACGAATAGCGAAATCCTGTGCGTAAATACTCGGAAAGCCGTGCCCGACTTGTGATATTCGCGCGCATATCCGCCAGAAATGCGAAAATAAATCAGACAAAGGCCCCGGATGCAAGATCCGGGGCCTTATTCGTTGTCCGTGCTAGTGTCGCGTTTCTGAAGTTGGTTGACGGTTCGCTTTCGCGAGGATCTCGTCGCTGGTCTTGGTCCAGACGAATGGGTGCTTTCGGTCGTTCCAGCCAGTGATGAACTGCCGGATCTTCGCGTTGAGGTCTTTCACCGAGGTGAAAATCCCGCGACGGATCGCTTGCCGGTCGATGATCCCGAACCACACCTCGACCAAGTTCAACCACGACCCGGACGTCGGCGTGAAATGAACGTGGAAGCGGGGTCGTTTCTCGAGCCAGGTCTTGACCTCTGGCGTTTTGTGGGTGGCGTAGTTGTCCATCACGAGGTGCAGGTCCCGTTCCGGGTAGGCGCGGTCGAGTTGCCGGAGGAACGAGAGGAACTCTTGCCGGCGATGCTTGGGTTTGACCGCTCCGGTGACGTGTCCGGTCGCGACGTCTAATGCAGCGAACAGTGTGGTCGTGCCGTGGCGCTTGTAATCATGCGTGCGCTTCTCGGTGTCCCCGATCCGCATCGGCAGCATGGGTGCGGTCCGGTCAAGGGCCTGGATCTGGGACTTCTCGTCCACGCAGAGCACGATCGCGTTCTCGGGCGGCGCGAGATACAAGCCGACAACGTCGGTGACCTTCCCGACGAGCTCCGGGTCGGTCGAGAACTTGAACGTCTCCGACTTCCATGGCTGCACCCCGTACTCCCGCCACGCCCTGGCCACCGTCGCGTTCCCAACCCCCAGGCGCTGCGCGAGCAGGCGCGAGGACCAATGTGTCACGCCGTACTTCTTCGGCGGGGCCGTCAAGGTCGCTGCCACGATCTCGGCATGATCGAGATGCTTCGGCCGGCCAGAGCGCGGCGCATCGGAGAGCCCCGCAATTCCGGCCTCGGCATACCGTTTCCGCCACTTCCACACCGAGGTCGTCGTAGTCCCAACCTCGGCCGCGATCCGCGAGTTCGCGACACCTTCCGAGGCGAGCAGCACGATCCGCGCTCGCATCGACAGGCCCGCACGAATACTCGTCGACCGAGCCCACGACACCAACTCAACACGATCCACGTCAGGGAGTAGCAGAGCCGCAGCAGGAGAATTCGCCATTCCACATTCTCCCAAACACAAACCGTTTAGGAACTAACGACACGCAGCACTAGGAGCTGCTGTCTTACATCTTCGACGGCGGCATGAGCACCGTGTCGATCAGGTAGACGGTTGCGTTCGCGGTCTGGACTCCACCGCAGATGACCTTGGCGCCGCCGACGGTCAGGTCATCGCCCGAGCCCTCGACAGTGACGGTCTCGCCCTGAACGGTCGTGTGGTCGCCAGCGATTTCGTCAGGCAGGATCTGTCCCTCGACGACGTGGTAGGTCAGGATGCCCGAGAGCAGGTCCGCGTCGGTCTTGAGCGTCTCGATGGTGCCGGCGTCGATCTTGCCGAAGGCCTCATCCACCGGTGCGAACACCGTGAACTCGCCGCCGTTCAGCGTCGAGACGAGGTCGACGTCAGGATTCAGCTGGCCGGAGACGGCTGCCGTGAGCTGCGTGAGCAATGGGTTGTTGGAGGCCGCGACCGCGACCGGGTCCTGGGACATGCCCTGAACCGAGCCGGCGCCGTCCGGCACCTGTGCCGCGTAGTCGGCGCAGCCGGGGCCGACGAGGTTGGCTGCCGGGTCCATGGTCTCCATCGTGGTCTCCATGGGGGTGGCCATCTCGGAAGCTTCAGTCGATGCTTCCGTGGTCGCTTCCGTCATGGGTGCAGAGCTTGAACAGGCTGCCAGGCCGAAGGTCGAGATGGCCGCCAGCGAGAGGAGGGCGAGTGAGCCCTTCCTGGTGATAGTGCGCATAACTTCACTCCTCATTTCTCGGCCGGGGGGCCGGAGCCGCATCCGTTGCGGTTCACTGAGACATTCGGAGGCCCTCCTGAACCGGATTGGAAAAGTTCGGAATAAATTCTGGGTGACCGAAATCACGTGCTCGGATACCTCTCATAAGGGGGCTCTCCGCGCATCCTTTTCGGACCGCTCCACGCATTTCTCGGCTCTGAGACCAAACCGAAAGCGGTGCCGCTCCGAACTTCGAGCACAGGCATGAATGACCGCCTGACAGCCACGCTGCAGGGAGCGCAACATGATCTCGCTAGGACTCATCGGCTTCCTCGGAGGCCTCATCACGGGAATCTCACCGTGCATTCTCCCCGTGCTCCCCGTCATCTTCTTCTCGGGCGGCGTGCAGGGCGCGCGCAGCGACGAGGAGATGCAGGCCGAGGCCCAGGATCCCGGGGTCGATGGGCCTGACGAGGGCGCGCTCAAGACGAGAGTCAAGAGCGAGCAGGCGACGAAGCGGCGCGCATCTGCACGTCCCTACCTCGTCATCCTGGGCCTCGTTACGAGCTTCAGCGTGTTCACGCTGCTCGGCTCGCTGCTCCTCAGCCTTCTTGGGCTTCCCCAAGACGTGCTGCGCTGGGCAGGCATCATCGTGCTGGTGCTCATCGGAATCGGCCTCATCGTGCCGAAGTTCGAGCACCTGCTCGAGAAGCCGTTCTCCTGGATTCCGCAGAAGCAGGTCAATACCGACCGCGGCGGCTTCCTCCTCGGCATCGCCCTGGGCGCCGTGTATGTGCCGTGCGCCGGCCCCGTGCTCGCCGCCATCACGGTCGCGGGTTCGACCGGCCAGATCGGCATCGAGACGGTCATCCTCACGGTGACGTTCGGCATCGGCGCCGCCATCCCGCTGCTCATCTTCGCGCTCGCAGGGCGCCGAGTGGGCGAGCGAGTGAAGGCCTTCCGCAAGCACCAGCGCGGCATCCGCATCACCGCGGGCGTCGTCATGATCGCCCTCGCGATCGGCCTCGTCTTCAACCTCCCGCAGATTCTGCAGCGCCTCGTGCCCGACTACACGGCCGGCCTTCAGGAGCAGTTCAACTCGAACGAGCAGGTCGAAGAGGCCCTCGCATTCGGTGGCCTCGTCAACGAGCAGAACGAGCAGCTCACGAACTGCACGCCAGGCGACCCCGAGCTCGGCGACTGCGGCCCGGCGCCGGAGATCCTCGACATCCAGGAGTGGATGAACACCCCCGACGGTGAAGAGGTGCAGCTCGCGGCCCAGGCTGCAGAGGGCAAGGTCGTGCTGATCGACTTCTGGGCCTACTCCTGCATCAACTGCATCCGCTCCATCCCTCACGTCACCGCCTGGGACCAGGCGTACAAGGACTCCGGCCTGCAGGTCATCGGCGTGCACTCGCCCGAGTACGCGTTCGAGAAGGAAGCCTCGAACGTCGCGAATGCGATCGACGAGTTCGGCATCGAGTATCCGGTCGCCCTGGACAACAACCTCGGCACCTGGACGAACTACCGCAACCGCTACTGGCCCGCCCACTACCTGATCGACGCGAACGGCACCGTGCGTGCGATCCACTTCGGCGAGGGCGGATACGCGGAGACGGAAGCGCAGATCCGCGACCTCCTCAAGGAGGCCAACCCTGACGTGCAGCTGCCAGGAGAGACCGACACGTCCGACACGACGCCGGAGCTCGGCAGCACAACGCCGGAGACCTACCTCATGCCGACGAAGGTCGTGAACTACAACGGAGAGGGCGACTACGGTCAGGGCGACCGCAGCTTCACCTTCCCCGCGGAGCAGCAGCAGGACACGTTCTCCCTCGAGGGTGATTTCAACCTCGACTCGCAGGGCATCCGCAGCGACTCGGACGGCAAGATCAAGCTCTCGTACACGGCCTCGACCATCCGAATGGTGCTCGGCGGCTCAGGAACGGTCACCGTCGACGACGGCACCGGCCCGCGCGAGATTCAGGTGGAAGGCAACCCGGGCTCCTACCTCCTCTTCGAGGGAGACGAGAGCAAGCAGGGCGAACTGACCGTGACGCTGGGGGGTGGCGTGGATGCTTACTCATTCACCTTCGGTTGAGGCCTGGCAGAACGTCCCAGCCACGGTCTTCCCCGGAAGCCCAAGCCCCTTCCTCGAAACCCAGATCGAAGTCAACCGAATTCGCGAAACCTTCGCGAGATGGCAAGCTGAGATGGTGAGCGAAGCCATCGGAGAGATAGAGGACCTTCTCGTGCGCACCGCCACAGGAAGCAAGGAAGCCTTCTCCACCCTCTACGACCTCATGGCACCTCGCGTGCTCGGGCTCATCCGGCGAGTTCTCGTCGATCAGGCGCAGTCCGAAGAGGTCGCCCAGGAGGTGCTGCTCGAGATCTGGCAGACCGCCGCGTCGTACTCGCCGAGCAAGGGCAAGGCGACCAGCTGGATGCTGACTGTCGCGCACCGCAGAGCCATCGACCGGGTGCGTGCATCCCAGGCGTCGAAGGACCGCGACCTGAAGATCGGGGTGCGCGACTTCGAGGGCGAACGCGACGACGTCGCCGAGTCCGCGGAGATCAGCATCGAGCACAAGCGGGCCCAGCAGGCCCTCAGCAAGCTCAGCGATCAACAGCGTGAAGCTGTCACCCTTGCCTACTACGGGGGTCTCACGCAGAGTGAGATCGCGGAACGGCTCGAGGTGCCGCTCGGCACGGTGAAGACAAGAATCAGAGACGGAATGAATAGGTTGCGACGAGAGTTGGGGGTGGAGTCATGAGCAACGGACAGGATCGCGAACGCGAAGAGCTCGAGCAGCTGCTGGCTGCCGAGGCGCTCTCCGCCAACGACTTCGACGACGCTGCCGACCGGGCGCTGCTCAACAAGCTCCTGGTTGACGGTGACCTCGGCGAGGAGCTCGAGAGCTACCAGGAGGCGGCCGCGCAGCTTGCGCTCGCCACCGAGCCCATCCAGCCGCCAGCTTCTATGAAGGACGCGCTCTTCGCGAAGCTCGACAGCTTCCCACAGCAGAACCCTGTTGGGGGCGAGCGGGAGACCGAGGGCTCGAACGGTTCTTCTGCAGCGGCGGATGCACCGCAGGGCGCCGGTCCAGCGGCTGACGGCTCCGAGAACGAGACGCGGCGCACGTTGTCCGCAGTCCCAGAACTCGAGGGACAGGACGACGACGACATCGACGAGGACCGACGCCTCGTCTCGGTGGGCGGAGGAGCATCCAGTCTCGGAAACAGCGAGGACGACTTCGGGCCTGTTGAGACCCGCGCTCGCGGCCGCTGGTTCCGCAACGGCGCCCAGGCGATGCTCGCGGCCACCGCGGCCGTCATCGTCGCGGTTGGCCTGTTCATCGGCGGGGGCTTGGCCTTCGGCGGGTTCGGTCAAGACGGGCAGGAGCCGCCATCCGCCGACAGTGAGGTCGCGATGATCCTCGCGGCCCCGGACGTCGACAGCGCGCGCACTGAGGTCGCAGGCGGCGGAACCGTCACCGTCTACTGGTCAGAGGAACTCGGCCAGTCGGCCGTTGTCGCCCACGGCATGGCCCAGCTGCCGGCCGAGAACGACTACGAGCTCTGGTACATCGACGGGGAGGGCCCGGCACCAGCCGGCATCCTGACCATGGCCGAAGGCTCCCCGGCGGTGCGCGTGCTCGACGGCACGTTTGCGCCAGGCATGGCTGTTGGTGTCACGGTCGAGGACAAGGGCGGCTCTGAGACCGGCCTGCCGACGACCGACCCGGTCGCGGTCGTGCAGAGCTAGCCAGCAGTTTCAGAACGACACGAAGCCCCGAGCGGAAGACCGCTCGGGGCTTCGTCGTTCCCGTCAGCAGCCCAGGCGCGCGGCCTTGTCAACCCATCACCTTGCAATCAGTCTGGGGTCATAGCCTGGCGGGCATGGCATCCCCTGGCACGCCCCCATCCGCCCAGTCCGGCAACGACTTCACAACCGGCGACGCCCCCGCCAACAGCACCACCCCCGCGACGCCCGCGCCGACGGGCAACGAGCCGGCTCTCAAGGCCGTGCCCCGGAGCGATGGCTCCGCCCCGCGCGTGCTCGTCTTCGGCTCGACCGGCTACCTCGGCGGGCGCCTCGTGCCGCGCCTCCTCACCGCCGGTTACCGCGTGCGCGTGCTGGCCCGCAACGCCGGACGCGTCGCCGCCTACGACTGGGGCGACCACGTCGAGGTGGTCGTCGGCGACGCCGACGACCCGAAGGCGGTCGGCGAGGCCATGCAGGACATCGACGTCGTCTACTACCTCGTGCACGCCATGGGTTCCGGCTCCGATTTCGAGCGCACCGACCTGAAGCTCGCCGAGAACGTCGCAGAGCAGGGCGCGAAGGCGGGCGTCTCCCGCATCGTCTACCTCGGCGGCCTCCACCCCGACGACGCGAAGCTGTCGAAGCACCTGCGCTCCCGCAAGGAGGTCGGCGAGGTCTTCCTGAACTCGCCGGTGCCGACGATCGTGCTGCAGGCGGGCATCGTCATCGGCTCGGGCTCGGCGTCCTTCGAGATGGTGCGGCACCTCACTGAGGTGCTGCCGTACATGCCTGCGCCGCAGTGGGTGCGCAACCGCATCCAACCCATCGCCGTGCGCGACGTGCTCCACTACCTGCTCGGGGCCGCACGCATCGAGGGCGAGGAGAACCGGCCGCTCGACATCGGTGGGCCCGACGTGCTCAGGTACGGGCAGATGATGAACGGGTACGCCGTCAAGGCCGGGCTGCGGCAGCGCGCCATCGCCTCGCTGCCCGTCTTCACGCCCGGCCTCGCATCCCGCTGGGTGAACCTCGTGACCCCGATCCCCAAGTCGATCGCGCGCCCGCTCGTCGAGTCGCTGCAAAACGAGTGCGTCGTCAAGAATCGAGACGTGGATGCGCTCATCCCGCCGCCAGAGGGCGGACTCACGACGTACCTGCGGGCCGTCGAGCTCGCGCTCGGGCGGGAGAAGCAGCGCGCCACCGAGACGAGCTGGCGCGACGCGAACGTGCACAACTCGCCAAGCGACCCGCTGCCCGCCGACCCCGACTGGGCTGGCCAGACTGTCTTCACGGACGAGCAGTCGAAGGAGAGCACGGTGCCGCCAGAGCAGCTGTTCCGCGTCATCGAGGGCATCGGCGGCGACAACGGCTGGTACTCGTCGAAGCTGCTCTGGGGCGCGCGAGGCGTCATGGACAAGCTTGTCGGCGGCGTCGGGCTGCGCCGCGGCCGCACCCACCCCGACCGCCTCGCCGAGGGCGACGCCCTCGACTTCTGGCGCGTCGAGACGATCGAACGCGGCGGCGAGCGAGGCTCGCTCTTGCGGCTCCGCGCCGAGATGCGGGTTCCCGGTCTCGCGTGGCTCGAGATGCGGGCCGTGCCCGTCGGCGACGGCGAGGGCGAGTCGGATGCGCGCGGCGACGACGAGAAGGACGGGGAGCGCATCCGTTCCCGCTACGAGCAGCGCGCCGTGTACTTCCCGCAGGGCCTGCTCGGCCGCCTGTACTGGGCCGCGGTGTTCCCGTTCCACGGCTTCATCTTCGCGACGATGGCCTCGCGCATCGTGGCGGCGGCGAGCAAGAACGCGGACGACTGACCGCGCGGCTCTCCCTCCCCGCTCCAGCCGCATCCACACGGGAGATGCAGGTTCGCTCGCGCGAACATGCATCTTTTGTGTGTCTGTCTCTTCGCGGCGTGCATCCGGCCCGTTCTCGCTCAGTGAGAGGGCTTCTTCCGACGCGAGGTGCCCGCTTCGTAGCGCTCGCAGCGAGCGCCGCGCATCGGAGCGCAGGCGCCGCTCGAGTCAAGGAGGACCCATGAGCACCGAACAGCGCGTCGCCATCGTCACGGGAGCAGCACGAGGCATCGGCAAGGGAATCGCGGAACGCCTCGGTCGCGACGGCCTGCACGTCATCGTCGCCGACCTGGAGGGCGCCCAGGCGGGCGTCGAGGAGACCGTCACCGCGATCGAGCACGCGGGGGGCCGAGCGACGGGAGCCGTCGTCGACGTCACGGACGAAGCATCCGTCGACGCGCTCGTCGCCTTCACCGCCGAGAAGGCGGGGAAGCTGGATGTGTTCATCGCCAACGCGGGCATCGCGCAGGTCGAGTCGCTGCTCGACTACTCAAGTGCCGACTTCCAGCGGGTGCTCGACGTGAACGTCACCGGCGTCTTCTACCAGTACCGCTCGGCAGCGAGGCAGTTCATCAAGCAGGGCGGGGGCGGCAAGATCATCGGGGCGGCGTCGATCGTCGTGTTCCGCCCGTTCGCGCTGCTCGGACCGTACTCGGCGTCGAAGTGGGCCGTGCGCGGCCTCACGCAGGCGGCGGCCATGGAGTGGGCCGAGCACAAGATCACCGTCAACGCGTACGGCCCCGGCATCGTCGGCACCGCCATGTGGGACCTCATCGACGAGAAGCTCGGCGCGAAGCAGGGGCTCGCGAAGGGCGAGGCGCTCGCGGAGAACGCGAAGTCCATCCTCCTCGGCCGGGTCTCCGTGCCGAACGATGTCGCGCAGCTCGTCTCCTACCTCTCCTCAGAGGACTCCGACTACGTCACCGGCCAGACGATCCTCGTCGACGGCGGCATCCAGTTCAGCTAGGCCGCGGGCCGGCTGGCGGCCGCGCGCTCTTCCGCCGGCTCTGGAGCTCGCTGGCCCCTCCGCGCGTGCGCTGCGCGCCCCGCCTCCGCCGCCTCCCGGCCAGTCCCGCCTTCCCATGAGCCCTCCCACAGACCTGGGTCTTGCGCATCCGTTTCCCGGAACGTAAGTGCGCCAGCCCCGGGTCTGTGACCTTGGCGGGCTGAGACCTACGGGTTGCGCACGCGGGCCGCGCGGAGTGGATGCGGTAGCCCCAGGTCTGCGCGAGGGCTGGCTGGTGGGTCAGGGCTGAGGGCTGAGGGCTGAGGGCTGGCGGATGCACGCGCCGCCCGCCACAGCCAGCCCGCCATAAGCGCCCCGCCTTAGCCGCCCACGCCGCCGGCTCTGGTCCCGCGCCCGCGTTGCTGAAGCCCCGTCCGCAGACCTGGGTCTTGCGCATCCAGTTTCCGGAGCGCACATGCGCGAGCCCCAGGTCTGTGGCGTTGTCAGAGCGAGACCTGTGGGTTGCGCACGCGGGCCGCGCGCGGAGGATGCGGTTGCCCCAGGTCTGCAAGGGCAGGCTGAGGGGTGGGGCTGGGGGTTGAGGGCTGAGGGCTGAGGGTTGAGGGCTGAGGGCTGGGGGTTGAGGGCTGAGGGCTGAGGGCTGAGGGTTGAGGGGTGAGGGTTGAGGGCTGGCGGATGCACGTGCGCCTCGCAGACCTGTGGGTGGCGCGTCCTTCTTGAGCTGAGCGGGCTACTGCGTTGAGTGGACGCGCAAGGTACGCCCGGCCTACACGGGCCGCGGGTGTGCAGTCGCCGCGCCTCAACGTTCAGAGCGCGAGGCGAGTCACATCTCGCTGAGCAGACGTAGCCGCCGCTCGCGGAGAGCGTGCGCGTGCCTGATGAACTCGCTCGGGTCTGGCCAGAGGTCTGCGAGCGTGAGGCGCTCGCCGTGCCACCCGAGGTTGGTGACCAACCGCGCACGCTTCACGTCTCGTCGCCACTGGCTTGGGCTCACCAGGTGGCCGAGTCCTTCGAAGTCGTAGGCAATCTTGGCTCTGAGATCCGCGCAGTCGGGCCGCGCAAGCTCCACGCCGCCGACCTGCAGCGAGTGCTGCACCGCAAGCTCCGGATACCCGGAGTCGTGGAGCACGAAGCGCATGAGGCTTTCATACGGCGACTCCACCTCCTCTCGGATTTGCGGTGTCATTTCTCGAAGCAGGGCGGAGCCGTAGCCTGGCGACCACTCAGCAACTGCGTCGGCGAGGGTCGCCCGAGTCGCGAGGCTGCCTCTCCAGATACGGTTCGGGTAGTTCGGTGCGGCGGTCACGAGAGCGTCGCCAAGGCTGAGCAGGTCCGATCTCGCAGCGGAGGCCTTTGACCGCAGCAGGTCACGGCTCATCAGGCAATAGAGCAGTGCGGGGTGCGGCAATGGGACCCCCTCGAACATGAACGTGCGCCAAAGCCTCAGCGGCACGATTCGTGTGACGACGCCGGGTCGCCTCGGGAGATTTCTGCCTTCCGGCACGATGAGATGCACGCGTGCGTCGTTAAGCAGCGGCCAGGGCAGTGGCAGACCGAGGACGCGAGCCGCTGAGATCGCCCCGTAAGCCTGAGACTCTTTCAAGAGAGGTGCGTAGTGCAGGTCGTGGGCTCGCCGTTCGCGGCGAATGGCAGCGGCCCTGGCCTCATGCTCGATCGTTGGCTGCGGTGCTATGGCATCGACGCGCACCCCGCGAAAGGGGCGATCAAGGCCGCGGTTCTGCAGCCGGCCCCTGCCCACCCCGAGCGCTTGCGCATCCGCGACCGTGAAGCTCTGCCCACGGAGCTCCGACGGGAGCTCTGTCCGGAAGCGCGGAGGTCTCTGGTCGGAAGTCACACGCCGACGGTAGAGGCGGTGCAGCGTCAACAGTCGCGCTGAGGTACCGGCTGTGGAGAGACGACGGGGCGAGCAGCCTGTGACAATGCAGTCAAGCCGGGCACCGATGGCGTCACGCGTGGCGAGACCTGGGGCTTGCGCGTGCTGTTGGGGTTGTTTGGGGGCGTGGGCCCGAGGTTTGCGCTGGCGGGGTGGGCGGCCTCTGTGAGACCTGGGGCTTGCGCGTGCTGTTGAAGCAAAACGGATGCGCAAGCCCCAGGTCTGCGCCGAGGGCGTGCGGCCGGCCGGCCGGCCAGGCCGGCCAGGCCGGGGCGGGCGCCCCGCGCGCTACGCGGAGAGGGGGGCTTTCTCGCGGAGGAGGGCGATGAACTTGCCGAACCAGGGGCCGTTGTCGTTCCAGGCGCGGGAGCTCACGAGGTTGCCGTCGACGAGCGCTTCCGAGTTCTGGTAGGTGCCTCCGCCTGCCTCGATGTCGGCGGCGATCTCCGGGAAGCCCGACGTGGTGCGGCCCTCGAGAACGCCCGCCTTCGCGAGGATGATGGGCCCGTGGCAGGTGACGGCGACGGGGGAGTCTTCCCCGAAGAAGTGCTTCACGATGCGCTTCACATCCTCGTTGTTGCGGAGATACTCGGGGGCTCGCCCGCCTGGCACAACAAGCGCGACGTAGTCGGACGGGTTCACGTCGGCGAGGGCGATGTCGGCGTTCCAGCCGTGCCCGAGCTTCTCCGTGAACGTGTCGTAGCCCTCGAAGTCGTGCACCACGAACTGGAGGCGCTTCTTGGTGGGCGCTGCGATAACGGGCTCGTAGCCCTCTTCGCGGAGCCGCTCGTACGGGTAGAACACCTCGAGCGTCTCGGAAAAGTCACCGGCGAGGATAAGGACCTTGGACATCGCTGTCTCCGTTCTCTGTTGCTGCAAGCGCGAAAGAGTGCTGCAGGCGGGATTCGCGGGGCTTGCTTCATCCGCCCCGACAGGTCCAAGACTCCCGCCGCGGCGACGACCCAGGCAACGCCGTTTCTTGCATGTCGAGAATGCGGCTGGTGAGGGAAGGAACGCGCGGGGCACCGTATGAGCACGGCATCCGCACTCTCGTCACTGCTGACAGGAGCACTCTCGTCACTGCTGACAGGAGACGGATGCTGGCACCCAACCGCCGGGCATTCGCGCCTGGCCTCGATGGACCTACCAGTGACCACCGAACACCGAAACCTCAACGACGAGGAGAGCGATACCCCATGGCATATCCGGCCAAGTACCCCCAACTCAACGAGACGGAGCTCACCGAGCACGCGCGAGATCTTCTTGTGCGTGTGATCAGGGTGGCGTTCCCACATCCGTCCTTCCCAGATTCGCCGTATGAGCGGACCGCGCAGATCATCCTCGAGGAGTCGAAGTCGTCGACGTGGCTGAGGGTGACGCTCACGCAGGGCCTGTTGACGCTCGACTCGCTGTCGGCTGGCGACTTCACGGCCCTCGATGAGGACCAGGCGACGGCGGTGCTGCGCAGCATCGAGCACACCGACTTCTTCGGCTTCATCCGCCGCACGACGGTGCTGAACCTCTACGACGACCCGGAGGTGTGGAAGGCGGTCGGCTACGAGGGTTCCTCGTTCGAGCTGGGCGGTTACGTGAACCGTGGCTTCAACGACCTCGACTGGGTGCCTGAGCCGCTCATCGAGGAGCCGGCGGATGTGCCCTTCGCGCCGCTCCCCGGGCTGCAGCGTCCGCAGACGGGTGCCGTGCGCATCCCGAACGCCCCCATCTCAACGAACCAGCCAGGCGATCTCGCCGCGAGCCACCAAGGAGTCGAGCGATGACCGAGGAGACGGGCGCACGCCCCACGCAGTTCGGGAAGCCGATCTCGCAGGACGACGACGTCGTCGTGGTCGTCGGGTCGGGCGCTGGCGGCGGCACGATCGCGCACGAGCTGACGGCGAAGGGCATCCCCGTTGTGGTGCTCGAGGCCGGCCCGTACCTGCGCAACGAGGACTACGAGAACAACGAGTGGCAGGCGTTCAACCAGATGGCCTGGCTGGATGCGCGCACGACGAGCGGGTCGTGGCGCATCGCGAAGGACTTCCCGAACCTGCCCGCGTGGATCGTCAAGGCGGTCGGCGGCACGACGACGCACTGGTCTGGCGCGACGCCGCGCTTCTACGAGCACGAGTTCAGGGCGCGCAGCACGTACGGCCGCGTCGACGGCGCGAACCTGCTCGACTGGCCGATCACGCTCGACGAGCTCGCGCCCTGGTACGCGAAGGCGGAGGACGCGATCGGCTCGACCCACACGGGCGGGCGAGCGCCGCTGCCCGCGAACAACAACTACAAGGTCCTCGCCGAGGGGGCGAAGCGGGCTGGCTACGTGCACTACTCGACGGGCCCGTACGGCACCAACGCGGAACCGTACGACGGTCGGCCCGCATCCATTCAGGACGGCTTCAACTTCCAGGGCGACAAGAACAAGTCGAAGTGGAGCACGATGGTGCGCGAGATCCCGCGTGCCCTCGAGACGGGGCTGCTGGACCTGCGCACCGAGAGCCACGCCGTGCAGGTCACGCACGACGTCGACGGGCGAGCGGATGGGGTGCTGTACCTCGACAGGGACGGCAACCTCCAGCGCCAGCGCGCCCGAGTCGTGGTCGTGGCCGGCAACTCGATCGAGACGCCTCGGCTCCTGCTGCTGAGCGCCAGCTCGCTGTTCCCGGACGGCCTCGCGAACTCCTCCGGACAGGTCGGCCGCAATTACATGCGCCACACGACCGGCTCGCTTTACGCGCGCTTCGACAAGCCAGTGCGCATGTACCGCGGCGAGACGATGGCCGGTGTGATCCGCGACGAGTCCGGCCACAACCCGAGCCGCGGCTTCGTCGGCGGCTATTTCATGGAGACTCTGTCGCTCGGGCCTGCGTTCCTCGCGAACTTCGCCGACCCCGGCGCGTGGGGCAAGTCGTTCACCTCGGTGCTCGACGCCTACGAGAATACGGCTGGCATGTGGATCGTCGGCGAGGACCTGCCGCAGGAGTCGAACCGCATCACCCTCAACCGCTCGGTCACGGATGTGAACGGCCTGCCGGTCCCGAACGTGCACTACGACGACCACCCGAACGACGCGGCCATGCGAGAGCACGGCTACGACAGGGGCACGCTCCTCTACGAGGCGGTTGGCGCGGAGCACGTGCACCGCACCCCGCCGTACCCGTCGACCCACAACCTCGGGACGGCCCGCATGAGCGAGCGGCCGGAGGACGGGGTGGTCGACAGGTGGGGCGCATCCCACGACGTGCCGAACCTGTTTGTGGGCGACGGCTCGGTGTTCACGACTAGTGCCGCGGCGAACCCGACGCTCACGATCGTGGCGCTTGCAATGCGCCAGGCCGATTACCTGGCGTCTCAGTTGCGCGCCGGCGAGCTATAAGGGGACGTCATGAGCCACGCGACACTCACCGCGGGTCCAGTCTTCACTGCGCATACTGTTGCGGTGAGTGTCGACGTGGATTCCCCCGCCCAACGCGCAGTACCGATGCTGGCCGAGGTGTCGGCCGTGCCATCGTCGAGCACGCTCAAGGCGCTGTCGCTGCTTGAGCTTGTCGCCCAGAACGGAGGCGCGAGCGCGACGGAGATCAAGGACACGCTCGGCTTCTCGCTGCCGACCGTGTACAGGCTGGCCCAGCTGCTGGTGGATGCGGACTATCTCGTGCACCTGCGCGAGGAGCGCCGTTTCGAGCTTGGCTACAAGGTGCACGAGCTCGGTCGGGCGCTGCACCAGCAGCTCGGGGTCTCGCCGCCGATGCGCGCCGTCGTGCAGGCCCTGCATGAGGCCGGTGACGTGGCCGCGTACTTCGCCGTCTACCGGGGCACGGACGTCGTCGTGGCGCACGTCGCCGACTCGGCTTGGGCGCAACGCATCCGGCCCCTTGAGTTCGGCTTCCACGAGGCGACACACGCGACGGCGTTCGGCAAGATCATCCTGGCTGGCATGAGCGTCGAGGAGCGGGACTCGTTCCTCGACGCGAACGGCATGCCAGCGTTCACGGATGCGACCATCACGTCGCGTGCGGAGCTCGAGCGGCACCTCGAACGGGTACGGCTGCGCGGCGTCGCCTGGGAGCGCGAGGAGTTCGTGCCGGGACACACGTGCGCGGCGGTTGGGGTGCGCAGCGCCTCCGGCGAGGTCATCGGCGCGGTCGCCCTATCGCTCGAGTCGCCGCGGCTCGGGCACCGGTCCGACGAGCTGGAGCGTCTGCTCCGGGGCGCGGGCGCCCGGGCGAGTCACCTCGTGCGCCGCGGCCGCTGAGGCGGACGCGCGCGGCCCGGACCTCATCGAGCTTGCCGGGCGCATCCACACGAGGCATGCAGATCCACCACGACACGAACGTGCATTGTCCGTGTAGATGCACTCGGAGGGCGCGTGAGTGACGGACGCTCAGTAGAGGGGCCGGGAGCGTGTGGCCAGTTTGGTGGGGTCAGTCGGCCGATGCGCCCAGGAACTCCACCTCGGTGCTCGCCGTCAACGGCTCGTCGGTGAGACCGGAGATCGAGACGGTGATCGTGTAGGTGCCGGGCGTTCCCAGCTCGACGGAGATGTCGCCGCAGACGGTGTCGGAGTTGCTCGGCAGTGCCTTCGCGGTGCGCGTGATCGTGTCGACACCCTCGGCGCTCGCGGTGTACTCGCACGTGCCCGACTGTGTCACGCCCTTGACACGGGCCTCCGCCGTGATCCACGAGTGGCGGTCGTCTGCGGTGGCGGCGAGCACGAGCTCGCCGGTGTTGCCCTCTCCCGCGAAGGTCGGCAACGTGACGGTCTCGCCGGGTGCGGGAGAAGACGTCTCAATCGCCGGGCCGCTCTCGATGAAGAGCGAGCATCCGCTCATCGTGAGAACGACAGCAACCACGACCCCGAGGCCCGCTGGTGTCCAGCGGGCCGAGGAGGTGCGGCGAGGCGGCGTCATACGTCAGGCTCGGTCTTGGAGCCCCTTGACGGCGCGATCAAAGTCGCGAGTCTGCAACACTTCGAGCGCTGCCCCGGAGTCGGAACCAGCCGAGACGACGCAGAGTTCGTCGATCTTGTTGATGAAACCGACGATGCGCCCGTCCTTGACGACCCGGTACGTGTTCTCAGAGAGGCGGTCGACGCGGCCCTCTGCGGGCATCCTCGCGGTGAGGGGTGGAACGGGGAATGGCATGCGGCTCCTGCCGTCGTTGGCGACCGTCTCGAACGGATAGTCGCATCCTCGCGCACGGACATGTGCGGAAGGGCGGTTTCCAAGGGATCTGTGGATGGTTCTCACGACATCGTTGGAAACTGGATACCTCCAAGAAATACGCCATCTCGTTTCGCAGCATCCAGGCCTTGCCCGACGGCACGCTCGAGTGCTACTCAGAGGGGATGGTTCGACTGCGAAGGTGGACATCTGCGGACGCCGCGTGGACTCGGCATCCGGCCGGAAGCGGCTTCAGCTACCGGGATGAGCACGGCGAACGCATCGTCGATGCGGAGGTGCGCGATCGGCTCGCATCCCTCGCCATTCCAGCTGCCTGGCGGGATGTTCGCATCGCGCCTCGGGAGAACGCGCACGTGCTCGCGGTCGGCGTGGATGCGCTCGGACGCACCCAGTACATCTACCACCCGGACTGGACGGCGAAGCGGCAGCTTGTGACCTTCGACCGGGCCCTCGAGCTCTCTCGGGTGCTGCCGACCGCGAGGCGCTCGGCGACAAGCGCCCTCCGCACGGCGAGTGATGGGCGGGATGCGTCGCTCGCCGCGAGCTTCAAGCTGCTCGACACCGCGTTCCTGCGTGTCGGGAGCGAGCGGTCGGCGAAGCAGTTCGGGCACAGGGGCCTGACGACGCTCCTGAATCGGCACATCTCGCTGCAGGAGGAGCTCGTGCTGCTCGAGTTCAAGGGCAAGAGCGGGGTGCCGTGGAGCGCACTCATCGAGGACGTCGAGCTCGTGTCGTTCCTCGGGGAACGGAAAGGGAGCGGGGCGCCGGGCCGGCGCATCCTGTCGTGGAAGGACGGGCGCGTGTGGCGTCGGCTCTCGGCGCGGGAGGTGAACGACGACATCAGGGCGCGCACGAAGGGCGAATTCACGGCGAAGGACTTCCGCACACTGCACGGCACCGTCTTCGCGGCGGGGCGCCTGGCCGAGCTGGGCGTCGGCGACACGGCGCGGGAGCGGAAGTCGCTCGTCGCGCAGGCGGTGCGGGACACCGCCGAGCTGCTGGGCAACACCCCTGCCGTCGCGAGGTCGAGCTACATCGACCCACGCGTCATCGACGCGTACGACGAGGGCCGCGTGGTCGACGCACGCAGGGGATCGGGCGAAACCGAGCTGCGCAAGCTGCTGCTGGATTCGTCCAGCTGAGGGCCGGGCCTCAGTTGAGAGGCGGGTTCAGCTGAGGGCTGGTCGCGGAACATGAGGCCGCTCTCATCTTCGGAGCACTGTGCGTCTCATGAACGCTCACGAAGCTTGGGGCTACCGAGACGAACTCGCGACTCGGCAGCCAACAGGAGGCAACTGCCATGAAGAAGAACAGCTGGATCATCGTCGGATCAGCAGGTGCCCTCGGGCTCGGCATCCTCGCCGTCGGAGGCGCCGGCGTCGCCAACGCCCTCGAGGTGCGCGATGTGCCCGGAGAGCAGCTGAACCTGTCGACGCCGTCGGCGACGAGCAGCCCGGCAGCGTCTGCGAGCCCGTCAGCTTCTGCGTCGCCGAGCACCGGCGCCAACGCGTCGCCGACCGCGACGCCCGTCTTCAGCTCGCCGAGCCCCGTCTCCGCGCAGACCCCGCAGAGCGTCCCGACGACGCAGAGCCCGGTGTCGGCGCAGAGCCCGGTGTCGGCGCAGAGCCCCGTGTCGGCGCAGAGCCCCGTGTCGGCGCAGAGCCCGGTGTCCGCACAGAGCCCCGTCAGCGCTCAGACGCCGCCGTCGGTGCCGAGCGCGTAGGCGCCAGTTCTCCACAGCCTGGCAAGCTCCCCGGAGATGCCTCGACCTGCCCCGGTAGGTTCGAGGTCACGCACAACGACGACGCTGCGCAGGCCAGCAGCGCACGATACGACGGTCTATCTCCGCAGGAGGAGCTCATGTTCGCAGCAGCCAGGCAGGTGATCGAGGCCGTCGCCGCGGGCACCGGTCGCGAGGTTGCCTCGGTCACCCTGGCCTGCGCTGAGCCGAGCGGCGACGGCGTGCTCGCCGGGTACGATGTCGAGCTGGCGTCCGTGCAGGGGCCGGATGAGCGCATCCGCCTGTTCATCGACACGGCGACGAACCCGTCCGCGGCGTCGGTCGCGGGGGAGTCCCAGCAGTGGACCACCGTGCAGAACCCGGCGACTCACGAGCAGGTGCGCGTGTGGCGCTACCCGCACGACCCCGCGCTGCCCGCCCTCCCGGCGACGGCGTTCCCCGACTCCGCGCGTGAGACCGCGGCCCGCTTCGGAGCCGTCGGTGAGGGGCAGCTCGAGATGCTCGCGTACCGGCCCGGACGCCGCGCCGTGCTCCGTCTCGCTGGCCCGGACGGAACCCTGTTCTTCAAGGTCGTCCGCCCCGGGCACGCGGAGCCGCTGCACCGCATCCACGAAGAGCTTGTCGGGGCCGGGGTCGCGGTGCCGCGCAGCCGTGGCTGGAGTGATGCGGGTCTTGTCGCCCTCGAGCGCATGCCCGGTCTGCCCGCCGACTCCCACGTGCCCCGTACCCCGGATGCGCGGCTCGCGTTCCTGCGCGAGCTGCAGTCGCTTGTTGCGTCCATCGGCGCAGCCCGTGTCTCCCGAGGGGCCAGGGCGAGCCTGACGGCGGGACTCGACTGGTACCTGCTCCGCCTGCACGACCTTCTGCCGAGCCGCGGTGGCGACATCGACGCGGTGGCCGCGCACATCCGCGAGGCGCTCGCCACGGCCAGGCCGGGACCGGCCAGGACCGTCCACGGTGATCTGCACCTCGGGCAGATCTTTGTCGAGCCGAACGCCCATGCCGGGGGCGGCGTGATCACCGGGGTCGTCGACATCGACACGGCCGGCGTTGGTGACCTCGCCGATGACCTCGGCGGTCTCTACGCGCACGCCATCGTGACGGCCCTCACCCACGACCTGGGCGGTCGGGCCGAGGTCCGCACCGCCACCTTTGAGCTCGCCGAGCTCGTGCGGCTCGCCTGGGGCGAGTTCGCGCACACCTGGAATCAGCCCGGCGACGGGGGAAGGGTCACTGACGACCCCGACCTGAGCGTCCGCGCGAACGCCGTCGCCCTGACCCACCTCCTCTCGCACGCCTTCGGCGCGGCGGTCCGTGGCGGTGTGGGGCTCGACGCGCTGCCCGACCGCATCCTCGACTTCGCCGTCGCACTCTCGAAGGAGCCGAGACGATGACCCTCGAGAAACCCCGCCCACGCTGGCTTGTGCTGGCCCTCGCGGGGGCTGGAGCGATTGCCGTGGTGCTCGCCGGAGTCACGTTCGCGCAGGCCACGTCCCTGCGCTCTTCGCCGGGCGAGGCCGTCGACCTTGGGCCCATCGTCGGCGCCCAGTCGCCGGTGACGACGGTCAGCGTGACGCCGGCCCCGACCGGCCCCGTCTCCACCGCGTCACCCTCGCCGAGTGCCGTGCCGGACCAAGCGCAGCCCGTGCTCCCGACCGGGGGCATCCAGGCGCCGGTGCCCGTCGACCCGGTCGGTCCGGCCCAGATCGACGACGACGACGATGATGATGATGATGATGGGGACGACGACGGGGACGACGACGGGGACTGAACGCCCGCGCTCGTCTCAGCGCAGGCGGTAGCCCATGCCTCGCACGGTTTCGATGCGGTCAGCGCCGAGCTTGCCGCGCAGGTACCGCACGTACACGTCGACGACGTTTGAGCCCGGGTCGAAGTCGAAGCCCCACACGCGGCTCAGTAGCTGCTCACGGCTGAGCACCTGCCCGGGGTTGGCGAAGAACTGCTCGGCGAGCCCGAATTCGCGCGCCGAGAGGTCGACGTCTGCGCCGTTGACGCGCACGCGCCGCGTTCGGAGGTCGAGCAGCAGGTCGTCGTGGACGAGCTCGGTGGTCGCCGCCTGCCCCGCATCCCGCAGCCGAAGGCGGATGCGCGCGAGCAGTTCGTCGAACTTGAACGGCTTCGCGAGGTAGTCGTTCGCGCCACCGTCGAGGCCGCGCACGGTCGCCTCGACGGAGGTGCGGGCCGTGAGCATGATGACGGGGACGGTGTGCCCCTCGGCGCGCAGCCGGTCGAGGACTTCGAAGCCGTCCATGCCGGGGAGTCCGACGTCGAGGAGCACGAGGTCGAAGTCGCTGCCGCGGGCGAGCTCGAAGCCGTCGGAGCCGTTGGCCGCGACGGTCACGGCGTACCCGGCCGACTTCAGGCCCTTCTCGACAAACGAGGCGATTCGGGCCTCGTCCTCGACAACCAGGATGCTGCTCATGCGATGTCCTCTCGCTGGGGTTCGTAGCTCGGGTCGACGCGGGGGTCGCCGATTCCCGGGTCGCTGTCCTCGCCAAGGCTGGGGAGCACGATCGTGAACGTTGACCCGACGCCGGGTTGGCTCGTGAGCTCGACGCGGCCGCCGTGGCCGCGCGCGATGGACTGCACGATCGACAGCCCGAGGCCGGACCCGGTCTGGCTGCGGCCGGTCTCGGCTCGCCCGAAGCGGTCGAAGATGCGCTCCTGCGCCGAAGTGGGGATGCCGACGCCCTCGTCGCGCACCCACAGGCGTAGCTCGCCGCGCGCATCCACGAGGCTGCCGATGCCAACGGTGGAGCCGGCGGGAGAGTACTTGGCGGCGTTGTCCGCGAGCTGCAGCCACGCCTGCGTGATGCGGCGCGCGTCGACGTCGGCAACAACAGGTGCAACCTGCTCGAGCACCCAGTTGTGGCCGGAGAGGGCGCTCGCCTTGGCGTGCACCTGCTCGGTCAGCTCGAGCACGTCGCACGGAGCGATGCTCAGGAGGCCCTGCTGCTCGCTGACGGCAAGCGCCTCGATGTCATCGATGAGCTCGCTCATGCGGTCCAGCTCGTCGAGGGCGAGGGCCACAGCCTCGCGTGTCTCGGCGGGGTCGTTCGGGTCAAGGATCTCGAAGTGCCCCCGCACGATCGTGATCGGGGTCTTCAGCTCGTGACGCACGTCGTCGAGCAGTTGCCGCTGGGAAGTGAGGGAGTCATCGAGGCGGTCGAGCATCCCGTTGATCGTGGCAGTGAGGGCCGAGACGTCGTCGTGGCCGACAACGGGGATGCGCGCCGAGCGGTTGCTGCCAGTGATCGACGCCGCGGTCTCCCGCAGCTCGCGCAGCGGCCTGAGGAGGCGACCGGCGACGAACCAGCCGACAAGCCCGACGACGATGAGCGCCGCGACGGCGACCAGCGAGTAGGTCTGGAAAGTGCTGTTGGTGTCCGCGAGTTCGGCTCGCAGGTCGTAGGCGGCGAGGTACAGGGCGGTGCTCGCGCCGTCGCCCACCGTGAAGGGAACGGCAACGTAGCGCAGCGCGTGCGTGGCATCCACGAACGTGCCCATGCGCACGGAACCGTCGGCCGTCTCAGCGACGGCCCGCTCGACGAGGCCGGGCAGCTCGGCGATGGAGAACGGTGTCGCCGTCGACGGGATGAACGTGGGGACCCCGTCGATGAGACCGATGGCTCCCTCGTTGCGTTCCGGGACGAGGCGCTGCATGACAAGCTCGAGCGCCGCGGTGCTGCTCGCGAAGGTTCGCGTGGCATCGGGGGAGGGAACCGTCGGGCTGGCCGAGGCGGTCGGGGCCGCTGGGTCCGCAGGGTCCGCAGTCTCGGCCGGACCCGGCGACGTGGGCACGGTGAGCTCCTGCCCGCCTACGAGCCCGCGCACGCTCTCGGCCACGGTGATGAGGCGCTCGTCAACCCCGCTGAGCACGCGCTCGCGGGCGGCGACGTAGCTCGTGGCGCCGGCCGCCACCATGCCGAGCAGCGTGACGAGCAGGATCGACGCGAGGATGCGGACGCGCACGGATACACGCGGCCGCAGCTCCTGCCGCCCCTTGTGTGCCGTGGTCACCCGCATCCACTGATTATCTGGGGCCCAGGAGTCCGGATCCTGGCAGGTGAGAAGACTCTCACGCAGAGGCGTTGTCCTCGCGAGAAGGCAGCGCGGTCGGATTCCACAGGACCAAGCGGGATGGCGAGGTGGCGCGTAGGCTCGTCGAGTGGAAACCGAGCGCTACGAACTGACCAGGCGAGCCAGCCTCGAGGTCCTGCGCGCCGAAGCGCAGGACGAGCGCGAGACCATGATCTACGGCCGGGCACGCCGAGGCGAGGATCCGTGGCGCTTCATGCAGGAGCTGCCGAGCGTCGACGAGCTTGTTGTGCTGCTCATGCGCGCCGAGGCGTTGGAGCGGGGCGGCGACGAGGCGCCGGAGAGCGGCACGCACGACGCGCAGCTCATGCGCCGCATCGCGACGGAGTACCCGCCGCTGAGCCCAACGGTGTGGACGATGCTGGCGGGCGAGAGCCGCTTCGGCGACCGCTGGAGCGCCTGACCCGCTGCCACATTCCGGGCCGCGGTCTCGCAGCCCGGCGGCGTGCACCGTGCCCGTAGGCTTGTCGACATGTCGGTGTCAGAACTCTCGGTGAGCGCGCAGAACTACCTCAAGGTGGTCTGGAGCCTGCAGGAGTGGTCGGATGCGCCGGTGACGGCCACGATCGTCGCCGAGCGGCTGCAGCTCCGGCTCTCGACCGTGTCGGAGGGCATCCGCAAGCTCGCAGACCAGGGCCTCCTCGAGCACGCGCGCTACGGCAGCATCTCGCTCACGGCCGAGGGTCGCGCACATGCGCTCACCATGATTCGCCGCCACCGGCTGCTCGAGACCTTCCTCGTGGAAGTGCTCCAATACGGCTGGGACGAGGTGCACGACGAAGCGGAGAACCTCGAGCACTCCGTCTCCGACCTCATGGTCGAGCGCATCGACGCGATGCTCGGGCATCCGGAACGCGACCCGCACGGCGACCCGATTCCGTCGGCCGCCGGTGAGGTGCGCATCCCTCAGGCTGTGCTGCTCAGTAGCCTCGGGGCGGGCACGCGGGTCGTCGTGGAGCGCATCTCGGATTCCGACCCGGAGCTGCTCAAGTACTTCGCCGCGAAGGGCGTCACGGTCGGGGCGCGCCTCGAGATCGGCGAGAGTGACCCGTACTCGGAGTCGATGCTGCTGAGCGTCGCGGATGCGGTTGCCGTGGGGGCAGCGGATGCCGCGCTCCCGTCGCCCGTTTCCGCTCCGTTTGCGCTCGGCCCCGTCGCCGCCCGCGCCGTCTGGGTCACGAAGCGCTAGGTCAGGAGCGTGCCCTCGGGCATTCCTGTTTTCCGGCCGCCCTGTTTTCCGGTGGCGCGACCCGCCGCTGCGCGACCCGCCGCTGCGCGACACGGGCTGCGCGACTAGCCGCTGCGACCCGCCGCTACGCGACTCGGGCTGCGCGACCAGCCGCTACGCCCCGTCGCTACGCGGACTCGGGCTGCGCGCCCCGCCGCTAGGCGGACTCGCGTGCCGCCGCCCTGGCGCGGCGCCGCACCAGGATGCGCGACGTGACGAGCCCCTGCGTGGGCGAGAGCAGGTAGGCGAGCAGGAACGCGACGCCCTGGGCGAGCACGATCATGCCGCCGGATGCGGCGTCGAGGTAGTAGCTCGCGTACAGGCCGATGGCCGAGCAGACAACGGACACGATGGGGGCGATGACAAGCATGCGCGCGAAGCTGCGCGTAAGCATCGTCGCGGTGGCGCCCGGGATGATGAGCATCGCGACGACGAGGATGACGCCGACGGTCTGCAGGGCCACGACGGCGGTCAGGGCGAGCAGCCCGAGGAGCGCGCCACGCAGGAGGCGCGGGTTGAGACCGATCGCGTGGGCGTGGGTGGCGTCGAACGCGACCAGCGTGAAGTCTCGCCGCTTGACGAGGAGGACAACCGCGACGATCGCCGCGAGGATCCCGATCTGCACGAGGTCGGCGTTGCTCACGCCGAGGAGGTTGCCGAAGAGGATGTGGCTGAGGTCGGTCTGGCTCGGCGTGACCGAGATGAGCACGAGCCCGAAGGCGAAGAGCGTTGTGAAGACGATGCCGATCGCGGCGTCCTCCTTCACGCGGCTGGTGTCGCGGATGACGCCGATGAGGCCAACCGCGAGGAGGCCGAACACGAGGGCGCCAAGCGCGAATGGCGCCCCCAAGATGTAGGCGAGCACGACACCGGGGAGCACGGCGTGCGAGACGGCGTCGCCCATGAGGGACCAACCGATGAGCACGAGCCAGCAGCTGAGCAGCGCGCAGACGATGGCCGTGATGACGGTCGTAATGAGGGCCCGCACCATGAATTCGTAGCCGAGCGGCTCGAGCAGGAGGTCGACGAGGTTCATGCGCGGTCTCCAGTTCGGGTCTCGCGGTGCGCGTCGCGCTCGCAGCGCTCGCGGCGCAGAGTTGTGGATGCTTGCTGTTGCGGTGGCGGGGAGCTGCAAGTTGCCACAACTCTGGCGGCGGATGCGGGGCTCATGCGGCCGCACCCTTGCCCGGTTCGATGCCGAAAGCCAGGGCGAGGTTCTCTGGCCGGATGATCTCCTCGGGGCTCGAGTGCAGCAGTACGCGCCTGTTGAAGAGGACGGCCTCGTCGGCGAGTTCCGGCAGCGAGCCGAGGTCGTGGGTCGCGATGAGGATGCACACGCCCTGCGCCGCGAGTTCGTGGAGGAGCCTCGTCATGGTGGCTTGGGAACGGGTGTCGACGCCGGCGAACGGCTCGTCGAGGAGGAGCACCTGCGCTTCCTGGGCGATGCCGCGGGCCACGAAGGCTCGCTTGCGCTGCCCGCCGGAGAGCTGCCCGATCTGGCGGCTCGCGAGGTCGGTGAGCTCGACGCGCTCCAGCGCGGCATCGACGGCCGCGTGGTCGCGGGCCTTCGGCCTCCTCGTGATGCCGAGGTGCCCGTAGCGGCCCGTCATGACGACGTCGCGCACCGAGAGCGGGAAGTCCCAGTCGACTTGCTCGCTCTGCGGGACATAGCTGACGCTGCCCCGCTTGCGTGCATCCGCCGAGGAGCCGCCGAGGATGCGAACGGTGCCAGCGTCGGGTCGCACGACGCCCATGATTGACTTGAAGAGCGTCGACTTGCCTGAGCCGTTCACGCCAATGAGGCCGCACACGCGGCCAGGCGAGATGGCGAGGCTCGCGCCGTCGAGGGCAAGCACCTCCCCGTAGTGGACGGTGAGTGACGAGACCTCGATGGCTGCCGGGGCGGCCACGGTTTCAGGTGAGTTTCTGGATGCGGTGCTCACGACTCGTTTCCCTTCTTGCCGGTGAGACCAGCGACGATCGTGTCGACGTCATGCCTAATGAGGTCCAGGTAGCTGGGGACTGGGCCGTTTTCCTCGCTGAGTGAGTCGACGTAGAGGGTGCCGCCGAACTCGGCGTCGGTGGCGTCGACGACTTGCCGCATCGGCGCATCCGACACGGTCGACTCGCAGAACACCGCGGGCACGTTGTTGTCGCGTACGTGGTCGATGACCCCCGCGATCTGCTGCGGCGTCGCCTGCTGTTCGGCGTTGACTGGCCAGATGTAGACCTCCTCGAGCCCGGCGTCCCTCGTCAGGTACGAGAAGGCACCCTCGCACGTGACAAGAGCGCGTTGCGAGGCGGGCAACGGTTCGATGGCGGCGACAAGCTCGTCGTGCACGGACTGCAGCTCGGCCTTGTAGCTGGCCGCGTTTTCCTCGAAGACGCTGGCGCTCTCCGGCGCGAGCTCCGAGAAGGGCGTGACCATGTTGTCGACGTAGAGCTGCACGTTGAGCGGCGACATCCAGGCGTGCGGGTTGGGTAGGCCCGCGTAGGCGTCTCCCGCGACGGGCACCTCTTCGACGCCGTCGCTGACGACGACGTGGGGCACGTCCGTGCTCGCGACGAACTGCTCGAACCACGCTTCGAGGTTCATGCCGTTGTCGAGGATCAGGTTGGCCTCCGAGGCCTTCGCGATGTCGAGGGGGGTCGGCTCGTAGCCGTGGATCTCGGCGCCGACCTTCGTGATCGACTCGACGCGGAGCTCGTCGCCGGCGACCTGCCTCGCGATGTCGGAGAGCACCGTGAAGGTCGTCAGGACGACGGGACGGTCATCCTCTTCGGCGGCGGGGGAGCAGGCGGTGAGGGAGGCGAGCGCGACGAGGGTGAGGCCAGCCGCGACGATGCGGAGGCCCTTCCGTCGGGCTGCGTGCAGCACGGGGGTCAGCATGACCTGAGCATAGCGCTACGGCGAGAAGAACAACAATGTTCGGTGCGCCGAACTTTTGGGTCGCGCCCGTCTCACCCTGCGGCCCCGCGGAGTGATCCACAGAGTGAAAGGTGCACAGCGAGCTCGTGTGGATGCGAACGTAGTCTGTGGTCACGATGTCACCTGACGACCCCCGCGAGCAGTTGCGGCACCGGCCGAGCGTGCCGATGCCGGTGGCTGGCGAGCACGTTTCCGGGCGGCCCGCCGGAGGCCCAGGCGGGGAAAGTGCGCCGGGGGCTGGCGCGGGCCGTGGGGCGGCTGTCGACGAAGCCCGCTTCAAGAGCGACTGCGCGAACTGCGTGGCGCTCTGCTGCTCCGCGCTCGGCTTCTCCCGTGGCGACGACTTCGCGCACGAGAAGCCAGCGGGGCGGCCCTGCCGCAACCTCGATGCGAACCTCGGCTGCAGCATCCACGCGGTGCTGCTCGAGCGCGGCTACCGCGGCTGCACCGTCTTCGAGTGCCACGGTTCGGGTCAGCGGGTCACGCAGGAGACGTTCGGGGGAGGCGACTGGCGCGAGAGCGACGAGCTGAGGGACGCCATGTTCGCCGTGTTCCCGCTGGTGCGTCAGCTGCACGAGGTGCTGTGGCTCTTGAGCGCGGCAAGGCGGCGCACCACCGACCGGCGCCTGCTCCAACGCATCGACGCGCTCTTCGAAGAGATCGACGCGCAGGCCGCATCCCCCGACGTCGCCGCACTGCGTGCTGCCGTCGAGTCGAGCAGGCCAGCCGCTGGCGAACTCTTCGGAGCCGTGAGTCGCGAAGTGAGGCGGGTGCACGCGCCCCGGCGCCGCGCATCCGGCGCCTGGTCGACGGTCGAGGCGCGCGGTGTCTACCTCGGCACCGACTTCTCCGGCGGCGATCTCAGGGCCGTCGAGCTGCGCGGGGCGCTGCTCATCGCGGCCAAGCTTCGTGGCGCGGACCTGCGCTGGGCCGATCTCCTCGGGGCCGACCTGCGGGACGCGGAGCTGCACGGTGCGGACCTGCGCCACGTGCTGCACCTCACACAGACGCAGCTCGCGGCGGCGTTCGGCGACGAGCACACGCAGCTGCCTGACTCGCTGACGAGGCCTCGCCACTGGGCGTAGGGCTAGGGGCCGGGGCGGCCTCGGGATCCACCGTGCGCGCTGGTAGCTGCTCGTCAGGGTTCTCTCGTAGCTTGGCGGCGTTCCGATCGCCGACTTCTTGGAGGAGCCGTGAAGATTCGCCGCACGATCGTCGTGTTCGACGCCGCCGACATTGAAGCAGAGAGCGCGTTCTGGACTGCGCTGCTCGAGGGAAAGGTCGAGAAAGACGACGACTGGCACAGCATCTACGCCGACGGCGAATGGCGCCTCGGCATCCAGCTGGCACCCGACCATGTGTCGCCGCAGTGGCCGGACGGGCAGCAGCGGCAGCAACTGCACCTCGACCTCTACATCGACGACCTCGACGCGGGTCGCAAGCGGGTGCTCGAGCTTGGCGGTCGTCTCCTGAAGGAGAGCGAGAGGCCCGGCAGCCCCGACGAGTTCGTGGTCTGCGCCGACCCCGCGGGGCATCCGTTCTGTCTGTGCAAGGCGCCGCAGGGCTGAGGCGGGGCTTGCAGGCCATGCCTCGCGCCCAGAAGCGGGGCTGACGACCGCAAGTCCCCTTTTCGATGCTCCGCCCGTCTACGCGAGCGCCGTCCCCGTGAAGAGGGTCGTCGTGACACCGCCGACCCACACGGCGCCGGAATCGTCGACAGTCACCGTGATGTCGCCGGCGCGGCCGAGGCGCGCGCCCTGGGAGACCCGCCAACTCGTGCCGGGCGCGGTGCCCGTGCAGTGCATCCACTGGGCCGTCGAGGCGTTCATGCTGCCGCAGACCGGGTCTTCGTCGACGCCGATCGCGGAGGCGAAGCTGCGCAGCTCGAACGCGTGCGCCGAGCCAGGAGGGTGCGCGCCGACAGCCCCGACCATGTCGTCGGGAAGCAGCGAGAAGTCGGGGTCGAGATCGAGCACTTCCTGAGCGGATGCGAGCTGCACGATCGCCCAGCCCGGCCCGTTGTCGATCCACTGGTGTGCCACGACCTGGTCGGCGGTGATGCCGTACGCGGCGACGATGCGGGCGAGGAGCTCTGGCTCGAGCGGGCCCGTGCGGATCGTCGGCGGGGCCGCGAACGACAGACGGCCAGCGTCGATGCGAACCTCCACGAGCCCCGCGCCACACTCCTGGACGACGCGTCCCTCGGATTTCGGCGTGCCTCCGTGTTCGAGCCAGGCGTGCGCCGAACCGAGCGTCGGGTGTCCTGCGAAGGGCAGCTCCCCGCCTGGCGTGAAGATGCGCAGCCGGTAGTCGGCGGAGTCATCGGTCGTGGGGAGCACGAAGGTCGTCTCGGAGAGGTTCGTCCACCTCGCGATGCGCTGCATGTCGTCGGTGGTGAGTCCGCTGCCGTCGAGGATGACCGCGACGGGGTTACCGAGGTAGGGGGTCTCCGAGAAGACATCGACTTGGGCGAACGGGCGCGAGGTGGTCACGATGCGGGCCTTTCGAGGTGGATGCTGCGCGAGGGTGATGCGCGTCCCGTCACCGTAGGGCAGCGGCGTTCGGGAGTGCTCGTGCCACTTTCGAGCCGGTGGACTTGAGGTCCAATCGGGTGCGTGTGGACTGCTCTCCGAGGCGAGCCGCGCGCAAGGGGATGGCTCCGCGGGTGGTTCCGCGGTCGGGTGTGTGGGGGATTCTGCGGGTGGCTCCGCTCCCGGCCGTGCGTGACTTCGCGGCGGCTGCGCGAATGGCTCGGCGGCGGTTGTTGTGCGAGTGACCCCGCTCGCGGCGCTGCGGTGACTTTGCGCGCGAGCGCACGGGGTACCCAGGCGAGGCCGCCACAATCACGGCATGAGCGATCACGGGCGTGTGCCGACAACCGAGGACGATCCGCGTGAGAAGCCGAGTGCCCAACACCTGCCGCCGCACGGCGTCGACCAGGCGACTGTCGCCGCGGTGGGGAAACTGACCGAGGCCTTGGAGATGGTCGAGCAGGCGTCATGGCCCCGGCTACGATGCATGGCGTGGCAGCAGACGGAACGCGCGGGCGGTACGCGAAGGGGGTCGAGCGGAAACGCGAGATCCTGGCGCAGGCCTACGAGACGCTGCGTGCCACGGGTGCGAGCGGTGCCTCGCTGCGCGCGATCGGGGAGTCCATCGGCGTCTCCCACGGCATGCTGACGCACTACTTCGGCTCCCGTGAAGGTCTGCTCGTCGCGGTGATCCGTGAGCACGACCGCGTCAACGACGAGCGCATGCCTGCCTCGGTTTCGTTGGTGCAACGGATGCGCCTGAGTGCCGAGTTCAACGTGCAGTTCCCCGGAATGGTTTCGCTCTTCACTGAGATGCTGGCGAAGTCCGTCGAGCTGGGAGACGGGCCGGCTCGCGAGTTCTTCACGGCTCGGTTCGCCCGCGCGAGGGTCGAGCTCGCGGCCGAACTGGGTGGGCAGCTCGCGGCACTCCCGGAGGGTCGCCGCGCCGAGGCTGCAATGCTCGTCGACCTCATCATGGCCGCGTCGGACGGGCTCCAGGTGCGTTGGCTGCTCGACCCGAGTGTCGACGTCGCGGCGACGCTCGGGCTGCTCGAGCGTCTCGGCCACGACGGCTGACCCCTCCCCAGCAAATTGAAAGTTGCCAACTGGCAATTTTCTAGTAGCGTCTTCAGTGAGAGCGAGCCGCGATGTGGCGGACGCCCACCGACACAGGAGTCACCGTGCCAACCACTCGACCAGAAGCGCCCTCCGCTGGCCACGGCGCCCAACGCCCGGCGACCTCGCTGCAGCTCTACAGCATCAACTCGCACCTCGAGGCCGACCTCGACGGCACACTCGCGCGCCTCAGCGGGATCGGCCTGCGCAACGTGGAGGCGTTCGCGTTCGTCGACCGGGCCGACGAGCTCGCCGAGGCCTTCGCGAGGCACGGCATCGCAGCTCCAACGGGCCACGCCATGCTCGTCGCGAAGGAGGTCACCCGCGAGGGCGTGACGACGCAGGTGCCGAGCCACGCGGCGACGTTCGAGGCGGCCAAGAAGCTCGGCATGGAGTTCGTCATCGACCCGGCCGTCTTCGACTGGTCCACGCGCGAGGCAGTCGAGGCGACGGCGGCCGCGCTCAACGAGGCCGCCAAGGCAGCCGCCGAGCACGGCCTCCGCGTCGGGTACCACAACCACGCGTGGGAACTCAGCAACACGATTGACGGCGTCCCCGCCCTCGAGTTCTTCGCCGGTCTCCTCGACGACGAGGTGGTGCTCGAGGTCGACGTGTACTGGGCGCACATCGGGGGCGTGGATGCTCCGGCCCTGCTCCGACGGCTCGGCGACCGAGTCAAGGCGCTGCACATCAAGGACGGCCCGCAGGTCCAGAACCCGTTCCTGACGGATGCGCCCTTCGACCCGTCCGGGCTCGGCCAGGTGCCGGCGGGGCTGGGGGTCATCCCGCTCGATGCGGCGCTCGTGGCTGCGCCCTCCGCCGAGTTCGCCGTCATCGAGTTCGACCACTTCGACGGCGACATCTTCGCCGCGATCGCCACCAGCTTCGATTACCTGGAGAACCGCGCATGAGCAGCGCGCAGGCCACGAACGCCGACTCTGTCGCGAGTGCGAGGACGGGCCCAGTCGGCATCGGCATCATCGGAACGGGCATGATCAGCAATGCCTACCTCGACAACCTGACGCGGTTCCCCGACGTCAGAGTTGTGGCGCTGGGCGACCTCAACGAGGCGCTCGCTGCCGAGAAGGCCGAGACCTACGGGGTCCCGTTCTCGGGTTCGCCCGCCTCGGTGCTCGCGAACGACGACGTCGAGATCGTCATCAACCTCACGATCCCGGCGGCCCACGTGCCGGTGGCGCTCGACGCTATCGCGGCGGGTAAGCATGTGTGGATCGAGAAGCCCATCGGCATCAACCGAGAGGAAGCCAAGGCGCTCCTCGCGGCGGCCGACGCGGCGGGACTGCGCGTGGGGGTCGCGCCGGACACGGTGCTGAACCCGGGCATCCAGACCGCCCTGCGGCACCTCGCGGCCGGGGTGATCGGCACACCGATCTCGGCGCGCACGATGATGCGCTACTCGGGTCCAGACCTCTTCCACCCAAACCCCGCGTTCCTTTTCGCGAGAGGCGGCGGCCCGCTGCTCGACATGGGCCCGTACTACGTGACGACCCTCGTGAGCGCGTTCGGCCCGGTCTCGAAAGTGTACGCGACCGGCTCGACGGCCAAGGAGACCCGCACCGTGAAGATCGGCCCGAACGCCGGGCAGTCGTTCCCTGTCGATGTGCTGACCCACGTGGATGCCCTTGTCACGTTCGAGAGCGGGGCAAGCGCGCAGCTCACCTTCAGCAACGACTCGCCGCTCGCCGAGATGGGAACCGTCGAGATCATCGGCGAGGGTGGCATGCTGCTCACGCCGGACCCGAATCACGCCGACGGGGGAACACGAGTCGCGAGGCATCCGCAGACGTATGCGGAGAAGCTCGAGCCGACCTGGGAGGACTACCCCGAGGAGGGCACGGTCACGGGCCGCGGCTACGGCGCGCTCGACATGGCGCGCGGCATCCGCGAGGGGGCCCCACACGTCGCCACGGGCGAGCTTGCCCTGCACGTGCTTGACATCATGCTCGCCATCGAGGAGTCAGCAGCCGCGGGCGAGGTCGTCGCCATCGCGAGCACGGTCGAACCGGTTCCGCTCGTCGACTACGAGCGCGACCCGTTCGAGGCGACGCTCAGCTCCTGAGCGATCGGCCCTGAGCGTTCTTGGTCTGAGCGTTCGTGGCCCGAGTGCTCAGGGCACAAGCGGGTGCGAGAGCACACGCTCGAGGGTGTCCCGGGAACCCGCGAGCCGTGCATCCACCGTCGCGAGGTCGCGCCGCTTCCAGAGCAGGAGCAGCGCATCCTGGGCGGAGACCTCGAGCGTCGCGTCGGCAGGTGTCGGGGCGCCTGCCGACGCTTCGCCGAGTTCCCCGACCGCGCGGAGCCGAATGACGGGCCTGGCCGTGGCGTCTTCGACCCCGGCGGCGTCCTTGAGCCTGAAAACGACGACGGCATCGAGCGACGGCATTCGGCCGAGCGCAACCTGCCTCGGGTACATGTCGTTCGCGACCTCGGCGACTCCGGCCGCCGCGATGCGTGACGGGATGGGCACGGCGATGCCGAGGGCCTCGGTCGCGTCCCACAGGTGCAGGGTCGTCTCGAGCGCCTGCCGCTTGGCCCAGGTGGATGCGCGTGCCGGCGGGTAGAGGGCCCAGCATGGCGCGTCCTCCGGCAACTCGCGCAGCGTCTCCACGAGAGCGGTCGCGCCCTCTCGGAACCAGGCGGCGAGCGCCTGCTGGTCACTTAGCGGTGCATCCGCTGCCTGCTCGTCGACCTGGGCCCCGCCGGCGAGCAACTGCGCGCGAGCCCACCGGTGCACGCCGCCGAGGTGCTCGGCGAGCTGGGCGAGCGACCAGCCGGGGCACGTGGGCACTGGCGTCTCGAGGTCAGCCGATCCGAGCAGCATCGCGAACCCGGTCGCCGCGTCCTCGGTCACTGCGATGAACTCTGCGTGGCGCATGGTCAGATCCTAGAGACGCGCCACAGGAAGTGGTGCCGAAGCCGGCGCGTTCAGCGGCGGCGGATGCGCCCAGAGCTTCACGAGGTTGGGCACGACGAGGTAGACGGCAAGCTGTACGACGACCAGCGTCACGACGCAGGCGCGGGCGATCGGGTGCCACGTGCCGACGAGCGGCTCGGTGGCCATCGAGGTGATCGACACCAGCGGGAAGATCGCGAGCCACGTCAGCACGGCCCGAACGTGGATCGACGGCGGAGCGGGTGGACGCCCCGCGGGCTGCCCACCCGGGCTGATCGCGTCGCCCGCTGGAGCGCCACTGCCCGTCATGCTGGTGTCTCGTGACTCATGAAAGCCGATGGTAGTTCCCCGGTGCGGCGCAGTCTGGCCGCGGTGATCTCCAGACGTTAGGAGCTGGCTCACGCGCGTTAGGCAGGACCCCGTCGCGCTCGGCGGCCCGAGTTGCGAGGTTGAAGCCCAGGGCCGACCGGCCCGCAACAAGGAGGTTGCCGATGTCAGAACTCGCCCCGCTCGAGAGCCTGCTCCCCACAGCTCCGCTGCCGTACCTGCTCGGCGATGGTGAGGGCGACAAGCTGGTGCTCTTCGACCAGCTCTTCACTCTGCTCACGACGTCGCCGCAGACGGCCGGCCAGTTCGACGCCTTCATCACGGAGGGGCGACCGGGCCGCCCCGTTCCGCCGCACTTCCACGCCGAGACGCACGAGACGTTCTTTGTGCTCGAGGGCGCCATACGACTGTGGATCGATGACCAGCGGGGCAACCGTGAGACGCGCATCCTCGAGGCCGGTGGCTTCGGGTTCGCGCCGAAGGACACCATCCACTCGTACCGCATCGAGCGCACTGGGAAGATCTTCGGCGTCACGAGCGCCGGCTTCACCGACTTCTTCCGCGCCGTCGCGCGCCCGACGAGCAAGCCCGGCATTCCCGCGGAAGCCGAGTTCCACATCCCGGCCCCGGAGGTCTTCGGCCCGGAGGGAGCGAAGCACGACGTGCACTTCGTGCAGGGATACGAGCTGTTCGATTGAGCGGCGACGTGCCTCCTGGCTCCCCAACCGCACCGTTGCGCTCCCGGGTCGAGCGCGATCTCGTGTTCTCGGAGCCGCCGGGGTTCCGCCCGTTGACCCTCGACCTGCACCTGCCGGAGGGCGAGCATCCACCCGTCATCGTGTTCGTCCACGGCGGCGGCTGGTTCCGCGGAAGCCGGCGGATGTTCTGCCCCGGACGCACAGAGGCAGAGACCTTCGGGCGGCTCACGCGGGAGGGGTGGGCGGTCGCGTCGATCGACTACCGGCTGAGCGGGGAGGCGACGTTCCCAGCCCCGCTTGCCGACGTGGAGGCCGCGATCGGCTGGGTGGCTGGTGAGGGTTCCGAGGCGTTCGGGCTGGACGCCTCGCGGATTGCGCTCTGGGGCGAATCCGCGGGCGGGCACCTCGCCGCGCTCGCTGCAACCGCAGCCGATACGCCGGTGCGGGCCGTCGTCGACTGGTACGGCCCGAGCGACCTCGCCGCCATCCCGAAGCCGCCCGCGCAACCTGGGCAGCTCGCGGCGCCGAGCCGGGAGGAGATGCTGATCGGCGGGCTCCTCGCCGAGCATCCGGAGCTGACGAGAGCCGCGAGCCCCGTGCACGCGGCCAACGCCGCAGTGCCCCCGTTCCTCCTCGCGCACGGCACCGCCGACAGCATGGTGCCGACCGAGCAGAGCCTGCTGCTCCGGGATGCGCTCGAGGCGGTCGGCGCACACGTCGAGCTCCAGCTCGTGCCAGGGGTCGAGCACATGTGGCGGGGGCTCGACGACTTCGAGATCGTCCTGGCGCCTGCCCTCCGGTTCCTCGACGAGCAGGTCCGGTCTTCGCAGGGGAACCGCTGACGGCTGCCGTCGTCGCCTCGGCCGCCCCGGGCACGGGAAGGTCGGCGGCGGTCTCGGCCTGCCCGTCTAGTGCTCTGAGCATGGATATCCCGGTCCACGCCGTGCAGTACTTCTGCGTGCTCGCGGAGGAGTTGCACTTCGGTCGAGCCGCCGAGCGGATCCGCATCGCGACACCCTCTCTGAGCCAGCAGATCGGCCGCCTCGAGCGGCAGCTGGGGGTGAAGCTGTTCGACCGCGACTCGCGGCCGCTGACGCTCACGCCGTTCGACCTCGAGTTCCTGCCGCTCGCGCGGCGGCTCCGCGACGACCACCGCGAGATCCTCGCGTGGGCGCAGCGGCTGGCGGTGAGCAGGCGGTGCCACAGCTGCGGCTCGGCGTTGTGGCCTCCGCATCGGGTTCCCTGGCGGCGTCGGCGATCGGCTCGATGCTGCAGCGGGTGCCGGATGCTCGGCTCGAGATGCGGCGCACGGGCTTCTTCGAGGTTGTCGACGATCTCGTCGGCGACCGCGTCGACGTCGTGCTCGCCCCATCGCCTGTGAGCGCCTCGGGCGAGGTCGCCTGCGAGCCGCTCTGGACCGAAGGGCGGATGCTCGTGGTGCCGGCGGGGCACCGCCTCGCCGGCCGGTCCTCCGTGTCGATCGCGGAGACCAACGATGAAGTGTTCGTCGCCGCCTCGGCGGGCCCGCAGGAGATCCTGGACTGGTGGGTCGTGAACCCGAGGCCGGACGGGAGTCGGATCGTGCCCGGTACATCCGCCGACAGTATGGAGGGCCTGCTGGAGCTCGTAGCGGCCGGGGTCGGCGTCAACATCGCCGGGAGCTCGGCCGCCCACCACTACCAACGCGACGACATCGTGTTCGTGCCTATCGACGACATCGAGCCGGTCACGGTCATGATGTGCACGCTGCGCTCGACCGAGAACCCGCTCGTGCCCGTCTTCCGCGACCTGATGCGGGGGCAGGTCCCGGGCTGACCCCGCCCTGCCTTCCCGACGCGCGAGGCGCCTACTCGTCGGCCGTCTCCTGCTTGCCGCGCATGACGAGCAACGGGTCGGGCTTCGTGACGACGTCGTGGTCCTTGCCCTCGTAGTCGAACTGGCCGAGCCAGAAGCGCATCGCGTTGAGGCGCGCCCGCTTCTTGTCGTTGGAGCGGATGATCGTCCACGGTGCGTGCTTCTTGTCGGTCAGGCGGAACGTCTCCTCCTTGGCCGCCGTGTAGTCGTCCCAGCGGTCGAGGGATGCGAGGTCCATGGGGGAGAGCTTCCAGCGGCGCACCGGGTCGAGCTGGCGGATCGCGAAGCGCGTGCGCTGCTCGGTGCGGGAGACCGAGAACCAGAACTTCGTGACGTGGATGCCAGAGTCGACCAGCATCTTCTCGAACGCGGGCGCCTGCTGCATGAACTGCGAGTGCTCAGCGTCGGTCGCAAACCCCATGACCCGCTCGACACCGGAGCGGTTGTACCAGGAGCGGTCGAACATGACGAGCTCCCCGTCGGTGGGGAGGTGCTGGATGTAGCGCTGGAAAAACCATTGGCCGCGCTCGCGGTCACTGGGCTTCGCGAGGGCCACCACGCGGGCCTTGCGGGGGTTGAGGTGTTCCGTGAAGCGCTTGATGGTGCCGCCCTTGCCGGCCGCGTCGCGCCCCTCGAAGAGGATCACGGCGCGCTGATTCGTGTCCTCCATCCAGTACTGGCACTTGAGCAGCTCCACCTGCAGGCGGTACTTCTCGCTCTCATACTCGTCGCGGCTGAGGCGCTCCTCGTACGGGTACCCCTCCTGCCACGTGTAGACGGGGTTGCCCTGCGGGTCGATGAGGTCCGGGTCGTTTGTGTGGCCGTCGCGCACCGAGTAGCCGAGCGTGCGGAGGTGCTCGATGTACTCGCGCAGGTCCTGGGGTTGGTCGATAGCCATGCGTTCCTCCGGGGTCAGGTGCAGCGCATCTGCTCGTTCTCCGCGTGGATGCGGTGGGGAGAGCGGATGCGGCGCCCATCGTGGCGGAGGAAAGCGAACGGGATGTGTACGGGCCGCCCGTGCAGCGTTCGGGCCCTCCGCGCCTCAATCGAGGGCGCCACCGCCGATTTTGACGTCGGTCTGGTTCGAGAGCGCGGCTTCCACCACGGCGGTGAGGCCGGCAGTGAGCTGCTCGAGACTCAAGTGGAGGCGGTCCGTTCCGGCCGCTTCCACCGGGGAGTATGGGATGTGCACGAAGCCGCCGCGCGTGCCTGGCCGCTGCTGGAGCTCGTGCATGAGCAGGTAGAAGACGTGGTTGCAGGTGTAGGTGCCTGCTGTCTGCGAGACCGCGGCCGGGATGCCTGCCGAGCGGACGGCCTCGACGGCCGCCTTGATGGGCAGCGTGCTGAAGTACGCGGCGGGGCCGCCGTCGACAACCGGCTCGTCGATGGGCTGGAATCCGCCGTTGTCTGGGATGCGGGCGTCGTCGACGTTGATGGCGACCCGTTCGACCGCGAGCGACGCGGAGCCGCCGGCGAGTCCGACGCAGACGACGACGTCGGGGTCCACCTCGGCGAGCGCTGCTCGCAGCGCGTCATCCACCTTCGCGAAGTCCACGGGCAGCTGGCGCACGTGAACCTCGGCGTCGCCGACCCAGGTGTCGCGCACACCCTGCACGGTCGTCCACGAGGGGTTGCTGGTGTCGCCGCCGAAGGGTTCGAAGCCGGTGAGGAGAACGGTGGGCATGCGGGGCTCCTATTGGTGAATGTGTCGGCCGGGAAAGCACGGCCAACGCTACGCGGTGCTGTCGGACCGCCAGGCAGTGCTGCGCGATTGGTAGAGTCACGGTCTCGACGTTGGTTCGGCGACAGGAGAACCGTGGCAAGACTCATCGGCTACGCCCGAGTCTCGACCCGACAGCAGGGCGCCGATCAGCAGGAAGTTGACCTTCGCGCAGTCGGCGTGGCCTCGGAGAACCTGCACGTCGACCGGTTGGAGAGCGGCGGGCACGCATCCCTCCCCGCGCTCGACGCAGCCCTGCAGGTCCTCGAAGGCGGCGACACATTGGTCGTCCCGACCCTCGACCGGCTGGGGCGCTCGACGGTCGACCTGATGACGCTGGCCGCAGCGCTTCGTGCCGAGGGCGTCGCACTGCGGGTGCTCGACCTCGACGGGCTCGACGTGGACACGGCGACGCCGGCGGGGTCCATGCTCTTCACCGTGCTGGCCGCGCTTTCGAAGACGGAGTCGGAGCTCAAGCGCGAGCGTGTCCTCGAGGCGCTCAGCAAGCGACGAGCATCGGAGGTTGACCTCGGAGAACGCCCACGCAGGGCCTCAGACGGCAAGTCCCGGATCAGCGGGGGCGAGTTGCCCGAGGTGGCCGGCGGCACCCATCCGCCTGCTTTGCACGGCCTCACGATGCCGATCAAGCGACTCTGACCGAAGGCGTCGACAGGGAGCCGCACTCCCGCAGCTTGCCCGGACAGCTTCCCGCACGCCACCGCGGAGTTGTGCTCACAACGGCAGTGGCCGCCCCTGCAGAAGGTTCTTCATGACAAGCGTGGTGCTGAGGCGCAGGACGCCAGGGAGCGCGCCGAGCGTCTCGTCGTAGAGAAGGCGGAACGAGTCGAGGTCCTTGGTGGCCACGCGCAAGAGGTAGTCGGGCTGACCGAACAGTCGCTGCGCATCCGTCACCGCCTCGATCTCTGTGACGGCCGTCTCGAACTCGACGAGGATGCGCGAGTCGCCCTCGCGCATCGTGACGAACACGATGGCCTGGAAGGCGAGGTCGACCGCTGCCGGGTCGAGGTGCGCGCGGTACGCGGCGATGACGCCGGACGCCTCCAGATCGCGCAGCCGACGGTGGCAGGCGGAGACGCTCAGGTGCACCCGGTCGGCGAGCGCCGTGACGCTCACGCGAGCATCATCCTGGAGTTCAGCAAGGATTTCCCGGTCAAAGCGATCCATGCGAACTATTCTCCCGCAGAACTCTGCTCGGGTGGGTAAACCGAGGCAAATTTGCCGCCGGATCGCTCATAGTCTGCGCGCATGACGCTTCTCACCCACGCGCGACGACCATGACGCTCGCGACCCTTGCCGCGTTTTGGGGCGTCTCCCTGCTCTTCATCGTCACCCCAGGGGCCGACTGGGCGTATGCGATCTCTGCCGGCCTCCGCAATCGGTCGCCGATCCCAGCAGTCGCAGGCATGCTCACCGGGCACCTCGGCGCGACCCTCGTCGTGGCGGCAGGGGTTGGTGCCCTCGTTGCGAGCTGGCCCATCGCACTGACTGCGCTCACGGTCGGCGGGGCCGGCTACCTCATCTGGCTCGGCATCGGGATGCTCCGCTCGCCTGGCGTCGCCCCCGGTTCGGATTCGACGGTCGCCCCGGCGGCGCCCATCGCCCAGTTCGGCAAGGGTGTCGGCATCAGCGCCCTCAACCCGAAAGTCTTCCTCCTCTTCCTCGCACTGTTGCCCCAGTTCACCGACCCGCAGGGCGTGCTGCCGCTGCCCGTGCAGATCATTTCGCTCGGCCTCGTGCACATCGCAAGCTGTTCCGCCGTCTACCTCGGCGTCGCGTACGGGGCCAGGAAAGTGCTCGGTGCGCGCCCTGGCGCGGTGCTCTGGGTGATGCGCGCCTCTGGCGGCATCATGATCGGAATCGCCATAGTCCTGCTCGTGGAGAAGTTCTGCTTCTGACCCGTCGGGTGCACGCGACGCATCCGGGTCGCTCTGCAGACGACCCGAACACGGACCCTGAACTCGAACCGCACTCGACCCCACGACAGGCTACCGAACGCCGACAGGCTGGCCTCATGCACGGCGGCACGTCGCTGCGTCAGCAGATGCACTTCGGTGACTACCTGCGGGCGCGCGCCGAGCGGGGCATCGGCTTCCGCGAGCACCTGCGCGGACTCGGCGGGGCGATCGAGGAGTAGTCACGAAGCTTCTCGTTCAATTTTCGGGCGAAATGGACCTGGGCCGACCGGCAGCCTCCGTGAAACTCCCGGTTTCCCAGGTCTCCGAAAAAGGCGGCTGGTACTTCGCCCGAAAATTGGCAAGGAACGGCGGACGGCCCCCGCCGTCGCGTAACCGAGCGCATCCCGAATGGCGAACTGCGGCCGCTGGCTCTACGGTCGGAAGCATGCCTGACGTCCTCCCCGCTGAGCGCCCCCTCCGCATCGCGTTTGTTGTGCTCCACACCTCGCCCCTCGACGAGCCGGGCACGAAGGACGCGGGTGGCATGAACGTCGTCGTGCTAGCCCAGGCGGAGGCGCTCGCGGCTCGCGGCCACCAGGTTGAGCTCATCACGCGGCGCAGCGACCCCAACTCGGCGCCTAAGGTGCAGCTCGGCGACAACATGCGGCTCCACAACCTCGCCGCCGGCCCGGCGCGGCTCATCGCGAAGGGTGAGCACGAGGGCGTCATCGACGAGTTCCGGGATGCGCTCGCCGCGCTCCTGAACACCCTGCCCGTCGACGTGCTGCACGCGCAGCACTGGTTCTCGGGCGTGGCCGCGCTCCCCGTCGCGCGCGAGCTGGGGATTCCGCTCGTGCAGAGCTTCCACTCCATCGCCGCCGACAGCTCCACGCCTCTCGCCGACGGCGAGCGTGCCGAGTCGCCAGGCCGCCTCGCGGGCGAGGCCATGCTCGCAAAGTCGGTCGACGCCATCGTGGTCGTGAGCCGGGCGGAGCGCGACACAGTCCTCACGCGACTCGGCGGCGACCCGGCGATCACGCACATCGTGCCGCCCGGCGTCGACGCCGACCTCTTCTTCCCCTCCTGGGATGCGCGGGCCGAGCCAGCCGCGCGCGAGGCGCGACCGCGGCGTGCCCTGTCGGCTGGGCGCTTGCATCCGCTCAAGGGTTTCGACCTCGCCCTCGACGCGATCGCCGAGATCGACGACGACGTCCGCCCCGACTACGTGCTCGTGGGTGCCGCCCCGCCGGACGAGGACGGGCGCGCCTACGAGGCGAAGCTGCACGAGGCGGTCGAACAGCATGGGCTGGCTGACCACGTGCACTACATTGGCTCGCTCAGCAGGCACGCCCTCGCGGCGCAGCTGCGGCTCGTCGACATCGTGCTGATCCCCTCGCACTCCGAGACGTACGGGCTAGTGGCGCTCGAGGCTGCAGCGTCGGGCGTGCCGGTTGTGGCCTCCGCAGCTGGCGGGCTGCGGGAAGCTGTCGTCGACGGCGTCACCGGCACGCTGCTCGAGAGTCGCGAGCCGGCGGACTGGGCCGCCACCATCGCCGGTATCCTCCGTGACCCGGTACTCGCCGAACGCATGAGCGTCACCGCCCGCGAGCACGCGCTTGCCCACTCGTGGGACCTCAGCGCCGAGGGGCTGCTGGCCGTGTTCCGCGAGCTGGTCGCCAAGGCTGAGCCGGGCTCGGCGCATGCCTGAGGCGAGCCCGAGTCTGCTCGACTCCGTGCGCCACGCGCTTGTCGTGCATGCGCATCCAGACGACGAAGCCCTCGCCGGCGGAGCCCTGCTCCGCGAGCTGCACGATCGCGGCGCCCGCGTCACCCTCGTGACCTGCACGCGTGGCGAGCTCGGCGAGATCGTGGCCGGAGTGCTGCCCGAGGACACCCCTGTCGCGGAGCTCGCGGCAGTGCGCGAGCGCGAGCTGCGCGGTTCGCTGGATGCCCTCGGTATCGATGAGCACCGCTGGCTCGGCACCGCCCCGGCCCGCGCGGCGGGCCTCGAGCCTCGCGAGTACCGCGACTCCGGGATGCGCTGGCTGCGGCCGGGGCTCGCGGGTCCCGCCGACGAGACGGACCTGCGCGCGCTGAGCGTCGCCCCGGTCGAGGAGGTCATCGGCGACCTTGCCGCCGTCATCGCGCACGACACCCCAGACCTGGTCATCAGCTACGACGCAACGGGCGGCTACGGGCACCCCGACCACGTTCGGGCCCGTGAGGCGAGCCTTGCCGCCGCGCGGGCGGCCGGAGTGCGCTTCGCGGAGCTTGTCGAGCAGAGCGAGCGCGGCCTCGCAGCCGAGATCGGCGACCTCGAATGGTTCGAGCTCGAGCAGCACCGGGCGGCGGTCGTCGCGGCGCTCCGCAGCCACCGCACGCAGCTCACGGTCGACGACGACGGTGCAGGTCTTGTGCACTCCGGCGGGCAGCGGCAGGACGTGCACCTCGCGATCGGGCTGCGGGAAGTCGTCGCGTAGGCCCGACCTGACCCGTGGCCTCGAGTGGCAGACGATCTCCGGCGTCACACTCTGACATCGCGCAGCACGCTCGCTTAGGCTCGCCGTGCAACATGCTCCGGGGTCGGTGAAAGTCCGAACCGGCGGTGAGAGTCCGCGACCCGCTCGTCCGCGAGCGGTTGACTCAGTGAAATTCTGGGACCGACGGTTAAAGTCCGGATGGTAGGTGCATGGGAGGCGCTCGTTTCGGCGAGGGCCTTCGTTGGCGTCGGCTGCCGGAATCTCCGGCTGCGCCGGCACCGGGATATGGCCCCGTGGCACGCGATATGCGGAGGTCACCGGCGATGCCGATCCAACAACCCAACCGCGTCGATACCGTCGACGCCGCCATGCAACTGGCGCTCTCCCTCGCGGCCCGAGGGCCGGCCCGAGATCCGAACCCACAGGTCGGCTGCGTGCTCCTCGCGCCACCCGCTGCGGGCGGCGAGCCGCGCCGCATCCTTGGTCGCGGGTTCCACCGCGGCGCGGGAACGCCGCACGCCGAGGCCGCCGCGCTCGCGGATGCGCGTGCAGACGGGGCGGATGTGCGGGGCGCGACGGCCGTCGTCACCCTCGAACCGTGCGCCCACAGCGGCAGGACGCCGTCGTGCGCCGACGCGCTGCTTGAGGCTGGCGTCGCCGAGGTCGTTTACGCCGTCGCCGACCGTAACCCGATCGCCTCCGGGGGAGCCGAGCGGCTCCGCGCCAGCGGGGTGCGTGTGCGTGAGGGTCTTCGCGCTGCCGAGGGAGAGTCGCTCCTACGCGTCTGGCTCACCAACGTCACCGAGCGCCGGCCGTTCGTGACGCTCAAGCTCGCATCCACTCTCGACGGCAAGGTCGCCGCCGCCGACGGATCGAGTCAGTGGATCACGTCGGACGCCGCGAGGTCGCACGCGCATCAGCGGCGTGCCGAGGCTTGCGCGATTCTTGTCGGGACGGGCACGCAGCGCGCGGATAACCCGTCGCTCTCCGTTCGCGGCCCCGCGTCCAAGGTCGCCGCGCAGCCGCTGCGGGTGGTCATGGGGCTGCGTGATGTTGCCGCCGACGCGGCCGTGCGCGCCCAGCCCGAGCTGTTCGTACACCTGAGAACCCACAACCCTGCCGCCGCGCTCGAAGAGCTTCGGGCGAGGGGCGTGCGCCACGTCATCGTCGAGGGTGGCCCCACCATCGCGGCCGCGTTCCTCCGTGCGGGTCTCGTCGACGAGATTGACGCCTACCTCGCGCCGATCCTGCTGGGAGACGGCGCGAGTTCTGTCGCCTCGCTCGACATCGGGAGCCTTCGCGACGCGAACCGGTGGGCCACCGAGTCGGTGCATCCACTGGGCGTGGACACGCTCATCCACCTGGTTCGGGAACCGCAGGCAGCCAGCGCGCCCAGCCGTACCGCAGGGATCGAAGGGGTCGCAGCATGAACGGCGGGCTCGCCCGCGCGCTGGAGGCGCTGAGAGCCGGCCGCCCGGTGCTTGTCGCCGACGCGTCGTCGCGCGAGAACGAGGTCGACGCGATTCTCGCCGCCGACACGGCGACTCCCGAGTGGATGGGGTGGATCATCCCCACTCGTCCGGCCTGCTCTGCGCGCCACTGACGGGTGCACTGGCCGACCGGCTCGAGCTACCGCTCATGGTCGAACGCAGCGAGGATGCCCGCGGCACCGCCTACACGGTCACCGTCGACGCGGCGGTCGGCGTGACAACCGGCATCTCAGCGAGCGACCGGGCCACAACCGTGCGGGCACTCGCGGCGGTCGACGCATCGCCACGCGACCTGATCCGGCCCGGCCAAGTGTTGCCCCTCCGGGCCGTCGACGGCGGCGTGCTCGAGCGGCCCGGCCACACGGAAGCGGCCGTCGACCTCGTGCGCCTCGCGGGCACGGGCGAAGTCGGTGTCATCGCCGAGCTCGTGCGCGACGACGGCGAGATGCTCTCGTTCGACGAGGCCGTCGAGCTCGCGAACAATGCCGGCCTCGTGCTCTTGCACGTCGACGACATCGTCGAGTTCCGAAGGCAGTACCCGGGCTTCCCGGAGGCCGACGCACCAGTGAAGAACCACTACAAGAACACCAGCACGCGCGCCGCAGAGGCGCTGACAAGAGGAGCACGGCGATGAGCGGACACGGGGCCCCAGCGGTTCAGGCAGACGGGACGGGGATGCGGGTTGTGATCGTCGCGGCCAAGTGGCACGAGACGGCCATGGCGGCGCTCCTGGACGGCGCCCACCGGGCCCTCGCAGCATCCGGCGTCACCGACGTCCGGGTTGTGCGCGTGCCCGGCTCGTTCGAGCTGCCCGTCGCCGCCAGCCGGATCGCGGCCAGCCAGCCGGACGCGATCGTCGCCCTCGGCGTCATCATCCGCGGCGGCACCCCGCACTTCGAGTACGTGTGCTCGGCCGCGACAAACGGGCTCACGGACGTCGCCGTCCGCACGGGCATCCCTGTCGGGTTCGGCGTGCTCACCTGCGACGACGAGGAACAGGTACAGGCTCGAATCGGCCTGCCCGGCAGCTTCGAAGACAAGGGGGCTGATGCGGCACTCGCCGCGATCGCGACGGCCGGCGCCCTGCGCGACTTCCCGACCGCATCCGTACGGGCAGGTGAGTGACCGTGTTCACGGGCATCGTCGAAGAGCTCGGGCAGATCACGGGCATCGTCAGGCGTGACTCGGATGCGCGGCTCACAGTGCGCGGGCCGGGCAGCGTGAGCGACGCCCAGGTCGGCGACTCCATCTGCGTCGACGGCGTGTGCCTCACCGTCGCCGAGCTGCACGGCGACGGCTTCACGGCCGACGTCATGGGGGAGACGCTGCGCGCCTCCGCGCTCGGCGACCGTTCGGAAGGGAACGCCGTGAACCTCGAGCGCGCCATGCGCGTGGGCGACAGGCTCGGCGGGCACATCGTTCAGGGCCACGTCGATACAACGAGCGAGGTGCTTGAGATTGAGCGGTTCGACGCGTGGCGTCGCATCCGCTTCGCCGTCGACCCGGCGCACGCCAGGCTGCTCGTCGATAAGGGGTCGGTCGCAGTTGACGGGGTGTCGCTCACGGTGAGCGCCGTCGGGGCGGCGGGACCGAGCGGTGCGCCCGGTGACGGCGACTGGTTCGAGGTGTCGCTCATCCCCGAGACGCTCAACGCGACGACGCTGGGCGCACTCGAGGTGGGCGACCGGGTCAACGTGGAGACCGACATCCTCGCCAGGCATGTGGCGAGGCTCGCCAGCTTCACGAGCCCAGGGAGCTCAGAGCGGGGCTGATTGGTCGTCCGTTACGCGTCGCGGAGCCGCTTGTGTAGCTCCGCGACGCGGGCGCGGATGTCGTCGCGCACGAGCCGCATCCGCTCCATGCCGGTGATGCCGCGCGCCGACGGCTCGTCGGTGATCCACCGCTCGACGGGTACCGTCACGCCCGCCGGGAGCTGCGCCTCGTCGCCCAGCAGCACGACCAGGTCGGCGGCCTCGAGGATCGCGGGCGTGAGCGGCTTCGGGTGCTCGTAGCCCACATCGATCCCGAGTTCAGAAAGCGACTCGACGGACTCGGCATTGAGCGAGCCGCCCGGTGCGGTACCGGCCGAGACGACGCTCACCGACTCGTCGCCGAGCGCACGCATGAGGGCGGCCGCCATCTGCGATTTGCCGCCGTTCTTCTTGCAGACGAAGACGACATTGCTCGGGGTGCTTGAGGCGCTCATGACAGCATTCTCGGCCACGCGGGTAACGCGAGCAGCGATTCGTTGCCGTCGAGGGGCGGGGTTGTGGTCGCCAAAACTCGCTGCAAGCAACCACAAGTCCGCTGCCGCTTCAGTGACTCGCCAGCGAGGGCCAGGCCTGCACAGCGTCGATGATGCGCCGGGCACCTGGGGCAGAATGGGGCGATGCAGGGTCAAGACGCAGCCGAACGCGACGATGGCGCCGCGGGTGACGACAACACGCATCAGCACGCGGCCCAGAACACGGCCGTGAGCGTCGTCGAGTCATGGCGGGTCGAGTCAGGTCGCGTCATCGCGCATGCCGCCCACCGGGAGCGCTTCGAGCGTTCCGTCGGCGAGCTGTTCGGGGAGGCCGCGACCGAGCGGTCGCTGCTCTGGACGGGGAGCCCCGCGGGGAACAACGCCGGCGATGCCGACTGGGCGCGCGTCTGGACCGATGTGTCTGAGAGCGTGCCCCTCGCCGACACCTGGTTCCCACGACTCTCCGCCAGGCTCGACGGGGATCGCGTGCTCGTCGAGCTCAACCTGCGGCCTGCCCCCGAGGCGAGGCCCCTCACCAAGCTCGTGACACGGCTCGACGAGCGACGATGGCCGACCGTCAAGGGGCCCGACTTCCCCTACCTTGCAACGCTCAGGGCGGGCGCGGTCGAAGCAGGGGCCGCAGACGCGCTCCTTGTCGACGAGCGCGGCGTGATCACCGAGGCCGCCCACGGGACAGTGGTGGGTTGGCGCGGCGAGACCCTCGTCGTCCCAGCCGCGAGTCGGCGCGTACCGGGAACCACGCTCGGCGTCCTCGAGAAGCTGCTCGCCACGGCGGGTGTGCCCCGGGTCGAGGGCGAGCTGCTCGCCGACCCGCTGGCCGCATCCGCCGACCGCGGCTGGGACGAACTCTGGTACCTCAATACCCTCCATGGCATCAGCCCAGTCTCGATGCTCGACGGCACGCGCCTCGGCCTCGACGTGGCTCGCGTGCGGCGGTGGCGGCCGCGACTCGAAGAGGCGAGCGCAGTTCCTCTGTTCGAAGGCCCGCAGCCAGACGGGCGCTCCGCGTGATCGTCGTCGTCGACAACCGCGACTCCTACACTTACAACCTCGTGCAGCTCCTGCTCGAGCTGAGCGACCACGAGGTGCGTGTTGTCGATGCCGGTGACCCGGCCGCGATCTGCGACTGCCTCGGCTGGATCTCCGCCGGCCTCGTCTCGGGCCTTGTCATCTCACCCGGCCCTGGGCATCCCGCGAATCTGATCGATTTCGAAGGCTCGGCGAGGGTGCTGGATGCTGCACTCGCGCCAAGATCGAACCTGCCCGTCTTCGGGGTGTGCCTCGGGCACCAGGGCATTGCCCTCTCCCTCGGCGGCGAGGTCGTCGCGGCTCCCGAGGCGAAGCACGGCTGGCGCTCGCCGCTCCGGCACGACGGGGTCGGCCTCTTCGCCGGAATCCCGCAGGGCACCCTCGTCACCCGCTACCACTCGCTCGCCGTGCGCGAGCCGCTTCCGGCTGGCCTCCGCGTGACCGCGCGCAGCGAAGATGGCGTCGTGCAGGGCCTCGAAGTCGAAGGTCGGCCCGTCTGGGGCGTGCAGTTCCATCCCGAGTCGATCGCGAGCGAGCACGGACGGCAGCTCGTCGCGAACTTCGTGGCGGCAGTCGATGCGGCGGATGCGGTGGGGCACGGCCCGGCGGACCACGCCCACCGGGATTCGCCAGACAGAGAGGGCGTCGACGCGACCGCCGACGGGGGAGCCTCCGCGCGGTCTGAAGTCAGCGAGCTCTTCGTCGCGAGCCGCCTCGTCCGGGGCCCTCGGGCAGACGGGCGAGCTGCCGCCGAGTCCGCCGCGACGATCGTCTACCGCGACGTGCTCAGGCGTGCGTCCGCGAGCGTCTGGGTCGACGTGCCGGACGAGAACGGCAGGCAAGCGCGGTGGAGCATCCTCGCCGACGACGCACCGATCTCGGACGGGCAGTCGACCAGCGAACCGGCCCGAGTGCTGAGGCTGCTCGGTGACGGCAGCTTCGAGGCCGCGCAGCGCACGCTCGAACAGATGCGACCCGTCGGCGCCGAAGGTCTCGCGTTCCGGGGTGGTCTGCTCGGCTACTTCGGCTACGAGCTCGGGCTGCGGATGCTCGGACTCGAGCCGACAACGGGCGGCGATGACAACGCGGAAACACTGCCAGACGCTTGGTGGCTCGACCCGCGCAGGGCCGTGCTCGTCGACCGGGCGACCGGGGCCGTCACCGTCATCGCGACCGCTTCGACCCTCGCGCTCGCGGAGGCGGCGGCCGAGCTCTTCGCCGCGGAGGTGGACGCCGCGCTCGACAACGAAGACGGTGTTCGGGCGAGCCGCGCGGCGCGCTCGGCCCGCGCGCTCGCCTCGGCCCGCTCGGCCGACTCGGCCCGCGCGCTCGACTCGGCTCGCGCATCCGGCCGAGTCGACAGCGGCGACTTGCCCGACGCCGGCGGCACCCTCGTCCGGGGCACCTGGCGCACGTCTCGCGAGCAGTACGCCGCCGACATCGCGCGCTGCCGCGAGTACCTGCTCGCGGGCGACTCCTACGAGCTGTGCCTCACGAACGAGTTCAGGCCAGACACCGACGCAGATCCTGACGCGCTCGACCTGTTCCTCGAACTGCGCGCCTCCGATCCGGCGCCATACGCGGCGCTGCTCGAGTTCGACGGCGGTGCCGTCGTGAGCGCCTCACCTGAGCGGTTCTTGCGCGGCACAACAGGCGGCGACTACGAGACCAAGCCGATCAAGGGCACCGCGGAGCGCGCATCCGACCCGCTCGTCGACGCGGCGGCCGCCCGCGACCTCGCGAACGACCCGAAGGTGTTCGCCGAGAACCTCATGATCGTCGACCTGCTGCGCAACGACCTCGGCCGCGTCTGCACGCCGGGGTCCGTGCACGTGCCGAGCCTCATGGCCGTCGAGTCGTACGCGACCGTGCACCAACTCGTCACCACCGTGCGTGGCTCGGCGCCCGGGGTGCCACCGCTCGACGTCGTGCGGGCGCTGTTCCCCGGCGGGTCCATGACCGGGGCTCCCAAGCTGCGCAGCGTCGAGCTGCTGCGCGATATCGAACGTCGCGATCGGGGCGTCTACGCGGGCGCGCTCGGCGTGCTCGGCGCCGACGGTTCAACTGAGCTGAGCATCGTCATTCGCACAGCCGTGCGGGATGCGCGGGGCTGGTCGATCGGCGCGGGAGGCGCGATCGTGCTGGCGAGCGACCCGGAGGCCGAGACGCTCGAGGTCGAGCTGAAGGCGAGCGCCCTGCGCCGCGCGTTCGCGAGGGCCGCGCGGGGCTGAGCGTGTGGGGGGCCTGCAGCGCTGAGGGGTTGCTCGGATGTGCGTGCGGGGTTTCTGCAGACGGAGATGGGAAAGATCCCATCAGCCGTGCGAAAAGTCCGCACGGGCACGGGCGAGCCTTCGACGCAGCGCGCACCCTCGGCGGCGGCGCTGGTCGCCTCGACGCCACCACGTCTGCGAGGGCGAACATCGCGTCGCCCGGTCAGGCTACGCGCGTGCCCGGCGGGAGGCGCTTCGCTGGCGTCCTCGTGCGGGCCCAGGCACCTCCGAGTAAGCCACCGGCGAGCAGCAGTTGGAGCGCGAGGCCGACAAACCAGCTTGGCACCGTCGACGCCATGACCTCGTCGGGCGTCGGCCCCGCGTCGTAGTTCATCGCGTTGGGGTCGACGCAGCCGTCGTAGCGCTGCTCGCCCGTCTCTGGGCCGATCTGCGCCTGGCGGAGGAGGAGCTTGGCGCCTGCGAAGAAGTCGTCGGGCTGACCCCACTCGCCGAAGGTGACCGGGGTGGCGTCGGTGAGCACCGCGAACGGGTTCGCGGCCAGCACTCCCCAAACCAGGTCGTAGCGGGGCACCTCGTAGGTGTAGGTCTCCCAGGGGCCGCACGTGAAGTTGTCCTCGTCGAACTCCTCGTCCGGTGCAAGTTCCTCGTACACCGGGTAGCGCGAAGTGTTTGTCACCTCGGCCGTCACGGCCGCACCACCGAGCCCGAACGCGATGCCGGTGCCCACGGTGAGTGCAGCGATCGTGAGGTAGCTCGCCGCAACCGAGAAGAGGGGACGCGCGAGGATGCCGCTGAAGCCCACCCCGATGGCAGCGACGATGCCGACTTCCACGAGCAGCACGAGCAGCGAGACGACCACCTGGATCGGCGCGACGGCGCCTACGACCCCGGCGAAAATGAGGAAGGGTGCGGCGACGACAAGGAACGCGAGGCCCGTGATCCAGGCGGCAACGAACTTCGCCGCCACGATCTCGGCGGTCGTCGCGAGGGTCACCTGGATGGGCGCGAGCGTCGCCGCATCCCGATCGCCGTTGATCGCGTTGCCGCTGAGCGTCGGCGACACCAGCAGGGCGAGCAGCAACACGAAGTACACGATGATCGAGTACATCCACGAGCCCGACTCCTGCAGGTCACCGAACACCGCAAGCGACAGCGCCGTCATTCCGAGGAGCAGCACGGCGAAGATGCCGAGCAGCACGTACCAGGCGACGTTGCGCAGGCGCTGGCGCAGTTCGAGGTTGACGAGCGTCGTGATGCGGGCGGGGCTCATGACTGGTCTCCGAGGTCGAGGTAGGTGTGCTCGATGTCGCCGAGGGCGGGCGCGAACTCGGCGACATCGATGCCTGCCGTGAGGATCGTCCGCAGCCCGGCGGCAGCTGCGGCATCCGAGGAGAACGGCACGAGGAAGCCCGTCCGTTCGACGCGGATGCTCGGGGTCGCGGCCCCCAGGACTGCAGCAAGCTGGTCGGGCCCGACGTTCTCCGTGAGCACTCGAACTCGCCACTGCCGCTCGCGCGCAGACGCCCGCGCCAGCCGGTCGGCCCTCACCGTCACACCCGCCTCGATGAAGACGGCGTCGTCGACGATCTCGTCGAGCTCCGAGAGGACGTGGCTCGAGATGAGGATCGTGCAGCCGTCCGCCGCGAGCTCTCGCAGGTGCTCGCGCAAGCCGACCCGGGCCCGCGCATCCAGACCAGACGCCGGCTCGTCGAGCAGGAGCACGTTGGGGCTGTGCACAAGAGAGCGAGCGAGGCCGAGCAGCTGCTTCTGGCCGCGGGACAGCACTCGAGCCTGTACCTTCGCGAGGTCGCTGAGGCCGACCCTTGCCAGCAGCTCGGTCGCGCGCGCATCGGTCGCGGCGCGTGGCAGGTCGTAGAGGCGGGCGGTCGTCACGAGGGTGTCGTGCACCGTGAGCGAGGGCCAGGCGCCGAGCGAGTCTGGCATCCACCCGACTTGCGCCCGCACCTCCGCGGTCGACGTCGCCGGGTCCAGCCCGTTGATGCGGATCGTGCCGGCATCAGGCTGCAGGAGCGACGCGAGCATGAGCAGCAGCGTCGTCTTGCCGGAACCATTCGGCCCGACGAGACCCGTGACCGCGCCGGCGCGGGCACTGAAGCTCACGTCTCGGACCGCATGCGCTGCCCCGAAGGAGCGCCTGACGTTCTCGACGATGATTCCGCGCTCTGGGATTCCGCGTTCTGGCATGCGCCCCAACGTAGCGAGCCGACGCGTCGCCACGCTGGGAGGTGTCGCGCGTGACCAACTTCAGTGCATTATCAGCCCGTTTCGACGGCTGGAGCCGGATAACGCCCGAAATTGCACTCATGTTGGACAGAGGCCGTAGAGCCGAGCTCCGTAGGCCGCCGCAATCGTCCGTCACACAACGTCGCGAAGGTGGACGGCGCGACGGCACTGTCACAGGATGGACAGATGCTCGTGAGCCGCTCGGCTCCGAACAACACACATCAGCCCGCTCGACAACATTGGAAGGAGTTCGCACATGTGCCGTCTGCTCGCTTACGCAGCCCCACGTGACACCACCGTCACGAAGGTGATCGGAGACATGAACAGCGACGCCTTCCAGCGCATGACCAGCGTGCACAACGACGGCTGGGGCACCGCGTGGCTCGCGGCAGGCTTCGGTGAGACCGAGCGCGAGATTGAATCGCTGCGCATTTCGACGCCCGGCCAGAACGACCCGCTGCTCTCGACGCTACTCGCGGATGCGCCCTCCAACGCGCGCATCGTGCACCTGCGCCTCGCGACCGACGACTTCAAGCGCACCAAGGTCAACACGCACCCGTTCGTCGCCGACGGCCTCGCGTTTGCGCACAACGGCTCTATCGTTCCCACGTGGCGCTTCGATGATCTGCTCCGCCCGGACATCCGCGCGACAGTCGCCGGCGACACCGACAGCGAGCTGTACTTCGGCCTCGTCCGTCAGAACGTGCGCGACGAGCTCTCGCTCGAGGACGCGGCTGCCGCAGCCGTCCGTGTGCTGCGCGCAGAGTTCCCCGAGTCGAGCCTCAACGCGACCATCCTCTCCGCAGACGAGCTGGTTGTTGTGCATGCCTCGAGCACGGCGCACGTCACCGAGGAGACGTTCGCGCGCTATGGCATCGACGCCTCCACGCTGCCAAACGGGCACACCGACGAGTACTACCGACTGAGCATGCTCCGCGCAGCCGACGGCACGACCGTCTTCTCGTCAACCGGCATCGACACGGCCGGCTGGACCTCGGTTCCCGAGGACACCATCTCGCGCGTCGACCTCGAGTCGCTCGACTTCACGCAGCGCGCGCTCTTCTCGAGCGCGGCAGAGGCACGCGCCTCCGTCTCGGGATCTGCCTCGGTCGCCGCATCCACGCCGCCGCACCTCGTCGCCGTCTGAGTCGCGCGGCGGGATGCGCGGGGCTTGGCCTACAAGGCCAGGCCCGTGTGCTTCCACCACACCTCGTACATGACGACCATCAGGCCGATGTAGGGCGGGAGCACCACAAGCGAGAGCCGGAGCAGGTCGCGAGGGGCGAGCCCCTCTCCGCGACCCTCCGCATCGGTGAAGACGAGCAGTGCTTTCGAGCTCACCGGCAGGGTGAGGCAGTAGTCGAGCCCGATGCTCACGACGAACACCACGGCGACGGGTGAGAGGTCGGCCGTCGCGGCGAGCGCGAGGAACGGCGGGATGAGCGCAATCGCCCGCACCGTGTGCGATGTGACGTAGACGTGCGCTGTCACGGAAAGCAGGGCGATGATCGCGACTAGGGCGAGAGTCGAGGCCAGCTGGTCGATGCCGCTCAGCGCGAAGAGGCTCGACACGATCCAGTCGCCTGCCCCCGTCTCCACGAGCGCGCTGCCGAGCGCGAGCGCCCCGGCGACGAACAGCACGAGTGGCCACGACACCGAGGCCACGCCTTCCTTCCACTTCATCACGCCGATACCCGGCGCGCAGAGCACGATCGCGGCGATGATCGTGACGGCCGCGATCCCCAGCCCGTGCAGCGGCTCCGTGAGCCAGCCCACAAGCGCCAGCCCGACCACGGCGGCGACGGTGCGCTCGGCACGCGTGAGCGGAGCGCGGCCGCTTGTCGCGGCCGCCGGCGGCTGCGCGATCGGCCGCCGCCGCTCCTCGCGACGGAGGAACAGGACCTGCACGGCGACGCACACGAGGACGCTCGCGGCGATGCCGAACGGGGCACCCCACAGCGCCCACTGCAGGTACGAGATGGTGTCACCGGTCGCCTGCTGCAGGAGGTCGACGGCGACGAGGTGGGAGGTGGCGCCGACAAGAGTCGCGGTCGTCGAGACGAGAACCACGGTTGGCATGAGCAGGCCGAGCGCTTTGGAGACCCGCACGTCGCCCAGCCGCTCCGTCAGGGATCGGTAGACGGGGAGCAGCACGGCGGCGCGACCGGATGTTGACGGCACGAGAAACGACAGCGGCACGATTGCGGCCGTGACCAGCCACATCAGTCCGCGCACCGATCGTGCCCTGCCGATGATCGCGCCGGTCAAGCGGGCCGCGAGTCCCGAGCCTGCGGTCGCACCGCCGATGATGAAGGCCCCCACGATGAGCCACACGACGTCGTTGCCGAGCGCGGAGAAGAACTCCTCCTGGCGTCCGGTCGGGATGCACGCCAGCAGGCCCGCACCGAGCGCTACGTAGCCGGGCTCCAGGTCCGTCAACGTCCACAGCACCGTGGCGGCGGCGAACGCGAACAGCGCCAGGCGCACCTCCGCCGGGAGATCTCCGGGCAGGCAGACCACGGCGCCGATGACCGCTATGAGGGCGACCGCCCAGCGCGTGCGGAGGGAGAGGCGCATCCACGCACGGAGGGGAGCCCGAAAGCGGAAGGGGCGACCTGGTCGCTCTCCTTGCTCGCTCTTCCCCGCCGGACTCGCCGCTCGGGCCTGGTCGTGCGCCACCGCAACCGGCCCGCTCACGACACGCTCCGCAGCAGCGGGACTGGCTCGGGATGCTCGACCTGTCCGAGCTGGCAGCCGATCATCATGAGCCGCATCGAACGCTCGGCCGCATCGGTGAGCAGCTGCGGCGATCGGGCGATCGACTCCTCAAGGGTCAGGGGGAGCGGCACGATCGAGACGATCGCGTCGATGCCGATGTCGTGCACGTCCCGCGCATGACGGCCGATGGTGCCGGCGAGGGCGAACACCGGCTTCCCCTGCTCCTTTGCGCGTCGCGCGACCTCGGCGGGCACCTTGCCGTGCGGTGTCTGCTCGTCGATGGAACCTTCGGCCGTGATGACGAGGTCGGCGAGCCTGACAAGCGCGTCGAGGTCGACGTGGTCGAGCATGACCTCGAACCGCGGCATGAGGCGTGCGCCGAGGCCGCCCGCGAGCCCAGCACCGAGGCCGCCGGACGCTCCGGTGCAGCTGCCGGTGGCGAGGTCGTAGGACTTCGGCTGCACCCCATCCCGGCTCAGCACGCCAGCCCAACGCTCGAGCGCCGCGTCGAGCACGTCGACCTGCTCGGGCGTAGCCCCCTTCTGCGGACCGAAGACGCGGGCGACGCCGCGAGGTCCCGTGAGGACGTTGTGCGGGTTGCATGCGACGAAGATGTCCACGCCAGAGAGACGTGCATCGAGCCCGGAGAGATCCAGCGCCGAGACATCGGCGAGAGCGTTGCCGCCGTCTCCGATCTCGGCGCCGCTCGAATCCGTGATGCGTGCGCCCAACGCCTGCAGCGCTCCCGCCCCTCCGTCGCAGGTGCCGGAGTCGCCGCAGCCGACGAGGATTCGCTTCGCACCCTCATCCAGCGCGGCGCGGATGAGTTCCCCAACTCCACGGGTGGTCGTTGCCCCCGGATCCCGCAGGTCCTGCGGCACAAGACGCAGGCCAGCAGCCTCCGCCATCTCCACGACTGCCGTGCCCTTCGCTTCGCCCCCAAGGAGCGCGAGGACGGCCGTCACCGGGAGGCCGACGGGGCCCGTGACTGTGCGCTCAACCAGACGCCCACCCGTGGCGGCCGCGAGCGTTCGTGCCGATCCCTCGCCGCCGTCGACAACGGGGACGCGGTCGATCACCGCGCCTGGCAGCACTCGGCGCACACCGGATGCGATGGCGTCGGCGACCTGCTCGGCCGAGAGGCTCTCCTTGAAACCGCTTGGGGCGACCAAAATGCGCCCGGGTACCTGTGTCATATCCGCCGACCTCCTCGAGGCCGCAGCGCCAGTCGCCGCGACGTAAGGACGACACTGGTCACCGTTCATAAGCCGTTCATGACCCGTTCATGAGGAACGTCTCACAACCCGTCGGCCCGGGTTCCTGCTCGGCTTGGCTCGTCTCGTCTCGTCTCGTCTCGTCTCGTCTCGTGTCGTGTCGGCTCGATTGGCTCGGCTTCGTCTCGGCGATTCTTCTTCGTCTCGGGATGGCTTCCACGCTTCCGGATGGGTTGCAAGCCATCCGGAAGTGCGAAACCCATCCCGAGACTCGTGGGCGGGATGCTGCGGAGTCAGTGCCGACTTCCCACCGGGGTACGACATGATCTGTGTATGCGTTCAGACACCGTCGCCGAGTACTTGCGCAGGTACCTTGCGCCCGAGGGGATGCCGCATGCGCCAGTAGTTCTCGAGCTCGGCGTCACGAATGAGGACTCGGTGTACGTCATCGCCCGGTACTCGTACCTCACGTTTCCCGTTGGTCGGGAGGAACACTGGATCGAAGGTCACTTCGGTGACGAAGAGTCGTTCGCGAACTACCTCTCGGAGGTTGTGTGCGAGCCGCACGGCGCTCCGAGGTCGACGTTTCGCTTCGACGATGAAGGCGTCGGCTGGGTCGGCGTCGTCCCGAACTGGCGGACGCCAGAGCGAACCTAGTCTCGGGATGGCTTCCACGCTTCCGGATGGGTTGCAAGCCATCCGGAAGTGCGAAACCCATCCCGAGACTGAGACCGAGACTGCGGGGCCGCGACCGGGCCGAGCTCTCTGCGCGGAAAGCGTCGGCTACTCGACGGGGATGTTCTCGAAGCGCGGGTAGCTCTCGCCGATGACCACGTCGAAGCTCGTCGCGCCGTCCTGCGGCGCCGCGAATACGGCCCAGACAGGCATCGGGACGCCGTCAGTGCCGACGGCCGTGATGTAGTCGGTGGTCCAGAAATCCAGACCGGTGTTTTCGAGGGGTGAGTGCTGCTTGACATTCCCCTGATCGATAAGGACAGGTTGCCATCTGCGCTCGCCGTTGAAGTCGTAGAGCGTGAACATGTCGCTAGGGGCGGCCGTCGGGTCCGGGTTCGTGAGGTGCGGCGTGATGAACGCCGTCATGATCTGCGTCTTGCCCTCAACGTTGAGCGGGTAGATCTCGACGGTCGCGGTGCCGAGGCCGTTCGGCATCGTCACCACTTGCGTCGCGACGACCTTCGACTTGTCGTAGGCGACGACCCCCGGTTCGCCTGAAGGCTGGCTCTGCTGGCCGTCGGTCTGCGAGGTGCTGTCGGTGCCTGTGGTCTGCGAGGGGTCGCCGTTCCCGCCGAACAGCGAGCTTCCGTTGAGTGTGAGGGCGCCGACGAAGAGGAGGCCCGCGAGGGCCGTGGTGCGTGTTCTGCTCATGATGGTGCTCTAGGCCTTCGCGTACGTGATCTCGACGCGGCGGTTCTGCGCGCGTCCGTCTGGGTTGTCTTCGCCGCCGGTGGTGTTCTCGGCGATGGATTGTGTGTCGCCGTAGCCGTAGCCGTGGCCGTGATCTGCAGGTCGGGGCGTTCGGTGCGGATGATCGTGGCGACCACGTCTGCGCGCTGCTGCGACAGGGTCAGGTTCGACGCCGGGTCGCCGACGCTGTCGGTGTGCCCGCCGATCGTGACGGCAGCTCCCTGCGGCGCGCCCTTGACGGCCTCGACGATCGCGACGCCGGCGGTGTCCGGCACAGCCGCGCTGTTGAAGTCGAAGAGGATGTCGCTCTTGAGCGTCACCACAGTGTTTGGCCCCTCGTCGACCTCTTTCGAGAGCTCATCGACGCTGCCCTCCAGCGACCACTGGGTGACCGAGCCGTCCGGGTTCCACTGGGTGACAGAGGCGTTGAGCATCTCCTGCGTCGGCTCCGGCAGATCGTCGGGTGAATCAACGGTGAGCGGATGCGCTCCGAGAGCGAGCGCGGAGACGAGCGCGATCGCGCCGAGCGCGCCTGTGGCGCTCACGAGGTCGACACCTCGATCCGGCCGTTCAGCCGATTTTGTGTGCGTGGCAAGACGGAACCCCAGGAACTTGGTGCAGCGGCGCTCTCCACCCGAACGCCGTCACCGCACCCTAGAACGGGCCACCATCACTGGAAAGGGCAGAACTGCCCTCGCGGTGCTCCTGAGGCGGCCTCCAGCGCCACTGTCGGTGCCGCCACGTAGACTGGCGGCCGTGTCTGTGAACCCTGAACTTGCCGGCCGCCGGTACGAGCTCCCCGAGCCGTACCTCGTGGGCCGAGAGCACATCCGTTCGTTCGCGAAGGCCGTGCTGGCCTCGCACCCGACGCACTTCGACGTCGCCGCGGCGCAGGCAGCCGGCTACGCCGACCTCGTCGCGCCAGCCACGTTCCCTGCCGTGCTGCAGGACGCGGGGCTGCAGCTGCTGCTCTCCGATCCTGAGGCGCAGATCGAGCTCTCGCACATCGTGCACGGCGATGAGCGGTTCACGTACGTGCGCCCCATCGTCGCTGGCGACGAGCTGCGCGCCGCCCTCGAGGTGAAGAGCGTCAAGTCGCTCGGCGGCAACTCGATGATCAGCGCCGAGACGGTGCTGACGGATGCGGCCGGCGAGCAGGTCGTGACCGCGTCAGCCACCCTCGTGGTCCGCGCAACGCCGAGTGAGAGCGAGTAACCGCATGACCGACACAACCGCCGCAGCTGTGCTCCCGCGCCCCGACTTCACGGGCCTCGACGCCGGAACCGTCATCGCCGAGCGCACCGTCACCCTCACGCGCGACAACCTCGTGCGCTACGCAGGCGCATCCGGCGACTTCAACCCCATCCACTACCGCGACGACGTCGCCCAGGCAGTCGGGCTCCCCGGCGTGCTCGCGCACGGGATGCTCACCATGGGCGTCGCGCTGCAGCCCGTCGTCGACGCGCTCGGCGACCCCGGCCGTGTCGCCGACTACCAGGTGCGGTTCACGCGCCCCGTCGTCGTCGACCCGCAGGGAGGTGCCGAGGTGTCGATCGTCGCGAAGATCGGTCAGCTCGCCGGGGAGGATGGCGTCGGTCGCATCGACCTTGTCGTCTCTTTCGGCGGACAGACCGTGCTCGCGAAGTCTCAGGTGCGCGCCGACTTCCGCGGCGAGGTCCCGGCAACTCTGCCCGCAGAGGCCACCGCGTGACGAGGCTCTCCGAGCTGACGACCACGCAGGTCGGGGGCGAGGCGAAGAACCTCGTCGCTCCGGCAACGCGCGACGAGCTCGTCGCGGCGGCCGGGGAGCTGTTCGCGAACTACGAGCAGCCGCTTGTGCTGGGCGGCGGCTCGAACACGATCGCCACCGACGACCGCATCGACGAGCCCGTCCTGCACGTCGTGACCAAGGGCATCCACCAGCTCGACGGCCCCATCGACAAGGTCGGCCAGGCGCGCATTCGTGTCGACGCCGGCGAATCGTGGAGCGCGCTTGTCGACTACGCCGTGGCCCGCAACTGGAGCGGCATCGAGGCGCTCGCCGGTATCCCCGGCTCGGTCGGCGCGACCCCCGTGCAGAACATCGGCGCGTACGGGCAGGAGCTGTCCGACGTGCTTGCGCGCATCGAGTTCTACGACGCCGACCTCGACGACGTGCGCTGGATCAACGCGGCCGACCTCGGCCTCGGCTACCGCACGTCCGCGATCAAGCGCGGCGAGCTCCGCGGCATCGTCACACGCGTGGAGCTCGACCTCGTCGAGATGCCGGAAGGCCAGAGCGAGCCCGTCAAGTACGACCAGCTTGCGAACGCCCTCGGCGTGCCGCTTGGCGAGCGGATGCCTGTGCACGTCGTGCGCGATGCCGTCATCCGCCTCCGTGCCTCGAAGGGCATGGTGCTGGATGCGCACGACCAGGACTCAGTTTCGTCCGGCTCGTTCTTCATGAACCCGGTTGTGCGTTCGTCGTTCGCGAGCGAGCTGCCGGAGATGCCGAAGTTCGAGGCAGGCAAGGACGAGGACGGTTCGCCGCTCGTCAAGCTGAGCGCAGCTTGGCTGATCGACCACGCCGGCGTGAAGAAGGGCTACTCGCTGCCGGGCTCGAACGCCGCCATCTCGTCGAAGCACACGCTTGCGATCACGAACCGTGGGGGAGCGACGGCCGAGGAGATCGTCGAGCTTGCCCGCTTCGTGCGAGCCCGCGTCGAAGCGGAGTACGGTGTGCGGCTCGTCAACGAGCCCGTGCTCGTTGGGTTGACGCTCTGAGGGCCGACGACACCAGGTGAGGCGGAAGCCCCGAAGCGCTGCACGCGCTTCGGGGCTTCCCTGTTGGTGCCGGCGGCCCGTGAGGGCCCGTCCTAGTGATGCATGGACTGCGTGCACCAGGCGCGGAGCGCGTCGTGCTCACGGCGGGCTCGCGCGGCGCTGTTCGCGAGGCGGCGGCCCTGCTCAGCGTGGTCGAGGGCGACTTCTTGACGCCGAGCGTTGCGCAGGAGCAGCCAGAGCGCGATGCGCAGCTCGATGCGGTGCAGCAGCGATGGTTTCCCTGTTTCGGTCGTCGCGGAAGTTGGCGTGATGGTGACGAGCAGGCTGCTCGGATTGGAGGTGGTGACGGTGGTCAGGACGTGATTCATGAGAGGTGTTTCTCCTGCAGAAGGCATGCAAAAAGGAGGCGCTCGATGGAGCGGGGCCGCGTGAACGCAGCGCGAGAAACGTGACTGCCGTGCAGTCGACGGAAGCGACGGCTACTGCGCCGAAGGGCATCCGTCACGGGTGGGGACAGACTCCACCCAGGACACGGAGCTTAGGAGATGTGGGCGCCCAGGGGACGAGTCACCAACGGCTGGTTGCTAAATGTGAACGTACGCATCATCGGGACTCCTCTCTGTCTAGGCGCGTGTTGCGACCCTATCGATTCTGCAGTCGAGGGTCAATGGCATTCGGGCGAGGCGCCCTTTCCGATGTGAGGGAGGGCCCGGAGTGGGGGAGGGCCTCACGCAGAGGTGCCGCGCGCGCTGGCGGCTCGGAGCATCCGGATCTCACGGATGCCGTCCTCGACCTTGACCGTGCCGTCTGGGACGAAGCCATGTTTCCGGTAGAACGCCTGCGCTCGGGGGTTGGGGTCGCCCACCCAGAGCGTCGTGTCTTCGTCGTGACGTGTCACCGCGTGGAGCAGGGCGGTTCCGCTTCCGTCGCCGTGGTGCCTGGCCAGTGCGTAGAGCACAAAGAGGTGCTGGGATGCGGCATCCGGGTCGGACGGGCCAGACATGGCTATGCCGGTGATCTCGCCCTGGTGCACGCTGACCGCAACTCGCATGTGTGCCCAACGTTCCTCGGTGAGCGCGCGCGTCCAGAAGAGTTCCCGATCGGGAAGGAACGTCGGGGCATCGAGGACTGAATCGGAGACGAGAGTCCCGCGATAGGTCTCGCGCCAAGACGTTGCGTGCACAAGCGCGATCGCCGCCGCGTCGTCTATACGGGCAGGTCGAACCGTGAAGGCTGACGTCATCGAGGCACTCCAAGAGATCGTTGGCTCGTCACAGCGGACAACCGCGCAGGCGCGCGGCTCAGCCGAGGATGACGGACGCGCGCGGGCCCTTCCCGTCGAAGCTGACGGTGACCGTGAGGGGCGTGCCGGTCACGTCGGAGGGCAGCTCGATCTCGCTCGTGTGCGGTGCGTAGTCCGCGGTGCACGCCTGGTCGGGGTACGCCGTCGCCTCGAGGTACTGCAGGTCGAGCGTCTGCGCATCGACGGCGTTGACCTCGGTGAGGATTGCAGGGCAGCCCGAGCTCCCCCAGGTCGTGACCGTGATCGAAGAACCCTGGTCGAGCCACTGCACAAGCGGGCCTTCCATGTCGACGTCCACATCCGTCGACTGGCCTGCTGGCAGTCCCCCGTAGTTGCTTGTCGCGACGCTCGTTGGCGGGGTGGCGGGTGCGCATCCACTCAGCCCGAGAGTGGCGACGGCGATTAGGGGGAGCGCGAGCAGGGCGCTGCGTGCAGGCTTCATGGCTGCCAGCCTAGAACTTCCACACTCCGAAGTTGAGGTGGACAGCAGGAGAATGAAGTCATGGGATCACGACAGCTGACGCCGCAGCAGGCCGCCAACCTCGTCTGCGAGACCCTGGATCCCCTCATGGTGGAGTTCGGCTTCCAAGAGGGCCAAGGTGGCATGGACCTGCCAGCCGATGTCGTGAAGTTCGACATCGTCTTCTGCGCGCCGTCTGACGTCTTTCACCTTCGCCTCCCTCGCCTAGCGCCGCACCTGGAATGGGGTGACGGCGAGTGCACCGACGTCATCGTCGAGGTCAGTTGCGCGCCGGAGTGGCAGCTGAGCGAGGCTCGCCTCGAAGGTGAGTCGATCACCGACCTGCTCGCTCGCCGCGGTCGCGACCTGGGGGTCGAGGCGGATGCGCTCCTCGGCCTGCCGCTGCACGCGGCCATCGGTCGCCTTCGCGCGTTGCTGCGTGCAGCGTTCGAGCAGACTCGGTCATCAAGGCTTGACTGGCGCGACCGCTGACATCGGAGGCCCGGGCCCGGCTCGGTGCGGGGTGCTGGGCGGCGTGGCCGCGATGGGGGTCTACCGCCGCCGGAGCAGCCCAAGGTCGAGGCCGCGCGTCACGGCCCGAACCCGCGAGTTGACCTCGAGCTTCGCGAAGACCTTCCCGAGGTGCGTCTTCACGGTTGCTTCGCCGATGTGGAGTCGCGCCGCGATCTCGGGGTTTGAGAGACCGTCGGCCACGAGCTGCAGCACCTGCAGTTCGCGGCCGCTGAGTGCCGGCACCGAGCCTGGGGAGCCAGTAACCGGATGCTCGCCACCCGCCCCTGCGGCCCGGGTCTGCGCGACGAGCTTGGCCGTCACGGAGGGCGCGAGCGCAAGTTCGCCGGCCGCCACACGGCGCACGGCTTCGACGAGCTCCGCACCGCTCGCCGTCTTCAACAGGTACCCGCTCGCGCCGGCTTCGATGGCCCCGATGATCGCGTCGTCGCTGTCGTAGGTGGTCACGACCAGCACGCGCGTTTCGGGTAGAGCTTTCAGGATCAGCCGCGTCGCTGCGACCCCGTCCGTGCCGGGCATGCGGAGATCCATGACAACAACCGCCGGCGTCGTCGCGAGGGCGCGGGCTGCGGCCTCAGCTCCGTCCGATGCCTCCGCGACGACCTCGATGTCCTGCTCGTCCTCGAAGATGCCGACCAGGCCAGCTCGAACGATCGGATGGTCGTCGGCGACCAGGATGCGGATCACGCCCCACCACCCGCCTTCGCCGGAATCGTCACGGTCACGATCGTGCCACGGCCGGGCGTGCTGGAGATCTCGACGCCGCCATCGATGGCGTTCGCGCGGTCGCGCAGGCTCGCGAGGCCGTAGCCGATCGGCTCGTCGGCGAGCTCGAAGCCCCGTCCGTCGTCGGCGACCTGCAGCACGACGTCGCCGTCCTGAGCCTCGACGGAGAGGTGCACGTTGGAGGCTCCAGAGTGGCGACGAGCGTTCGAGAGCGATTCCTGCGCGCACCTGAGCAGCACCACTTCGCTCTCCCGGTTGAGCGCGGTCGGCGCCAGGTCGATGCGCGCCTCAGCGAGCACGCCGGTCTCGCGGCGGAACCTCTCGACGAGGCGTCGGAGCGCATCCGAGAACGTTGCCTCCGCGGAGTCGCCAGTATCAGCGGAGTCCGTCGACCGCACTGGAGCGTTTTCGGCGATGAGCACGCGCGCCTCGGCAAGCGCGTCCCGGGCGAGTGACGCGATGAGGTCGGCGCGTTCCTCCTGAGCCCGCAGTGCGGCCTGCGCGTCCGCCCCGGCTGCGGCCTCTTCTTCTCGCAGGCGACCGATCTCCTTCGCGCTGCGGTCTGCGAGCATGGCGAGCCCGGCGAGCGTCTGCGCGAGCGTGTCGTGCAGGTCGCGCGAGATGCGTTCGCGTTCGAGGGATGCGCCGCTCAGCCGAGACAGCTCCTGCACGTGCTCCTGCGACGCGGTCAGCTGTTCGAGCAGCTCGCGGCGCTCGTCAGCTACGCGCCAGGCCCGGGTGATCGACAGCCCGATGCCGCACGTCGCCGCGACGCTGAACAGCTGGCCGGGGAGGATGTCGGGGATCTCGTCGACGCCGTTGTAGAGGGCAGATACGACGCCGATCCCGAACGCGATGGCGATCGACACGAGGATGCTCCGGCGCGCGCTCACGCAGACCAGCCAGACCAGCGGGTAGATCAGTGTCTGCACAAACCCGGTCCATGGCACAAGCACCATCGCCACGGTCACGAGCAGCGTGACGAGCGCTATGAGCACCGCGCCCTTGCGCGGATCCCCGATGGACCTGACGCCGAACGCGAGCCACACCAACGGGATGAGCAGCAGCGCTCCCACGGCGACAAGGGCCTCCGCGCGCTCGGCCTGGGTCTCGGCGCCGACCGCGACGAACCCCGCAACGAGCACGTTCGCGAGCGCCGTGCCCACGATGAGCACGTGCCACCAGCGCCCGTTTCGAACCAGGAAGTCCATCACGCCCTCATCCTCTCGCGTCCCACCGACATCAACACCCGGACGCCTGAGGGGCCTAGCTGCGCCCCCGACTCCACCGGAACGTGAGCAGGCTCGCCACGAGCCCGATGACCGTCCACACGCCGAGCGTGAGCGCCGCGGAGCCGAGGCCCCACGTCCCGCCAACCTCCGCCGCCGCGAAGGCGTCTGGCAGGAACACGCTGCGCATGCCGCGCACGAGCCCGGCGAGCGGGAAGAGGTTCGAGAGCTGCTGCATCCACTCGGGGAGCACGGAGAACTGCACGTAGATGCCGGACAGGAACTGCGGCACGAGTACAAGCGGCAGGACGATGGCGGATGCCGACCGCGCTGACCGGGGGATCGCCGAGATCGCGATGCCAAGCGAGGCGAAGCAGAAGATGCCGAGCAGCGACAGCCAGGCGAACCGCATCCACAGTTCGCTGGAATCCGGCAGCGTGATGTCGAACGCGACGACGCCGAGTGTCATGACGAGCGCGAGCTGGAGCGTGCAGGTGATGAGAACAAGCCCGATCTTCCCCATGAAGAACGACACAGGGCTGAGCGGCGTCGCGCCGAGGCGCGCGAGCCCACCCTCGTGCTTCTCCGTGGCGATGTCGATGCCGAGGAACTGCATGCCGGAGAGCAGGATGGCCATCGCGAGCATGCCCGTCAGGTAGTAGTGAGACATCGTCACGTCGGCGAACCTCGGGTCGTCGACCACCGTCTCACCGCTGAAGATCGACGCGAACAGCGCGAACATGACGAGCGGGAACAGGAAGACGAAGAAGACCTGGTCGGTCTGGCGGAAGTAGCCGCGCAGCTCGAAGGAGATACGGCGCAGCCCGTTGCCGACCGTCGACTTGGGCTGCTCGGGCGTGCGCTTCGGTGGGACACGGTGAGGCGCGCTGGCCCCTCGACCGGTTGCGGCGATCTGAGTCATTTCGAGCCTCCGGCGAATGCGGCAGCGTGTGCTGCGTGATGGGTGTCGGCGCGGCCAGCCTTTGCAGCTGGCTCGCCGTCGGTCTCAGCGCTCGGATGCTCGCCGATGATCTCGAGGTACACGTCCTCGAGTGATGGCCGCGTGATGGTGAGGCCGACCGGCTCCGGGCCGAGCCGGTTGGCGAGCGCGGCTACGAGCTGAGCTGGCGCGTCCGTCTTCTCCTCGCGCCACTGGCCATCCGGTTCCTGCCAGCGCACTCGGGGCGTGCGCGACGCCGGACCGCCGATCGTCGTGATGTCGCCGATCTCCACGAGCTTGCCTGCCGCGATGATTCCGGCTCGGTCGCTGAGTTGCTCGGCCTCGTCGAGGTAGTGCGTCGTGAGCACCATGGTCATGCCCTCGCCCTTCAGCTGCTGGATGAGCCCCCAGAACTCGCGGCGTGCGTTGGGGTCGAAGCCCGTCGTGGGCTCGTCGAGGAAGAGGACCTCCGGGTTGCCGACGATGCCGAGCGCCACGTCGACTCGGCGCTTCTGGCCGCCGGAGAGGAATCCGACGCGCTGCGTCGCGAACGGTGCGATGCCGCAGCGCTCGATGGTCTCGGCCACGTCACGCGGGTGCCGGTACAGGCTGGCGAAGTGACGCAGCACCTCTCTCGCCGAATAGCGTTCGATGTCGGCGCTCGACTGGCTGACGACGCCGATGCGTCCCCGCCACTGGGCGTCGCCGTGTGCCGGGTCGTGCCCGAGGACGCGAGCTGTGCCGGACGTAGCAGCGCGGAAGCCCTCGAGGATCTCGATCGTGGTGCTCTTGCCGGCGCCGTTCGGTCCGAGCAGGGCGAAGGTCTCGCCGTGGCGCACGTCGAAGGAGAGCCCGTCGACGACGTCGCGGTCTCCGTAGCGCTTGACGAGGTCGGTGACCTCAATGGCGGCTGGTGTGTTCATGCTTCTATCCAACGGCTGACGGTTCGCGCCGGGGAGGGGCCGACCGGTTGATTCGCATCCACCGATCGGGGGATGCGGCGGCGGGCCGCGTTTTGGGCAAGGCGTCCGCGCATACTGGAGACATGGCCTCGACCGACCTCGACGAGCTGCGTCACCTCCGCCGCGCTCGGGACTTCATCGACCGCGAGTACGCGCGGCCGCTCGATGTCCCTGCCATGGCGAAGGCGGCCCACATGTCGACCGCCCATTTCAGCCGCCGCTTCCGGGAGGCCTACGGCGAGACCCCGTACGCGCACCTCATGACGAGGCGCATCGAACGCGCGAAGGCGCTGCTGCGCAGGGGCGATGTGAGTGTGACGGATGCGTGCACTGCGGTTGGGGCCACGAGCCTTGGGTCGCTCAGCAGTCGCTTCACGGAGATCGTGGGGGAGTCGCCGAGCGCCTACAAGGCGAGGGGTCACAGCGGAAGCATCGTCATCCCGAGCTGCACCTCGCAGATCTGGGGTCGGCCTCGGCGAGTCCACGAACGGGCAAAGAAAGGCGAGCTGAGCCCCGAACCTTCCGACGCTGAAGCTTCGAGCAGTTTCCAAGAAGTGAATGATGCTCCTATTGGTTGTCAAGCCGCGGTGAGCCATTCGCGGTAGCTGTTCGCGAGGTCGTCATCGCGGTGCGTGCCGCGCTCGAGTTTCGAGATCGTGGCGGGCCAGACGTTGAAGTGTTCCGCGACGGTCGTGAGGCTCAGTTTCCGTGCCTGTCGCAGCGGGCGAAGGTCATCGGTCACTGGGACCTCGACGATCGTGGTGAGCAGGGTGAACACCTCGCGCGCGATCGCTCGCTTCAAGCAACGGATGATCTCCTTGTTGCTGTGCCCCAGCGCGCGTTTACGAGCGACGTAGTCGCGCGTGCGAGGCTCGTACGACATACGAACCAACGCGATCCGGTGCAACGCGGCGTTCGCTTGCCGGTCCCCGCCTCGATTCAACCGGTGCCGGTTCGTCTTGCCGGACGAGGCGGGGATCGGGCTCACCCCGGCGAGAGCCGCGAATGAGGCCTCGCTGCGGAGCCGGTCCGGATTGTCGCCCGCGGTGACCAACAACTGCGCAGCCGTGATCGTGCCGATGCCTTTCGCCGCGACAAGAGCCGGGTTCGCGGCCGCAGTCAACGCCGCCAGCGCTTGATCGAGGTCGCTGACCTCCTCGCCCAACAGCTGGTGACGCCTCGCGAGCGATCGCAGGCCCTGCCCGACCGCGGCGAGTAACGGATCGGTCGAGAGCCGCAACCGGGCCAGCGCCGCGATCAGTGCCTTGTCGCCCAGCGACCGGTAACGCTCCCGGATCAGGTCCGGAGCCGTGACCAGGAGAGACTTGATCTGGACTATCGCGGCGGTGCGCGCCTTGACCGCGCTGCGACGCGCGACCAGCAGATACCGGATCGCCTCGACCTGCCCGGCCCCCGCTTTCGGTGTCGCATGCTCCTCCTGGGCGAGCGCCGTGCGGGCAGCGGCGTACGCATCCAACGGGTCGGACTTCCCGCGCGTTCGACGGAGCTGTCGATTCGGGCGCAACACCTCAGCGACCACGAACCCAGCCTCCCCAAGATGACGCGCCAGCCCAGCCCCGTAGGAACCGGTCCCCTCGACCCCGACGCGGACGACCGTCCCGAAGGCGGTCAGGAACGCGGCCAGCGCCGCGTAGCCGGCCGGTGTGGTCGGGAACTGCGCATCACCGAGTTGTTTCCCGTTGGAATCGATCACCGCGGCATGATGCGTGTCCGCGTGCGTATCGACACCCGCGAAGATTTTCTCGAGTCTTGTTGTCATGATGGTCCTGCCCTTCTTGATCGGATCGGCAGCCGACCGGGCGGGCAGACAGGACGTTGATGGGGCCTCTTCGACCAGGCTCCTATGAGGTCATGTCCGCCTGGTCGGCGCACTCACAAAGCGCCCCGTCCCAGCCGACGGATCAAAGCAAAGACACGAAGTCAGTCGGTGGCAGAGTCAGACCAAAACGAGGCCCTATAAGCATCAACGTCGGTGGCCGGTCCTAGCATCGGAGCCATGACACTCTCACTCAGCCACGTGCACGTGTTCACCGACGATCCGGATGCGGCTCTCGTGTTCTACCGAGACGCCCTCGGCCTCGAGGTGCGCAGCGAGGTCCCCAACGAGGGCTTCCGCTGGATCACCCTGTCTACGGAAGAGCAGCCCGAGCTCGAGATCGTGCTCTCGCATCCCAAGGCCGGGCGCTCCGAGGAAGACGGCGAGACGCTCTCGGCGATGCTCGCCAAGGGCGAGTTGCCTGGTCTCCTCTTCCGCACGAGCGACCTCGACGCGCTCTTCGAGAAGGTGCAGGCGACGGGCGGAGTCGAGGTGCTGCAGGAGCCGACCGACCAGTTCTGGGGCGTGCGTGACGCCGCATTCCGCGACCCGTCGGGCAACATGGTTCGGGTCAGCCAGGCGTAGTCGACGCCCTAGCACGCACGGCCGGTAAGAGGCGGCCGATTGCTCAGCTGGCTCACCGGTTCGAGGCAGAGGATCGCGCCATGACTACAGTCGCTGACACGATCGTCGATATCCTCCACGACGCAGGAGTTGAGCGGGTCTACGGGCTTCCCGGGGACTCGCTCAACGGATTCACCGACGCCATCCGCCGAAACGGCGACGTCGCCTGGTCGCACGTGCGCCACGAGGAGGCTGCGGCGTTCGCGGCCTCCGCGGACGCCGCCTTGACGGGAGAGCTGGCGGTGTGCGCCGGCAGCTGCGGGCCAGGCAACCTGCACCTCATCAATGGGCTCTACGACGCCAACCGCAGCCGTGTCCCCGTGCTCGCGATCGCGGCGCACATCCCGTCGGCCGAGATCGGCAGCGGGTACTTCCAGGAGACGCACCCGCAGGAGCTGTTCCGGGAGAGCAGCGTGTACTGCGAGATGGTCAGCGTGCCGGAGCAGCTGCCTCGCGTGCTCGAGATCGCCATGCGGGCAGCCGTTGAGAAGCGCGGCGTCGCGGTTGTTGTCATCCCAGGCGAGATCTTCCTGAAGGAGAGCGCCGGGCGACGCAAGTCGGCGCCCATCCTGTCCGCCAAGACGGTGGTGCGCCCGGCCGACAGCGAGCTCGCGAGGGCCGCCGGCATCCTCAACTCGGCGAAGAACGTCACGATCCTCGGCGGCGCCGGCACACAGGGCTCACACGCGCAGCTGCTCGCGGCGGCCGAGGCGTTGCAGGCTCCCATCGTGCACGCGCTGCGCGGCAAGGAGTTCATCGAATACGACAACCCCTACGACGTCGGCATGACGGGGCTGCTCGGCTTTTCGTCGGGGTACCGGGCGATCGAAGACTGCGATGCGCTCCTCATGCTCGGCACCGACTTCCCGTACCAGCAGTTCTACCCGTCGAAGGCGAAGATCATCCAGGTCGACCTGCGCGGCGAGCAGCTCGGCAAGCGCACGCCGCTCGACCTCGGGCTGGTCGGCGACGTGGGGGACACGCTGGACGCGCTCATCCCGCTGCTTGAGCAGAACAAGAGCAGCAAGCACCTCGAGTCCTCCGTGAAGCACTACCGGAAGGCACGCAAGGAGCTGGACTCGCTGGCGGACAACGACCGCGGGCGCGCTCCCATCCACCCGCAGTACGTCGCACGACTCGTGAGCGAACTCGCGACCCAGGATGCGGTGTTCATCCCGGATGTGGGCTCGCCAGTCGTCTGGGCCGCCCGCTACCTCGAGATGAACGGGCAGCGGAGGCTCATCGGCTCGTTCAGCCACGGCACGATGGCCAACGCCCTGCCACAGGCCATCGGCGCGCAGTCCGCGTTCCCGGAGCGCCAGGTGATCGCGCTCGCGGGCGACGGCGGGCTGGCGATGCTCCTCGGCGAGCTGCTCACGCTCAGGCAGAGCAAGCTCCCTGTGAAGATCGTCGTGTTCAACAACTCCTCCCTGAACTTCGTGGAGGTCGAGATGAAGGCGGCCGGCTTCGTCAACTACGGCACGGACCTCGAGAACCCGAACTTCGCCGACGTCGCGAAGGCCGTGGGCATCCACGGGCAGCGGGTCGAGAATCCGAACGACCTTGAGGGCGCGTTGCGCGCAGCCTTCGAGCACGACGGGCCGGCGCTCATCGACGTCGTGACCGCTCGGCAGGAGCTGTCGATTCCGCCGACCATCACTGCCGAGCAGGTCAAGGGGTTCACGCTCTACGCGCTGCGCACCGTGCTCTCCGGTCGGGGCGATGAGCTTGTGGACCTCGCCGACACCAACCTCCTGCGCCGCATCTTCGACTGAGCTCGAAGCCTCGGCATCGTACCGCCCGCGTCAAGGCAGCTGCCTGACGCGGGCGGTACTCTCGCAGGCATGACGCAACCGCCCATCACGCCACCGCCAGGTCAGAACGGCGGCCAAGACCCGCGCCGGCAGCAGCCAGGAAGTGCTGGGCAGAGCGGCCAGAGCGGTCGCCCTGGTCAGGCGCAGGCGCCAGGGCAGATCCAGTGGGGAGCGCCGTCCGGCGCCGCCCAGCGTGGACAGTACCTCCAGCAGGGCCCGTACCCCGCGCCGGGCCAGCCCCAGGGCTCACCGCAGGCCTGGGGCAATGGGCAGCTCTCGGCACCGGGCCAGGTGCCCCAGCAAGGGCAGCCGCCGCGGCAGCCAGGACAGATCCCTCCCGGGCAGTTCCCGCAGCCGGCCCAGTACCCCGGGCATCAACGGCAGCAGCCGGGGCAGTTCCCGGGGCAGCAGGTCCCTGGGTCCGGTCAGGCTCCGTTCGGGCAGATGCCGCCGTCGAACCTGCCGCCTGGTGCTCCGCCGCCCCGCTTCGCACCGCAGCAGCAGGCTGCTGCGCAACCGAAGCGCCGTGACCTCGGCGAGGACCCGGAACTGCAGAAGCAGCGCAAACGTCCCATCGGCTTGCTTGTCGGCATCGGCGTGAGCGGTCTCGCTATCCTCGCGCTGGTCGTCGGCCTCTTCATGGCGTTCAACTCACCGAACGACCCCACGATCCCCGTCGGCGGTGCGGATCCGCAGGGCGCGACGTCGACCCCCGTCCCGACAAGTACGCTCATGCCGGCCGCACCCCAGGACGCGGTACCGGGGTACATCCCGATCACGACCGACGTCGTGTTCCCCAACGGCCTCACCGTCGTGAATCCGCCCCTTGGCGGGTGGGAGCAGGACATCTCGGAGCGTCAGCCGAACCTCTACATCCTGAGCGACCCCCAGTCCGGCGCCTACTTCTCGGTCGCGCAGGAGAACTTGCACAAGAACGAGTACCGCGACGAGGACATGACGCGTTCGGAGCTGAACTCGGCCTCGCTGCAGTTCACGGCGAAGCCGGAGCCCGTCGGCGACCCGGTACCTCTCGTCATCAAGGGGCAGGGCGGGTACGAGCTGGAGCTGCTCGCGCAGCGCCTCCGCTGGTCGGACGGGTCAGAGGGCATGATGGCGACGCGCTACATGCCGTCGACCGGCACGAAGATCACGATTCTGGCGAACGCGTGGGGCGGCGAACTCGACGACCCGACCTCGCGCATCTCGCAGAAGGTCGCGGAGATCTCCTTCACGACGCCCTAGCGGCGCGTGCACGAAGAGGCCGGCCCCACCTTTCCTGGTTGTCAGGATGGGTGGGGCCGGCCTCGTTGGTGAAGCGGCTGCGCGGTACTGCCTAGAGCTCCACACCAGCGAAGAGCTTCTGCAGTCGCTGCACGCCCTCGAGGAGCGCTTCGTCACCGAGCGCGTAGCTCAGGCGCAGGTAGCCGGACGGGCCGAAGGCCTCTCCTGGGACGACTGCCACTTCGGCGACATCCAGGATGAGGTCGGCGAGGTCGAGCGACGAGGTGATCTGGCGGCCCTCGATCTCTTTGCCGATGAGCTGCTGCACGTCGGCGTAGACGTAGAAGGCGCCCTCGGGCGTTGGCACGCGGAAGCCGTTGACCTTGCTGAGCTCCTCGACCATCGTCTTGCGGCGGCGGTCGAAGGCGAGGCGCATCTCCTCGACGGGCTCGGTCGGCCCGGTCAGGGCCGCGATGGCTGCGCGCTGCGCGATGTTGTTGACGTTGCTCGAGAGGTGCGACTGCAGGTTGCCTGCACCCTTGATGGCGTCAGCGGGGCCAACCATCCACCCCACGCGCCAGCCGGTCATCGCGAACGACTTCGCGACGCCGTTGACCAGGATGGTGCGGTCGGCGACAGCTGGGGCCGCCTCGACGATCGAGACCGCGCGGACGCCGTCGTAGGTGAGGTTCTGGTAGATCTCATCGGCGATGACCCAGATGCCGTGCTCCGCGGCCCACTCGCCGATGGCGCGGGTCTCCTCGGCGGAGTACACGGCGCCGGTCGGGTTGGACGGCGAGACGAAGAGCATCGCCTTCGTCGCGGGGGTGCGTGCGGCCTCGAGCTGGTCGACGGTGACCTTGTACTCCTGGTCGGCTCCAGCGAACACGGGGACGGTGGTGCCGCCTGCGAGCTGGATGACCTCGGGGTAGGTGGTCCAGTAGGGGGCGGGGAGGAGGACCTCGTCGCCCGCGCCGACGACCGTGTTGATAGCCTGGTAGACGGCCTGCTTGCCGCCGTTCGTGACGATGACCTGCGAGGCGGGGACGTCCCAACCCGAGTCGCGCTTGGTCTTCTCGGCGATGGCCTCGCGAAGCTCCGGCAGGCCGGGAGCCGGCGTGTAGCGGTGGTTCTTCGGGTCGCTGACTGCCACGAGGGCTGCGTCGACGACGTGCTGCGGAGTGGGGAAGTCAGGCTCGCCAGCTGCGTAGCTGATGACGGGTCGGCCGGCGGCCTTGAGGCCCTTGGCCTTTGCGTCGACCTTGAGCGTTGCGGATTCGGCGATCGCGGCGATGCGAGGAGAGAGACGTGAGTCGGAAACCATGGCTTTGAGTCTAGGTCCGGAGGCGCTTCGCCGTCCGCGAGTTGCGCCCGCGTTGGACTTCCGGCTCGCACCTGTCGTATGCTTTCCTGGTTGCCGAAAGCGACATACTGGAACGCGCCTGAAACTGTTCCGTTGGAGCAGGTGCAGACGGTATCAGGGTGAACGGATGCGCGCATCCGGTTTTCACGCAAAGGGCGGTGGCTCAATTGGTAGAGCAGCGGTCTCCAAAACCGCAGGTTGCAGGTTCGAGTCCTGTCCGCCCTGCATTTCGGTGCTGAACGCACCCACTACGGGGCCCACCATCGAAGGTCTCAACCATCGAAAGGGAGAGCGCGTGAGTCCAAGCAAGTCAGACGAAGCGACAGATGTCGCCGAGTCAAAGCGAGGCTCCGAGCCCAAGCGCGGCCTTGTCGGCCGTATCGCTCTTTTCTTCCGTCAGGTCATGGGCGAGCTCAAGAAGGTCGTTACTCCGACGCGCTCCGAGCTCTTCAAGTTCACGGGCGTCGTGCTCGTCTTCGTCATCTTCATGATGGCGCTCGTCACGTTGCTCGACCTGCTCTTCGGGTGGGGCGCATCGTGGGTCTTCGGCCAGGGAAGCTCGCTCTTCCCGAGCGAGCCGGCGGCGACGCCGGTCCCGACGGAATAGCCGCAGCGCGCCGGCCCACAAGCCTCCACCGACAACGGGCGAGCAGCCCAGCACCACAGAATCGAGATGAGGAATCGTGTCAGACCCGAACGTCGCCGACCCGAACGGTCTTTACGAGACCGCACTGGAGCAGGACTCCGAAGTCGTAGAGGCTCAGGAGGGTGACCGCGACATCGACGCAGAGCTCGACGCGGCCCACGAGATCGAAGAGTCCGACGAAGTCGTGACCGACGAAGACCTCGACGATGGCGAAGGCGCGGATGTCGTCGACCCTGAGGTCGACGCGATCGTGAACGACGTCCTCGAGATCGACACGAGCGAGGAAGAGGCAGCCGCGGCTGCTGCGACCGAGGACGAAGAGGTCGAGGCCCGCGAGGAAGACCCCGACGTCGACCCGTACGAGACTTTCAAGCGCGAGCTGCGCCTCAAGCCAGGCAAGTGGTACGTCATCCACACCTACGCCGGCTTCGAGCGTCGCGTGAAGCAGAACCTGCACCAGCGCACCGAGTCCATGAACATGAGCGACTTCATCTACCAGGTGGAAGTGCCCATGGAAGACGTGGTCGAGATCAAGAACGGCCAGCGCAAGATGGTCACGCGCGTCCGCATCCCCGGCTACGTGCTCGTTCGCCTCATGCTCAACGAAGACAGCTGGTCGGTTGTCCGCCACACCCCGGGTGTGACGGGCTTCGTGGGCAACGCCCACAACCCGACCCCGTTGCGCTTCAACGAGGCATTTGAGATGCTGAAGAGTCTTGTTGAGATCGCCGAAGCACCCGCGAAGGCGAATGCTTCCGGTCAGGGCGGCGTTCAGAAGCGCCAGCCCATCGCTGAGATCGACTTCGAAATCGGCGAGACCATCACGATCAAGGAGGGCTCCTTCGAGGGGCTCACCGGTTCAATCAGCGAGATCAAGCCAGAGAGCGGCAAGCTCACCGTGCTTGTGTCGCTATTCGAGCGCGAGACCCCGGTCGAGCTCAGCTTCGACCAGGTCACGAAGCTCTAGCACTCGCTCCAGCAGGGCGACTGCCCCCTAAACCACCGGAGTCCGGAACCGCCGGGCCACCGGGAGAGCGCCGCGCATCAGCGCGGAGTTCGAATCGAAAGAAGGAAAAGACATGGCACCCAAGAAGAAGGTCTCGGGTCTGATCAAGCTTCAGATCCAGGCTGGCGCCGCTAACCCGGCTCCTCCTATCGGCCCCGCGCTCGGTCAGCACGGCGTCAACATCATGGAGTTCTGCAAGGCTTACAACGCGGCTACCGAGTCGCAGCGTGGCAATGTGATCCCCGTTGAGATCACCGTGTACGAAGACCGTTCGTTCACCTTCATCCTGAAGACCCCTCCTGCTGCCGAGCTCATCAAGAAGGCTGCCGGCGTCAAGAAGGGCTCCCCGACGCCTCACACGGCCAAGGTCGGCAAGCTCACTGCCGCCCAGGTCCGCGAGATCGCCGAGCAGAAGCAGTCCGACCTGAACGCGAACGACCTCGACATGGCTTCGCGCATCATCGCCGGTACGGCTCGCTCCATGGGAATCACGGTCGAGGGCTAAGGCCTTCCCGCTCCCAACACCACACGTCGCGCCTCGGGCGCGGTACTGAACATCGCGGGAGAGCCGGCCAGGCTCGCAACCGCAACTCTTGAAGGAGAACAACATGGCTAAGTCCAAGGCATACCGTGCCGCGGCAGAGAAGATCGGCGAGGACAAGTTCTACGGTCTCGCCGAGGCCGTCGAGCTCGCACGCGAGACCGGCTCGTCCAAGTTCAACAGCACCGTCGAGGTCGCTCTTCGCCTGGGTGTAGACCCGCGCAAGGCTGACCAGATGGTTCGTGGCACCGTCAGCCTGCCGAACGGCACAGGCAAGACGGCCAAGGTCATCGTCTTCGCGACGGGTGACAAGGCTGAGGCAGCTATCGCTGCTGGCGCCGACGAGGTCGGCGGCGACGAGCTCATCGCTCGCGTTGCTGACGGCTGGACCGACTTCGACTCCGCAGTCGCCACCCCTGACCTCATGGGCAAGGTCGGACGCCTCGGAAAGGTCCTCGGACCCCGTGGCCTCATGCCGAACCCGAAGACCGGAACGGTCACGACCGACCCGGCCAAGGCTGTCACCGAGATCAAGGGCGGAAAGATCGAGTTCCGCGTCGACAAGCACTCCAACGTGCACTTCATCGTCGGTAAGTCGGCGTTCACGTCGGAGCAGCTCGGAGAGAACCTCCGCGCAGCCCTCGACGAGGTCGTCCGCCTCAAGCCGTCGAGCTCGAAGGGTCGCTACATCCAGAAGGCTGTCGTCTCGACGACCTTCGGCCCCGGCATCCCGCTGGACGTCAACGCGATCTAGTCTGTCGCGAGCTGCATAGCTCAGGTGGATGCTCGCATCCACTGCCAAGAACGGCCCAGTCCTCGGACTGGGCCGTTCTTGCGTTCCCCGGCCCGGCTCAGGCTCTGGCGAACTCCGCGAGGGTGCTTCGTGCTGCGCTCAGGATTGCGTTCACGGTCGACGACAGCACCGACCGGTCACGGCCGGCGACCCAGCGTGGCCCTGAGCTATCGCGATACTCGAGGAGCGTCAACGCCTCGCTGTCGTTCCCTGTTCCGGGTGACGTCTGGTGCAGCGAGAGGACGTCGACGGAGACGCCAACCTCGTGGAGGAGCCGGGTGACGGCCTCCACGGGGCCTATCCCGTCGTAATTGCCGCTCTGCTCGCTCCCGTCGACGCGGACGCGGATGCTCGTGCGTGACACCTCGTCGCGTGTCTCGACGCTCAGCTCGAGGAGCTCGAGCTCAGGTGCCGCGGCCAGCAGGTAGCTGCGCTCGAAGAGCTCGAGCAGCTGCGCCGCCCCGACTTCCAGGCCGCTCGAGTCAGTGAGTTCCTGGACGCGCCTGGCGAAGTCGATCTGCAGGCGCCGGGGCAGTTCGATTCCGTAGTCGGTTTCGAGGAGGTAGGCGATGCCGCCCTTTCCTGACTGCGAGTTGACGCGAATGACGGCGTCGTAGCTGCGCCCGATGTCTGCCGGGTCGATCGGCAGGTACGGCACTCGCCACTCAATTTCGTGCTCTGGACGCTCCTCGCGCGCGGCACGGGAGCGCTGCTCGGCGAACCCCTTCTTGATTGCGTCCTGGTGCGTACCGCTGAATGCGGTATCGACGAGGTCGCCCACATACGGGTGCCTTGGGTGGATCTCGAGGCGGTTGCTGTATTCGACTGTGCGTCTGATCTCGTCGATGTCCGAGAAGTCGATCATCGGGTCGATGCCCTGCGCGTGCAGGTTCAGGGCCAGTACAGCGATGTCGACGTTGCCGGTGCGTTCGCCGTTGCCGAAGATGCAGCCTTCCACTCGCTGGGCGCCGGCGAGCACCGCGAGTTCCGCGCAGGCGATCCCCGTGCCTCGGTCGTTGTGGGGATGCACCGAGAGGATCGCGGAGTCGCGCCTCGCAAGGCGCTTGTGCATGTACTCGATCTGATCCGCGTACACGTTCGGGGTCGCGACTTCGACGGTGGCAGGGAGATTCAGGATGACCGGTCGCTCGGGGGTTGCTGCCCAGAGTTCCGTCATGGCGTCGCAGATGTCGATGACGTAGTCGGGTTCGGTGAGGTTGAACACCTCGGGGGAGAACTCGAAGCGCACGTTCGGTAGGTGGCCGGCGAGTTCGAGCACGTCTCGCCCGCCGGAGAGGATCAGTTCCCGAAGCTGCGCGCGGTTCTTGCCGAGCACCACGTCGCGCCAGGCGGGTGCCGTGGCCGTGTAGAGGTGGATCACCACGGGGTTCGTGATCCCCTGGATCGAGGCGACCGTGCGTTCGATCAGGTCCCGTCGTGCCGAGGTGAAGACGACGATCGTGACGTCGTCCGGTGCGATGTCGCTCGCGGCGATATGCCGGACGAAGTCGTAGTCGGTCTGGGAGGCGGAGGGGTAGCCGACCTCGATCTCCTTGTAGCCCATGCGAATCATGAGCTCGAAGAAGATGCGCTCGCGGTCGGGGTCCATGGGCTCCGAGAGCGCCTGGTTTCCGTCGCGCAGGTCGACCGGTACCCAGAGCGGCGCGGTTGTGAGGCGGTTGGAGGGCCAGTCTCTCCCGGTGAGGGGCACATCCACTCGTGAGTACACGTCGAGGTACCTGTGGGATGGCATCTGCGAGTGTCGCTGACGGTTCCAGTGTGGTGCGTCGTTCGGTATCGGGCCGGCCGGTGTCGAGATCTGAGATGCAGTGCTGTGCACTGGTGTTTCCTTGGCAGTCGTTGCAGGGTGACGACCGGGGCGCGATTCGACTCCACGTCGGAGAGCCGGTCAGGCTAGGCCCCGCCGTGGCGGCGAAGGAGGAGTGTGCGCTGCATGAGGAGGCGGTAGCACAACTCCTCAGATAAGTAGAGGAGTTCGTGGATGAGGGATGATGGGGGAATGAGCACACTTCGCCGGGAACCACTTGCCGAACAGGCGGCCGAGGTCCTCTTGGAGCGCATCCGCGGTGGCGAATGGGAGGTGGGCCAGAAGTTGCCGGGCGAGACGACGCTCGCGCCGCAGCTCGGGGTCGGACGGTCAACGATCCGCGAGGCGATCCGTCAGCTCGCGGGCAGTGGCGTGCTCGCCACCAGGCAGGGTGCCGGAGTGTTCGTCACCGCGCTGGACGTGCCGGAGGGGCTGGATGAGATGCTGAGGCGCGCCGACATCGAGACGGTGATTGAGGCGCGCATCGCAATCGAGGTCGAGGCGTCGGCGCTCGCCGCTGAGCGCCGCACGACCGCTGATCTCCACGAGATGAGGCGCGCAGCGGATGCCCGCGACGCGCAGCGCGCAAGCATCGAAGCGCACGTCGACGCGGACACGGCGCTGCACCGCAGCATCGTCGTCGCCGCGCACAACGAGATCCTCACGGAGCTCTTCGACGGCTTCGCTCCGCGCAACAGGAAGGCCATGATCGGGATGCTGCAGCGTCGTGGTGAGTTCGGCAGCGACAGTGACCAGCTCGTCCACAGCCGGATCCTGGATGCGATCGCCGAGCAAGACGCCACCGCGGCGGCCGAGCTCACCCGTGCTCACCTGTTGGACCTCAAGGCAAGCGTGGCGTAACCGCGGCCTGCACTCTCAGCGCCGCCGCGGGGTGGCGCCAGTGGCCTACGCGTCGATGTCGAGGACGACCTTGCCGCGCACGTGCCCTTCGGCGATGAGCTCCTGCGCCGCTCCAGCTTCGGCGAGCGGGAAGACGCGGTCGACGTGCGTCTGCAGCGCGCCCTGCTCGAAGAGCTGCGTGATGGTCTGCAGGATGCGCCCCTCGGGGGAGAGCTTCAGGGTCGAGGCGACGATGTCGCGGTTCTCGGCGGCAGCCTCCTCGAAGAGCTCGGGGTAGCTGCCGGTCGGCACGTTGATGAGGGTGCCACCGTCGCGAAGGACTCGGAGCGAGCGCGTGCCGGTCGCATCCTTCACGTTGCCGATGAGGTCGATGACGACGTCGACGGGCTCGGTGATGACGTCCTCGAAGCGCTCGTTGCGGTAATCGATGACCTGGTCGGCGCCGAGCTCGCGCAGCCACTCGTGGTTGCGCTCGGAAGCCGTCGTGATGACGTGCGCGCCGTAGTAAGAGGCGAGCTGCACGGCGAAGTGGCCGACTCCGCCCGCGCCGGCGTGGATGAGAACGCGCTGGCCCGTGTAGACGCCGCCAGCCTCCACGACGGCGGCCCAGGCGGTGAGCACTGCGAGGGGGACCCCGCCAGCCTCGATGAACGAGAGGTTCTTGGGCTTTTTGGCGAGGCTCATGAAGGGCACAGACACGTACTCGGCGTACGCACCCGAGTAGCGCGGGAACAGGAGCATCCCGTACACCTCGTCGCCGGGCTGGAACGGCGCGAGCTCGTAGGAGGCGCGAACGACAACCCCGGAGAACTCACCACCGAGGGTCGAGGGGAAGCTCGAGATCGCCTTCGAGGCACCGGCGCCCGAGCGAGTCTTTCCGTCGATGGGGTTCACGCCCGCCGCTTTGACGCGCACCAGCGTGTCCGAGTTGAGAGTGAGGGGGATGGCCGTTTCTCCGAGCTGCATCATCTCGGGTCCGCCGATGCCGGTGAGCAGGGCCGCGCGCATGGTGTCGGAGGTCGGCTGGAGATCTGGGGCGTCAGTCATACGGGCCATTGTCCCCCGAACGCGGGCGGCGTTCCCATGAGGGGGAGCAACGAGTCCGGGTCTTACGCGTAGGTCTCGGCGTCGTAGAACGACTGCGTGTAGTCGCTGCTGCTGTGCGTGTTCCCGTATCCCTGGAAGGGCCCTGCATTGCCGGTGGAGTACTGAGCGAACTCGCCCCGGTACTTCTCGACGTCCTTGAGCACCTCGTTCGCGAGTGTCACGAGTTTGGCGATCTCTGCCTCGTCGCGGTCGATCCACACGAACTTCGGCTCGCGGTCGACGACGATGAAGTCCTGGTGCCGCTCCCACACCATGAGGGTGCGCTCGGCGCCGAGCACGTACTGCTGCCACCAGATCTGGCGCATGTACGAACGGGGGATGCGCTTCCACACCTTGTTGGTGGTCTTGATCTCAGCGAGGAGGATGCGGCCCTCCTCGTCGCAGTGCAGGCCATCGGGGGTTGCGAGGTGGCTCATCGACGCCTCGGCATGGAAGAGGAGGCCGCTCGCCGGGATGCCGTGGCGCTCCATGACCCACCTGGCGATCTCGGGTTCTCGCTGCCGGCCGAAGTCGGTGTAGGCGTTGCCGCTGAACGAGTTGCCCATGACCTTGTCTTTGACGACCTGCTTCACGGAAGCCGGGGTCGCGAGGCGCGCCGCGTCGGTTGCGGTGACGCCGTCGGCGCGAGCCTTGAGCCACGCAGCGCGGTCGTTGGAGTCGGCAAGCACACGGAGCAGATGCGCGCTCATGGCTTCGACCTCGGGGGTCGCGGGCAGCTCGATCGCGGAGGTCTCCGCCGCGGGGCCGTGCGCGCGCCAGACGCCGACTTCGCTGGCCGAGAGTGGAGTTGTCGCTGAGGCGGGCCGAGTCTCCGATGTGCAGAAGCGCGGCAGCGCTTCCTCCTGGGGCACTGGCCCGGCGCCGGTCGTCAGCGGATGCTCCTGACGAACGGGCGCGGGCGCGGATGCGTAATCCATGAGCGCGGCCGGGCCGTAGATATCGCGGTCGCGTCGACGCGACTTGGGCGCCGGCTGGGGTTCGCCGAACCAGGACGTCTCATCGACGTCGTGGCTCGGGCGGAACATGACCATCCACCTATTCTTTCCCACACCACCGACACTGCGGGTACCAAGCGCCGATGTGCCGAAAGAATCTGCTGGGTTCAGGCCCCGACCGCCCCGACGGCCATGATCGCCATGGCGAGCGCGCGTGCCCCGTGGTCAGCATCCACGTCTTCGACGTATTCCTCGGGGGAGTGCGAGATGCCGCTCGGGTTCCGGATGAAGAGCATGGCGGTTGGCAGGTGCGCGGCGAGCACGCCGGCGTCGTGACCCGCCCCCGTGTCGAGCACGGGAGCGTCCGGGAGTGCGAGCTGGATCGTGTCGCGGAGCTGCTGGTCGAAGGACACCGTCGGCGAAAGCGACTCCTCCACGAGGACCGCCTCGCAGCCCTGGTCGGCCGCGACCTCGGTCGCCCGCCCACGGATGCGCTCGACGATCGCGGCGGTCACCTCGTCGTCGGGGTGGCGGACGTCGAGCCACGCGTCGACCCGGGATGCGATGACATTCGTCCCTCCAGGCACCGGCTCGAGCCGGCCGACGGTGGCGCGGGCTCCCGGCACGGATCGCGCGATTTCCTCGATGCCGATGACGAGCCGAGCAGCGGCGACCATCGGATCGCGCCGGTCGGCCATGAGGGTCGTGCCGGCGTGATTGCCCTGGCCCGTGAAGCTCACACGCCAGCGGCCGTGGCCAAGGATCGAGGAGCCGATCGCCACGGGGCCGGCGAGATCGATGAGACCGCGCCCCTGCTCGACGTGCAGTTCGATGAAGGCGCCGAACTGCGCGACACGTGCGGGATCGACACCGAGGTGTCTCGGGTCGAAGCCGGCGGCGGCCGAGGCCTCCGCGAAGCTCGTACCGTTCGCATCCCGCAGCGACCGAGCTCTGTCGGGGTCGATCGCCCCGGTGAGGAGCCTGGACCCGAGGCAGGCGACGCCGAAGCGAGACCCCTCCTCTTCGGGGAAGACCGCGATCGCCACGGCGACACTCGGCTTTTGGCCCTCGCTGCGAAGCAGGTCGACGGCGGCGAGCGCGGCAGTCACGCCGAGCGGCCCGTCGAACGCGCCGCCGCCTGGTACTGAGTCCAGGTGGCTGCCCGTGATGAGCGCGCCGGTGCGGTCGCCGTCCGCGCGGTCCCACCAGGCCCAGATGATGCCGTTGGGGTCGACCTCGACATCGAGCCCGCGCGCCTCGGCTGCCGCGAGGAACCATTCGCGGAGCTCGAGTTCGGGATGTGAATACACGGGCCTGCTGTAGCCGCCGCGCGTGAGGTCGCGGCCCAGGTGCTCGATCTCGCGCATGAGCGAAGACACGGAGGTCGGCCGAGCGGAGTTGGGCGTCGGGGTGCTCATGCTGTGGCTCCAGTCTCCGCGCCGACGCGGAACTCGTCCGGCACCGAGCCGGAGCCGGTGATCAGGTCTGCCGCGAGTTCCCCGAGCAGCGGCGCGAACTTCCCACCGTGACCTGAGCAGGCCGACAGCACAACAAGGTTGTCGACGCGGTCGATCACGAAGTCCTCCGTCGGCGTCGTCGTGAAGAGGCACGTCGTCTCCGCGTACGGCTCCGGCACAACGCCGGGGAGGAATTCCTCGGCATAGGCGATGAGTGCGCGCCGGTTCGCCGCATCCACAACCCCGTCCTGCTGGAGTGCCGAGTCGATGAGCTTGCCGCCGTTGAACTGCGCGACCTTCTGCCCGCGCCAGTCTGCGTCGCGGCCGCCCGGCAGGCCGTAGGTCTGCAGTTTGTGTGACTTGGAGATGAAGGTGGGCCACGGGTCGGCGTCAGCCCCGGCATCGCCTGGGTCGAGGTAGGGGAAGTGGAATGCCTGCTCTTGCCGAACCTCGAGCTCGGGGAACTGCGCGAGGAACGCGCTCGGGAGCGAGAGCTCGCCGAGGAGGGCCGGGAGCCAGCCGCCTGCCGCGACGACGATGCCGTCCGCTTCTGCCGTCTCGCCCGTGGCTGAGTGCACGAGGTAGCCGCTGCCGCTCCGGTCGACACGGGCGACGGGCCAGGACGTTCGCAGGTCGAGCCTGCCGGTCGCGGATGCGGTGGCAAGCATCGCGTTGACGGTTCCGCCGGCATCGAGCACTCCGGCGCCCGGGTGCCAGAGCACGTCCGTCTCGAATCTGAATTGGGGCCAGCGCTCCTGCGCCGCCGCGGCAGAGAGGAGTTCGTGCTCGACGCCAGCTGCTTCCAACACTCTCGCGAGCGCAGTGGGGTTTCGGATGTCGCCGTGGTCGAGAGCGCCGGTCGACCGGATGAGCTGGCTTCCGCTCACGCGTTGGAGTTCGTCCCAGCCCGCTTTCGATCGGACGACGAGGTCTGTGTAGACCTGCTCGGGATAGGCGTAGCGGAAGATGCGGGCCGAGCCGTGCGAGCTGCCGTGCTCGTTGGCCGGGGTCGTGCGCTCGAGCACCGTCACGTGGTGGCCGCGCTCGGCGAGGTGCCAGGCTGCCGAAGCGCCCGCGAGTCCCGCACCGATGACGATGGTGTCGGTCATGTCCGCTCCCTGAAGGTCGGTCGAGTGGTGCCTGCCTCGATTACGCCAGAACAAGTGGTGCGCGTCCAATATCATTTGAAGTCATATTGATAGTCATCGCGAATGGATGTCATGGAGCTTCGTCAGTTGAGGTACTTCGTCGCCGTCGCGGACGAGCTGCACTTCGGCCGCGCGGCCGAACGCCTGCACATGACGCAGCCGCCGCTCACGGTCGCAGTGCGCAAGCTCGAGGCAGAGCTCGGCGTCGAGCTCTTCGAGCGCACGACGCGGAGCGTCTCGCTCACCGCCGCAGGTCGCATGTTCCGCCAACGAGCCGGTGCCGTGCTCGACGACCTCGATGCCGCCGTCGCTGACCTCGGCGACGTGGCTGCCGGGGTTTCCGGAAGGGTGCGCATCGGGTTCGTGAGCTCGGCGAGCTACAGCGTGCTGCCCCGAGGCCTGCAGGCATTCCAGGAACTCAGGCCGCGCATCCGCCTCGAGCCGCGATCGCTCACGAGCGCCGAGCAGATCACCCTCCTCCTCGAGGGGGAGCTCGACGTCGGGATCCTCCGCGACCCTCTCGCGGTGCCCGGCCTGCGGGCGACGTTGCTGGAGAGCGAGGACCTCGTGGCGGTGCTGCCGGCGAACGACCCACTGGCTGCCGAGTCGACCGTCACGCCGTTGGGCTTCCACAGCAAGGACGTCGTGCTGTTCCCGTTCGAGCTCATGCCCGGATTCGTCTCCGCTGTCATGTCGTGGCTTGGCGGAGCCCAGGCCGTCCCGCGAATCGTGCAGAGCGTCATCCACCAGGAGACGGTGCTCGGCCTCGTCTCGGCAGGGGTCGGGGCGTCGATCTTGCCCGCCTCCGTTGCCCGATTCCACATGCCCGGCGTTGTCACGCGCCCGCTCCTCGGCTCGCCCAGCACCGAGCTCTACGCCGTCGAGGGCCAGCGCCCGCACCCGAGCACAGGCCTCCTCATCGACAGCCTCCGCGACTCGCGCTGAAGGGAGCGTTCGCCTCGCGTTGACGAAACCCGTGCGAGGAGGTACGCTTTCGGAAGCCCAAGACCGCAGGTCTTCGTTGTGCGTGAGAACGTACACGAACGAAGGTTCGCAAGAACGCCCCGCGCAGGTGAACGAAGCAGATCTGCTCTGCGCGCAAGCGCATCCTCTCAGCTCCGGTCCACCTGCGACCGGAGCTTTTTTGTGTGTTGTGCATCGAAGATGCGCCTGCGGTGCGTGAATGACAAACGTGGTTCACGTGCAAGAGAGAGAGGAGTGCCATGGCGACCAAGGAAGCAACTGTTGCCGAGCTTCAGGACTTGTTCCAGAACTCGACCGCCGTCCTGCTGACTGAGTACCGCGGTCTCACTGTTGCGCAGCTCAAGACGCTGCGTCGCACGATTGGTGAGCACGCAAGCTACGCCGTGGTGAAGAACACGCTGACGAAGATTGCGGCGAACAACGCCGGAATCACCGCGTTCGACGACGAGCTGACCGGACCGAGCGCAATCGCGTTCGTGCACGGCGACCCCGTCGCAGTCGCGAAGAGTCTTCGTACCTTCGCCAAGGACAACCCTCAGCTGGTTCTGAAGGGCGGTTTCTTCGACGGAAACGCTCTCAGTGCAGAAGAGGTCAACAAGCTCGCCGACCTCGAGTCCCGCGAAGTTCTGCTCGGCAAGCTTGCCGGCGCCTTCAAGGCCTCGCTGTTCGGTGCCGCATACCTGTTCACCGCGCCTGCAGCCAAGGCTGTTCGCACGGTCGAGGCATTGCGCGAAAAGCAGGAGTCCGCGAACTAGTCCTACGGGATCTCGCGGCTAGAACAACACACAAGGAGAAAACACATGGCAAAGCTCACGACTGACGAGCTCATCGCAGCATTCAAGGAGCTCACGCTCATCGAGCTCTCCGAGTTCGTCAAGGCGTTCGAGGAGACCTTCGAGGTCACCGCTGCTGCTCCCGTTGCAGTTGCAGGCGTTGCTGCTGCAGCAGCTGACGCACCTGAAGAGGAGGAGAAGACGGAGTTCGACGTCATCCTCGAGGGTGCTGGCGACAAGAAGATCCAGGTCATCAAGGAGGTGCGCGCACTCACGAGCCTCGGTCTCGGTGAGGCGAAGGCACTCGTCGACGGCGCTCCGAAGCCCGTCCTTGAGGGCGTCAACAAGGAAGCTGCTGACAAGGCAAAGGAAGCCCTCGAGGCTGCCGGCGCTTCGGTGACCGTCAAGTAGTCATCCCGCAGCGGTTCTGCGCGGCGTGTTCCGACACGCCGAAGGAACTTTTTTTCGCGAGGCATCGCATCCGGTTTCCGGATGCGGTGCCTCGTTCCGTTTCTCCAGAAAATCCCTGTTGAAGATGCGATTCCTGAGGTCAGTGTGACCAATGTGACTGGTGTGTCGACCGGGAATCGAAACTTTCCGCGTGTCGCTTGACCCTATTTCGGCCTCGACGGACAATAATCCGCCGTGTTAGCGTCCCCTCATGCTTTCCGACACCTTCAAGAGCGCCCGCGCTCGCACCACGGCCCTCGTCATCGCCTTCGGCGTCGTCGCCGGTGGGGTTGCAGTCACGGCCGCGCCTTCTTTCGCTGCGAACGGCGACCAGGTAGACGCGAGTGTCGACGGAGACACGAGCGCCGCTTCCGCGTCTGTCTCTGAGGACACGATCGCCGCGGACGCTCCAGGTGTCACGGTCACTGGCTCCGGCTTCACGCCGGGCAACCTCGTCTACGTCAAGGTCGTCGGCCCTGAGGGGCAGACCAACTGGTCTTGGGGCACCGAGTCGCACAAGGTCGACGAGTCAGGAGTCGTCAGTGCTGAGCTGACCAGTGACGAGGCTTGGAGCGAGGGTGACTACTCGGTTGTGCTCTTCGAGTCCGACGATGTGCAGGCTTCGACCGCGTTCGCCGCCGCCGCTCCCGCCGGAACCGAAACGCCCGCCCCGACTGAGACGACAACTCCTGAGCCGACGGAGACGTCGACGGAGACCGCAACTCCCGAGCCGACAGAGACCGAGACGGCCACGGCTGAGCCGACTGAGACGGCTACCGAGACGCCCGAGCCCACGCTCACCGAAGAGCCCACGCTCGAGCCGACCGAGACGGCGAGTGTCACGCCGACCGCCACCGAGACGGCCACGCCTGAGCCGACCGAGACCGAGGCGCCCGTCGCAGCTCCCGCAGTAGCGACCGAGCAGGTGAGCTACACGCAGGAAGAGGCCGCTGAGGGCATCACGTACGTCGCTACGGGCTTTACGCCAGGCGTCGAGCTCGGGCTCACGCTCCGGCTCCCTGACGGCACCTCCGCCGAGTTCGAGTCGGCCGAGCCGATCACGCCGGATGCTGACGGCAACTACGCGGGCATCATCACGTACGACGCGGCTTGGGCTGTCGGCGACTACGGCATCACGCTCACCACCATCAGCCCTGAGGCTGGTGAGGAGACCGACGCGCCTGCCGCGGACTCGGCCCGCGCTGTTCCGCTGATCGTCCAGGAGGAGTCGGAGCTCACGGCGACGACCGAGTCGCCCGCGGCTGTCGAGCTTGAGGCTGACGCTCCCGCTGAAGAGCAGACGGCAACAACGTCCTTCGCGGTCACTGGTGAGACCCCGGCAACCGTCGATGCATCGCCAAGCACCACGTCAGCGCCAGCTGGCAACGGCGGCGGCAGCGACACCAAGGGCAAGGCGCAGAGCAAGTCGCTGGCGACCACCGGCGCTGAGGACGCGTTCGGTGCTGCAGGCATCGGCCTCCTGGTGCTCGGCCTCGGTGCCGCAGTAGTGACTGGCGCTCGTTTCCTGAGCCGTCGTCGCGAGAGCTAGGACAACGTAGGTAACGCGAGAAGTGAGCGGGACCGGACACCGAAAGGTGTTCGGTCCCGCTCGCTTTCGCTTGCGGCCCGAATCTCTATGAATACTCACGTGACCGGGTAGAACTCCCCACGGTCAAAACTGGTCCAGACTTTGTGCGGAAATCCGCTCAGGATCAGGTATTTTAGGGAGTCACTCCCTGGGTGCTGAACGCATAGCCCGTCGAGATCGTCCGTAATCTTCTGGACATCACCTGTGAGTCAGGCCACTCTTTAGTTATGGCTTCCTCATTCTCTTCTTCGTCGCGCAAGTGCGCTTCTGCCCTCACGATCGCTTTCGGTGTGCTCGCCAGTGGCGCCGTGCTGACCGCTGCGCCTGCCTACGCAGCGACCACCACGCCCCCAACGAGCCCCGCCGAGACGACGCCAGTCGCCACGGAAACGGCCACGCCGTCCGAGTCGACGACGCCCACCGAGACGACGCCGGCTGAGACGACGCCCGCTGAGACGACCCCGGCCGAGGAGTCGACCCCCGTCGAGTCGACGCCGGCTGAGCCCACTGAGACGGCAGAGGCGCCCGCGGCCGAGGGTGCCGCCACCAAGCCGAGCTTCACGCCTGACGAGGGCGTCACGTACGTCCTCACGGGCCTCGCGCCGAACACCAAGCTCTCGAGCATCACGCTCACGCTGCCTGACGGCAGCGCCGTGGCGGTTCCCGCCGCTGCCGACAACAGCTGGACGACTGACGCTGAGGGCACGTACTCGGGCGAGATCACCAGCACCGGGCTCCTCCCTGAGGGGGACTACTCCGTCACCGTCACGCAGAACTACAACGACGCTGCCGGCCAGCCTGCTCAGAACGTCGTCACGTTCGGCTTCAACGTCGCCGCACTCGCGACGGCCACCCCGACGCCGACCGTCGACCCCACTCCGACGGTTGAGGCGCCTGTCGCCTACGCAACTGCCGGAAGCTTCCTCCCGACGGAGAACATCACCTACGTCGCTCAGCACTTCACGCCTGGCGTCGCGCTCGACATCACGGTTGTCTACCCCGACGGCACGTCCGTCGAGGTCGAGCCGACCGATGACTCGGTCGTCGCCGAGGACGGCACCTACTCGGGTGAGCTCATCAACCAGTCGGGCGTTCCGCTGCCCCTCGGTGAGTACACCGTGCAGCTCTCGCAGGAGGGTGGCCTCTCGGCTTCGTTCACGTTCCTCGTCGCCGAGGCGACGCCTGGCGCGACGACGGCTCCCACCGCGACCGCAGCTCCTGCAGGCAACGGGGGCACGAACACGGGCCACAAGACGCCTGAGCTCGCCACCACGGGTGCTGAGGACGTCTTCGGCGCAGCCGGCATCGGCCTCCTCGCGCTTGCGACCGGCGCTGGCGTGCTCGTCGCGCGCCGCTTGGCAGCCAAGAAGGCCTAGTAGCTCACCGAGCTCTTCGCTGAGAGGGCGTCACCTTCGGGTGGCGCCCTCTTTCGTGCGTGCGTGCGCGCCGCCTCATTCGCTCGCCGCGCGCGCCGCCGCATCCGCATCCGCTTTCCGCGCGCGCCGCCGCATCCGCATCCCCCTTCCGCGCGCGCCGCCGCACGTGGCGGACGCACGTGGCGGGGCGCAGCCTGGGCAGGGCAACGCTGCCCAGGGCGGCCTTGTGGTCGTCAAAACTCGCGTGAGGCGACCTCAAGTCCGCCCTCGGCGTGGGTCGCGTTGCCCAGGGCGGAGCTGTGGTCGTTTTGTCGAACAAGGCGGGCGCATGACAAGAGCCCCGACCTGGTTTCCCTGGTCGGGGCTCTTGTGCGCGTGGCGGAGGATAGGGGATTCGAACCCCTGAGGGCTTTCACCCAACACGCTTTCCAAGCGTGCGCCATAGGCCACTAGGCGAATCCTCCACGGGAGCGCCAGGCGCTCACCTCGAAAGAGCATAGCGGTTCTCGCGACCGTTCGTGAACGCGAGCGCCAAAACGCTCCAATAGATAGGCCCGACGGGCTCCCGGCTACAGCTTCTTGACCGCTGATCCGATCTCCACGTCGCCCGAAACGACCTCGAACTGCTTGTGGATGCCAGCGTGGCGGTCGAGGAGCGCGGCGATCACGGCGGCGACGTCTGCGCGAGGAATCGATCCGCGCTCGACCTGCTCGCCCACCTTGACGAGGCCAGTGGCCTCGTCGTCGGTGAGGCCGCCAGGGCGCACGATGGTCCAGTCGAGCTTCGCGCTCCGTGCGCGGATGTTCGCATCGGCCTCGCTCTTCGCCCTGAGGTACACCTGGTACACGTCGTCCGAGTCGCGGTCGAAGGTGTCGGTGCCGATCGCGGAGACCACGACGAACCTGCGGATGTTCGCGAGTTCCGCCGCATCCGCTGACAGGATGGCGCCGTCGCGGTCGAGCGTGAGCTTGCGCTCTGCCGTGCTCCCTGGCCCTGCGCCGGCTGCGAAGACGACGGCGTCGACGTGACCGAGTTGCTTCGCGAGGTCCGTTGGCGTGCTCTGCTCGAGGTCGGCGACGACGGGGTCTGCGCCGAGCTCCTCGAGGGAGTCGACATAGTCCGGGTTGCGGATGACGCTCGTGACGCGGTGACCGCGCTGAATGAGCTGGGTCGTTAGAAGGCGTGCGATCTGACCGTTTCCACCGATGACTGCAATTCTCATGTCTGCCAGTCAAGCCGGTCAGCCTGAGTCCGGGGCCAGCGTTCGCGGCGGGCGATCTGCGAGGGGCGACGCGGTGAGCTGCGGAATGCATAAGGCAAAAAGAAAAGACCCCCCGCGCACCCGCCAGAGCCCGGTTACCCTTGCTGCGTTTCCGCCCTGGGGGAGTTGGCCTGGATGGCGCCACGCGAGGAGCCGTCGACCATCATAGCGCGCCGGAAGCGGTACGCGAATTCCAGCCCTCCACAATTGGCAGGATCGCGACAGCTCGCCGACTCTTCGCCCGACTACCATTGTTTGACGTGGGGACAAGCATCTACATCACGTCATCAGAGGGTCACTCTGGCAAGTCAGCCGTCGCTCTTGGCGTCGTAAACGCCCTGAGCCGCTCGATCGGCCGGGTCGGTGTGTTCCGGCCCATCGTGCAGAACGCCGAGGCGAGGGACGACATCCTCGATCTCCTCCTCTCGCAGCTCGACCCGCAGAACCGCGGCCTCGAGTACGAGTCCGGCTTCGGCGTCACCTATGACGACGTGCACGCGGACCCCGACGAGGCGCTCTCCCGCATCGTCACCCGCTACCGCGCCCTCGAGCGCCGTTGCGACACCGTCGTGATCGTCGGCAGCGACTTCACCGACGTCGGCAACCCGGCCGAGCTCGGCTTCAATGCTCGTGTCGCCGCGAACTTAGGCGCACCCGTCCTGCTTGTCCTGACCGGCCTCGACGCAGACAAGGGTCAGCCGCGCACGCCGGAGCAGCTGGCGCAGGCGCTCGAGGTGACGCTGCCGGAACTCGACGCGGCTCACGCGACCCTGCTCGCGATCGCCGTCAACCGTGCCGACGAGAACGCGACGGAAGAGGTGCGCCTGGCGGTCGCCGAGCGCGCCCTTCGGGAGCTCGGGCACAAGGTGCCAGTGTGGGCGATCCCCGAGACGCCGCTCCTCATGGCTCCCTCGCTGTCCCAGCTTCTGGATGCCGTTGGCGGCGAGCTCGTCTACGGCGACCGCGAGCTCCTGGGTCGTGAGGTCCTCGGCATCGTGCTCGCCGGCATGTCGATGCAGAACGTCCTCGAGCGACTCAAGGAGGGCGCGGTTGTTGTCATCGCGGCAGACCGGACGGACGTGCTGCTGGCCGTGCTCCTGGCCCAGGGCGCGGAGACCTTCCCCTCGCTCGCTGGCATCGTCGTGAACGGGCCATTCGAATTCCCGCCGGCCGTGGAGCGCCTGATCAACGGCCTCAACGTTCAGGTGCCGATCATCCGCACCAACTTAGGCACGTACGACACTGCCCAGCGCATCATGCAGACGCGCGGGCGTCTCGCGGCGGCCGGCATCTCGCGCCGCAAGATCGACCTCGCCCTCGCGAAGTTCGAGCAGCACATCCCGGCTATCGAGGTCGTCGCTCTTCTCAACGTGAAGCAGTCGCTCGTCGTCACGCCGCTCATGTTCGAGAACACGCTCCTCGACCGAGCTCGCTCCGACCGGAAGCACATCGTGTTGCCAGAGGGCAGCGACGACCGTATTCTCGTCGCCGCCGGCTCGCTGCTGGCCCGCGAGGTCGCAGAGATCACGATCCTGGGTGAGGAATCCGAGGTTCGTGGCCGTGCATCCGCCCTCGGTGTCGACATCTCCGCCGCCAACGTGCTGAGCACGAGCAACCCCGACTACGTGGCGCGCTTCGCGGAGGAGTACGCGAGGCTCCGCGCGCACAAGGGCGTCACGATCGAGGCAGCGACCGAGCGCGTGCGCGATGTGAGCTACTTCGGCACGCTCATGGTGCACCTCGGCCTCGCCGACGGCATGGTCTCCGGTGCCGCGCACACGACGGCGCACACCATCCGCCCTGGATTCGAGATCGTGAAGACCAAGCCGGGCGTATCCGTCGTCTCGAGCGTCTTCCTCATGGCACTCGCCGACCGCGTGCTCGTCTACGGCGACTGCGCCGTCAACCCCGACCCGACCGCTGAGCAGCTCGCCGACATCGCGATCTCCTCGGCCGAGACGGCAAACCAGTTCGACATCGCGGTTCGTGTTGCGATGCTGTCGTACTCGACGGGCGAGTCGGGCTCAGGCGCCGACGTCGACAAGGTGCGCACGGCGACGGCACTCGTTCGCGAGCGCATGCCCGAGCTGCTTGTCGAGGGGCCCATCCAGTACGACGCGGCGACGGATGCAGCGGTCGCGAGCAAGAAGATGCCAGGCAGCGAGGTGGCTGGGCGAGCGACGGTGTTCATCTTCCCCGACCTCAACACTGGCAACAACACGTACAAGGCGGTGCAGCGTTCGGCTGGCGCCGTCGCGATCGGTCCCATCCTGCAGGGACTCAACAAGCCCATCAACGACCTGTCCCGTGGGGCGCTCGTCTCCGACATCATCAACACCGTCGCCATCACGGCGATCCAGGCGCAGCGCTCGTAGACGCGTCCGCCGCACATCCTGCCCGCTCCTCGCGGGTCTCGAGAAAGGGTGCTCATGAGCATCGTCCTGGTCGTCAACTCCGGCTCTTCGTCCTTCAAGTACCAACTGATCGACATGGACCGCGAGGCGACGCTCGCGTCAGGCCTCGTGGAGCGCATCGGTGAGCCCGTCGCGAGCGTCACGCACAAGACCGGGGGCGAGACCTTCGCCCGTGAGGCCGATATCCCGGACCACACGCGCGGCTTCGAAGCGATGCTCGAGGGCTTCGAGGAGCACGGGCCGAGTCTCGCCGAGTTCCCACCCGTCGTGGTCGGCCACAGGGTTGTGCACGGCGGGCGCCGCTTCTTCGACGCCGCCGTCATCGACGGCAAGGTGCTGCAGGACATCGAAGACCTCATCCCGCTCGCGCCGCTCCACAACCCGGCCAACCTCGAGGGCATCGTCGGCGCGCGAGACGTCTTCGCCGAGACGCCGCACGTTGCCGTCTTCGACACGGCCTTCCACACGACGATGAGCGAGGCCTCGTCGCTGTACGCGCTGGATGCTGAGGTCGCGAAAGAGCACCGGGTACGCAAGTACGGTGCACACGGGACAAGCCACAAGTTCGTGTCTGAGGAGACCGCGCGTTTCCTGGAGCGCGACCTGGACCAGCTCAAGACGATCGTGCTGCACATCGGCAATGGCGCGAGCATGTGCGCCGTCGACGGCGGCCGATCGGTCGAGACGAGCATGGGCATGACGCCGCTTGAAGGACTTGTCATGGGTACGCGCACCGGCGACCTCGACCCCGCGGTGCTTGTGCACCTCTCGCGCCGAGGCGGCTACACGATCGACCAGCTCGACGACCTCCTGAACCGCAAGTCGGGGCTGCTCGGCCTCACCGGCTCGGGAGACATGCGCGACGTTCGGCAGAAGGCCAACGCCGGCGACGAGCGGGCGCAGCTCGGGCTCGCGGTCTACACGCACCGCATCCGCCACTACCTCGGCGCCTACATGCTGCTGGTCGGCGGAGCCGACGCGATCGTCTTCACTGCGGGCATCGGCGAGAACGACGCGCAGTTGCGCGCCGACGTGCTCGAAGGCCTCGAATGGCTCGGCGTGAAGCTGTCGCCTGAGCGTAACGAGTCGCCGTCGCGGGATGCTCGGCGCATCTCCGCCGACGACTCGCGTATCGAGGTGCTCGTCGTTCCGACCAACGAGGAGCTCGAGATCGCACGCCAGAGCCTGGCCGCCATCGCCTGATCCGCGCTCGCGGCGCGGCGCTCCCGCGTCATCGCTGCCCGGAGTTTCACCCTTGCGGAGCACTCGTAGAGGGCGAAACGCCGGGCAGCGATCGCGTTTGTCGAGCGCAGTCATGCGGGCCCGCGCCCCATGTCGGTGGTGCCGTCTACGATGGTGCGCATGGCCACAGCCCTGTACCGCCGCTATCGGCCTGAGAACTTCGCCGAGATGATCGGGCAGTCGCAGGTCACGGAACCCCTCATGACCGCGCTCCGCACCGGCCGCGTCAACCACGCCTACCTCTTCTCCGGCCCGCGCGGCTGCGGCAAGACGAGCTCCGCGCGCATCCTGGCCCGCTGCCTGAACTGTGCCGAGGGCCCGACCGACACTCCCTGCGGCGTCTGCCAGAGCTGCGTCGAGCTTGCCCGCGACGGTGGAGGCTCGCTCGACGTCTTCGAGATCGACGCGGCCAGCCACGGTGGCGTGGAAGACGCGCGCGAGCTGCGCGAGCGCGCCATCCTCGCGCCTAGCCGCGACCGCTACAAGATCTTCATCATCGACGAGGCGCACATGGTGACCTCGGCCGGCTTCAACGCCCTGCTCAAGGTCGTCGAGGAGCCGCCGGAGCACGTGCGCTTCGTCTTCGCGACGACGGAACCCGAGAAGGTCATCGGCACGATCCGCTCGCGCACGCACCACTACCCGTTCAGGCTCATCCCGCCGGCGCTCATGCTCGAGTACGTCGAAGAGCTCTGCACGAGCGAGAACGTGACGGCCGAGCCCGGAGTGCTTCCGCTTGTCGTGCGCGCCGGTGGCGGCTCCGCGCGAGACACGCTCTCGCTGCTCGACCAGATCATCGCGGGTTCCGAGACGGGCCTCCTCGGCTACCAGCGGGCTGCTGCACTCCTCGGCTTCACGGGCCAGGAGCTGCTCGACGAGTCCATCGACGCCTTCGCGGACGCCGACCCGGCCGCGGCCTACACGGCCGTCGACCGCGTCATCCAGTCAGGACAAGACCCTCGCCGTTACGTCGAGGACCTGCTCGAGCGCCTTCGTGACCTCATCGTCGCGAAGGCGACGGGTCCGGGTGCCGGCGCGGTTCTGCGCGGCCTCGGGGCAGATGAGGTCGAGGCCCTGCGTGTGCAGGCAGGTCGGTTCTCGCCAGCCGCGCTCACCGGCATAGCCGACCTCGTCAACGAGACCCTCACTGAGATGAGCGGCGTCACGTCGCCGAAGCTCCACCTCGAGCTGCTCGTCGCGCGCATCCTCGTGGCGTCTCGCGCCGACTTCATCGACAGCGGCACGCTGCTTGCCGTCGCGGATGCACCAGGCACGTCGCCGACGCGCCTCGCGGCCGCTGCTCCTGCCGTTGCTCCGGCGCCGGCTGAAGCTCCTTCGCTCGCCGCTGCACGGGTCGAAACGCCTCCTGCAGCCCCGGCTCCGGAACGCGAGACCGGGATCGCTCCGGCGGCACGCCCCGTGCAAGGTGCCAACGGGGTGCCAAGCGAAGGCGCCGCCGCTCCCGCCGCATCCGCTGCTTCTGCTCCACCTGCACCTGCACCTGCACCCGCACCCGTCGCGAGCGAGCCAGACACGGCCTCGGCCGCGCGTCTGGCCGCCGCATCCTGGGCAGCGGCGACGCCCGGTTCAGGAGCGGCTCCGGCAACTCCCGCGCCGGCACCGAAGGCGGAAGCGCTTGAGGTGTCGCAGACACCCGCGCCGGTCGTACTGCCGCCGGCCAACGCCGACGAGCTAGACCACGCTGAGCCTGCGGCGATGCCCGCGTCCGAGCCTGTGGCGTCGTCCGCGTCCGAATTTGCGCCGGAGCCTCAGCCAGAAAAGGTTCGCGAGCAGCCCGCGCCCGAACCGGAGGGTGCACCGGAATCGCAGGCCGAGCCTGAGCCTGCCCCGTCGTCGGAAGCTGGCTCGTCGCCTGAGCCCGCTTCGTCGCCGGCGTCTGCCCCTTCGTCCGAGTCACCCCCGTCTTCCGGGCCTGCCTCCGTCGATGCTCCGGCTCCGGACGCGTCGCCGAACAGCGCTCCGGCTGCGGCTCCCCAGTCGAGCCCTGCTCCGCACGCGACGGCTGCCCGTGCATCGGCTGAGCCTCCCGTGTTCGCGCAGTTGCGCGACGCATGGCCGACCCTGCTTGAGCGCATGCGCGACCTCGGCGGCACGCACGCCTGGAGCGTCGCGCAGTCAGTGCACCCACGCGACCTCGCGGGCGACCTGCTCGTCTTCGAAGTTCCATCCCGCGCCGTGCTCGACCAGTTCCGCGGCGAGCGAGGCGCGACCGACTCACCGAGCGCCGTGCTGCGCACCGCGATCAACGAGATGTTCGGCATCACCGTCAAGTTCCAGCCGCAACGCCCGGGCGGCGCCAGCGCATCGGGCGCGCCAAACGGTGCACCGGCGCCGAGCCGCACCGACGAGGCGACGCCGGCACCCGCGGAGCCCGACCCGGCCCAAGCCCGAGCGGCGTCTCGCCGAGCCGCCTCCACACGACAGCAGCCTGCGGAGGGACGGACCGCAGCGCCCGCTTCCAGCGCGCCAGCGGCGAAAACGAAGCCCGCGGCCGCGGCAACTCCGAACTCCGGCGCACCCTCGTCGAGCGGCCTCAACTGGACCGTCGCGAAGATCCCAGGCGAGGCGTCCGTTCCGGACGACGGGCCAGGTTCGGGATGGGCGACCGCCGCGATCCCTGGAACAGCGACAGGACCAGACGCGAACGCCGCCGCCCAGGCGACGACTGTGTCGGCCCCGACGGCGACGGCGCCCGGAACCGCGACTCCGTCCGAGCAGCCCGCATCCAGGCACGAGGAGCCAGCCCCAGCTCCGCCGCCCGCGGCGAAGCGCACGCAGCGAGTCGCGAGCGCCCCAGTCATCCCCGGCGTCGAGCGCTACGGTGAGGCGATTGTCCGCGAGCGTCTCGGTGCCCGCTTCATCGGCGAGGACCTCATCGCCCCTGAGCCCGAAGCCGTCGAGCTTCCGCCGGAGGACGACTTCTCCGCACCACCACCACCGGAAGACGGGGGCTACTGAGCCGTGTCTGCACCATCACTCGAAGACCGGGGACTCTGACCCATGTACGAAGGCATCATCCAGGACCTCATCGACGAGCTCGGGCGCCTGCCCGGCGTCGGTCCGAAGTCGGCGCAGCGCATCGCGTTCCACATCGTTCAGACGCAGTCGTTCGACGTGTCTCGGCTCGCGCAGATCCTCGCCACGGTTCGCGAGCGGGTGCAGTTCTGCACCGTCTGCGGCAACGTCAGCGAAGGGCCGGAGTGTAACGTGTGCCGCGACCCGCGCCGCGACCGCACCGTCATCTGCGTTGTCGAGGAGCCGAAGGACGTAGCCGCCATCGAACGCACCCGCGAGTTCAGCGGCCTCTTCCACGTGCTCGGCGGCGCCATCAACCCGATGGAGGGCATCGGGCCGGACGACCTGAACATCCGCACCCTCCTCGCCCGGCTCGAATCCGGCGAGGTGAAGGAAGTCATCGTCGCGACCGACCCCAACCTCGAGGGCGACGCGACCGCCTCGTACCTCAGCAGGCTCCTCACGAGCATCGGAGTTCCCGTCTCCAGGCTTGCCTCCGGACTTCCCGTCGGCGGCGACCTCGAGTACGCCGACGAGATCACGCTCGGCCGCGCCTTCTCCGGCCGCCGCGCCATCGACTGACCGACGTGCGCAACCAGCAAGCCGACGGGCGACAGTCCGCCGCGGGCCGCGCCGCAATCAATGGAAACGAACGCCGCCCGCGCTAGGAACCGCATGCCCCCGCCGGATAGGATGGGAGCTTGTGGCGCGCGAGCGAAGCTCGATGCGCATCCCGAACCGGAGGAGACAAGACACGTGAGTCTGATCGTCCAGAAGTACGGCGGATCATCGGTCGCGGATGCCGAGAGCATCAAGCGAGTGGCCCGCCGAGTAGTCGAGACCCGCAAAGCGGGCAACGATGTCGTCGTGGCCGTCTCAGCAATGGGCGACACCACCGACGACCTCATCGACCTGGCGCACCAGATCGCGACGATTCCGGATGCACGCGAGTTCGACATGCTTGTCACCACGGGCGAGCGCGTCTCCATGGCGCTCCTCGCGATGGCCATCAAGGACCTCGGCATGGACGCCAGGAGCTACACGGGCAGCCAGGCTGGCATGATCACCGACTCCACGCACGGCGACGCGCGCATCGTCGACGTCACGCCAGTGCGTGTGCGCGAGGCGCTCGATGAGGGTGCCATCGCGATCGTCGCGGGCTTCCAGGGGTTTAACCGCGACTCCAAGGACATCACCACGCTCGGCCGCGGCGGCTCAGACACGACCGCCGTCGCGCTCGCCGCTGCGCTCGGCGCCGACGTCTGCGAGATCTACACCGACGTCGACGGTGTCTTCTCCGCCGACCCGCGCATCGTGCCGAAGGCCCACAAGCTGAACTACATCTCAAGCGAGGAGATGCTGGAGCTCGCCGCCTCGGGCGCGAAGGTCCTGCACATCCGCGCCGTCGAGTACGCACGCCGACAGGGAGTCACGCTCCACGTCCGCTCGTCGTTCTCCGACCACGAGGGCACCATCGTCTACAACCCAGACCGGGCAGAGGAGTACGAAGTGGAAGCAGCAATGATCGCGGGTGTCGCCCACGACCTGAGCCAGGCCAAGATCACCATCGCGGGGGTCCCGGATGTGCCAGGCAAGGCGGCTGCGATCTTCACGATCGTCGCCGAGCAGGGCGCGAACATCGACATGATCGTGCAGAACGTGTCCGAGCAGGACACGAAGGTCACCGACATCTCGTTCACCCTGCCGAAGGCGGATGCGCAGCGTGTGCTCGACGCCATCGCGGCCGAGGGCGAGCGGATCGGCTACGCGTCGCTGCGCCTGACTGAGGACATCGGCAAGATCTCGCTCGTCGGGTCCGGCATGCGCACCAACATCGGCGTCACCGCGAAGCTCTTCACGGCGCTCAAGGACGCGGGCATCAACATCGACATGATCTCGACGTCCGAGATCCGCATCTCGATCATCACGCAGGCCGACCTCGTCACCGAGGCCACCCGCGTCATCCACACCGCTTTCGGCCTTGACGGCGACGCCGAGGCAGTCGTCTACGCAGGCACCGGCCGCTGACGCGGCTGAGCAGAAAAGAGCACTCATGAGCACCAAGTTGAACGTCGCCGTTGTCGGCGCAACCGGCCAGGTCGGCGCCGTGATGCGCACCCTCCTCGAGGAGCGCGACTTCCCCGTCGAGAGCATCCGCTTCTTCGCCTCCGCCCGTTCGGCCGGCACAACCCTCCCGTTCCGTGGCGAGGACATCACGGTCGAAGACGTCGCCGTCGCCGACGTGAGCGGCATCGACATCGCCCTCTTCTCCGCGGGCGCGACGACGTCGCGCGCGCAGGCGGAGCGCTTCGCCGCCGCCGGTGCCGTTGTCATCGACAACTCGAGCGCGTGGCGCCGCGACCCAGAGGTGCCGCTCGTCGTCTCCGAGGTCAACCCGGAAGCCATCGTCGCACCTCCCAAGGGCATCATCGCGAACCCCAACTGCACGACGATGGCCGCCATGCCGGTCCTGAAGGTGCTGCACGAGGCCGCCGGCCTCGAGCGCCTCATCGTCTCGACCTACCAGGCCACGTCTGGTGCTGGCCTCGCGGGTGCGCAGGAGCTTTCTGGCCAGGCAATCGCCGCGGTCAACCAAGGCGAAGAGGCGCTGCTCGGGCTCGTGCACGACGGCGCGTCCGTCGAGTTCCCCGCTCCGGAGAAGTTCGCCGCCCCCGTCATGTTCAACGTGCTGCCGCTCGCCGGCTCGGTTGTCGACGACGGCTCGGAGGAGACCGACGAAGAGCAGAAGCTGCGCAACGAGAGCCGCAAGATCCTCGGCCTCCCGGAGCTGCGCGTGAGCGGAACCTGCGTGCGCGTCCCCGTCTTCACCGGCCACTCGCTGTCCATCAACGCCGAGTTCGCCGAGGCGCTCACGCCCGACCGCGCGCGCGAGCTGCTCGCCGCCGCCCCGGGTGTCGCCCTCGTCGACGTGCCGACGCCCCTCCAGGCCGCGGGCGCAGACCCGAGCCTCGTCGGACGCATCCGCCAGGACCAGTCGGTCGACGGCAACCGCGGCCTCGCGCTGTTCATCTCGAACGACAACCTCCGCAAGGGTGCAGCGCTGAACGCCGTCCAGATCGCCGAGCTCGTCGCAGCCAAGGCGTAGACGCCGAACTCGCACGGAAAACGGACGCCCGCTGAGGGCGTCCGTTTTTGCGTTCTCGGTAGAGAACACGACGGACGGAGGGTCGTGCGCAGGCTGCGGCATTCGAAAACAGCAAAAATCGACGATTGTGCACCGTGCCCGCTCCTCGTGAAGCGGACGTGCATCCGCCCCGGACGTAGACTTGTTCGGTGACTGATTCACAGAAGATCTACGACGTCGTTCTGATCGGCGGGGGCATCATGAGTGCCACCCTCGGCTCGCTTCTTAACAAGCTTGAGCCCGAGTGGAGCATCAAGATCATCGAGCGACTCGACGGGCTCGCTCAGGAGAGCTCGAGCCCGTGGAATAACGCAGGCACGGGGCACGCCGCGCTGTGCGAGCTCAACTACACGCCAGAGAAGGACGGCGTCATCGACGCGTCCAAGGCGATCCAGATCAACGAGCAGTTCCAGGTGTCGCGTCAGTTCTGGGCCACGCTCGTCGAGGCCGGCGAGCTGCCAGAGCCGTCTGGGTTCATCAACTCCGTGCCGCACATGACGTTTGTGCGCGGCGCCGAGAACGTCGACTTCTTGCGGCGTCGGTTCGAGCTGCTCAAGACGGAGCCGCTCTTCTCGACGATGGAGTTCTCCGACGACCCCGAGGTCATCAAGGGCTGGGCACCGACCCTCGTCGAGGGGCGCCCAGCTGGCGAGAAGGTCGCGGCGACGCGCGTCGCCGCAGGTACCGACGTCGACTTCGGCTCGCTCACGCACAAGCTCGTGCAGGGCCTCGTCGACCGCGGCGCCGTTCTGCGCCTCAACACCGAGGTCATCGCGCTCCGCCAGCAGCGCGACGGCATCTGGCAGATCGCGACTCAGCAGCTCGCGGGTGAACAGAAGGGCCGCAAGAACGTCACGCGTGCGCGCTTCGTGTTCGTCGGCGCGGGCGGCGGGGCGCTTCCCCTGCTGCAGAAGTCGGGCATCGAGGAGATCAAGGGCTACGGCGGATTCCCGATCTCCGGGCAGTTCCTGCGCACCGACAACCCAGCCGTGGTCGAGAAGCACCTCGCGAAGGTCTACGGCAAGGCGTCAGTCGGTGCCCCACCGATGTCGGTGCCGCACCTCGACACGCGCGTCGTCGATGGCAAGCCGGCGCTCATGTTCGGGCCGTACGCGGGCTTCAGCCCCAAGTACCTCAAGACGGGCAGCTACCTCGACCTCGTCAAGTCGCTGCGCCCGCACAACCTCATCCCGATGCTCGCCGTCGCGAAGGACAACTTCGACCTCGTCACCTACCTCGTGGGCCAGGTGCTCGCGAGCAAGGACAAGAAGTTCGAGCAGCTCAAAGAGTTCTTCCCTGAGGCGGACCCCGCAGATTGGCGCCTCATCACGGCCGGCCAGCGCGTGCAGGTCATGAAGAAGGACCCGAAGCGCGGCGGAATCCTGCAGATGGGCACCGAGGTCGTCGCGAAGAAGGACGGCTCCATCGCCGGCCTGCTCGGCGCCTCGCCCGGAGCATCCGTCGCCGTGCCGGTCATGATCGACCTGCTCGGCCGCTGCTACCCGGAGAAGAAGGCGGAGTGGGCGCCGAAGCTCGAGGCACTCGTGCCGAGCCTCGGCACCGACGTCAACTCGTCCGCTGAGCTCGCCGATTCGACGCAGAGCGCGAGCGCAAAGGCACTCGAGCTCAACGCGCACTAGGGCGTCCGTTCGGCTGAGTCCGACACGAGCACTGCAGAGAAGCCGTCCCGCAGCAGCGGGGCGGCTTCTCTGCGTCACCCGCGAGCGGACGTGCCGGTTCTTGCGGTGGCTCCTGCTCAAAAATCGGGCGAGTTGGGCTTGGCACACGGATGAACTTCCTGCCGGCCCCGGAACTCCGGGCCTGTTCGGAAGTCGCCGAACCGCTCACGTGAAGTCCGCCCGATTATTGGCCGGAGTTTGGCGTACCGGTGGGGCGTGCCGTCAGTTTCGTCGTGCGCGCACGGCGATGACGCGAAGCACGACGCCCAGGAGGAGAACCCCGAGCGCCGACACGAGCGCGGGCAGGGGCAGCGCGACAACAAGCGTGATGCAGCCGAGTGCGCCGAGCACCGAGACTGCCCGCGGAACAACGCGGTGCGAGCGGCCCTGCGTGAGCGCGCTGAGGTTGGCGACCAGGTAGTAGACGAGCACGCCCGCGCTCGAGAACCCGATGACCTCGCGGATGTCGCCCAGGCAGATCAGCAGGGCGGCACCGACCGCGACGGCGAGCACCGCGACCCGCGGAACCGCGTTCGAGGGATGCTGACGCGCCAGCAGGCGGGGTAGGTCGCGTTGCCTGCCCATCGCCATGGCGGTACGGGAGCTGCCCGCGAGTACTGCCGAGAGCGCCCCGATCGACGACACGGCCGCGAGTATGCTCACCGCGGCGACCGCCACAGGCTGCGTCTCGACAAGCGCCGCGACGGGAGCTGGGGCGTGAGAGAGCCTGCCTGGCCCGAGAGTGGTCAGCAGCACCCACCCGAGCGCCGCCAGTACGGTGCTCACGACGAGGAACGACAGCAGCATCGCTCGGGGCACGGTGTGCTGCGGGTCGCGCACCTCCTCCGATAGCGTCGCGACGCGGGCGTAGCCGGCGAACGCGAAGAAGAGGATCCCGGCGCCTTGCAGGACCCCCGGGGCCGAGAACGCGGCGTCGTCTCCGTCGGCCGGCCCGAACAGCGGCGGCGAGACCCGCGCGACAACAAGCACCCCGATCAGCCCTGCGACCACGACGCTGCCGATGACCGTCGCGACGGCCGCGGTGCGCGTGATGCCGAGCATCCCCGCAGCCGTGACCGCGACAAGCACGGCGAGGGCGACGGGCCGCGCGAACGGCTCTGGCACAAGGTAGGCGGCCGCCGTGATGGCCATGGCCGCGACCGACGCGGTCTTGCCGATCACGAAGCCCCAGCCGGCGAGGAAGCCCGGCCACTCGCCGAGCTGCTCGCGACCGTACAGGTACACGCCGCCAGCTCCGGGATGCTGCCGAGCGAGCTGCGCAGTCGACGCTGCGTTGCTCGCGGCGACGACCAGCGCGACGCCGAGGCTCAGCAACAACCAGCTGCCGGCCGCTTGGGCCGCTGGCGCGAACGCCGAGAACACCCCAGCGCCGAGCATCGCGGAGACGCCGATCGCCGTTGCGCCGACTGTGCCGGTCTTCCTCGGTCCTGCCGGGTGCTGCATCCGCTGGTCTCCTTCTGCGCTCGCCACGAGGTTGCCTGCCCGACGATAGGTGGCACGGGTGAACGGCGAGTATTCTCGTGCGATGACCACGGCCCAGTTCACGATCCGCGCGACGACGCCAGACGACTGGCGCAGGGTGCGGGCGATTCGGCTCGAGATGCTGAAGGACACCCCGCTCGCGTACACCGAGACCCTCCAAGAGGCCTTTGGCCATAGCGAGGCGGAGTGGCGCAGGCGAGGCGCGAGGGGCGACGCGGCCGACGGCATCTCGCTCGTCGCGGAGCTCGGCGAGGGCAGCTGGGTGGGCACGATGGGCTGCGTGTCGTTCCGGGACGAGCCGTGGCCCATGCTCGTCAGCGTGTACGTCGCGGGGGACTACCGGGGCAAGAGCGCGGGGGTGACGGATGCGTTGCTGGCCGAGGTCGAGGCCTGGGCCGGTTCGCGCGCATCCGGTCTCATGCTGCACGTGCACGAGGACAACGCGCGGGCTCGGAGCGCCTATGAGCGGCGTGGGTTCGTCGCGACGGGCGCCACGATTCCTTATCCGCTCAACCGTCGGCAGCGGGAAATCGAGATGGTCAAGCGGCTCTGAGCGCGGCGACGAGGAGCGGCCGTGTGGCCTCGCTCCCCCGCCGTGAGGTGAGCGGATGCCCCCGGTGCGGGTACGATCGACCGGGCTCAGCCCTGAAATGAGGAGGACCATGGCCAAGCTGTACTTCCGCTACGGGGCGATGAACTCGGGCAAGTCGACGGCGTTGCTGCAGGCGGCGTTCAACTACGAGGAGCGCGGGCACCGGGTGGTGCTCGCGAAGCCCGCGATCGACACGAAGGCCGAGGGGGAGATCTCGTCTCGCCTCGGCATGACGAGGCGCGTGGAGATTCTCGTCGGTACCGAAGACAGCCCTCGTGAGCAGCTCGCGGAGCTCGTCGCCGAGGGTCAGCCGATCTCGTGCCTGCTGGTCGACGAGGCGCAGTTCCTGACGACCTGGCAGATCGACGAGCTGCTGCGTATCGCGGTGCTCGACGGCATCCCGGTGCTGGCCTACGGCATCCGCACCGACTTCCAGACGATCGCGTTCCCTGGCAGCCAGCGGCTGCTCGAGATCGCGCACTCGCTCGAGGAGCTCAAGACCATCTGCCGCTGCGGGCGGAAGGCCATCTTCAACGGCCGCCGCGTTGCAGGGGAGTTCGTGTTCGACGGCGGCCAGGTCGCGATCGACCAGGGTGAGGTCAGCTACGAGTCGATGTGCGGCAACTGCTACCTCGAGGCGTCGCAGGGACGACTCGGGGCCGGGCGCATCTAGGTCATAGCTGACCGGCGCACCCGACCCCGTCGCGTTCTCGCGAGCTCGTTACGCCTGCTCGCCGAGCTCTGCTCGCAGGAGCGCGGCTCCCGCCGACAGCGCGCTGAGCTTGCCGTAGGCGACGTCGCGCGGCAGGGGCGCCATGCCGCAGTTCGTGCTCGCGATGAGCTTGTCGGCATCCACGAACTGGAGTGCCTTGCGGAGCGTGTCGGCGACCTCTTCCGGGGTCTCGATCTGCTCGCTGGCCACGTCGATGGCGCCGAGCATGACCTTCTTGCCGCGGATGAGCTCGACGAGGTCCGTCGGTACGTGCGAGTGGTGGCTCTCGAGCGAGACGATGTCGATGGAGGACTTCTGGATGAGCGGGAACGTCTTCTCGTACTGACGCCACTCGGCCCCGAGGGTCGCCTTCCAGTCGTTGTTCGCCTTGATGCCGTAGCCGTAGCAGATGTGCACAACGGTCTCGGCGCGGAGCCCTTCGGCCGCGCGCTCGAGGGCTGCGACTCCCCAGTCGGCCACGTCGTCGAAGAAGACGTTGAACGCGGGCTCGTCGAACTGGATGATGTCGACGCCGGCCGCCTCGAGCTCCTTGGCTTCCTGGTTGAGGATGGTCGCGAACTCCCACGCGAGCTTCTCGCGGCTCTTGTAGTGCCGGTCGGAGAGCGTGTCGATCATTGTCATCGGCCCGGGGAGCGCCCACTTGATGGGCTGGTCGGTCTGCGAGCGCAGGAACTTCGCGTCGTCGACGAAGACGGGCTGCTTGCGGCTCACGGCGCCGATGACCGTGGGGACGCTCGCGTCGTAACGGTCGCGGATGCGGACCGTCTCGCGGTTCTCGAAGTCGACGCCTTCGAGGTGCTCGATGAACGTCGTGACGAAGTGCTGACGGGTCTGCTCGCCGTCGCTGATGATGTCGACGCCGCGGCGCTGCTGTTCCTGGACGGCGATGCGCAGCGCATCCTGCTTGCCTTCGACGAGCGTGTCACCCTCGAGCTCCCAGGGCGACCAGAGGACCTCCGGCTTCGCGAGCCACGACGGCTTGGGCAGGCTGCCAACGCTGGCAACGGGGAGGAGCTTGTTCATGATCGTCGATCCTTCGTCGGTCATCGGGGGGAGACGGAGTAGTTGGCGGCCCACGCATCCAGCACGTCGCCGTGCGGCTTCACGAAGTGCTCGGCCGTGTACGCGCCCTGTGTTTTCGCGAGCTGGCTGCGCTCTTCTCGGTCGTAGCCGATCTCGGTGCGGGAGAAGTCCTGCTGGTCGAGCGTGGGGCTATAGACGTTCGCGGCGGCGGAGTTGGCGTTGTAGATCTCGGGTCGGTAGATCTTCTGGAACGCCTCCATCGTGCTGATCGTGCCGATGAGCTCGAGCGTCGAGTAGTCGCTGAGCAGGTCGCCGCGGAAGTAGAACGCGAGCGGTGCCACGCTACCTGGCGGCATGAAGTAGCGGACCTGCAGGCCCATCTGGCCGAAGTACTGGTCGGTCAGCGAGTAGTCGTCCTGCCGGTACTCGACGCCGAGGACGGGGTGGTGGTTGTCGGTGCGCGTGTACGTCTTGCTCGTCGAGACGCTGATGCAGATGACGGGCGACTTCGGGAACCGGGCCTTGTAGGCGGCCGAGTCGAGGAAGTGCTGGAACAGTTTGCCGTGCAGCTCGCCGAAGCCGTCTGGCAGGGTGAATCCGCCCCCGCCGGCGTTTGCGGCTGGCAACAGCACGCTGAAGTCGTAGTCGCGCAGGTACGAGGAGAAGTTGTTGCCCACGATGCCCTGGTGGCGCGTGCCGGTCGACTGGTCGACGATCCCGATGTCGAGGACCTCGAGCAGCGGGAACTCACGGTCGTCGCCTTCGTCGTCGAACTGCAGCGAGGCGGAGATGATGTCGAGCTCGAGCGTGTAGCGGTCGCCGGTCGGGTTGTCCCAGCGGGCGAGGTCGTTGAAGCGGCGGTCGATCATGGTGAGCGCGTTGCGGAGGTTCTGCTGACGGTGCTCACCGCGGGCCAGGTTGGCGAAGTTCGTGGTGATGCGGGAGCTGTCTGACGGCGCGTAGTGCTCGTCGAAGCGGGTGGTGGTGATGTTGAACGTGATGTCGTTCGCCATGTGAGGCCAATCCGGGAGTCGAGAGGCCGGCAGGCCTGTGGTCGTGGATGCGTCCATTGTGCAGGTGGCCAGAAGCTATCGGGTAATTCGCCGCAACTATTCGTCACTATAGGCTTCGGCTATGACTCGGCGATCGAACGGCGTGACCCTGCAGCAGCTCCACTACTTCGTCGAGGTCGCCGAGGAGCGCTCGATCAGCGCCGCAGCCGACGTGCTCTACGTGGCGCAGCCGACGATGTCCGCGGCGATGAAGGACCTCGAGACGCGGGTGGGCCGCGCACTCCTCGTGCGATCGGCCCGAGGGGTCTCGCTCACGACCGACGGCACGGAATTCCTCCGATACGCCAAGCAGGTGGTGGAGCAGATGGCGCTCCTCGAGCAGCGGTACCTCGGCCGCCCGCCGTCGCGGCGTCTGCTCGCGGTGTCGGCGCAGCACTACTCGTTTGCCGTGGATGCGTTTGTGCGCATGGTCAAGGGCACGGGAGCTCCCGAGTACGAGTTCTCGCTGCGGGAGACGCGGACGTGGGAGATCATCGAGGACGTGCGCACGCTGCGCAGCGAGCTCGGCCTGCTCTACCGGAACGACTTCAACCGGAACGTCATCGACAAGCTGCTGCGCGACTCGGGCCTGGTGTTCCATCCGCTGTTCCTCGCCCAGCCACACATCTTCGTCTCCCGGCGGAACCCGCTGGCTTCCCGGAAGCGCGCGACCCTCGACGACCTCGCCGACCTGCCCCGCCTCACCTTCGACCAGGGTGCGAACAACTCCTTCTACTTCGCCGAGGAGATCCTCTCCACGCTGTCGAGTAAGCGGGAGATCCGCGTCTCCGACCGTGCCACGATCTTCAACCTCATGATCGGCCTCGACGGCTACACCATCTCCACGGGCATCATCAGCGACGACCTCGACCCGGGCATCGTCGCCGTGCCCCTCGACGTGGATGAACGCATCGAGATCGGCTGGATCGGCCACTCCGCGATCCCGCTCACGGAGCAGGCGCAGCGGTATCTGGAGGAAGTGCGGGCGGTTGTCGAGGAGGCAGGGGTTGAACTGCTCGGGTAAGCGAGTCGGCGTGGGTTGCTGGCGCGCAGCCTCAGCTCTCGAACGTGACGCGCCCGCCGACAACCGTCAGCACAGCCCGCGCCGTGAGCAGACTCGCGGCGGGCTCGCTCAGCACGTCCGTGTCGACGACGAAGAAGTCGGCGGCGAAGCCCTCGCGGATCTCGCCGCGCCAGCTCGCGTCGCCGACCGAGGCGGCGGCATCCCGCGTCGCGTGGGCGAGCGCGCGCTCGATCGGCACCGTGCGGCCCATCACCCGCGTCGCGGCGAAGCTCGGGTCGAGCGCTGACCCGCGGGTCGCCGCGACGTAGAGGTTCGCGAGCGGCCCGTAGGGCGCGGTCGGTGCATCCGTCGAGAAGGCGAGCGTGGTCTCCGCCTCCTCGTACTCGTGCCACGCGAAGCCGCGCTCGACGCGGTCGTCATCGAGCTGCGCGATCCAGTTGCCGAGGATCGCCGGGTCGGCGTGCACGGGCTGCATGGATGCGGTGACGCCGAGTGCCGACATCCGCTCGGCCGTGCCTGGCGCCGCGTATTCGAGGTGCTCGATGCGGTGGCGTCGCGCGATGTCGCCGTTCGCCTCGAACGCGGCCTCGAGCGCATCGAGTGCCATCGTGCTTGCGGCGTCGCCGATCGCGTGCATCGCGATCTGCAGGCCCGCCACGTCCGCCGCGGCGACCACCGGGAACAGTCGGTCGGCGGGCCAGATGGCGTCGGCGTTCGAGCCGTCCGCGTACGGCAAGCTCATCGCCGCCGTGCAGGCGTCGATCGTGCCATCGAGGATCAGTTTGATGCCCACGACCCGCAGCCACGGGGAGGTGTGCGCGCCTGCGAGCTCTCTGGCGCGCTCGACCTGCTCGAGGTTCGCCACGTCGTCGTCGGTGTTGGAGACAAGCCAGTGCGCGGCGACGCGCAGCGGAAGCTCGCCGCCTCGCCGCTCGGCCGCACGCTGCAGAGCGTCGAGGGCGACCTCATTGAGGGCCATGTCGACGACGCCCGTCACGCCGGCCTCGCTGTAGGCAGCGAGCACGCGCTCGACGGCCGCGTCACGGTCGGCATCGGTCATGGCGAGGTCCCGCTGCACCCAGGCGTACTCGACGGCGGCGGTCTCGAAGAGCATGCCGTTCGGCTCGCCGTCGACGTCGCACTCGATGCGGCCGCCGCTCGGGTCCGGCGTCTCCCTCGTGATGCCGAGCTCGCGCAACGCCGCGCTGTTGACCCAGCACGAGTGGTAGTCGTTGGCGTCCAAGTAGACCGGGATGTCGGCGATGACCTCGTCGATCATGGCCGCCGTCGGGGCGCCGTCCGGGATCGAGTTGAAGAGCCAGCCGCGTCCGCGCAGGACGCGGGCGTCGGGGTCTGCGGCGCGCGCCTCGGCGAGGAGGCGCTGGATCCCGGCAAGGTCGCGGGCGTCCGTGAGCCCAACCTGCCCGAGGGCCTCGCCCATCATGACGAGGTGCGTATGCGCATCCGTGATGCCGGGAAGCACAAGCTGCCCGCCGAGGTTGACGGTCGCATCCGGCTCCGGAGCGAAGGAACGTGCATCCGCCTCGCCGCCGACGAAGGCGAAGACGCCGTCGCGCACGACGAACGCACTCGCGGGTGACGCTGCCGCCTCCGAAGGGTCGGGTGCGTGTGCCTGGAAGACGCGTGCGTTCAGGTACAGGGTGGTGGTCATGCGAGAGCCTCCGCTTCGGTGGGGATGGAACGTTCGGTGCGAGTCGAGATGGCGGCGATGATGCCGGTCGGCACGGCGAGGACGAAGCTCGTGATGCCGAGCGCCAGCGTGAAGCCCTGCGCGCCGAGGAGCTCGCTCAGGCTGGCGCCGATGAGGGGCGTGAGGGCCGAGCCGACGAGGTAGACCGAGAGCAGGGGCCCGACCAGCGGCCACGAGCATCCAGTGCCGCGGCCGTCGACAGGAAGTACATGAACGCGACCGCGTAGATCGAGTTCCAGGCGATGAACGCCACGATGAGCGCCGTCTCGTCGGTGAGCGTGCCCTGCACGATCTTGAGGATGCCGCCGAGCACCAGCAACACGACAAGCGGGACGGCCCGCCCGAGGCGGTTGCCGACGGCCATGAGGGCCAGCGAGCCGAGCAGGCCCCCGGCGGTCGCGCCCGCTAGCGCGATTCCGAGCCCTCCGTCCGTGAGACCGCTCGTCTCGGCACCGATGATGCCGATCATCGCCCAGAGCGAGTCCTCGCTGATCGCCCAAAGCGCGAAGACGATGAGGATCCCGAATCCGCTGATCGTCAAGAGGCGAGACGATGCCTCGCTCTGCGTGCGAATGGCGCCGGTCGGCGGAATCTCGATGGGCATGGCCTCGCCGGTTGCGGCTCCCGCGGTGCCGAGGGTGGCTGGCGCGTCAATCATGGGCGCGCGGGGAAGCCACCTCGTCATGACCAGGCCGATGGCGCTGAACAGTGCGAGCGCGCCGAAGACGTTGAGGGGCGCGAGGCCAAGGAGGGGGAGCGTCGCGAGGACGATCGAGATGACGCCGCGGTTCGTGAAGCCGTTCCAGCCAGCCACGCGGTCCGGGTTGCGGAACGAGGCCATCGCGGCTCCCGCGGAGGCGACGGCGCCGCCTGCCCCGAGGCCGCCGATGAGGAGGCCGGGGATCGTGAGGGCGGGCACAAGCGCGGCCGCGAGGAAACCGACCGTCGCGAGGGCAAGGCCGATGCGGGCGACCTGGTGGCGACGGGCCCCGGCGCACAGGCCGGCCGTGGCGAGCCCAGCAACCGCGGTGAGCAGGAGCGTTCCCGTCACGAGCCAACTCGCCGCGAGGACGTCCAGGCCGATCGCCGCCTGCGTCGCTGTGATCATGTACGGCGACAGGTTCACGGCGAGGTAGCCCGCGATCGCGATGGCGAACGTCGCCGAGGCGGGTGCGAGGCGCAGGGGCGTTCGCGCGCTGAGTTCGGCTGCAATTGTCATGGGGCTCCTGGGGTCTGGGCTCGGCGGGGGTGCCGGGCCGCTGCGTGCAGGGATCGAGCGGTTCGAGTTTGGCGAACACCATTCGCCAGCGAATGGTGTTCGCTAGTATGCACGGAGACGGGGCCAAGCGGAAGGCATCCGGAACATTTTCCTCGAATGAGGGAACGCGACAGTGCACGACGAGAGGGTGGCCGATGGACGGACGCAGGATCGTCGGCCTCACGCCGACGCTCATCGCCGACGCCGGCCTGCAGCTCGTGGAGGCGGGGGCGCCGTTCGGCGTCAATGCGATCGCGAGGGCGCTCGGGGTGCGGCCGTCGTCGCTCTACAAGCACGTCTCAGGACTCGACGACATCGTCGAACTCATGCGCGGACGCCTCGTCGAGCGCTACCGCGTCGTCCCGGAACGGCAGGCGTGGGACACGTATGTCGAGCAGGTCGTGCGACTCCAACGGCGCATGTACGCCGACCACCCGGCGCTGCTTCCGTTCCTGATCGGCAAGACCATCACGAGTCCATCCGTCATCGAGGCCTACGACGACCTCGCCGTGGTGCTGCAGTCTGGGGGATTCCCCGACGGCGAGATTCTCACGCTCATCGGCATGATCGACGCGTTTGCGATCGGCTTCGGGCTCGAGCTCGCGTCGCCCGAGCAGGTCTGGCAACCGGATGCGCCGACCAGGCTCTTCGGGCAGCTCCTCGCCGAGTCTCGGTCCGGCTCCGAGCGCGTCGAGCGTTCGTTCGAGCTTGCGCTCGAGGTGCTGCTCGGTGCGCTGCGTGACCGCCTCCCCGCGGTAGCCCAGGGCTGAGTTGTGGTCGTTCTCACGCCCGGGAAACGACCACAAGTCCGCCCTGGGCTGCGGGATGCGGCGCCAGGGCGGACTTGTGGTTGAGAGGGCGAGCGTGGGTTGCGGGCGCGCGGCGCGAGGCAGCGAGCGAGGCGGCCCGGCGCGGGCTTAGCCCAGCTCGGTCACTTTGCCCTTCGCGAGGCGCAGCCGACGCTCGGCCCGTTGCGCGACGGCGGAGTCGTGCGTGACGACGATGAGCGTGAGCCCCCGGTCACGCCAGGCGGACTCGAGGAGGTCCATGATGTCGTCCCTCGTCTCCTCGTCGAGGGCGCCCGTCGGTTCGTCGGCGAGCAGCACCTTCGGGTCCTTCACGAGAGCCCTGGCGATGGCCACGCGCTGCTGCTGACCGCCGGAGAGCTGCGACGGCAAGTGCCCAGCGCGGTCGGCGAGCCCAACCGAGGCGAGCGCATCCTCTGAGCGCGTGCGGCGCACATCCGCCGCCAGGCCGAGGGGCGCGAGCGCCATCTCGACGTTCTCCAGGGCCGTGAGCGTGGGGATGAGGTTGAAGCTCTGGAACACGATGCCGACGTCGGTCGCGCGCACGCCCACGAGCCGGGCGTCGCCGCACGTCGAGAGGTTGGTCTCGGCGAGCACGACGTCGCCGCTGCTGGGCCGGTCGAGCGCCCCCAGCATCTGCAGCAGCGTCGACTTGCCGCCGCCGGTCGGGCCCTGGATGGCGACCATCTGCCCCGCTGGAATCGTGAGCGACACATCGCGCAGTGCCTGAACGCTGCCGCCCGCCCCTCCGTAGGTCTTCGTGACGTTCGTGAGCGTGTACATGGGGGTTGGGGTCCTCTCGGCTGCTGTGGTCGTGGATGCTGCTGCGTCTGCCACAGGTTCCGTGGCGGTTGTCGGGGTCACGCGATCGACCGCAGCGCTTCTGCGGGGCGGAGGCGGGAGGCGCGCCAGCCGCCGATGGCTCCGGCGACGAGTCCGCCTGCCACCGCGAGGCCAACCGCGAGCCCGATCATGGGGACGTTGACGGGGAGGTTCAGCACGATGTCGGTTGCTGTCTGCACGACTTGGCCCGGCATGCCGCCCGGCGCCCCACCCGCGGCCTCGCCGCCGGGCCCGCCGGCGGGCATCCCTTCTCCCGCGCCGCCGGCTGCCGCGGTGCCCGTGCTGAGCGTCGGTGCGATGAGGTTGACGATCGCGATGCCGCCGAGGCCGAGCGCGATGCCGAGCGCGCCGCCGATGAGGCCCTGCACAAGCGACTCGCCCATGACCTGGCGGAGCACCTGACGGTTGGACCAGCCGATCGCCTTGAGGGTGCCGAACTCGCGGGTGCGTCGCGCGACGCCGGAGACGGTGAAGAGCACGGCGATGAGGAAGGCCACGGCGAGTACCAGCACGGAGAGCCACGTGCCGAGGCCAGCGACGAGCGAGCTGGCGGTCGCAAGCGAGCCGGAGACGCTCGCCGCGAGGTCGGCCTGGGTCGAGACGGTCGCGTCGGGGAGTGCCGCCTCGATGTCGGCGCTGACCTGCTCGATGGCGTCGGCGGATGCCGCAGTCACGTAGACGGAGGAGAGCATGTCCGTCTCGCCTGAGATGCTCTGGGCAACGTCGAGGGGCAGGTACACGTTCGCCGCGGTCGTCGCGTCAGCGCCGCCCGAGGCGACGATGCCGATGACGGTCATCTGCGTGCCGCCGACGTCGAGGGTTGAGTCGACCGAGAGGCCCGCGGACGTGGCGTAGCTGGAGTCGAGCACAACGACGTTGCTGCCCGCATCGGAGGCTTCGAGGGTGCGACCGGATTCGATCGTGGCCTCCGCGAGCGGCCCCCTCGCCGACTGCGCCGGGTCGAGTCCGAGCACGGTGAAGGAGTTGATATCGAAGGCGGAACCGCCGCCCGCACCCGGCTGGGCGTCGGCATCGGGAGCAACGGGCGCCTCGCCGGAGGAGGACGAGGACGACATATCAGGCATCTCGCCGTTGAACGTCGTGTTCGTCAGCGACAGCACGCCGATCGCCTGCGAGACGCCGTTGACCCCCAGGATCGATTCGAGCGAGTCGGCCGCGAAGGTCGACGTGCCCATTCCCGTCGAGAGCCGAGACTGGCTCACTTCCGTGGTGCCGCTTTCGATCGCGGCCTGGTCCTCGGTGCCGAACTCGAAGCGCTCGCCCGGAGCCCCGCCGCCGCCCTCTCCCGGTCCCGTTGGGGCGCTTGTCACGGTGATGTCCGTGCCGACGCCGTACACCGACTCCAGGGCCGAGGCCTGAGCTGTGCGGATGCCGACAGCAAACGAGTTGACGAGGATGACGAGCGCGATGGCGACCGCGAGTCCGATCGCCACAATGGACGTCTGCTTTCGCCGGTTCGAGAGCTCGCGCCTGAGGTAGGTCGTGAACATGGAGGCCCTTCCGTGAGGTTCGGCGCCGTCTCGGCGCATGCCTGCAAGCTAGGGGCGGTGTCTATCCCGGTTCGAGCGAATCCCTATGGAACACCTATGGGTCCGGGTTCCGTCTCATCCTTCAGGCCGATTTTCTGGCGCTTGGCGGGAAGTTCCGCGTCATCACGGGGTAGGGCCGCCACGGAATCAGTAGCCTGGTGGGACCCGCCCGCGCCCCCGACCGCTCGGAGCCCCGATGACGACCTCGCACAGTGCCGCCCCCGAGCACAGTGCCGCCCCCGAGCGCACTCGTAGCCCCTGGCTGTATGTCGTGCTCGGAGTTGTGCTCGTCGCGGCGCTCGCGGTGCTTGGGTTCTTCTTCGGCGGATCGCTCCTCACGCAGATGACGAGTCGGGCGGCGGAGGCAGACGAGACGGTCACCGTCGGGAGCGACGAGGCCGCGGTCTCGGTCGTCGCGCCGACGGGCTGGGTCATCGTGCCCCATTACTTCGGCACAGACGTCGTGACGCTTCGCAGCCCGGATGCCCGCCTCGAGATCACCCTGCAGGTGCCGGATGCTCCCCAGTCGCTGGTGGAGGCCGCCCAGGCGGGGTCCGCCGAGACATTCGAGGCCCTTACCGACGAGAGCGACGCACTGGAAGGGGTGCCCTTCTCCGGCTCTGAGAACCTGTTCTGGATTGACGAGACACCCAAGGAGGGGCTGCTTGTGCGGCACGCGAGCGTCGAGTACGCGACCCCGGTCGCTGAGGGGCAGGGCGCTCCTGGCGTCATGGTCGGTTCCGTGGCGTTCGCCAGCGTCGGTTCCGGGGCAGAGCCTTCGCACGCGTCTGTGGTGTTTTCCGCCGAGGCCGAAGATCTTGAGCTGTACCGCCCCGCGATCGCCCAGATTCTCGAGAGCATCGGCGGGCCGGTCGCGTGACGGCTGGAGGTCAGCGCTCGCGGGCCCAGCGCACGCAGCCCCGCCCGCTCCGCCGCCTGATTGCAGGTGCGATGCTCGCGGCGGCGACGCTCGCGCTCTCGGCCTGCACACCCGCGCCGGACCTCGCCTGGCAGCCGCCCGTGCGCGCCGCCGTCACGAGCTTCGACGAGGCCGCGGGCGACGTTGCCGGCGGGGAACCCGGCGCGACGCCGCTCGACCACTACCGCATCCGTGACTCCGCACCCGCCGTGGACGCGAGGTGGACGGAGGTGCCGGGGCAGACCGATCTGAATGCGCGCATCCGCTCGCTGGTCGTCGATAGCGTCGGTGCGTTCGCGACACGACTCGGCACCGCGTACGCGCCCGAGGCCGCCGCGGCAGGCGCCGGGCTCGGCAGCCGAGGCTGCGAGGCTGGCTCGAGCAGCACACCGGCAGCCGAGGTGCTCGCCCAGGGTGGCGCTACCGAGGGGGAGGCACTGGTCATCACGTGCGAGATCGTCGTCGCGAGCGGTAGCGAGTTCGGCGAACGCGTGCGGGTCGTCGAGGGAACCGTTGGCTCGACGCCGGCCGTGACGCGCGACGAGAGCTTCGTGTTCTTCGCCGACACCGCCACCGCCCAGCAGGCCGGCGGCGCCGATGTCATCACCGCCGACGCGGCCCTCGCCATCTGGAACGAGCTTGTGCTCGCCGCCCGGCGCGAACTCGGCGCGCTCTGGGACACGCAGGTCGCACCGCCGAGCGAGGCGCACGCGGCCGTGCTCGCGCAGGGCTTCGCCGACGTCACGCCGACCCCGGACGGCGGCCTGCGCATCGGTATCCCCGCTGGCCTCCTCACCCCAGAGATGGACGTGTCCGGAGGCGAAGGCGCGGCCCCGCCCGTCTCCCCGGACGGCGAGACCACGCTGGTGGTTGGCGAGCCTATCGCCCATCGCTTCCCGAGCATCCACATCGGTCCGGAGGCCGCGTCGCCCATGCTCACCGACCTGGGGCGGGAGCTCGTCGCCGCTTCGGCGACGCCCCTGCCGCTCATCGCCGGCGAGCGGCCACTCGCGGGCGACCGAACTGTCGACTGCGACCTCTTCCCGTGCGTCGCGCTGACCTTCGACGATGGGCCGGCTCCGGTCACGACGACGCTGCTCGACCAGCTCCGTGAGCACGATGCCACCGCCACGTTCTTCCTCGTCGGCCCGAACGTCCAGCGACACCCCGAGATCGCGCGTCAGATTGACGACGACGGTCACCAGCTCGGCAACCACTCGTGGACGCATCCGCAGTTCACGACCCTCGACGACAAGAAGATCGAGGAAGAGGTCAAGAAGACGAACGACGCCATCGTCGCCGCGACGGGCGAGCGGCCGAGCGTCTTCAGGCCGCCGTACGGTGACCTCGACGCCCGTGTGCTCACGAAGCTCGGCATGCCGGCGATCCTGTGGGACGTCGACACGCTCGACTGGGAGGGGCCGCCCCACGAGACGCTGGTCGACAGGGGCGCAAACGAGGCTCAGGCGGGGTCGATCATCCTCATGCACGACATCCACGACTCGACGGTGGATGCGGTGCCGGAGATCCTCACCGGGCTGCACGATCGTGGGTTTGTGCTCGTCACGGTCGAGCAGATCTTCGGAGGCGCCCCGGCCTCCGGCAACAGCTACACCTCGGCGCGCTAGGCCTGCAGCTTAGGCTCTGACCTGCGCGGCCCAGGAACGCACGATGCCCGCGAGGGCGCCTCGCGCATCCTCGAACTCGGCGATGCTGCAGAACGACGCGACGGCGCGGTTGCGGTCAGGCCACTTGAGCAGCTTGGCGGGGGCATCGACCGCCACCTCGGGATGCTCCGGCTTCACCTTCGCGCCGGTGTGGAGCACGAGCTGCACGGCCGTCGGGCGGCGCAGGCTGAGCGTCGCGAAGTCGTCGGCGACCTCGTAGTTCGGCGCCTTCCACTTGATGCTCTCGACGACCTCGGGGTGCGAGTCGAGGAGCACTTCCCGCAGGCCGAGCGCGACCTCAAGCAGCGGATGCTCGAGCTCGGCGAAGTAGGCGTCAACTTCTGGAGACGGGGTGGCGGTCATGCCGCCAGCGTAGCCCTGGGGCCGGCTGGCGGCTCGACCGCGTGCGAGGGGCCGGGGGCTCGCTAGTACTTCGCCGACTGACCGCCATCGATGGGGACAACAGCCGCGTTGATGTAGCTCGCGTCGTCGGAAAGAAGGAACGCGACAGCCGCGCCGATCTCGTCGGGCTGGCCGTAGCGCTTCGTCGGGTTGATCTGGATGAACTGCTCGGCGGCCTTCTCCGGGTGCTCGGCGTCGAGCTGGCGCATGGAGTTCTCGACCATGGGAGTCCAGATGGCACCGGGCGCGATGGCGTTGATACGCACACCGAACTGGCCGTACTCGATGGCCGAGTTCCGGGTGAGGCCAACAACCCCGTGCTTTGCGGCGGCGTAGCCCGACTGGTTGCCGACGCCGCGGATGCCGCCGACGGACGCCGTGTTCACGACAAAGCCGTAGCCCTGCTCGCGCATGACCTTGAGCACCTTCTCGAGGCCGAGGAAGACGCCGCGGAGGTTGATGGCAATGACGCGCTCGAACTCAGCGGCGCCGAAGTCCTCGGTCAGGTTCTGGCGGCCCTCGATGCCGGCGTTGTTGAAGAAGCCGTCGATGCGGCCGAAGCGCTCGAGCGTCGCCGCGACGTAGGCGTCGGTGTCGGCTTCGCTGGAGACATCTGTTGCATCGCCCGGCAGTCGCAGGACGACACTTTAGTTATGTCATGAGTCAGTGAATTTATTCCGAACCCGCCGGGGCGTCCTGCGACACCGCCCCCAGGGAGCATCCACATCCGCTTCCTAGGATTGGTGCATGACTCAGGCGACACAGGATGCACGGCCAGGCGACGAACAAGCGGCCAGCGAGGAAGCGGCGGAGCAGGGCGTGTACTCGAAGGCCGGGCAGCCCTTCGACCGCGACACGAACTACATCGGCGACCGCATCACGAAGAACGCGCGCTCGGTCGGCGAGGGCATCCAGACCTGGCCCGTCGAGGCTGGTCGTTACCGGCTCGTCGTCGCCCGCGCCTGCCCGTGGGCGAACCGCGCGACGATCGTTCGCAGGCTCCTTGGCCTCGAGGACGCTATCTCGATGGGCATCTGCGGTCCCGTGCACGACAAGCGCTCGTGGACGTTCGACAAGGACCCGGGCGGGCTCGACCCGGTGCTCGGCATCCCGCGCATTCAGGACGCCTATCTGAAGCGCTTCCCCGACTACCCGCGAGGCATCACGGTTCCGGCCATCGTTGACGTGCCAAGCGGCGGCGTCGTCACCAACGACTACCCGTGGATCACGCTCGACTTCTCGACCGAGTGGACGGAGTTCCACCGTGACGGGGCGCCAGACCTCTACCCGGAGGCGCTCCGCGACGAGATGGACGCCGTCATGAAGCACATCTACACGGAGATCAACAACGGTGTCTACCGCTGCGGCTTCGCGGGCTCGCAGGAGGCCTACGACGAGGCCTACGACCGCCTCTTCACCGCGCTCGACATCGTCTCGGAGCGCCTCGAGACCCGTCGCTACCTCATGGGCGACACCATCACGGAGGCCGACGTGCGGCTCTTCACCACGTTGGCGCGCTTCGACGCCGTCTACCACGGGCACTTCAAGTGCAACCGGCAGAAGCTCAGCGAGATGCCGGTGCTGTGGGCGTACGCGCGCGACCTGTTCCAGACGCCCGGGTTCGGCGACACGACCGACTTCGTCGACATCAAACGCCACTATTACGACGTGCACCGCGACATCAACCCGAGTGGCATCGTGCCGGCAGGCCCCGAGCTGCACAATTGGAACCTGCCGCACTTCCGCGAGCAGCTCGGCGGATCGCCGTTCGGCGACGGCACCCCGCCAGGCCCGAACCTCGAGCCCATCGAGGCCGACCACGACCTCGTGCACCTCGGACGGTCGCGCGCATGAGCGTCGACGCACGCGACGTGCTCGACGACTTCGCGAGCCGCCCCGTCGAGGCAGCCGAACGGTTCGCGGGCAAGCTGACGGCCGAGGCCCTCAACGCCCACCCTGGCGGCCACGACAACTCCATCGCCTGGCTGCTCTGGCACACCGGCCGCGAGATCGACGTGCAGCTCGCGGCGCTCGCGGAGGTCGACGAGGTGTGGCCCTCGCAGGGGTTCGACGCCCGCTTCGGGCTCGGTAAGCTCGGCGACACCGTCGGCTACGGGCACTCGCCCGCCGACGCGCGTGCCGTGGTCGTGGATGACGCGGCGCTGCTGCTCGACTACCTGCGGGCGACGACGGACGCACTGCGCGCGCACATCCGCTCGCTCAGCCCGGATGCCCTCGGCGACATCATCGACGAGAACTGGGACCCGCCCGTGACTCGTGCGGCCCGCATCGTGAGCATCATCGACGACGCGGCTCAGCACGTCGGCCAGGCGGCCTACGCCGCGGGGATCCTGCGGGGCTGAGGCCCCAGGGCCTCGCGGCCCGGTTGGGCCGTCGGATGCTCAGATATCCGACAGGGCCTTTGCGATCGCGAGGTGCAGCGTCACGAGCGTCGGCCATCCCTCCTCGGCAACCTGGTGCGCGTTGAGCACGGCGTGCGCGGTGCACCATTCCCTGGCGTCGTCGAGATCGATGCCAGCCTCGTCGCTGATGAGCTCAACCCTGCTGCGGACCTCGGCGTGCATGAGCGCGCCACCTCGGTAGTCGTCGACTCGAGTGCGCAGCGCTGGGTACACCTCGAAGCCCGACGGCCCCGCGACGGGCTTCGGGTCGATCGCCAGCCACGGCTCCCGCTCGGCCGCGAGCACGTTGCCGTAGTGCAGGTCCAGGTGCAGCAGCTTCGGCTCGTAGGGTCGCGAGTCGAAGGTGTCGAGTGCGCGGTCGACCCAGCGGCGGGGCACCGACGGAGGATATGCGCGGAGCGGCTCGATCCATCCGCTCGCCTCCTCGCGGAAGTCGGGGACGGAGTGCGCGGGAGCGACGTTCAGCCGACGCAGGAGCCCGCCTATGGTCCGGCAGGCATCGTCGGTCTCGATCGAGTGCAAGTCACGGGTGGAGTCGAGCGGCTCCAGGAGAAGAGCGAAATCAGCCGGGTGCGCGGCTGTGAGACGCACGATTCCATTGCCCTTCCAGTGGCGGAGCCCGAGGTGCTCGGCGGCGGCCTCCTGGTGCGGCCAGCTCAGCTTCAGCATCTGCGGCTCACCTCGCCGCGTGACCGGCAGCACGACCGCGTTGTGGCCGTTGCTCGATTCACCGGCGACCGGTGAGGTCCCAGGCGTCCAGGCGCTCGTCTATGAGCGCAGGTAGCCTCGCGAGCCACGCGTCGCCGTCGTCGCCGACATCCGCGGGGCGCCCCGTCAGGCGGCGCACGAGGTCGTCCGGGATCAGCACGAGGGCCACGCGTTCGGCATGGGCCGAAAGTACACCATGCCGAGCGACCGCCCGCTGGCCCGGCGAGGGTTACGTTGTTCGGCCTGCACGAGTGACCCGGCCGTCCTGAGGTGTCATCCTGCTGGCATGACACGCATCGCCGCATCCCTCGCAGAGCTGGTCGGGGGCACTCCGCTGCTCGACGTCACCGCCGCCGTCCACGGAGCACGCGCACGCATCCTGGCGAAGCTCGAGTTCTTCAACCCGGCGTCGAGCGTCAAAGATCGCACGGCGCTGGCGATCGTGCGGGCGGCGGAGGCGGACGGGCGTCTCAGGCCGGGCGGCACGATCGTGGAGGCCTCGAGCGGGAACACCGGCATCGCGCTGGCCTGGATCGGAGCTTCGCTCGGCTACCGCGTGATCATCGCACTGCCAGAAGACGTGTCGCTCGAACGCCGGGGTCTCCTCGCCGCTCTCGGCGCGGAGGTGGTGCTGACACCGGGCGTTGACGCCATGGCAGGCGCGAACCAGCGTGCCGGTCAGATCGTCGAGGCGACGCCGGGCGCCTTCCTTTCAGGGCAGGGCGGCAACGCCGCAAACCCGGCGACGCACCACGACACGACGGGGCCCGAAATCTGGCGCGATACAGACGGGGGCGTGGATGCGCTGGTAGCGACCGCGGGAACCGGCGGCACGGTCACGGGCGCCGGGTCGTTCCTGCGAGAGCAGAAGCCGGGCATCCACGTCGTCGCCGTCGAGCCCGCCGAGGCGCCCGTGCTCAGCGGCGGGGAGTTCCAGCCGCACCTCATCCAGGGCATCGTTGGTGGGAACGGAATCCCGCCCGTTCTGGACCTCGACGTGGTCGACGAGATCATCGCGGTGCCCGGGGCTGACGCCTACGAGGCAGCCCGCGGACTCGCGCGCTCGCACGGCCTGCTCGTGGGCATTTCCTCCGGCGCCGCGCTGCTGGCGGCAGCCGAGCTCGCACGACGTGAGGCATTTGCCGGCAAGACCATCGTCGCCGTCTTCCCGGACGGGGGAGAGCGTTACCTCTCGACCGGGCTCTACGAGGGGCGGACACCGCAAGCCGGACAACGAGTCTGAGGGCGACGCGACAGGGCGCGGGTGTGCGCACAAAAAAGGCCCGAGTTCGCGTGCGAACTCGGGCCCATTTGTCGGGGTAGCGGGATTTGAACCCACGACCTCTTCGTCCCGAACGAAGCGCGCTACCAAACTGCGCCACACCCCGATCGCTCACCGCTGAGCGGCGAACTCCCCAAGAGTACCCGAAGGTTGCTCGCGCCGCCAACCGAGGGCGCGAGCAACGAGAACTCCTAGGGCCCTGACGAGACGAACAGTCTGATCTGGCCGGTCGGCTCGATCGGCGTGCCCGTCGAGGGGTCGGTTCGGATGACCTGACCGCTCGGCACGGTGGCGTTCTTCTCAGCGATGACGGTCACCGTTCCACTGAAGCCGGCGCCTGCGAGGAGCGCCGTAGCTTCATCCTGCGTCTTCCCGGCGACGTCGGGGGCGAGCAGCCCGCGAGTGGCGTCCTCGGGCAGCGCGGAAGGGTGGATGGTGATGGTCGTGCCCTTGTCGACGCGTGTGTTCGCGGTCGGCAGGGTATTCGCGACGCTGCCAGGGGACTGGTCGGAGTCGACAGACGGCCCAATCGAGACGCCGAAGCCGAGGCCTTCGAGCACCTGCCGCGCCTCCTCCGTGGAACGACCCGTCAGATCCGGGACAGTCGCGAGGACAAGCGCGTCCTCGTCTTCGACGTACTCGGGGAAGGCGCCGCCGCCATAGGTGCTCATCGCGTGCCCGATGATCTCGTTGAAGAGCACGTGACGGGTCTGGCTCCCCGCCGCGAGCGGCAGGTCGACGTCGTACATGGGCAGCAGGCCGTTGGCGTTGCCGACCCAGACGGCGAGGCCGACCTTCGTCGTCGCGCCGACCATCCACGTCTGCAGGCCGTTGTCGGTGGTTCCCGTCTTGCCGATGAGCGGCACGATGCCAGGGTTCGACCGGGAACCGGTGCCTCCCTCGACAACACCCGCAAGGGCCTCGTCGACACCTGCGGCTACCTGCGGCGTAACGGCTTGGATGCAACGCGACTCTGGGCCCGCAACCTCGGTGCCGTCGCGCAGCGTGACGCGGTCGATGCCCGTCGGTGTGCAGGTGACGCCGCTGTTGGCGAGTCCAGACATGACGGTCGCCATCGAAAGCGGGGCCATCTCGTTAGCGGCGCCCAGGATTGCCGAGGGCAGGGAGGAATTGATAGCTCCGTCTGCGCGGTGGCCACCAAGGGCCATCGCGGTGTCGCGGATGCGGCACTGGTCGAGGCGCTCAGCCATCGACACGTAGGCGGTGTTGATTGATGACGCCGTCGCCGACTTCACCGACACCGTGCCAACCCGCTGGCCGCTGTCGTTGGTGGGTGCCCAGGGCCCGTCGGTCTCCGCCTCGCACGTGTTGGAGAAGTCCTCCTGGTAGAACGTTCGGTTCTGTCCGGGGATGGACGAGTACAGCGACTTCCCGGAGGCGAGCCATTCGGCGAGCGTGAAGATCTTGTAGGTCGAGCCGGTCTGGAAGCCCGTCGAGCCGCCGTACTCGTAGTCCGCGTTGTAGTTCACTGAGGTCACGCCAGGGAGGCCCTGGTTCTCGGCCACCTCGCTGAACTGGGTGTTCTGCACCATCGCGAGGATCCGCCCAGTTCCGTTCTCGACCATGGAGGCGGCCGCTCCGAGCTCGGTGCCGGGGTAGGTCGCCGGTACCGCGTTCTGCATGGACTGCGTTGCGACGCCCTGCATATCGAGGTCGAGCGACGTGTAGATCTTGTAGCCCTTGCCGGCGAGGTTGAACATCCGCTCCGCCTCAGTGGCGCCGAAGGCCTCGTCCTGGAGCACGGAGAGCTGCACGAACTTGCAGAAGTACTTCGCGTTACCTTCCGCGAACTCGCAGCCGTGGTTCGGGTCCTTGACGTTGGGCTCGACGGGTAGCGCGATGGTGGCCTCGTAAGTCGCCTGGTCGATGGCGCCTTCCTCCATCATGCGCATGAGGATGTAGTCGCGCCGCTCCTTGTTGCCGGCGATGTTCTCTTCGCGGTCGAGGCGGTACGCGTTCGGCTCCTGCACGATGGCGATGAGGCTTGCTGCCTCCTGAAGATTGAGGTCGAGCGCTGGCTTGCCGAAGTAGCGCTGGGCGGCCGACTCGATGCCGTACGTGGTGCCACCGAAAAGAGCGATGTTGAGGTAGCCCTGGAGGATCTCGTCCTTCGAGTACTGCTGCTCAACACCGATGGCGAGACGCATCTCCTGGAGCTTGCGGCCCGTGTTCGGGTCGGTCGCCTCGATGTACGCCTTCTCGCTCTCGGCGGGGTCGAGGATCGCCTCGGCCTCCTGCACGCGGACGTTGCGGACCCACTGCATCGTGATGGTGGATGCGCCGGCCGACGCGTCGCCGATGACCGAGGTCACGAGTGCGCGGGCGGCGGAGATGACGTCGACGCCGTCGTGCTCGCGGAAGCGCGGGTCTTCCACCGAGATTGCCGCGAGCGGCACCCACGGGGAGATCTGGTCGAGGGGAACCTCGATGCGGTTCTGGTTGTAGAACTGGGCGAACTTGACGTCCTGGCCGCCCTGCTTGGCGTAGAGCTCGGTGACCTGCTGGAGTTCGTTGATCTCCAGGTAGTCGGGGAGGCTCTCGAAGAGGTTGATGGAGCTGTTCTCCGCGATGTTGGCGACGGAGACGAGCGGAGTTACCAGTGCGGTGATCAAGACGGCGGCAAGGCCGCTCACCCCGACCAGTCCGAGGACGCGGGTCAGAGGACCGCGCTTCCAGCTTCCACGTTTCTTTGTTGCCATGGCGTCACGATACCCGGGGTAGGAAGGTCAGGAGAGTCGCCTCAGGCGGGCACGCGAATCGCACGGGTGCGTAGATCGACGTGCCGAGGCCTGCGGAGACGTGGAGAGCGGCGCTGCGGCCGCGCGAAGTCCACGTGCTCAGGCCCTTGACCTGTTCGCGTGGAATGTCGCAGTTGGTGACGAGCGCGCCGTAGCCGGGCACACAGACCTGGCCGCCGTGCGTGTGGCCGGCGAAGATCGCATCCGCGCCCAGATCGACGAGGCCGCTGAGCACCCGCTGGTATGGCGCGTGCGCGAGCGCGATGGTGAGGTCCCAGTCCTGGCCCTCTGAAGCCTCGCGGAGCGCTTCACTCGTCGCGGCGAAGTCGTCGCCGTCGATGTGCGGATCGTTGACGCCGAAGAAGCGGATGCGCCTGCCTGCGACCTCGAGGACGGCCGCCATGTTGTTGAGCGGCGTCCAACCGAGACGGTTGAAGTGGCCAGTGAGACTCTTCGTGTCGAGGTGCGGGGCCTTCTTCGCGACGTGAGCCGAGTGACCGAAGTACGTGAAGGGGTTCTTGAGGACTGGGCCCAGGTAGTCGTTGGAGCCGTAGACATGCACGGAGGGGATCCCCTCGAACGGCTCCAGCATGTGGGCGACGGTCGGGACAGCATCCACGTGTCCGAGGTTGTCGCCCGTGCCCACGACGAGGTCGGGCTTCAGAGCGGCGAGGCCCCTGACGAACTCCTGCTTCTTGCGCTGCCAGGGAGCGACGTGGAAGTCGCTCAGGTGCAGCACGCGCAGCGGAGCTGAGCCGGGGGGCAGGATGCGGGTCTCGACCCGGCGGAGACGGAAGGCCCGGCGCTCGATCATCGTGCCGTAAACGGCGGTCGCCGCCCCCACCCCGAGAAGGGTGAGGGCGACGGCGCTGGCAGGTCCGAGACGGGAAGTTCTCCCGGAGCTTGAGTTGGCGAGTGAATCCGCCATGGTGAAACTCGTTTCAGTTGGTGCGATAGCCGCTTTACGGGCCGGAGGAGATGTAGACCTGGATGGATCCGCTTCGCTCGAGCTCTGAGCCCGGCGCCGGATCGGTGCGGATCACTTGCCCGCTCGGAACGGTCGCGTTCTTCTCCGTCAGGATCGACATGGTGCCGCTGAACCCGAGCTGCGAGAGCGTCGACTGTGCCTGCTCTTGGGTCTGCCCCGCGAGATCAGGCGCGACTAGCGTGTTTGTGGTCGGCTGCGTCTCGGGGCCGCGTGACGGGTTGATCGTGATCGTCGTGCCCTGCGTGACCCGAGTGTTGGCGCTCGGGAGCGTGCTCGCTACGGTGCCCTCCGGCTGGTCCGACTCGACGGGGTTGCCGACCGAGACGCTGAAGCCGAGGCCCTCCAGCGAGGTCTTGGCCTCCGCGGTGGACTTGCCGGTCAGGTCCGGAACCGTGACCTGCTCGTTCTGGACCGCACTGCCGGTCGGCTGCGGGAAGGCGTCGCCCCCGTACACGCGCATCGCCTGCGCGATGACGTCGTTGAAGATCACGTGACGGGTCTGGTTGCCTGCCGCGCGCGGGAGGTCGACGCCGTACATGGGCACCTGGCCGCTGGCGTTTCCGACCCAGACGGCGAGGCCGACCTTCGTCGTGGCACCGACCATCCACGTCTGCAGTCCGCTGTCAGTGGTGCCTGTCTTACCCATGAGCGGCACGATGCCGGGGTTGGAGTTGTTGCCGGTTCCACCGTTGACGACGCCCTGCAGTGCCGAGGTCACACCAGCAGCGACTTCTGGGGTCACTGCCTGGTTGCACGTCGACTTGGGCGCCTCGATCGCTGAGCCGTCGCGCAGCGTGATGCTGTCGATCGCGATGGGCGAGCAGGTGACGCCGCCGTTCGCGAAGCCGGCGACGGCAGTTGCCATGGAGAGCGGTGCGATGGTGTTGGTGCCAAGCACGGCGGCCGGGTTCGACTCGTTCACGGCGCCATCGGCGCGGTGCGCGCCCATGGCCATGGCAGTGTCACGGATGCGGCACTGGTCGAGCTGCTCGGCCATCGCGACGTACGCCGTGTTGATCGAGGACGAGGTCGCCTGTCGGACGGAGACGTTGTTGACCTTCTGCCCACCGTCGTTCGTGGGCGACCAGGAGCCGCCGTCGGCGCCGAGGCAGGAGTTCTGGAAGTTGATGAGGTTGAACGCCCGGTCCTTGGCATTCACCGAGGCGTTGAGGGACTTCCCAGACGCCAGCCACTCGGCGAGCGTGAACATCTTGTAGGTCGATCCGACCTGGAAGCCCGTCGATCCGCCGAAGTCGTAGTCGGTGTTGTAATTCACCGAGGTGTAGCCCGGTTGGGCGGCCAGCTCCTCCGTGTCCCCGAACGCAGTGTTCTGGACCATCATGAGGACTCGTCCCGTGCCTTCCTCAACCATGGAGGCGGCCGATCCCATGTCCATGCCGTCCACGTACGCGGGGACCGCCGAGGCCATCGTCGCCTGCCCCTGCGCCTGCATGTCGAGGTCGAGGGTCGTGTGGATCTGGTAGCCCTTGGTCTGGAAGTTGAACTGCCGTTCCTCGTAGGTCTCGCCAAACGCCGGGTCCTGCACCATCACGAGCCTGACATAGTCGCAGAAGTACTGGGCGTTGCCCTCAGCCGCGCCGCAGCCGTGCTTCGGCTCCGTGGGGTGAGGCTCGACGGGCGTCGCAACGGTCGCCTCGTAGGTCGCCTGGTCGATCGCGCCTTCTTCCATCATGCGCATGAGGATGTAGTCGCGGCGGACCTTGTTCGCCTCGATGTTCTCTGGCACGTCGAGGCGGTAGGCGTTCGGCTCCTGCACGATCGCGATGAGGCTCGCCGACTCCTGAAGGTTCAGGTCGAGCGCCGACTTGCCGAAGTAGCGCTGCGCGGCCGACTCGATGCCGTAGGTCGTGCCACCGAACAGGGCGATGTTGAGGTAGCCCTGGAGGATCTCGTCCTTGGAGAACTGCTTCTCGACGCCGATCGCGAGGCGCATCTCCTGGAGCTTGCGCCCGGTCGTCGTCTCGGTCGCCTCGAGGTAGGCCTTGTCGCGCTCCTCTTCGTTGGGGATCGCTTCTGCCGTCTGCACGCGCACGTTGCGGACGTACTGCATCGTGATGGTGGATGCGCCTGCCGCGCCATCGCCGATCACGGACTGCGCGAGCGCGCGTGCGGCGGAGATGACGTCGACGCCGCCGTGCTCACGGAAGCGCGGGTCCTCCACCGAGATCGCAGCCTGTGCGACGTATGGGGAGATCTGGTCGAGCGGGACTTCCTCGCGGTTCTGGTTGTAGAACTCGGCGAACTTCTGTCCGTTGGCGGCGTACAGCTCGGTCTTCTGCTGAAGCGAGCCGATCTCGAGGTACGTCGGCAGGTTCTCGAACAGCGAGATCGTGCTGTTCGCGGCGACACCGGTGACGGCTATAAGTGGGGTGATCATGGCCGTGACGAGCACGCCCGCGACTCCGCTCATCCCGAGCAGCCCTAGGAGGCCACCCAGAATGTTGCGTTTGGGCGCCCCTGGATTCGTGACAGACATAGGATCAAGGGTAAGTCACACCCGCTTGCGGCGTCTTCAGGAGTGTTCAATGAGAACCCCATGAGATGCCTGAGCGCTCACCGCACAGGAGGACGTCCATGCAGAAGTGGGAATATTTCATCACCCCGCTCCCGTTGCACACCCCCACTGTCATCCTCAACAACTGGGGTGCTCAGGGCTGGGAACTGGTGCAGGTTTCCACGAATGCCGAGGGCGGATCAGTCGCCTACATGAAGCGTCCGATCGCAGGGGAGCAAGCATGAGCCAGGTTGAAGAGCGTCTCGGCGCAATGGGGCTCGCGGTCCCACCGGTCGCTGCCCCGGTCGCCGCCTATGTCCCTGCCGTCGAGCACGGCGGCCTCGTCTACACGTCCGGCCAGCTGCCCTTCATCGAGGGAGCCCTCCCAGAGACGGGAAAGGTCGGCGCTGAGGTGCCTCGCGACGACGCCATCGAGTTCGCTGCCTTCGCCGGCCTCAACGCCCTCGCGGCGATCAAGTCGGTCATCGGCGACCTCGACCGCGTCACGCGCGTCGTGAAGGTCACCGTTTACGTCGCCTCCGCGCCAGACTTCACCGAGCAGCCGCTTGTCGCCAACGGGGTCTCCGAGATGCTCGGGCTCGCCTTCGGCGACGCGGGTACGCACGTTCGCGCAGCCGTCGGCGTGGCCGTTCTGCCGCTCGACTCGCCCGTCGAGGTCGACCTCATCGTCGCGTACGAGTAGCGAGCTCTTCACGAAGCTGTCAACCGAGCAGCTACACAGGCCGAAGCCCTGCATCCCTCTTCCGAGAGGTGCAGGGCTTCGGTCGTTCCAGCGCGCGCGGTGGTTGCGTCGTCGCGGCCGCTCCGGTCAGTCGTCGTCTGCGGTTCCGGATGTGACTCCGGCCGAGATCGCCGACATCACGGAGGCGTCGGTGAGGGTTGTGGTGTCACCGACGGCCTTGCCGTCCGCCACGTCCCGCAGCAGGCGGCGCATGATCTTGCCTGAGCGGGTCTTCGGGAGTTCCGCGACGACGTACACCTGACGAGGACGCGCGATCGCACCGATCTTCGACGACACGTGCGAGCGCAGCACCTGTGGCGCATCCGACGCTTCGATCTCCGCCTTCTTGCTCTCCTTCAGGACGACAAACGCGACGACGGCCTGGCCGGTCGTCTCGTCGCTCGCGCCGACGACCGCCGACTCGGCGACAAACGGGTGGTCGACAAGCGCCGACTCGATCTCGGTGGTTGAGAGCCGGTGGCCCGAGACGTTCATGACGTCGTCAACCCGGCCGAGCAGCCACAGATGCCCGTCCTTGTCGACACCCGCTCCGTCGCCCGCGAAGTAGCGGCCAGGGAACTGCGACCAGTAGGTCTCGATGAACCGCTTGCGGTCGCCGTAGATGCCGCGCGTCATGGATGGCCAGGGCTCCGTGATCGTGAGGAGGCCCATCTCGCCTGGGTTGACGCGCTCGCCCTTGTCGTCGACGACCTCGACAACCACGCCGGGCACTGGAACCTGCGCTGCGCCAGGCTTCAGGGCGACCTGGCTCGGGATCGCGGAGATCATGATGGCGCCCGTCTCGGTCTGCCACCACGTGTCGACCACCGGGACCCTGTTGCCGCCGATGACTTCTCGGTACCAGGCCCAGGCCTCAGGGTTGATCGGTTCGCCCACCGAGCCGAGGAGACGGATGGACGAGAGGTCGTACTTCGCGGGAATCTGCCTGCCCGACTTCATGTAGCCGCGGATGGCGGTGGGTGCCGTGTAGAAGATCGTGACGCCGTACCGCTCGATGATGTCGAACCAGCGGCCCAGGTCGGGGGTGTCGTGCGTGCCCTCGTACATGACCTGCGTCGCACCGTTGGCAAGCGGGCCGTAGACGAAGTAGCTGTGGCCGGTAACCCAGCCGACATCGGCGGAGCACCAGTAGACGTCCTGCTCCGGTTTGAGGTCGAAGATCGTGCGGTGAGTGAAGGATGTCTGCGTCAGGTACCCGCCCGTGGTGTGCAGCAGCCCCTTTGGCTTCCCAGTGGTCCCCGAGGTGTACAGGATGAACAGGGGGTGCTCGGCGGGGAAGGGCTTGGCGACGTGCTCGTCGCTGACCTGTGCGATCTCCTCGTGCCACCACAGGTCTCGCCCGGGGGTGAGCGTCGGGTCGTTGTCGGCGCGACGGACGACGAGCACGTGCTTGACGGTGTGCCCCTCCGCCTCGAGCGCCGCATCCACGGTCTCCTTGAGCGGGAAGACCCGCCCCTTGCGTATGCTGCCGTCGCTCGTGATGACGAGCTTGGCGTTCGCGTCCTCGACGCGGCTGCGGATCGAGTCGGCGCTGAAACCACCGAAGATGACCGAGTGAACGGCGCCGATGCGCGCGCAGGCGAGCATCGCGACGACAGTCTCGGGGATCATCGGCATGTAGATCGCCACGACATCCCCCGCAGTCACGCCAAGACTCTCGAGTAGGTTCGCGGCTCGCTTCACCTCTCCGAGCAGGTCGGCGTAGGTGATGGTGCGCTTGTCGCCGGGCTCGCCCTCCCAGTAGATCGCGACGCGGTCGCCGTTGCCGGCGATCACGTGACGGTCGACGCAGTTGAAGCTCGCGTTGAGCATGCCGTCGCCGAACCACTTGGCGAAGGGGGCGTCGCTCCAGTCGAGGACCTCGGTGAACGGCGTCGACCAGTGAAGTTCCCTGGCTTGGTCAGCCCAGAAACCGAGTCTGTCTTCTTCTGCGCGTGCCGCGAGGTCTGCGGGCACGGGGGAGGAGGACGTGAAGTCGTCGCTTGGCGGGAAGGTCTCGAGGTCTTCCAGGAGGTGTTCGATCTTGTCAGCCACCACAGGTCCTTTCGCGTCATTGCGATCCGGCACCGCCTCGTTGCGGCGCAGCGTGCCAGCAGTCTACGGAGCCAGCATGTGCCGCGACTCCCGCCTTTCGGGGGGATTGGCGAGGGGCTTACGGCCCACCGAGTCGTGCGGCTCGGACAAGAAGTGAATCGTGATCTGTGCCAAACATCCCGAATTCTGTGCCACCCGGATGGGCATTCGCTCGGCGTGTCGCGAGTGAAAAGCGCGACCAGATCCGTGATTCCATGCGGAAGCGCGGGCTGTGGTCGAACTTTTTCGATTGCGAGGGGCATGGATACTTTTCCGGACGAAATATGTACTAGTGTCGCGTTTCTGAAGTTGGTTGACGGTTCGCTTTCGCGAGGATCTCGTCGCTGGTCTTGGTCCAGACGAATGGGTGCTTTCGGTCGTTCCAGCCAGTGATGAACTGCCGGATCTTCGCGTTGAGGTCTTTCACCGAGGTGAAAATCCCGCGACGGATCGCTTGCCGGTCGATGATCCCGAACCACACCTCGACCAAGTTCAACCACGACCCGGACGTCGGCGTGAAATGAACGTGGAAGCGGGGTCGTTTCTCGAGCCAGGTCTTGACCTCTGGCGTTTTGTGGGTGGCGTAGTTGTCCATCACGAGGTGCAGGTCCCGTTCCGGGTAGGCGCGGTCGAGTTGCCGGAGGAACGAGAGGAACTCTTGCCGGCGATGCTTGGGTTTGACCGCTCCGGTGACGTGTCCGGTCGCGACGTCTAATGCAGCGAACAGTGTGGTCGTGCCGTGGCGCTTGTAATCATGCGTGCGCTTCTCGGTGTCCCCGATCCGCATCGGCAGCATGGGTGCGGTCCGGTCAAGGGCCTGGATCTGGGACTTCTCGTCCACGCAGAGCACGATCGCGTTCTCGGGCGGCGCGAGATACAAGCCGACAACGTCGGTGACCTTCCCGACGAGCTCCGGGTCGGTCGAGAACTTGAACGTCTCCGACTTCCATGGCTGCACCCCGTACTCCCGCCACGCCCTGGCCACCGTCGCGTTCCCAACCCCCAGGCGCTGCGCGAGCAGGCGCGAGGACCAATGTGTCACGCCGTACTTCTTCGGCGGGGCCGTCAAGGTCGCTGCCACGATCTCGGCATGATCGAGATGCTTCGGCCGGCCAGAGCGCGGCGCATCGGAGAGCCCCGCAATTCCGGCCTCGGCATACCGTTTCCGCCACTTCCACACCGAGGTCGTCGTAGTCCCAACCTCGGCCGCGATCCGCGAGTTCGCGACACCTTCCGAGGCGAGCAGCACGATCCGCGCTCGCATCGACAGGCCCGCACGAATACTCGTCGACCGAGCCCACGACACCAACTCAACACGATCCACGTCAGGGAGTAGCAGAGCCGCAGCAGGAGAATTCGCCATTCCACATTCTCCCAAACACAAACCGTTTAGGAACTAACGACACGCAGCACTAGGATGGACATCGATGGTTTCGCTCTCTGTCGCAACTATCGTGGCTCTGCAGCAATCAACCCCCCCTGAACGCTGCATGAGCTGAGGCGCTCGGATATCCCCCTGTCCGGGCGCCTCTTCAGTTAACTGCGCGACGCCCGCGCACGGCGCGTCCGGCCGTGCTGGCGCGATGCGACTCTGACGACCTCGGCCCTGTGCAGAACGCGCACTCCACAGCGAAGATGCCCGCCACACCATGAGGTGCCCGGTGTTCCTACGCTTCGGGCATGTCATACGGCTCAGCTCCTGGTCCTGCGTCCGCTCAGCGCTTCGTCGCACGTCCGGCGGCTCAACGGGCGGCGTCACTCACGCTGCCGCCGCGGGCAGCCCTCTACGATGGCACGGCGCGCCCCGTGCGCTCGCTGACGCGAGGCCAAGCGGATGCGTTCGGCCCCCTGGCGGCGTTCGTTGCAGACGGCGAAGTGACCGACCTCTTCGTCAACGGTGCCGACGGGCTCTACGTCGACCGCGGGAGGGGCGCAGAGCGAGAGGAGTCCTGGCTCGCACCGAGCGAGCGCGCGCTTCGTGAGCTCGCCGTCCGAATCGTCGCAGCAGGCGGCAGGCACCTCGATGAGTCTGCGCCGTGCGTCGATGTGCGGATCGCGGATGGAATTCGCGTGCACGCCGTGCTCCCACCCGTCTCGATCTCCGGCACCCTCCTCTCGATCAGGGCGCCGAGGGTGCGCCAGCTCACGATCGCGCAGCTCGACCGGCAGGCGTTCTTCTCCCCGGGAGCCGAGGAGCTGGTCCGAGAGGCGGTGCGAGCGCGAGCGAACGTGCTTGTCACGGGAGCTGGAGGCAGCGGCAAGACGACGTTCCTCTCCGCCATGCTCTCGGAGGCCGACCCGCGAGACCGCATCATCGTGATCGAGGACGTGGCCGAGCTCCGCATCGCGCATCCCCACAGCGTCTCGCTCGAGGCGAGGCAGGCGAACATCGAGGGAGCGGGGAGCGTGCCACTCGAGCGTCTGGTGCGCGAGTCGCTGCGCATGCGCCCTGACCGCCTTGTGCTCGGAGAGTGCCGTGGCGCCGAGCTCAGGGAACTGCTGGCTGCGCTCAACACCGGCCACGACGGCGGCGCGGGCACGCTCCACGCGAACTCACTCGCCGACGTGCCGTCTCGGCTCGAGGCGCTCGGCGCGCTCGCGGGGATGACGCAGGATGCGGTGGCTCGGCAGACGGTGAGCGCGATCGATCTTGTGATGCACGTCGAACGCACGGCGGCAGGTAACAGAAGGCTCGCAGACATCGGAGAGTTCCTCCTCGACGACGCCGGTCGTCTTGCCGTCGTTTCGGTCAAGGGCCGCGAGTCGAAGAAGACAGGGAACGTCACGACCATCGCGCCGTCGCTCGCCGGCGGTCCTGAGGCCGGGCGCCGTCGAGATCCGGGGCGACCATGACGCGGCGCGACGTCGACGCTGCGGAACACGCCGCCGCGGTCGTCGAACGGCTCGCGGCGCTGCTCGCGGGAGGCGCGACGCCGGTCTCCGCTTGGCAGCACGTCGCGAGCTTCGCGGCTTTCGAGCATCCGCGTCTGCCTGACCACAGCGGGTGGGCGCGGCGCGCGCTGAGGGGCGAGGCCCGACTGAGGGCACGGCTCACTGGCACCTTGCAGGGCCGAGCAGGAGAGATCGAACCCGTCGAGGTGAGTGTTGCGAGGGGCATGCGCGCGGGGCTGAGCGTCGGGGCCATCCTGCGGGACCACGACCAGTCGAGCTGGCGAGCTCTCGGATGCGCCTGGTCGCTCGCGGAGCGCACCGGGGCGCCGCTCGCGCGGGGCCTCTCCGATCTGGCCCAGACCTTCCGTGATTTCGGTGCGGCCGAGCGCGAGGTGGAGCTCGCGCTCGCAGGCCCGAGCAGCGCGGCCCGTCTCGTCATGGGCCTGCCCGCCGTCGGCGTGCTGCTGGGCCTCGCCCTCGGTTTCGACAGCCTCGGGATTCTCCTCGGGACGCCGATCGGCCTCGCGTGCCTTGCAGGAGGCCTCGCGCTCATGCTCGCCGCCCAGCTCTGGAACCGGGCACTCATTGCGGCGGCGTCGAGACGAGAACCCCTGCCCGGCCTCGCTCTCGACCTGACGGCGCTCGGCATGCTCGGGGGCGCCTCCGCGCTCGCAGTGCTGCTCCACGTGCGTCGAGTCCTCGAAGACGCGGGTCTCGCCGGCACTCGGCTTCACCGCGCGCGGAAGCCGCCCGCCGAGAGCCGAGTCGAGCGCGTGCTGACTCTCGCCCGAGAGGCAGGCGTACCCGCGGCGTCGCTCCTCCGCAGTGAAGCGGCCCTCGAGCGTCGCGATGCGCGTTCGGTGTCGAGCAGAAATGCGACCGAGCTCGGCGTGCGCCTCATGCTGCCACTCGGGCTCTGCGTGCTCCCCGCTTTCCTGCTGCTCGGCGTCGCGCCGCTCATCCTCGCCGTCGTGACCCAGACCATCTCGCAGCTCTAGGCCGTGTCTGTCAATGTCTCGCCCTGAGCCGCCCCGGACGCTCGTGCCGAATTCGAACTGGCAATACGTAATAAGAGAGGTACACCCATGTTCCAGATCCAGAACCTCATCGAGCGATCGAACGCCCGACTGCTCGGGGTCCACCGCCGACTTCGCGACGAGGAAGGAGCCGCGACCGCCGAATACGCGATCGCCACGATGGCGGCTGTCGCCTTCGCGGGGCTGCTCGTCGTCATCATGCAGAGCGACGAGGTGCGGGGGATGCTCGAGAACATCATCCGGACCGCCCTCACGCTGGACGAATGATGCGCCGGGTGTTGCGATGGCGCCCGGCGTCGGCCAGGGGGTCCGCGACGGCGGAGTTCGCCATCGTCGCACCCGCCATCGTCCTGCTGCTCGCGTTCTGCCTCGCCGGGCTCCAGGGCGTTGTGGTGCAGGTCCGGCTCCAAGACGCCGTTGCCGACGCGGTGCGGCTCATCGCAAGAGGAGACGATGAGGAGGTCGCGCGCGACAACGTCCTTGCCCTGGTGCCATCCGCAGAGCTTGAGATCAGTCGACCGGACGACCTGGTCTGCGCACGCGCATCCACATCGCTCGAACTCGGCGAGCGCGAGCTCCCGATTCGCGTGGCCGCCCGGGCCTGCGCGCTTGGCGGGGGTCGATGAGCGCCGCAGGCCTGAGCGGGGAGCGCGGGGCCGGCGGCGTCGTCGTACTCGCAGTGGCGTTGCTCATCCTGGCCGTCACCGTGGGGGCGGTCAGCGTGCTGGCCGCCTTCCCGGCGAGGCAGTCGGCGCAGGCCGCGGCCGATGCTGGCGCACTTGCCGCCGCCGATGTCGCCTCTGGCCTCAGAAGCGGCGAACCGTGCTCCGAAGCGGCCCGAGTCGTGAGAGCGAACGGGGCATTCCTCGTGGAGTGCACGGTCAGCGGCCGTGAGGCCGTTGTGCGAGTTCGTGTAAAGTCCGGCCCGTTCGTCTTTTCGGAACCGTCGAGGGCAGGACCGCCGCCGAAATGAGAAGTCGTGAGGCGGAGCCGCCAGCAGTTGGAGGCCTTCCGTCCAGCCAGCCCGTCCATATAATGACGACGACGGGTGGCAACAGCCCCCACATCACTCCGGCCAGCCGGAATCGTCGTGCGAAAGCACGCAGACCCATCCAAGGAACGCTTGTGTCAGGCAGCAACACACTGGTCATCGTCGAGTCGCCGACCAAAGTGAAGAGCATCTCGCAGTATCTCGGTGATGACTACACCGTGCTCGCTTCTGTCGGCCACATTCGCGACCTCATCGAGCCCAAGAACCTCCCGCCAGAGCTCAAGAAGGGCTCGCTCGGGAAGTTCAGCGTCGACGTCGACAACGGGTTCGAGCCGTACTACGTGGTCTCCGAACAGAAGAAAAAGACCGTCGCCGAGCTCAAGCGAGCTCTGAAGGATGCGGACGAGCTCATCCTCGCAACTGATGAGGACCGCGAAGGAGAAGCCATCGCGTGGCACCTTCTCCAGGTGCTGCAGCCGAAGGTCCCCGTCAAGCGCATGGTGTTCCACGAGATCACCCGCGAGGCGATCGAAGCCGCGAAGGACCGCACCCGCGACATCGACGTCCACCTCGTCGACGCCCAGGAGACCAGGCGCATCCTCGACCGCCTCTACGGCTACGAGGTGTCGCCCGTGCTGTGGCGCAAGGTCGGCCCCGGCCTCTCCGCCGGTCGCGTTCAGTCGGCGGCAACCCGTCTCATCGTCGACCGCGAGCGTGAGCGCCTTGCATTCGTGAAGGCCAGCTACTGGGGTGTCGAAGCTCGCTTCGCACCAGAGCAGGGCAAGGAAGGCTCCGCCTTCGTGGCCCGCCTGACGAAGCTCGACGGCGAGCGCGTGGCAACCGGGCGCGACTTCGACGACCACGGTGTGCTCAAGAACTCGTCCGTGATTCTCGGTGAGGCCGAGGCGACGACGTTGACCGTGCAGCTCGCTGCGGGCACCGTCCCTGTCACCGTCTCCTCGGTCGAGTCCAAGCCGTACACGCGCCGTCCCGCCGCGCCGTTCACGACGTCGACGCTGCAGCAGGAAGCTGCGCGCAAGCTGCGCTTCACCGCACGCCAGACGATGAGCGTCGCGCAGTCGCTGTACGAAAACGGCTACATCACGTACATGCGTACCGACTCCTCTTCGCTCTCGTCGCAGGCGCTCAACGCCGCACGCACGCAGGCGGCCAAGCTCTACGGTGCAGAGACCGTTCCCGCGTCCCCTCGCCTCTACGGCTCCAAGTCGAAGAACGCCCAGGAGGCGCACGAGGCCGTCAGGCCGGCCGGGTCTACGTTCGCGTTGCCGAGCGAGCTCCGCCCCAAGCTCAGCCCCAACGACTTCAAGCTCTACGACCTCATCTGGAAGCGCACGATCGCCTCGCAGATGGCGGACGCCAAGGGCCAGACGGCGACCGTCACGATCGACGCATCTCCGGTCGACGTGTCTGACGCTCAGGGCACGGTCACGAGCCGGGTCGCGGAGTTCCAGGCATCAGGCACCGTCATCACCTTCCGGGGCTTCCTCGCCGCCTACGAGGAGGGCAAGGATGAGGCCCGCGACGACTCGACCACCGCCGAGGCCAAGCTACCGCCGCTCACGAAGGGGCAGAAGCTCGACCCCGAGACGGCTGAGGCGAAGAGCCACGAGACGAGCCCGCCGCCGCGCTACACGGAAGCAAGCCTCGTCAAGACCCTCGACGAGCTCGGCATTGGCCGCCCCTCCACGTACGCGTCCATCATCTCCACCATCATCGACCGCGGCTACGTCGCGCCCCGCGGCAGCGCCCTTGTCCCCAGCTGGACCGCCTTCTCCGTGGTTCGCCTCCTCGAAGAGCACTTCCACGACCTCGTCGAGTACAACTTCACGGCGCAGATGGAGGGTGACCTCGACCGGATCGCCGCCGGCTCAGAGCAGCGCAACGACTGGCTGCGTGGGTTCTACTTCGGCACGGAAGACCACAAGGGGCTCCGTGGTGTCATCGACAACCTCGGCGAGATCGATGCGCGCGAGATCAACTCCACGCCGCTCGCAGAGGGCATCGTCCTTCGCATCGGCCGCTACGGCCCCTACCTCGAGGTCGCGCCGGAGACGGAAGGCGAGACTCCCCGCCGCGTCAACGTTCCCGAGGACCTCGCTCCAGATGAGCTGACGGCCGAGAAGGCTGTCGAACTCGTCGAGGCCCCCATCCAGACCGACCGCGTCCTCGGCGTCGTCCCCGAGACCGGCAAGCGCATCCTCGTGAAGGATGGCCGATTCGGACCGTACGTGACCGAAGGCCCGTCTGAGGCAGAGGAAGCGGCCGCTGAAGCGGAGGCGAAAGCGAAGGCGCTCGCAGAGGAAGCCGAAGCGAAGGCCGCAGCAGCCGAGGGTCGACCCGTGAAGAAGCCGCGCGCCAAGAAGGCCGCCGCTGCCGACAAGCCGCGCACGGCGTCGCTCTTCAAGTCGATGATCCCGGAGCAGGTCACCTACGAGCAGGCCATCGGGCTGCTCGAGCTGCCGCGCGTGGTCGGCGCGGACTCCGAGACGGGCGCCGAGATCACGGCACAGAACGGCCGCTACGGCCCGTACTTGAAGAAGGGCACCGACACGCGGTCGCTCACCAGCGAGGATGAGATCTTCACGGTGACGCTCGAGGCGGCGCACGAGCTCTTCGCGCAGCCGAAGTATGGCGCTCGCACCACAAAGGCGGCCATCAAGGAATTTGAAGCCGACCCGGTGAGTGGCAAGCCGATCAAGATCAAGGACGGCCGCTTCGGCCCATACGTGACCGACGGCGAGACGAACGTGACGGTGTCACGGGGCGCGAACCCCGAGGACGTCACGTTCGAGGAGGCCGTGCAGATGCTCGCCGACAAGCGTGCCAAGGGACCGGTGAAGCGCAAGACGACGGCGGCGAAGAAGCCAGCAGCCAAGAAGCCGGCTGCGAAGAAGCCCGCCGCCAAGTCTGCGGCCGCCAAGACGACGGCGGCGAAGAAGCCAGCGGCCAAGCGCGCACCGGCCAAGAAGCCGGCAGCCAAGGCCAGCGAAGCAGCAACCACCGAATGACGGGTCTCTTCATCACGCTCGAGGGCGGCGACGGGGCAGGTAAGTCGACGCACTCTGGCCTGCTCGAGAACTGGCTGACCTCGCTCGGCAAGACGGTCGTGCGCACCCGCGAACCCGGCGGCACCGACCTCGGCGCCGACATTCGCGAGCTCGTGCTGCACCGAAAGGGGCACATGGATGCGCGAGCAGAGGCACTCCTGTACGCCGCCGACCGCGCGCACCACATCGCGACCGTCGTCCGCCCGGCGCTCGAGCGCGGCGAAATCGTGGTGCAGGACCGCTACCTCGACTCGTCGATCGCCTACCAGGGCACTGGGCGCGAACTTGGTGCCGACGAGGTCAGGGACCTCTCGCTGTGGGCGGCGCGCGGTCTGCTCCCAGACCTCACGGTGCTCTTCGACCTCGACCCGGAGGAGGGGCGCCGACGCATCGGCGCCACCCGTGGCACCTACGACAGGCTCGAAGCCGAATCGAAAGCCTTCCACGACTCCGTGCGCACGGCCTTCCTCGGCCTCGCATCCGCAGACCCCGACAGGTTCCTCGTGATAGACGCAACTCAGCCGCGCGAGCACGTGGCCGAACGCATCCGCACCCGCGTCGCCGAGCTCCTCGAGCGGCGACCGGCAGGCGTCTAGCCATGACCGTGTGGGACGACCTCTCAGGTCAAGATGACGCCATCGCCCTGTTCACGAACGCGGCAAAGGCCTCCAAGCGAGGCGCCGTCGATACAAGTGGCATGACCAACTCCTGGCTCATCACCGGCCCTCCAGGTTCAGGTCGGAGCAACATGGGCTACGCCTTCGCGGCAGCGCTCCTGTGCCCGAACGACGGATGCGGGGTGTGCCCGTCCTGCGTGCAGGTGCGTGCTCGCTCGCACCCTGACCTCACGGCAGTCGTCACTGAGACCGTGCAACTCGACATCAAGACGGCGCGTGAGCTCGTGGAACGCGCATCGATGTCGCCCATGACGGGGCGCTACCGGGTCATCATCGTCGAGGACGCAGACCGCATGGTGGCGCGCACGTCGAACACCCTGCTCAAGGCCATCGAGGAGCCGCCGGAGTCGACGGTCTGGGTGCTCTGCGCGCCGAGCGAGGCCGACCTGCTGCCCACGATCCGCTCGCGCGTGCGCAGCGTCCGCCTGCGCGTGCCAGAGGTGCGCGACGTCGCTGGGCTGCTTGTGCGACGCGACGGCATCGAACCGGACATCGCCCTCCGCGCGGCGCGCGAGGCTCAGAGCCACGTCGGCATGGCCAAGCGGCTTGCCACCAGCGAGGAAGCCTGGGGGCGGCGCGACGCGTCGCTCGACGGCCTCCTCGACATCCGCACGACCGGCGATGCCGTCCGCAAGGCCGCGCAGCTCGTTACGATCGCCGACGAGGACGCGACCGCCAACGCGGCGGACCGCGACGACAAGGAGCGGGCCGCGGCATTCCTGTCGCTCGGGCTCACGCCGGGGCAGGCGGTGCCGAGGCAGCTTCGAGGGCAGATCCGCGAGCTCGAGGAGCACCAGAAGCGCAGGGCCAAGCGCGGCCAGGTCGACGCGATCGACCGCATCCTCACCGACTCCGTCTCCCTCCTGCGCGACCTGCTCATGCTCCAACTCCAGCTGCCGGTCGAGCTCGTCAACGAGCACAGAAGACACGAACTGGAAGCAGCGACGAACTCCCGCAGCTCGGACGACGTGCTCACGAGCATCGACGCGGTCAGCAAGGCCAGAGCACGACTCGCCGCAAACGTGCCCGTCGCGCTTGTCCTGGAGGCATTCTTGATCAGCTGGACGCCGAAGCAACAGGGAGCATCATGAAGACACCGACCACCCGTCGTCGCGTCGCGTCGCGCGGCATCGGCGCCTCGCTCCTGACTGGCGCCGCGATCTTCGTGCTCAGCGGATGCACGCTCATCACAACGCTCGCAGGCGGCGGCTCCGGAGGGGGGAGCGGCCCGCAGGAGGACGTCGACGTCATCCCGACCGGGCTTGAGCCGAGCATCCAGGCGTTCTACGAGCAGGACCTCGACTGGGATGCCTGCGGCAACGGGCGAGAGTGCG
>NZ_JACHWJ010000004.1 GCF_014191305.1 Pseudoclavibacter helvolus | reverse complement strand
CCTCATCCCCGCCGTGGGCGTGGAAGGCATCAACTGGCTCGGTGTGGCTTCCGTCACTGGCGTCGCGACGATCCTGTCCGTCGCCACGTCGATCGGCAACGCCAGCTTCACCGCCGGCCGCTGACGCCGCCTGCATAGATCGCGAATAATCCAACAGCCGTTCTTTACAGCTTCGCCCCCTCTCGCTGAAGCGATCCCGGACACCCGGGACGACGCTTCGCGGGAGGGGGCGGTGCTTCCAGTTAACGACGTTGCCCGCTAGGGTTCGTTTCTATGCCACGTAATTTTGGCCGGGACGCTCAGCGCGACAGTAGGCGCGAGACTCGGGAAGCCCTGAAGACTGCCATCGAAGACGTGGACTGGGTGTACAAGCGTCCCGTCAACGCGGAGTTGGAAATGGACTGCGCCCTGACTCTGGGTGACGCCCCGGGGCAGTCTGTGTACATCGTCCAGTGGGGCTACAAGGGGAAAGTCGTAGACTTCGCGTTGACCCATCGGTCGGAGGAGACTGTTGGCAAGTACGATCACATCGCACGGTACGACTGCTGTCACAGTGAAGTGCACAAGCATCAGTACACGCAAGAGGGCGAAGATCAGAACCGAACAGTCATCGCGGAGATCAGGAGCGATGGCACCGCGTGGGATACAGTGAACGAATCGTATGAGTTCTGCTATGACGACATGTTCGACCACTGGCAAGAACATCTTCGGAGGTGGAGTGAATGACTGAGATGAGCGCCGAACGGCGCAAGACAGCCAAATTCGTGATGCGCTACCTCTCCAACGGAGAGAACAAGAAGCGCTTACGCGCCAGCGGCTTCACGCCAACGACGCCTCTCATCGCATGTGAGTGGGAGAGCACGGTGAGTGAGGTTCGAGCGATGATGCGGCGCCAGGATGGTGCGCAGCAGCTGTTCGTACTGATCCGCCGCGAGGAGAAGATCTACACTCTTGCAGGTTCGACGGTCAAGGGAGAGGACGTCCCTGTCGAGGCAATTGCGCTGCAGGGCTTGGATGCCAACCTCGAGATCGGCATGGTCTACGACTCCCTTAATGCTCGGAACTTGCTCGATGCGATCCCTAGCTCGGATTCGCCCTTCAACACGCGCATCGGACAGTATTCGCTCGTAGCCGCCTAGTCATGGTCGCACGGAACCGCCCCATCTCCTTCGGGAGGTGGGGCGGTTTCGTCGTTCTACGAGGTAACCACGACCCCGCACACGGGGCACTGCGGCGGCGCTGTCATGTTGAGTTGCACGAGGCAGCGCGGGCACTTCGGCCAGCCGATCAGGTCGTCGTCCATGCCGGGAGCGTAGCGGCGCGAGAAGCCCCGTGACGGGGCTGTGGAGAACTCACCATCCCTTCTTCCTCGTCGCTCGCAACAGCATTTCCAGCAATGCGATCGACAGCTCCGAGCAGAGTTTGTCGGCAGCGGCCGCGTCGCCCTCGAGTGTCACGGTTCCGCGGATCTGCGATCGGGCTTGCGAGATCGCCCATTCCTTTTCGGTCATGGTCCCGACCTCGAGCGCGTGCCGCACCTCTGCGCGCACGTCGCCCTCGGTGACCCACTGCAGCATGTCCAACCAGGCGTCGAACACTTCGAGCGGTTCGAGGAGGATCGGCTCGTACGTGTCCCCGTCGACCGTGACGGGCGCCGGGACGAGCTCGCCGTCCACTTCGCGCAGAGGGGGAGTCTCACCCCAGAGCAACCACGAAATGCCGTCGACGGGTCGGGTCGCGACGGGCCGCCAGCAGACGATGCGCTTCGTCCACTTCGAGTCGCCCCGCTCGGCGACCGTCTCGCACCGCAGGCCCAGGGACTCGAGGGCGACTTCGGCGGTGACCTGCACGGCTGGTTCGTTCATGACGGGGATGCTCGCACCGACCACCGACAGTGAGCTACTCTCCTTTGGTGTATTCCTTGTTCGGCTCCACGAGGAGCGTCGTGGTCTGCGCACCTGACGGTTCCATCTCGTAGGTCTCGCTCAGGACCACGTAATTCAGCGCGTAGGTGTCGACCGCGCTCCCGTTTGCGTCGACCGCGACGATCGTGAGGCGGTCCTCGGGTGTTGGCCGGTACGTGTCCTCGAGCTGGTGCTGCTTCTCCCAGCCGGCTCGTGACGCGTTCATGACCACTCCGCCACCCTCGCCGTACTCGATGCCATGCACGGTGTAGTGCTCCGCGTTCTGCTGAACCTGGTTGCCCTTGGAGTCGATGATCTGCAGCTGGTAGGCATCCTGCACCAGGGGCAGCACGAGCTCCATCGGCTTGCCCTCGGTCCAGTCGACGCCCGTGTACGTCGGTGCGTATCCCGCCGGGTAGGTGACGGTGATCGCGTGAGGGTCGCTCGGATCCGGCTCGTGTGTGAACGGTGCCCCGCCGAGGGGCGTCTCGGAAGGTGCAGGTGTGGCATCTGCAACGCCAGCTGATGTCTTCGGCGCGAAGGCCAGGAAGGCGAGCACGAGTACCGCCGCGATGAGAGCAACGATGACCGCGATGAAGATCGGTGTCCTGTTGCGAGGCTTGGCTAGTGTCTCGGTCATCGTTCGCTCCTGAGGATGTCGCCGGCTGTCAGACGGGTCGTTCGGTGGCCTGAGCATAGCCGCGACGGTGAACCGCGCGGAGACCTGGGTGTTGCGGCAGGGGTCGTCCCATTCTTCAGCATCGATCGGCGGGCGATGTGGTTGTGCTCCGCGTTGTGCTTAGCGATGTGCTCCCGAGGATGAAGCCAGATCCCCAGGATGATCCTGGACGACCCATGGCCGCGGATTGGCCCGCCATTCCGGCACTCACATGCACCCACCTGTGCCCAAGTGATTAGCCACCGTTGGCAGTTCGAGTCCCTCCAGGGGCACCAGTTCTTCGGTGCGGTTCCGCATAGGTGCGTGCGCAGTCCGATGCGACCGGCCTTCGCTTCGCGCGTGTCCCTAGACTCAAAAACATGACGACGATCTTCGACGAGCAGAACCGCCCCGAACCGCCGCTCGGCGAGGACGAGTGGTCGACGCTGAACGGCTTCCTCGACTTCCACAGGGCCACGCTGGCGTGGAAGGTGTCCGGACTCAGCACCGAAGACCTGGCGAAGACGCTTGCCCCGAGCACCATGACGCTTGGCGGCCTGGTCAAGCACCTCACTTACGTCGAAGACGACTGGTTCGGGGTGGTGCTGCTCGGCGAAGATCAACGTGAGCCGTGGGCATCCGTCGACTGGAAGGCAACCCCCGACTGGGAGTGGGACACCGCAGGCGGGGATACCCCGGCCGAGCTCCTCGCTCAGTGGGAGGCATCCGTCACGCGGGCGCGGGCCGCGGCAGAGCGGGCCTACCGCGCGGGTGGGCTCGAGTATCCGGCCGCCAGCGGCTTCTCCGACGGCCGCATCCCCCGGCTGCGGTGGATCCTCATCCACATGGTCGAGGAGTACTCCCGCCACAACGGGCACGCCGACCTGCTGCGCGAGTCCATCGACGGGAGCGTCGGCGAGTAGTCGCCGCCCCGCATCAGTCCTGTTCGGTTGCGCCGTCGATATCGGAACCGCCGACGATGATCAGGGCGGTCGCGAGCACCGCGGCATTCGCCCACAGGATCACGCTGATCCCGAGCGGGCCAGCCGCGGTCCCGATCGCGAGCGGTAAAACGATCTGGGCGAGGCGGTTGGCCGTCATCCGTAGGCCGAGCGCTTGGCCGTGCACGGACTTCGGCGTGATGCGCACGACCCAGGACATCGTGAGCGGCTGCGGAAGTCCAAGCGCGACACCAAGGGCGACCATCACGGGGATCGCCCCGAAAGCTCCGATGAATGGCAACGCGATGAGCGCCGCGACACCGCACGCGATCGCCACCAGCAGCAGCGGTTTGCGCCCGAACCTCGCGACCAGACGACTCAAGCCAACCCTCGAGAACACTGACACGACGGCCCGGATGGCAAGCAGCATCCCGACCGCGACACTCGAGACCCCCTTCTCCGTCGCCCACAGCGGCACGAAGGTATACAGCAGGTCAACAGTCACGAGCACGGCTGCGCTCACAGCGACCGAACGCCAGAGTCCGTTCCCCCTGCCGATCTCGGCCAGCTTGGGACGCCGTTCAGGTCGCGCGTCCTGCCGCGCAGCTCCGGCCTGCGCCTCGCGAGCCGCAGCGGCGGCCCGCCGGTCAGCGTTCAACAGGGTGGGCGTGCCGAACAGCCCAAGCAGCAGGAGGACGATGCACGTGATCGCGCCGACAACGGTATTCGGTGCACTTGTACTCGCCGCCCCGAACGAGGCCGCCAACGTCACCACGGGTGGCCCCACGAGCTGCCCGAGGGACGCCGCCGTCGTCAGGACCGCAAAAGACCCATCGCTCGAGCCGTCGCGCCCACGGTGCGCCGTGAATGTCTGCTGCCCGATCATGACGAACAGACTCCCGATGCCGGTCGTCGTCGCGGCAAGGACGAGTATCCAGAGTTCGCTGGCCCAACAGAGAAGCACGGGTCCCGTCACGAAGACGGCGACTCCGAGCAGCGCCACCTTGGCGCCCCCCCCCATCCGATCCGAGAGCCGCCCGACGGGGAGCGCCGCGACGAGCGCAGGCGCGGCGAAGGAGGCCGCAACGAGGCCAAGCGCGAATCCGGTCGCGCCCAGCTCGACCGCCTTGTAGCCGATCATGAGACGCGCCCCGACCCACGCGGACTGCAGGAGCGCGGCCTGGATGCTCAGCGCGAGGCGCCAAGGCTGCCCGCCGTCGCCGCCACGGCCGCCTCGACGACGCCCCGGGCGACGCCGACCGGTCATGAACGCCGGGGCGACTCCTCGGCGCCGCCGAAGTGACGCGTCAGGTCATCGATCTGGCTGCGCACCGCGCCGTAGCGGGTTCGGTTTAGGTGGAAGACGGCAAGCTGCAGCGAATAGGTCAGCGCGATAGGCACGAGCGGCGTGCGGTAGCCGCTGTCGTCGCCTCGCGGAGCTGCGAGCAGGTGGTCGGGGTTGGGACGGAAGTGGAAGCCGGGCACGTCGCTGATGAGCACCACCCTGCCCCCACGCCGCTGGCATTCCGACATGAGCGGCGCCAGCCGCACGGATGCCTCCCGGAGGGCGTAGGCGATGAGCGTCGAGTCGGAGTCGAAGCCGACCATGTTCTCGGCGAGGTCCTTGGCACTGTTCTCGAGGGTCACGACGGTGAACCCGAGTCGGCGCATTCTGCGGGCCGCGAGGTCTCGCAGCGGACGCTCGTCGTCCGCATCCGAGAACACGTAGATGGTCTTCGAGGTGTCGATGGTCTTGGCCGCGGCCTCCATGACCTCCTGCGGCACGTACTTCGCGAGGCGCTCCAGCGCGGCGGCCTCGTCACTCGCGAAGGAGTAGAGATCGTGGCCGGAGTCAGCACGCATGTGGGCCTCGTGGTCCGCCCGTTCCTGCCCCTCGTCGCGCTGCAGGTCGGCTCGGAGGTCCGGATACCCGCGGTAGCCGAGCTTCTGTGCGAGGCGAACCACGGTTGACTCGTGCGTACCCGCACGCTGCGCGACCTCGGCGGCCGGTGCTTCCGAGACACGCTCTCCTGAGAGCAGGACGGCCATGACCTTGCGCTCCGAGCTGCTCAGCTGCTTGGTGCTGCTGGCGATGACGGATCTGAAACTCACCTGGACTCCTCGTTGAGTGGATGCTGCTGGCGAGCAGCGCTGGTACTCACTGCAACACAGTGCCAGCTTTCTTGCTCTGCTTGACACTCTCCCACAATCCTGCACACATGTGCAAGGTTGCAAGTTCGCTCGCAAGAGTGAACCGCTGGGAGCTTCATCCTCCCGAGCACACCAGGATTCGAACCGCAGAGAGGCGGAGGACAACGATGTCATCGAACAGAATCAGAGCCGAATGGGGCATCGCAGGTGCCTGCGTCGCGGCCGGCATCGCCTTCGGCGGCGCCGCCGTCAGCTACGGGCTCACGGCCGAGACCGGCGTGGGCGCAGGGCTCATGCCCCTCGTCGCGGCGGTCCTCATCGGCGGACTCATCACCGTCCTCACCCCGGAGCACCTGCTGTTCGCGCTCCTCGGCTGCGTCATAGGGATGCTCGTCGGCGTGCTCCCCGGCTTCGGCCCAGCCGCGGCCGTCTCGCTCCTCATCCCCGTCACCTTCGGGCTGGACGCGACAACCGCCATCATCATGCTCGCCGCGATCCTCTACGGCGCTGCCTACGGCGGGACCATCACGGCAGTACTCCTCCGCATTCCCGGCGAAGCCTCCTCCATCGCGACGACCCTCGACGGGTAGGAGATGGCGAAGCGAGGGCGAGGCGGACCTGCCCTCGTCATCGCGGCCCTCGCCTCGTTTGTCGGCGGCCTCATCGGCGTCATCGGCTTCGTGCTCGTGGCACCCTTCAGCCGCCTCGCCCTCGAGTTCGGAGCTCCGGAGCTCTTCCTCGTCTCCGTGCTCGGAATGGCGCTCGTCGCGAGCTTCGCCGGTCGCGACCCCGCAAAAGCCCTGCGGGGCTGCTGCCCGGCTCGCCAGGAGCGGCTACCTCGCTCGCCTCCTACGCCCTGGAGAAGCGGATCTCCCGCCGCGGCGGAGAGTTCGGGAAGGGCGCCGTCGAAGGCGTCGCCGGACCCCAGGCAGCAAACAACGCGCTCGCCGTCTCCTCGATGATCCCGCTCTTCACGCTGGGCATCCCGACCAGCGCGACGGTCGCCATCATGGCCGGCGCGTTCACCATCAACGGGCTCATCCCCGGCCCGCTGCTCTTCCGAGACAACCCCGAGGTGGCCTGGGCGATCATCGCGAGCCTCCTCGTCGGCAACGTCATCCTCCTCATCCTCAACGTGCCGCTCGCCCGCGTGTGGATCGCCGTCCTCAAGGTCCCGTTCCACTACCTCATGGCCGTCATCATCGCCTTCATGTTCCTCGGCACCTACAGCATCAACGGCTCCGCGTTCGACATCTTCGTGATGCTCGGAGCAGGCGTCGTCGGCTACCTCTTCCACCTGTTCTCCGTGCCGCTCACGCCTCTTGTGCTCGCCGTGATCCTCGGGCCGATGCTCGAGGAGAACTTCCAGCGCTCGCTCGCGCTGTCCCGCGGCGACTACTCCGTGTTCCTCAGCAGCGGCATCAGCGTGACGCTCCTCATCGTGATCGTCATCGCGATCCTGTTCGGCGCCGCCCGGCCGCTCCTCAGCTCGCTGCTCGCGAAGCGCGTCAAGCGGATGACCGCGAAGCGCCTCGCGGAGGAGCTCGAGACGCAGACCCCAGAACCGCAACCCACCGCATCCACCAACCGCTAGCCCCTCGGACCGACGAAGGAGTCAGTCAATGTTCACCACACCCCGAAACGAGCACACTCCGGGATCGTGGACGCGACGAGGCCGAGCCCGCGGAGGCGCACGCCTCACGGCCGTTGTCGCCGCGGCCGCCGCCGCCTCGCTCCTCAGCGCCTGCACCCCGGGAGCCGCGGGAGCAGAGGATGGCGCTGAGTTCCCGCAGGCCGGGTCCACGATCGAGTGGATCGTGCCATCGGCTGCCGGAGCCGGCAACGACATCCTCGCCCGCATCATGGCGCCCGCCATGGCGGAAGACCTCGGCGTCAACATCAAGGTCGTCAACAAGGAGGGCGGCAACCAGGTCATCGGGCTCAACGCTCTCGCCTCCGCGAAGCCCGACGGCCTCAGCCTGGGCTTCACGAACATCCCCTCGATCTTCGGCCGCTACCTCGACCCGAGCAAGAAGGCTGGCTTCGACCGGGAGAGCTTCGCCCCGACCGGCTCGTTCGCCCTCAATGACATCGTCATCGGCGTCAACAAGGACAGCCCGTACGCGACCACGCAGGAACTCTTCGACGCCGTGAAGGCAAGCCCGGGCACGATCACGGTCGGCACCGACTCCCGCGCAGGCGACGATCACGTCAACCTGCGCACGATCGAGAAGGAGCTCGGCCTCGAGTTCAACATCGTGCACTACAACAGCGGGGCCGACAAGATCGCCGCCCTCGTCTCAGGAGAGGTCGACTTCGCCCTCGGCGGCGTCTCGTCCTTCATCGGCCAGGCCAAGTCCGGCGAGATCAACGTGCTGTCCGTCCTGAGCGACGTCCCCAGCCCCTTCTTCCCTGAGGTCACGACACTCAGCGAGCAGGGCTTCGAGGTCGCGCCGATGTCGAACAACTTCGCTGTATCGGTGCCGGCAGGCACACCGGCACCAACCGTCGCCGCGCTCGAGGCAGCGCTTCAGGCCGCAACGGAGGACCCGGACGTCGTGACCGCGCTCGAGAACGCAGGCACGGTGCCCAACTGGATGCCCGCCGCCGACGTCGCCACCCTCTGGGAAGAGCGCGAAGCAACCACCAAGCCGATCATCGAGGAGCTGATCGCCGGTGAGTCGCGCAGCGTCCGCTCCCCCAACGAGCCCGACACGACCAGCTCCGTCCGCATCCACCAGACCAGCAGGAGAACAGCCCATGCCCAACGAGTACGCGAGTAGCGCAGGAACGGCCACCGCCGGAGTGAGCGACGGCGTCATCGAACGCGCGAGGAGCATCCCGAGCGCCAACATCGGGGATGCGCAGGAGCGGCTGGGCACGGCCTCCGGCATCCGCCCCGTCTGGGACGGTGCGCAGCTCGCCGGGCGCGCGCTGCCCGTGTGGACGAGGCCAGGCGACAACCTCATCATCCACAAGGCCCTTGACGTGGCTCAGCCGGGCGACGTGCTGGTGGTGAACGGCGGCGGCGACGTGAGCCGCGCCCTGATCGGCGACCTCATCGGGCTCCGCGCGCTGCGCCTCGGCGTCGCCGGGTTTGTCATCGACGGCGCTATCCGAGACGCCGTGGGGCTCGGCGAGATCGGGCTGCCCGTCTTCGCCCGCGCCGTGACGCAAGCTGGACCCTTCAAGTTCGGCCCGGGACGCATCGGCATCCCAGTCGCGATCAGCGGTGTGGTCGTCGAAGCTGGCGACCTCATCGTCGCCGACGACGACGGAGTTGTTGTCGTGCGCGGCGAGGAGGCCGACGAGGTCATCACCCGGGCCGAGGAGATTGAGGCTGGCGAGCGCCGCAAGCGGATCGCGATCGAAGAATCGGCAGGAGTGCGCGTCTAGGAGCATCCGAATACGCGAACGTCGTTGCCGCCGCCCAGATTCGGGCGGCGGCAACACACGTTGCGGGCAGGATCGTCTCCTAGCGTTGCCACATGAGCACACCGCAGACCTGGCTGATCACGGGCGCGAACCGCGGACTCGGACGCGCCATCACCCTCGCCGCGCTTGGCGCCGGCCATAGGGTCGTCGCCACGGTCCGCGGCGAGCACTCCTTGCCCGAGCACAAGCAGCTGCTCGTGCTGCCGCTCGACGTGCGCGACCGGGCAGCTGCCTTCCGCACCGTCGAGCAGGCGACCGCACGATTCGGCGCAATCGACGTGCTGGTCAACAACGCGGGCTACGGACTCATCGGCGCCGCCGAGGAAGTTTCCGAGCAGGAGGCCAGGAGCATCCTGGAGACGGACCTGCTTGGACCCCTCTGGCTCAGCCAGGCCGTGCTGCCCGGGATGCGCGCGAATTGGTCTGGGCACATCGTGCAGATCTCCACGGTTGGTGCCGTCGGCACGATGCCGACGCTCGGGCTCTACAACGCCGCGAAGTGGGGACTCGAGGGATTCAGCGAGGCCATGGCCGCAGAGGTTGCCGGGTTCGGCATCCGCGTCACGATCGTGGAGCCAGGCGAGCTCCGCACCGATTGGGCCAGTGGCAGCATGCAGTTCAGCGAGCCGCTGGCCGACTACGACGAGCTGCGTACGAGCCTGTTCGGCACGCCGGTCGTCCCCTGGCCTTCGCCCTCGGCCGACGAGACCGACCCGCCCGCAGCTGGGTCAGCGTCTGCGGACGAGCCTGAGCCCAGCGGAACTTCGCCGGAAGACGCGGCAGCCGCGATCCTCAGTCACGTCGCTGACCCAAGCGACACGCGGCTGCGCCTCCTGATCGGCGAAGACGCCCCGGCTCAGGCACAGGCGGCCCTGAGCCTGCGTCTCGACGACTACGGCCGCGACCCGCGCTTCCCGCGGTGACGGCGTTGGAGCCGAAGCCTCTGCCGCAACCGCGCCTCGGTCCCGGCGTCAGGCCTCGTCGTCGGCAACGCGGATGAGCACCTTGCCGACCGCTCCACCCTCGACGGCGTCGTGCGCGGCGGCAGTCTGCTCGAGTGGGAACCACGTGATGGGCAGGCCGGCCGGCTCCCCCACCGGCAGCGCACCGTCGACAAGCGCCGCTGTCACGTCCTCGGCGGCCGCGCGCAGCGCATCCGGACCCACCGTGTAGAGCAGCAGCCCCTGCCAGCGGACGTTCTTCGCGAAGCTCGGGATGATCGGCACGGAGAAGGCGTCGCCGTTGTTGTTCGCGTAGTAGGCGATGCTGCCGTGGTTGGCGATCACCTCGACATCGAGCGCAGCGTTCTGCGTCGGCGACACCTCCACGATGTGATCGACGCCGTGGGGGGCGAGTTCTTGGATGCGCTCGGCGAGCGAGGCATCCGGGTAGCAGACCACGTGGTGCGCCCCGGCGGCGCGCGCCAGCGTCTCCTTCTCGTCGCTGCTCACGGACGTGATCACCGTCGCGCCCGCCCACACGGCGAGCTGGATCGCCGCATGCCCGACTGCGCCCGCGCCGCCGTGCACGAGGATGGTGCGGCCCGTAAGCGCCCCAGGCGAAAGACGGGCGGGGCCGTGCTCATGCACCGTGAGTGCCCTATGCGCCGTCATGGCGGGAACGCCGAGGCTCGCGGCGACGTCGAAGCCGACGCCCTCTGGCAGGCGCACAACGCGATCGACGGGCAGCACCGTGAACTCCTGCGCCGTGCCCGTCGGGCGCTGGTGAGCCGCGAGATACAGCCACACGCGGTCGCCAACAGCGAGCCCATGCACCCCCTCGCCGATCGCGTCCACAACCCCGGCGCCGTCCTGGTTCGGGACCACCTCGTCGAAGTCGAGTGAACCGCCCGCGCCGCCGCCCGCGCGAGCCTTCCAATCCGTGGGGTTCACGCCGGACACGACGACCTTCACTCGGACTTCGCCCGGGCCGGGCTGCGCGACCCCGCGCTCGACCAACGAGAGCACGTTCGAGGGACCAGTGGATGCGTAGACGATTGTCTTCATAGAAGAGTGCAGCGAACGGCCGTCTCCGACTATTCCCCTTCCCGCGCGCCTCTCGAGGCAACTCTCAGCATCGAGGACACCCGCACAGAGTGGTGGCACGATGTCGCCATGAGCAACGACGACGATGTTCGGCGGTTGGCGCTGGCTCTCCCGGAGACGGAAGAGCGCACGGCGTACGGCACCCCGGCCTTCTATGTCGGGAAGAAGATGTTCGCACGACTCCACGAGCAACCGGAGGTCCTCGTGTGCTGGCGTGCCGACATGGGCGAGCGCGAGGCGCTGCTGCAGGGCGAGCCCGAGATCTTCTTCACGACCCCGCACTACGACGGGTACCCGAGTGTGCTGGTGCGCCTCGGCAGAATCTCAAACCCGAGACTCGGCGAGATTCTCCAGGAGGCGTGGGAGGCGCGCGCGACGCCAGGCATCCGCCGCGACGCCTGACAGGGCCTGTCGCACCGCGTCTTGCCCGAGCGGGGCCCTCATCCGCCATATGATCAGCGGATGGTCAAGGTCATTGCAGTCATCCGTCCCGTCGCGAGCGAAACGATCGAGGCGGAGGGCGACTCGTACGAAGAGGCCAAGGCGAAGATCGAGGCGATGGTCCCTGAGGGGTACGAGTTGCTCTCGGTGCGCTCCGCGAAGTAACTCCTCAGGCCGAGCACCTCTGGCGCGAGCCCCGCGAGACGCAAACAGGCCCCGCCGCGCCGCGAAGCGTCGTCGGGGCCTGTTCTGTGGGCTTATTCCGCGCGTGACGCCTACGGGCGGAGCGGGTTTGGTCCGCTCGTGCCGCGAGCCACGAACAGGTTGAGCAGGTTCAAGAACCCAATAGCCCCAACCTGCAGGGCAGCGGTCTCGAAGACGCGGAAGTTCTGCGCCGCCGGGATGGTCCCGCCACTGGCAGGGGCACCCGGATGCCGCTGAAGGGGTCCTTCGACGAGCCGTCGTTCTGCGCGTTGATCGTGATGACCAGGACACTGCTGAGCGCGTTGAACAGCAGCGAGAGCAGGTTGTTGAGCGGCGTGAAGATCGCGTTGAGCGTGCCGTTCGGCGCGAGAATCTTCCGCACAGTCCCTGCCACGACGCCGGCGATGCCCCCAAGCAGCGTGCCGAGGACGGGGGAGAGGTTCAGCGTGACGTTAGCGACCTTGATGACGGCCGTAGCCCCACCGCCGGGTCCGGCCAGGAACTGAGCGAGGGTTCCACCGATGTTGACCGTCGTCGCACCGAAGAGGATGCTCGCCGTGACGGAGATGTTGATGGAGCCCGCGAGGCGCGTGATGATGTCTTCAACCAGCGTGTTGAGGGCGGCGACGACGCTATTTGTAGGGAGCGGCAGGTCGGCGAAGAGTCGCGTGTTGCCCGGCAAGTTGTTGAAGGTCTTGCCGTCAGGCGTGCCCAGGAGCGGTGCGAGGTCAACCGTGACTGTGCAGTTGGCGAGGTCGAGCCTCAGCGGGGAGTTCGCGCCACCGATCGGTGCGGCCGTCAGAGCGGCGAGGTCGACCGTCGCGCTGACGTTGAGCGCTGCAGCGTCGCCGAGCAACCCGACAAGGGTACTGAGCAGCGGGATGCCCGCGAGCACGTCGAAGATGTCCTGCGTGCTGACGGGGAGGTTGACGGGGATCGTCGTCTGAAGCGCCGTGCCGAGCGTGCCAACGACGCCAGACGTCACCTTGGTGCGTAGGTGGCTCAGGATGTACTGACGCTGGATTCCTCCGACGGGCGGCGGCACGGAGACGGGCGGTGCCGTGGCGCAGCGGAATGCCTCGGAGACGGACCTCGTCGTCACCGACGGCGCGGGCGGGGTGCCGACAAGGGTCTGTGGCGGCACGCAGAGAACGTTCGCGTACGTGCGGCCAGCGACCGCTCCGATGTCGAGGTCCAGGTCGGTCAGGGAGTTCAGGAGCTCGGCAGCAACCGGCGCGCCGATGAGTGTGCCGAGCTAGGTGAAGACCTTCGTCAGATCAAGGTTGCCGAGCGTCAGCTCGCCCTGGGCGGGTGTCAGCGCGATGAGGCCGTCGTTCGCGACTGCGCCGCTCGATCCGTCCGTCGTGCCGTACTGGTTCGCGTAGGAGAGCTGGTTCAAGAGACCAAGCGATTGCGGGCCCGTCACGATCTGGAGCACACCGGAGAGCAGGTCGATGACGCCATCGAGTGGCGACGTGTTCTGCCTTTGCACGGTGTTACCAGAGAGCTGCGTCGGAGCACCCGTGAGGCCAGCGAGCAGCTCCCCCAAGAGCTCCGTGCCGAGCAACGTGCCGCTCAGCAGGCGGCCATTGGAACCCGCGTTGAAGAGCGTGCCCGTGGGGAGGTAGCCAGCGGTCATCAGCGACGCGGCCGCGAGCGGGGCGGATGCGGCGGCGACGACAAGCGGCGCCGTCCAGGCGGCACCCGCGACGATCGAGCGCCGCGTGACGGTGCCCGTCCGAGGCTGCGTGCTCGAGAAGCTGCTCGGCACTTGAGAGTTCTGGGGCGAAGGGTCGTGGCTGTGCTAGGCATGCGGCACTCTTTCGTTGGGGGAACGAATTACACGGGGAACGGCGGGGAAGTTAAACGTCGAAGACACACGTTTAGTCAGAAGATAGTGCTGTATCACAGCACCCTGAAGCCCTTGACAAATATCAACGAAACGTCAGCCAGTTCACCCGCCTCTTCACCCCTCACGACCGACCAAACGGTGAGGTGATGCGAGAAGACCGCTTAGTCGAACATTCCGTCGAGCAACCCGCCGATCATGAGCCCGCCAAGCACGCCGCCGACGACGTCCCCCATGTCGCCACCACGCCGGCCACCGCGGCCGCCGTAGCCGCCCTGGTACCCGCCACCGCGGGGCTGACCCCACTCGTCGTAGCCCTGCTGCTGTTGCGGTCGTGACTCATCGATGTCGCGCTGCGCGAGCTGCAGCGCCTCGCTCGCGAGCGAGCCCGAGCGTCGAGCGAGCGCAAGCGCCTGCTCACGCTCATCCTCGCCGCCCCGATAGCTGACGAGCTCGTTCCGGATGCGCTCGGCTTCCGCAAGGCGGGTGCGTGGCGCCGAGCCGATCCATCCGCGGTGCCCGGAGATGACGTCGTTCGCGACGGCGATCTGCCGATCCGCGTCGTCGATCGCGGTACTGACCTGCCCCTGCGAAGGGATGGGACGCGCGGCCCTGTCCCGCGCCTTTGCGATCGCCTCGTCGAGCCCGGTATTCGCAGCCCTGAGGCGCGACAGCGACGCAAACGGATCGGTGCGCTCCCCCGCGGGAGGGAGTGAGGCGAGCGCATCCGTGAGTCGCTTTGCCGCATCCTCAACTTCCTGGCTGCGCGGCACGTCACGCGCTGCGACCAGGTCGCCCCGTGAGTCGGCGATGACCGCGGCGAGCGTCGATTCCGCTCGCAGCGCCTCGATCTCGTAGTTCTCGACGGCATCAAGCAGCGTGTGCACGCGGCGCACGGCCTCCGTCGAAGCTTCGAGCGCGAGGCGCGACTGCTCGTTCTGACCGGCCTCGCGTCGGCGCAACGAAACGTCCGCGCTGTGCTCGGCGAACGTGAGCAGCTGGGCGGCCTCGGCTGGATTGTCGCCAACCTGGTGCAGCGCGGCGTCCGAGTACCGGAGCGCGAGCCTGTCGATGCTCGCCTGCGCGTCAGGGATGCGCGCGCGCAGTCGCTCCGAGTCGCGCTTGACCCCCTCGAGCACGGCGGGCGTCTGGCGCACAACCGCGACGGCCTCTTCGAGCACCGACGACTTTTCCTCGAGGAGACCCATGGCCCACTCGCAGATCTGCACGATGCGTGCGTTCCGGGTTCGTAGCTCGTCCGGCGTGTCCGGGATGTCGTCAACGTTGAGCTGGTTCAGCTGGAACGCCTCGCCCATGTACCTGCGCACATTGACGAGAGTGTCCTTGAGGTCCTGCGTGGCACTCGAGCCCAGCTCAGCTTCGGCGAACGACAGCTCGTCGTTCATGAGCCGGATGCGCTCATCCGCATCGACGAGCGCGACGCCGGCCTTCATCGCGAGGTCTTTGTCGTGAGCGTCGATCTCGGCCTGCTGCTCTTGCTTCGCGCGACGAGCGCGCCCCCAGAATCCAGATGCCATGTCGCAGATTCTAGTTGCGAGACGCCGCCCGAACCTGGCGATGTTCACCGTCGGCGGAGCGCCCGCCGACCGCCATCAGCACCAGAGCCGGCCGCCATCAGTACCAGATGCCCGGGGCGGGTTCCGGCGAGACGCGCAGCATGCGCCCGGCGAGCGCAATGGCACCACCGCTGAGCTCACTGAGAGCCCCGGAGGCGCGGAGCGCAGTCGGCGCGACTCCGCCGAGCAGGAGCGACGCGAGGGCATCGACTCGCAGGCGAAGCGCGGGCACGTCACCGGTTAGCTCGTTGACAGCTTCCACGGTTCCTTCGCCGTCGGCCGCAACGGTCAGCACGTACGTCCCGCCCGCGAAGCCGAGCGCATCCTCGACCTCGATCCCGAGTACACCTGCCGTCGCGTAGTTTCTCGCCTCGAGCACAGCTTTGGTATCAAGGACGCGCAGCCATTGGTGGTCCGACGTCGTTACGGTCGCGGCACGCTGATCGCCGAGCATCCACCTGACCGGCTCGTCGACGGCGAGCTGCTCGGCCTTGACGGTTGCGACGAGGTCGGCCTCCAGGAAGAAGCGCCACAGTGCCGCGTAGGCGTCGTCGCTCACGGTGCGGATGAACTCGATACTCAGCGTGTGGCTCGCGTAGTCGTCGTCGCCGCCCTCGAGTTTGAAGAGCGCCGCTCCCTCGAGTGCACCCGATTCCGAGGTGTAGGTGACGGCACGGAGCTTCTTGCCGTCGCTCTCCTCGTCGTGCACCGTTCCCGCGAGGCGAGGCCACATGCCATCCCAGCCCTCGATCTCGCCGACCGTCGACACCCGTGCTCGTTCGAACAGCCCAGCGATCTGCTCGGCCCACTGCTCGCGGGCGACGTAGTCGACGCGGCCAGCAGGGGTCGGGCCACTCCACCGCACTCGGCGCGTGCTGATGCTCACGGTCGCGGCGAAGGTCGCGGGGCCGAAGCCGAACCGCCCATAGATCGTCGACTCGGAGACCGTGAGCGCGGCGAGTGGGATGCCAAGAGCGACGGCGGTGCGCAGCTCACCCTCGAGCAGATTCCTGGCGATGCCTCGCCTGCGACGCGCCTGCGAGACGGTCACCGAGCTGATCGCCCAGCTCTGCAACTGCTTGGCCCCAGGCAGCGTGAGCTCGGCGGGCCACGAGCTCGCGGTCGCGATGGGCTCGTCGGCGAGCGGCGCCGATTCATCCCAGACACCCGTCGTACGTCGGTACCCGAGCGACGCCCGCATGCCCTCCAGGTATTTCTCGCTCGGTTCCGCGGCGAGGAAGCCGCGAAGATCTGAACGCGCCCACGCGCCGAATGCGGCCGCGTCACTCGTGTCGAGCGTGTCGTAGCGCAGGCCAGCCTCTGCGAGTCTTGCCTTCGAGGTGGCGTCGATCGGGAGGCGCGCGAAATCTTCAACTGCAGACATGCCCCCAGGGTACGGGCCCGGGGTGATTCCGCCCTGGGGCGAGGCCTCCTGCACTCGACGAAGCGTGCCAGATGTGTCACTATCTGCGTATGCATGCAGATACGCATATTCCATCCGAAGGCCAGCACCAGTTCGAGCTCGACAGCCCGACCGTCGAGCTCGCCGCAGAGGTGTTCGGGATGCTCGCAGACGCGACCCGCGTGCGCATCGTGCTCTTCCTCGGCGACAGCGAGCACTCGGTGAGCGAAATCGCCGAGGCCGTCGGCAAAACGCCGGCCGGCGTCTCCCAGCACCTCGCGAAGCTGCGGCTCGCGCGCATCGTGGCGACCCGTCAGGAAGGCACTCGCGTCTTCTACCGGCTCATCAACGGGCACGCCCAGCGGCTCGTCGCCGACGCCATGTTCCAGGCAGAGCACTCCGTCGCGGGAGTCGGCGGCGCGGACGCCATCCCGCCGCACCACATGGGCGACCCGTCATCCCCGCGCGCCACCGACCCGGAGATCCACACGTCAGCCGATCACAATGCGTGAGGTGCTCGCAAACAGCGCGTTCCGCCGCCTGTTCTCCGCGCAGGTCATCGCGCTCATCGGCACGGGAATGCTCACGGTGGCACTCGGCCTCCTCGCCTTCGACCTCGCCGGTGGCGATGCCGGCATCGTGCTCGGCACGGCCCTCACGATCAAGATGGTGGCGTACGTCGTGGTCTCCCCCGTCATGGCGGCTGTCACGAGCAGGTGGCCACGGCGACGAGTTCTGATCTCGGCGGACCTCATCCGAGCCGCGATCGCTCTCGGGCTGCCGTTTGTCGGCGAGATCTGGCAGGTCTATCTGCTCGTCTTCGTGCTGCAGGCCGCGTCTGCGACCTTCACGCCGACCTTCCAAGCCGTCATCCCAGCCGTGCTCCCCGACGAGCGCAGCTACACGCGAGCTCTCTCACTCTCCCGCCTCGCGTACGACCTCGAGGCGCTCGTGAGCCCCCTTCTTGCCGCCATACTGCTCACCGTCGTGAGCTACAACTCACTCTTCGCCGGGACCGTCGTGGGGTTCCTCGCGTCGGCGGCACTTGTCGCCACCACACGCTTCCCACCCTCGGCGCCCTCGCAGCCGAGCCCCTTCCTCGCCCGACTGACGGCGGGCGTCCGGGTCTTCTGGCGCACCCGAGACCTGAGGGCGCTCCTGGCCCTGAACCTGGCAGTCGCCGCGGGGACGGCGATGGTCATCGTGAACACCGTGGTGTTCGTGCAGGCGAATCTCGGCCGCTCGCACTCCGACCTCGCCGTGCTGCTCGCCTGCTACGGCGCTGGCTCCATGCTCGTGGCGCTTGGACTCCCCCGCGTCCTCGATCGCATCTCCGACCGCCGGGTCATGCTCGTGGGCGCTGGTCTCGTGCCGATAGGCCTCCTTGCAATGGCGGGGGCCCTCTCGTCCGCCGACGACTGGGCGTGGATGCTGTCTCTCCCCGTGTGGGCGATCCTCGGCGCCGCGACCTCTCTGGTGCTGACGCCCTCATCCCGCCTGCTGCGACGCGCAGCGACGAACGACGAACGACCCGCCGTCTTCGCCGCACAGTTCTCGCTCTCGCACGCGTGCTACATGCTCTGCTACCCGGTAGCGGGCGTCGCCGGAGCTTGGCTTGGGCTCGCCCCGACCGCCGCGCTGCTCGCAGGAGTCAGCCTCGCCTCGGCAGTCATCGCCGGATTCACGTGGGCAAGAGGCCGCGCGAGCCACCTGGGGAGCAGGAACGATCCCCAAAGCAAGAGCGAGTTCCTGCAGGTCTGATCCAGCTCGCCCCGTCGAGCGACACAACCAGTACCCGGCCCCGGCCCCGGCCTGTATCCACGCAGATCTCCGGATGGATTACTCACTTCCGGATGGGTTGCAACCCATCCCGAAGTGAGCAAGCCATCCCGAGCAGGAGAGGTGGATGCTCGAGGCGAGCACGGCGGCCCGAAGCGAGCGCGGCGGCTCGAGGCGAGCACGGCGCGACCGCCGGGCCCGGAACGCGCCTCGGTGATCTGCGCCGGGTCAGCCCTGGTCGTGCGCGCGGGCGACGGAGACAGTAGCAGTAGGTGCGGCAGCCGAAGCAGCAGCAGCGATGATCTGCCTCGCCGCGACGTCGGCGCCGGCCAGCAGGGGCGAGGGCTTGCCTGGCGTCGCGCCGATCGCACTGCCGGGCTGCGTGCTCAGCGCGGGTATCCCAAGCACCACAACCCGGTCGTCGGCTGAGCCGTCGCTTCGCACGAGGTTCAGCCCGGGCTCTCGGTCGTCGAGCCGCGCGCCGGTCGCCTCCATGCTGTCGGTCTCGACGTAGGCGCCGTCACGCGAGCGTCGTGTGTGCACGCGAGCCCGGCCAGAGTCGAGCAGGGAGCGGAGCAGCGGGTCGTTGGTGGCGGGCACCTTGCCCTTCGACATGCGCGGCTCTATGAGCGTCCTGGCGTGCACAACCGTGCCCGTGATCGCCGAACTCGCCACGAACTCACCGGCCTCGTCATCGAACGCGACGACGGTCTCCGGCCCCGTCAGGTGAAGGATTCCCGCATCGATGAGCGAGAGCACCTCCCGCGTGCGACTCGAAGGCGGGCCGGACGCGAGGAAGAGCCCGTCCGCGTTGAACCAGCCCTCGAAATCGACAACCGCGGACCGCCCCTCGAGCACGCCGGCGGCTGACAAGCGACCGGCCTGACCCCGCAGAGCACCCATCGCTCGATTGACAGCGGCGCGAGGATGTTGGTCGGGCCATTTCATCGACCCGAGCTCGGCCTCGACCAGCTGCTCGACAAACTGCTTCCAGCGCTCGGCGCTGACAGGTCTGCCCCTCGTAGGGCGTCGCAAAGAGTCGATCGTGAAGGCGTGCGCGCCGTCGTCGAGCTCCTGGTCGATGGATGCGGTCAGCACATCGTCGATGTCGTAGACGTCCTGCGCGCCGTCGAGCTCCTCGAGGGCGGCGTCCACGGGTATGGTCAGCGCGTTCGGCGCCCAGGCGGCGAGCGCGGTCAGGTAGGCGGCGGCGAACTCCCTCGCGATCGTGGGCCACACTTCCGCGCGGAAGTCGAGGGAAGCGGGCTCGGACGCGGCGAGTTCGTCGAACCAGGCACGGTCGGCATGGCGGGCGACGAACGGCGACGCCTCGGCCCAGCCATCCGCTTTGGCACGGTAAGGCACGCCGCGGCGGGACCCGGCGTGCAGGATCGGCTCGCGGCCGGACGGCACGTAGCGGAGGCGGCCCCGCGCGTCGCCGACGACCGGTTCGAACGCTCCTCCGCGGCCGGCAGTCAGCACGGCGACGACGTCGAAGAAGTTGGCGCCGAGCCCCCGCACGATGACGTCCTCACCCGGTGGAACCGCCGACCAGTCCTGCTCGGCGGGCATCCCGGGGGCCACGTAGACGAGGCCTCGCTCGCGAGCCGCCCGCTCGAAGCCGAGCACCTCCTCGCTCGGCAGCGACTGCACCATGCCCTGCGCGAGCACCACGATCCGAGCCGACAACTCGGTGCCGTCAGCGAGAACAACTGTGCGCGTCTCTGAGCCGTCGGCTCGCACATCCACCGCCGTGCCGTCGATGCGCGTCACATCGACGAACCCGCTCGCCTCGGCCGCCTCGAGCTGCTCACGGAAGTAGATTCCCTGCAGCCGTCGAGAGGGGAAGCTGCCGGGCCGCACGGCCCTCGCTTCCTCAAGCAGCCAAGGCGTGGGATGCTCGCCCTTCTCGACGGTGCCCGCAGCCCACTCCACGAGGTCAGGGCCAGGCACTATCGGCCCCGTCATCTGGGTCGACTCGTCGGCATGGATGGTCGTCGAGCCCGAGGTCGTGTTGTTGAGGAACTCGGCGGGCTGGTCCACGCGCCACGTCGCTCCGGCCCCGACGTCGATTGCGTCGACGATCGCGATGCGGATGCGTGCCTCGGGGCGGCGAGCCGCGACGCGAAGAGCCGTGGCGACGGCACGCGGCCCGCCACCGACGATGACGGCGTCGAACATCAGATGCGGTACTCCAGGTCGTCCTCAACGACGGGGCGCACCTCGACGAAGCCCTCGCGCTCTTCGACGGTGACGCGCAGCCCGTAGACCTGCTTGAGGGTGTCCTCCTGCAGCGCCTCGGCCGGCGTGCCGCTCTTGATGATCGTGCCCTGGTCGAGCATGACGATCTGGTCGCAGAAGCGCCCGGCATGGTTGAGGTCGTGGATCGCGATGAGCGCCGTGATGCCCTTCGTGCGCGTGATGCGGCGCACGATCTGCAGGGTCTCGATCTGGTAGCGCAAGTCGAGGGCGCTTGTCGGCTCGTCGAGGAGCAGCACCTTCGGGTCCTGGGCAAGCGCCCTGGCCACCAGCACGCGCTGCGCCTGCCCGCCCGACAGCTCCGACATGTTGCGGTCGACGAGCTCGTCGAGGTTCAGGAGAGTGATCGCGTCCTGCACGTGCCGCCAGTCCTCGGCGCCAGGAGCCATGCCGTAGTGAGGCGTGCGCCCGAGCAGCACCGCCTCCCGAACGGTGAGGTCGAACGGAGCCTCGCCTGACTGCGGCACGTACGCCACTGTCCGCGCGTGCTCGCGCCTGCCGAGGCTGAGCACATCCGTGCCATCGAAGGTCACTGTGCCCTGGCTCGGCTTGTGCACTCTCGCGATGACCTTCGTGAGGGTCGACTTGCCGGAGCCGTTCGGCCCGAGCAGCGCGCAGAACGTGCCGTCCTGCACCTCCAGGCTCACGCCTTTGAGCACCTTGTGCTTGCCGTAGGCGAACTCGATGCCGTCGATCGTCAGGCTCATTTGAGGGCCGTCTTCCTCGTGAGGATGAGCTGGATGAAGATCGGCGCTCCGATGAAGGCCACGACGATGCCAACTGGGATGACCGCAGGGGCGAGGATCGTGCGCCCGACCGTGTCAGCGACGAGGAGCAGCAGGCCGCCGGTGAGCACCGAGAACGGGATGAGGTAGCGGTGGTCTGCGCCGATGATGAGGCGCGCGATGTGCGGGCCCACGAGCCCGACGAAGCCGATGACGCCGCAGAAGCTCACGATGACGGCGGCGAGCACAACCGCCACGACGATGAGGCCGACGCGGAGCGCCTGCACGTTGACGCCGAGGCTCTTGGCCGCGTCGTCGCCAGCGAAGGCGACCGCGTTGAGGTCCTTCGCGAACCACAGCACAAACGGAATGGTCGCGAGCACGAGGATGCCAACCGTCTGCACGTCTCCCCATGTCGCATCGTTCACGGAGCCGAAGGTCCAGCGCACGATCGCCTGCAGCGTGTTCTCGTTGGCCGTGAACTGCAGGGCCGCGGTGAGTGCTTCGAAGAGCTGCGTGATGGCGATGCCGAGCAGCAGGAGCGTGGCGATGGCCATGCCCTTCGCCGAGGCGAGGCCGAGAACTAGGGCGGATACGGCCAGCGAGACGACAAGCGCGCTCGCGATGATCGCCCACGATGGCAGCGTCGTGCCGCCCGCGATCGTGATCGCGAGGGCCGCGCCGAAGGCCGCCGCGGGCGATACGCCGAGGGTGAAGGGGCTGACGAGCGGGTTGCGCAGGAGCCCCTGCATGAGCACTCCCGAAAGGGAGAGCCCGGCGCCGGCCGCGAAGGCGAGCAGCACGCGCGGGAGGCGCAGCTCGGTGACGATGGAGAACTTCTGCGCGAAGTCGTTCTCAAGGGTTCCCCCGAAGATCGACAGCACGACGGCTTTCCAGACGTCGCCGAACGTGACCCCCGCCGTGCCGATCGTGACGGCCGCGATGATCGCGAGGGCGCTCACGGCGACGCCGCCGATAATGGCGAGGCGCTTGACGTTCGCGCGCTTGCGCTCGCTCACGGCGACCGCGTTCTGCTCGCCGGCAGCTCCCGTGCCGGCTTCCGCTGTCGTGACGGTCACTCCGCGCCCGCCTGGTACTGCTGGATGTACTCGCTCGCGCCAGGGAAGTCGGTCTGCTGGAAGTCGACGACCCAGCGCTCGAGGAACTCGTCTGGGTTCACGTCGGCGAACTCCTCGGGGTGCAGCCACTTCGCGAGGTACAGCGCGCCGATGGACTTCGCGACGGCGCTCATCGCCCAGCCGTTCGCGAGGTAGACCTCGCCGTTCTTGATGGCGTCGATGTTCGACCAGCCCGGACGGGAGGTGACCTCGGCTCCGAGCGTGTCGAAGCGTTCCTGGACCGTCGGGGTCGCGCTCGGCTCGAACTCGTGGACGATGACGGCAGGGTTACGCGTGACGACCTCTGCGGGGTCGACCGTGATCTCCTCCTGCTCGTCGCCGCCGCCAGCGGCGTTCTCGAAGACGTTGCTGCCGCCTGCCGCCTCGATGATGGCGTGGAAGCCCGAGCCGGGGAGCACCGTCAGGTACGGGTCGACCGTCTCCCAGTACACGGGCACTGGCTCGACGCCCTCGGTGCGCTCTGCGACGACGTCGAGGATCTCGTTCGAGAAGTCGGTGACAGCCTTCGCGCCCTCTTCCTTCTGGAAGACCTGGCCGAGCAGGCTCACGGTCTCGTCGAAGACGGCGTAGTCCCAGGCGGTCGCGACGACCACGGGGATGCCGAACGACTCGAGCTGCTCCGCGGCTTCCTGCCAGACCGCGTTGCGCGGCATGATGACGACGTCGGGGTCGAGCTCGGCGACCGCCTCGTAGTTGATCTGGTCGAGGCCCTCGGCGATGACGTCGTTCTCGTCGACCGGCAGGTACGGGAGTCGGTTGATGGATGCGCGGTCGACGTCGACAACCGTGTCGCCCGCCCCGATCGCGCGCACGAACTCGTTGCCGTAGCTATTGAGCACGACAGCCCGCTCGACGGGTCCGTTGATCGTGACCTCACGATCCTGGTCATCGGTGACGGTGATCGTCTCGGCGTCGGCTGCACCCTCCGGGGTGACGGTGCCGCAGCCTGCCAGCAGCAGCGTGCTGGCGACCAGGGCCGCGATGGCGGCGGGAAGACGACGTGAGATGGGCATGCGTGAGATGGGCATGGAGGAACCTCTCGGTGGCGGGCGGTGCAGAAGAAGTGGGCTGAGGGGTGTGGGTGCTCAGCTGGCGGCGCGCGACGCGGGCCAGTTGGGCTCTCCGAGGCTCAGCATCAGCCGATTCGCCCAGGCGAAGAACGCCGTCGAGCCGACGAGGTCGAACAGCTCGGCGTCGTCGAGGCCGAGCGCGCGGAGCTCGTCGATCTGGCCGGGGGTTGCGCTCGGTCGGAGCGTCGAGAGGCTCGCGGCGAAGCCGACGATGGCAGACCAGCGCGCATCCTGACCCGCGCTGAGAGCGTCGAGCGAGCTCGGCTGCCAGTTGGCGTCTCGCGGCAGAGCCGCGTCGATGACCCGCTGCACGTCGTCGTGGCGCTTCGACTGGAAGGTCGCCTTGCGCGAGTGCACGGAGGCGCAGTAGATGCAGTCGTTGACCTTGCTGGCCACCGCTGCCGCGAGCTCACGTTCGGCGCGCGGCAGCCCGTCCTTGCCGAGGAAGACGGCGTTGTCGATGGCGCTGCGCGCCTTGAGCACGGCAGGCACTCGCGAGAGCAGTCGGAAGTAGACGCTGTTGGTGGTCGCCTTCGCGGCAAACGAATCCACCTGCTCCGGCGTCAGGTCAGCTTCCGCCGGGGCGGCGACCCAGGGCGACCACTCGAGCTGCTCCTGCGTGTACTCGGTGGGCTTCTGCAAGCCCGAGATCGTGCGGCCCGAGAGGTCCTTGGAGCGACCGGCCGCGACCGTGTCGCGCGCTGGAGCATCCACTCGCTCTGGGGTCCTGCCCGCGAGCAAGGCATCGCCATCAAGAAGCCGCGCGAGATAGCTCTCGAATGCGACGAGCTGGCTCAGGAGAACGATCTCGTCAGGCGCGACGCCGGCGAGCGGCAGCACGTGCTGGTCCTCGTGCGTGGCAAGCGCCGGCGACACGGTGATGAGGTCGACGTGCTCCACGAGTGCCCGAAGCTTCGGCTCGGCTGGCAGCTCTTCGCCGACGAGGCGTTCATCAGCCCCCTGCGAGAGATGCCACTCGGCGAGTTGCGCATTGCCCTGCCAGCGCGCCACCGTTCGGGCGAAGCCGTGCAGCAGAGCTGGCTCGATCACCTGTGGGGACTCGTAGAGCGCCGTGTAGGCGGCGAGCGTCTGCTCGACCACCTCGGGCTTCGCCGCCGTCAGCGACGAGATCGACTCAGGAACAGTCGGAGAGATGCGCAAGTGGGGGTCCTAGCAGTGGAGATCGGGGGAAATCAGATACCAACCTGCCACCACCTGCGACGCCTCGTGCAATTGCGTTACCCCGCATGAACTCACGTCGCCGCCCGCTCAGCTCCCTGATCGCGAGCGCTCGAGACGGCGCCCCTCGGTCAGACCGTGCCAAGGTCCGGCCGCGTGAGGTCGGGCTGCCTGGGACCTGCGAGGTAAGCCGTCCGCGGGATGAGCTCGATGTCAGGCACCGGGTCGAGCGTCAGGCGCGCATGCGTCTCGACGTCGAACCGCTGGTTGCCGTAGCGGAGCTTCTGCCGTTCGATGCCCTCCGGCCGGAATCCGGCGCGGCTGGCGACCCTGCACGATGCGGCGTTGCCGGTGCGGTGGCCGAGCTCGAGACGGTACAGCCCGAGTTCGGTAAAAGCCAGGTCGGCGATCGTCGCGAGGCCCCGCGTCGCAAGGCCCCTCCCCCGTGCGCCCTTCGCGAGCCAGTAGTAGGCCCAGCCCGTCTGGTGCACGTGCTCGATGTTGCTGAGCCCCACGTTGCCCACCGCGATGCCGTCGACGATGATCGCCAGATCGTGCTTGGCGGTGCCGGACACCAGGTGCTGCGCCATGTAAGAGACGTAGTCGAGCTCCGTCGAAGGCACCCCTCCAGGGAACTGTGCGGCGAGGTCCGGCGAGGTGCGCATGGCGTTCGCAAGGGCGGGGGCGTCGTCGGCCACCCATGGTCGGAGGTGTGCATCCACCCCTGCAGTGTCGCACCCGCACATGTGCCGAGACGGGGGCGACGCGCGGATTCGCCGAGCAGGACGTAACATCTACAGGCTCCGGAGCCGGTGGGGGAACATCAGCGTCGGTCTGCGAGACCTCCGGAGCCCACTCACTTTCGCCAGATCGGACGAACTCTTGACCTCAGAAACCCTTTAACCAGCTCCGCGCCGCCTCGGCCATGGGCTGCAGCGGATGCTCGGCCGCGACACCCATGAGAAGGGCCGCGCCGCGACCCCGCTCGAGCTGCTCTACGACCTCGCGTTCGCGGCATCGTTCGGCGCAGCCGGGAACCTCTTCGCCCATGGCATCGCCGAGGGCCACACTGGCCCGGCGATCATCGGCTTCGGCTTCGCGATGTTCTCGCTTGTCTGGGCTTGGATCAACTTCTCGTGGTTCGCCTCGGCCTTCGAGACCGACGACTGGCTCTTCCGACTGTTCACGATGGTGCAGATGGCTGGTGTGGTCATCCTGGCGCTCGGGCTCCCGGCGATGTTCGAGTCCATCGACGAGGGCGAGGTCCTCGACAACCGCGTCATGATCGCGGGCTACGTAGTTATGCACCTCGCCCTCGTCTGCCAGTGGCTTCGCGCGGCCAAGGGCAACGAGAAGTACCGATCCACCGCCGTCACGTACGCGGTCTTCGTGTCGGTGGCGCAGATCCTCTGGATCGTCGTCGCGATCCTCCCGCTGACGCTCGTCTTCGCGCTCGCTGGCGGATTCATCGCCCTCCTCGTCGAGATTGCGGGCCCGCTCGTCGCGGAGACTCGCGGCGCCAAGAACGGCACCGCGACGCCGTGGCACGCGCACCACATCGCCGAACGCTACTCGCGATCATCGCGCTGGGCGAAGGCGTCTTCGGCACGATCGCGGCCGTCACGACGGTCACGACCGAGTATGGGTGGAGCTTCGACGCCATCGTCCTCGTCATTGTCGGCATGGTGCTCATCTTCGGCATGTGGTGGGTCTACTTCATGGTGCCGGCGGCCGAGGTGCTCCACGTCCACCGCGAGCGCTCGTTCCCGTGGGGCTACGGACACTTCTTCATCTTCGCGTCCATCGCCGCGACAGGTGCGGGTCTCCACGTCGTCGCCTACACCTTCGACGAGCACTACCACGTGAGCGATGCGACGGCGCTGCTGTCCGTCGCCATTCCGGTGCTGATCTTCCTGCTCGCCGTGTTCGCCATCTACGCCTATCTGGTGCGATCCCTCGACACGTTCCACATCGCGCTCGCAGCCGGGCCGTCGCGGTGCTTGTTGCCTCCGTGATCATGGCGGCGAACGGTGCAGGCGTCTCAGTCAGCCTCCTCGTTGCCATGCTCGCCCCAGTGCTGGTTGTTGTCGGCTATGAGGCCGTCGGCCACCGCCACGCTGCGGAGCACATCGAGCGAATCGAGAAGGCCGCCACGACCCACTAACCACCTGCGGTCTCGGCGCACCGGCGCCGGCCGCCGCACCCACAGCAAAGAGTTTCGGGATGGGTTTCTCGCTTCGGGATGGCTTGCAAGCCATCCCGAGATGAGAAACCCATCCCGAAACTGTTGGTGCGTCGGTGGGTGGGTGCGCGAGCTACTTGAGGCGGCGGCGCCAGGCGCCCGTCGAGTAGAGCGACCAGGCGACGAGCACTGGCTGGAAGAAGAGGCGCAGGAAGCGCTTCTTGTCGGTGTCGAGCCCGAACGCGTCGCGGCGGTGCACGAACTGCGCGATGTTCCCGGGGAACACGGCGGCGAAGAAGCCGGCGGCGACCCAGCCGACGGTCGGCCGCTGGGCACGGCGTGCGAAGAGCAGCGAGAGCCCGAGCGCGATTTCTGCGACACCGGATGCGAGCACAACCTGGTCGGTCGTCACCGGCACGTACTTGGTCACGGACTTCGGGACCTGCGCCGTGAACTCCTCGCGAGCCACGGTCAGGTGGGTGACCCCCGCAAAGACGAGGAAGCCTCCGAGGAGGATTCGCTTGAACGTGCGAAGCCGCGAGGCTGGTGCCTCCTCGGCGAGACGGATCTCGGAACTCTTGATCGCCATGGTCGCCTACGCCTTCTTGACGTTCTTGCCAAAGCGGAACGCCATGACGAGCTGCGTGATGCCGCCGATGATAAGGATGAACGCGACGATCCAGAGCACAACGACGACGATCCCGGCCGGCCACAGCAGGATCAGCAGGCCCGCGACGATGCTGAGCACACCGGAGAGGATCGCGAACCAGCGCGACTGGTCGGGTGACGCATCCGCGAGTGAGGCGATGCCCTCGATGATCCAGGTGACGGCGATGAGGATGCCAAGCGCGTCGATGAGCGCCGCCGGCTGGACCAGGGCGATGACGCCACCGGCGACCAGGAGCAGGCCGACGATGCCGTTGAAGACGCGCCACCCCGTGGGGAGGCCCTTGGAGACGATGGCCTGGATGAGCCGGAGCGCGCCGGAGAAGACGAAGAAGAGGCCGAAGATCCAGGCGATGGCCGTGAGCGCCTTCACGGGGAACGCGAGCGCGACGATGCCGAGGATGAGCGCGACGGCTCCTCCGATGCCGAACACCCAGCGGAGCGTCGTCACCTGCCTGGGGCTTAGCAGACTCGGGTTGAGGTTGAAACGCACGATGGGGGTGGACTGGCTCACTGCAGGCTCCTTCAGCGGGGGATGCGCCTTGGACGGCGCCGACGCTCCTCGTCCGGGGATCGAGGGGTTGTCGTCATCCTAGTGACGAAGCGGGGTCCGGAGTCACCCGTGTTCGCCCGTCGGCCCGGGGATCAACCGGCCGTGCCCCCTGCCCAAATCCCCTGGAACTAGCCGCCCGTCTCGGAGGGCGACCACCGCACCCGCCGCCGCGATCTCCCCCGCGTCGTGACTCGCGACGACTATCGTTCGGCCCCGAGCCGCGAGCCTCGCGAGGCACGCGGCAATGCGCTCGCTCGACTCCGCGTCGACTCCCGCGGTCGGCTCGTCGAGGAGCAGGAGCTCAGTGTCCTGGGCGATACCCTGCGCGACGAGCGCGCGCTGCCGCTGCCCGCCGGAGAGCTCGCCGAGGAGCCGCCCGCGCAGCGGCTCGAGCCCGAGCTGTTCGAGGGCGTCCCGCACGTGCTGAGCATCGTGGCCGCGCCGCCCCTCGCGCCAGTCTCGCCGCCGGGGCGCGCGGGGTCGACCTCGCCGACTCCCCCACCTGCCCATCGCGACCGCCGCGCCGACCGTCATCGGGAAAGCCTCCGGGAGGCGCGCGTGCTGCGGCACGAAGGCGACGCGCCCCGGTGAGTTGTCGAAGTGCCGCCAGTTGAGCGAGCCCGAGGTGAGCTGCGTTGTCCCCGCCAGCACGCCGAGGAGCGTGCTCTTGCCTGAACCGTTGTGGCCGACGACGACGGTGATCGCGGCGCGCCCGATCTCGAGTGAGACGCCCGCGAGCGCTGGGGCCACGGAAGAACCCGAGGAGCAGTCGCACGGTTTCGTGGAAGGCGCGGAGGAGCTCACGGAGGCCCAGTCGAGCATCGCGAGTATCGGGGCCGACGGCTCCGTGCATCTCCTCAACCTGCTCACGGCAGAAAGCACGGACCTCGGCTCCGTCGCGGATCCCTCCTGGGCCGTCAGCGACGGCCGGTTCGTCTTCGCGGGTGCCGCCTCCGGCCCGACGCAGATCATCGATACGGGCGTGTGGACGGTGCCGCACGGCGACCACGTCCACTACTACCGCGCGGCGCCTGGCACCGCTGGTGAGCTGGCGGAATCGGGCCCGGCTCGCGTCTCCTCGAGCGAGGGAATCGCGACCTTGAGCTACGCGGCGACGGGAACCACCGTGGTGCTCGACCGCCTCTCGCTTGGCCAGGGCGAGATGACGGAGCTCACGCGCATCGCGTCGTCCCCGCACGCTGCAGCCGCCGCGCCGGTCGGCGGCGCGGTCGTCGCGAGCACCGTCGACGCGGCCGGCGGCGTGCCCGTCCTCACTCCGTACTCGCTCGACGGCCAGGCGCTTGGCACAGGACTCGAATGCCCAGACCTGAGCGCCGTGCACGAGACGAGCCTCGGCGCCACGTTCGCCTGCTCCGACGGGCTCCTGTTCGCGGCGGAGCCAGACGCCGAAGCCGCGGACGCCACCCCCGTGCTCACCAGAGTCGAGTACCCCGCGACCGACGGCGCAGGCGCGGCCCCGCCCACCTCTCTGGACAGCCGCCCACACCGGCCCGCCGTCGCCGGCCCCGCAGGTGACGGCGGCATCTGGCTCGCGTCCTCCCGGACGCAGGAGCTGCAGTTCATTCCAACCCCCGCCCCGACCCTCACCGCGGTTGCCGTCGGCGACGACAGCAACCGCGTCATCGCTGTGGACAGCCAGGGGACACTGCTCGTCATCGACGGGGAGAGCGGCGAGGTGACCGGCACGCAGGCGGGCCTCGTCGGAACCCCGGAATCGGCGGCGAGCATCCACCTCTCTGTCGACACGAGCCGCGCCTACCTGAGCGGCACCGGCTCGAGCGCGCTGCACGAGATCGATTACAAGGACGGCGCTCGGGTCGCTCGCACCCTCGACCTGCCGACTGCCCCCGCCTTCGCCTTCGAGACCGGAAACTGAGCATCAACATCACACCCACCAGGAGGTACATGCAGCGCCTCCTCGCCTCAGGCGCCGCGGCCGTCGCGATCGCCGCTGGCCTCACCGCCTGCAGCGCGGGAGGCTCCGGGGACAGGCCGGAGATCGTCGTCACGACCAACATCCTGGGCGACGTGGTGACCGAGCTTGTCGGCGACCAAGCAACCGTCACGACCCTGATGAAGCCGGGCGCAGACCCGCACTCCTTCAGCCTCTCCGCCCAGGAGGCGGCCGCCATCGAGAACGCCGACTTCGTCGTGTCCAACGGGCTCGGCCTCGAAGAAGGCGTCGCGCGGCACCTCGGCCAAGTCGACGCGGCCGGCATCCCGCACTTCGTCGCGAGCGACGCGTTCGAGCCGCTCGCATACACGGAGGGCGACGCCGAGGGGATGGATGACCCGCACTTCTGGACCGACCCCGCGCGCATGTCGGCGGTCGTCGATGCCCTCGCCGACCGCCTCGCGGTCGACGTCGAGGGCATCGACGTCGCGGCGCTCGAGACCGCGGTCGCCGACTACTCGGGACAGCTCGGCGAGCTCGACTCGTGGATGCAGGCCCAGTTCGACACGATCCCGGCGGATTCGAAGAGCCTCGTCACGAACCACCACGTGTTCGGGTACCTCGCCGAGCGCTTCGGCTTCACCGTCGTCGGCACGGTCATCCCCGGCGGGACCACCCTCGCCGCCCCAAGCGCGGCCGACTTCGCCGAGCTGAGCGCCGACATCACCGACGCGGGTGTTTCGACGATCTTCGCCGACTCCTCGAGCCCCGACGACCTCGCCAAGGCCCTCGCGAACGAGGCGGGCATCGAGGTCCGCGTCGAGCCGCTCTTCACCGAGTCACTCACGCCCGCAGGAGGCGGCGCCGAGACCTACCTCGAGATGATGCGCGCCAACACGGAGCGCATCACGGCGGGCCTCGCCCAGACGAGCGAGTGACGGCCTGCGCTACTGACCGCCTGGCCACGTTCCCCAATCCAATCAGCACCCCCACAACACAGAGAGGGTCTCCATGACCATCGCTTCCCCCTCCAGGACGCGCGGCGCCATCGCCGCCACCGCCCTTGGCATCCTCGCTCTCACCGGCTGCGCCCAGACCACCCCTGCCGCGACCGGCGAGGCGGCGGCTCCCGCGGGTTCCGCTTCCACCCCCGCCTCCGAGCGCGTCACGCTCACGTACGACGGCGGACTCGTGGTGCTGGACGCCGCAACCCTCGAGGTTGTCGGTGACGTGCCCATTGAGGGATTCACGCGAGTCAACCCCGTCGGCGACGGGCGCAACGTGCTCGTCACGACCGACGCCGGCTTCCAGGTCCTCGACACGCAGCAGCCGGCGCTTACCGGCGTCACGTTCGAGGGGCCGAAGGCCGGCCACGCGGTCCCCCACGCAGGCAACACGGTGCTGTTCTTTGATGGCACCGGCGACTCGGTCATCTTCGACACGGACGCGCTGCTCGCCGACAACACGAAGCTGCCGGAGACCGAGACGGTCGCGAGCGACGCCGCGCACCACGGCGTCTCGACCGAGCTCTCGGACGGCACCTTCGTCACGACGCTCAGCGACCGCTCCGGCATCGTGGCAACCGACGCCGACGGCAACGAGCTGGCGCGCTCGACCGACTGCCCCGGCGTGCACGGAGAGGGCACCGTGAGGGACGAAGTTGTCATCGTGGGCTGCGAGAACGGCGCGCTCTCGTACGCGGATGGCACGATCACCAAGCTCTCCTCGCCTGATGAGTTCGGTCGCATCGGCAACATGTTCACAGCCGAGGACTCCTCCATCGCCGTCGGTGACTACAAGTCCGACCCGGACGCCGAGGGTTACCTGCTGAGCGCATTCAGCCTCGTCGACACCGAGACGGGCACGATCTCCGTGCACGACCTGCCTGAGGGGGTCGGCTACACCTTCCGTGACCTCGACCGCGGCACGGACAACGCGGCGATCATCCTCGGCTCCGACGGCGCCCTGCACGTCTTCTCAGAGACCGACGGCTCCCCGGTCACGTCCATCCCCGTCATCGACGCGTGGGAGGGGCCGGCCGAGTGGCAGGACGCGCACCCCGCCCTCAAGGTGCAGGACGGCGTTGCCTACGTCACCGATCCAGCGACCAGCACCATCCACGCGGTCAACCTCGAGACCGAGGAGATCGTGACCTCGGAGGCGCTCCCGGGCGTGCCCAACGAGATCGCCCTGAGCTAGCCGCAGGAGTTCCGCTCACCCCTCGCTCTGCATTACTGCACGAGCCTGAACGGTGCCCTGGGCGCATGGGGAGCACTCCCCATGCGCCCCTTGTGCCAACGGCAATAGGATGCCGAACAGCGGGCCCCTCAGCCCAGCCAATGCAGGCATCGTGCTTCAGGGGAAGCAGAGAACAAGGAGATTAAGCATGCGCAGCGAACTATTCGCGGAAACGAACCGGGAGAGCCAGAGCACCGAACGTTGGGTGCTGCAGTCCAAGAAGATGCTGCGCGTCGGCTTCGGCCCAGAAGTGCTCGCGGCCAAGGGCGCCATGGTCGCCTACCAGGGCCAGTTCGACTTCAAGCACGAGGGCTCCGGTGGCCTCGGCAAGTTCATGAAGAAGATGGTCTCGGGTGAGGGCGGCTCGCTCATGCGCGTTGCCGGCCAGGGCGAGGTCTTCTTCGCGCGCCAGGGCGCCGACGTCTTTACGCTCACGCTGGAGGGCGAGGGCATCACCATCAACACGTCCAACCTGCTCGCGTTCGACGCGAACCTGCAGTGGGACATCAAGATGCTCGCCAACGCCGGCATGATGACGGGCGGCCTCTTCAACCTCGAACTCGGCGGTCACGGAACGGTCGCCGTGTCGAGCGACGGCCCGCCCATGGTGCTGGACTGCTCGGTACAGCCGACCTTCGTCGACCCCCAGGCAGCGATCTGCTGGTCGCAGAACCTGCAGCCGACCATCAAGAACGACTTCAAGATGGGCTCGCTCATCGGTCGCGGTTCAGGCGAGTCGTTCCAGCTGGCCTTCCACGGCCCCGGATTCGTCGTTGTACAGCCGAGCGAGGGCGCGCCGATCGTCGCGACGGCCTGAGCAGCCAAGTCGAAGAAGGCACTGAAGCGCAGCGCGAATCTCGCAGGCGATGCGGCCGAAGTCGTCCTGAGTTGACGAGCACGCCAACTGGCGTGCAGTACTAACGATGCAAGACGGGGCCAGGGTCATCTCGACCCTGGCCCCGTTTTCGCTCCCGAACTCAGCGACGCTTCTTGAAGAGCGTGCCGAACACCCCTCGAACAACTTCTCGGACGATCGTCTGACCGGTGCGCGAGCCGAGCATGTCGCTGACGACGTTGCCGCTCCCCGCGTCCTGCCTCGACCGCGAGGTTGTGGTCGTTCGTGTCTGCGTGCGCGAGCGGGCGGCCTTCTCCGCACGCTCCCGCTCCTTCGCGTCCTTCGCCGCCTGCTTCTCAGCCTCGAGCGCCGCAGCCTCAGCCCGCTCGCGCTCAGCCGCGGCGTTCATCTTCGCCGTGAGCACCTCGTGTGCTGACTGCGGGTCGAGCACCTGCGAGTAGCGCGGGTACAGCGACGAGGAGGCGACGAGCTGCTGGAGTCCCGCCTCCGCGGTGGGAGACATCGAGGCCTGCGGGGCGCGCAGCCGCGTCCAGGCAACCGGAGACGGTGCGCCCTTCTCGTTCATGACGGTGACGATCGCCTCACCCGTCGCGAGTTGTGTAAGGACCTCCTCGAGGTCGTAGCCGCTCTTCGGGTAGGTGCGCACCGTCTGCCGGAGGGCCGTGGCGTCGTCCGGGGTGTGCGCTCGCAACTGGTGCTGGATGCGCGACCCGAGCTGGGCAAGCACGTCGTCCGGCACGTCCTTGGGCGTCTGGGTGACGAAGAAGATACCGACGCCCTTGGATCGGATGAGACGCACGGTCTGCGTGATCTGCTCGACGAACGCCTTGGAAGCTCCGGAGAACAGGAGGTGCGCCTCGTCGAAGAAGAAGACGAGCTTCGGCTTGTCGAGGTCGCCGACCTCCGGGAGCTCGTTGAACAGATCGGCGAGCAGCCACATCAGGAACGTGGAGAAGAGCGCCGGGTTGCTCGCCACACCGGGCAGCTCGAGGAGGCTCACAACCCCGCGACCGTCGTTCGTCACGCGCAGGAACTCGCGCGTGTCGATCTCAGTTTCTCCGAAGAAGATGTCGGCGCCCTGCTCCGAGAAGTTCACGAGCTCACGCAGGATCACGCCGACCGTCTGCTTCGAGAGTCCCCCGATCCCCTCGAGCTCGGCCTTGCCCTCAGCACTCGTGAGGTACTGCAGCACCGTCCGCAGGTCCGAGAGGTCGACAAGCGCGAGGCCCTGCTCATCCGCGAAATGGAAGACGAGACCGAGGCTCGACTCCTGCGTCTTGTTGAGGCCGAGCACCTTGGAGAGCATGAGCGGGCCGAAGCTCGAGACGGTCGCGCGGATCGGCACACCGATTCCGCGACCGCCGAGCGAGAACACCTCGGTGGGCGCTGCTGCGGGCGCCCAGTCCTGCCCGATGCCCCGCGTGCGAGCGAGCAGCTTGTCGTTTGGCTCGCCCGGGGTCGCGATTCCGGAAAGGTCTCCCTTGATGTCGGCCGCGAACACGGGCACCCCGGCTGCGGACAGCTGCTCCGCGAGTACCTGCAGGGTCTTCGTCTTGCCAGTGCCCGTCGCTCCGGCAACCAGGCCGTGCCGGTTCGTCATCGCGAGCGGGATGCGAACCGGGACGCCTGGCACCGCCTCACCGTTCACGATGGCGCCGATCTCGAGCGCCGGGGCCTCGAACGCGTAGCCAGCACGGACGGCCTCGAGCTGCTGCGCATCCAGTGGGCCCAGGACCTCCGTCACCGTTGCGGCGGCAACGGGCTCGGCTGGCGGCGCGACGGCCTCGGCGGCTTCAGCGTCGGCAACAGCAGCCTCGGCGGCTGCGGGCACGCCAGCTGCGGGCTCCGCTGCTGCGGGCTCGGCAGCGGCAGCTTCTGCCTCGGCGGCTGCGAGGGCGGCTGTGGCCTCTTCGAGTGCTCTGCGTGCGGCTTCGATACGGGCGTCGGCATCAGTCATGGCACCAGGCTAGTCACTCCTAGACTTGGTTCCATGCCTCAGCTCGAAGCGTCCGTGATCGTGCCCCTCCCCGTGGAGGAGGCCTTCGCGCTTGCCCACACGGTCGGAGAGGCGCGCAGCTGGGATCCCGGCGTCGTCCGCAGCGAGTACATCCGTGGTGCAGACGCGCCGGTTGTCGGCGCGCACTGCTTCACGAAGACCCCGGGCGGCCGGCGGATGATCCTGGAACTGCGCGTCGTGCACGCTCCGCTCGTGAGCGCGGCGGAGATGGTCAAGGGCCCGAACTGGCTGTCGTCGTTCGGCGAGGGCTGGCGATTCGAGGCTCTCGAAAGTGGCACGAAGGCGACGTGGAAGTTCACGTACAAGCTTGCCTCCCCACTCTTCGCCTCGACCATCGGCGCGGCGACGAAGCCCGTCTTCGAACACGAACTGCAGCAGCGGGCCGAGGCCTTCAAGACGCGGGCGGAGCAGATCGTCCAAGTCCGCTAGCTCGCGTGAGCACCGCGAGTCCGCCGATTGAGGACTGCGCCGGCTTCCGGCTCGCTAGGCGGCGGGCAGGTAGGCAGCCCACTCCGGCAACTCACGCTCGACGCTGCGGGGAGACCAGCCTGTGGCGCGCGGAGGACGAGGCGTGAGGCGAAGGCGCCACCCCATCTCCCCCGGCGTCTTGTCACCCTTCACGTTGTTGCACCTGAGGCAGCACGCGACGAGGTTTTCCCAGCTGTCGCGTCCGCCCCTCGAGCGCGGCAGGATGTGGTCGATCGTGTTCGCGAACCCGTCGCAGTAGCCGCAGCGGTTCGCGTCCCGGCGCAGGACACCCTTGCGGCTGACGGGCTGCATGCGAGCCATCGGGACCCGCACGTACCTGGTGAGCAGGATGACGCGAGGTCGCTCCCACACGCCGCTCGACCCGAGCACGGGGTGCTCCTCATCGACATCGATGACGTTGGCCTTGCCGTGCAACACGAGCACAAGCGCTCGTCTGTCGGAGACCACCCCGAGCGGTTCGTAGCCTGCGTTCAGGACGAGAGTTCGCATCGCGGACCTGCTTTCGCATCCGTACGAAAAAAGGGCACCGCCCGGATCGGCGGCACCCTTGAATCGAGTAGGTAGATGGACTGACGAGACTCGTCGGCCTGTATTCGTACGGTCTGACAGGCTTCACCGCTCTGGTAGACGTCGAGGGCTGAGCACGCGCGCGCATCCTTGGCGTGGATGCTGCTGCGTGCCCTCATTGACGCTCCCGAGTGTCGTCGATCTGGCATCAGCGTAGACCACGGATGCAAAATGCGGGAGGGGCGTCTTCACTTGTTCACGAGCCCGACAGGCACGAGACAGGAAGCCGCCCCTCCCGCATGAAGCAGGAGCAGGAGGTCAGAGGCGCACGAAGTAGTAGCTGCCGCCCGCGTCGAGGCCGCCGAGCTCGACCATGCGGCCCTCCGTCGGCGCGTCGATCATCTGGCCGTTGCCCGCGTAGATGCCAACGTGGAAGTTCGGGAAGATGACGAGGTCGCCCGGCTGTGGGTCGGAGACGCGCGTGCCCGCGGCGGCCTGCGCGCTGACGCCGTGTGCGACGTCGACGCCGTGGAGGCCGAACACGTACTTGACGAGTCCAGAGCAGTCGAAACCGTCCGGCGTCGCTCCCCCAAACACGTACGGAGAGACGCCGATGAACTGCGAAGCCGTCTCGACGACGCTCGCGCCGACAACGCTCTGGCCCGCGGTGCCGCTCGTGCCGCTCGCGTCTGCTGCGGTCGATTCTGCGGTCTGCTCCGGAGTCGCTACCGCGGCGACCTGGTCTGCGCTGAAGCTCACGACCGAGGTCTCGGTGCGGTCGGTGACGGTCTCAGGCGCCGGCACGGCTGGAGTCGCGTCCGCGACGGCATCGGCGATGGCCGCCTCGACGCTCGCCTGGTCGCTCTGCGCATCCGCGTTTGTGTCGTCGGATGTGCCGTCCTGCGCTGTGACGGCGCTGGAAAGGCTGGCCTCGTTGGCGGGGGCCGCCATGGTGCTCGGGACGATCGCGCCGACGGTCGTGACCGCGGCAAGCGAAGCTGCGACCGCGAGGCCGCCGGCAACGCGACGGCGCGCGACAAGCTGCTTCGGGCGGGGAGCCCGGACCGTCATGGCACGCTCGCCCGTGAAGGCGGCGGAGACGCGGGGAGCATCCGCTTCATCCTTGCCCGCCGAGGCCTGGGCGATGGGGACCTGACCGGCGGGGACGACGGAGAGGAGCGAGGTGATCGCGTTGCGCTCGATGCGCCCGGTCTCTTCGACTTTGGCTACGAAAGAGGCTTGGGGCTTCGCAACGGAGGCGAACGTCAGGGCGCTCAGCGCCTGCGTGGCATCTGCAACTGGGCGCACACCGGTCTGGCGTTCGATGGCGCGGGCCTCGCGACGAGTCAGCGTGGTGCTCATAGAGTTCCTTCGGGTGGAGCTGAGCACCAAACGGTGCCCTGGACTCCAACGAGCGTAACCGTTTATAACGGGAATGTCACGCTGAGGTCACAGAAGCATGTCAAAGAGTCACATTTTGATCACGACGAAACGACGCCTCACCCGGCAGTTGCTGGGTGAGGCGTCGTTCGTGTCGGCGGGCCGGTCCGCCCCAGGCGCTAGTTGAAGGTGTAGTACACCGGGTTGCTCCACCAGATGGAGCGGTACTGCACAACCTTGCCTCCGTACCCAGGAGAGTCGATGACCATGCCATCGCCGGCGTAGATGCCGAGGTGCGCCCCCGGCTGCACGACGAGGTCACCGGGCTGCGGGTTAGAGGTCTGACGAGCGCCGGCGATCTGGTTGCTCACAGACCCGGAGAGGGAGATCCCCTGCGTCGCGTACACGGCCTTCGTGAGGTCCGTGCAGGCGGGGAAGTACGAGCCGACGTAGCTGTGCGCAGCAGCGATCAGGCTCGAGGTGTCGACATTCCCAGACGGAGCCGCCTCTGATGCCCCGGAAGACGAGGACGTGGATGTGTTCTGACCGCTCGTGCCACCGCCGGACGAGGTGCTCGACGAGGTCGACGACTCCGCGACCGGCTCCTGAGTCGCCTCAGGGGTTGGCGCCGGAGTCGGCGTCTCGGCGACAGCAGCGAGGTCGTCACTCGAGATCGAGACAACCGTGGAGTCAGTACGGTCGACGGCAACCTCGGGAGCCGCAACGAGCGCGGCCTCCTCGCCCGAGGTGTCTTCGGCAGCCGGAACTGGATCAGCGTCCGGGGTTGTCGCGCTTGCTTCAGGTGACGTGGCGGCAACGAGATTGGCCTGGGACTGCACCTCGCTCTGCCCATCTGCGACTGCAGCAGGGACCACGATGCCTGCCGTTGCGGCGGCGGCGACGGTTGCTGCCGCCGCGAAGCTCGCCGCGGTGCGGCGACGACCACGGGCAACAAGCGCAGCGGGCTTGGCAGCCCGAATGCTCACTGGTCGTCCGGTGAACGCCTCGGAGATGTTGATGACCTCAGCAGTGGGCGCGTCGTCGCCAACCGCGTCGTACCCGAGGGGTTCCCGCCCAGCAGTCGGAGCAACAGGAAGGACGGACACGAGGGATCCGTGCTTGTTCCGTTCGATGCGAGCGGTGTCGTGAGCTGCTGGCGCAGGAGCCGAGGAACTCGAGAAGGCGGGGGCGGCCGATGCGATTTCGGCAACGGAAGCCTGGATGACTGGGGCGGAGACCCCGGCGACAGCCGCTGGAGTGATGGGTGCGGCCGCGGGGCGAACTCCGGTCTGGCGCTCGATCGCGCGGGCTTCGCGGCGGGTCAGCACCTTGGTGCTTTTCGTGGGCGGCGTGCTCGATGTGCTCAAGACTTCTCCTCCGGTGTTTTCGAACACCGTTGGAACCGGCATCCTCGACACGTCCGAGCCTACACAAAGGTCACAGAATTGTCACGGTGAGGTCACAAATCAGTGCACGAGTGATCACACGCCGGTAACGACGAAGCGCGCCCAGCCGAAGCTGGACGCGCTAGTCGAAGCGATTCGCTCGTTAGCGGAGCGTCACGTAGTAGGGGCTGCCCCATGAGATCGAGCGGTACTGGACGGAGCGTCCGCCGTAGCCCGGGTCGTCGATAACCATGCCGTTGCCGGCGTAGATTCCGATGTGCTCTCCTGGCCAGACGACGAGGTCGCCAGGCTGCGGGTTGGAGGTCGGGGTTCCCATTGCTGCCTGCGCGGACACGCCACGCGGGAGCGAGATGCCGACAGCTGCGTACGCGGCCTGGGTGAGCAGGTCGCAGACACCGAAGTAGCCGCCGACGTAGCTCATAGCCGCTGCGGAGACGCTCGAGGAGTCAACACTCTGCCCGCCGGTCGATGCGGTCGTGGTCTGGCCGGACGTGCTGCCACCGGTCGACGTGCTGCCGCCAGTGGAGGCGCGCGTGTCTGCCGTTGCAGTGGGCTCCGGAGTCGCGACGACTTCGGCGACCTGGTCGCTCGAGAGGGTGACGACGCTGGACTCGGTGCGGTCGACCGCAACCTCGGGCGCGGCGACGAGGTCGACGGAGACCTGCTCGGTGGCCGCATCTTCGGTGGCTTCGGCGGTCGCACTGGGCTCAGCCGAAGGAGCCTCGGTCTCGACCGTGGTGGCGCCAAGGAGGTTGGCCTGAGCCTGGCTGGCGTCGTTGCCATCGGCGACAGCCGCGGGAACGACGACGCCTGCCGTTGCGATAGCTGCAACCGTGGCAGCAGCCGCGAAGCTGCCAGCCGTGCGGCGTCGCTGACGCGTGACGAGTGCTGCGGGCTTCGCGGCACGGATGCTGACCGAGCGGCCGGTGAATGCCTCTGGGATCTCGATGACCTCAGCGAGCTTCGCCTCGGCCTCATCGCCGGCGACCTGCGGCAGTGCCGTGGTCGTCGGAAGTACGGAGACAAGCGCGCCGAGCTCGTTGCGCTCGATGTGCGCCGTGTCGTGCACGAAAGGCGCAGAGGCAGCCAGCACCGATGGCGCCGAGTTGATCTCTGCGACCGACGCCTCGATCACCGGCGCGGACACACCCGCGACACCGACAGTCGCCACTGGGCGCTGGCCCGTGCGGCGCTCGATCTCACGAGCCTGACGTCGCGTCAGCGGTGCCGTGGCGTTCGTAAAGTTTTCCAAGTCGTTCCTCCAGCGCCTGACTCAGGGAGCCGATCCCGCTCTTGCCTGTTACCAGGGGAAGCTAGGTCGAGGAGCGGGATACGGCGCCTCGGCCTGCCAGCTAGGCAGATTGCCTAGCTCATGACTCGCACAACACTAGTGGAAAAGCTGTGAATTGTCACGCTTAGGTGTCAGAACCCTAACGCCGAGGTAACGAACCCCGGAATGGAGCGGAAGTCAGGCGCTTGCAGGTCCGCAGAATGCGGAGGAGATCTTCAGCTGGCCGTGACCAGATCTCAGCCTAGCGCACCTTCGGGGCTCAGGACCGCATCCACGTAGACGTGCTCGGCCGTTTCGAGTGAGACCTCGACCCCGATGCCACCGGATACGGGGAGCAAGCCGATCCATGCGCCGCGACGCTGCAGCGTGACTTCGGTGCCCGGAAGCACTCCGGCCTCGCGCAGCAGCGTCAGCGTCTGCAGGTCAGACTGAACGGGCTCGCCGAGGCGACGGACCTTCGCGCGCACCGGCTCGGTCGACGTAGCGCCGCGCGCAGCCTCTTCGAGAAGTGTCGACACGCTCACGACTCCAGCAAGGAATTCCTCAGCAGGCTCAGCACCGAACTCATCGAGGCCGGGAATCGGAGTGCCGTACGGCGATTCGCTCGGGCGACCGAGCATCTCGAAGATCCTCTGCTCGGCCTCGTCGCTCATGACGTGCTCCCACCGGCAGGCCTCTTCGTGCACCTGCGCGAGGTCGAGCCCGATCACGTTGGCGAGTAGGCCCTCGGCGATGCGATGCTTCCGCAGCACTCGCGTTGCCTTGGCCCGGCCGTCAGTGGTGAGCACAAGCCTGCGGTCGCTGGCGACGGAGACGAGTCCGTCGCGCTCCATACGGGCGATCGTCTGCGACACCGTTGGACCCGAGTGGCCGAGCCGCTCGGAGATTCGAGCCCGAAGCGGGGTGATGCCCTCTTCCTCGAGGTCGAGAATGGTGCGGAGATACATCTCCGTGGTGTCCACCAGATTGGTCACGCCCCGCCACCTCCCGTTGCATTGGTTCGCCAAGCCTAGCGGCGAGCGAGGCCGCTTGCGCGCATAGGCTTGCAGCATGCCTGACATTCGCATCCCGACTGAGTTCATTCCGCTCGACGGCCGATTCGGCTGCGGCCCGTCGGTTGTACGGCCCGCACAGATCGATCACCTCGTTGCTGGCGCCACAAGTATCCTCGGCACCTCGCACCGCCAAGCCCCCGTGAAAGACCTGGTCGGCCGCGTCCGCTCTGGACTCTCCTCCCTCTACCGCCTTCCGGACGGCTACGAGGTCCTGCTCGGCAACGGCGGCTCGACGGCGTTCTGGGACTCGGCAGCGTTCGGCCTGATCTCCGAGCGCGCCCAGAACCTGACGTTCGGCGAGTTCGGCGGAAAGTTCGCCAAGGCTGCCGCCGCTCCGTGGCTCACGGCCCCGGATGTGCGCTCCTCAGCGCCTGGCACGATCGCCGCTCCCGAGGCCGTCGCGGGCGTCGACGTCTATGCGTGGCCGCACAACGAGACGTCGACGGGCGCCATGGCCCCCATCCGGCGCGTTCACGGCGACGATGGTGCCCTGACGGTCATCGACGCCACGAGCGCCGCGGGTGGCGTCGACATCGACATCAGCGAGACGGACGTCTACTACTTCGCGCCCCAGAAGAACTTCGGGTCTGACGGCGGCCTCTGGCTTGCCATCGCGTCGCCTGCCGCGATCGAGCGCATCGAGCGCATCGCGGCCTCTGATCGCTACATCCCCGACTTCCTGAAGCTCAGCCACGTCGTCGAGAACTCGCGCAAGAACCAGACGCTCAACACGCCCGCCATCTCGACGCTTCTGCTCCTCGAAGCGCAGCTCGACTGGATCAACGGCAACGGTGGCATCGCCTGGGCGGACAACCGCACCCGCACCTCCTCGGGGATCCTGTACGACTGGGCCGAGGCGTCCGAGTTCGCGACCCCGTTTGTCGCGAACCCCGCAGAGCGCTCGCAGGTCGTCACGACGATCGACTTCAATGACGACGTGGATGCCGCAGCCATCGCGGCGGCGCTCCGCGCGAACGGCATCGTCGACACCGAGCCGTACCGCAAGCTCGGCCGCAACCAGCTGCGCGTTGCGACGTTCACGTCGGTAGATCCCGACGACGTGCGCCGCCTCACAGGCGCCATCGACTACGTCGTGGAGCACCTGGCCTGACCCGAACCTCCGGGCGCGGAGCTGGCCAGAGGAGTACAAGAAGGGCGTCACCAGTAACTGCTGGTGACGCCCTTCTTGTGTGTGTTTGAGGTCCGCTGCTGTTCTTGAGGTGCGCTGCGCACCCCAAGGGCTACTGCTTTGCTTCGTCGCTTTCTGGCACGACTTCGTCGGCGTCAGGCTCGAAGTCCACGCCATCGAGCACATCGTCCATGTCGTCCGCGAACTCGCGGATATCGGCGGCCTCACCGAACTCGGCAGGCTCCTGTGCAGGCAACTCGTCTTCGCTGCGGGGCACAACAACAACCCTGCGCCGTTTGCCGCGAGACTTCGCCTTGGTCGGCTCGGCGACCTCTGCGATCTCTGCTTCGTCTGCAGCACGCTTCGGCTCGACGGGCTCGTCTTCGAGAGCCGCTTCGACGACAGGCGTCGCGTCGACCGCCTTGACGGCTTTCTTACGCTTCCGTCGCTCGGGCTTCACCGGCGCGACCTCATCCGACGCTCCGTCCGGCGCGACCTCGGCCCGCTCGCCTTCGGCGGCGTCAGGAGTCGCCTGTTCGACGCGCTTGCGGCGCGACTTCTTCGGCTTCTCAGTCGCAGGCGGGCCCTCAGCGCTCGAGGAGCCGGACTCCTCGCGTGCAGGCCCGTCACCCGCGGAGCTGTCCGCCTTGGCGTTCAGGTCAGCTACTGACTTCGCCTTCTTGGCTGACTTGTCCTTCTTGCGCTTCTTCTTCTTGGGCTTCTCGGCGTCGGCATCGGCATCGGTCGGAGCCTCGGCCGGTGCGCCGCCGTCTGCGGCAAGCGCATCCACGGACGCTTCCTCGCTCGCCTCCGGCGCCGTCGACTCGACCTCGGCTGCCCCGCCTGCACCGATGCGGCGGCGCGTCCGGGTGCGCCGGATGCGCTTGCTCGACTTAGGCGCGACCTCGTCGCTGGTCGACTCCGCACTCTCGTCGCCGCCCTCAACAGCCTCGCCAGCTTCGAGGAGCTGCGCCGCCTCGTAGTCAGCGAGTCGGTCAGACCAAGGCACCCAGGAAGGAGCGAGTAGCGCACCGTCGCCGGGGAGCAGCTCAGCCTCGAGGACCGTCGGCTCCGCCTGGTCGACCAGGCGCACGAGCGAGACGTTCCAGCGCCAGTCCGGGTAACCGGGCAGGCGCGTCGTGTACTGGAGCGTGTAGACGCCCTCGTCCTCTTCCGGGACGACGGCGATGAGCTCGCCGAGCTCCGAGGCCGGCGTCACGTCCAGCAGCGCCGCCCACGCGAGCCGTCGCGAGGGCTCGAGCTCAGCGGCGTCAAGGGCCACCCCGAGCGGGGCGGGAAGCACGGCCTCTTTCGTCATCAGGCGTCCAGGTCGTCCGCGACGCGCCGGAGCATCGCTGCGATCTTCGCGCCCTGCGGCTTCTCGGGGTAGCGACCGCGCCGCATTGCTCCGCCGACGGTGTCGAGCAGCTTCACGAGGTCCTCGATGATGACCGCCATGTCGTCTGGCGACTTGCGCTGGATGCGGGCGACGCTCGGGGGCGCCTCAAGAACTCGCACCGAGAGCGCCTGAGCGCCGCGTCGGCCGTCGGCGATGCCGAACTCGAGCTTCGTTCCAGGGCGCACCGACGAGGTTCCTGCTGGAAGCGCCGTCGCGTGCAGGAAGATCTCCTGACCGTCGTCGGCCGCAATGAAGCCGAATCCCTTGTCCTCGTCGTAGAACTTCACCTTGCCGGTGGGCATGGCCATCTCCTTGTTCGGCGCTCAAGGCACCAGATCGAACTTTCACAGGCGGGGCGGCGATCTTCGCTTCCCCTGGTCAGCCGCGGCGTGCGGCTGATCCGAACCAGTCTACGGTGGCGCGCATGTCGATTAGTCTGGTTCGGTGACCTCTTCCAACGGCGCCCCCATCGCGAAGGGCGAACGCATCCTCGCTTTCATGTCCCTCGGCATCGCGGCGATCTCCTTCATCGCGCTCCTCGTGCTGCTCGCGACGCCGCTCCTCGGCATCGAGGTCGACGCAACCAACCCGATCTGGCCGACGCTGCTGTTCGTCACGTACATCGGCTTCCCCGTCGCGTTCCTCCTTATCCTCTCGCTCATCATCTGGCGCATCGTCGCGAACCGGCGCTCGCGGGGCAGGTCCGAGAGCTGATAGACGCCTCCCCGAGCGCGCTGCGGGTTCTCCAGCTCCTCCGCAGCCTCGATCGCACCGACCTCGCCGGCCTCGCAGCCTGGCGCAGGCTGTCGCTGCGCGGCTCGAGCGGAGCCATGGACATCGCCGAGGCGCTCGCTGATGAGTCCGCCACACGCGAAGCCGTCGCCCGCCTCGGCTGGCGAGACGCCTCTCGACTCGCGTCGGGGACAGCGGAGGCGCTGCGAACAGCGAGGCTCCGTGGCCTCGCCGTCGGCACTCCCGAATCACCCGAGCTGCTCCCCGCTGCATCCGCCGCGCTCGCTGAGCTGCTCGCCAGTCCGGCTGGCAGCGAGACCGTCGACGAGGCGAGCCTGGCGCCGCTCCCCCAGTCCACGGAGCGCGCCCACGGTGCAGCCCAGCTCGCCGCAGACGCAATCGCTGCTCTCGACCTCGCGCCGCGTGCCTACCGGGACGGTCGCGGCGGCCTCCAGCTCGGTGCCACCACCGTTCGGCGCATTGCCGCCGAGTTGCACACCGAGCAGGCCGTACTGTCGCCGCTCTTCGAATGGATGCTCGCCCTCGGTCTCTGCAGTCCCGTCGCGGATGCCATGCGTCCGACAGCCGCCGGCAGAGTGTTCGGGCTGAGTGCCCCGCTCTCACGCTGGCGACAGCTCGCGGAGTGCTGGCTCGCCGAGCTCCGCGTGGAAGATCGTGCCGGGATACTGACCGACAGCAAGTCGTACGCGACGCCCAAGACCGAACTCCTGGGTCTGACGGTAGAAGGCCAGCTCAGCCAACTCGGTCTCCTGCTGACGCACGACGATCTCGGCGCAGCGGCCGATCTGCTCGCGGCCTCGCTCCCTGAGGAGGTCACGGGCGTCTACCTGCAGCCGGACCTCTCGATCATCGCGCCAGGCCCGCTCGCCCCAGCCGACGAGCAGGCTCTTCAGGCCGTCGCATCCCTCGAGCGGCGCGGTCTCGCGTCGAGCTACCGGCTCTCGGAGGCATCCGTCACGCACGCCCTCGGCACCGGACTCTCCATCTCCGAAATCGAGGCGACCCTCGCGAGGCTCTCCCTCACGGGCATCCCGCAGCCGGTGGAGTACCTGCTCCGCGAGGCCGCGAACCGCCACGGGCGGGTTCGCGTCCGCGAGCATCCGGTCAGGCCGGGCACCATCGTCACGAGCCAGGACCCGGCCCTCATGGACGCTCTCCGCGTGGATGCTGCGGTCGCGCCGCTCGGACTGCGACAGTCAGGTGAGGGAGCGCTGGTATCTTCCGCGTCACGCGACACGGTTGTGCTCATGCTGCTCGACGCGCGCTACCCCGCCAGCGCCGAGAACGCCACCGGGCAGCTTGTCCCCCTGCGTCCGAGGGAGACCGCCCCGGCGCGCGACCTGCGGCCGAGCGACGCCGCACTGCGATTCGCGGACGCCCTCCACGACGAAGCGACCAGACTCGACGCCGGTGACGACGCGCAGACGTGGGTGCAGCGACAGCTCGAAGTTGCCAGGCGAGCCAAGAGCGAGGTCACGGTCCGCGTCGACCTCGGCGGTGGCAAGGAGACAACCCTGCGCCTCGTGCCGATGAGTGTCGCCGCCGGACGACTGCGCGCAAGGGATCTTGCCGCCGACGTCGAGCGAACGCTTCCGATCAGGGCGATCCTCGAAGTGCAGCTCGCAGATACCCCCGACACGGAGTAAGCGGCCGCGCACACTAGTCGCCCGCACTCGGCAGCGCCAAGCACTCAGGCGCGCAAAGGTCGGCAGGTATGATTGACCGTTATGGCACTTGGACCGTTGATCGTACAGAGCGACAGAACTGTCCTGCTCGAAGTCGCCCATCCCGACGCCGAAGCCGCACGTCACGCGCTTGCTGTCTTCGCCGAGCTCGAGCGCGCTCCCGAGCACATCCACACCTACCGGATCACGCGACTCGGACTCTGGAACGCCCGCGCCGCCGGCCACGAGGCCGACGAGATGCTCGATGTACTCGAGCGTTTCGCGAAGTTCCCCGTGCCAGCGTCGGTCTCGGCGGAGATCCGCGAGACCGTGGCGCGCTACGGCAAGCTCGTGATCTCACGCGACGAGGACGGCGAGCTCGTCGTCTCGAGCGACGACCCGGCCGTGCTCCTGCAGATCTCCAAGGCCAAGCACGTCGCGCCACTCCTCGAGGGACCGACCGGCGAGTCCGGGTTCCGGGTTCAGGCCTGGGCGCGCGGCGAACTCAAGCAGCAACTCGTGAAGCTCGGATGGCCCGCGGAAGACCTGGCGGGCTACACACCGGGCACCCCGCACGCCATCGCGCTCGACGAGTCCGAGTGGCAGCTGCGCGACTACCAGCGCTCGGCCGTCGACCACTTCTTCGAGGGCGGGTCCGGGGTTGTTGTGCTCCCCTGCGGCGCCGGCAAGACCCTCGTGGGGGCAGGAGCCATGGCAACAGCGTCCACGAGCACGCTCATCCTCGTGACGAACACCGTCTCCGCGAGGCAATGGCGGGACGAGCTGCTCCGCCGGACCACGCTCACGGAAGACGAGATCGGTGAGTACTCGGGCGAGGTCAAGGAGATCAAGCCCGTCACGATCGCGACCTACCAGATCCTCACCGCGCGCCGGAAGGGCGTCTACACGCACCTTTCGCTCCTCGACGCCCTCGACTGGGGCCTCATCGTCTACGACGAGGTGCACCTGCTCCCTGCCCCGGTCTTCAAGCTCACGGCCGAGCTGCAGGCTCGCCGCCGCCTCGGTCTCACGGCGACCCTCGTCCGCGAAGACGGTCGCGAGGGCGACGTCTTCAGCCTCATCGGCCCAAAGCGCTTCGACGCCCCGTGGAAGGACATCGAGGCGCAGGGCTACATCTCGCCGGCCAAGTGCTACGAGGTACGCGTCGATCTGCCGTACGAGACCCGTATGGAGTACGCCGCCGCGAGCGACGATGAGCGCTACCGCATCGCAGCGACGGCGCCCGCGAAGCACGAACTCGTGAAGGCCCTCATCGCGAAGCACGAGGGTGAGAACATCCTCGTCATCGCGCAGTACCTCGATCAGATCGACAGCATCGCCGAAGAGTTGGGCGTTCCGAAGCTCACCGGCCAGACCCCCATCGCCGAGCGTGAGGAGCTCTTCCAGGCGTTCCGCGAAGGTCGCGAGAAGGTGCTCGTCGTCTCTAAGGTCGCCAACTTCTCAGTGGACTTGCCGGATGCATCCGTCGCCGTTCAGATCTCCGGCTCGTACGGCTCGAGGCAGGAAGAGGCGCAGCGCCTCGGCCGGCTGCTTCGTCCGAGCTCGACGGGTGTGACCGCCTCGTTCTACACGTTGGTCTCCCGCGAGACCGTCGACCAGGACTTCGCTCAGAACCGACAGCGCTTCCTCGCCGAGCAGGGCTACTCGTACGAGATCCTGGACGCCGACGCGATCCTGGCGCCCGCCTAGTCTCTGCTGATCGGGGCGGCCTTCGATCCCGGGGCCACTCGGACTTGACTCTGCACCAGGGTGCATGGCGCAGTTTGGCTTCATGACACGAACCCCAAGCACAAGCAAGGACCGAGCCCGGAGCATCGTTCGGGTCTCCGCCATCTATGGCCTCGTCGTCACGATCGGCTTCGCGTTCACTCCCACGACCGGGCTCATCTTCTCCGGGCTCGGCGCGCTGCAGGCCAGCCTCGGGCTCGGCGGTGAGCTCCCGGATGCGGACTCCCCGTCCACCATGATGTTCGCGAACCTCATGGGCGGCGTCGTCACGGTGTGGGCACTCTTCCGCATCTGCCGACCGTCGCTCATGGCGGGCGCGGCAGACACCGTGGCTCGGGCCCTCTTCTCGCTTGGCATGATCACGGCGCTCGCCGCGGGTGCCACCCCACTCGTCGGGGCCATGCTCCTGCTGGAGCTCGCTTGGGGCCTTGTCCAGGGCATCGCCGTGATCACGGCTCGGCGCGCTCGGCAGGCTGATGAGCCCAAGCTCGTAGTGTCCTCTCATGCGCATCGCTGAGTTCGCCGCCCACGCAGACGTCAAGATCTCGACCGTCCGCTTCTACGAACGACGCGGCGTCCTCGAGAGCCCGCCGCGCACGCAGGGCGGGTACCGCGACTACGACGAGCACGCCCTCGCCCGGCTGCGCTTCCTCCGCCGCGGCCAGGAGCTCAGCTTCACGCTCCAGCAGCTGGGCGACTTCGTCTCCATGTCGGCCGATGCCCGGGCGGGCACGGCAGATCCTGCTGACGTGCGCCGTGTTGCGACCGAGAAGCTGCTCGAGATCGACCACCGCATCCGAGATCTGGAGCGTACCCGCATCGCCACCACAGGGCTCCTCGCGGATCCGTGCCTCGACCCGACCGAGGCCTGCCCGATCATCGCCGCGCTTGCTGGGGAGCCCCGAGAGTCGCCAAGCCTGGTGCAGGCTGACTCAGGCGCGGGGCTCACACCCGAGCAAGCAGCTCCACGTGCGTCATGACAAACTCTGCATCGTCGTCCTGCGACCAAGCGGACCACGCGTCAACGATCCGCCTGAGATCTCCCGACGAGGCGATCCCCCGCGCCTTGGCGTCCTCCGCGAAGCGAGAAAGCGTGGCCCGCTCGGCCCACGTCGATCCCCACCATTCGCGCTCGTCGGCCGTAGCGAAGATCCATGCGCTGGCCGTGAGCCGAGCATCCTCGAGTCCAGCAGCTCGTGACCAGCTCTTGAGCAGCCTCCCCGCGTTCGGCTCGCCGTCGTTTGATCTGGCGACGCGGTCATAGACGGCGAGCCAATGGTCGAGTGCCGGCAGCTGCGGAGTCCACACGCACGTGCCGTAGTCGACGTCGCGCACTGCGACGAGCCCACCCGGTTTCGTCACTCGACGCATCTCACGGAGCGCCGCGACAGGATCGGCGAGATGCTGGAGCACCTGGTGCGCGTGCACCACGTCGAACTCGCCATCTGCGAAGTCGAGCGCGTAGACGTCGCCGAGTCGGAAGTCCGTCCGGGTATCGCCACGCGCCGCCGCAGCCGCACGAGCCGCCTCAAGTGGCTCCTCTACGACTTCGATGCCGATGACCTGGCCCGCCGAACCGGCCCGAGGGGCGAGATCGAGCGTGATCGAGCCGGGCCCGCAGCCGACGTCGAGCACGCGCATCCCTTCTCGGAGCTCGGGAAGCAGGTAGGCGGCCGAGTTCTCGGCCGTGCGTCGCCCGTGCGAGCGGAGCACGCTCCCGTGGTGCCCGTGGGTGTACCTGGGTGCAGCAGAGTCATCCATATCGGCACAGTAGTGCAGTCGCCACGGTGGGGATGCCGAGTGAAGGCGACCCAGAACATTAGCGCACCCGCATAGCGGAGACACCGCGCGCCGTCAGACTTCACTCAGACGGCGTCAAGATACTTAGTCCATGACTGATGGCCCCAAGATTCTCGTTGTTGACGACGAGCCAAACATCCGCGAACTCCTGTCGACCAGCCTGCGCTTCGCAGGGTTCATGGTGCGTGCCGTCGGCAACGGCGCCGCCGCGATCTCCGCTGTCATCGAGGAGGAGCCAGACCTCATCGTTCTCGACGTCATGCTCCCCGACATGAACGGGTTCGGCGTCACCAAGCGCCTCCGCGCTTCCGGGTACACGAGCCCCATCCTGTTCCTCACCGCCAAGGACGACACCGACGACAAGATCGAGGGACTCAACGCGGGAGGCGACGACTACGTCACCAAGCCGTTCAGCCTCGACGAGATCGTGGCACGCATCAAGGCCATCCTCCGTCGCACGATGCAGGCCGAAGAGGAAGCGGTCATCCGCACCGGCGAGCTGACGATGGACCAGGACACTCACGAGGTCTTCATCGGTGACGAGCCCATCGAGCTCTCCCCCACGGAGTTCAAGCTGCTGCGCTACCTCATGCTCAACCCGAACCGCGTGCTCTCGAAGGCGCAGATCCTCGACCACGTGTGGGAGTACGACTTCAACGGCGACGCCGGAATCGTCGAGTCCTACATCTCCTACCTGCGCCGCAAGCTCGACCAGTTCACCGAGGAGCCGCTCATCCAGACCAAGCGCGGCTTCGGCTACATGCTGAAGGTCTCCGGGGCCAAGGCCTAGCAGAGGTGGCCAGGCTCGGTCACGAGGGGAACTAGGCGGTGCCGTTCAAGGCCTGGCGCTGGGATCGGCTCTCGCTTCGCAACAAACTGACGATCGTCAACATCACGCTGTTGACGTTCGGCATTGTTGTCGCCGGAATCGGAACGACGCTCCTGCTTCGGCCGACTCTGGTCTCGCAGACCGACTCGCAGCTGAGCGTCTACGCGAGTGACCCGACGCAGTTCCTGGCCACCGATCCGTCGTCGCAGCTCTTCACGTACGACTCGGTTCGCATAGCGCCATCGACGCTGTACGTCGCCGTCGTCGATGCCGAGGGCAAGGTCGTCGTCGACAACTGGGGTCAGTGGCAACGCCCGCGCGCGATCGCGCCCGAGGTGCCTGCCGACGCCGCCAACCGCGGCAGCCAGAGCCTCTTCGACATGGAGGATCCGCTCGGCGCGAGCTGGCGGACGATCACGGTGCCCGAGGGCGAGTACGCGGCTGATCAGGTGCGGGGCACACTGCTCATAGCGGCCCCGCTCACCAGCGTGAACGCGACCATGGTCAATTTCCTCGCCATCTTCTTTGGCTTCGGGCTGACCGTCGTCATCTTCGGTGCGGCCCTGACCCGCGTGCTCGTCTCGGCGACCTTGCTGCCTTTGCGGCAGGTCGAGGCGACCGCCATGCAGTTCGCGTCAGGCGACTACTCACAACGCCTCCCAGCTGGCACACCGAACACCGAGGTCGGGCGGCTCTCCCGATCGCTCAACACCATGCTCGTGCGCATCGACCACGCCTTCGATGAGCGCACGCGCACCATCGCCCAGATGCGCAGGTTCGTTGGCGACGCCAGCCACGAGCTGCGCACACCCCTGGTCACCGTGCGGGGCTACGCCGAGCTCTACCGAATGGGAGCCCTCAACGACCCGGAGAAGGTCGGCCAGGCGATGGAACGGATCGAGAAGGAAGCCCTAAGAATGGGAGGCCTCGTCGAGGACCTCCTGCAGCTCGCGCGACTCGATGAGACCCGCGAGCTCGTCAAGGACGTCATCGACCTCGAACCGATCGCCGAAGACGCGGCGATGGACGCACACGCGACGGCCAAGGACAGGGTCGTGCGCGCCCTCCCGGTGCGCATCATCCAGGAACCGCAGGACGAGGCCGACTCGTCCGGGATGGCGACAACCGGCGAGCTGCCCGCCCCCGTCGAGGCGGAACCTGCCGCAGATGACGAGGCAGGTGCGCAAGAGGCCACCCCCGCGCGTCGCGCGATCTGGCGCCGCCGCCCTCTTCCCCGCCCAGCGCTCCGCGGCTTCCCGATCAGGCGAAAGGGAACCGAGCCGAGTGAGGTCGAGGGGGCCGAGGCCGACGAGGACTTCGGTGACGTGCCAGCGATGGTCCACGCGAACGAGGACAAGGTGCGACAGGCGATCTCGAACCTGCTTGGCAACGCCATGCGGTACACCCCGGAGGGGTCACCGCTCGAGGTCGGCGTCACCGTCGATCTGCCGAACCAGCTTGCGATCGTCGACATCATCGACCACGGCGAGGGAATCCCGCCCCAGATTCGGCAGAAGATCTTCGAGCGTTTCTGGCGCGCCGATACTTCGAGGGCCCGCGAGACGGGCGGCTCAGGACTCGGACTGTCGATCGTCTCCGCGATCATGAAGGCACACGACGGCGAGGTCGACGTGTTCGAGACGCCGGGCGGCGGAGCCACCTTCCGTCTAAAGTTCCCACTCCTCATGTCAGCGCCTGTGGATAGCGCTCCCTCCACAGCCCCGAACGCCTAACCGCGGCCCGACCGCCGACCCCCATAGCCTTCTCGAGAGGCGCCGCCGGAAGCCATCCGGCGGCCGACGAAGGAGGAACCACTATGGCCGTCTACATGGTCGACAGCGAACAACTGCAGCTCACGGTGACGAACACGCAGGCATCCATCGGTCGAGTGCAGGCGGAGGTCTCCGCTCTGCTCGCCAACTTGAACGCTCTGGAAGGCTCGTGGACCGGAGAGGCCGCGACCGCCTTCCAGGGACTTGTGCAGCAGTGGCGAGCGACGCAGGCGCAAGTGGAGTCGAGCATCTCCGCAATCAACAGCGCCCTCGGCAGCGCAAGCGCGAGCTACGGCACCGTCGAGGGCGACGTGCGGCGGCTCTTCAGCGTCTGACCGCTCCCGAGAACCCGGCAGGAGACCCACAGGGTCGAGACCTTTGGGGCACAACAAAGCGGGCGACTCCGTGAGGAGCCGCCCGCCTGTCTGCTTGCGCTAGGTGCTTAGAAGTCCATTCCAGCGCCCGGGTCCATCGCCGGTGCGCCAGCCTTCTCGGGCTTGTCAGCGACGACGACCTCGGTCGTCAGGAAGAGACCTGCGATCGACGCTGCGTTGAGCAGCGCGGAGCGCGTGACCTTCACTGGGTCGAGAACGCCCGCCTCGATGAGGTTGACGTACTCGCCGGTTGCGGCGTTGAGGCCCCAGCCATCTTCGAGTCCGGCGACCTTCTCGGCGACGACGCCCGGCTCGAGGCCAGCGTTCGTTGCGATCTGCTTGAGCGGAGCGAGGATACCGACCTTGACAATGTTCACGCCAGTCGCCTCGTCACCCTTGAGCTCGAGCTTGTCGAGCACGCGAGCGCCGGCCTGGATGAGCGCAACGCCACCACCGGCGACGATGCCCTCTTCGACGGCAGCCTTCGCGTTGCGGACGGCGTCCTCGATGCGGTGCTTGCGCTCCTTGAGCTCGACCTCGGTCGCAGCTCCGGCCTTGATGACGGCGACGCCACCGGCGAGCTTCGCGAGGCGCTCCTGGAGCTTCTCGCGGTCGTAGTCGCTGTCGCTGTTCTCGATCTCGGCGCGGATCTGCGCAACGCGGCCAGCGATCTGCTCGGGCGAGCCAGCGCCCTCGACGATCGTGGTCTCGTCCTTCGTGACGACGACCTTGCGAGCCGTGCCGAGGAGGTCGAGGGTCGTGTTCTCGAGCTTGAGGCCGACCTCTTCGCTGATGACCTGGCCACCGGTGAGGATGGCGATGTCCTGCAGCTGCGCCTTGCGGCGGTCGCCGAAGCCAGGAGCCTTGACGGCAACCGACTTGAAGATTCCGCGGACCTTGTTGACGATGAGCGTCGCGAGTGCTTCGCCCTCGACGTCCTCAGCGATGATGAGGAGCTGCTTGCCGGCCTGGATGACCTTGTCGACGACAGGCAGGAGGTCCTTGATGTTGGAGATCTTGCCGTTGACGATCAGGATGTACGCGTCTTCGAAGACGGCTTCCTGGCGCTCGGGGTCGGTGACGAAGTACTGCGACAGGTAGCCCTTGTCGAAGCGCATGCCCTCGGTCAGCTCGAGCGTGGTGCCGAAGGTGTTCGACTCCTCGACGGTGACGACGCCTTCCTTGCCGACCTTGTCGATCGCCTCGGCGATGATCTCGCCGATCTGTGCGTCAGCGGCCGAGATCGAGGCGGTAGCAGCGATCTGCTCCTTGGTCTCGACCTCCTTGGCGGAAGCGAGCAGCTCGGCGACGACGGCCTCGACGGCCTTCTCGATGCCGCGCTTGAGTGAGATGGGGTCTGCACCGGCAGCGACGTTGCGGAGGCCTTCGCGGACGAGCGCCTGAGCGAGGACGGTAGCCGTGGTCGTTCCGTCACCGGCGACGTCGTCGGTCTTCTTCGCGACCTCCTTGACGAGCTCTGCACCGATCTTTTCGAACGGGTCGTCGAGCTCGATCTCCTTGGCGATGGAGACGCCGTCGTTCGTGATCGTGGGCGCGCCCCACTTCTTCTCGAGCACGACATTGCGGCCGCGTGGGCCGAGCGTGACCTTGACCGCGTCGGCGAGCGTGTTCAGTCCACGCTCAAGCCCGCGACGGGCCTCTTCGTCAAAAGCAATGATCTTCGACATATGTGTACTGCGTCCTTTCCGGACGTGGTTCGTGAGGTTCGTGGTTGGCACTCGAACGAGGCGAGTGCAAGTCCATATTGGCACTCGCCCCTGTCGAGTGCAAGCCACCCCTGCCCCTTCTCGCTGCGGGCGAACGACAAGAGGAAACCACGCGTCGCACACGCAAAAACGGCGCCGACCCTTTCAGGGGTCGACGCCGTTTCTCGCTGCGGGTCAGAGCGCGCGCACGGACTCCGCCTGGGGGCCCTTGTCGCCGGCTCCGATCTCGAATTCGACCTTCTGTCCCTCTTCGAGAACGCGGTAACCCTGCATCTCGATGGCCTTGTAGTGCACGAACACATCCTGTGCCGCAGCGCCATCAAGCGCATCCACAGTGATGAAGCCGTAGCCCTTGTCAGCGTTGAACCACTTCACGGTTCCGTTCGCCATGTTTGTCTCCATTGCTCAGTAGTACTCGCCAGCGCCAGCCAGCGGAGCCCTGCATGCGTGCGAGGGGGACGAACGATGGTGCCCAGGACTCGAGCAAAATACTAGGTGGCGACCTGTTGAGCGTGGAAGCCCTCAGCGCGGATCACGTCACCTGGCGACGTTTTGACTCCAATTGTTCACACTGCTGGAACACAGAGGTGTCATTCCCCGGGGCAAATGAGCCTGGTACCTAGGGGACCGGAGCGAGCCTCCGAGAACTATCCGGCGAGGTCGAGTCCCACGATGACCACGATCGTGCCAGCGGCGGCGACGTTCGGGTCGAGGACGGCCGTTCCGCCACCGAGCGACTGCACGAGGGCGAGCGCCGCCGCCTCCTGTGACGCGTCGCTGTAGGAGACGGTTGTCGTCGCGTAGTCGGAGGTGGGAGCATCCGCAGTCTCGGTGACGTTCCACCCGGCGGCCGTGAGGTCCGAGGTGGTTCCGCCCGCGACGCCCGCGAGTTCCGTGCCGTTGAGCACCCTGACAGACACGTTCGGGTCGAGCTGCGGAACGACCTCAGCCGGAACCTCCTCGACGGGAGCCTCTTCCGTTGGCGTCTCGGTGGCCTCGGTCTCCGCCGACGGACTGAACGAGACGACGCCGTTGATGACCTGCATTGCTACCGCCGCGACGGCGACGATGACGACGACGGCGAGCAACCCCCACAGCCAGGAGGCGAGCTTTGCGAGGCGCGTTCGGGGAGCGCGATGCGCTCCCCGCCTGTCGAGCCTTGGTGGGATGTCGTCGAAGCGATCCTTGGGGTAATTCACGTGTCTACCGAATCCGTCCTGAGGTGGGAGAGGCGCTGGACATTCGCTGCTCGCGCCGCAGCTGGCGCTCATCCGCACGTCGCTCGCGCGCACGCCGCAGGCGGCCGACGAGCAACGGCTGATGCGCGAGCGCAGCTGGTGTCTCGATGAGCGTAGCGAGATTTCGGTAATACTGCGTCGTCGACCAGCCGAAACGGTCTCTGATCGCTGCCGCCTTCGCCGCGTTCTGCCGCGGATTCACCTCTTCGAAATCCAACAGAGCTCGCTCGAGGTCGCTGAGCTCCACGTCCCGTGCCATGCAGGAAGTGTACGAGGAAGGCTCACGGACTGGACTCACGCAACGCGCGTATGCTCATTCCTCCCTGGCCGCTCCCAGCGGTCTCGTCGATTTCCAGGAGGCACGGTGTCCTACGCCGTCAACAAGCCCGATTCCGAGTGGCGCGCTGAGCTCACGCCGCAGGAATACCACGTGCTGCGCGAAGCAGGCACTGAGCGCGCGTACACGGGCGAGCTCCTCGATGAGGGCCGCGCTGGCCTGTACACGTGCCGGGCCTGTGGCTCTGAGCTTTTCAAGGCCGGAACGAAGTTCGACTCCGGGTGCGGGTGGCCGAGCTTCTACGAGTCGGTGCGGCCGGATGCCGTCCAACTGCTCGAAGACCGCACGCTCGGAATGGTGCGCACCGAGGTCCGCTGCGCGAACTGCGGCTCCCACCTCGGCCACGTCTTCCCGGACGGCTTCGGCACGCCGACCGGCGACCGCTACTGCATGAACTCGCTCTCGCTCTCCTTCACACCGGAGGAAGAGGCTTCCGCCGAATAGGCCAACCCGCCTGATTGGCCATGCGGTGCACGAGTCGTGCGCCGCATGGCTATGATGGTGCCGCTGCGTCTGCAGCGTGCCGACTTAGCTCAGCTGGTAGAGCACCGCTCTTGTAAAGCGGATGTCGCGAGTTCGAACCTCGCAGTCGGCTCCACTCCGCGCCACGCGCCATTGCCACGTCTCGGCTTTGACCGCTTGGCCAGAGAAACGCGAAACCGCGCCAAACTATACTCGGCTGGATGCACGAGCACCCGACCGCGCAGCGCACCAAGCTCCCCCAGCGCACGCCCGCGAACCGCGGAGTTCTCGGGCTGACGATCGGCGCAGGACTCGTGCTCACGCTCATCGCGATCCGGACCCTGACGGCGTCGCTTGACGATCAGCCGGCGCTCGGACCGGTCACCGACTTCGTCACTCTCTCGCTCAGCGTCGTCATCGAGTCGATGCCGTTTATCGTGCTCGGTATCCTCCTGTCGATCGTGGTGCAGCACTGGCTCCCGCCCGGGTTCCTGATGCGCATCCTGCCCCAGACTCCCTGGCTTCGACGCGCCGTCATCTCCCTGTTCGGCATCGCCCTGCCCGTGTGCGAGTGTGGCAACGTCCCCCTCGCGCGCGGACTCGTGCTGCGCGGCTTCACCCCAGCCGAGTCGATCACGTTCCTCCTCGCCGCGCCGATTCTCAACCCCATCACGATCGTCACGACCTACCAGGCCTTCGGGTGGGACCACGGCATCCTGGCTACCCGCATCGTCGGAGGCTTCGTGATCGCGAACGTCATCGGGTTCCTCTTCAGCAGGCACCCGAAGCCGCAGGACCTGCTCACGCCGAGCTTCGCCGCAACCTGCGAGCTCGAGGCCAAGCACGGCCACGAGAACGGATCGAGCGTGCGCGACCGCTTCCGGGCAAGCGCGTCGATGTTCGGCGCAGAGACCTCGACGATGCTCCCCGCGCTGTTTGTCGGCTCAGCCATCGCCGGGGCCATTCAGGTCGGCGTCTCGCGCGACCTGCTCACGACGCTCGGCGAGCATCCTGTGCTCTCGGTACTTGTGCTCATGACGCTCGGCTTCGTGATCTCGATCTGCGCCAACGTCGACGCGTTCTTCGCCCTCTCGTTTGTTGGAACCTTCATGCCAGGCGGCATCGTCGCGTTCCTCGTGATGGGGCCCATGATCGACGTCAAGATGCTCGCGCTCATGCGCACGACCTACACAAGCGCGGTCCTGGCGCGCATCACCCTCATCGTCGCGCTGTCGGCCTTCACGCTTGGACTCGGAGTGAATCTCATTGCTTGAACGACTGCTCTCCAGGTGGCGCGGCGTCGCCCTTACGCTCTTCACCGTCGTCGCGACCGTGTGGCTCTCGATGACCGGCGGACTCTCGCTCTACATCCACCCTCGCTACTTCGTCTTCACGTCGATCATGGCGGTCATCGGCGGCATCCTCGCGATCGCCGCGATCGCGGTGACGCCTGCGCGCGACGGGCATGACCACGAGGGCGGCCACGACCACTCGCACGAGTCGGATGCGCTCGGTTCGTCACGTTCGAGGCGCCACAACCGCCGCCCGCGCCTGGGCGCGCGGCAGCGCATCGCCGTCATCGCCTCGACCACCGTCACGCTGCTCGTCGTCGCCACTGCGTTTGTTGCGCTCATCGTCGCGCCACCCGTGACGCTCAGCTCCGCCGCCGTCGAGAACCGTTCCCTCAACGCCAACGCGCAGACCGTCGACTCCCCCATCGACGAAGGCGAGACCCTGCGCGGTCGGGACACAAGTTCCTTCACCGTGAAGGACTGGGCAGCCATGCTCCGCCAGGGTGACGGCGAGCAGCAGGTCATGGGTGAACGCGCCAAGCTCGTCGGCTTCGTGACCGTCGACCCGGATGCGCCTGACGCGTTCATCCTCGCCCGCTTCGTCGTGAACTGCTGCGCCATCGATGCAGCCCCGGTCGGCGTCGCCGTCCACCAGCCCGGCTGGCAGGCGAACTACCCCGTCGACTCGTGGGTCGAGGTGGATGGCGCGTTTGTCACGAACCCGAGCGCTTCCAGCGCGGAGCCTGTTGCGCTCATGCCGACAACGGTCACCGCCATCGACCAGCCGAGCGACCCGTATGTCTACTGATCTCGGCTCGCCAGGTCGCCGCACCGCCGGGAGCTTCCGGAAGACGTTCATTCTGGCCGTCGTCGTGCTTGCGCTGCTGGCGGCGGGGCTCGCCGTCGGCAACATCTTGCAGGGGCCCCGCGTCGCGTCGACGGCGGTCAATGCCGTCGGCACCGTCGAGCAGCAGGGCACGCGCCTCGTACTCACGCCCAACCAGCGCCTCCGCGAGATCGACCCGGCGCAGGTTGTGCTCGAGCCCGCGGCCGAATACAGCCTGACCCAGGACAACGGCACGATCACGGTGACGTTCGAGCAACTGCTCGCGTACGACACGAGCTACACGCTCACTGTCGCCGACGCGGTGAGCTCCTCCACCGGGGTGTCCTCGACGCTCGAAGCCGAGTTCACGACGCCTCAGCTCGAGGTGTCGACGCTTGTGCGCGGCGCGATCTCCACGAGCGGCAGCCTCGAGGATCGAGTCATCGAGACGAACGTCTCAGGCGGCGGCGAGCCGCGCATCCTCTTCACCGCCCCACGCATCCAGGAGTACGCGCTGACCGACGCGTTTGTCGCGGTCATCGAGCAGGACACCGCGGGCCTCGGCACCGTCGGGGTTGCTCCCCGCGCCGAGCCCGGCCCGGCCGTGCCCCTCAACGTGGACGCGACGGGCAGCTTCTCGAGTCTCGCAGCGGATGCGGAGAGCGGGCTCATCGGGTTCGTCATCGACGGCCAGCACGCCGACGGGCAGACCGAGCTCGTGCGCTCGCTGTACGTCTTCGACACGAGCGACACGTCGTTCCGCCCGCAGCAGGTCACGGGCCACGACGGAACGCCGCTCATGGTGTCGACCTGGGCGTTTGCGCCTCGCACCGGGGCCCTCATCGCGCAGACGCTCGACGAGCAGCTCTTCCTCGTGAACGTACTGGCCGGAACGCCCGCCGAGTCGATCGGGCAGGCGCAGCACTTCCACGGGTTCGTTCCCGGCACGGCGACGGCCGTGACTTCAGGTGTCGGCGGCTACACGCTCTTCGACCTCAGCGCCGGCACCGCGGAACCCCTCACCCCGGCCCCGATGACGCTCAGCGAGACCCAGTACCTCACGCAGACGAGCGTCCTGGACCCGGAGGGCACCCAGATCTCGGCGGTGGCGGATGCAGCTGCCGGCCTCGCGGACGTCACGGTCGAGCTCGCCGACGCGTCGGGCCAGCGGACGCTCTTCGACCCGGGCGACAGCGGAGAGTGGCTCCGAGACGTCTGCATCTCCCCCAACGGTCAGTATTTGGCCGTTGAGACGGGCCTCGGCGCGCAGGGCCCAGACGGCTACGCAGTGCTCCCCGGCATGAAACAGTCGACGACCACCGTGATCGACATCGCGAGCGGTACCGAGCTGCGCCGGCTCACCGGCTTCCTGACGTCCTGGTGCCGCTGACGAGGACCCGCCCCGGGGCTTGTCAGCCGCCAGGGACGACGATGGGCCCCACCCAACAGGGGGTGAGGCCCATCAGCGTCTGACGATCCCGCTACTTGGCGGCGCGCTTCGCGGCGCGGAGTTTCGCGACCTCGTACATCGTGATGCTCGTCGCGATACCCGCGTTGAGCGATTCGGTCGCCCCGTCGATCGGGATCGATACGATCGCGTCGCAGTGCTCCGTAACGAGCCTCGAGAGGCCCTTGCCCTCGCTGCCGACGACAACCAGGAGCGGTGAGGTCGCGAGCTCGAGCGACGGCAGCGACACGTCGCCGTCCCCATCGAGGCCGATGACAAACACGCCGGCCTTCTTGTAGGCCTTGATCGTTGCCGTCAGGTTCGACGCCATCGAGACGGGAAGACGCGAAGCGGCGCCCGCCGAGGTCTTCCAGGCCGAAGCCGTCATGCCAACCGAGCGACGCTGCGGCACGATGATGCCGTCACCCCCGAACGCCGCGACCGAGCGCACGATGGCGCCCAGGTTGCGGGGGTCGGTGATGCCGTCGAGCGCGACGAAGAGCGGGTTGCGGCGGCGCTGGATGGCGCGGTCGAGCTCCTCCATGGGGTCCGCGTACGTGTACGCGGGCACCTTGATGATGACGCCCTGGTGGACAGCGTCGCGGCCCGCCATGCGGTCGAGCTCTGGGCGCATGACCTCGAGGATGGGGATCTTGCGCTCCGTGGCGATCTTGAAGATCTCCTTGACGCGCTCGTCCATCTCACCGCGGGCGGCGACGTAGAGCGTCGTCGCTGGGATACCGGCGCGCAGCGCCTCGACAACCGAGTTGCGGCCGGTCACAAGCTCCGTGCTGTCGTCGGTGCGGGCACGGCGAGGTGCGCCACCCTCGCGCTGCGCCGGGCGCGGCTTGGACCCACCCCGAGCCGCCTCGAGGCGTTCCTTCGCGGCCTTGCGCTTGCCTGCCACATGCCAGGAGCGGTCCTCCGCGCGCGGCGTGTTGCCGCGACCTTCGAGGGACTTGCGGCCATTGCCGCCGGTGCCCTTGGTCGGGCCTTTCTTACTGCGATTTCCGCGTGAGTTCGTGCTCATGCCTTCTCCAACGTCCAGAAGCTGCCGTTCGGCGAGTCTTCAATCTGCACGCCGGCAGCTGCCAGCGTGTCTCGAATCTGATCTGCGCGGGCGAAGTCCTTCGCGCCGCGGGCCTGTTTGCGCTCGACGAGCAACGAGTCGATGAGCGCCGCGAGGGTCGTCTCGCCCGTCGCATCCGCTCCCCCGCTCCACTGCTCCGCGCGTGGGTTGATGCCGAGGATGTCGAGCATCGAGGTGACCTCGTGCGCGGCTCGTGCCGCCGCTTCCGTCGCTCCCGTGTCGAACGCCTGGTTGCCGCTCGTCACCGCCTCGTGCAGCGACGCGATCGCCTGTGGGACAGCGAAGTCGTCGTTCATGGCCGCGACGAACGCGGCGGGGAGGTCGTCCAGACCCGGCTTCGCCCCACCCGGAGCCAGCAACCCTGCACGCTCAGCGCGCTCAAGGAACGCCTCGATGCGAGCAAACGAGGCGGTCGCCTCCTCGAGAGAGGCGGGTCCGATCTCGATCGTCGAGCGGTAGTGCGCCGACCCGAGGAAGTAGCGGACGACGACCGGCCGCGCCGACGAGAGCAGGTCGAGCGCCGAGACCGTGTTCCCGATCGACTTCGACATCTTCTGTCCGGCGACCGACACGAGCCCGTTGTGCACCCACGTGCGAGCGAACTCAAGCCCGGCCGCGCGCGACTGTGCCAGCTCGTTCTCGTGGTGAGGGAAGCGGAGGTCGCGGCCACCACCGTGGATGTCGAAGGTCGGCCCGAGGTACTTGGTCGACATCGCGGAGCACTCGATGTGCCAGCCAGGCCTGCCGGCGCCCCACGGCGACGACCATGCCGCGGATTCCGGCTCGCCAGGCTTGCGCCCCTTCCAGAGCGCGAAGTCAGCGGCGCTGCGCTTGCCGCGGCTCGGCGCCTCACCCTCCGCCATGTCCTCAGGTCGCTGGTGAGTGAGCTCGCCGTAGCTAGCCCAGCTGCCCGTGTCGAACCACACATCCCCGCTCCCATCGGCGGCCGGATACGCGTGGCCGCGCTCGATAAGCAGCGAAATGAGCTCCTGCATTTCCGGAATAGACCCCGTCGCGCGGGGCTCGTACGTCGGCGGGCGGATGCCGAGGGCGGAGTACGCGGCGTTGAACTCGCGTTCCACACGGTAGGCGAGGGCCCACCATGGCTCGTCCGCGGTGGCTCCAGCGAGCGTCTTATCGTCGATATCAGTGACATTGCGCACGAGCGTCACCCGCAGCCCCGTCGCCTCGAACCAGGAGCGGAACTGGTCGTAGACCAGCGCGGAACGGAGGTGACCTGCGTGCGGCGCCGACTGCACCGTGGGCCCACACACGTACATCGAGACCTCGCCTGGCACCATCGGCGTGAAGTCGCCGAGTGCTTGCGTCTGCGTGTCGTAGATGCGCTGATTCACTGCACCAGCATACGCGTCGGGGCCGCACGGACGCGTGAACGTCCCTGCGGCCCCGACGATGAAGCGCGTGATGCGTGCTGAGCGCCAGCCCCGAGGGAGGCTGAAGCGACTGCCCCGGAGGCGAGGCGATGTCAAAAGGTTAAGACGCGAGGACCTTGTCGAGCACGTCTCCGGCCTTCTCTTCGTCAGTCTTCTCCGCGAGAGCGAGCTCAGAGACGAGGATCTGCCGCGCCTTCGCAAGCATCCGCTTCTCCCCAGCGGAGAGACCCCGATCCTGGTCGCGACGCCAGAGGTCGCGGACGACCTCCGAGACCTTGATGACGTCGCCGGAGGCGAGCTTCTCAAGGTTCGACTTGTACCTGCGGGACCAGTTCGTCGGTTCCTCGGTGATGGGGGCCCGCAAGACCTCGAACACACGGTCAAGACCGTCCTGTCCGATGACATCGCGCACTCCGACCAAGTCGACGTTGTCAGCAGGAACCTCGATGACGAGGTCTCCCTGTGCAACGTTCAACTTGAGGAACGTCTTTTCTTCGCCCTTGATGACTCGGATCTTCACCTCTGAAATGGTGGCCGCGCCGTGATGGGGATAGACGACTGTCTCCCCGACCTCAAACTGCATAAATACAAGCCCCTTTCGGCACCTAAGAGTACCATGTCAAAAGGGCCCATCTGAGGGTGGGAGTGGTAGAGTCCGCCGCCGCGTCGTCCGGCAGCCGCACCTAGATCAGATAGGCTTGCCGCATCCTGTGAATTCGTGTGGCGACAGCCGCACGGTCCGAACCTGGAGGCTCCAGACGTGAAGATCCGCGCCGTCGCGTCCGTAACCCTTGCCGCCGCAGTCGCGGTTGGGCTTGCCGGCTGCAACTACATCTCCCCCCAGCGCACTACGACGCAGTACTCTGCGAGCGACGGCACGAACGCCAACGTCGGCGAGCTTGAGGTCCGCAACGCGATCCTCATCACCGACACGCTCACCGACACTGACGTGACCGACCGCGCCAACCTCATCTTCGCGCTCGTCAACCACACGGGCAGCGCCGGTTCGCTCGACATCACCTACACGGGTCTCATCAACGGCGTCGAGCAGGACGTCGTCGTGACTGTCCCGGTCGACGCTGCCGCTGGCGTCACACAGGTGGGCTTCGGCGAAGGCGCCACCGTGCTCCTCGAGGGCATGGATTTCTCACCGGGATCCACCCACGAGGTGACGTTCACGGCGTCGCTCGACGGTGAGCAGACGGTCCAGGCCGTGAGCGTTCCAGTGCTCGACGGCACGCTCCCCGAGTACTCCACGCTCGTCCCGGGCCCAGCGCAGACTGAGCCCCCGGCTGCACCACCGAGCATTGCCCCCACGCCGGCACCGACCGAGCAGCCTGAAGAGGGCGGCACGGCCTAGCCGACCAACGCAGACAACCGAGAAGGGCGCATCCACCTGGTGGATGCGCCCTTCTTGCGTTTCGAGTTCAGAGGTACCGGCGGGGTCAGCCCTCGTAGCGGTAGCCGAGGCCCCGGACGGTCACGAGCCGGACCGGCGTCGACGGCTTCTCCTCGATGCGACTGCGGATGCGCTTGATGTGCACGTCGAGCGTCTTGGTGTCGCCGTAGTAGTCGGGACCCCAGACCCGGTCGATGAGCTGCCCGCGGGTCAGCACTCGACCCGAGTTGCGCATCAGGTACTCGAGCAGCTCGTACTCCTTGAGCGGCATCGGGGTCACCTTGCCGGAGACCTGCAGGGTATGCCTGTCCAGATCCATGCGCACCTCGCCGACCTCGATGATGCTGTCGTCTTCGCCCTCGTCCTCCTGCTCGTTGCGGCGGAGCACGGCGCGAACCCGGGCCAGCAGCTCACGCGTCGAGTATGGCTTCGTGACGTAGTCGTCGGCGCCGAGCTCGAGCCCCACGACGATGTCGACCTCGCTGTCCTTCGCGGTCAGCATGATGATCGGCACCTTGGACGTGAGGCGGATCTGCTTGCAGACCTCCGTGCCGGGAACGCCCGGGAGCATCAGGTCGAGGAGCACCAGGTCGGCGCCGTCCCGGTCGAACAGGTCGAGGGCGTCGAGGCCGGTCTCAGCGACAGCGACCTCGTATCCCTCCCGTCCGAGGAGGAAGGAGAGCGGCTCATGCAGTGCGGATTCGTCTTCGACGAGGAGGATGCGGGTCACGGGGGCCATTGTGCATATCTTTCGTGAACATTGAGTGACGCACGGGCATCCCCGCGCGTTGTGCGGCGTGGCGCCGCCCGGATGCGATCGGCTGGCGTCAGGCAGAGCGGCGCTCGCTGAAGCGCTGCAGGTCGATCTCGTCGACCACGGAATCAGCCGAGGGGAGCCGCACGGTGAAGGTCGAGCCCTTGCCTGGCTGCGACCAGACACGGACGTCGCCGCCGTGGTTCTCGGCGACGTGGCGCACGATGCTCAAGCCGAGGCCGGTCCCGCCCGTCCGGCGGGATCGAGCCTGGTCGACGCGGAAGAACCGCTCGAAGATGCGCCCCTGATCCTCCGGGGCGATGCCGATGCCCTGGTCGGAGATGGCGACCTCGACCGTGTCGTCGACGAGGCGCGTGCCGATCCCCACCCGTGAGTTCGGTGACGAGTACTGGACGGCGTTCGACACAAGGTTCGTGAAGCACATGAGGAGGTGCGCCCGTTCGCCGTACACAAACGCATCCACGTCATCGCCGAGCACGATCTCGACGCCCCCGACCTCAGCAGGCACCCTCGACTGATCGACGGCGAGCGACAAGATCTCGTGGATGGAAATGAGCTCGGGATGCGCGAGCGAGTCGCTCGACTGCAGCCTCGATAGTTCGATCAGTTCGTTCGTGATGGACGCGAGTCGCAGGCTCTCTTTGCTGAGCCGCCCCGTGAAGTACTTGACCTGCTCTTCGTCGCCTGCGGACTCCGAGATGGCCTCGGCGAGCAGCGTGACCGCCCCGATGGGGGTCTTGAGCTCATGGCTGACGTTCGCGACGAAGTCTCGACGCACGCTCTCGACGCGAAGCGCCTCGGTGCGATCCTCGGCGAGCACGAGGAAGAACCTCGTCGAAAGGGGTGCCGCACGCACGCGAACGTGGATCTCGGAGCGCCCGAACGGGCCGCGGGCGATCTCGAGGTCCCTCGTGACGGCCTCCCCTTGCCTTCTCGCCTCGTCGACAACAGCGCCGACGCGCTCATCGAGGCGACCCCCTGGGCGCACGAGCCCCTTCGAGGTAGCTCCAGGGGACGACTGGTAGACGTTCCTGGAGAGGTCGGTGACGATGACGATCGAGTCGAGGGCGCCGAGCAGATGCTCGATGCCCTCAGGGAGGCGGGGTGAGAATGCAGCTCGCGCCTTTGCCTGCCGTACCGAAGCAACGTGGAGCAGCCAGACGAAACCTGCACCCAAGAGGAAGCCGAGTACGATCGCAAGGACCACTGCGACGGACGAGTCCATGGGTCCAGCATATGGGCCAGCGGAACCGTCACCAGTCGTACACGAGTCGGTTACCTTGGCTCCGTAGACTCGCCTGCGAAGGCAGGGTCACTCCCAGAGGCACTGGGCGACCGGTCTGCCCAGAACTACGGGCAGCGGCACATCGCCCGTTGCCACGAAACAGAGGATAAACATGCGCGAAGTTTTCCAGCAGGAACTCGCTGAGGTCAGCAACGGCCTCGTGGAGATCGCCCGCCACGTCGAGTCCGCCATGCAGCGTGCCGCCGTTGCGTTCACGAATTCCGATGTCGCCCTCGCCGAGCAGGTCATCTCCGATGATGCCCGCATCGACGAGCTCGCCATCGCCCTCGATGAGCACACCATCGAGATCATCGCCCGCCAGTCCCCCGTCGCGCGCGACCTGCGTCTTGTTGTGAGCGCGCTGCGCATCAGCTCCTCGCTCGAGCGCATGGGCGACCTGGCCGCGCACATTGCGGCACTCGCGCGCTACCGCTTCCCTGGCGGCGTCGGACCGAACACGCTCCGTCCGGTGTTCGCCGAGATGAGCCGTCTCGACGTGGCCGTTGCGCGCCAGCTCGTGGCCCTGCTCGACGCCGGCAACGACGAGGAGACGAACCGGATCGCCGACGAGATCAAGGCGAGCGACAACCGCATCGACGAGCTGCACCGCAGCACGTTCGACGCACTGCTCGCTGACGACATCCAGGCGCAAAGCGTCGAGGTCGTCGACGCGACGCTCGCGAGCCGCTACTTCGAGCGCTTCGCCGACCACGCCGTCTCGATCGCGCAGAAGGTCCAGTACCTGACGAGCGGCGAGTGGATGCAGGAGAAGGAGCCGTCCACGCCCGTCTCCCCGATCACCCCCGGCGTCTAGTACGAGCCAGCACGACAACGCAGACTGCACCCCAGTCGCGGCAGCTTCCGAGGGAGCGACTGCGGCAGGGGTGCAGTTCCGTTTGCATCGCCTGCGAGAGCACCCTCCTCGCTAGCGCTTGCTTAATACAGCGACCACTGTATTAATAGTGGCATGAGCACCGCGACCACAACCCGCCTGGACGTCATGAACCGCCTGGGCCGCGCCATGGCGGACCCCTCCCGCTCACGCATCCTCTTGCGCCTCCTCGACGGCCCCGACTACCCCGCCAAGCTCGCGGACGAGCTGGGCCTCACCCGACAAAACGTTTCGAACCACCTGACGTGCCTGAGAGACTGCGGAATCGTCGTCACGGAACACGAGGGCAGGCAGACGCGCTATGAGATCGCCGACCCCCACCTCACCCGGGCGCTGACGGCTCTCGTCGGGGTTGTCCTTGACGTCGACAAAGACGCCCCATGCCAGGACTCGGCCTGCCCTGTCCCCGGCTGCTGCGAGCCGACCTCGTGACCACCGGCGCGCAGACGTACCCAGCGGGCACCACCTCCTCCGAGGCCCGTCGTGCGGTGTTGCAGCAGCGCATCCGCCTGGTCGTGACCTTCACGATCGCCTACAACGTGATCGAGGCGGTCATCGCCCTCTCGGCGGGCGCCGCGTCATCATCGGCCGCCCTCATCGGCTTCGGCCTCGACTCGGTCATCGAGGTGCTCTCGGCGGCCGCGGTCGCGTGGCAGTTCACGCGGCGAGAGCCGGAGCGCTGGGAGAAGCCGACGCTTCGTGTCATCGCGGTCGCCTTCTTCGCGCTCGCCGCCTACGTTAGCGTGAGCTCGATCCTCACGCTCACGTCTGGCTCCGAGGTTGAGCACAGCACCGTCGGCATCGTGCTGGCCGCCGTGAGCGTCGTCTTCATGCCGTTCCTGTCACTCATCGAGCGACGCGCCGGGCGAGAACTCGGCTCAGCCACGGCCATCGCGGACTCCAAGCAGACCCTCATCTGCACCTACCTCTCCGCCGCGGTCCTCGCCGGGCTCGTACTCAACTCGCTCCTCGGCTGGGCCTGGGCTGACGCCGTCGCGGGTCTCGTCATCGCCGTCTTCGCGGTTCGCGAGGGCATCGAGGCGTGGAAGGGCGACGCGTGCGCGACTTCGGTCGGGATGCTCCTCGAGGACGAGGACGAGCATCCACACGACGAACACGAGGGGCACGACGGACACGAGGGGCACGAGGGGCACGGGCACTGACCCACGCCCAGACAGCGAAGAGGAGCTCCCCGTCGTGAGACGAGGAGCTCCTCTTTCTGCGCCCGGTTCGGGCTCGTGCTTGGTCTAACTACTTGCCCTGCGAGGCGACTGCGGCTGCTCCGGCGGCCGCTGCCTCGGGGTCGAGGTACTCGCCCTTGCCGAGCACTTCGTGCGTCTCGGGGTCGAAGCGGTACACAAGCGGCATGCCCGTCGGGATGTTGACGGCGGCGATGTCGTCGTCGCTGATGCCCTCGAGGTGCTTCACAAGCGCGCGGAGGCTGTTGCCGTGGGCCGCGATCATGACGGTGCCACGCTTGACGAGCGTGGGCAGGACTTCCTCTTCCCAGTACGGGAGGAAGCGCACGAGGACATCCTTGAGGCACTCGGTGCGGGGCAGCTCGTCGCCGAGGTCCGCGTAGCGCTCGTCGTGGGCCTGCGAGAACTCGCTGCTGTCGTCGAGGGCGGGCGGCGGGGTGTCGTACGAGCGACGCCACTCCATGAACTGCTCCTCGCCGTACTGGTCGCGGACCTGGGCCTTGTCCTTGCCCTGCAGGTCGCCATAGTGGCGCTCGTTGAGGCGCCAGGTGCGCTCGACGTCGATCCAGCCGCGGCCAGCTTCCTTGAGCGCGAGGTTGGCCGTGTCGATGGCGCGCGTGAGCAGCGAGGTGTAGAGCACGTTCGGCTTGAGGCCGGAGTCGCGGATGAGGCGACCCGCGCGGGCGCCCTCTTCGCGTCCCTGTTCGGTGAGCTCAACATCCACCCAGCCGGTAAAGAGGTTCTTCTCGTTCCATTCGCTCTGTCCGTGACGGACAAGGATGAGCGTCAGCGCTTCAGTCATGGAACCAAGCGTACCGAGTAGGGGTGACCCGCGTGCGACGCGGAGTTGTCGCACGCTGAAATAGTCTCGTCGGCTCAATAGTCTTGTCGCATGCCATTGGGTCGACTCACTCGCGGAACGACGGGAACGAACCGCCTGCGGCGAGTCGACAGGTGGATAGCGCAGCATCCAGCATTGAAGTCCGCGGAGCGACCTCTTGTCATCGACCTGGGCTACGGGGCGAGTGGTGCAACCGCGTTCGAGCTGGCCGAGCGACTCGGGCGCGCCGTGCCAGAGGTCCGCGTCCACGGTCTCGAGATCGACCCGGGACGCGTCGCACTCGCCAAGCAGCAGCTCGCAGACCGGCCGGAGCTGCGTGGTCGGGTCTCGTTTGCGGTCGGCGGGTTCGAGGTGCCAACACCCAAGGGCGAGTCCCCCACGGTGATCAGGGCGATGAACGTGCTGCGGCAGTACGACGAGGCTGAGGTGGCGGATGCGTGGGCGCGCATGACGGCGCGACTCGCGCCGGGCGGTCTGCTGGTCGAGGGCACGTGCAACGAGGTCGGCCGCGTGTCGTCCTGGGTTGGGGTCGACGCGGGCGGACCTCGAACGTTCACGGTCTCGCTGCACACGGCAAGCCTCGAATCCCCGCTTGTTGTCGCCGAGCGACTGCCCAAGGCGCTCATCCACCGCAACGTTCCAGGCGAGGGCGTGCACGACTACCTGAAGGCACTCGACGACGCCTGGCAGCGGGAGGCCCCGCGGCAGACATTCGGCGCGCGGCAGCGGTTCCTCGCCGTGTGCGAGCGGATGCGCGCGGCAGGCTGGCCGCTCGTCGACTCGCAGAAGCGCTGGCGGCTCGGCGAGATCACGGTCGCGTGGAGCGCGGTCGCCCCCGCCTCCGGAGCGCTGGCCCCGTCGCAGCCACCATCGCTGCCCGGCGTTTCGCCCTCTGGAGGCCCTCGCAGAGGGGCATTCGACGGGCAGTGATCATGGGGAGAGCCCGGCTGGGTGGCGGGCGGCCGGGCGCCGGCATGGCGCGCGGGGGCTAGTTAACCTCCGGCAGCGCCGTCCGTGCCGCCTCGGCGTCCATGCCACTCGCGATGAGCAGGTCGACGACAAGCGGCCTGCACTGCATGAGCAGGACCGAGTCGGCGAGCTGGGCACCGTGCAGGTGCTCCGGCTCGAGCCTCGCCGCGGCGATGAGCAGCGTCTGTCTCGCCTGATGCAGCATGGCCTCGTCGTCGAGGCCGAGTTGCAGCTCGAGCATCCCCGACTGGATGTCACCGAGGAGGTCGGCGAGCTCCTCGCGGTGCCTGCCGTCCCACGACAGCGACCACGCCCGACGGGCCAGCACGCGCAGGTTCCGGGTGGCGAGGTCGATGCTCGTGCGGAGTTCCGCCATCCGCTCGACCCTGCCACGGTGGTGTCGCATGAACGGGGAGATCCGCGCGATGGATGCGGCGCTCTCGAGTTCCGTCGACCAGGCGTCGAGGGTGTCCTGCGTCATGCGCAGCTCTTCGAGCGCGGCGAGCCCAGCGTCGCTATCTCCACGGCGGAGGGCTTGCGACGTGTCGCCGAGTGCCTGCGCCAGGGCCCCGATAAGGCCCTTCGCCTCGTTCTTCGCGAGCGCCGCCGCGTTGCGTGGCACAAGCGCCGTCGCCGCGATCGCGACGGCTCCCCCGATGACGGCGTCGAGGAGCCGCGTGTACTCGCCGACTCCCTGCACCGGGATGAGCTGCACAAGCGAGGCCTGCACCGCCGCGCCGATCGCGAAGCCCGGACTCGGGTGGACAAGCCGTCCGAGCAGGAGCACGACGGCGAGGACAACCGTGACCTGCCACATGCCCCGGCCGAACAGAGCCAGAGAGAGGTTGGAGAGCAGCACCCCGAAGGTGATGCCGAGCGCAGTGTCGAACACGCGCCGCGGCCGAGCGTCGCGCTGCAGGCCAAGGCTCGTGATCGCTACGGTCACCGCGAGGAAGGGAATCGGGTGCCCGAGCCCCCAGTGCGCGATCGCGTACGCCGCGAAGGCGGCCGCCGTGATCTGGAGCACGGCGGGAAGTGACGCGCGCAGGCGAGCGAATGCGGCCCCGACGCCAGCCGCCGGAGCCGCCATGTCTACTGCCCGCGGCGCTCGAGGCGAGGAAGCCGCGGCACGTCCGCCGCGCGACCCGCCGTCGGCGAGACGATCGTCGTCGCGCTCGCCGTGACCTGCTGACCGTCGGCGAGCTGCACGACGAGAGTCGCATCTTCCGCGAGGGAGCGCTTCACGAGCGCAAGCGCGATGGGGCCGTCTTCGTGGTGGATCGCCACTGAGCTGATGCGCCCCACGGTCTGCGCGTTGGCGTCGCCCTCAACCGACAGGGTGCTGCCGGCCGCGGGGAGCTCCCCGAGCGAGCCGTCGAGGTCGAGAAGGACGATGCGGCGAGGCGGGCGGCCGAGGAAGTGGACCTTCGCGACCGTCTCCTGCCCCCGGTAGCAGCCCTTCTCGAGGTGGACGGCACTCCGGAGCCAGTCGAACTCGTGAGGGATCGCCCTCGAGTCGACCTCGGCGCCGAGGCGCGGCCGCAGAGCCGCGATACGGAGCGCCTCAAGCGCGTGCATGCCAGCGATGGGGAGCTCGCCGGCAGCGACTCGTACGACGAGCTGCTGGATGCCCGCGCGCTCGACGATGTGTAGCCGCAACGGGAAATCGGCCCCAGGGTGCGCGTCGGGCGCGCCGTCTGCGGGCACGACCGGGAACTGCGAGTAGCTCCAGCCGTGCGCGGGCGGCGTGGCCCACGGATCGTTCCAGACCAGGGGCGTGCCGTTCGGCGCTGCCGCGCCGAGGTCGTGCTCGCCGAGCGTCGCGATGACCGCGAACTCCTCCGTAACGTCAGCAACCTGCACGTCGAGGAGGAAGCGCATCCGGTTCAGCCAGGAAGCGAAGGCTGGCGCCAACTCGCGCTCGGTGATGAGCCAGGTCGCAGTGCCGTCGTCGACCACGGCGGCACCGTGCTCGATGTGGCCCTGGATGTCGAGCAACAGCGTCTCCGCACTCTCGCCAGGCAGCAGGGTCACGAGGCGCTGTGACGTGAGCGAGTCGAGCCAGCTGAGACGGTCGCTGCCGGTGAGCCGGATGACGCCGAAGTGCGATGCATCCACGATCGAGCGCCCGGCGGCGAGCTCCCGCTGGTCGGCCGTCACCTGCCCGTAGTGCCACGCGACGCCGGCATCGATGCCAGCGCCCTCCACCGCGCCGGGAAGCGCGAGGAACGGCGAACGGTACGTCTGAGGCTCGTCGGCGCTGGCCGACGAATCATTCGAGACGGGGTGCTCAGTCAAGCTTGGCCAGCTTCGCGGACGCGTGCGTCGCGAGCTCCTGGCCGAGGGCCGCGATGTCCCAGGCCCACAGCAGCTCGCCCGCCACGTACCCGTACATACGAGTCGAGGCGGTGAACTCCTTGGCGCCGGGAGCGAGCAGCACTTCCTCGGTCTTCAGGTCGATGCGTGGGCCGCGAGCGCTGCCGCTGTAGCGCTCGAGCAAGCCGGTCGGATGCACGATCGACACCTCGAGCGGGAACGCCTGCTCTTCGTCGCGCAGCCCCTCGACCCCATCAGCGTCGGTGATGGTCGGGGGCGCCGTCGGCGGGAGGTAACCGGGTCCGACATCGCCGTCGTCCCTCGCTCGCGCCAAGCGCCAGAAACCGGTCTCACCGGTCAGCGGCACCTGAACAGGCTCATCGCCTGTGCCTTCTTCGAGCCACAGCTGGGCAGAGTAGTTCAGGTACGGGAGGCCGTCGTGGCTGAAGCTCACCCGCTGGCGGAACGCCTGCTCGCGCGTCTCTTCGCCCACCTTGTACTCGACGTGGCCGCTTCCTTCCCAGACGCCGAGCAGCCACGAAAGCGGCACGATCTCGGGCGGGAGGTCAGTGGGGATGTCGTAGACCATCGGGGGTTCCTCTCGATCCGGCAGCTGAGTGGTCCTGCAGGGGCTGGCTAGTTCTGGCCCTTGAAGAGGTTCTTGAGTACAACCACGGAGACGAAGCTGATGGCGACGAGCGCGAGCACCAGCAGGCCGGTGAAGATGATTTCGATAACAAGCACGGTGTCCATGCCGTTCATCCTAGCCGTGTGGCCACGCAGGGGTTGGTGCGGCTCAGCTGTGGTTCGGCGTGCCGACGACGGCGTCTCCGCCGAGCAGAGCGAAGCCGAGGGACGCGACGCCGAGGATGACCAGTGCGCCCACGAGACTCATGCTCATCCGCATGATGAACCCGTCGCTCTCCTGCAGACGCAGCTGGAGGAGGCACGTCAGGCAGATGAGCGTGAGCATGAGGATGCTCACCCAGACCAGGTGACGGGAAGGATCGGCGAGGATGGCGACGCCGAACACTCCGACCACTGCGGCCAGCCAGACGATGCCGATGCTCACTCGTTCGCGGGTCATTGCCCCATTGTGCACGCTGGAGCAGTCCGCGGGGTGCGTAGACTAGCCAGCGAGTCCGACCAAACATCGAGGAGGCCACATTTGGCAGACGTCCTCTTGTTCAGCGCCGGCGGCGTCGAGCACGCTCTCCCTTCCCTCACTTTGCTGGCGCACCGCGTCCGGGTGCTCCCTCCGACCGCATCAGCCCTCGCCTCGGCCCCCCAGGCCGACGCGAACATCATCGACGGCACGAGCGACCTCCCGAGCGCGAAGCGCCTGTGCGGTGTCCTCAACACCATCGAGTCGTCAGTTCCCGTGCTGCTCGCCATCACGGAGGGTGGTCTCCCCGCCATCTCCTCCGACTGGGGTATCGGCGACGTCATCCTGCGGACTGCCGGACCGGCAGAGGTGGATGCGCGCATCCGTCTCCTTCGTCCGCAGGCAGCCGTCGAGGAGCCGAGCGGCACGATCGCAATTGGCCCCCTCACGATCGATGAGCACAGCTACACGGCCAGATACCGTGGCCGCACGCTCGACCTGACGTTCAAGGAGTTCGAACTCCTCAGGTACCTCGCCTCGCACCCCGACCACGTGTTCACGCGTGAGCGGCTGCTGAGCGAGGTGTGGGGGTACGACTACTTCGGCGGCACCCGCACGGTCGACGTGCACGTGCGTCGACTCCGCGCGAAGCTCGGCGACCAGGAGAGCGTGATCGGCACGGTCCGCAACGTCGGCTACCGCCTCCTACGTGGAGGCGAGGGTTCGCGCGACGAGCAGGCGTCGACGGGCGGGTCGTCCGACGACTCGTCGACCAGATCCTAGGAGCCCCCATGCCCGAGTTCTCCACCGCAGCTTCAGCCAAGGCACGCGGTGCGGAAGTGCACGCCCTCGCCGAGGCGGCGACAGCCGCGGACGGCGTCGCACCCTTCAACGAGGACACGATGCTCTCGCTTGACGCGCGCCTCCTCACGGCGGTCGACGACTCCGGCAGGCTCGTCGCAGCGGCGCTCAGGAGGCATCTGGATGACGGCACCGTCGAGGGCGAGCTTGTCGTACATCCGGACAGCCGCCGCCAGGGCATCGGCGGGAAGCTCTACGACGCGGTGGCGTCGGCGACGGACGCTCCCCCGGTCTTGTGGGCGCACGGAAACCTGGCGGGGGCGTCAGCGCTCGCCTCGAGTCGAGGCCTCGACGCGGTTCGCACGCTGCTGAAGCTCGGCCGGGTCGTCACCGAGGGTGACGCCGAGGCCACGCCCCCACCTGACGGGCTCACGATCGCGCCCTTCGCGGCCGCGGATGCTCAAGACTTTCTCGCGCTGAACGCCGTGGTCTTCCGCAGCCACCCCGAACAGGGCGCGCTCGACGAGAACGGCCTCGACGCCAGGCGCGCCACCGATTGGTTTGACGCAGACGACTTCCTCTTGCTCCGCGATTCGGACGGCACCCTCCTCGGCTACAACTGGCTGAAGCGGGAGGGCGACGAAGTCGAGATCTACGTCGTCGGCATCGCTCCGGACGCGGCGGGGCGCGGCCTCGGCCGTGCTCTCATGCAGGCCGGCCTCGCGCGGATGCACACGACCGGGGCCACCCGCACGTCCCTCTACGTGGAGGGCGACAACGAAGCAGCTCTCGCGCTCTACCGCTCGCTCGGCTACGAGCAGCTCTCGATCGACGTGCAGTACACACGCACCCGTTCATGATCCGTTTGCGTGTCTCCGCTGATCTTCACCTCTGCAGGAACTCTTCGATCCTGCAGGACTGGGACAACGTGGCACCGTTCTTCTCCGCAGACCTGGAAGGATGACCTCATGACTATCGAACTCCGCGCGCCCGAGGCCGGTGCAGACTCGCAGGAGATGCCGCGCAGCCGCTTCGTCGACCGCGAGCTGAGCTGGCTTGCGTTCAACCAGCGTGTGCTCGAACTCGGCGAGGACCCGTCGACGCCGCTCCTCGAGCGAGCGAACTTCCTCGCGATCTTCTCGTCCAACCTCGACGAGTTCTTCATGGTGCGCGTCGCCGGCCTCAAGCGCCGCATCGCGACTGGTCTCGCCGTGCCGACCCCCGCCGGCGTCCCGCCGCAGGAGGCGCTCGACACGATCCGCTCGAAGGCCTACGACCTCCAGAAGCGCCACGCGGCGATCTTCAACGACAGCGTGCGCCCGGAGCTCGCGGAGCAGGGCATCCACATCGTCAGCTGGGACGAGCTCTCCGACGCCGAGCGGGTCGAGCTCGGCGATCTCTTCGACGAGCAGATCTTCCCCGTACTCATGCCCCTCGCGGTCGACCCGGTGCATCCGTTCCCCTACATCTCGGGCCTCTCGCTCAACATCTCGGTACGCGTCTACAACCCGCGCAGCGAGAAGGAGGAGTTCGCGCGCCTCAAGGTGCCGCCGGTGCTGCCGCGCTTCTACCCGCTGCAGTCCGACCACGGCAAGGCCCGCTTCATCCTGCTCGAAGACCTCATCGCCCAGCACCTCGGGCACGTCTTCCCCGGCATGAAGATCCTCGACCACCACGCGTTCCGCCTCACCCGCAACGAGGACATGACGATCGAGGAGGACGAGACCGAGAACCTCCTGCAGGCCCTCGAGAAGGAGCTCCTGCGCCGCCGCTTCGGGCCGCCTATCCGCCTCGAAGTCTCGAACGACATGGACGACGAGACGCTCGAGCTGCTCATGACCGAGCTCGACATCACCCACAACGAGGTCTACGTTCTCCCAGGTCCCCTCGACCTCGGCGGCCTCTTCGCGCTCGGAGCGATCAAGCGCCCCGACCTCAAGTACCCGACGCACGTCCCCGTCACCGCTGCCGCGTTCCGCACTTCGGAGAGCGACGAGAAGCCCGACATGTTCGGTGCCATCGCGCGCCGCGACGTGCTCGTGCAGCACCCGTACGAGGCGTTCTCGACCAGCGTGCAGGCCTTCCTCGAGGTTGCCGCCGCCGACCCGAACGTGCTCGCGATCAAGCAGACCCTGTACCGCACGTCAGGCGACAGCCCCATCGTGAACGCGCTCATCAAGGCCGCCGAATCCGGCAAGCAGGTGCTGGTCCTCGTCGAGATCAAGGCGCGGTTCGACGAGCAGAACAACATCGTCTGGGCGCGCAAGCTCGAGAAGGCCGGCGTGCACGTCGTCTACGGCACCGTCGGGCTCAAGACGCACTGCAAGCTCCTCCAGGTCATTCGCAAGGAAGACCACGAGCTCAAGATGTACAACCACATCGGCACGGGCAACTACAACCCCAAGACGAGCCGCATCTACGAGGACCTCGGGCTCTTCACGTGCAACGAGAAGATCTCGCGCGACATCACGCGCCTCTTCAACCAGCTCTCCGGGTACGCCATCGAGCGCAAGTTCACGCGCCTCCTCGTCGCCCCCATGCACCTGCGCCCCGGCCTCCTCAACCTCATCGACAAGGAGCGCAAGAACGCGCTCGAGGGCAAGCCCAGCCGCATCCGCATCAAGGTCAACTCCATGGTGGATGAGGAGATCATCGACGCGCTGTACCGCGCGAGCCAGGCAGGCGTGCCCGTCGACATCTGGGTGCGTGGCATCTGTGGCCTCCGCCCGGGCGTTCCTGGCCTGAGCGAGACCATCCGTGTCCGCTCCGTCGTGGGTCGCTACCTCGAGCACTCGCGCATCTTCTGCTTCGCGAACGACGGCGACGAGCGCGTCTTCATCGGCTCTGCCGACATGATGCACCGCAACCTCGACCGGCGAATCGAGGCGCTCGTGCGCATCATCGACGAGCACCACGCGGCCGACATCGCCGCCATGTTCGACCTCGCGATGGCCGACACGACGGCGACCTGGCACCTCGGCCCCGACGCCGAATGGGTTCGCCACGCGCGCGACGAGAACGGCGAGCGGCTCACCGACATCCACGACGAGATGATGCGCCGCATCAGCAAGCGTCGCAGGCCCACCACGCTGGCCTGACCGGATGACGATCGACACCCCTGCCGCCTCGCGCACCGTCTACGCGGCAGGCGCTGTGCTGTGGCACGAAGACGTCGAGGACGACAAGCTCAAGGTGCTTGTCATCCACCGCGGACGACACGGCGACTACTCGCTCCCCAAGGGGAAAGTCGACCCGGGCGAGACGCTTCCGGAGACAGCAGCCCGCGAGGTCGAGGAGGAGACGGGCTACCGGGCGACGCTCGGGGCCCCGCTCGGCTACATCGAATACGTCATGCCGAACGGCCGACCGAAGGAAGTCCACTACTGGACCGCCGAGGTCGACGAGGCGTCCTTCCAGGCGCACGTGTTCGAACCGAACGACGAGGTCGACGCCATCGAGTGGGTCTCGCTCAAGAAGGCGAAGAAGCTCCTCAGCTACGACAGGGACCGCGAGCTGCTCGAGGTCTTCGCCGACCGGTACCGCCGCGGCCTGCACAGGACCTTCGCGATCCTCGTGCTACGTCACGCGACCGCCGTTCCGCCCCAGTCATGGCCGGGCGACGACGACTCGCGGCCGATCACGGCCCGCGGTCTCGAGCAGGCCGAGACCGTCGTCCCGATCCTCCGCGCGTTCGGGCCGGAGGCCGTCGTCACGTCGAACGCTGTGCGCTGTCGCTCGACGGTCGCCCCGAGCAGCTCGCTCCTCGGGCTCACGCCGCAGGTCGAGCGCAGTATCGCGCAGGGGTCATACTCGCGGGACGAGGAGGAGCTCGACGAGGTCGTCCGCAAGCTCATCGCGAGGCGCCGCAGCACCGTCATCTGCAGCCACTCCCCTGTCATGCCTGCCATCGTTCGCTCCATCGCACTGCACACGGCGACGCGCCCGAGCTCACTCGCGAGGCACGCCATGCTCTCGACGGGCGAATGCTCCGTCATCCACGTGCCCGTCAACCACCCGGGTGCTGGTGTCGTGGCCGCGGAGACGCACGGCCCGATCACCTGATCTGCGGCGACGGATGCGCCCGGCCGCGGCCGCATCCGTTCACCTGAGCGTCACATCTCGTCCACTTCTCGTCCATACTGATTCAGGCCCGAAGTCGGTCCCCGTGGGTCGCGGGATCGCCTGACACCTGATGGCAGAAGGAACTCGATGCACCACTCCAGAGCACTCGCCGCCCTGGCGCTCCTCGCAACCACCGTCCTCGCGACAAGCGGATGCGCGCTCAACGAGATATCGGTCAGCAAGGACCCGCGATCGCAGCACCTCTCCGGTGTGCTGAGCGCGTCGGGCGCGTCGTCGCAGGGTGTGGCGCAGACCGCGTGGATCGCCGGCTTCTACCCGATCGAGCCTGACGTGCGCGTGAACTACGCGGGCGGTGGCTCAGGCGCAGGGCGCTCGGATTTCCAGAACGGTACGTCCGCCTTCATCGGCTCAGACCGCGCGTTCGACATCGACGAGATCGCAGAGGGCCCATTCCGCACCTGTGCCGACGGCAGCGACCTCGTCGAGATCCCCGCCTACATCTCCCCCATCGCCGTCGCGTTCGCGCTCGACGGCGTCGACGAGCTGCGTCTCGACGCGCCGACGATCGCCGGCATCTTCGCCGGTGACATCGCGTCATGGGATGCACCCGAGATCGCGGCGCTCAACCCAGACGCATCCCTCCCCTCGCTTGCCATCACACCCGTCCACCGCTCGGACAAGTCGGGCACGACAGGCAACTTCACCGCGTACCTCGACGAGGCCGCCGGCGACGCCTGGAGCTATGGCGAGGTCGACGAGTGGCCCGTCGAGAGCGGCGAGGCGGCCCAGGAGAGTGCCGGCATGCAGCAGGCGCTGCGCGCCAACGGCACGATCGGCTACATGGACGCATCCGCCGCCGCGGGCCTGAAGACCGCCTCCGTCGAGACGGGCGGCGAGTTCGTGCCGTTCTCGCCAGAGGCCGCCGCGGCCGTCGTCGACAACTCGACCATCGAAGCAGGACGCGCCGCGACCGACCTCGCATTCGAACTCAATCGCACGACCCCCGGCGTGTATCCGATCGTGCTCGTCTCCTACCTCATCGGCTGCGCCGAGTACGCAGACGCCGACGAGGGCATCAACGCCAAGGCCTACTTCAGCTTCGTCGTGAGCGAGGAGGGTCAGGCCGCCTCGGCAGAAGCCGCAGGCTCCGCGCCCATCTCAGACGCCCTTCGCGCTCAGATCGAGCCCGTTCTGGAGCAGATGAAGTAGCCGGATGCGGGTGACATCTGCGCGCATTCCCAGCCCGTTCACCCTCCGTTCATTTTCCCCGCCCCTCCTCGTCATCCTTCGCGCATAGCGTCACCGACGGATCGCAACTGATCCAACGGAATGTCACCTGTCCCCGAAGGGAAACTCCATGAAGTTCACGCGAGTAGGCGCATCGGTCGCCATGGCCGCAATCGCCGCACTCACGCTTGCTGCCTGCGCTGGCAACGAGACTCCCGCAGCAGCACCGGGATCCACAGACGGCGCAGAAGCACTCACGGGCACCCTCGCCGCGTCGGGCGCATCTTCGCAGGGCACCGCCCAGACCTCGTGGATCGCGGGCTTCCAGGCTGTTCAGCCCGGCATCCAGATCAACTACGCAGGCGGCGGCTCCGGCGCCGGCCGCACCGACTTCACGAACGGCACGTCGGCCTTCATCGGCTCCGACCGCGCGTTCAAGATGGAAGAGATCGAGGCAGGCGGCTTCGGCAACTGCGTCGACGGCACCGACCTCGTCGAGATCCCCGCCTACATCTCCCCCATCGCCGTCGCGTTCAACGTCGAGGGCGTCGACACGCTCAACCTCGACCCTGCGACCCTCGCCAAGATCTTCAAGGGCGAGATCACCAACTGGAACGCCCCCGAGATCGCAGCCCTCAACTCGGGCGTCACGTTCCCCGACCTCGCCATCACGCCGGTGCACCGCTCCGACACCTCTGGCACGACGGGCAACTTCACGTCGTACCTCGTCGAGGCTGCCCCCGACGTCTGGACCTTCGAGGACAGCGATGACTGGCCCATCTCCGGCGGTGAAGGCGCACAGGAGACCCCCGGTGTGCAGCAGGCCCTGACCTCCGGCAACGGCACCATCGGCTACCTCGACGCGTCCGCTGCCGGCGACCTCAGCACGGCTGCGATCCAGACCGGCTCCGAGTTCGTCGAGCTCTCCCCCGAGGCGGCAGCCGCCGTCGTCGACAACTCCACCCTCGAGGAAGGCCGCGCCGCGACCGACCTCTCGTTCGAGCTCGACCGCTCGGCCGAAGGCGTCTACCCGATCGTCCTCGTCTCGTACCTCATCGGCTGCGCCGAGTACACGGACCCGGCCGTCGGCGCCAACGTCAAGGCGTACTTCGACTACGTGATCAGCCCAGAAGCCCAGGACGCTGCGGCCGAGAACGCGGGCTCCGCGCCCATCTCGGACGACCTGCGCGGCCAGGCTCAGGCAGCGGTCGACGCCATCAAGTAGTCCGCGAGCACTGAAGTTCCGTTTCAGCCCGGTGCCGTGCTGTGAAAGCATGGCACCGGGCGATTCGGCTCTCACCAGCCGCTCGCCCCGCTCCACCCAATTGACTTAGGGAAACCCTCAGCAGATGACTGCAGAACTCGCCCCAGATGCGGGCACATCGGTGAAGGCCAAGTCGCGCCCGGGCGACCGCGTCTTCAGCTTCCTCTCGACGTTCTCCGGATCGCTCATCCTCGCGATCCTCGCCGCCGTGTTCTTCTTCCTGCTCTTCCAGGGACTCCCGGCCTTCTTCCCCGACGCGGCCGAGAACAGCCACTTCGTCGCAGGAGCGACCAACCTCACCGACCCGGAAGCCGAAGGCAACTTCTTCTGGTACGTGCTGCCGCTCATCTTCGGAACGCTCTGGGCGTCGCTGCTCGCGCTCCTCATGGCAGTGCCCGTCGCCATCGGCGTCGCGCTCTTCATCACGCACTACGCCTCGCGGAAGCTCGCAGCCCCCCTCGGCTACGTCATCGACCTCCTCGCCGCGGTCCCCTCGGTCGTCTTCGGCCTCTGGGGCGCCACCGTGCTCGGACCGTTCGTGCAGCCGTTCTACGTCTGGCTCAACGAGAACCTCTCCTGGCTCCCCTTCTTCCAGGGCCAGGTCTCGGCAACCGGGCGCACCATCCTGACCGCCGCCATCGTGCTCGCCGTCATGGTGCTCCCCATCGTCACCGCCCTGACCCGTGAGGTCTTCCTGCAGACGCCGCGCCTCCACGAAGAGGCGTCGCTCGCCCTCGGCGCAACGCGCTGGGAGATGGTCAAGATGGCCGTGCTGCCCTTCGCCCGCGGCGGCATGGTGTCCTCCGTCATGCTCGGCCTCGGACGCGCCCTCGGCGAGACCATGGCCGTCGCCATGGTGCTCTCGGCGACCGGCGTCATCACCTTCCAGCTGACGTCGAACACGAACCCGTCGACGATCGCCGCCAACATCGCCCTCTCGTTCCCAGAGGCGTCGAACCTCGACATCAACGTGCTCATCGCATCCGGTCTCGTGCTCTTCGCCATCACCCTCCTCGTGAACTCCCTCGCACGATGGATCGTGAGCCGCCGCAAGGAATTCTCAGGAGCCAACTGATGACCTCAACACTGCAGAAGCCAGCCCAGAACCAGACGGCTCCCGAGATGATCAACCCGCTCACGCACGGCCGCCTCCCCAAGTGGGGCCCGTACGCCATCCTCGTCGGAGGCTTCGTCCTCTCGGCCATCATCATGATGCTCCTCGCGGCAGGTGGCGGCGAGTTCAACTGGACCGGCTTCGCCGTCCTCGGCGCCATCTTCTACATCGCGGGCCAGTGGATCATCGCCCGCATCATCGAAGGCGCCCGCCAGGCCACGAACCGCTTCGTGACGTCGCTCGTCACCGCCGCGTTTGTGCTGGCCCTCGTGCCGCTGCTCTCGCTGCTCTTCACCCTCGTCGCGAACGGCCTCGCCCGCTTCGACATGACGTTCTTCTCCTCGTCCATGGTGGGCGTCGTCACAGAAGGCGGCGGCGGCATCCACGCCATCGTCGGCACGCTGCTCATCACGCTCGTCGCGACGCTCATCTCGGTGCCGATCGGCCTCTTCACGTCGATCTACCTCGTCGAGTACGGCAAGGGTCGGCTCTCCAAGGCCATCAACTTCTTCGTGGATGTCATGACGGGCGTCCCGTCGATCGTCGCCGGCCTCTTCGCCTACACGATGATCATGCTCATCCTGCAGACACTCGGCATCCCGCTCACCAACGTGCGCACTGGACTCGCCGGCTCGATCGCCCTCACTGTCCTCATGATCCCGACCGTCGTGCGCTCGTCGGAGGAGATGATCCGCCTCGTCCCGAACGAGCTCCGCGAGGCCTCCTACGCCCTCGGCGTGCCGAAGTGGCTCACGATCTCCAAGGTTGTGCTTCCCACCGCACTCGCCGGCATCACGACGGGCGTCATGCTCGCCATCTCGCGCGTCATCGGCGAGAGCGCACCGCTCCTCATCGCGGCCGGCTTCAACATCTACATGAACTACAACATGACGCAGGGCGCCATGATGAGCCTCCCTGTGTTCGTCTACCGCTCCTACACGCAGCAGGTCGGCGCGGGAGCCGAGAACATGCTCAACCTCGCGTGGACAGGCGCGCTTGTCCTCCTCATCATCGTCATGCTGCTCAACCTCCTCGCACGCATGATCACCAAGCTCTTCGCCCCCAAGGGCTAACAGTTCAGACTGACCAGGCTGACCAGCCAGGAAGTTAGGGAAATACAGTGTCTAAGCGCATCGAAGTCAACGACCTCAACGTCTACTACGACAAGTTCAAGGCCGTCGAAGACGTCTCCATGGTCATCGAGCCCCGCAGCGTCACCGCGTTCATCGGCCCGTCCGGTTGTGGCAAGTCGACCTTCCTCCGCACGCTCAACCGCATGCACGAGGTCATCCCGAAGGCGTGGGTCGACGGCGAAGTCCTCATCGACGGCAACAACCTCTACGGACCGGGCGTCGACCCCGTGCTCGTCCGCCGCCAGGTCGGCATGGTCTTCCAGCGCCCGAACCCGTTCCCGACGATGAGCATCCGTGAGAACGTGCTCGCCGGCGTGAAGCTCAACAACAAGAAGATCTCGAAGAGCGAGAGCGACGCCCTCGTCGAGAAGTCGCTCCAGGGTTCCAACCTCTGGAAGGAGGTCAAGGACCGCCTCGACCTCCCCGGCTCCGGCCTCTCCGGCGGCCAGCAGCAGCGCCTTTGCATCGCCCGCGCCATCGCCGTCTCGCCTGACGTGCTCCTGATGGACGAGCCCTGCTCGGCCCTCGACCCGATCTCGACGCTTGCCATCGAGGACCTCATCGAGGAGCTCAAGACCGAGTACACGATCGTCATCGTGACGCACAACATGCAGCAGGCCTCGCGCGTCTCCGACAAGACGGCGTTCTTCAACATCGCCGGCACCGGCATGCCCGGCAAGCTCATCGAGTACGACACGACGAAGACGATCTTCGAGAACCCGTCCGTCCAGGCGACGGAGGACTACGTCTCGGGCCGCTTCGGCTAGACCGCACTCCCCGGCTTCATGACGAAGGCCCCGGCGTTCTCGCCGGGGCCTTCGTCGCGCATCCGCTCATCTGGCGGAGCGACAGACCACCTCGAGCGAGGCCCTCATCCCCATCCGGAACGAAAGTGGAGCGGTCGCGGTGCCGACACGAAGCAGCGCAGGAGCGACGGCGCGTAGGAGCGGTGGCCCGGGGCCGACACCCAGGAGGCAACGGCGGAGCCCGCGGGGAAGAGTAAAGCCAGGCCGCAGGAACGCCTCTCGGCGGAAGGCCGCTCGCAGCGGCGAATATTGGAGCCCGGGGTTACTGCGGCCCGGCGACGTCGAGTTTACCGGCTCTTCGGACTTTCGGTGGGGGTAGGGCTCGCCGGGTGAGGTTCGACGGGTAGGGGTCGAGGTCCCGGAGGATCAGAAGCGCTAACCACCTGATCCATCACGAGGACCTCGACGTGCTTCACCCTACTTCGGTGTGCGCTGACGCGCGCTCTGCCACTGACCCGTGTTCCCGCTGTGACCTCCTGCTCGGCCTCGAGGGCGTCCATGTCGAGCACGTGGACCGCCGCAACGGACTACTGATCGTGACGGTCTCGAGTCCTGCGGCGCCTGCCGGTTGCCCGTCGTGCGGGACCGTCGCGACCGGCCGTGGACGTCGCCGCCGGCTGCTTCATGACGTGCCCGGCATGACACGGGTGCGAATCGTGTGGCGGCAGCGAGTCTGGCGGTGTGACGAGTCGGGCTGTGCACGGCAGACGTTCGTGGAACAGCTGCCGTCTCTTGTCGCCCCGCGTGGGGTACTCACCCGACGCGCGGTCGTCTGGGCAGTCGGTCAGCTGCGTCGCGAACACGCCACGATCGAAGGACTGCGTCGCCAGCTGGGCACGTCGTGGAAGACGGTGTGGCGGGCCGTCGAGCCGGAGCTTGTGAAGCTCGCGGCCGATGAGTCCCGGTTCGAGAACGTGACAACGCTGGGCGTTGACGAGCACATCTGGCATCACGTCGACCCGCGCAAGCGCGGTCCGAAGGAGCTGACCGGGATGGTCGACCTCACCCGCGACAGCACCGGGAAGACGCGGGCCCGGCTGCTGGACCTCGTGCCGGGCAGGTCGGGGAAGGCCTACGCGACCTGGCTCAGCGCACGTGGCGACGCATTCCGCAAGCAGGTGAAGGTCGCGGCGCTGGATCCGTTCGCCGGTTACAAGACCGCGATCGACGACAAACTGCAAGATGCCACCGCCGTGCTGGACGCGTTCCATGTCGTCAAGCTCGGCACTCAAGCGGTCGACGAGGTCCGCCGCCGGGTCCAGCAAGACACCCTCGGCCATCGCGGACGGACCGGCGACCCGCTCTACGGGATCCAGACCATCCTCCGCGCCGGGGCGGAGAACCTGACCGAGAAGCAGCAGGCCCGCCTCATCGCGGCGATCGAGGCGAACCCGGCCCACGACGAGGTGTTCGTCGCATGGCAGTGCGCCCAACAACTCCGCGCTGCTTACCACCAGAGAGACCTGACCACGGGACGCCGGATCGCCGAGAAGGTCATCGAGTCGTTCCACACCTGCCCGATCCCCGAGATCGCACGCCTCGGCCGCACCCTGCGACGCTGGCGCTCAGCGTTCCTCGCCTACTTCACCACCAGCCGGGCAAACAACGGCGGCACCGAGGCGATCAACGGGATCATCGAGCTGCATCGTCGCCTCGCTCGCGGCTTCCGAAACCGAGAGAACTACCGGCTCCGCATGCTCCTCGCCGCCGGCGGACTCACCCCATGACCCCCACCGAATGTCCGAAGAGCCAGTTTACCCAACCTCGAGCGCATCGGAAGCCGGATCGGCTATCCGCGAACATCCATCCCGCCCGGGCGCGCCCAGCTCAGCGGCCGGGCTCAATCGAGGGTGTCGAGGCGCCACATTCCGGCGGACGCGTGAAGGTGCTCACCCATCTCGAGGTAACGGATGGCGCGCCGCGTCGACTGCCGAGCACGGGCCGGCGCAACGCTCTCCTCGTCTTTCGCGAGGCTCGTCGCGCCCTGCGACATGACGAGGCAGAACGCGGCGGCACGCTCGAGCGCGAGCGCAAAATCTCCCGAGAAGGCGCCGTGCAGGATGACGTCGGCGAGCGCGACGACTTCTTCTGGGCCCGTCGGGGTGGCGGCTCCCGCGACAACCGAGCTGATGGAGCGGTCGACGTCGTAACCACGGCGGAAGAGGTAGCTCGTCTCTGCCGGGTTGGCTCGTACGGCCTGACGCAACAGGTAGAGGCGCCACAGGGCACCTGGCAGAGACCGCGACGCGGCGCCAGCCCACAGCTCGGCGATCTCGTCGATTCCGTGCTCGTCCGCGTAGGCGACGAGGCGTGCGACGACGGCTTGGTCGCCCTCTCCGCGCGCGCGCTGGAGAAGCGCCCTCGCGGTGTCGTGCGCAACGCGGCTCACGGCCGCGGGGTCGTCGGCTCCGATGAGCGCTTCGAACGCCTGCGATGGCACGCGCACGGGCCTGTGGTGTCGTTCCGTCATACTGCCCCTCTCGCCGCCTGAGACTGTTTGGCCTCGTCACGGCCTCATCCAGTCTGCGCGTTCGGAGCCACGATTGCGAACCTGCCTCGTAGGCTGGGGGCATGGCTACTCCGCACGACGAAGATTCGCTGGTCGAAGACACGGCGGCGATGTCGTCGTACCCGGCTTACCGGCCGAAGCAGATCGCGTTCGGCGTGCTGACCGTGCTGCTACTCGTGACGATGTTCTTCCCCTGGTGGAACTCGGAGATCCCGCTCAACCGCATCGCGCCGACGCTGAATGGGTGGCAGCTGTTCCTGGCCGGTACTGGCCTGAGCCAGATGGATGAGGCGCTCGGCTACAACTGGTTCGGCACGTTCCTCTTCGGGCTCGTCCCGACCCTGCCCCTCCTCGGACTTGTCGTGGTGCTGATCTTGCGCATCTCCGGCGTCGCGGTGATCTCGGCGAAGATCCTCCAGCTCTACGCGGCTCTTGCGACGCTCGGAGTCCTGTTCCTCTTCGCGTTCGCGACACTGCGAGTGGATGCGGCCAACGGCGAGTACCCGATCGCTTACGGCGCTTGGCTGGCGCTCGTGCCGAGCATCGCGACGCTTGTGCTCGCGGCGCTGTGGTGGCGGCGCGAGAAGCTGCACTACCCAACTCGCAAGTGGCTCGGGTTTGGCCCACAGCGCGCGAAGAAGCATGACGAGGCCGTGAGCGCCGCGATGTTCGACGACCTCGTCGACCCGGATGACGACGAGGTGATCTCGCTCGGCTCAGAGACGGCCATCGACGAGAACACCAGCCCGGGCAAGCGGCCCCGCAAATGAGTGCTGGGGATTTCTTCGAGCATCTCTCGATCGGCGGCGACTTGTCGGTCGCACCTGGAAAGCAGCTCAGGGATGCGATCATCGACGCCGTCGAGCGGGACGACCTCGAGCCGGGCGAGCGACTGCCCCCGGTTCGTGCGCTCGCCGAGACGCTCGGCGTGGCGCCTGGCACCGTGGCGAAGTCCTACACGGCCCTCGAAGAGCAGGGCGTCGTTGTCGGCCGCGGGCGGGCGGGCACGTTCGTGACCGCTGACGGCAGGCACGGGGATGTGCGGCTGACGGCTGCAGCTCGGGCATTTGCCGTGGAGGCCCGCACGCTTGGGGTGAGCAACGACGAGGCTGTCGCCGCAGTGTTCGAGGCCCTGTCGATCTCGGCCGAGCACCACCCGCGGGCCTAAACACGCAGCACGGGCTCAGGAGCTCTTGTCGGCACAGACTCCGCCCAAGTTGGGCTGAGAGCATTCCCTCATGGGAATCGACGATCGTATTCAGAACAAGTCAGAAGACCTCGGCGGACGCGCGAAGGAAGCCGCTGGTGCGGTGACCGGTAACGAGTCGCTCAAGGCTGAGGGTCGCTCCGACCAGGCCAAGGCGGGCTTCAAGGAAAAGATCGAGGACGTCAAGGACGCCGCCAAGGAAGGCCTCGACAACCTCAAGCGCAAGATCGACTAGACCTCCGACCGAGTCGAGAGCAGCAGGATCAGGGCCCCGTTCGCGGGGCCCTTTCTGGTAGTTGACGACGGTCAACCATCTATGTATGGTTGACCGTCGTCAACTATTAGGAGAGCCCGCGTCGATGTCGTCTAGCAAGAACCCCAGATCCAGCGGCAAGCCAGCAGGCGAGCTCACCGAGTCAGGAATGAGCCGCCGCCAAGTACTGCAGGCCCTTTCCGGCCTCATGCTCGGCATGTTCGTGTCGATGCTCGCCTCTACCGTCGTCAGCACCTCTCTTCCGCTGATCATCAGCGACCTCAAGGGCGACCAGAGCGCCTTCACCTGGGTTGTCACCGCGACGCTGCTCGCGACCACCGTCTCGACCCCGATCTGGGGCAAGCTCGCCGACCTCACGAACCGAAAGCTGCTGCTGCAGATTTCCCTCGTCATCTTCGTCGTGAGCTCGGCGATCGCCGGCTTCGCACAGGACACGTCCATGCTCATCACGATGCGCGTGTTCCAGGGCCTCGGCGCCGGCGGACTCGGCGCGCTCAGCCAGATCGTCATGGCCGACATCCTCAGCCCCCGCGAGCGCGGCCGCTACGCCGGCTTCTTCGGGGCGGTCATGGCACTCGCCACCGTCGGCGGCCCCCTTCTCGGTGGCGTCATTACCGACGCCTTCGGGTGGCGCTGGAACTTCTTCGTCGGCCTCCCCTTCGCGGTCGTCGCCCTCATCCTGCTGCAGGTGACGCTGCACCTGCCGAAGCCGAAGAAGCGGAAGGTGAGCATCGACTACTACGGCATCGTGCTCATCTCGAGCGGAGTCTCGCTCCTGCTCATCTGGGTGACCCTCGCTGGCTCGCAGTTTGAGTGGAACTCGCTCCCTTCCTACCTCATGGCGATCGGCGGCGTCCTCCTGCTCGGCATCGCCGTCCTGGTCGAGCTCCGCGTGAAGGAGCCGCTCATCCCGCTCACGCTCTTCCGCGACCGCACCTTCACCCTCGCGGTCGTCGCGAGCGTCTCGGTCGGCGTCGCGATGTTCGGCACGAGCGTCTTCCTGAGCCAGTACATGCAGCTCGCTCGCGGCGCGACTCCGACGGAGTCCGGCATCCTCACGATCCCGATGATGGCGGGCCTGCTCGTCGCGTCGACGATCGTGGGAAACCTCATCAGCCGCCGCGGCAAGTGGAAGGCGTTTGTCGTCACGGGCAGCGCGCTCATGGTTGTCGGCCTCTTCCTGCTGAGCCGGCTCCACTACGACACCCCATACCTCTACGTGGGCCTCTCGATGTTCGCGCTTGGCGCCGGAGTCGGCATGGTCATGCAGAATCTCGTGCTTGTCGTGCAGAACGAGGCAGAGGTCAAGAACATGGGCGTCGCCACGAGCGCCGTCACGTTCTTCCGCAGCCTTGGCGGCACGATTGGCGTCTCGGTCATGGGCTCGATCCTCGGAACCGTGGTCGCCGACACGATCTCCACGAGCATCAAGGCGCTGCCGCCCGAGCAGCAGGCCCTCGCGGCTCAGTCGCTCGCCGGTGGCAGCATCCCGCAGCTCGCAACGTTGCCAGACTGGCTGCGCATCCTCGTCGAGGATGCCTACGGCACGTCGGTCGGCGCGATCTTCCTCGCCGCCCTCCCTCTCGCGATCGTCACGCTCATCGCAGTCTCGTTCCTCCCGAACGCGCAGCTCGGCACACAGAACGCCGTGCAGCGCGCCAAGGGCGAGGAGAGCTCCACCGAACGTGTGGGCGCCGAGTCGACCTCTGAGGACCTCGTCGAGGTCGCGGAGGCCATGGTCGGCATCCCCCGCACCGGTGCCATTCCCATCCTCGGGGACTCCGGGCGGCAGGCAGACCGCACCTAAGATGGCCACCATGCCTGAGTCTCCAGACGACGCCGACTTCGCCGAGGCGATCGCCTCGGTGGAGTCGGAGCTCGGCACGTTCTACCGCCGAGTTCGCACCACGTGGAGTGAGTCGGCCGTCGCGGTGCACCCGTCACTGCAGCCCATCGGCTACAAGATCCTCTCGGCACTCGTGCAGCACGGAACGGCCCACGTGGGCACACTGGGCGAGCAGCTCGCGATCGATAAGAGCGTCATGAGCCGCCAGATCCGGATGCTCGAGGAGTTCGAGCTCCTGACCGTCGGGTCCGACCCGAACGACGGTCGGGCGCGCATCCTGACGCCAACTCCGTTTGCGGTCGAACGCGTCACGGAGGTTCGAGCCCGCAACCGGCACCGCCTGCACGCGGTGCTGCGGGACTGGACACCGGAGGAGCTCCGAGTGTTCTCAGGTCTGCTCGGCCGCTTTGGTGCCGTCGCCGAGGCAGTGAACCCCGAGCGCTGACTGCGCCGCGACTCGCGGCTGGCAGCTGACCGCCGCACGCCCGCGCACCGACAAGAACCGCCGCCCTCGCAGGAGGGCGGCGGTTCTGCGTTGCGGGAGGCCGCTACTGAGTGTCGAAGCGCGCACCCTCTGGGCGCGAGGCACCCAACACGAAGACGAGGAGGATGATCGGTCCGGCGATCGGGACGAACACGATGAACCACCACCAGCCGGAGCGGTTCGTGTCGTGCAGGCGGCGGAACAGCAGCGCGAATCCGGGCACCAGGATGGCAAGCGACCAGATCGACTGGATGACCGTCACCACCGGGTTGCCCAAGCTCTCGGCGGAGAACCCGCCCGAGGTGGTGTCGACCGAGCTCGTGCCCGTGAGCGAGCCGATGAGGAAGAAGACGGCGTTGACCAGAACGCCGAAGAGCCACCACCACCAGTACTCGCTGCGGCTAGCACGGCCGGAGAAGACAGCGTACTTCTTGAAGAATCGTTTCACCGCCTGACCGAAGCTGGCTCCTTAGAGCGGTGGGTAGAGCGGGGCGTCAAGCTGAGGGGCAGACATCACGGACTCCATTCAGGCACTACCGGTACAGAGATTTGCACTGAGCGTAGCGCCGGAAAGCCGCATCGAGGGTTTCGATTTGGGAAACATGCGATTCAGCTTCATACAACGATGCAGAACGCAATACTCCGAGCACACTCAAGTGGCGCTGAAATACTCTGCTGGTTCTGTACGCGCGAGACCGTCTGGAGGAACGATGGACCAGCTTCATTACGCCGGTGGCGTTTACCTCACGAGCACGAAGATCGCGAAAGAGCTTGTCGGCTATGCCGCTGATCTCGCCGAGGCCCGGCGTGCGGGTGTCGTGGAGATCCCCGTTCGACACGCGGACGGAAGCGCCAACGTGCTGTCAGTGCTGGTCGGGCCATCGAGCCAGATCGCAACCGAGACCGTGAGCACCGGTGTCCCCGAGTTCGACGACAGCGAGGCGCTTGCCAACTTCGCCGAGCTCCGCGGCGCGCTGTCCGGGGAAGGATCGAAACCCGAGGAGCTCGTCGACGATGGCTCCCCGAACGACCCCCGCGTGCCGCATCCAGACTGGCTCGACGAGCTCTAGGAGGGCGGGCTGGTCATCAGCCGGCTCCCGCCCAGTGATAATGGACGGCGCACACAATGCGCCAGTGACAAGAAAGCAGGATTCAGAGTGGGGAAGTTCATCTACAACTCCGAAGTCACCGTCGACTTCGAAGACCGCCTGCTCGCACACCTCCAGCTCGCGATCGGCACGAAGCTCCGCCGCGGGGAGTCGTTCTTCTTCAGCTGGAAAGACAACAACGCGGGAGGCGACGGCCGGAGTACTGTCTGGATGCACCCCGCCGTGCCGATCCGCTTCAAGTTCCTCGGCAGCAGGCAGGTGCACATCAACCGCTCGTGGGTCGAGGCCCTCGTGCAGGGTGCGAACTCGCAGGCCGGACTGGCCGTCATCGCAGAACCCGCTGAGAGGGTGTCATGAACGGACAGACCAGGATCGAGCTCCTCTACCAGGGAGAAACCTTCTCGAGGCTCGTCGACGACGTCGATGCGTTCCGAGACGACATCCGCAACAGTGTCGCGGCAGGCGAATGGTTCTGGGTCCGCGGTGACCGCGGCGAGGGCCGACTCGAGCCGGCGAACCTGCTGGTGGGCCCCGGGATCGGCATCGTGATCGTGGAGCCGTACCCCGGCGACTGAGCTAAGTAGCAGCCTTAGCCGGCGGAAGCACGCCGGCCCTGGGCTGTCAAGAGGCCGACGCTTCTCGACTTCGACTGGTTATGTGGAGGAGTGTCATCCCCCAGCACTTCACACGTCGTCGGCGACACCAGCCGAAGCATCCGGGTCGCGAGCGTGCCATCAGGGCACGTGTATGTCAGGCACCTCGCAGCAACCGCTGCTGAGGCGAGCTCTCCGCGCGTCATCCGCCTCCCTGACCCGCATCCAGACGGCTCGGGCCGCGTCGCCGAAGAACGCTGGTGGCCGCCGGTCATGCTCCAGCCCGCCTGGATCGACGAGCACGCGGACGACTTCGACGTCTTCCACCTGCACTTCGGCTTCGACGCCCTCTCCCCCGACAAGCTGCAGGGTGTGGTAGGCGCGCTCCGCCGCCACGGCAAGCCGCTCGTGTACACCGTGCACGACCTCACGAACCCCCACCACGAGACGCCCGATGCACACACGGCGCACCTCGACGTCCTGATCCCCGCAGCGGATGAGCTCATCACGCTCACGCCCGGGGCTGCTGCCGAGATCGAGCGACGCTGGGGCCGCCGACCGGTCGTGGTCCCGCATCCGCACGTCGTCGAGCGAGACGAGGCCGAGAAGGCGCTGGCCTCACGGGAAGCTCGCAATGGGCGCTTCCGCGTCGGCGTGCACGCGAAGAGCCTGCGCGCGAGCATGGACCCGCTGCCCGTCATCGAAGCGCTTATCGAGATCGCCGTCCTCGACCCACGGATCGCGGTGAACGTCAACGGCCATCGCGAGATCCTCGAGCCGGGAGGCGCGAAGTACGAGCCGGTGCTCGCCGCGAGGCTGCGAGACCTCGCGGACTCCGGGCGCATCGAGCTGCGTATCCACGACTACCTGAGCGACGCCGAGCTGTGGCGCTACCTGGCGTCGCTCGACGCCTCCGTCCTGCCGTACCGCTTCGGCACGCATTCCGGCTGGCTCGAGGCGTGCCTCGATCTCGGTACCGCCGTCATAGCCCCGGATGTCGGCTACTACGCAGACCAGGGCCCCGTCTTCACCTACCACCGCGACACAGCCAGTGGGCTCGACGCCGACTCGCTGCGGGCCGCGGTGCTCGCCGCATCGCTTTCGCCGGCTCGGCGCCACTCCCCCGACGCGCGAGCGGTGGAGCGCACCCGGATCGCGGCGGCCCACGCCGCCGTCTACGAGTCCGTACTGACCCTGGAAGGAGTGTCTCGTTGAGGATCTGCGTCATCGGCCCCTCCCGCTTCCCCATCAGCGAGCCCTTCGCCGGCGGGCTCGAGTCGCACACGCACGCGCTCATCCTCGAGCTCAAGCGTCGCGGCCATGAGGTGACGCTCTTTGCGGCCCCTGGTTCCGACCCGGCGCTGGGCGTCGCGCACCTCGCCGTCCAGAGCTTCACGATGAGCGACACGGCCCGCCGCGACGTCGGCGCCATGCCGGTCGAATGGATGCACGAGCATCACGCCTACCTCGCGCTCATGCTGGACCTCGCGCGCACCGCGCCAGCGCGGTTCGACGCTGTCCTGAACGTAAGCATCCACCACCTCCCCGTCGCGATGTCCGGCCTGCTCGGGGTGCCGTTCTTCACGACCCTGCACACGCCGCCGGTCGGCTGGATCGAGTCCGCAGTGCGCATAAGCGGCTCGACCGGGACGTTCATCGCGGTCAGCGAGCACATGCGGGACGCCTGGGCGGCGAGCGTCGACTGCGAGGTGATCCTCAACGGCGTCGACACCGACCGACTTCGACCCGGCCCAGGAGGCGGGGCGGCGTTCTGGTCGGGGCGCATCGTGCCCGAGAAGGGTCTGGAGCTTGCCATCGACGCCGCGGAACAGGCCGCGGTGGCCCTCGATATCGCCGGGCCGATCTTCGACTCCGAGTACTTCGAGAGCGCCATCCGGCCGCGCCTCGGCTCGCGCATCCGCTACCTCGGGCACCTCGACCACGCCACGCTCTTCGAGCACCTTGGACACGCGAGCGTGACGCTCGTGACCCCAAGGTGGGATGAGCCATACGGGCTCGTCGCGGCCGAGTCGCTCGCCGCGGGCACCCCCGTTGCCGCGTTCGAGCGGGGCGCGCTCCCGCAGATCATCGACGCACACAGCGGCAGGCTCGCGGCGCCCGACGACGTGCCGGCGCTGGCGGCCGCGCTCCTCGAGGCCGCGCGGTTGCCCCGAGACGGTGCGAGGCGGCGGGCCGTGGCGTTCTGCTCACTCCAGCGGATGGTCGACGAATACGAGGCGCTGTTGGGCGCCAAGGTGGAAAGGCGGGAGGCGGCATGACCGAAACAGGCTCGCCCGGTGCCGGGAGCATCGGCTACTACGTGCACCATCGGGGCGGCGGTCACGCCAGACGGGCTCTGGCCATCGCGCGCGAATGCACGACCCCGGTGACGGGGCTCTCGACGCTGCCGAAACCCGAGGCGTGGCTCGGCCCGTGGATCAGGCTCGAGCGCGACGACCTCGCCGTCTCGCCGCTCGAGCCGACGGCGAACGGGTCCCTGCACTGGGCGCCCGTCGACGACGAGGGGATGCGGCGCCGCATGGCGCGCATCTCAGCGTGGATCGCCGACACTGCGCCGACACTCTTCGTCTCTGATGTGTCGGTCGAGGTGGCCGCGCTCGCTCGCTTGCACGGTGTGCCCGTCGTCTCGGTGGCACTGCCCGGCGTGCGCACCGACGCGCCGCACACCCTCGGCTTCGGCCTCTCGGATGCGATTCTTGCGGCCTGGCCGGCCGGCGCTGAGGGGATGCTGCCGGGAGCATCCTCCCGCGTCCTCGCCCGCCTCCATGCGGTTGGCTCGATTTCCGCGGCGGAGCGCTCGAAGGGTCGGGGACCCGGCCCCATCACGCGCGTCCTCGTGCTCGCGGGCGTCGGCGGTGGAGGGATGTCCTCCGCGCAGATCCGAGAGGCGAAACGGCAGACTCCAGGAGTCGAGTGGGACGAGATCGGCACCACCCCGAGCAACCGAGTCGCCGACCCCGGCCCGCGCATCCGCGAAGCATCCCTCGTCATCACGCATGCCGGCCAAGGATCGATCGCCGACGTCGCGGCCGCGCAGGTGCCCGCCATCGTCGTGCCCCAGGACAGGCCCCACGACGAACAAGTGGCGGCAGCGCGCGTGCTCGCGTCGACTCCCGACCTACCCGTCATCGTCACGGACACCTTCGAGCGAGACGACTGGGCGGCGCTGCTGGAGACCGCGGCCGGCCTCGACGGACGAAACTGGGTCGCGTGGAACGACGGCGCCGGGGCATTGCGCGCCGCCGCCTTGCTCGACCGGATGGCGAGCCGATGAGGACCGCGACGATCACGGTGGCGCACGGGCGCCATCGGCATCTGCTCGAACAGCGACGAGGGCTGCTGCGACAGTCGGTGCCGGCGGATGACGCCATCGTCGTCGCTATGGGCGATCCCCAGATCGCTGAGCTCGTCTCCGACGGCCTGCTCCCGGGAATCACCGTCGAGATGCCCGCCCAAGGGAACGGGCTTCCCCTCGCAGCAGCACGCAACGAAGGCGCGCGCATTGCGCTCGAGCGGGGCGCCGAGCTGCTCGTATTCCTCGACGTCGACTGCATCCCCGGCCGTGGGCTCGTCGAGGGGTACCAGGACGCCGCGCGGGATGCGCGGTGGGCATCGTGCTTGCTCAGCGGCCCGGTGACCTACCTCGAGCCTCCCGGACCGGACGGCTACGACGCCGAACGAGTTGAGGTGAAGGATGCTCCGCATCCCGCTCGCCCGGCCCCGGCGGCTGGCGAGGTACAGCGTGGCCAGGACAGCAATCTCTTCTGGTCGCTCTCCTTCGCCGTGACCGCCGACACCTGGCGCAGCATCGGCGGCTTCCACGAGGGCTACCAAGGCTACGGAGCGGAGGACACGGACTTCGCTCGCATCGCATCCCAGGCAGGGGCGGGTCTCGCCTGGGTCGGCGGCGCACGCGCGTACCACCAGTGGCATCCCACCTCGAACCCGCCGGTTCAGCACCTCCACGACATCGCCCGCAACGCGAACCTGTTCAGGGAACGCTGGTCGGTGTGGCCGATGGTCGGCTGGCTGCAGGCGTTCCGGGAACAGGGTCTCCTTGAGGGCGGCATCGATGAGAGGCCGTGCGTTGTCGTCCACGAACCGGGCGGGTTCGTGAGCGCTGAGCTCGGCCACAGCGACGACTCCTAGGCTCGGGGTATGGCTCTGCGCGTTTGGGGTGCGAGAAAAGCTGGACGGCCGGTCTTGGCGGTGCTCGCGTCGGTGCTCGTCGCCGTGACGATCTCGGGATGCGGGATGCGTATCCCCAGCGACCCGGACGGAACGCTCGACCGAGTTCGTGGTGGTGAGCTGCGGGTCGGGATCTCACACAATCCGCCGTTCACGAGTACTAGCGCGGGTACTGAGCCGACGGGCGTCGAGGTCGAACTCGTCGAGGGGTTCGCTGAGGAGATGGATGCATCCGTCACCTGGGTTGCGGGCTCCGAGGCGGCCCTCGTGCAAGGTCTCGAGGACGGAAACCTCGACCTGGCGATCGCGGGGTTTCGCGACGACTCCCCGTTCGTTGACGAAGCCGGGTCGACGAGGCCGTTCCTGGAGACGGAGGACGCCGCGGGCGGCAAAGCCTCCCACGTGATGCTCACGCCGATGGGCGAGAACGCGTTCCTCGTAGAGCTCGAGACGTACCTCGCCGAGGCGGCCTCATGAGCGACTCCAGCGAGAAGGTACGGCGTCAGGCGATCCGGCTCGAATGGATCACGATCGGCTTCCTGACCGTCACGGTGACGCTCGTCTACCTCGTACTCGGCAACTCGCAGGCGATGAAGGCGGCCTGGCTCGAAGACCTGCTGTCGTTCATCCCGCCGTTCGCGTTCCTCATCGCCGCTCGCATCAGCCGCAAGGCGGCGACGGTCGAGCACCCGTACGGCTACCACCGAGCCGTGGCAATCGGGCATCTCGTCTCCGGGATCGCGCTGACGTCGATGGCAGTGTTCCTCATCGTCGATTCGAGTTCCGGCCTGCTCGCGCAGGAGCATCCGACGATCGGCTCCGTCGAGCTGTTCGGGCAGCAGATCTGGCTGGGGTGGCTGATGATCGGCGTCATGCTGTTCATCGCGTGGCCCCCCGTCATCATCGGGCACCGCAAGATGAAGCTCGCTTCGGAGCTGCACGACAAGGTCCTGTATGCCGATGCCGACATGAACAAGGCCGATTGGCAGACAGCCGTCGGCTCTGCGGTCGGCGTTGCCGGCATCGGCATCGGCCTCTGGTGGCTCGACTCTGTCGCAGCGCTCTTCATCTCCGCGAGCATCATGTACGACGGGGTCCGCAACCTGCGCATCGCGGTCCTCGACCTCATGGACGAGCAGGCGCGCACGTATGACGGCAAGCGCCCGCATCCGCTTGCCGGCCAGCTGAATTCCCTCGTGGATGCCCGCCAGTGGGTCGCGCGGGTCGGCTGCCGGGTGAGAGACCAAGGGCACGAGCTGCAGGCGGAAGTCTTTGTCGTCCCCCACGAAGGCCACGCGCTCGAGTTGGCGGAGCTCGAGCAACTCACGCAGGATTGTCGTGAGCTGGATTGGAAGCTGCAGGACGTTGTCCTGATTCCGGTCGCAGACATCCCGTCGTTTGCCTACCGGGACCTCAAGCCCATCGAATCTTCCCCCGAATCCCAGGAGCACGCGTGAGCTACTTCGCCTTCCTCGCCATCGGTCTGCTTGCAGGGGTGATCGCGAAGCGCTTCCTGCCGACCCGCAGGCAGGACGACTGGGTGGCTCCCCTCTTCGTCGGCGCGCTCGGCGCGCTCTTCGGCGGCTGGCTCGGCAGCGTCCTGTTCTGGAGCAGCACCAGCAACCCGTTCTCCCTGCCGAACTGGACCTCGGCGATCGTGGGCACCATCGTCTCGCTCGCCGTGTACCTTGTCATCGTGCGCCTCACGGCGCCGCGCAACGACTGAGCGGGCGGCTGGGCGGACGGGCCTAGCTTGTGTCTGACACTCCCTACCTGCGGGGCCAGACGACGAAGCGCACGATGAGGCCCGCCACGAGCGCCCAGAACGCCGCGCTGACGCCGCCGATGGCGATACCGGATGCGGCGGTCGCGAACGTGACAACGGCCGGTACGAGCTCCCCGGTGTCAGCCACCGCCGCCTTGAGCGACGCGGCGAGCGTGCCGATGAGGGCGAGCCCGGCGACGGCCGCGATGACGCCAGCCGGAGCGAGCAGCACCAACGTCCCGAAGGCGGCGGAGGCGACGCCGAGGATAATGACAACAACGCCGTTCGTGACGCTCGCGATCCACCGCCGTGAGCGATCCTCACCAGCCTCCGGTCCCGCTGCGAGGGCGGCGCTAATGGCCGCGAGGTTGATGGCGTGCCCACCCGCGGGGGCGCCGGCGACGGTGCCGATGCCCGTGGCGATGAGCGACCGACGCCAAGGCACCTCGTAGCCGAGGCCCTTCATAACGGCGACGCCTGGCACGTTCTGGGAGGCCATCGTCACGAGGTACAGCGGAAGTGCGATGCCGATCATCCCGGCTACCGAGAACTCCGGCGCGGTGAACTGCACGCGCGGTGCCAGGTCTGCCGCCTGGATCGAAGCTCCTGACGAGACGATATGCACGCCGATCACCACCGCGGCGACGAGGAACGCGAGCGGCGCGGCCCAGCGCGGCAGGAATCGCAGCGCGAGCAGCCAGGCCACGACGACGGGCGCGACCGCCAGCGGGTTCTCCGCCATGCCCGTGATGGGGCCGAGGCAGAGCTGGAACAGCACCCCCGCGAGCATGGCCTGCGCGACGGAGACGGGGATGCGCGCCACGAGCGCGCCGAGCTGCGGGATGAGCCCCGTGGCGACGATGAGGATGCCCGTCACGAGGAAGGCGCCGACCGCCACGGGCCAGCCGCCATCCACGGTTCCCGTTGCTGCGAGCAGCGCCGCCCCCGGCGTCGACCAAGCGACCGTGATCGGTAGGCGCGTCCAAGTCGCGAGGATGATGCAGCCGAGGCCCATGGTGACGCTCACCGCGAGGAGCCCGCTCGACGCCTGGTCTGGACTCGCCCCTACGGCGCTGAGGCCCGTCAGCACGACGATGAACGAGCTCGTGAACGCCACGAGTGCTGAGACGACACCGGCCGAGATTGGGCGGAGGATGCTCTCACGCGGCGAGGTGCTGCTTGCCATTCGGGTCCTCGTCTCGTCCGCTCGCGCATCCCGCGATCTGCAGTTCAGCGTAGAGCCAGGGCGGCGGGCGGGCGAAACGGCGAGAGCAGCGGCGGAGGCGAACCGTCAGACTGCGCAGCTCAGAAGAGCGTCGGCTGCACCATCTCGACCGGCACGAGGCCAGTCAGGGTCACACTCGCGGACTCAAGCTCAGAGGTATTCGACGCGGCGAGCAGCTTCTTCGCGACGGGCATCCACACCTCGAACGAGGCGCTCGAGTCGATGCCCTGGTACTTCTCCCTGACAGGACCCAGCCCAAGCGGGCGCAGCTCGAGCTTCATGCCCGTCGCACTGAGACCCGCTCGGGTCGCCCGGTGGCAGACGCGCTCGACGCACCCCTCGAGCACCTCTTCCGGTGTTCGGTCGGCGCGAGCGTAGCCCGAGGTCGACGACTCCGAGGTGAGCGTCGTGCGGTGCCTGATGGGCGAGATCGTCGCCTCGTCGGTACCGGCGCGGATACGCCAGAGCCGCCTCGCCATCCCTGTCCCGCAGACGCGCAGGAGCTCGTCGCGCGGGATGACATCCACGTCACCGATGCGCGCGACTCCGAGCTTGATCAGCCGCGCCTCGGTGCGCGCGCCGATGCCCCACACCTCCCCGATCGGCAGCTCGGTGCGCAGCTCGAGCTCGCGCGCCTCGTCGATGACGTGCACGCCGTCCGGCTTCGCCGCACGCGACGCGAGCTTTGCCATGAGCTTCGTCCGCCCGATTCCGACACTGACCGGGATGCGCAGCTCCGTTGCGGCGCGGCGCCGCAACTCGTGTGCAACCTCAAGCGCCTCCTCGAGCGTGCGGGCCCCGACATCGAGGAAGGCCTCCTCGATCGAGCCAGGCTCGATGCCCCGCGCGATGGAGTCGAAGAGCGCGTAGAGCGCATCCCCCACCGACTCGACCTCCTGGCGGTAGGACTCGACGAGGAGGATGCGCGGGCACAGCTCCCGCGCTTCGGTCACGAGCATCCCAGCGTGGATGCCGAACTCCCGCGCCGGGTAATTCGCGCTCGCGATGAACAGGTGCGCAACCGCAGCGACGGGCTTGGCAGCGAGCTCCGGCCGGTCACGCAGGGCGACCGACGCGAAGAACGCGTCCGCGTCGGCGTGGAGCAGGTACGAGTTCATGACCGCACCATCGTAGCTATGTTCTAGGCGAAGTCCGAAGTCTGCGCGCGTCGCGTGTCACGAATCCATCCTGTCCTCCTGGCCCCTTCTGCTCTAGTGTTATTGCAATTGCAATACCCGAGGAGGGTCCATGCGCGAGCGCTACTCGACAATCGATTACCACACGGCCGGAGAGCCATTCCGGATCGTCCCCGACCTGGGAATCCCGATCGAGGGATCGGATGTTGCGGCTAAGCGCGTCTCCGCGATCGACTCCCTCGCGGTTGGCCGGGTGCGCCAGATCCTGTGCTTCGAACCACGCGGGCACGCGGACATGTACGGCGGCTTCATCGTCGCGCCCGACGACGAAGGCGCGCACTTCGGGGTGCTCTTCTGGCACAAAGACGGCTTCTCGACGGCGTGCGGCCACGGCACGATCGCGCTCGGCGTGTGGGCCATCGAGTCCGGTATCGTCGCCGCCGACTCGAGCGGCATCACGGATGTGATCATCGACGTCCCGTCTGGGCGCGTCACGGCAAGGGTGCACACCGACGACGAAGGCGCTGTCACCGGGGCCGACTTCATCAACGTCCCAGGCTACGTGCTCACGAAACGCGTGCCCGTGCAGACTTCACGCGGCGAGGTGCTCGCCGACATCACCTTTGCGGGGGCCACCTACGCGCAGGTGGATGCGAGCTCGGTCGGGCTCTCGATCGAGCCGGAGGATGTGAGCGAGGTCATCGCGTTCGGCCGCGAGGTCAAATGGCTCCTGAACGACTCAGCGCACGCCGAGCATCCGAGCGACAGTCGCTTGAACGGCATCTACGGAACCATCCTGTTCACCGACCACAGCGCGGACGGGATCGTCCGCCAGCGCAACGCGACGGTCTTCGCCGACGGCGAGCTCGACCGCTCGCCCTGCGGCTCCGGCACCTGCGCCCGGGTCGCGACGCTCACCGAGGATGGGAAGCTGCCGGTTGGCGCCGAGCTGGTGCACGACTCGATCGTCGGCTCCAGGTTCCTGGCCCGCGTGGTCGCCGAGAGTGTCGAGGAAGGACGCCGCGCGACGACAACTCAGGTCTCCGGCATCGCCCACAAGACCGGTGAACACGTCTTCGAGGTCGACCCGCGCGACGAGATGACCCCAGGGTTTGTGCTGCGATGAGCGAGAGCATCCCCTTCCTCGGAGCGAACGATGTCGAGGCCCTGCTGACGCCGACGGCGGCAGTGGATGCACTCCGTCACGCACTCGCCGAGGGTTTCAGCCCCAAGACCGACCACGCGCGCATCTTCGAGCCGCTCGAGCACGGCGAGTTCCTGCTCATGCCCGCCGAGACGGCCACGAGCACGGGCATCAAGCTACTGACGATCGCACCGGACAACCCCGCGCAGGGGCTCGCGCGCATCCAGGGGCTCTACGTGCTGTTCGACTCGGCGACGCTCAGCCCGCGAGCCCTCATCGACGGGCCGGCGCTCACGGACATCCGCACCTCGGCGGTGTCGGTCGCCGCGATCAAGGATGCGCTCGAGCGCGACGCTGGCCCCCTGGATGTCGTCGTGTACGGCGCAGGCCCGCAGGCCAGGGCTCACGTGCGCACCGTCACGGCAGTGCTCGACGGCACCCGCCCCATGGGACACGTCACGTCGGTCGTCCGGTCCCCCTCGCGCGTTACACCCGGCACAGATTTCGACGCGGTGGTCGCGGTCGGCAGCCCTGAGGCCGAAGCCGCCACTCGCTCGGCGGGGCTCATCCTGTGCACGACAACCGCCACGACACCGCTCTTCGACGACAAGCTCGTGCGTGCCGACGCGGTCGTCGTCGCCGTGGGATCCCACTCGCCGGATGCACGCGAGCTGCCTGGGGCTCTGCTCGGGCGGTCGGACGTGATCGTCGAGGATTCCGGCGCCGCCTTGCGCGAGTGCGGCGACGTCATCATGGCCATCGGCGAGGGCGAGCTGGTTGCCGAAGACCTCATCCCGATGGCCGAACTCGTGCGCGGAGACCAGCGGCTGCTCGGTGGGCGGCCGGTGGTGTTCAAGAGCGCTGGCATGTCGTGGGAGGATCTCGTGCTTGCGCAGGCGATCGCCGAGGCCGCGGAGCGCCGCGGATGATCGCGGCCGTCCGGCCCTCACCTGGCGCGGGCCGCCGCGACTCGGTGCGGCAGCGCGTGGCCGCCGAGCTGCGGGCCGCGCTCATCGGCGGCGACCTGGCGCCCGGTCAGGTCTACTCGGCCCCCGCGCTCGCTGCCCGCTTCGATTCGTCGGCGACGCCAGTGCGCGAGGCGATGCTCGAACTGGCGCGCGACGGGATGGTGGAGGTCGTCCCGAACACTGGCTTCCGGGTGACGGAGGTCACGCGCGCCGAGCTCGACAATCTCGCGGAGGTGCGTCGGCTGCTCGAGGTGCCCGTCATGGGCGACATCGCCGAGCGGCACAGCGACGACGACGAGGCGCGCATCCGCTCGCTCCGGCCGCTCGTCGAGGCGATGGAGCGTGCCGAGGAGGCAAACGATATGGTCACCTACCTGACCGCGGACACCGACTTCCACACGGCCTTCCTCGCGCTGCACGGCAACCCGGAGCTCGTGCAGATCGTCCGCCGAGCCCGCGAGCGCAGCCGACTCCACAACCTGCTCCCGCTCGCCGAGGCCGGCCAGCTCACCGCATCCACTCTCGAGCACAGGGCGATGATCGATGCCGCGCTCGACCGAGACCGGGAGCGGATGCAGGAGCTCGTCGCGCGGCACATCGACCACGTGCGGGGTGAATGGGCCAAAGGCTGCATCGCTGCTGAGCCAAGGGGCCAGACAAGACCGAAAATCCCCGGTAGCCGCTCGAGTACGCATCTTCGACCGACCACCGGGGTCTTCGCTCTGCCGCCCCTCACCGCCACCGAGGTGGCGAAGAGGGAACCTTAGACGCCCGCGGGCTCGCGCTTCCCGAGACGGACCTTCTTGACGGCGCGCTCGGTCTCGAGGTCGTTATCGCTGTACCCGAAGAAGTAGGTGAGCGTGAGCGAAACGACAAGCGCCGCCGCCGAGGCGATGAGGAAGCCCCAGAAGCTGTGGTCGAGCCCCTCCGGGTTGACGAACGACGGGAACCCGACAAACGCTCCCGTGAAGCCGTACATGTTGACGTCCATGAGCCCCGTGAGGAACCCGCCGACCGCGCCACCCGCCGAGGCGGTGATGAAGACGCGCCCGTACTTGAGGTTGAGGCCGTACATGGCCGGCTCGGTGATGCCGGCGAACGCCGAGATGGTCGCGGGGCCTGCGAGGGTCTTGATCTTCTGGCTGCGGGTCTTGATCCAGATCGCGAGCGCGCCGCCACCCTGGGCGACCATGGTTGCCGAGATGATGGCGTTGAGGGGCGACGAGCCGTCGATCGCGATTTGCGAGGCGACGAGCGGGATGACCGCCCAGTGCAGACCGAAGATGACAAGGCACTGGTAGAAGGCGCCGATGACCAGCCCCGCGATGGCGTAGTTGAGCTCGAGCACGCCGTTGATGCCGTTGGCGATGCCGCCCGAGATGAACATGATGATCGGGCCGAAGACCACGAGCATCACGGTCGAGATGATGAACACCTCGAGGAGGGGCGCGAAGATCATTCGCACGACCGACGGGATGTACTTCTTGAGCTGAGGCTCGAGCAGCGAGGCCAGGTAGGCGGCGACGATGATCGGGAAGATCGAGTACGCGTAGGCGTTGCCCTGCGGGAGCGCAACGGGAATGCCGAAGAAGTCGGCGTCGAAGCCCGTCTTGCCAGACGGGTGCCCGGAAGCGACGTCCGTCTTGCCCGTCGCGGCGACCTCCGCCACCGGTGCGGCGACCGGTGCGGGTGCATCCGCTTCGGGGATGTCGAGGGTCGCGGCACGCTCGCCGAGCCCGATGGGTCCGGTCGCTGCCTCCACGGTCCCCTTTTTCTGGGCCAGGTTGAGGAAGATGACCATGGTCATCGTGCTCTTGCCGGCCGCCTCGACGGCCGCGAGATCCATGCGGCCGAGCGGCTGCCCAGCCTCGACTCGCTCGTCGACCTCGACGTTCATCGAGAACGGCGCCCCCTCGAGCTCGACGGTGTCGATGCCCATGTGGACAAGGATCTCGAGGCCCTCGTCGGTGCGGATCCCAAAGGCATGCGCCGTCTTGGCGACCATGATGACGGTTCCAGCGCACGGCGCGACGACGTCGTCAGCGCTCGGTGCCACGGCGAACCCGTCGCCCATCGCCTTCGAGGCGAAAACGGGGTCTGGCACATCGGTGATGGCGACCATCGTGCCGGCGAGCGGCGCGACGATGCCACCGCTCAGTTCGGTTTCTAACATTGCTGCTCCTAGCTTTCGGAAGGTTCGAGGATGATCGCGAGCGCCTCGTAGGGCGCGAGCTCGACGTCGGACGTGGCCGGTGCGTCGAGGCGATCGGTGTTGGAGATGAGCACGCGGCCCGCCGTGAATTCGGTCGGCACCTCGACGTGGGTTGCGGCGGCCGAGAAGTTCGCGAGGACCAGCAGCCGAGTGGAGGCGTGGCTCCGCTCGTAGGCGAAGACGTGCGGGTGGTCTGGGGCCAGGCCCACCAACTCGCCATGACTGATCACGGGATGCGACTTCCGCAGCTCGATGAGCCTGCGGTAGTAGGGCAGGATGCGCCCGCCTGCTTCTTCGGCGGCGGCATTGATGAGGTCACCGTTTGTCGGGTGGAGCCACGGCGTGCCGGTCGTGAATCCTGCGGCCGGGCCGGGCTCCCACTGCATCGGCGTGCGGGCGTTGTCCCTGGCTTTCGCGCGAACGACAGCAAACGCATCCGCGTCGGACATCCCGGTGCCGACCAGCGCCTTGTGGGCGTTGATGGCCTCGACGTCGACGTAGTCGTCGATGCTCGAGTACTCGGGATCGGTCATGCCGATCTCCTCGCCCATGTACACGTATGGCGTACCGCGGAAGAGGTGCAGGACCGTCGCGTGCATCGTCGCCGATTCGACCCTGAGCTCTTTCGGGTCGCCGAAACGGTTGAGCGCGCGCGGCTGGTCATGGTTGTTCCAGAACAGGGCGTTCCAGCCGCCGCCAGCCTGCATGCCATCCGCCCACTCCATGAGCACGCGGCGTAGGTCATCGAGCTCGAAGCGTGCGAGCGACCACTTCTTCCCATCTGCGTAGTCGACCTTGAGGTGGTGGAAGTTGAACACCATGGAGAGGGCGCCGGAATCGGGGTGCGAGTACTCGACGCAGCGCTCGATCGAGGTCGAGGACATCTCGCCGACCGTGACGCAGCCGGCGTCCTTCCCGTAGGAGGCCTCCGCCAGCTCGCGGAGGAACGTCGTGACGAGCTCGCCGTCGGTGTACATGAAGCGGTCGTCGGCGCCCTCCGGGGCCGACGGCAGGTCTACGGGCTTCGAGATGAGGTTGATGACGTCGAAGCGGAACCCGCGCACGCCCTTGAGTCGCCAGAACTCGACGACCTTCGCCATCTCCCTCCGCACTCGCGGGTTGTGCCAGTTGAGGTCAGCCTGCGTGCGGTCGAAGAGGTGCAGGTAGAAGTCGTCGGTCTCGCCGAAGCGGCTCCAGGCCGGACCGCCGAACTTCGAGACCCAGTTGTTCGGCACGCCGCCGTCCGAGCCCGCGGGCCGCACGTAGTAGAAGTCGCGGTACTCGGGGTCACCCGCGAGCGCCCGCTGGAACCACTCGTGCTCGGTCGACGTGTGGTTGAGCACCATGTCGAGCATGACGTCGATGCCCTCTGCCCTGAGGCCGGCGACGAGCTCCTCGAAGTCCGCCATCGTGCCCATCTCGGGGTCGATGCGGTAGTAGTCGGAGATGTCGTAGCCGTTGTCGGCCTGCGGCGAGGCGAAGAACGGGTTAAACCAGACCATGTCGACGCCGAGGGAGGCGATGTACGGAATCTTACGGATGACGCCGCGGAGGTCGCCGACGCCGCTGCCCGTCGAGTCGAGGAAGGACTTCGGGTAGATCTGGTAGACGGTGCTCTGCTGGAAGCCGTCGTTGGATTCAGTACGCATCGCCAGAAGCCTAGAACCGGGCCGGGAGCGATTTCGGGCGGTTGCGCGACTGTTGCGCGCTTTTGCGCAACGCGGGGCGGCCCCGCGTGCAGCGGGGGTCAGCGCGAGGTGGGGCGACCCGTCGAATCACGCACGACGAGGCGCGTCTCCAGGGTGACCGGCTCACTCGCCGGGTCACCCTGGAGCGCCCGCAGCGCCATGGACGCCGCGAGGTGCCCCTGCTGACGTGCCGGCTGCGCGATCGTCGTCAGGTGCATGAGGCTTGCGATGGGGCTGTCGTCGACGCCGATGATCGAGAGGTCCTCTGGGATGCGGACTCCGGCCTTCCGGAACGCCGACATCATGCCGGAGGACAGGTCGTCGGACGACGCGAAGACGGCGTCCGGCAGGCTCTCGCCCGCCAGCAGCTGCTCCGCCGCCGCCTGCCCCGCGGTCGCCCCGAACGGCACTTCGACCTGCCAGCTTGGGTCGAGCCCCGCCCGCTTCATCCGCGCGGCGAAGCCCTCGGCGCGGAGGCGCGAGGCGTTGCCGGGCGTGCCCTCGTGGTCGGTGCTCGACGCGTAGACGATGCGCGTGCATCCGCTGTTGATGAGGTAGTTCGTGGCCTGCTGACCGACGACGACATCGTCGATGCCGACGCTCGCGACCCCCTCGACGACCGACCCCGCGACCACGACGGGAACGCCGAGGCGACGGACGTCGGGAACCGGCAGGCGACGCGGCATCGGCACGAGCACAACGACGTCGCTGTCGCGGGAGAGCGCGGTGGCCTCGAAGAGCTTGGCGCGTTCGCGGCTGGAGAGACCCTGGAAGACGGTGAGCGTCGCGCCGGTCGGGGTCAGCACGTCGTGCAGTCCGGCGAGGATCGAGCCGAACACCCAGCGATCGGGCTCGGGGATGACGGCCGTGATCCGGCCGGTCGCCCGGACGTCCCTGCTCGCATCCCGACCCGACTCGTCGGCGAGGTAGCCCGTGGCCTTCGCGATGCGGCCGATCTCGGCGCGCTTCACGGTGGAAACGCCCGGCACCCCGCTCAGGGCCCGGGAGACGGTGGAGACCGAGACGCCCGCGGCGGCGGCAATGCTCGCCATGCCAACGGGCGCGGTCTCCTCTGGCTCCATGAGCGTGACTATAGCGGCTCGGGTGCGGGCGGCAGCTTGGCCCGGCGGGGCGGTGCCTACGCCAGACTGTGGGTATGAACGCATCCAGCCTCTCCGGTCCGATCTCTGCGTCGCGGAGCAGCGCGTTGCGGGCTGCTCGTCAGGGGCTCGCGGCCGGCGCGGCCGTCTCTGTCATGGTGGCGCTGGGTGGATGCTCGATGTCGCCGACGAACGCGGTGCAGTACGAGCAGTACAACGCATCCGAGTTCCCCGACTCGAGCACAACCGGGCCTCTTGTGTCGTTGATCGACGACGGGACAACCCTCAGGGTCGAACGCGTCGAGTCGCCGTACTGCGCATCGGTCCCGGTCGGTCTGACGCAGGAAGACGACGTCGTGTCGGTCACGTTCGACCTCGAACGTTCCGACGAAGGGACTGCGTGTCCGGACGTTGGCGCGTGGATCGTGAGCGACATCCAGCTCGACCAGCCCATCACGAGCGACGAGGTGACGGTGGAGCTCGAGAGCCCCTTCATCTACGCCGGCGACAGCGTTTTCGTCGTGGCGCGGTAGCCGGAGAAACAGTGGGCCCGGTGGGGCTCGAACCCACGACCCGCGGATTAAAAGTCCGATGCTCTGCCAACTGAGCTACAGGCCCCACAGTCGCCAGGCGTGCGGCGACCGTGGGAAATCCTATCGCGAATTTCGAAGGTGCCTGAGCTCCAGGACCCCACTTTGTCCGTGGCTGGGGCCATAATCTCGTCATGGCAGAAACGAAGACAAAGCCGTCCGATGTCTCACCCGATCTCCTCATCGACCAGGCCGAGCCCGCGGGCAGGCGCGAGGATGCGCGCATCCTGAAAGAGATCATGGATCGGGTCACGGGCGAAGAGGCCGTCGTGTGGGGGCCGACGATGATCGGCTACGGCACGTACCACTACACGTACGAGAGCAGGCACTCGGGTGATGCGATGATCCTCGGCTTCGCGCCCCGTAAGGCATCGATGTCGATCTACGGCTTGCAGATGTGGGCACCGGATGGACTCATCAAGCAGCTCGGCAAGGTGAAACTCGGCAAGGACTGCATCTGGGCCGGACGCTTCCCGTCGCTCAACCTCAAGGTGTTGGAAGAGCTCGTTCGGATCGCGTGGTCGAAGCGGAAGGACCTGCAAGCAATGTTTCCGGGGGATGCCTGAGCGAGAGCACCCCGATGACCCGCTCAAGCGGGCCCACCCCGAGATAGCGACGCCACAGGGTGGCGAACACCATGCAGACGACCATGATGACGACCATCGTCAACACGCCCTGCGGCTGCCGATAGACTAGGCCAGGTGCGGCGAGCCAGTTCTCCTCGCCGAGCAGCAGCTGCGACCAGATCGCCGTCAGGATGAGCACGTGCAGGCAGTAGATGGAGAACGCCATCGTGCCCATGTCAGCGAGCGGCTTCGTGAGGCGACTGAACCAGGTGCGCATCCGCTCGCCCGAGAAGTCGCCGAGCAGTTGGATACCCGCGTAGGCGAGCAGCGCCAGTCCGAGGTCGCGAGCCTCGTCCCCGTAGGAGCCTGACTGGGTGATGCCCGTTGTCGCCTCCTCTAGGCGGCGCATGAAGAGCGAGGCACCGAGGAGCACCGCTCCCCCGCCGAACACCCAAGCCGTGCGGCGCAGGTTGCCGAGCTGCCAACGCGCCAGCAGGAAACCGATCAACAGCATCGGCAGAAGGTTCGTCAGGCGGTAGGCCGACCCGAGCACCGTCCAGTCGAGCAGCAGCGCGGTCGGGTCGTACATCGACGTCGGCGAGAACGCCGAGGTGAGCGCCCAGTTGCGCGCCGCCTCATTCACGAGCGGGGCAGCCGCGAGGAAGGCCAGGGCCGCGCCAGCTGACCACGCCGCCGGAAGGAACAGGAACGGCGTCGCCACGAGCATCATGATGCCGAGGAAGTCCAGCACGATGAGCACGCCAGAGAAGTTGATGCTCAACAGCAGTCCGACGAGGATCAGCACGATCGCCTTGATCACCCACGAGATCGCGAAGAAGCTCTTCCGCCGCCCGTCCCAGCGCGCGGCGTCGCGCAGCTGATACCCGGCAGTCACACCGATCACCAACGCAAACAGCGGCGAGGCGGCGTCGTTGAGGAAGTGGAAGAGCACTTCGAGGATCCGCGGTTCGCGGTCGTCCAGGAACACGACCGTGTGAGCGATGGTCATGGCGAAGATCGCAAAGCCGCGCACCACATCGAGGGAATTGAGGCGCATGCGTCGATCTTCGACGGCCCCGAGCCACGGGTCAAGCAGGGCTCTCGACGCGCCGCGTACCAGCGATAATGGATAAGTGATTCCCACCTTCGTGATCTTTCCGGTTCTCGTCGCCTGCGTGCTGATCGCCAGCGGCGCACTGAAGCTCCCGCAGCGCTCCCGCACGCTGCAGTCGTTCGAGTCTTTCGGCGTGCCTGCTGCCCTGCGCAAGCCGTGGACTGCCGTGGCCCTGCCAGTGGGCGAGATCATCCTGGGTGCCGCGCTCCTGCTTCTGAGCGGATCCGCCTACCTCGTTGCCGCAGCCCTCTCCGTGCTTCTCATGGCGGCGTATCTGGTTGCCGTCGCCCGAAGCGTCGCGAAGCGCCAAGCGGTCGACTGCAACTGCTTTGGTGCCCTCAGCACGGAGCCCGTCAGCCAGATCACGATCTGGCGGAACGCCGGCCTCACCCTCGCCGCTCTCCTCGCGCTCGTCCTCCCTTGGATGTGGCTCGGAGTCCCGATCCAGCTGGCGCTTTTCTCGCTCTCCGACTGGATGTGGCTCCTCGCGGTCGCAGTCGTCGCCGTGATCGGCATCATCGCCAACCTGGTCAGGACCTCGGCGGCACCCGTGACCGCGGCCAGCAGCGACGCATCGGGCCAGGACTTCGAACTTGTCGAGCAGGGGCCAGACCTCATTTCCGACCCGAGCGCCCGCGACCAGATCCCCCACAACCTCGAGCTCGTCTCGGGTGACGGCTCCCCGGAGCTGCTCTACGACCTCGTCGTCGTCCCGCAGAAGACGACCATCCTCATCTTCGCCCGGGTCGGATGCGGCTCCTGTGGTCCCGTGCTCAGCCAGATCGGTGACTGGTCGCGGCGACTCGGCGACGACGCGCAGATCATCGTCGCCACTTCCTCCAGCCGCGCGTCCGTCAAAAAGAGCTACCCGAGCGCGCTCCCCCACACCTACTTCGGGGCGAGGGCTGTGACCGATTTCTTCGACGCGGATGCCACGCCAGCGGCGCTCCTACTCGCCGCCGACGGGACCATCGCATCCGCCCCCGAGTACGGCAGCGAGGTCATCACCGCGCGAGTCGAGCAGCTTGTCGCTTCGTTCGACGCGCAGCGTCAGGCTCAGCCGCAGGGCTGATCCGGCTCGCTTGACTCGGCGGTAAATCGGCCGCGCGGCCGAAGCGCTGGCGGTCCCCCGGCTCGTACCGTGAGGTATCGGGATCACAGACCCGGCCGAGCACTGGAGGATCAGCATGAGTGAGCAGTATGTCGTCATCACCGAGACCGTGAGCATCAGCGCGGTCGGCACCAAGCTGGGCCAGTCCGAGCCGGTCGGCACAGAGGCAGAGGGGCTTGAGCTACTCGAGCAGGTCGCGCGCGGCGTCTTCCCAGACCTCCACACGCCCCACCGCCCGGGCCGCACGTTCCGCGTGAGCGAGACCGAGTACGTCGACCGTCGCGAGGGCAAGGCCCTGCCGAAGAAGCAGACCCGCATCACGTTGGTCCGAGTCGTCGCCACCCGCGACTGAGAGAGCAGAGTCGCCACCCGCGACTGACCGGAGGCGGACGCGGCGTAACGACCCCAACTCCGCTCCGGAACGTGCACGCCTCGCCCATGGCGGTCCTGTGGTCGTCAAAAACTCGATCTTGACGACCACAACACCGCCCTCGAAGCGCCAGTCCCGGGCTCTAGCGGCGGATGCACACATCACGGGTTCCGGGAGCTACAACAGAGGGCCCGAGCAGTTCATCGAACTGCTCGGGCCCTTCGCCGTGCGTGCGGTGCCTAGACGGCTGGGTTGAGGCGTTCGGCCTGCTCGACGACATTCTCGAGGAGCAGCGCCCGCGTCATCGGGCCGACGCCGCCGGGGTTCGGCGACACCCAGGCCGCCACATCCCAGACGCCGGGGTCCACGTCGCCGGCGACCTTCGACTTGCCGGTCTCCGGGTCCTCAACGCGGCTCACACCGACGTCGAGCACGGCAGCGCCGGGCTTTACCCACTCAGGGCGAACGATTCCGGCGACACCAGCAGCGGACACGATGACGTCGGCCTCCCTCGCAAGCACGCCGATGTCCGGCGTGCCCGTGTGCGTGAGCGTGACCGTCGCGTTGTTCTCGCGGCGGGTCAGGAGCGGCCCGATGGAACGGCCGACCGTCACACCACGCCCGATGACGAGCACGTGCTTGCCGTTCAGCGAGATGTCGTTGCGCCGAAGCAGCTCGATCACGCCGCGAGGCGTGCAGGGCAGCGGCGTCACGATCGGATCGTTGGCGTTGAGCACCAGCCGCCCCAGGTTGGTGGGATGTAGCCCGTCCGCGTCCTTCGACGGGTCGATGCGCTCGATCACTCGGTCCGTGTCGATGTGCTTCGGCAGCGGCAGCTGCACGATGTAGCCCGTGCACGCAGGGTCGGCGTTGAGGCGGTCGATCTCCGCTTCGAGCTCCTCCTGCGTAGTCTCCGTCGGAAGGTCAACGCGAATCGACTCGATGCCGACCTCGGCGCAGTCGCGGTGCTTGCCCGCGACGTACCACTTCGAGCCGGGGTCGTCGCCGACGAGGATCGTGCCCAGGCCGGGCACGACGCCCCGCCCCGCGAGCGCGGCTACGCGCTCACGGAGCTCGGCTTTGATCTCTGCCGCGGCCTTCTTGCCGTCGAGTGCGGCAGCCGTCATGCTTCGCCGAGGCCAGGGTAGAGCGGGAACGCGTCGGCGAGCGCCTTCGTGCGGGCACGGAGGGCAGGCACGTCAGCGTCGGGCAGCAGCGCGAGGGCGATGACGTCAGCGACCTCGGTGAACTCGGCGTCGCCGAAGCCACGCGTCGCGAGCGCCGGCGTACCGATGCGCAGACCAGAGGTGACCAGCGGCGGGCGCGGGTCGTTCGGGACGGCGTTGCGGTTGACGGTCACACCCACCTCGTGCAGGAGGTCCTCCGCCTGCTTGCCGTCGATCTCGGCGTTGCGCAGGTCGACGAGGATGAGGTGCACATCGGTGCCGCCAGAGCGGACAGAGATGCCGGCGCCAGCAACGTCGGCCTGCTGGAGGCGGTCGGCGACGATCTTGGCGCCGCGCAGCGTGCGCTCCTGACGGTCCTTGAACTCGTCGCTCGCGGCGAGCTTGAACGCCGTCGCCTTGCCCGCGATGACGTGCATGAGCGGGCCGCCCTGCTGGCCGGGGAAAACAGCCGTGTTGATCTTCTTCGCCAGGTCGGCGTCGTTCGTCAGGATGAACCCGGAGCGCGGGCCGCCGATGGTCTTGTGCACGGTGCTGGACGTGACGTGCGCGTGCTGCACAGGGTTGGGGTGGAGGCCAGCGGCCACGAGCCCCGCGAAGTGCGCCATGTCGACCCACAGGTAGGCACCCACCTCGTCGGCGATCTCGCGGAACTTCGCGAAGTCGAGCTGACGCGGGTACGCCGACCAGCCAGCGACAATGACCTTGGGCTTGTGCTCAAGCGCAAGCTCCCGCACCTGCTCCATGTCGATTTGCGAGGTCTCGGCGTCGACGCCGTACGCGACGATGTTGTAGAGGCGACCGGAGAAGTTGATCTTCATGCCGTGCGTCAGGTGTCCGCCGTGGTCAAGCGAGAGGCCGAGCAGCGTGTCGCCCGGACGCGCGAGGGCGTGCATGACGGCGGCGTTAGCCGTGGCGCCCGAGTGCGGCTGGACGTTCGCGAAGCCGGCACCAAACAGCGACTTCGCGCGCTCGATGGCAAGGTTCTCCGCGATGTCGACAACCTCGCAGCCGCCGTAGTAGCGACGCCCCGGGTAACCCTCGGCGTACTTATTGGTGAGCACGCTGCCGGTGGCCTCGAGGACAGCGCGCGGAACGAAGTTCTCGCTGGCGATCATCTCGAGCGTGGAACGCTGGCGCTCGAGCTCCTGCTCGAGGACCGCGGCGATCTCGGGGTCTACTTCACTCAGCGGCGCATTGAATGAATCCAGGGGGGCGTTGAACGTATCGGTCACGAAGACTCCTTCAGGAAACCGGATGGCACGGCGAACATGTGGTCGTGAACCGGCGAGCCCAGGCGAACGGCTCGAAAACCCGAAGAGCCGCTCCCCGGTGGTGACCCACCTGAACGCCAGTCGCGGCCGCTAGAAGTCTAGCGCGACTTCCCCGATGACCGCGAGAGCAGCGTCACGAGCCAGGTGAGGGCTACCCCGAGGACGACGAGCCCGATGATGGTGAGCGCGACGGGCGCGTAGCCGCCATTCGCCGGGTTGAGGAAGGGATATGGGTACCAGCCGGTGAGGTTGCCGCGCACAAGCGAGAACGCCGCGTACCCCGCAGGGAAGATGAGCCAGATGAGTGCCGTGCCGAACCGGATGCGTTTCTTCGGCCTGTCGATGAGGATATCGAGCAGCATGACAGCCGGCATGGCGTAGTGGAGCACCAGGTTGTTCCACGGGACTGCCGTGAACGCGACATCGGTGAGGCCGGAGAGCAGCAGGGAGAACCCTATGCCGACAATGAGGATGTACACCGCGACCGCCGCACGGAAGGCGTTGATTCCCGCCCCCTGCGCGTTCGCGGCAGTCGCCACGGCGCTGATCAGGAGTGAGAGCACCGCGAGGATGTTCGTCTCTATCGTGAAGTATGCGAAGAAGTTCTCCGGGGCCCAAGTGCCTCGCTCCGAGATCGTCGCGATCTCCGACACGATCGACGCGAACGCGAGCAGGCCGAACCCGACCTTCGCGGTGACAAGCGCTGGGCGGTGAATCGAAGAGGCCACTGGAGTCCTTCTGTCTGCGGCGGGGGAAGCGGAGATCTCAGCTCAGTGCGCGCGGCGAGCGCGCGCAGGAGGCGCACGGACGAGCGTACGCGGTCAGGCGCGCTCCTTACGGTAGTCGGCGGGGGTCATTCCGAGGCGCGCGAGGAAATGCCGTCGCATCGTCGTCCCATCGCCGAACCCCGCGGCTGCCGACACCTCGCTGAGCGAGAGCTGCGGCTGCTCGACCAACAGCGAGGCTGCCGATTGCACTCTCCGCGCCGCGATGATCCCGGCGACGCCGTCGCTCTCATCCGCCAGGTCTCGGTACAGCTTTCTCCTGCTGATGTGCAGGGCGCGCGCGATGCTGTCCGCGTCGAAGCCTTGGAGCGCGTGGTACTTCTCGATGAGGTCGTGGACAGCCGCCTTCACGTGCAGTGAATGCTGGGCGGGTGTCATCGCCGGAGGCCCGACCTGCAGGAGGGCGGCACGCAGCAAGTCATGGAGCACGGGCTCGGCGACGGCCGACGTGCGCTGCCCGCTCTTCGTCGCGGTCGTCGCCTCGACCAGGTACCGGCCGATGAAGGCGACGAAAGCCGCGGTGAGTGCCGTATCGGGCAGCCGAAAGGGCCACTCTGCCACCGTGAACCTCGTGTCGTGCGCGATGTCGCTCAGGGGAACGGCCATGCCGAGCGTCTCGACAACGCCTATGCCCGTCGTGGCAAGCGGATGCGATGAGTTCACGACCAGCATCTCTCGCGCATTGAGCACACCCGATTGATAGCCTCCGCGAAACTTCAAGGAGCCGCGGAGCACGGCGATCGCGATGAGTTTCTCGCGTGGGTCGCGGCTGAAATCCTCACCGTCTCGCTCGACACCCGCGCTCGTGCGAAGCGTGCCGAAAAGCTGGGCCGAGCCAACATGAGTGCTGAGCGTGTACGCGTGAAAATCGCCGGAAATCGCCGCGCTGGTCAGCTTTCCAGTGCCCAGGAATTCCGCGAGCCCCAATTCCCCGTGGAATTGCTCAAACGCGCCGGAAGCAAACTCATCGGTGGAGAAATACGGGAGCGCATCCCCCGAGTGCGCGATCCTCGCGATCCACGCACTGAGATCCTGCTTCGAACTCCCCAGCACTGAATACCCCCGAGAACCACCCGCGCTATCTTTCGACCAGGATACCGAGGTTTACTCGACGGGCGAATCTCGGGCCATTCAGCGGGCGCAAGACAGCGGGCGCAAGACAGCGCGTGCAAGTCAGCGCGACAGAAGCCCCTCGGTAAGGCCATTCGGCGTTCCGAAACGATGCGCGGTAATGGATACCGCCTGCTCACGCAGGAATGGCAGCATTTCCACCCGGCCGGATTCGGTGACTTCTCCCGAATAGACGGCAAGGTCGACACGACCGTTGATTGCACGAGCGAGCGCAACCGAGTCGCCGCCAATGAGACGCATCCGGCCCGACCGCAGCGATGCCGCGGCTCCAAGGAACTCAGCGTCCGTCTCCGTCCGCATCGGCACGCCGGCACCGGCCAGAGCAGCCTTCGCGGAAGACGGCAGCTCGACACCCGTCGAGACCCGCAGCCTGGCCCCAGCGACGAGACCCGCAGCGACCACACGCAGGAGGTCGACGACGGGAGCCTGCTCGGAGAGGCGCACTGCGATCTCCCCGGGGAACGTCAGGTAGCGGAAAACGTTGCGCTCGGCGTAGAGCGACTGCACGTCGCGGTCACGCCCGAACTCCTCGGCCCAGGCCTGCGCGTCGCTCCCGAGCGCACGCTCGAGCATCGCGGCGTCTTCACGCGTGAGCGCGGCCGAGTGCGCCTTCGCAACCGCATTGGCTGCATCGAGGATCGACTGCGCCCCCTGGTGGGCGATGGGGGCCACCACGGCTGCCGTCGACCGCTCCCAAGCTCCGAGACCGACCAGGTAGTTCGGCCCGCCGGCCTTGGTGGTGCATCCGACAACAGACTTCTTCCAACCCCCGAACGGCTGGCGCTGCACGATGGCGCCCGTGATGCCACGGTTCACGTACAGGTTGCCGGCCTGGATCGTGTCGAGCCACTGCGACACCTCGCCGCGGTCGAGCGAGTGGATGCCGGACGTGAGCCCGTAGTCCACCTCGTTGACGATGTCGATGGCTTCCTCGAGCGTGTCCGCCGTCATGATGCCGAGAATCGGACCGAAGTACTCGACGAGATGGAACTCGGAGCCGCGCTGCACGCCAGCACGCACGCCGGGGCTCCACAGCTTGCCGCTGTCATCCATCTTCCGGGGCTCGACAACCCAACGCTCCCCCGCGCCAAGCTTCGTGAGGCCGTCAAGCAGCTTGCCAGAGGCCGGCGTGATGATCGGCCCCATCTGCGATGCCGCATCCCACGGGTAGCCAACAGTGAGTGAGCGCACGGCGTCGAGGAGCTGCTCGCGGAAGCGTCGCGAACGCTGCGCCTGCCCGACCAGCACAACAAGCGACGCCGCCGAGCACTTCTGGCCAGCGTGGCCGAAGGCAGAAGCGACGACGTCCTTGGCCGCGAGGTCGTAGTCGGCGCTCGGCGTGACGATGATGGCGTTCTTGCCGCTCGTCTCCGCCAGCAGCGGCAGCTCGGGGCGGAACGAGCGGAACAGCTCGGCCGTCTCGATGCCGCCCGTCAGGATGACGCGGTCGACCGACGGGTTCTTGATGAGCTCGCTGCCCAGCTCCCGGTCCGAGAACTGCACGTACTGCAGCACCTCGCGCGGCACGCCAGCCTCCCAGAGGGCCTCGACCATGACAGCACCGCAGCGCGCAGCCGGCCGGGCCGGCTTAATGATGACGGATGCACCCGCCGCGAGCGCCGCGAGCGTTGACCCGGCGGGGATGGCGACGGGGAAGTTCCACGGCGGCGTCACGACGATGACCTTCGAAGGCACAAACGATGCGCCGTCGACGTCGTCGAGGCCGCGCGCGAGCTCGGCGTAGTAGTGCGCGAAGTCGATGGCCTCGGAGATCTCGGGGTCTGACTGATCCAAGGTCTTCCCCGCCTCAGAGGCGGCAACCTCCATGAGGTCGGCGCGGCGTCGCTCGAGCGCATCCCCCGCCCGGTGGAGGATCTCGGCACGAGCGGCGCCGGACAGCGCACCCCACGACTGACTGCCAGCGACCGCGCGCGTGACTCGCGCATCCAGTTCACCAATCGAGCCGACCGTGTTGGCCTCGATTGTCTGCGCGCCGAGAACCGACTCCTGGGCACGGTCGCGGATCGCCCGAGCCCAGGACTGGTTGGCGGGCAGCGAAGGGTCGGTGTCTGGCGTCTCCTCGAAGCGGTCGGCGGGAAGCGCAACGGGCTCGGCCGTGCGGTCCTGCACGCGGTTGCTCGAAGGCACCGCGCGGTCGAGTGCGTCGAGCGAAGCCACGAAGCGCTGCGACTCGCGCTCGAAGAGCTCCTCGTTGTCCGCCAGCTCGAAGACGGCCGACATGAAGTTGTCCTGGCTCGCCCCCTCCTCAAGGCGGCGGATGAGGTACGCGATCGCCACGTCAAACTCCTGCGGGTGCACAACGGGCACGTACAGCAGGAGCGCCCCAACCTCGCGCTTGACGACCTCCGCCTGGCTCTGCGCCATGCCGAGCAGCATCTCGTACTCGATGCCATCGGTCGCGCCGCGCCGCTTGGCGAGCAGCCACGAGAACGCGACGTCGAAGAGGTTGTGGCCTGCGATGCCGACCCGAACGTTCTTGACCCGCTCCGGGGTGAGGGCGTAGTCGATGACGCGCTTGTAGCTCGTGTCAGAGTCCTGCTTCGTGCCCCACGTCGCGAGCGGCCAGCCGTGGAGCGACGCCTCGACACGCTCCATGGGCAGGTTCGCGCCCTTGACGAGGCGGACCTTGATGGGCGCGCCGCCTCGGGCAACACGCTCCGCCGACCACTCCTGCAGGCGGATCATCGCCGAGAGCGCGTCCGGCAGGTAGGCCTGCAGCACGATGCCGGCCTCGAGGCTCAAGAACTCTGGATCGTCGAGGATGCGCGTGAAGACCGCCATGGTCATCTCGAGATCCTTGTACTCCTCCATGTCGAGGTTGATGAACTTGCGCGTCGGGCTGTTGACGGCGAGGCGGTAGAGCGGCGTGAGCTCCTCGACGACGTCGGCAACTGCCTCGTCGAACGCCCAGGGCTGGTGCGGGGCAGTCGTCGAGGAGACCTTGATGGAGACGTAGTCCACGTCATCGCGCGCGAGGAGCTTGGTGGTGCCATCCAGCCGGCGGGCAGCCTCCTTCTTTCCGAGCACGGCCTCGCCGAGGAGGTTCATGTTGAGCCGCACGCCCTTGCCGCGGATCTGCTCGATCGCAGGTCCCAGCTTCGCATCCGTCGCGTCGATGATGAGGTGACCGACCATGTCCCGCAGCACCTTGCGTGCGGCCGGGACGACAACGGCCGGAAGCACGGGAGCGACGACGCCGCCAACGCGCACGGCGCTCTTCATGTACCAGGGCAGGAAGCCCGGCACCTTGTCTGCGATCGAGCCGAGTTTGCGCGCGGCGACCTTCAGGTCCTCCGGGCGCACAACCCCGTCGACGAAGCCAACCGTGAAGTCGAGGCCCTGCGGATCCTTGAGGACACCGGCGAGCTGGGCGGCGGATGCATCCACCGGGATCTCTGCCGCCTCCGTCAGCCAGCGGCGCACGAGCGCAATGGCCTCCGGCGCGAGGTCGGTGAGGGAATCTGTGGGGAAGACAGGCGTCACGGTGGCGGTCATGTGACCCAGTATCAGCACCCGACTTCCGTTAGGTAAAGTGAAGGAAATTGACCTTTTTTCATCAGCTCGTGTGATGATTGAGCATGCTCGACGTGCGCAAGCTCCGACTCCTCCGCGAAGTCCAACTGCGGGGAACCCTGGCCGAAGTCGCCAAGGCGCTGAACTTCTCTCCGTCGGCCGTCTCCCAGCAGCTCTCCGCCCTCGAAGCGGAGCTCGGCGTCGAGCTCCTGCGCAAGCATGGGAGGCGGGTGCAGCTCACCCAGCAAGCCGAAATTCTTGCTGGTCACACCGCGGAGATCCTCGAACGACTCGAGATCGCGGAACAGGAAGTGCTCGCCTCGACCAGCCGCGCCGTCGGCACCGTCCGCCTCGCCGTCTTCCAATCGGCCGCCCTCACCCTCATCCCGCCACTGCTTCGCATACTCGAGGACGAGCACCCCGGACTGCGCATCGAGATGGTGCAGCACGAACCCGAATCGGCGCTATTCGACACCTTCGCGGGCGACTTCGACGTCGTCGTCGCCGAGCAGTACCCGGGCCACGCCGCACCCCACCACCCCGGACTCGACAAGCGGCTCCTCACCGGCGACGCGCTGCGCCTCGCCGTACCGATCGACTCCCCCGTGACCAGCCTCGCGGAAGCCGCCGACCTCGCCTGGGTCATGGAGCCGCAGGGGTCCGCGTCCCGCCACTGGGGCGAACAGCAGTGCCGCGTCGCGGGCTACGAACCGGACGTGCGCTACGAGACCGCCGACCTCCAGGCACAGATGCGGTTCATCGAGACCGGCCACGCCGTCGGAATTCTCAACGACCTGACCTGGGCGCACGCGGCACCCAACGTGCGATTCCTCCCCCTCGCGGGCAAGCCACGCCGCGAGATCTTCACGTCCATCCGCACCGCGAGCGCAGCGTCGCCGACCATCGCCGCAGTCCGAGACGGACTGCAGCGAGTCGCCGACGAGCTCAGCTCGACCGAGCTCAGCTCGTCTGCTGCAGCGGGCGCCTAGCCAGCACGGCGTCAAGCACCAGCGCGCTCACGAGCCCGAGCCCGACCATAGCGAGGAAGAACACGGGCAGCGCGACGAGACCCGCCGCATCCAGCAGCAGGCCGCCGACCAGCGCTCCGGATCCGATCCCGAAGTTGAAGCCGGACGTGTACAGCGCGCTCGAGAGATCACGGTGACGAGACGGGGCTGCGTTCAGGATGCGCGACTGCAGCAGCGGCGGCAGCACCCCCATCCCGAGGCCCCAGATGACAAGCGCGAGGAGCGCGACCGTCGTGTCGTGCGCGAACAGCAACAGGGTCACCGCGACGAGCATCAGCAGGTACCCCGTCGCGAGGCCCACTCGAGGCCGCGCAGTGAAGACGACACCCGCGAGCGCCGTGCCACCAGCGGAAGCGATGCCGTACGCGAAGAGCACGAGGCTCAGCGTCTCCACCGGGAACCCGATGACGTCGAGTGAGTACGGCGAGATATACGAGTAGAACGCGTACTGGGCGGTCATCGTGATGAGCGTGATGACACACAGCAGGATCACCGTCAGCAGCGAACGCTGTGCGAAGCGGATGCGCTTGGCCGGCACGGCGGGGCCGTCCGAGTCGTCCGGGAGCGCTATGGGGCGCGTGTAGAACGAGTCGTCGAGGTGGTTGACGCGCGGCAGCAAGAACCAGAGCAGCACCGCTACGAGCAGCGTCACGACAGCGAGCGAGCCGAACGCGAAACGCCAGCCGAACGCCTGCCCGAGCGCGGTGCCGATGGGCACACCGAGGACATACGCGATCGCACCGCCGCCGAGCGTGATGGACACCGCGCGGGTGAGCAGCTCCTTCGGCGCGATGAGCGAGATGTAGGAGGCGACAACAGCCCAGAACACGCCGTGTGCGAGGCCGGTGACAACACGCGTGACAACCAGCGACGCGTAGGTGGGGGCGAAGGCCGAGGCGATCGACCCGATCGCGAAGACCGCCAGCACGATGACCAGCAGGGCGTGGCGAGGGACACGCTTCGTGATGGCCGTCAGCGGCGTACTCGTGAGCACGACCGTGAAGGCGAAGATCGTCATGAGCCAGCCGATCTCCGCGCGAGTCGCACCGAGATCGACCGTCATGAGTTCAAGGAGGCCAGTGGGCAGCATCTCGATCGTGACGCTGATGAACGTGGAGAACGCCAGGGCGATCAAGGGAACGAGCGGCAGCCTGGGGGCAGACGTCATCGTAGGAGCAGAGAGAGAAGTCATTCGCAGTATCCGAACGGCGCACTCCGGGCGAGCGGGAAACCTCGTCAGGGAGTCGACTGCGTGCGTACCGGCACGCCGGGGGCCGAGCGATACGCGCGACCACGGATGAGTCTATACGTTCGCCACAAGACGGCTACCCTGAACTGGTGATTCAAGAAGCAACTCGATGGGTGCTCACCCTCAACTGCCCAGACCAGCCAGGCATCGTGCACGCCGTCACGGGAGCCATCGTCGACTCCGCGGGCAACATCGAAGAGCTCCAACAGTTCTCGTCGATCGACACGGGTCGATTCTTCATGCGCGTGGATGTCCGCACGGACGCCAGCCGCGAGGAACTCCTCGCACGCCTCGAGCCCGTTGCCGAGCGGTTCAGCGCCGAAGTCTCCCTCGACGAGGCCGGCCGCCCGGTGCGCACGCTTGTCCTCGCGACGAAGGCCGGCCACTGCGTCAACGACCTGCTGTTCCGCCAGCGCTCCGGCCACCTGCAGATCGACGTCCCTCTTGTCCTCGCCAACAACGAGGCGCTCAAGGATCTCGCCGAGTTCTACCGGGTGCCCTTCGAGTACCTCCCCGTCACCGGACCCGACGAGAAGGCCGCCTTCGAAGCGCGCATCCTGCAGGTCGTCGAGGAGCAGCAGATCGAGCTGGTCGTGCTCGCCCGCTACATGCAGATCCTCTCCCCCGAGCTCTGCGCTGAACTCGCCGGCCGCGCCATCAACATCCACCACTCCTTCCTCCCCGGCTTCAAGGGCGCGAACCCGTACCGCCAGGCGCACGCCCGCGGCGTGAAGCTCATCGGTGCCACGGCACACTTCGTGACAAGCGACCTCGACGAGGGCCCGATCATCGAGCAGAACGTCGTGCGCGTCGACCACACGCGCACACCGCAGGAGCTCATGGCCATCGGCCAGGACGAGGAATCGCGAACCCTCACGCAGGCCGTCAAGTGGTTCTCCGAGCACCGCGTGCTCCTCGATGGGCAGCGCACGATCATCTTCCACTAGGCCCCTCGGGGAGCTCAGGCAGGCTCTGCGGTCAGACAGGCTGCTGGCCGCTGCTCGTTGACTGCTGACCAACTTCCGTGATGGATTGGCCACTCCGGGCTCGCCAGTGCGCTGAGCACCCCCTCTGGTCACGGAACTTGGCCACGCACTTCGAAGCGGGAGAGCTGTGGACAGCGAACCCTCCACAGGGGGCCCGCTTCCCGTCACCCGTCGGTAGATCTGCGCTGTGCTTGGCGCATGCCAGCACCAGCAACTGCCACAGCGACCGCGCGACCCAACGGAGGGGTCTTCTCGCGTGCCGAGTGGAATGCGGAGGGTGGAACGCGCCGCGAGCTCGAGGCGGCACTCAGCCAAGGCGCTTTCTGGCGCGTTTCGCCTGGCTGGTTTGCCAAGCCAGACGCGTCCGCCGCAGTCGTTGAAACTGTGCGCCTGCACGGCCGCGCCACTTGCCTCACTGCCCTCAGCCTCCACGGAGCATGGACCCTACGTCACTCCGCACCGCACGCGCGAATCGCAGCGAGCGCGGTCGGAATCACGCGAACAGCCTCATCCAGCCCCCGCGCAGCCGAAGTGGTCCTGCATCGAGCGTCAGTCCACCAAGCTCGCCCGCTCGAGAAGCACGCGGTTGACGACATCGACCTTGCTCTCGAATGCGCGCTCATGTGCCTCCCCGAACGCGACCTCGTCATCGTCGCCGACTCCGTTTTGCAGTTGCGCCTCATCACGCGAACCACACTCACCGCACTGGCTGCCCCTCTCACGCTGAGTGCGCGCGAGAAGCTGAGGTTCGTGGACGCGCGGAGCCAATCCGGCACCGAGAGCATCGTGCGCTTGTGGTTTCAGCTCCGTGGAATCCGCGTCACTCCGCAGTTCAATGTGGCCCGCGTTGGCAATGTCGACCTCCTGGTGGGAGACCGCCTCATCATCGAATGCGATTCCAAAGAGTTTCATTCGTCTGAGTGGCATTCCCGGACCGACCGTCGAAGGGACCTTGTCTTGAACCGGCTCGGATATCGGGTCCTTCGATTGACCTATGAGCAAGTGATGCATCAGTGGCCGCGCGTGGAGGCCACGCTCCTGGCGCTTCTCGCCGAAGGCAGCCACCTTCAAGACTCTCGGAAGCGCCGCGCCTGACCAACTTCCGTGATGCCCTGGCCCTCGTGGCGCTCGACACGCCTTCGGCCGCGCATCCATCACGCAAGTTGGACAGAGCGAGTTCGACGCGACAGAGGCGGCGGTGCAACTGAGCTGCTCGACTGAGAACGCGGGCCTGCTCGAACGTCGCTGCGGAGTCAGGTGGCTGACGCGGCGACCGCTGTGACCTGCGCGGCGAGGATCGACCGGCGGTCGGCGTGGTCCGAAGTTCCGTCGAGCATGATGTCGCGGAGCTGGCCGAGCGTCCACCAGCCGTTGACGAGTGTGACGACGCTAAGCAGCACGTGCCGCGACTCTGCCTCAGTCATTCCGGGGCACGCCGAGCGAATGGCGGCAGCCTTGCCGGCACACCGCGCGATGCGCTCCTCGAGCGCGAGTCCGCCCTTGATCTCGAGCCCCTCCCACGCCAAGAGGCGTGGCAACTCCGGATGCTCGTCGTAGCGGTCGAAGAGCGCCACCGCGTAGGCGCCGACTGCCTCCGGGCCTTCGCCCGTGAGCTCAGCCGCGTCGAAGATGCGCAGCAGCGCGTGCTGGAGGACACTCCCGAACAGCGCCTGCTTGTCGCCGAAGTACTGGTAGATGCGCTCCTTGTTGACCCCCGCGTCCTTGGCGATCGCGTCGACCCGAGCCCCGGAGCAGCCACGTTCGCTGAAGTGGCTCGTCGCGGAGTCGAGGAGCAGCTGCTTTGTGCGTTCCGTGTCCCAGGCCATGTCCAATGATACCAACTCCAACCAATCAGTTGCTTTTACCGAAGATCGGCCCTAGCTCCAAATCCAACCGAACGTTTGGAGTACCCATGCCACCCGTCTCAGTCCACGAGCGCGCCTTCATCACCTGGCTCGCGATCTTCCCGCTCGTCTCGATCGTCGGCGCCCTTCTCGCCACGTTTACGCCCACCTGGCCGGGCCTGCTGGCGACGGCGCTGCTCACCGCCATCGTGGTGCTCCTCGCCGTCTACTTCGTGGTGCCACAGCTCACGAAGCTGCACCTCCGCGTCGTGCGCCGAGGCCGCAGCACCGGCGGCGGCATGGGCGTGGCGGTTCCGCCAGCAGAGCCCGCGGCGTGAAGACACTCGTCGTCGGGGCAAGCGGCGCCGTCGGCACCAGCATCGCCGAGCTCCTGGAGGCGAACGGGCACGAAGTGACCCGCGCTGGCAGGCGACCGCGGCCGGGCAGCGTCCGGGTGGACCTGGCGCGAGACCTCGAAGGTTTCGAGCGGTTGGCCGCGCAGAGTGATGTGGTCATCAACGCCTCCGGCGTCGAAGCCCCGGCCGTCGCTCTCCACCTCGGCGGTGCGACACTCGTCGACATCTCAGCGACCGGGGCCTACCTCGCAGCCCTCCGGCACACCGCGGACGAGGCCGGAGCATCCGTGCTTCTCGGTGCGGGGCTGGCACCCGGCCTCAGTACCGCACTCGTCGGCGATCTGGATGCGCGTGAGGGCGACGAGATCGACGTCGCGATCATGCTCGGCTCCGGCGAGAAGCACGGGGCGGCGGCCGTCGCCTGGACACGGTCGCTCGCCGGATCCGAGGTCACCTCCCGTCCGGAAACCCGCGTGGTCACGAACTTCCGGGAGCGTCGGACGCTTCGAGGCGGCGATGGCAAGCGCCGCGCCTACCTGCGGGCCGATTTCCCAGACCACACGCTGCTCGGAGGTGGCTACGGCGTCCGAAGCTACTTGGCACTGAGCTCGCGGCCGGTGACCGCCGCGCTCGCGCTTTTCGGTGCCGTCCCGCAGCTCTCGGCCCTGGTCAGTGCGGCGCCCGCCATCGGCGACGACACCTGGGCGCTCGCCCCTAACTCGCTTTGACCAACTTGCGTGATGAGAGCTCGCAGATCGAACGCGAACTCGCCGGATCGAGCCATTCATCACGGAAGTTGGCCAGGAGCGCCGACAGGACACGACGCGGCCGCCCGACGTGCGACGGCAAGCAGCCGCAATGGAGGCAGCCGTTTGCCCGCCCAAGGGCGCGACCTCAGAAGCCCCGGCCAAGGGTGCGACCTCAGGACGCGGGCACGCGCGCGGGGATGCGCTCCATGACGGCCTCGATGATGCGCTTACCCGCCGAGTCGCGCAGCGTCATGAGCGACTCGGGGTGGAACTGCACTGCGAAGATCGGCAGTTCCCGGTGCTGGATGGCCATCGGGATGCCGTCGTCGTCGGAGGCGACGAGCACGAGGCTGTCGGGCATCGTGGCCGGGTCGATGTGCAGCGAATGGTAGCGGCCCGTCACGAAGCGCTCTGGGAGGGCGTCGAGGAAGCCCGGGTTCGTGACGATGACATCGCGCTCCTGCCCGTGTAGCGGGTACCCGAGCTGTCCGAGGGATGCACCGAAGTACTCCCCGATGGCCTGCTGGCCGAGGCAGACGCCGAACACGGGAAGGGAACGTTCGACGATCTCGTCGAGCAGTTCGGAGGACTTGAAGTCGCTCGGCGAACCCGGCCCCGGCGACATGACGACTAGCGAGGGCTGCTGCTCGTCGAGGATGCGCGCCATCTCGGCGCGCTCGATGCCGCCCTTGGGGATGCGCACGGTGCGCACTTCGGCGCCGGTCTCGCGCATGTACCCGGCGAGCATCTGCACAAACGAGTCCTCGTGATCCAGGAAGAGGATGCGGTGGCCGGCCCCGCTGAGCGTGGGCTCCGCCTCGGCGACTGGCTCAGGCAGCACGGAATCGGCGGGGGCATCAAGCGCCTCGAGGAGCGCGGACGCCTTCATCTCGGTCTCGAGTTCTTCCGCGGCCGGCGTCGAATCCATGAGCAGCGTGCCGCCCGCGCGAACTTCGGCGATCCCGTCTCGGATCATCGCGGTGCGGATCGTGAGGCCCGTGTTGACGTCGCCGTTCGCGAGGAGCACGCCGATGGCGCCGCCGTACCAGGTTCGGGGGCTGCGCTCGTGCTCGTCGATGAAGCGCATGGCCCAGATCTTCGGGGCGCCGGTGACGGTGACGGCCCACATGTGCGTGGCGAACGCATCCAGCCCGTCGAACTCTGGGAGCAGTCGACCCTCGACGTGGTCGACCGTGTGGATGACCTTCGAGTAGAGCTCGACCTGTCGCCTGCCGATGATCTTGATCGATCCCGGCTCGCAGACGCGCGACTTGTCGTTGCGGTCGACGTCGGTGCACATCGTGAGCTCGGAGCGGTCCTTGTCGCTGTTGAGAAGCTCCAGAATGCGGTCGGCGTCCTCGATCGCGTCGACTCCGCGCGCGATGGTGCCCGAGATGGGGACGGTCTCGACCCGGCTGCCCGCGACCCGCACGAACATCTCGGGGCTGGCGCCGACGAGGAACTCCTGGCCTCCCAGGTTCATCAGTGCCGCGTATGGGGCTGGATTATTGCGCTTCAGGTACGCGAACACGTCCGCCGGGCTCGTGCGAACGGGGCGGCGGAACGCCTGACCTGGCACAACCTCGAACAAGTCGCCGCGAGCAAACGAGGCCTTGGCCGACTCGACGAGGGCCGCGTACTCCCCCGGTTCGTGATCGCGCGACGATTGAGCGGATGCGGCGGGCGCGACAAAGGGGCTCAGGACCTCTGTGCGAGGCATCCCCTCAGTGGTCGTCTCCCCGTCGGAGAATTCGAAGTCGTGCCTCATGGCGTCGCCGCGCTGCCGGTCGACGGCCAGCACGGAGTCAGGCAGGAACACGACGAGGTCCCTCTGGTCGCCGCCGTTCGGAGCCTCCAGAGCCTCGATCTGGCGAACGAGGTCGTAGCCAAACGAGCCGTAGAGGCCGAGGTGCGGCACGTCGTCCGGCATGGTCTCGATGATGGCTCTGAGCACGCTGAAGCTCGACCGTCTGCGCGTTCGCTGCTCTTCGGGGATGATCTCGTCGCGCTGCGAAGTGACGTCGATCTCCACCTCGCCGTCGGCGAGCACCCGCACGGTCACGCCGTCCAGTCGCTCGAAGGCCGCGGTGAACGCACGCAGCGGGATGCTGCCCCGTTCGTTGAGGGCGCGCATCCGGAGGGCGAACCCTCGCCCCTCGATCATGAGCGGAGGATCGATGAACCCGATGTCCCATCGCGTGTACCTGCCCGGGTACTCGACGCCGGACGAGAGGACAACACCGTAGCGGTCGTTGAGACCGCTTTGGATGTCATCCATCTCCTCCGGGCTGGCAGCACGGGAGGTGTGGGAGATCGTGAGCACTGGGTTCCTAGGTCTGGGTTTCGGTCAGAGGCGTTCCGCGATGGCGGCTGTAGCCGTTCGCCACGCGTCTCGCGTCGCCGGCTTGAGGCTGGAGACGCTCAGCTCACCGCCGCCGACGAAGGCGTGGTCGTACGGTACCTCAACCACGGCACGCGTGAGCCGCTCGAAGTGGTGGTGCAGGCGTTCCGTGAGCGCCTGGTCCTCCTTCGCGGAGGGGCTCGAGAGAATCGTCACGGCGTTCTCGAGCTTTTCCCCGAACCCACGCTCGCGCAGGCCGTCGGCGAGCCAGGCGGCTGATGCCGCCGTGTCCTCGCGCGCCGTGGAGACGATGACGAGCTGGTCGGCGACGTCGAGGGCCGCCTCCCAGTTGCTGGCACGCATGTTGTTGCCCGTGTCGACAACAAGCACGCGGTAGAAGCGACTGAGCGTGCGGTGCATGCGCGAGAAGGCTTCTGCGTCGATGATCGCGGCGGATGCTGCGTCGTCGTCGGAGGCGAGGACGTCGAACTGGGCATCACCCTGTGGACGCACGAAGCGGTCGACGTCGGCGATGGTTGCGCCGCCGGAGACCTCGAAGCGCGGCAGCTGACGGAGGAAGTCGACCGCCGTGTTGCGGTGGTTGCCGGCATGCGAGCGCCACCCGAGGGTGCCTCGCGTCTCGTTGTTGTCCCAGGCGAGCGTGTAGCCGCCGCGGATCTCGCCGAACGTGGCTGCGATCATGAGCGTCGCGGTGGTCTTGTGCGCGCCCCCCTTGGGGTTCATGACAACAACGGTCCGCGACCCGTCGAACTGGCGCTGCACTCGGCGGATCTCGTCGCGCTTGACGCGCTCGGCCTCGCCTGGCCCGAGCTTGATGAGCCCGCCCGTGCCGAAGCGGAGGGCACTGCGCCAGCCCTGCTGCGCTGGCGCTTCCGGAGCCGCCTGCTTGTCGGCGAGCAAGTCGGCGAGCGTCGGGGCCGAGGTGTCGCTCTTGCGGCGTTCTGGAGCCGTCGTGGAAGCGGCACGGGCGACGGACGCGGATGCGGCAACAGGAGCGGTGTTTGTCGGTTGCGGCGGGAGGCCGGGGCGGATGATGTCGCGCGGCCCGGTCTCCACGTTCTCGATCTCGTCCAGCTCTCGCTGAGCTCGAGCGTCCCGGGGGAACCTCGGCTGCCACGGCTGCGTGTCCTCGAGGCCGTCCTCGTCGATCCGGTCCTCGAACCACACGGGAGGCGCGACTGCTTCCCCGGCCGGTGCGCCCTGAGCTGCACCGTCAGGCGCGAACCCGCGTGCTGGAGTTGGCTGGGGCTGTGGCTCTGGCCCTGGCTGCGCAGGTTCCAACTGCTGTGCATCCTGCGCCACAGGTCCGACCTCGACTTCGTGGTCGAGCGCGTGGTGCATCATCTCGACTCGAGGGATGCGGACTGTCTCGTGCACATTGCCCTGCGGGAGGAAGCCGTCGCTGTTCGCTCCGACCGAGGCCTCGTAACCGCCGTCGACGTGCGGCTCGCCACCCCCTAGCGCGCCTCCCTGCGCCTCGTTGTTGTCGCCTGCGGGGCTGTCACCTTCGGTCCCACCGAGCTTGAGCCGGTCGGTCAGCTCGTCTTCGCCGGGAGCGAGCTCACCGACATTCCCGGTCTCGATGAGGCTGCCATCCGGCGAGACGCGGAGCGGGAAGACACCGTCGATGTCTATCGTGCGGAGGTCGATCACGAGCTGTTCGCGCGTCGCACGGTCGACCACACGCGTCATGATTTCGTTGCGGAGTTCGTCTGCGTCGGCCGCGATGATGCGCTCGACCGAGTCGCCTTCCCGAATCTCGCCGACGCCGTCGCGACGGATCAGCACCTCCAGTGCGAGGATGTCCGGTTCGGCAGTGGTCATTGCAGCTCTTCTCACTTCAGGAGGTCGACGGGACGAATCCCAGACCCACAACGCTATCGCGTTCGGCTTCGAGGTCGGCAACCGTGGCCGCGAGGCGCGTCCGAGTGAGCTCGCTGAGCTCGAGTCCCTGCACGACCTCCCACTCACCGCCCTGCGAGGTCACGGGGACGCCAGCCACGAGGCCCTCGGGAATTCCGTAGTCACCCTTGGAGGGCAGCGCCGCCGTCGTCCAATCGCCCTCTGGTGTACCGAGCACCCAGTCGCGCATGTGGTCGACTGCCGCGGAGGCCGCCGACGCGGCTGAGGAAGCGCCTCGCGCCTTGATGATCGATGCGCCTCGCGTTGCAACGGTCGTGACGAACTCGCCGTCGATCCAGGCGTCGTCTGCGATGCGCTCCCGGATCGGGATACCGCCGATCGTGCCGTGGTCGACGTCTGGCACCTGCGTGTTCGAGTGGTTTCCCCAGACGTGGATGCGCGAGACCTCGCCGGCCCCGACGCCCGCCTTCGCTGCGAGCTGCGCGATCGCGCGGTTGTGGTCGAGACGCATCATGGCCGTGAAGCGCTCAGCGGGCACATCTGGCGCCGCCGCACGTGCGATCGCTGCGTTGGTGTTGGCCGGGTTCCCGACGACGAGCACTCGGATGTCGTCGGCCGCATGCTGCCCGATCGCCCGGCCCTGCGGCGCGAAGATGCCGCCGTTCGCTTCGAGGAGGTCGGCCCGATCCATGCCGTCACGCCTGGGCATCGACCCGACAAGCAACGCGATGCTCGTGCCGTCGAAAGCCGCCTCGAGGTCGTCGAAGACATCCACCGACCGAAGCCATGGGAAGGCTCCGTCGGCGAGCTCCATGGCAGTCCCCTCCGCGGCCTTGACGGCCTGGGGGATCTCGAGCAGGCGCAGCTCCACCGGGGTGTTGCCGAGCATGGAGCCCGACGCAATGCGGAAGAGGAGCGAGTAGCCGATGTTCCCGGCTGCTCCAGTGACAGTGATGCGAACTGGCGAGTTGCTCATGCATCCACCCTATTCGCCCAACGCAGAAGCCCCGTACCCTGCCGAGGCAGGATGCGGGGCTTCACCAGTCCCTGGGGACGTCGAGCGTCGCTTACGCGGAAACTCGAGCGGCGAGGTTCTCGGCGATCGAGTTCATGAAGTCGTCGGTCGTCTGGTACGGCGTTCCCTCACCGACAAGCGCGGCGAGGTCCTTCGTCATCTTGCCCGACTCAACGGTCTCGATGACAACCTCTTCGAGCGCCTGCGTGAAGTCGATGAGCTCCTGGTTGCCGTCGAGCTTGCCGCGGTGCGCGAGGCCGCGCGTCCAGGCGTAGATCGAAGCGATCGGGTTCGTCGACGTGGGCTTGCCCTGCTGGTGCTGGCGGTAGTGGCGCGTGACCGTGCCGTGCGCTGCCTCAGCCTCGACGACCTTGCCGTCAGGAGTCGTGAGGACGCTCGTCATGAGCCCGAGCGAGCCGAAGCCCTGCGCGACCGTGTCCGACTGGACGTCGCCGTCGTAGTTCTTGCAGGCCCAGACGTAGCCGCCCTCCCACTTGAGCGAAGCGGCGACCATGTCGTCGATGAGGCGGTGCTCGTACGTGATGCCCGCTGCGTCGAACTTCTCCTTGAACTCGGCCTCGAAGATCTCCTGGAAGATGTCCTTGAAGCGACCGTCGTACTTCTTCAGGATCGTGTTCTTCGTCGACAGGTACACGGGGTAGCCGCGCGTGAGTCCGTAGTTGAGCGACGCACGAGCGAAGTCAGTGATGGACGCGTCGAGGTTGTACTGCACCTGGGCGATTCCGTCGCCCGGGGAGTGGAAGACCTCGAACTTCTGCGGCTCGGAGCCGTCGTCCGGCGTGAACTCGACCGTGAGCTTTCCCTCGCCCGCGAAGCGGAAGTCGGTAGCCCGGTACTGGTCGCCGAACGCGTGGCGTCCCACGATGATGGGCTTGTTCCAGCCAGGTACGAGGCGGGGGATGTTCGAGATGATGATGGGCTCACGGAAGATGACGCCACCGAGGATGTTGCGGATGGTGCCATTCGGGGAGCGCCACATCTGCTTGAGGCCGAACTCCTCGACGCGTGCCTCGTCTGGGGTAATCGTCGCGCACTTGATGCCGACGCCGTGCTTCTGGATCGCGTGAGCCGCGTCGACCGTGATCTGGTCGTCCGTCTCGTCGCGCTTCTCAATGCCCAGGTCGTAGTACTCGAGGTTCACGTCGAGATACGGGTGGATGAGCGTGTCCTTGATCTTCTGCCAGATGATGCGGGTCATCTCGTCGCCGTCGAGCTCGACAACCGTTCCCTCGACCTTGATCTTCGCCATAAAGTTCTCCTTCTGCGCGCGGTTTGCCTACAGCCTACCGGGGCCGCATTCGGAGAAATACTCAGACGGACCGCTACCCTGCATGCATGAGCGAGCTGTATATCGAAGAGCTGTCCGCCGACAACATCGTCGCCGCCAACACGCTCACACTGAAACCAGGCCAAGAGGCGTTTGTTGCGCCCGTCTCGAACTCCATCTCGGAGGCCTACGTCAACCAGACGACGTCGTGGCCCAGGGTTGTTGTCCTTGACGGTCGCGTCGTGGGCTTCATCATGGCGAACTTTGACGAGGATGCTCCAGACGAGCTCTTCCGGGCCACGATCCTGCGGATGAACGTCGACGCCGACTTCCAGCGTCGCGGCATCGGGTCGTTCGCGGTGAACGCGATCCTCGACGAGGCCGCGCGCCGCGGCTTCGACAAGGTGACCACCATCTGGGAAGAGGGCGACCTCGGGCCTGGCGACTTCTTCCGTGGCCTCGGCTTCATCGTCACAGGGGAAACCCAGTACGGCGAGACCGTCGGCGAGCGGGAGCTCAGCCAGCACGGGACCGGCTCGCTGTAGAGCGTTTCCCCACGATCACTGCCCGGCGGTTCGCCCTCTCGCAGGACTGCAAGAGGGCGAACCGCCGCGCAACGATCGGGGATGCGCTAGCGACTGCTCGTGCGACCGACTAGTAGGCGCGGGCCGACAGGCAGGTGACGCCGCCCTCGAGCTTCTCGAACTCCGAGAGGTCGAGGGTGACGACGTTGTAGCCGAGGCGCTTCACGAGCTTCGCGGTCGCGGGGGCCGCTGCCGAGACGAGGACGGTGTCCGCGTCGAGTGGCAGGATGCTCGCGCCGAGCAGTTCGGGTGCCTCGATGTAGCCGCCGAAGAGCGAAGGCTGCTCGAGCGCCGGCGTCCAGGCGATGACGGTGCCGTCTGGCAACGCCGTCGCGACGCTCTTCAGGTGCAGAGCACCCTTGATAGGAACCGCCACCACCCGGTAGCCGAGGTCGAGGGCGATCTCTCGGAGCGCCCGGATGCCCTCAGCGTTGGTGCGGGTCGAGGCCCCGACGTAGACCGTGTCGCCCGCGAGCAGCACGTCGCCGCCGTCGAGTGTGGCTGGCGCTTCGATCTCCATCGTCACGAATTCCGTCTCGGAGAGGGACGCGCGCACGCCGGGCAGCTCGGCTCGACGGGATGCTGCTCCACTCCGGCCCAGGATCGCGACCTGACCGAGCACAACAACCTGGTCTTCCGTGAAGACCGAGTCCGGCATCGTCTCAGCCGCTGGCACCTCGCGTGTCTCCCAGCCGTGCTCGTCGAGCAGCGCCACGTAGGACTCCCACTGCTCGTTGGCGCGATCTCGGTCGACCTCGGCTCGCTCCTGGAACGTGACCTGAGCGTCCTGCGGGTTGGCTGCGGGGATGCGCACAAGCGCGAGCTTCCTGCTCGACTCCGCGAACCGGCGGAGTTCTCCGGCGTGCGCGACGCGGCCCGACACATCCTGGAGCATGTCAGCGACCTGGCGGCGGAACAGCGCCGGACCGATGAGGGCTGTGAAGACCGTCCCTGACACGAGGAACACGAAGTTGAGTCCGAAGAACTCGGTGAAGATCGCCGACCAGGTCTCACCAGTGAACTCGGCGCCGCCCGTCGCGAGCCGCACCACATAGCCGACGGTGCCGGCGAGAACCGTCACTACAAGGCCGGCGATCGCGGAGATCCACCAGTTGCGGAGCCACCCGAGCCAACCGACAAGCGTGACGAGGACCAGCAGGATGAGCACCGAAAGCGAGTAGAAGTCGAACGTGTCCGTGAGCGTCGTGAGCGGCGAGAGCACCATTGTCAGGTCTCGCTCGTTCATGACCACAAGCGAGGTGAGGAGCGTCGCCAACGCGACGCCCATGGCCGCGACGAGCGCCGCGTTGAAGCGCGTTCCGCCGTCGAGCTCGCTCACGTGGGTGACGGGCTGGGAGTTCTTGGTGCTCAATTGCTGCTCTCGTGGGTGTCGTGTGCGGGCGAGCTGAAGCCAGCGCCCGGCGGCGCTGGCCCGCGCGAATCAGTGGAAGAAGTGGCGCTCGCCGGTGAAGTACATCGTCACGCCAGCCTTCTCGGCGGCCGCGATGACCTCTTCGTCGCGGATGGATCCTCCCGGCTGCACGACGGCGCTGACGCCTGCCTCGAGCAAGACCTCAAGGCCATCCGCGAAGGGGAAGAACGCGTCTGACGCGGCAACCGAGCCCGCGGCCCGCTCCCCCGCGCGCGAGACGGCGAGGTGGCAGGAGTCGACCCGGTTGACCTGGCCCATGCCGACGCCGACGGATGCACCCTCGGAGGCGAGCAGGATCGCGTTCGACTTGACGGCGCGGCAGGCACGCCAGGCGAACTCGAGGTCATCAACGGTCTGGCCAGACGCCGGGGCGCCCGCCACGAGCGTCCAGCCCTCGAGCAGCGACGCGTCAGCCTCAAAGCGGTCGGCGCTCTGCACGAGGAAACCGCCGGAGATCTGGCGCACCTCACGTTCCTCGAGCGCAGGGTCGGCCGGGAGCTGCAGCAGGCGGATGTTCTTCTTGGCGCTGAGCACCTCGAGCGCCTCGGGGGCGAAGCTCGGCGCGATGACCACCTCGGTGAAGATCTTGGAGAGGGTCTGCGCCATCTCGGGCGAGACCTCGCGGTTCGCGGCGACGACGCCACCGTAGGCGCTGACCGGGTCGCAGGCGTGTGCGCGGCGGTGTGCCTCTGCGATGGCCTCAGCGGGCGCGAGGCCCTCGGGCGCAACGGCGATGCCGCAGGGGTTAGCGTGCTTGATGATGGCGACGGCGGGCGACGTGTGATCGAAGGCTGCACGCAGGGCTGCGTCGGCGTCGACGTAGTTGTTGTACGACATCTCCTTGCCGTGGAGCTGCTCCGCCTGGGCGATGCCGCGCCCACCATCGCGGCCGTAGACCGCGGCGACCTGGTGCGAGTTCTCGCCGTAGCGCAGCGTCGCGAGCTGGGTGCCCTCGATCGTGAACGAGCTCGGGAGCACCTCGGACGCATCATCGGCGACGGCCGCCTGGCCTGCGGCCTCGACCTCGGCGATGTGCGACACGAACCACGCGCCGACGGCCTGGTCGTAGCTCGAGGTGTGCTGGAAAGCGGCCGCGGCAAGCGCCCGGCGCGTCGACAGCGTCACGCCGCCGCCCGAAATCTCCTCGAGCACCTTCGTGTAGTCGCTCGGCGACGTCACGATCGTGGCGTTCGCGAAGTTCTTGGCAGAGGCACGCACAAGCGCGGGGCCGCCGATGTCGATCTGCTCGATGATCGCAGGCGCATCCGCCCCAGACGCGACCGTCTCAACGAATGGGTACAGGTTGACCACGATGAGCTCGAACGGCGCGATGCCGAGCTCCTCGAGCTGACGGACGTGGTCGTCGATGCGACGGTCCGCGAGGATGCCGGCGTGCACGCCTGGGTGCAGGGTCTTGACGCGGCCGTCGAGCGACTCGGGGAACCCGGTGACCTGCTGGACGTCGGTGACGTCGTAGCCGGCCTCGCGGATGGTCTTCGCCGTCGAGCCCGTCGAGACGATCTCGACGCCAGCGGCCTTGAGGCCGGCGGCGAGCTCGATGAGCCCGCTCTTGTCGCTTACGGAGACAAGCGCGCGCTTCGGCTCGATGCGCTCGAGGGTTGCCAGCGATCCGTGGGAGGATCCGTGGGAGGCGGGGGTACTCATGCGGTGGCTCTTTCCTCGAGTGCGATTTCGCCTGAGGCGACGCCTCGGACAGTGTCTTCCAGCAGACGGCGCTCCGCGACCTTGATGCGGCCGTGCAGCAGCTCCTCGGTGTCACCGGGGAGCACGGGGATGCGGACACGATCGATGATCGGTCCGGTGTCGACACCGTTGTCGACGATGATGATGGAGGCGCCCGTCTCGGGGACGCCTGCCTCGAGAGCGTCGCGCACGGCGTGGGCGCCGGGGAACTCAGGCAGGTACGCGGGGTGGGTGTTCACCAGACTCGGGGAAAGTGCATCCACCACGGCTGGCGGCACGAGCCTCATGAACCCGGAGAGCAGGGTCAGGTCCGGTTCGAATTGCTGAATCTGGGCGAGCAGCTCCGCACCCCAAGCCGTCCTGTCGGCGAAGTCCTTCGGCCGCACTACAAACGACGGGATGCGGAACTCCTCCGCGAGCGCGAGGCCAGCAGCCTGCGTATCCGCACCGATCGCGACGACCTCGGCGTCGATGGGCGACTCGGAATCAGCGGAGATCCGGAGTGTCTCGAGCAGCGCACGCAGGTTCGAACCCGCGCCGGAGATGAGGACAACTACCTTGAGCACCGGGTCAGTCTAGTCGAGTGGACAATCGAGTCGTCTCTCGAGAGGACATCCAATGGGTCTCTCAGTCGTCGAGGTCGATGTCGGCGTAGATGTCCGGCTCGTCGTCGTACCGCGGGTTCTCGACCTTGAGCCGCTTCGCGCGGCGAATCTCGGACGTCTGGCGCTCTGCCGGCGGATCGTCCGCCCGGATCTCGAGCGCGGTGCCCGGCTTTTGCTCAGCCTCACCCGGATCCTCGAAGCGCTTCGAGACGGCGTCAGCGACCCAGGGTCGCTCGTCGGAGCTCTCGCGTGCCGAACGGCGCTTGCTCGCGCGTGGGTTCGGCGCCGCTGCGTCTTCGCGCACCGGTGACTTGCCCACCTTCGCTTGCTCTCCCTCAGCCCCACGGCCATCCCGCGCTTCGCCAGGACTGTTGGGCCGTTCAGCGTCACCGAATTCGTCGTCGTCGAACTGCTCCGCGGAAAGCGGCACGAGCGCGCCGACGAGGGCACCAAGCGCGAGCGTCCCGAACGCACTCGCCCCAGTGAGCAGGGGGAACGGGCCGACATCCGCAAGGCGACCTGGCCCGGCCGACCCACCCGCCACGAGGGCAAGCACCCCGATGGCTACCGCGGCGACACCGGCGGCGGCAAGCGCGATCGAGACGCGCGACCACACCCCGCGTGCAGCTCCGGCCGGGGCGTGCATCCGAACACCGACCATCGCCACCAGACCGATCAGAACCGGGACGGCGATGACCGAGATAGCGAGCAGCGGCGGCGACGCGGGGATCGCGCCGAAGAGCGGAAGCACCGGCATCGGACCCACGAGCGTCTCGGAAGGGGTGACCTGCGAGCCCGTGCCGATCGCGAAGCCGGTACTGAGCATCCACGCTGCCGACCAGACGACGCCGTTCACGGCGACCACCAGCTGGCTCAGACCGACAACGATGGCGCTGGTCCCGTCGAGCGGAAGCGACTGGAACAAGGCGAGGATGCTCGCGAGCCCGACCACGACAGCGATGACGAGCAGCACCGCGCCTGCACCCAGTACGCCGCCGACCATGATGCCAGCTGCTCGAAGCCCCTGCGTGAGCATGGCCCGCCCACGTTCCTCGAGCGCCGAGACGGCAGATTCGATCGGTGCAACCTGCCAGCCCTTGGCACCCACAAATGCCGAGGCGAGGAAGATGACGGCGCCGACGATCGAGGTCTGCCACACACCGATGTCGATGCCACGACCGCTCGCGGCGACCGAGACTCCGGCGGCGCAAGCCCCGAACACGGCGGTCGTGAAGAAGAGACCTGGCCAGATGACGTCCGAACCAGCACGGATGCGGACCCCGGTCACTCGTGCCAGCCACACCGTGATCAGCGTGAGCCCCAGCGGCATGACCCGGAGGGTGAATGCGACAGCCTCGCTGCCTGCTGGCAGGAGTCCAGAGCTCGGATCGATCATCGCACCCACGAAGCCACCGAGCGAAAGCGCCCAAATGGCGGCCGCGTACTGGAAGCCCGCCAGGAAGTCGCTGCCGAAACCCGCCGTCGCCAGCTGCACCGCGACGACAGCAACGAGTGGGACGCCGAGGCCGACCGCGGCCGCGACAAACGCATCGACGGCGGAGTACAGGTACGTGATCGGGCGAGGCATAGCACCCCGACGATAGCCGCTAACCTGCCGGAATGACTGGATCAACAGGCCCGCACGAGATGACGGACATCCGCGCCGCGATCGACACGCTGGACACCCAGATCGTTGCCCTCATCGGCGAACGTCAGCGTTGGGTCGAGCGCGCGGCCGTCGCGAAGCGGGGCCAGGACACAGGTGCCGTGCGGGCTCCGGCGCGTGTGGAGCAGGTCATTGGCAAGGTTCGCTCGCTGGCCGACGCGGCCGACGCGTCGCCCGAGGTCGTCGAAGTGACCTACCGCGCCATGATCGGCGCGTTCATCGAGCTCGAGCTTCGCGAGCACAGCGCGGACAGCGCGGACTGAGCTGCCGTTTCCGGTCCAGTTGCCGAATCGGCCTGACCAACTTCCGTGATCGACTCCCCCGCGGAGGCACGAAAACGCCCGTGCGGGGCAGTCGCTCACGGGAGTTGGCCACGCCGGCGGCGGCGAGCCAGCGCGCGGCTGACCAACATCAGTGCAGAGTCGGCCCGAATCGACGCCGCGAGCCCGATTCAGCGCGAATTTGCACTCATGTTGGTCAGGCCAGCCGGAGACGCATGGGCACGCCTGCGGAGCGGAGGCGCTGCCTGTGGACGCCGACGCCGCCTGGCGCCTCAGCGCTCGAGGAGATGCTGGAACGCGCCGCCCGCGTCGCGGAGCTGCTCAGGCGGGCCGACCTCGACGATGCCCCCCGCGTCGAGGACCAACACACGATCCGTGTCGCCGAGTGCGTCGAGGCGGTGACTGATTTCGAGGATGCTGCGCCCGCTCGCCCACACCGCGAGTCGTTCGCGGACTGTCCGCTCAGTTGCGCCATCGAGCGCGCTCGTCGCCTCGTCCAACACGAGCAGCTCGGGTTCGGCGAGGACGGCGCGAGCAATTGCGACGCGCTGACGCTGCCCACCGGACAGTCCTCCGCCCCGCTCCCTGACCGGGGTCTCCAAGCCCTTCGGCTGCTCGCGCACCCACTCATCGAGGGCGGCCACTCGCAGCGCGGCGAAGATCTCCTCGTCGCTGGCGTGCGGCCTCGCGAGCGCGACATTCTGCCCAACGGTGCCGTCGCTCAGGTACGGGCGCTGCGAGACGAGTGCCGTCCGCGTCCGCAGCTCGTCGAGCGGGATGCGCGGCAGCAGCTCCAGCGGACCGGCCGATCCACGACGCAGGGACACCGAGCCTCCATCCGGGTCCCAGAAGCGGAGAGCGAGGGACGCGATGGTCGACTTGCCGCTCCCGGACGGGCCGACGACGGTGAGGTGCTCCCCCGCTCGCAGTTCGAAGGAGATGTCTTCGAGGACGGCCCGGGTAGGCGCGCCGCTCCGCGCCGAGTCTGAGCTCGGCCCGGAGCCCGCGTCCGGCCCCACCGGGTAAGAGAAGGTGACGTCCTCGAAGGCCAAAGCCACCGGCTGCGCTCGGCGCGCGTCGACGTCAAGGCGAGACTCACCGTGTCCGATGGGCTGTGCGTCCGCATCCGTCACGAGCGGAGACCGCTCGATGACCTCGTACAGGCGGGCGGCGCTGGCGAACGACGCGTTCAGGTCGGTGACGAAGCTCTCAACCGCGCGAGTCGGCACGAAGAGTCCAACGGCGACGGCAAGCGCAACCAGCAGCTGCGCCCAGCTCAGTTCGCCGTTGACAACTCCCGTGCCGCCGACGACAAGCGCCGCAAGCACCGAGCCCCACTGGAGGAGCACAACAAGCGCGCCTCGGACGGCGGAGATGCGGGAGGCGAGCGACGAGGATCGGGCTCCGGTCTCGGTCCGAGCGTCCATGTCGTCGAGGCGAGCCGCGCCGTACTCGAAGGCGAGGACTTCGCGGACCCCCTGCACGGAGTCGCTCACGTGCTGAGCGACGACGCCCTTCGCGGCGACGGCCTGCTGGGACGCGCGCCAGCTCACCATCCCGCCGACCGCGGGGACGACCAGCACGACCAGGACCACGAAGGGAGCGATCGCGACGGCCAGAACCGCGCCTTGTGTGGCGCCAAGCCAAGCCAGCGCGATGGCGGGCACGAGCACCGCCGAGATCGCCGGCGGCGCCGTGTGCGCGAAGAACACCTCGACCCTGTCGATGTCCCGCGTCGCACGCTCGCTCAGCTCCCCACTGCCGGCCCCCTCCGTGGCGGCCGGAGCCTGCGGGGCGAGGCGGGCGTAGAAGAGGTCCCGCAGGCGCGCGAGAGCCGCAAACGCCACGAAATGACCGCTGAACTGCTCGAGGTAGCGCAGCACCGCCTTGGACAACGCCAGCGCGACCATCGTCCAGACGGTCGGCCACAGCGCGAGCGCTCCGGAAACGCCGAGCATTGCGACGACGAGGATCGCGATCCCCGCGAGTTGGCCGATGACGCGCAACACGGTTGCGAGCACGAGCGGCCAGAGGAGCGGGGCCGTCTGGCGCAGCAGCCACGCGACCAGCTGCGGTCTGGTGGCCAGCTCCGGAGCCGACATCGCGTTCGGCTCGGCAAGTGCGGCGTTCATAGGCGCTCCCCCGTTCCGGCAGCCCGAGCTGCAGCTGCAGTTGGCTGATCTGCGCCGCGAGGTTGCTTCGCACCTCGCTGTGCGCGGCCGGTGTCCGAGTCCGCGGCTCCAAGGCGGATGACTCTGTCGGCGGCGAGGATGCTCGTCGGTCGGTGCGAAACCATGACAACCGTGCGTCCTTCTGCCAGCCTCGTGAGCGCACTCGTGATGAGACGCTCTGAGCGCAGGTCGACCTGGGCGGTCGGCTCGTCGAGGAGGAGAACGCTCGCGTCCCGCAGGAATGCGCGGGCAATCGCGACGCGCTGCGCCTGACCGCCGGAGATCGCAAGGCCACTCTCGCCGACCTGCGTCTCGAGGCCATCCGGTGCGCGCTCGAGGTCGCCGCGCAACTCGGCCGCGTCGAGCGCGGCCCAGAGTTCCGCGTCGCTCGCTTCCGGCTTGGCGACGCGCAGATTTTCCGCGATGGTGCCGGTGAAGAGGAAGGTGCTCTGCTCGACGACGGCCAGCTCGGCGCGAGCATCTGGACTCCCCGCGGCAGCTCCCCCGATCAGCACGCTTCCCGTCTGAGGAAGGAGCAGGCCCTGCGCCAGTGTCAGAAGCGTCGATTTGCCCGAGCCGCTCGGCCCCGTGATGACAACCCGTTCGCCGGTCTCGACGCGCAGCGAGAAGTCGGAGAGAACGGCCTGCGCTCGCTCGTAGCCGGCGGTGACGCCGCGCAGCTCAAGGGCGGCAGGCGGGCGGGCGCCTGCACCCGAGGAGACTCCCTCGCCTCTTGTGGCAACAGGCCGGGCCGGTCGAGTCGCGATCACCGAGCTGAGCTCCCGCTCGGCATTGCGGCCGGTCATGCCGATATAGAAGAACTGGCCGACGATGTCGACCGGCCCGGTCAGCAGGGTCGACAGCAGCACGAGGGCAGCCGCCTGACCCGGTGTGATCGCCCCGTCCCCGAGGCGCCACACGGCGAGGCCCGCCGCGCCCGTGATCATGGCGAGGGAGAAGACCGCATCGACGGCCAGGATCAGTACCTGATTGCCAGCGAGCAGCCGCATGACACGGCGTCGGTTCTGCTCGCCGCGCTCCCGGAGCTCGTCGCCCGTGCGTGTGGTCGCTCGGTTCAGGCTGAGCGTGGTGAGGCCCTGGATGGCGCTGAGGAATGCGGCAGAGAGCTGGGCCGCGCTGCGCCGGTACGCGCCGGTCGAAGAACGGAACGCGCGCTGAACCCCGACGATGATGAGCGGGATGAGCGGCACCAGCAGCAGGAGGAGCCCGGCGGTGAGCGGGTCGATGGCGACGGCGATGACCGCCAGTACGAGAAGCGGCGTCGTCAGTGACGCGATGATCGGCCCGAGGAACCCTGCCCGATAGGCGGATGCGCGCTCGACGGATGCGGTGGCAGTGCTGACAAGCGAGCCGGTGCGGTCCCGGCCGAGCGCGAGGGGCCCAACGTTGAAGAGCTCGCCCACCAGGAGACGGCGGAGCGCACGTTCGGTCTTGTTCTTGCCTCGCTGCACGAGAAGCGTCGACACCGCGGAGGCGGCAGCGGCTACGAGGACCAACGCCGCGAGCAGCGTCAGGGTTCCTGGGCTCGGCGCCTCACCGGCGAGGATTCCGTCGAGCACTCGCCCGACGATGAGGAGGACGCCCGCCAGAGCGAGGGCCTGCAGCCAGCCAAGCGCCAATGGCGCGGCGATCCGCGACGTTGGGGTCGCCGCGAGCACTCGCGCGTCGAGCGGGAGGGAAGCACCGCCAGGGCCTTTACCGGGGTGACCGCCTGGATGCGCACCAGGGCGACCACCGGGATGCGCCGCCTGTGGGGCACCGGGGTGACCGTGCTGTCGTGCGGGGGCCGACTCGGGTCGAGGCACGTGCATCCTGTCTCGGATCTCAGGGCGCTAGCGGGGTGCTGGCGCGAAATTCAGCGTTCGGAGCGAAGCGGGGGGGCGATTCGATCGGAAACGAATGGGCTGCAGCCCGTGTTTCCACGGGGCTGCAGCCCACTTCGTCGTGTGCAGAGCTGCTGCTCTGCGCGAGTTCTGTGCCGCCAGGCGGCGGCAGGCTACTCGCTAGAGCGCCGCGTAGACCTCGCGGAGGAGGTTGGCGGTCTCGGTGGGCGTCGTGCCGACGCGAACGCCTGCTGCTTCGAGGGCCTCCTTCTTCGCCTGCGCGGTACCAGCGGAGCCGGTGACGATGGCGCCGGCGTGGCCCATGGTCTTGCCCTCTGGAGCGGTGAAGCCTGCGACGTAGCCGACAACGGGCTTCGTCACGTGCGCCTTGATGTACTCGGCTGCACGCTCTTCGGCGTCTCCGCCGATCTCGCCGATCATGACGATGGCCTTCGTGTCGGGGTCAGCCTCAAACGCCTCGAGGGCGTCGATGTGCGTCGTGCCGATGACGGGGTCGCCGCCGATGCCGATGGCGGTCGAGATGCCGAGGTCACGGAGCTCGTACATCATCTGGTACGTGAGCGTGCCCGACTTCGAGACGAGGCCGATGGGGCCCGCACCCGTGATGTTCGCTGGCGTGATGCCGGCGAGCGACTTCTCCGGCGAGATGATGCCTGGGCAGTTCGGGCCGATGAGGCGAGTCTTGCCGACGCTCTGCGCGTGCGACCAGGCTTCCGAGGAGTCCTTGACCGGGATGCCCTCGGTGATGGCCACGGCCAGCGGGATCTCCGCGTCGATGGCTTCGATGATGGCGTCCTTGGCGAAGGCCGGCGGCACGAAGATGACGGTGACGTTGGCGCCGGTGGCCTCGATGGCCTCCTTCACGGTGCCGAAGATGGGGAGCTCCTTGCCCGCGAGCTCGAGCGTCTGCCCGGCCTTGCGAGGGTTGGTGCCTCCGACGATGTTGGAGCCGGCTTCGAGCATGCGCGTGGCGTGCTTGGAGCCCTCCGAGCCGGTGATGCCCTGAACGATGATCTTGGAGTTCTCGTCGAGGAAGATCGACATTGTTGTTCCTTCTCTGCTTTTCTTCGGGCGGCTCAGGCGCGGGCTGCGAGTTCGGCGGCCTTGTCGGCTGCCTCGTCCATGGTGGCGACGACGGTCACGAGGGGGTGGTTCGCTTCGGCGAGGATGCGGCGACCCTCCTCGACGTTGTTGCCATCGATGCGCACGACGATCTGCTTCGTGGCGGCGTCGCCGAGCGTGTTGAGGGCGCCGACGATGCCGTTTGCGACGGCGTCGCACGAGGTGATGCCACCAAAGACGTTCACAAAGACCGACTTGACCTGCTCGTCACCGAGGATGACGTCGAGGCCGGCTGCCATGACCTCGGCGGATGCTCCGCCTCCGATGTCGAGGAAGTTGGCGGGCTTCTGTCCGCCGTGCTTCTCGCCTGCGCCAGCGACGACGTCGAGCGTCGACATGACGAGGCCTGCGCCGTTGCCGATGATGCCGACGGAACCGTCGAGCTTCACGTAGTTGAGGTCGTGCGCCTTGGCCTTGATCTCGAGCGGGTCGAGTCCGCCTGCGGCTTCTGCGAGCGCGACGTGGTCTGCGTGACGGAACTCCGCGTTCTCGTCGATCGTGACCTTGCCGTCGAGCGCGACGATGTCGCCGCCCTTGGTGAGGACCAGCGGGTTGACCTCGACGAGCGTCGCGTCTTCCTGGTTGTAGACCTCGTAGAGCTTGACGAAGACGTCAGCAACCTTGCCGACGAGCTCCTCCGGGAAGTTCGCGGCGCGCGCGATCTCCTCGGCCTTGGCTGCGTCGATGCCGCGGATGGGGTCGACTGCGACGCGAGCGAGGGCCTCTGGCTTCTCGACTGCGAGCTGCTCGATCTCCATGCCACCCTCGACGCTCGCCATTGCGAGGTACGAGCGGTTGGCGCGGTCGAGGAGCACGGAGAAGTAGAACTCCTGGTCGATGTCCGCGCCCTGCGCGATCATGACCTTCTCGACGATGTGGCCCTTGATGTCGAGGCCAAGGATGGCCTCGGCTGCGGTGAATGCCTCATCTGGGGTCTTCGCGAGCTTGACGCCGCCGGCCTTACCGCGGCCGCCGACCTTGACCTGCGCCTTGACGACGGTCACGCCGCCGATCTTCTCGGCTGCAGCCTTGGCCTCCTCGGGCGTGTAGGCCACGAGTCCCTGGAGAACTGGAACACCGTGGGCGTCGAATACATCTCGCGCCTGGTACTCAAAGAGATCCACGTTTCATCCCATCCGCGACGCGTCGTCGCGTTCGTTCGCCCGAGCCTTCGGATTCTCGCGCTCGAGCCTTCAGAATTTGCAGAGCGGACCGCATCGCCGGCAGGCAGTGTGTGCCCGCCGCCCGGCAAAACACGTCCGCCGTCCAGCCTAGTCCCCGCGCGGCCCTCAGTTGGTCAGCTTCTCGATCGGAGCGAGTTTCACGAGCAACTTCTTGCGCCCTGCACTGTCGAAGTCGACCTCCGCGATTCGCTTGGCCTCGCTGCCGAGAATGGCGCGAACTGTGCCCTCTCCGAAGTCGACGTGCGTGATGCGGTCGCCTGCAACGAGCTCCATGCCGCTGTTGTCACGCATCTGTCCCGTGACCTCGTTGATCCACTTCTGCTTCGGCTTGGCCTTGGGCGCGGTCTCGCGGCCGGCGTCAGAGTCGCGGAATCGGACGGCGCTCGAGAAGCCTGCGCTGCCGGCGTCCGACGTGCCACGGCCGTAGCCGCCCGCCGTTCCGTAGCCCTCGCTGCCCAGCGGCTTGCGGGCGGAGCCGACGGAGCGCTGCTCGTAGCCGCCGCGGCCGCCGGCAGAGCCGGGCGAGACTCTCCACTCGATGAGCTCGGACGGGATCTCCTGCAGGTAGCGGCTCGGCAGCGACGCCGCCGTCTCACCGAACTGCGAGCGCATCATGGCAAGCGAGAGGTGCAGGCGCTTGCGGGCTCGGGTGATGCCGACATAGAAGAGTCGCCGCTCCTCCGCCGGTCCGCCTGGCTCGTCTGCGGCGATGCGGTGCGGCAGGAGCTCTTCCTCGACGCCCGTGATGAAGACCGAGTCGTACTCGAGCCCCTTCGCGGTGTGCAGCGTCATGAGCACAACGGCTCCTGACTCGTCGATGAGGTCATCGGCGGCCGCGACGAGCGCGACGTCGGTGAGGAAGTCGATGACGGAGCCGCCCGCGTTGTTCTTGTCGAACTCGGCGGCGACGGAGATCAGCTCCTCGACGTTCTCGGCGCGAGCCTCGTCTTGCGGGTTGCCCGTCTGGAGCAGCTTCTCGAGGTACCCGGTGCCCTTGACGATGGTCTTGAGCGTCTGGCTCACCGTCTTGCGTCCGGTCGGCGAGTCGATGTCGAGGCCTGCCGTGGCATCGTCCAGCAGCTTCGCGAGCTGGGCGATGGCGCCCGTGACCTTCGGGCCGAGCCCGAGCTCGCCGGCCCGCCGCATGGCGTCGCGGAAGGTGATGTCGTAGCGGTTCGCGAAGTCCCAGATGGCCGTCTCGGTGGCAGGGCCGATCGATCGCTTCGGGGAATTCAGGATGCGTCGCGTCGACATCTCGTCCGCCGGGTTGACGAGGGCCGTGAGGTACGCGATGAGGTCTTTGATCTCGGCGCGCTCGTAGAACTTCGTGCCGCCGACGAGCCGGTAGGGCACGGCGGAGCGGATGAAGATCTCCTCGAGCGCACGCGTCTGCGCGTTGGTGCGGTAGAAGACGGCCATGTCGTTGTAGCTCTGGCCAGCGTCGCGGAGCTTGTGGATCTCGTCCGCCACGAACTGCGCCTCGTCGTGCGCCGAGAAGCCGGTGAACCCGACGATCTTCGCGCCTTCGCCGCCGTCGGACCAGAGCTTCTTGTCGACGCGGTCGAAGTTGTTGCGGATCACGGCGTTGGCGGCCGAGAGGATGTTCTGCGTCGAGCGGTAGTTCTGCTCGAGCAGCACCACCTTCGCGTTCGAGAAGTCGCGCTCGAACTCGCTGATGTTGCGAATGTCGGCGCCGCGGAACGCGTAGATCGACTGATCGGAGTCGCCGACGACGGTGAGCGAGGCGCCGGGGATGCCGCCGCGCTCGTCGAGCTCCATGCGGGTGTCGAAGGGCACATGCTGCGGCTCGACCGACCTCGTGAGCTCGCGGATGAGCGAGTACTGGGCGTGGTTCGTGTCCTGGTACTCGTCGACGAGTACGTGGCGGAACCGACGCTGGTACTGGGCAGCGACGTCGGGGAATGCGCGGAGCATCCACACCGTCTGCGAGATGAGGTCGTCGAAGTCGAAGGCGTTGGCGCGGCGCAGCGACTGCGTGTACTGCCGGTAGATGTCGAGGAACATGGCGTCGCGAGGGTCGCTCATGTTGGCCTGACGCGCGAAGCCGTCGACGTCGGTGAGCTCGTTCTTGAGCTTCGAGATGCGCGACTGGACGCTCGAGACGGTGAACCCGAGCACGTCGGCCTCGAGCGACTTGACGATGCGCTTGATGAGCGCCTTGGAGTCGGCCGAGTCGTAGATCGTGAAGCTCGTCGTGAAGCCGAACTTGTCGGCCTCGCGGCGCAGGATGCGAACGCAGGCCGAGTGGAAGGTCGAGATCCACATGCCATCCGCAGCACCGCCGACGATGTGCTGGATGCGCTCGCGCATCTCGGCAGCGGCCTTGTTGGTGAAGGTGATCGCGAGGATCTGGCTCGGCCAGGCCTCGCGGGAGGCGATGAGGCCCGCGATGCGGTGCGTCAGCACACGCGTTTTACCCGACCCAGCGCCGGCCACAATAAGCAAGGCGGGGCCGCGGTACGTAACGGCTTCCTTCTGTTGCGGATTGAGTCCGTCAAGGAGGTCGTTTTCAGAGGGATCGAAGACTGGTGGCAGTAGCGTCATGACTCGTTGATTGTAGGTGCGGCCACCGACATCGCGGTGCCGCGGAAAGGGAATCACCTTGACCACGCAGCTCTCCCCCGCCCGCCGCTCGCTCGGCGCGGCGCTCTCCGTCTCCCCCGTGGCACTCGGCGGCAACGTCTTCGGCTGGACGGCCGACCGGGATGCGTCGTTCGCGATCCTCGACGCGTACGTCGAGGCTGGCGGCAACTTCATCGACACCGCAGATGTCTACTCGGCCTGGATCCCAGGCAACTCGGGCGCTGAGTCGGAGACGATCATCGGCGAGTGGATCCGCTCGCGCGGCCGCCCCGAGGACCTCGTCATCGCGACCAAGGTTGCGCAGTTCGCCAAGCGTCCCGGGCTCGGCGCCGACAATGTCCGGGCTGCCGTCGATGACAGCCTCGAGCGTCTTGGCGTCGAGCAGATCGACCTCTACTACGCGCACCGCGACGACCCGGAGACGCCCATCGAGGAGACCGCTGGCGTGTTCTCCGAACTTGTTGACGCCGGCAAGATCAAGGCCATCGGCGTCTCGAACTACTCGCCTGCGCGTCTCCGCGAATGGCTGGCGGCTGTCGAGAACGGCGGCCTGCACAAGCCCGCTGCCCTGCAGCCCGAGTACAACCTCCTCGAGCGAGACATCGAGGGTGAGCTCCTTCCGCTTGCCCACGAGGCCGGCCTCGGCGTCGTGCCGTACTTCGCGCTCGCGCACGGCTTCCTCACCGGCAAGTACCGCAAGGACGTTGAGGTCGACTCGGCACGGGCAAGCTCGGTCGAGCAGTACCGGACCGAGCGCGGCTATGCGATCGTGGATGCGATCGTCGGCATCGCCGACGCGCACGACACCCAGCCCGGGACGGTCGCGCTCGCCTGGCTCGCGGCTCAGCCCGGGGTTGTTGCGCCCATCGCGAGCGCTCGCACGGCCGAGCAGCTGCCGCTCATCACCGATGCGTTCACGTTGCAGCTCAGCGCGGACGAGCTGAAGACCCTGGACCGGGTCTCCGCAAAGGCCTAGGCCCGCTGCGCCCGCTCGCGCACACACTCGAGCGGCAGAAGTGCGAGAGATGCACGCTCCTTCGATCTGGAGCGTGCATCTCTCGCACTTCTGTCGTCGGATGAGCCCGGGTGTCGTCGGGACGAGTCCCTAGCGCCAGATCGCTTCGTCGATGACCGCGCGGACCCGCTCGGGCGCATCTGCGAACACTCCGTCGACGCCCGTGCGCAGGATGCCGCGCCAGTACTCCTCCGGGCGTCCTGCGAGCGCGGGCGGCAGGAAGTTGTCCTCTGGCCGCAAGGTCCACGTGAACACCTGTAGCCCGCTGGCGTGCGCGCGCTCGACGAGCGCCCGGCCTGCGTGTGGATGCGCGGCGCTGGCTTCGTCGGTCACCCCGAGCAGCAGGTGGCTTGGGCTGATGCCGTCCGCCCACTCGGCGACCGCATCCAGCCCCGAATCGGTCAGGTCGCTCGCATAGTCCCGCGCGGCAGCTCCCTCCCGCGCAGTTCGGTCGTGCGGGGCGCCCTCGCTGTCGACGAGGTAGACCAGGCTCGCGCCGGCCGCGACTCCTCGCCGCCGGACGTCGCGCAGCACCTCCCCCTCGAAGCTCTCGATGACGAGGCCGTCGAGCGCGGGCGACCCCCAGAGTCCGTCGAGCTCTCGTTCGAGCAGCTCCGCCAGGTCGAATCCGAGACTCCTGAACCAGCTCGCGTGCTTGAGCTCGATCACGAGGCGCGGGCGCCGGCGCCGACCATCCGCGGTCTGTTCACCAGCCACGAACTCCACCAGCTCACGGAGCCGCAGCAGCGGGAACTCCCCGTCGTATGCCGCGTTTGCAGGCCGGATGCTCGGGATGCGCTCCACCGCACGCAGCGACCGCAGCTGCTCCCACGTGTAGTCGTGCGCAAACCAGTCCGTGACGACCCCTTCTGGCGTCGATGCCTCACGCGCGGGCCCGAACTCGACTGAGCGAGCGCCGATGTCGGTGCTCGTCCCGAGCATCGGCTCGTGGCGGATCAGGAGTACACCGTCGCTGGTCGGGACGACGTCCGGCTCGAGCGCATCCGCGCCCTGGCGCAGGGCGAGACGGTACCCCTCGGTCGTGTGCTCGGGCACGTAGGCGGGGGCACCCCGGTGGCCGATGAGGAGGGGCGAGGTGGGTCGGTTGGGCGCGTTCACGCGCGTAGTCTGCCGCACCCCGGCGTAGCGTTGGTGTCATGCGGCGAATTCGTTCTATCTATCGCGCTGGGGGCGGCTTCGCGCTCCCGCTCTTCGTCGATCTCCTCCTCGTGGTGGTGTTCGCCATCATCGGGCGGATGAGCCACGCCGAGGGCGTCTCACTGGCTGGCATCGTGACGACCGGCTGGCCGTTTGTGCTCGGGCTGCTCGTGGCTTGGGTGCTCGTGACGCTGTTCCGCTGGAAGCCGTGGCGCCCGTTCTCCGCCGGCGTCTTCGTCTGGGTCGTGACCGTCGGCGGCGGCATGCTCCTGCGCCTTGCTATCGGCGACACCGCGGAGATCGCTTTTGTGATCGTCGCGTCCATCGTGCTCGGTGCGTTCCTGCTGCTCCCGCGTCTGTTCTTCGGCACGGGCCGGGATGCCCGCCCGAGCGTCAAGGGCTCCGCTGGCGTCCGCTGAGGGCGCACACCTTCAGGCGTTATTCACGAACTCTTTCGCTAGAATCCCGGGAACCCCGTCTCTGGCGGGCATCTTGACCCTCGAGAAAGAACGGAGCCACGGACAGCCATGGCGAATTCCGCGCTAGAACGCAACCCCTACTTCAACGGGGAGGCACGCAGGCAGCACGGCCAACAATTCGGCCAGGCGCCCACCGCTTCCTCCTACGGGCAGCAGCCTCCCGCGCCCCTCACTGCTGACCAGCTGAACGCCCAGTTCCAGGCGCCGCCTGCGACGCCGGACCAGATGGAGCGGATGTCCTACGAGGACACCATCGCGAAGACAGCTGGCCTCTTCGGCATCGTGCTCGTCGCGGCGGCCGTTGCCTGGTTTGTCCCCATGCTCATGATCGTCGGCGCAATCGGCGCGCTTGTTCTTTCGCTTGTGCTGGCGTTCCAGCGCGAGCCGAAGACGGGGCTCATTTTCGCCTTCGCGGCCGCTGAAGGACTTCTCGTCGGTGGCCTCTCCTCGATCCTCGAGGCCCAGTTCTCGGGTATCGCCATGCAGGCCGTTCTCGCGACGTTCTCCGTTGTCGCCGTGACGCTTGTCCTCTTCCGGTTCGGCAAGGTCCGCACCTCGCCGCGCATGACGAAGATCGTGCTCATCGCGATGGCCGGCTACCTGCTGTTCTCGCTCGTGAACTTCGGGATGATGCTCTTCGGCTTCAACTTCGGCGAAGCTGGGCCGTGGGGTCTCCGCTCCATGGAGGTCTTCGGTATTCCGCTCGGCCTGATCCTGGGCGTCTTCGCAGTCCTCATGGGCGCATACATGCTCGTCATGGACTTCGAGCTCATCAAGAACGGCGTCGAGGGTGGCGCCCCCCGCAAGTACGGCTGGATCGGGGCGTACAGCCTCGTCTCCACTGTCGTCTTCATCTACGTGGAGATCATCCGCATGCTGGCTATCCTGCGCGGCAACAACTAGTGCTGCGTGTCGTTAGTTCCTAAACGGTTTGTGTTTGGGAGAATGTGGAATGGCGAATTCTCCTGCTGCGGCTCTGCTACTCCCTGACGTGGATCGTGTTGAGTTGGTGTCGTGGGCTCGGTCGACGAGTATTCGTGCGGGCCTGTCGATGCGAGCGCGGATCGTGCTGCTCGCCTCGGAAGGTGTCGCGAACTCGCGGATCGCGGCCGAGGTTGGGACCACGACGACCTCGGTGTGGAAGTGGCGGAAACGGTATGCCGAGGCCGGAATTGCGGGGCTCTCCGATGCGCCGCGCTCTGGCCGGCCGAAGCATCTCGATCATGCCGAGATCGTGGCAGCGACCTTGACGGCCCCGCCGAAGAAGTACGGCGTGACACATTGGTCCTCGCGCCTGCTCGCGCAGCGCCTGGGGGTTGGGAACGCGACGGTGGCCAGGGCGTGGCGGGAGTACGGGGTGCAGCCATGGAAGTCGGAGACGTTCAAGTTCTCGACCGACCCGGAGCTCGTCGGGAAGGTCACCGACGTTGTCGGCTTGTATCTCGCGCCGCCCGAGAACGCGATCGTGCTCTGCGTGGACGAGAAGTCCCAGATCCAGGCCCTTGACCGGACCGCACCCATGCTGCCGATGCGGATCGGGGACACCGAGAAGCGCACGCATGATTACAAGCGCCACGGCACGACCACACTGTTCGCTGCATTAGACGTCGCGACCGGACACGTCACCGGAGCGGTCAAACCCAAGCATCGCCGGCAAGAGTTCCTCTCGTTCCTCCGGCAACTCGACCGCGCCTACCCGGAACGGGACCTGCACCTCGTGATGGACAACTACGCCACCCACAAAACGCCAGAGGTCAAGACCTGGCTCGAGAAACGACCCCGCTTCCACGTTCATTTCACGCCGACGTCCGGGTCGTGGTTGAACTTGGTCGAGGTGTGGTTCGGGATCATCGACCGGCAAGCGATCCGTCGCGGGATTTTCACCTCGGTGAAAGACCTCAACGCGAAGATCCGGCAGTTCATCACTGGCTGGAACGACCGAAAGCACCCATTCGTCTGGACCAAGACCAGCGACGAGATCCTCGCGAAAGCGAACCGTCAACCAACTTCAGAAACGCGACACTAGCGCAGACCGTACGATCAGAAAGGGCCGCCCCGTGAAGGGGCGGCCCTTTCTGCGTTCCTGCCGAAAACTACGGCGAACGGCTTCCCCCGGCAATGATCCGGGCATTCCGACTAAGACCTAAGTGAACCCGGGCATTCCTTGATATCCGGTCAAATTGCTGGAGAAATCTGGCTATTCACGGGGCCCATTTCCTGTGCCTCAATCCTGACTATTCAGGTCAGAAGGGGAGCACAGACATGGCAGAGTTGTTCTCGTCGCGAAGGCGAGTCTCCTTGGGTGAGGGGCAGACGGATGCGTCGCTCGCGGCCCGGGGACGCATCGGCAGCTCATACGTGAGTCCGTCCGTCCTCGCGAAGAACCGTGGCGCGCCTCGCAACGCGGACTTGATGGCAGCCATCGCGGCGCTTGATACCGAGCCGGATCGCGCAGCCGTGGATGCGGCCCTGACTTGGATCCGTGACGCCTACGACGCCCGTGGCGGCGGCCTTCCGGTTGGGCTCTTCTCGCGGTGCTACCTGGGTTCGCCGTATATCGACCATTCCATGTCGCTTGGCGGCTTCATCTGCGAGCACTACACGGCTGCCGAAATGGTTCCCGTGTTCTTCGCCGGCGCGCGCCGCCTGGCAGCGAATGCCGCCTATGACTACATCGAAGTGTACGACGACGGCACCGTTGTGCCCGTGCGACCCGATGGCCGCGCTGCGGTCTAGCGGATACCGAGGAGAGTGTTATGACGGACACAAACGCCCACAACTTCGGGGTCATCGCAAGACAGGTGGAGGCGGTCGGGGGTCTCGTCGCGCTCGTGGGTGAGCGCGTGAATGAGGTCGACGAGCGCGTCGGCCGGGTTGCGAGCGACGTCGGACGCGTTTCCGCGGACCTGCAGAGCACAAATCACGAACTGCTGGAGCTGCGGAAGCAGTTCACGGAGTTTGTCCTGCAGGCGGAGCGCACGGCGAACGTGCAGCGCTCGGAGACGAAACTCGGCACGCTCAAGGCCGACCTGGAGCGCGAGTTCGGCCACTACAACGTCGTGCGACGCTCGTCGATCGGGACGCTGCAAGCGTTCGATGCTGGCCTGGTGAGTCACGCGGCCGTCCAGCACGTGAGCGAAGAGCTGATGATCCAGAGCCCTCGCTATTGGCTCGCACCCGCGCTTGTTGCCCTGGCCGCCTGGTCTCGAGACGAGCGTGAGCTCACTGATAAGGCAGTCGCAGAGACATTCGCCAGGGATCGCCAGAAGGCGAGCCTGTTCTTCGCACTCGTCCTCCGACGCCAGGCTCGACTCGACGGCGCAACGAGGTGGTTGCGTCACTACTTCACCTCGCTCGACCCTCGAGCCCTGCACCGTGAGTTCGCGGTGGTGTTGGAGGGCGTGGCACACGAGGCCTACGGACCGGCCGGCCGCGATCTGGTGTTCACCCAGTTGGGCGAGTGGTCGCGCCTGCTCCGTGACGACCAGGCGATCGTGCGCGAGCAGGTGGAGAAGTGGTATCGCGAGTTGAGCGTGCATCGCGGAACCATCGATGACGCCGCCTATCCCACGTTAAGCACCATCTGCCCGGAGTGGCCGGTCGTCAAGGACGTGCTCGAGCGTGCGTCAGCCGTCGGGTTCGTGTTCGAGAAGTACGACTCGGTGCTGAAGGCTCCCATCCACCAATCGCTTCGGGTCGAGGATCAGATGGATGACCTGCTCGAGATCCTCGTCACCGAGTACGACGCCGAGGAGCACCCGCATCGTCGCGAGATCGTCTTCCACGAGGCTGTGCTGAGCTCTGGCGGTGACCTGGATCGGGCGCGCGAGGCCGCCGACGCTGACATCGAAGCGCTCGAGGACACCCTCGACGCGGTCTCCCTTGTCACGCATTCGGCTATTCATCCCGAACTTCTCGGCATTAGTCAGAACACGCAGAAGCTGGCCGTCGGTGCTGGCAAGTCAGACTTCGAGTCGGGGCTGGGAAGATTCACCTCGGAGTACCGTGCCGCGCACCTTGACGTCGTGACACTGGCGCTCGGCCCTGCGCACTCCAACTTCGCGTCGACGCTTGGCTTCGGCTCGTGGTCTTTGACAACCCGAACGCAGCAGGCTGAGGCGGAGGCATCGCTTTCGTCAGCCTGGGATCAGGCCGTCAAGGGCTACATCGACAGTGTCTCGTTCAAGAATCGGAGCTTCGTGGCTCCGGCGATCGCGACAGCCGTGGCGGGCTTGATCGGCACCATCTGGGGCATCGGAGGGTTCTTTATTGCGCTGCTGATCGTCGGCGGCATTTCCGCGCTCTACGTGTGGAACCTCAAGCGCAAGGCAGATGCACTCGTGGCAGCGGCCCTCGCCACCCGCGAGCAGGCCCTTGCCGTGTCACGCGACCTCTACAGGTCCGCTCTCGCGGAATGGGTTGACGCGGGGATCGACTACCAGGAAGAGGATGCGCGAGAGGCGAGTTTGCTTGACCTCATCGCCGCGTGGCCATCGCTGCAAGACACCGAGATCAGGAGCGAACGGTGACAACACTCGTCTGCGGCAATTGCCAAGCTCAGCTCGAAGCTGACGGGTCGAGGTTCTGCATGCGCTGCGGCGCTCCGCTGATGCCTGCAAGGTCAATCTCCATGCCCCTCGAGGGGACAGCCGAACACGAGGCGGTGCCGCCCACGGAGCCCCACAGCCTCCGCAGCTCCCACAGCCCTCACAGCCCTCACAGATAATCCGACGCGCCGGGCGGCGCCCGATCGAACCACCGACGCCCGTGCAAGGTGTCGATGCTTTGACGGTCTCACGAACATGGAGCAGCTCTCGTCCCCTCGGCGAGAGGAAACCCAAGCTGTCGCGTGAGCGGAAGATGGCCGGTGATCTTCCCGCCTGGGAGCCGCTGCCTCCCGGCGAGCTCAACGTCCGCCGCCCACACGCCTGATCTGCTCGCGCCATGTCTTCGACAAGCACCTACGAGGCCTGGGTACATGGTCTGCGTCGCTGGGCCCTCGACCCGACCGCCGATCTTGGTGGACTCCCCGCTCTCACTGTGGACTCGTTCACACCCGACACGTACCGCAGGCTCCTCGGGCACCTGCATACGGCGATCGCAACCATGATGCGCACCTGGCAGGCGCAACTGACTCGAGACTTGGGCAGCGCCCTCGATGACCACGGACGCGCCAGAGCACTCGTGAGCTTGCGCGTGCTCCTCGCTCGGCGCCTGGAGCTCGCCAAGCATCCGGCCCTTCCCCGTGAAGTTTCACATGCGCTCTGGGACTCCGCAGCGCGAGACATCGAGGACATTCAGCGCACGCTCGAGACCGAGGTCGTGCGCCCACGCGACGGGACGGCGCGCGCTGATGGCGCTCAGGAGCGGCTCCTGCAGCTGGTCAAGCAGCACAGCTTCGTTGTGCTGATACAGCCAGGTTTCCCGCTGAGCGCGTTCATTGCTCAACAGGGAATCACCAGCGCCTCCACCTCACCCGACGTACCGCGAGTCATCGGCGGCGGACCACCGCCGGAGTTCACCGAGCGAGCACCCCGGCGCCGCGTACTTCTCGACTGACGGCCCGAAACCCGGCACCCCCACGACGACAGAACGAGCAGAGAGCCACGCATGCCAAATCAACTGGAGACCAGCGAAATTCTCCTCCGCTACATCAAGGCGAGGGTGCCTTTCATCGCGGTTCGGTCGATCGAACGAGGACGGGCGATGGACGTGCTGAATCATGCAGCGAGCCAAATGCGCTCGATGGCGTTCTTCACTCACTCACGAACAACGGGCCTCCACGAGCTCGGCAGTCCGTCGCCGATCTCGGACGACCGTTCCCTTGTAGGCGCGCTTGACTACGCAACCAGCGTGCTCACCTCGCGCAACCACAGCAACTTCATCTTCATGGATGTCGAGGATCTCGATTCCGAGTCGTCGAGTTCACGTCATTTCGCCGAAATGGCGCGCCTCGCCGAGGCCAGGCAGGGTTCCATCATCGTCGTCGTGTCTTCGTCGATCTGGGCTGGGCTTTCGCGGCTCGGCATGACCGTCACGCTCGATCTTCCCGACGTCGATGAACTTGCCGACGTGATCAACGACCTCGCCGACGACCACCGTTCGCTCATGCCGATCGAGTGGGGGCCCGACGAGATTCGCCGCGCGTCAGAGATCCTGGTCGGGGTTACTCAGACGGAGGCCGTCAACGCCATCACGACGCTGCTTGCCAAAGGCAGCGTGCACAACGAGGACATCGTCGAGCTCTCGAAGTTCAAGGAGCAGGTCTTTGGCGACCTGAACGGCATTGAGAGCGTGAACCTGAAGCCGGGCGACTACCAGGTCGGAGGCCTGACGAACTTGCGCACGTGGCTGGGCAGAAAGAAGGAGCTCATCCGAGCAGACCTCACGTCGACGCCGCTCCATCCGCCCAAGGGCGTCCTGCTCGTTGGTGTCCCTGGATGCGGCAAGTCGCTCTCTGCGAAGGCCATCGCGTCGGAGTGGCAGCTTCCGCTCTATCGACTCGACATGGGATCAGGGCTCGGCATGTATGTCGGGCAATCAGAAGGCCAACTCCGAGAGGCTCTGGAAGCGGCCGAGCGGGTGTCTCCGTGCGTGCTGTGGGTGGATGAGATCGAGAAGGGGTTCGCGTCCGGCGACGGTGATTCCGGTATCACGCGGCGCCTGGTTGGGCAGTTCCTGTACTGGCTGCAGGAGAACACCTCAAAGGTGTTCCTCGTGGCGACGGCCAACGATGTGACTTCCTTGCCGCCCGAAATGCTGCGCAAGGGCCGCTTCGACGAGATCTTCTTCGTCGACCTACCGACGGACGACGAGCGCCGCGAGATCGTCGAGCTGTACACGCAGAAGTACCTCGCTTCGCTCCCGGACGCGTCGTTGTCCGCGAGGCTCGTGGAGCTGACTCGCGGCTTCTCCGGGTCTGACATCGAGGCGGCAGTGCACGACATCGCGACCGACAACTTCTTGGCAGGTGCCGTCGGCCTCCCAGACTCTGCCTACGTGGAGCGGGTTTTCGCCAACGTCATGCCGTTCAGCCGCACCAACCCGGAGGAGGTGGCGGCGATCCGCTCGTGGGGCATGGAGCGGGCCGTACCCGCCGGTGCGGATGAACGATCCGATGAGACGGGCTTCGCGGCGCCGAGCGCGCGTCGAATCGTCATGACGGGCGTGTGATCTTGATGCTGCTGACGCCCACGAAACCCATCCGCCCTGCAATCCTTCAGCACCACATATTCAGAGAGTCAGAGAGGTGACGATCGTGTCAGATCACCACGGTGCCGCGTGCACCGAATGCGGCAACCCACTGAAAGACGAATCGCTGTTCTGCGCGAGCTGCGGGGCCCGCGTCCAGCAGACGTCCGCGGAGGGGCTGCACACGACCGGGCCGATCATCGGGGCGCCTCAGCCGCCGGCTCATCCGGCTGCGCCGAGCCTCTCTCCGCTGCCAGCAGGCTACGTGACCCCGTCTTCTCTTCCGGCCGCCGGCCAAATGCCCCAGGCGCCGGCACCAGCCCCCGCACGTGCAGGCGCGAACACGAATCGGGCAGTAGTCATCGGCGTCGCCTCGGCCCTTGCCGCTGTCCTCCTCGTTGTCGCGGGAATCGGGGTCGGCGCCTTCTTCCTGAACCAGAACAGCGAACCGAGCGTCGCTGTGGCGCCCGCCGGGCAGGCGCAGACGACTGAAGCGGCAGCGCCGGCCGAAGCGCAGAGCGACCTGGCGCCCATCGCGGCTCCGGCCATCCCCACCGAAGCTGCCCCTGCCACGCAGGCACCGGTCGTGCCGCAGCCCGCACCACAGAACCAGAGCGTCCAGTCGGTGACAATTCGTAGCGAGTCAGGCAACATCGTCTGCCGGTATCACATGGTCGACAATGCCTCACCCGGCGTGATCTGCCAGCAGACAAGCGTGAACTACGCCCTCCCCGCTGCCGCTTGCAAGGCAGGGGCGAGCGGCATGGTGATCGGGCTCACCGGAAAGGGCACGACCTACCCTTGCCTCGCGGAGAATATCAAGGGCGGGGAGACACTGCGCTATGACACCCCCTACACGCACGCGGGAGTGACCTGCACGATCAGCTACACGACAGGCATCACGTGCCTCAACGCGAACGAGGCTGGCTTCCGCATGGAGTACGACGCCGGCGTGAGCACCTTCTAATGCCGGCCCACGCTCGTGTCCGGCCCCGTGTATCCGCAGCCGTTCGTCGACGTCGCCTGATTCTGGTCGTCGGTGCCAGCCTGGTGTTTCTCCTTGCGCTCGGAGGCACGGTCGCTTTCGGATTGCTCCGCGCCGGTGAGCCTGACAAACAGCCGGTCGCGGGAGAAGCAGATTCTCCGCAGGTGACTGGTGCCGCTGCCCCCTCGCCGACCGCCGTGGACGCCGCTGTGGTTCCGCCTGCCGCCGAACCCACTCCTGCCGCTCCAGCCATCCCCGCGCCCGTCGCTGCCGTTGGCTCCTTCGACATCGATAGCGCAGCTTCCACAACCGTCATCGTGAACAAGGCGAGACCCCTCGCGGGAGGGTCCAGCTATGTCCCTGCCGATCTCGTAGCGGCACGAGGCGGTGAGCTCATGCGTGCAGACGCGGCCGAAGCACTCGGACGACTGTACGACGCTGCGGAAGCCGCGGGCCACGGGCTCTCGAGTGTGAGCGGCTACCGCTCGTACGACACGCAGGTGAGCACGTACGGCGGATACGTGTCTTCGCTTGGCCAGGACGGCGCCGACCTCACGAGCGCGCGCCCCGGCCACAGTGAGCACCAGACTGGCCTCGTCATGGACATCGTCGACAGCGAAGGCCGCTGCGGCATCGAGGACAACTGCATGTCACAGATCCCGGCGGGCCAGTGGCTCGCCGAGAACGCATGGCAGTCCGGCTTCGTGCTCCGATACCCCTCCGGCATGACGCACATCACAGGTTTCGAGTTCGAACCCTGGCACTACCGCTACATCGGCGTGGATGCGGCTGCCGCCTACCACGCGAGCCCCGCAGCGACGCTCGAGGAGTTCTTCGCTCTCCCTGCCGCACCGAATTATGTCTAGGGCCGACTTGCGGTTGTCGGTGAGCATCCGGGCTGATCATGGGTGAAGGCCTCGGCATCGTCGTCGTGCTTCTTGCACTGGGCGGCATCTACTGGCTGCTCTTCAGAGGAGTGCTCAAGGAAAAGTCGGGAACGCGAAGCCTCCTCGCCCAGCGTTACTCGGACGACTCGCTGCTCGAATCCAACCTCTTCACATTCCTGAGCGGAATAACGACGAGCGCGGCAGTGCTGACGATCTTCACGAGCTTCGGCTGGACGACGCTGTCGCTCCTCGCCGCTGCTTGCCTCGGCTGCTTCTACGCCTTCGTGTTCCGGAGCAGCGTCCTCAGCCGCATCAACACTCGCGTCCGTGCCACTGTGGAAGGCCTCGTGGGGCTCGTCGCGATCGTTCCGGCCTTCATCCAGTTCAGCGCAAGCTCTCTCTCGTGCCGCGACCCACGCGAGCAGGCACTGGCCATCACCGTGATGGTGGTCCTGGGCCTCGTCGCCCTCGCGTCCGTCGCCGTGAACCTGAGATTCGGCCTCAACTCCAACGGGAACGGCACCGCGCTGAGCGGTTTCCGGGGCTTCCTAGCAGCCTACGCTGGCCTCGAGATTCTTCGATTCTTCTGGACCCCGCTCGGAATGTCGTGGTCCGAGATCGGGCCAGAGGCTGTCTGGCTGGGCGTCCTCGGCGGGCTCGCGACCATCATCGGCCTTGTTGTTGTCCCCCCAACTTGTGACAGCGCTCGGCGGGCTCGCTCTGTTCGCCTCGCTGCTGTTCGTCGAGAGCACAGAAGGGACACGGTGCGGAGGAGCTTCTTGCGACGGCGTCATCGTCCTGATCCTCTTCGTGATCTCCTACGTGCTGGCTCGAGTGCTGCTCAGGCGACTCTGGCCGCCGTCAGTCTGAGACCGACGGGAGAGTCGCGTCGCGACACTCGCTCAGGTGCCCTACCGACGAACCGGCAGCGTCCGGTCCTCGAAGCCAGCTTCCGGTTCCACATCCAGGAGGTACAGCTCGTCTTCCCCGACGAGCTTGTTGCGCACGGCGTAGTCGACCAGGCGTGCGCGCCGGTTGGTCGCGTAGGAGCGTGCCCCGCCGCGCAGACCCTCGACGCCGATGCGGTCGAGCTTCTCGCAGACGTTATCCAACTTGCGGTTGAAGGCCGTGACGGTCCAGCCGAGCCGTTCAGCCGCCCGTGCACTCGTGGGAATGTCACCGAGGCCGTTCTCTCCCCGGAGCAGTACCGACTCGCAGAGGGCGAGCAGCAGTAGACGCTGAGCCGGCGTCAGCGCGATGTGCGTGAGCTCTCGGCCGGTCGATTCTGCGGCGATCCCGGCGCCAGCGGGGAGGTCCATATAGACCGGCGAGGCGGCGTGCACCTTCACCTCGTACTGGCGCTCACCTGCCGAGAAGTGGATGCTCGTGCGCTCAAAGACCAGAGGCAGGCGTCCGCCAGGCAGAAGCCGCGCCTGAACGCGCCCCGACCCGTCGACAACACTCAACGTCATGCGGGTTCCGATGTTCGACACGAACCAGAGACCATCCTTGGCCGCGATGCGAAGAAGCTTGCGGTGCAGGAACGGGTTCGCGTCGAGACGGATATCAGCGTCCCGGCCGATCTCGATCCGCTCGCCGGGCATGACAGCCACCCACTGCCCCTGATACTCGACGGAAAGGCCGTGGTCGGGATTCACCTCGAGGAGCTGGCTCGCGGCGTCGTGGAGCAGTTCGTGGTCAACGAGGTGGCCAGACGTTGAGTCTTCCCGGGGCAAGGCAGGAATCAGTCCCGTCTCTGCGGGTACCTGGGGAAGCGGGTCAGCGGGGAATCGTGGTGCCATGTCGCGAACTCTCTGAGCGGGGAGGTGAAGTTGCAAGTCTTGGAACACCCCAACCATGCCACTACCCAGCGACCTTGACTAGACACTTTTCGGCAGGCAAACAGCGATTTTTGTCCTTCCGGACGCCGGAAATCCCCGATCCGGAAATCCGGAATCCCGACTCTCAGAACCGAAAACCTTTCGCCTGCTCCGTTTTTGACCTCTACTACCAGGCATTTATGCCCGGGCACTTTTGCCCGGAGCATTTCAGCCTCCGCCCGCCAGCGGCACGGAGCCAACCGAAGCAAGTTCGGGGACCGCCCGAACCCCTCAACGACTCTGCGCAGATTTCACGTTGTTTGGCACAGAATGCACGAACGGGGATGCACATCGTGCATCCCCGTTCGAATCAGCACTCGCTGAGCGCTACTCCCACTCGATGGTTCCCGGCGGCTTCGACGTCACGTCGAGCACCACGCGGTTCACGTCATCAACTTCGTTCGTGATGCGGTTCGAGATACGGGCGAGCAGGTCGTACGGCAAGCGCGTCCAGTCTGCCGTCATGGCGTCTTCGCTCGAGACCGGGCGCAGCACGATCGGGTGACCATACGTGCGGCCGTCGCCCTGCACACCCACCGAACGCACGTCGGCGAGCAGCACAACCGGGCACTGCCAGATCTCGGTGTCGAGGCCAGCAGCGGTCAGCTCCTGGCGCACGATGGCGTCGGCCTCGCGGAGCAAGTCGAGGCGCTCCTGGGTGACCTCGCCGATGATCCGGATGCCGAGGCCAGGGCCGGGGAACGGCTGACGGGCCACGATAGGCTCTGGCACACCGAGCTCGCGACCGACGGCGCGGACCTCATCCTTGAAGAGCGTGCGCAGCGGCTCGACGAGCTCGAACTGCATGTCCTCCGGAAGTCCACCGACGTTGTGGTGGCTCTTGATGTTCGCCGTACCGGTGCCGCCACCTGACTCGACGACGTCAGGGTAGAGGGTGCCTTGCACGAGGAAGCGGATGCGCTCCCCCGACTCCTGGGCCTCCTTGATCAGGTCGACCTCTGCCTGCTCGAAGCTGCGGATGAACTCGCGGCCGATCGTCTTGCGCTTGGCCTCCGGGTCGGTGATGCCCGCAAGCGCCGTGAGGAACTGCTCGCGTGCATCCACGGTCACGAGGCGCACGCCAATCGCGTCGACGAAGTCCTCCTCGACCTGGCGCCGCTCGTCCTGGCGGAGCAGGCCGTGGTCGACGAACACGCACGTGAGCTGGTCGCCCACCGCCTTGTAGACGAGCGCCGCGGCGACGGCGGAGTCGACACCGCCGGACAGGCCGCAGATGACCTTCGCGTCGCCGATCTGCTCGCGGATGCGCGCAACCTGCTCGTCGATGACGGATGCGGGCGTCCAGTCGCTCGGGATGCCGGCGGCCCGGTGCAGGAAGCCCTCGATGAGCGCCTGGCCGTGCTCCGAGTGCAGCACCTCAGGGTGCCACTGGACGCCGTACAGGCCACGCTCGGTGTTCTGGAACGCCGCCACTGGCGTGTCCTCCGTCGTGGCAAGCACCGTGAAACCCTCAGGCGCGCGGGCGACGTAATCGCCGTGGCTCATCCACACCGTCTGATCGCCTGGCTGGCCGTCGAGCAGGCTCGACTCGCCCGCCTCGAGCTTGACGGCGGTGGAGCCGTACTCGCGGCGGCCCGTCCTCGCGACCTCGCCACCGAGTTGCGTCGCCATGACCTGGAAGCCGTAGCAGATGCCAAGCGTCGGAACGCCGAGCTCGAGAATGCCGGTGTCGAGGGACGGGGCCGCCTCGGCGTACACGCTCGACGGCCCACCCGACAGGATGATACCGACTGGGTTCTTCCCGGCGACTTCCTCGGCCGAGATCGTGTGCGGCACGATCTCGGAGTAGACGCTCGCCTCGCGAACGCGGCGAGCGATGAGCTGCGCGTACTGTGCGCCGAAATCGACGACGAGCACGGGGCGCTGATCTGTCGACTGCTCGGGAGCTACGGCCTGCGGGTCGGTGGTTGCCATGGACACCTTTCGGGTGGTGCGGAGAATGCTGCTGGAAAGTTGGGGTGATGCGCTACTTCGAGCGACGCTCGTGCTCGGCCAGCGACTGCTGTACGTCGCTCTCGAGCTGCTCGCGCTCCGACTCGCTCAGGCTCGCCTCGAACTCGCGGAGCTTCAGCTCCTCGCCGTCCGCGGCGAGTCGCTGCTCTTCGCGGAGCACGAGGTCGCGCTTCGCCCGGCGGGACATGAACCACTCGGTGATGAACGACAGGAACGGCACGATGCCGCCAGCCGCCATCGCGATCAGCCAGACAATCGGCCAGCGCATCTGCTGCCACAGCACGTAGGAGGCGATGAGGTACACGACATAGAACCAGCCGTGCACGATGAGCACCCAGAGGCTCAGGTTGAGTGCGGTCGTCGTGCCTTCCTGCACGAGCGCGATGAACCCGAACGGGCCGAACGCCTCGACCTCGAGGTGGAAGACGTACTTCAGGAACATCTCCACGCAGAGCAGGAGCAGCAGGATGCCGGTCACGTACGCCGTCACCTGGTAGAAGCGGAGCGCCCGTCGGAAACCGGGATTGGCATTCAGCAGGGCGTCGTGAAGCATGGCCTCTAGTCTAGGCGAACGGCCTCGCCCTTCGTTCGCTCGTCGAGCATGGCTTTCAACCGGTCGCGCTTGAACTGCTCCGCGAGCACGCTGGGCGCCTCGGAGGCCTCCCGGCGTTCCTTCTCGAACTCGTCGCGCGCGAGGCGCCACCACATGAAGATTGCGAAGCCGGCGAAGAGCGCCCACTCGATCGCGTAGAAGATGTTGAGCCAGTTGAGCTGCGGCGCCTCGAGCGCCTGCGGGGTGATCGCCTCAATCTGGGCAGTACCGGAAGTCGAGCCAACGACCGCCCGCATCGACTCGTCGTCGAGGCTCACGTACACGCCGTAGTTCTCCGCCGCGGGCTCCGCCCAGCGGTTGATCAGGTGCGTCGGCGCCATCGCGGTGAGTGCCTGCGGGTCGTCGCCGCGGTTCACCTGCGGCGCCTGCCCGTACTCGAGCCGCCCTGCGAGCTCGAGTTCGCCTGCGCCCGCGGCGCTCTGCAGTCGCGTCGCGAGCTCGCGGGCCGTGGCCTCGTCGCGGGTCCACCCCACCGCGACGGCCAGCCCCGGTGCCTGGTCAGCGGCTGCGGAGGCGCCTGCTTCGTCGTCGGTGACGGCGACGTGTCCGATAACCCAGTACCCGAGCGTCTCGCCCTGGAGGCGATCGGCGACGACGTCGAAGTCTCGTGCATCCACGACGCCCTCGAACGTCACTTGACGGCCGACGGCCGCGTCCGCGACGCGCTCCTGCGGCTGCGCGAGTTCACCGAGACCGACTGGAGGCTGAGTCGCGTCCTGCGCGACGTTCTGGCCGTGTTCGAGCGACAGGAACGCCGACTCCAGCTGCCAGCGACCCAGCCACGCGAAAATCGACGCGATGACCAGAGCGAGGGCAAGCACACCCAACCATTTGGGGCGGACAAGCACTCGAGCCATCGACGGTGACGCTGGCTGGGCGCGGGCAGCTGAGGACATTACGACTTCTGGGCGTCCTTCGACTCGGCCTTTGCAGTTGCGGCCTCGACGTCGGCCGTCTCGTCGACCTCGATCATCGGGAGGGCCGGGGCCGTCCCGAATGGCGTGTTGTCGCCAGCATGGCCGAGCACCGAGTCGATGTCTGGGGCCTCGAGTCGGATGCGGTCTGCGGACTCATCGTCCGGCTGCTCCTGGCTCGCGAGCTCAGCCGCGACGCGCTTGACGTAGGTGTCGATCTCGCGCTGTGTGCGCTCCTCGTCCCAGCCGAGGGCGTCGGCCATGAGGCGGGCAGCGACGGGAGCCGCAGAGATGCCGCGGTCCCACGCCTCGATCGAGATGCGCGTGCGGCGAGCGAGCACGTCGTCGAGGTGCAGCGCACCCTCGTGCGTCGCCGCGTACGTGATCTCGGCCTGCAGGTAGTCGTCGGCACCCGGCATCGGCTCCGCGAGCTTCGGGTCCTGACGGATGAGGTCGAGGATCTCGTCGGTCAGCGTGCCGTAGCGGTTCAGGAGGTGCTCGATGCGCACACGGTGCAGACCGAAGGCGCGGGCGATCTTGCCTCGGCGGTTCCAGGCGGCCTTGTAGCCGACGGCGCCGAGCAGTGGGATGTCCTTTGTCGTCGAGGCGGGGATCTTGTCGTCGAGGGCATCCGCTGCGGCGTCGATCGCATCCTTCGCCATGATCCGGTACGTCGTGTACTTGCCGCCTGCGATGAGCACGAGGCCTGGCACGGAGTGCGCGACCATGTGCTCGCGGGACAGCTTCGAGGTCTCGTCGGACTCACCGGAGAGTAGCGGACGCAGACCCGCGTACACACCCTCGACGTCGGCTCGCGTGAGCTTCACCGCGAGGACGTCGTTGACGTGACCGAGGAGGTAGTCGATATCGGCTGCCGTCGCGGCAGGGTGGGCCTTGTCGAGCTTCCAGTCGGTGTCGGTCGTGCCGATGATCCAGTGGCGACCGTTCGGGATGACGAAGAGCACGCTCTTCTCCGTGCGGAGCAGGAGACCGGAGGCTGACTGGAAGCGGTCCCGAGGCACGACGAGGTGGACGCCCTTGGATGCGCGCACCCGGAAGGATGCACGCTCGCCGACCATCTTGTTCGTGTCGTCGGTCCACACGCCGGTCGCGTTGACGACCTGCTTGGCGCGGATCTCGAAGCGCTCGCCCGTCTCAAGGTCGACGACCTGGGCGCCGACAACGCGCTGGCCGACCTTGAGGAAGCCTTCGACGCGAACGCGAGGCGCGACGTGCGCGCCGTAGAACGAGGCCGTACGAGCGAGGACCGCGACGAAGCGCGCGTCGTCGACACCCGCGTCGTAGTACGTGAGTCCGCCCGAGAAGGAGTTCTTGGAAAGCCCGGGCGACATCTTCGCGACCTGGCTGCGCGTGTAGTGGCGGTGCATCGGCACGCCGGGCTTGACCTCGCCCGTCTTCGCGAAGAGGTCGTACATGAGCATGCCAGCGCCGATGTAGAAGCGCTCAAGCGGGTTCTTCAGCGGGTATAGGAAGCGGATGGGCTTCACGAGGTGCGGGGCGAGTCGCTGTAGGAGCAGGCCACGCTCGAGCAGTGCCTCGCGCACGAGCCCGAAGTTCATCTGCTCGAGGTAGCGGATGCCTCCGTGGATGAGCTTCGACGAGCGGCTGGACGTGCCGGACGCGAAGTCACGCGCCTCGACCATGCCAACGCTGAGGCCGCGCGTGACGGCATCGAGCGCGGCACCAGCGCCGACGACGCCGCCACCGACCACGAGCACGTCGAGGTTCTTGGTCTTGAGGGACTCGATCGCCGCTGCACGTTCCTGCGGGCCGAGCTTGTCGCTTCGAGAGACGCTGTTCGCCATAACCTGCTCCTCATTCTCAGTTGCTGCTTGTAAGGGGAAGTGTGAACGGTCAACCTTAGGCCGGGCCGTCAGCGGCTCGGCGAGGGCGGCTAGGCCGTCGGGGTGTAGGGAGCGACAACCATCTCGGCCCGCTGGAACTCCTTGAGCTCCGAGTAGCCGGTGGTCGCCATCGAGTGACGGAGCGCGCCCGTGAGGTTCGAGATGCCGTCTGCGCTGTCCGCGGGACCCGCGACGATTTCCGCCATGGGTGCAACCTGGCCGACCTGCACGCGGTTGCCGCGCGGGAGCTTCTCGTGGCGCGCCTCTGCGCCCCAGTGCCAGCCGCGCCCGGGTGCGTCAGTCGCCCGCGCGAGGGCCGCGCCGATCATCACGGCGTCAGCGCCGGAGGCAATTGCCTTCACCAGGTCGCCCGACGTGCCGATGCCACCGTCGGCGATGACGTGCACGTAGCGTCCGCCCGACTCGTCGAGGTAGTCGCGACGTGCGCCAGCGACGTCTGCGATGGCCGTCGCCATGGGGGCGTGGATGCCGAGCACACGACGCGTCGTCGAGGCAGCTCCCCCGCCGAAGCCGACGAGCACACCGGCCGCGCCAGTGCGCATGAGGTGCAGAGCGGCCGTGTAGGTCGCAGCCCCTCCCACGATGACGGGCACGTCGAGCTCGTAGATGAACTGCTTGAGGTTGAGCGGCTCCTGGTTGCGGGAGACGTGCTCTGCAGACACGGTCGTGCCGCGGATGACGAAGAGGTCGGTGCCCGCCTCGAGCACGTCGTTCATGAACTGCTGCGTGCGCTGCGGTGACAGCGCACCCGCGACCGGCACTCCTGCCTCGCGGATCTGCTGCAGGCGCTCCTTGATGAGCGTGCCCTTGACGGGCTCGCGGTAGATCTCCTGGAGCTTGGCCGTGGCCTGCTTCGCCGGCAGGTCGGCGATCTGGGCGAGCAGCGGGGCCGGGTCGTCGTAGCGCGTCCACAGGCCCTCGAGGTCGAGCACGCCGAGGCCGCCGAGCTTGCCGAAGCCGATCGCGGTCTCCGGCGACATCACCGAATCCATGGGGGCGGCCAGCAGCGGGATGTCAAACGTGAACGCGTCGATCTTCCACGTGATGGAGACATCCTCCGGGTCACGGGTTCGCCGCGATGGCACGATGGCCACATCGTCGAAGGAGTACACGCGGCGGGCTCGCTTTGCGCGGCCGATCTCGATCTCAGTCACGTGCCTAGCCTAGCCCTCCCCCGTGCTCGCTGCTGCGGCGCGGCGGCGGGGAGACCCCGACGCGCCGCGCCGTCCAGACTGCTAGCGACGGTAGTTGGGCGCTTCCGACACCATCTGCACGTCGTGCGGGTGCGACTCCTTGAGACCCGCCGGGGTGATGCGCACGAAGCGCCCCTTCGCCTTGAGTTCAGGCACCGTGCGCGCGCCGACGTAGAACATCGACTGGCGCAGCCCGCCGGTGAGCTGGAAGACCGACTGGCGGATGGATCCGCGGTACGCGACCTTGCCCTCGATGCCCTCGGCGATGAGTTCGTCGTCGCTCGGCACATCGGCCTGGAAGTAGCGGTCCTTCGAGTACGAGGTGCGCTCGCCGCGCGACTGGAGCGCCCCGAGCGAGCCCATTCCGCGGTAGCTCTTGTACTGCTTGCCGTTGACGAAGATGAGGTCGCCCGGTGACTCATCGGTGCCAGCCAGCAAAGAACCAACCATGACGGCGGATGCACCGGCGACGAGGGCCTTCGCGATCTCGCCCGAGTACTGGAGGCCGCCGTCCGCGATGACGGGTACGCCGGCGGGTGTCGCCGCGAGCGACGCCTCGTAGACGGCCGTGATCTGCGGCACGCCGACGCCGGCCACGATGCGCGTGGTGCAGATGGAGCCGGGACCGACACCGACCTTGACGGCGTCAGCTCCTGCATCCACGAGCGCCTGCGCGCCCTCCCGCGTCGCGACGTTGCCGCCGACGACCTGCACGTGGCCGAGCACTGGGTCGCTCTTGAGACGGCGGATCATGTCGAGCACGCCCGCGGACTGACCGTTGGCCGTATCGACGACAAGCACGTCGACACCGGCGGCCACGAGGCGCTCCGCGCGCTCCCAGCCGTCACCGAAGAAGCCGATCGCAGCGCCCACGCGCAGGCGACCCGCGTCGTCCTTCGTGGCGTTGGGGTACTTGTCGCTCTTGTCGAAGTCCTTGACCGTGATGAGGCCGGCGAGCTTGCCCTCCCCGTCGATCAGCGGGAGCTTCTCGATGCGGTGCTTGCCGAGCAGCTTGTACGCGTCATCGCCCGAGATGCCGACCGGCGCGGTGACGAGCCCCTCTCCGGTCATAACCTCGTGCACGCGGGTTGTCCGCTTCTCCGACTCGGGGACGAAACGCATATCGCGGTTCGAGATGACGCCGACGAGCTTGCCGGTCGCCTCGTCCACGACGGGGAGTCCGGAGACGCGGTACTGGCCACAGATCTCGTCCACCTCGGCGACCGTCGCGTTCGGAGTGGTCGTGACGGGGTTCGTCACCATGCCGGACTCCGAGCGCTTGACGCGGTCGACCATCTCGACCTGGTCGTCGATCGACAGGTTGCGGTGCAGGATGCCCATGCCGCCCTGGCGAGCCATGGCGATCGCCATGCGCGCCTCCGTGACCGTGTCCATGGCCGCCGAGATGAGCGGGACGCGCAGGCTGATGCCGCGCGTCAGCTGCGTCGTCGTGTCGACCTCAGACGGGATGACGTCGGTGTGCCCGGGAAGCAGCAGCACATCGTCGTAGGTCAATCCGGTGAAGCCAAAGGGGTCCGACTCGGTCATTACGCTCCAGGAGGTATCTGGGATGCGCCGTTCGGCGGCATCCTCATGGTTCGGGAAACAGCTCAGTGGTGGTGGAACAGCCCATGCCCCGGACGCATTCCCGGGGCCGCGCTCCTCAGCCTTCGAGTCTCAACCTCGAGTCGGCGGACCGAGTTCGTCCGCGACCGAGGGAATCTTGGCGCCAAGTCTAGCCGTCCGCACGAGGTCGACCGTGAAGAGGATGAGGGCGACCCAGACGATCGCAAACCCGATCCAGCGTTCCAGCGGCATGGGCTCGGAGAAGACTGCGACGGCGAGGACGAACTGCAGGATCGGCGCGATGTACTGCATGAGTCCGAGCTCGATGAGCCGCAGACGCCTGGCTGCCGCGGCGAAGAGCAGCAGGGGAACGCTCGTGACGACTCCGGCGAAGAGCAGGACGCCTGTGTTGGCCGGCGAGACAGTGCCGAACGTGATGCCTCCGCCGAACAGGATCGTCCAGACGAGGCAGATCGCGCCGATGGGCAGGATCAGGGTCGTCTCGACCGCGAGGCCCGAGAGCGCATCCGCTTGCACCCCAACGCGCTTCTTGACGAGCCCGTACAAGCCGAAGGTCATCGCGACGCCGAGGCCGAGCCACGGGATGCGCCCGTAACCGAGCGAGATGACCAGAACCGCGACAAGCGAGAGACCGACCGCGACCCACTGCAATGGCCGCAGCCTCTCGCGGAGGAAGACCAGCCCGAGCGCGACGGAGACAATCGGGTTCAAGAAGTAGCCGAGCGCGGCATCGAGCGTGTGCCCCGTCGCAACGGCCTGCACGTAGAAGAGCCAGTTCGCGGAGACGAGTACGCCTGCGACCCCGAGGCCAAGCACAACACGCTTCTTCGAGATGAGCTCCCGGAAGGGCCGCCAGGCTCGCATGATGAGCACGCCGAGCAGGCAGAAGACGACGCTCAGGATGATGCGCCAGGCGATCAGCTCAACTGGGGTCGTAGGCGCGGTCGCCACCACGTAGAGGGGCATGAAGCCCCAGAGCGCGTAGGCGCTGAACGCCAGCCAGAGGCCGGACCGAGGAGATTCCGTCACCTCGTGATGGTACGCCCGCGCCGAGATCCAGAAACACGAATGGCGCCCAACCCCGGAGGGTGGGCGCCATCCCGCGACGTTCGGTCCCGGAGGACCTGGCAGTCTCAGTGAAGCGTGAGACTAGACGATCTTCGCGAGGATGTCGCGAGCGGAGAGCACAAGAAGCTCTTCGCCGCCGTACTTGACCTCGGTTCCGCCGTACTTGGAGTAGATGACCTTGTCGCCGACCACGAGGTCGAGCGGCACGCGGTTGCCGTTGTCGTCGATGCGGCCGGGGCCGACTGCGACAACTTCACCCTCCTGGGGCTTCTCCTTGGCGGTGTCCGGAATCACAAGACCCGAAGCCGTGGTCTGCTCGGCTTCGACCTGCTTTATGACGATGCGATCCTCGAGCGGCTGAATGTTCACCGACACGGTTGACCTCTTTCTCAGCGATAGGAAGTTCAGAATTAGCACCCTCCCCATGAGAGTGCTAACTCCGAGTGTAGGGGCGATGCGGCGGCGACTGCAACGCGGTGACGCCTCGTGGCGTACGCCGGTAGCGTAGTGACGTGCAGCGCGACGAACTCCTGGCCCTCCTCACCCCCGAGGCGATGACGCTGCTCGACGACGCACCCGCCGTCGAATCCTCGGCCGACGCGCTTGCCCTCGTGACGAAGCTGCGCGCGGCAGGCGGCTCACCGGCGGTTGTTGCCGCCGTCGTGACGCAGTCGAAGCTCAGACGCCGTGCGGTGGCGAAGTTCGGCCCGTTCGCCGAGCGGATGCTCTTCACCGATGCCGGTCTCCAGCAGGCGACGCGCTTGCAAGTCGCAGCACACCACGCGAACAGGTTCAGGCAGGCGGGTGCCGTGAGCGTCGCGGACCTCGGCTGCGGCATCGGCGCAGACGCCATGGCGTTTGCCTCGCTTGGCCTCGAGGTCACGGCCTACGACCTCGACGAGGTCACGGCCGCGATCGCCGCCCACAACCTCGCGCCGTTCCCGAACGCACAGGTGAAGCACGGGCGAGCGGAGGAGGTCGACCTCGGCAGCTTCAACGCTCTCTGGTTCGACCCGGCCAGGCGCACAACAAGCGGGGGAAGCACGGCACGGCATTTCGATCCGGCCGACTGGAGTCCCGCCCTCGACTTCGTCTTCACGGCGGGACGCGAGCGACCGACCGGAATCAAGCTCGGCCCTGGCATCGATCACGCGTATCTCCCTGACGACGCGGAAACCCAGTGGGTCTCGTCCGGCGGCGATCTCGTCGAGGCGACAGTGTGGATGCACGGAGCAGCGAGGGCGGGCATCCGCCGGTCTGCGCTCGTGATCGGCAGGCACGGCACCGCTGAGCTGACCACTGTCGAGGAGGCGCAGGATGCCGACCTCGGCGCGCTGGGAGCCGTGCTCTACGAGCCAGATCCGGCGATCATCCGCGCTCGCCTCATCGGCGACCTCGCGCGCTCTCTCGGGGCGTCGATGATCTCCGAGAGCATCGCGTGGATGACCTCGGACACGTTCACGCCGACGCCGTTCGCGAGCGCCTTCTCGGTGCGTGAGGTGCTGCCGCTGCACGCGTCGTCGTTGAAGGGCGAGCTGCGGAGGCGGGGCATCGGGGTTCTCGAGATCAAGAAGCGTGGAGTCGACATCGACCCCGCTGAGTTCAGGCGAAAGTTGGCGCTCAAGGGCGACGAGTCTGCCGTGCTAATCCTCACGAGGGTCGGCGACAGGCGGGTGGCGGTGCTGGCTGATCGCTTGAGCTGACCGGAGTCAGATCGTCAAGGACACTGACCGCGGTCAGATCGATAGGGACACTGACCGCGGTCAGATCGTCAAGGACGCTGACCGCGGTCACAAGGTCTGAGTCAGACGACAAGCACCACGATGAGCGTCGCGATCGCGACGAGCACCGCGAGGCCACCCGTCACGAGTCCGACGATGCCCAGCGTCCGGCCGAGGCCCTTGGGCGCCCGAAGCCCGGCGATGCCGAGCCCGACGGCGCCGAGGCCGAACACGAGCGAGACGATGTAGGCCCACCCTGGAAGAAGGAGCAGGAGCAGCGCGAGCGCTCCGAGCGCGACCGCGATGATCCCGAGGACGGGCGCTGGGGCCTTCGGCTGCTGGCCATAGCCCTGCACCCCGAACTGCTGGCCGGGTTGCTGGCCGTACTGAGCCTGCTGCGGAGCACCGTACTGCCCCTGCTGCGGGGCCCCGTACTGCGGCTGAACGTACTGGTCCTGCTGCGGGGCCCCGTACTGCGGCTGACCGTAGTGATCCTGCTGCGGCTGACCGTAGGACCGCTGGGCCGGGGCCTGCTGCGCCGAAGGAGCCTGCTGCTGGCCGTAGCCGCCGGGGTAGCCAGGCTGCTGCTGGCCATATCCTGCCTCGGCCTGACCGTATCCCTGTTGCTGGCCGTAGCCGTTGGGCTGCTGGCCGAACGGCTGACCGTTCTGTTGCGAGTCCTGGCCGTACTGCGCCTGAGGTTGCCCGTAGCCGGGCTGGCCAAACTGAGCTTGGCCGGGCTGGTGCGCGCCATAAGGGGGCTGCCCGTTCTGCGGCTGGCCTCCCTGTTGAGGCTGCTGCGGGTACTGGGGGCCGTTCGGGTCAGACATGGTGTCCTTCTCAGTCGTCGACAAGCCTGCAGGTGCTGATCAAGCTTAGAGTGCGGGCGGATGCATCCGCCCGCACTCTCGGCGGTTCTGTCAGCTGGTGATCAGTAACTGTATGAGGACATCTCGCCGAAGAGGACCACCGCGGCGATGATGGTGATGATACCGACGATCGCGGAGATGACGATCGAGCCGATCGACACCCAGAACCCGGCGACGCGGAGCCCGCCGGCCTGTGGCTCGCGCTTCTTCGCCATGATTGCGCACACGAGTCCCGCGATGCCGAGCGGAAGACCCAGGTAGAACTGTCCGAGCAAGCCGAGGAGCACGCCCACGCCGCCGAGCGAGAGCGCCACGATGCTGAGCGTTCGCTTGGGTGCCGTCGATGGCGCCGGATAGCCGGGAGTCGCGTAACCCTGGGGCGCGCCGTATCCCTGCTGCTGGCCCTCCGCCTGCGGTGCGCCATAAGCCGGTGCCCCGGCGGCCGGAGCTTGGCTTGCCGACGGCGCCTGGCCGTACGGGGCCACGTTTGGCGCGGCGGCTGGCTCGCTCGGCGGCGTGTAGCTCACCGATCCGGATGCGGCCGGTGGGGTGTAATCCGTTCCGGACGCAGACGGGGCCGAGTAGTCGGTACCCGACGCAGCCGGCGGAGTGTAATCAGTGCCGGAAGCTGCAGGAGCCGAGTAGTCGACTGACTCCGCGGGCGGCGTGTAAGCGGCAGGCGCCTCGTACTGGGGAGGGGTGGTTCCCTCTTCTGGAAGCTTCGGCTTGTCGCCTGGGACCTGGTTGCTGTCGCTCATTGCGGAGCTCCTTCCGATTCACCGATCTCGCGGTGTTTGGGGTTGGTGTTCACGTGCGTGGAGCAGGCGACGCTGCCCGTGCGGCGTCCGCCATCTCCAAGGTTCCCAGGGTTTGGCTGGGAACCGTCACACAAGGTTCAAAGTTGGTGCTGTCCTCAGTACGAGCTGAGGCCGCCGAGGAGACCGATTCCGCCGAAGAAGAGCAGGGCCAAGACGATGAGGAGCAGGAACCCGAAGACGGAGATGAATCCGAGCACTATCGACGTGATGGCGAGGGCGCGGCCCCGCGGCTCGCGCCGGAGTGCGATGAATCCGCAGACGATTCCGGCGATACCGACCATCCACCACACGAACTGGAGGACAGGGATGAGCGCGACGAGAAACGAGCCACCGCTGAGGCAGAGCGCGACGATACTCAGTGTCAGCGCTCCGGCGCCTGATGCGCGTGGCGCTGTGTAAGGGGCAGGAAGGTAGGGCACCACCGGGTACGCGAGGTGTTGCGGCTGTGCCGCCTGACCTGACTGCGCGAAACCCTGCCCGTAGCCGGTCGGCGCGGGCCCGCCGGGCTGGAACCGAGGGTCGGGGTTGGGGGCCTCGGAGTGAGCGGGCTCTGGGTAGTTCGGTGTCGAGAAGAGGGGTGCGTGCGCGCCTGGCGCGCCAACATTGCCACCGTCAACGCGTGTGTCCAGTACCTCGCCAGCGGGTCGTGCGTCCACGCTGGGGGCGGGAATCCGCTCGCCAGAGCCATCCGGTGTTGACCAGGTCATGTCCGCTCCTTTCGAGGGGTCTTGGGATGCACCCCACGATACGGTGGCGACCCTGGCGCTTCGTCATACCGCCGGCCATGGGTCCGTCATCCCGGAGGATGACTTCGCCGACACCACGAAGACGTCCCTCGCCGCATGCCGGGTTCAGGCGACGACGAAAGCGAACGCGATACAGCCGACGACAACGGCCGCCGAGAGCACGAGCGCGATGATCCAGCCTCGGTGGCGACGAGCGAGCGCTGCCAACAGCACGGCAACCGCGCCCACGCTCGCCCCAAGGTAGAGCGGCCAGAGCGGCGAGGGTGTTGTCGATACCGAGAGCAGGAGGGCAACGAGGGCCGCCGCGAGCGAAAGGACCACGGAGGCGACGAGTGCGACACGGCTGAGGCCGAGGCCGGTTGGCTCTGGAGCTGGCGTCTGGCGGGCGGGCGCCGTTGCCGTTGCGGTCGCCTGGACGTGTGCAACCGCCGGGTCGACCTCGCCCTTGCTGGACGCGGACTTCGCCGGCGCCGCAGACGCGTCCGGCTCGAAAGGAGCCATGTCCGCGCGCGGGCGCGGGGTGAGCGCAGAATAGGCGGCGTTGCTGGTGTCGTCCACTGGGGTGCGATCGATGGGCGGGAGCTCTACGGGCTTCCGCGGCGGCAATTTCGGCTGCTCTGGCGTGGTCATGCGCGCTCCCCCATGGCTGTTTCCGCGTGCAATGCCTGCGGCGTCGCCACTGGCAGGGTCGAGTCCGCTGCGAAGTCGAGCGGCGCCGGCGGCTTGCCTGCTGCGACCAGCATCGCCCCGACCGCGGCGATCATCGCTCCGTTGTCGGTGCAGAGTCGGAGCGGTGGGATGCGGAGCTCGATACCGGCAGCTGCGCAGCGTTCCTCCGCCAGCTCGCGCACGCGGGCGTTCGCCGCCACGCCTCCCCCGAGGACGAGGCGCGGCACACCGAGCGCGGTGCAGGCAGCGACGGCCTTCGCCGTGAGCACGTCGGCGACGGCCTCGCGGAAGCTCGCGGCCACGTCCGCCACGGGCACGGGCTCGCCCGCGTCCTCCTTTGCCTCGACCCACCTAGCGACGGCGGTCTTGAGGCCGGAGAACGAGAAATCGTAGCGGTGCTTCTCGAGGTCTTTCGGCTTCGTGAGGCCGCGCGGGAAGCGGATCGCCTTCGGGTCGCCACCAGCGGCGGCCTTGTCGATCTCGGGCCCGCCCGGGTACGGCAGGCGCAGCAGGCGAGCAACCTTGTCGAAGGCCTCGCCTGCGGCGTCGTCGATCGTCTCGCCGAGCAGCTCGACGTCGTCGACGAGATCCCGAACGTGCAACAGCGACGTGTGGCCGCCTGAGACGAGCAACGCGACCGCTGGCAGCTTGAGCTGCCCGACGTCGTCGCGCAGCACGTCCGCCGCCACGTGGCCCACGAGGTGGTTGACGGTGTAGAGCGGGATGCCCGTGGCCACGTGCAGGGCCTTGGCCGCGGCCGTCCCGACCATGAGCGCGCCAGCGAGACCCGGCCCCTGCGTGACGGCAATCGCGTCGAGCTCGTCGAGCCTGACTCCCGCCGTCGCGAGAGCTGCTTCGATCGTCGGCACTATGGCGTCGGCGTGGGCGCGCGCAGCGATCTCGGGCACAACTCCGCCGAAGATGGCGTGCTCGTCCATGGACGAGGCAACCTCGTTGGCCAGAAGCTCACGGCCCCGAACGATGCCGACGCCGGTTTCGTCGCAGGACGACTCGATGCCGAGCACGAGCGGTGCCCTCGTTGCACCCGCCGCTACTCGCGCGTCAGCGGAGGTTCGCACCCCTGGAAGCTGTCCTCGCATCACGATCGCATCCACACCCTCTCGTGGGTAGTACTTGGGCCGGCGCCCGATCTCCTCGAACCCGAGGCCCGAGTACAGGGAGCGCGCTGCCTCGCCGTTCTCGCGCACCTCGAGGAACACTTGCTTCGCGCCGCGCGACTCAGCCCAGGCGAACAGCTCCGCCAGCATTCGAGTGGCCCAGCCTCCTCGCCGCAGGCGCTCGTCGACGGCGATCGTCTGAACGTCGGCCTCGCCGCCACCTTGGAGCGCCATGACCCCCGCGGCCGCGAGGATCTCGCCCGTCGAAGTGTCCTCCACAACGACGTACCGCGTGTGCTGGCTCTTGACCTCACCAGCGAGCATGGATGGCGACCATGGGTCGAGCGGGAACGCGGCCTCGTCGAGCCGAACCATCGAGGGGATGTCGTCGTCGACCGCATCCCGCAGGTTGACGCGCATCAACCCGTCACCCGCTTGGGCCCGTTGGACGGCACGGCGTCAGCGCCGCGCAGGTAGATGATCGAGTTGGCCTCGGCCTCGAGCCCGTGGATCTCGCGGTCGAGCCAGGCGAGTGCAAGATGGGCCGCCGAGATCGTCCTCGTGTCGAAGCGGTTGGCGGAATCGGGGACGGCGTCCGGCCTGTGCAGTTCACAGGAGCTCGCGACGAGGAGCCCTTCCTCGTAGCGAGAGCAGGCGAGTTCGCCGCGCCGCGCATCGGTCGTGACGAGGAGGTCCCCTGCGGCCTCAGGATGCGCGGCCCGCCATTCGTGGGCGGCCGCGTCGTGGCTCGGCATGGCGATGAAGCGCACGCCACGTGCAAACGCGAACGTCCGCGCCGCGGCGACGCCCACCCGGAGGCCCGTGAACGGGCCGGGGCCCATGCCGCCGACAACCTGAGAGATGTGCTGCGGCGAGAGCCCAGCATCCGCGAGCACCTCCGCGATCGCGCCGCCGACAGCCTCGGCGTGGTGCCTAGTGTCCGCGCTGCGTCGTTCTGCCAACACACGGCCGTGCGGGGTGACGATCGCGACATCCGTGCCAGCTGACGTATCGATCGCTAAGAGCATGGGAGCGATTCTACGCGGGCGAGGGGCCGAACTCTGCCCGTAGCGCCCGCCCTAGCGATGCTTCCAGCGGCCGGTCGAAGACGCCCGTCGCGGTGAGCGTCAGGCGACGTGGGTCGAGCGGCTCGTCGTCGTCCTCGAGCCCTTGGTCGGCTGGGCCCTCGTCGTCTCCTACAGACGTCGCCAGCGCCGTCGACCGGTCGATCGTGACCTCGAGCCAGCGATCGGTGATGAGCGGAACGGCTTCACTCCCCCACTCCACGACCGTCACGCTCGCGCCAAGGTCGAGGCCGAGGTCGTCGAGCTCCGCCGGGTCTCCGAGGCGATAAGCGTCGACGTGGATGAGCTCAGGGCCGCCGACCAACGACGGATGTGTCCGGGCCAGCACGAACGTGGGACTCGTTACCGGGCCTCTCACCCCGAGAGCGGCGCCGAGTCCGCGCGCGAACGTGGTCTTGCCAGCGCCGAGCGGTCCCGTCAGCACGAGGACGTCTCCTGCCGCCAGCTGCGCGCCGATGAGCTCGCCCGCCCGAACCATGTCGTCGGCAGTCGCGAGCTCGACGGAAGTACCGGGTGTCGTCTCATCCCTCATCAGAACCCGCCTCTCATTCTGCGTGCCGCTCCCGGCGCACGATCCGCGGCCCGAAGGCGGCGACGAAGGCCTGCGGCTCCAGGCCAGACCAGGAGGCCCATTCACGCAGGTGGATGTCGCGCGGTTCCGAACCGAAGACCGAGACCGGCATGCCGATCCAGGCCTCCTGGTCCTGGAGGTCGATGACCACCTGATCCATCGCGACACGCCCGATGATGGGCCTCCGCTCGCCGCCGACAACAACTTCGCCTCGGCCAGCCACCCGGCGCGGAATCGCATCGGCGTAACCAAGCGGAACGAGCCCGAGCGTCGTCGGCTCTTCAGCGATCCAGTCGTAGCCGTACGAGACTCCGTGTCCAGCCGTTACCCGCTTGACGTGTGCGAGCTCGCTCGTGAGGGAGACCGTGACTCTCGCGTTCGGGTCGTGGAAGCCGTAGACCGCACGGCTCGCCGCGTCGCTGGTTCGCTCGTGGTCGACAAGCGTGGCACGCCGGTCCGCCTCACCCACGTGCTCCAGGTCGGCTTTCGTGGCGACGAGAGGGAGCAGCCCGTACTCGAGCGCCAATCCGGCCACGAGGTGGGCGCCGTGCCCGTAGGCGTCCGCGGAGACGTCGACACTGAAGGCCCTGGCCGCGTGGCGGGCCCCCATGCCTGCGGCAAGTGCCCCTGCAAGCTCGCGAGCTCGCTCGCCCATGCGGGTCCGCAGCAGCTCCACGTCGACGGTGAGCTCGCGGCGCGGCGCAAGCGCGAGCTCGCAGCCGTCGCGCTGCGCCGGCGCGTGCGCCAGACCCATCCCCCTCGGCGCGGTGACGCCAGAGTAGTGCCGAGGAATGCGCGTGCTGAGCCGCGTGACGACTTCGTAGTTGATGGTCCCGGCTGCTGCCGCCCACGTGTCAGCGCTTGCCGAGCCGGCAGCGTCGATGACCAGCAGGCGGGGCTGTTCCTCGCTTTGATCGAGTCGGGAGGACGCAGCAGCGGCACCCTCGAGGGGCTCGATTCGCAGCTCGAGGGAGTCGACGGATGCCACACGCCACGCGGCCCCGGTGTCGTCGAGGAGCTCGACGGAGCCCGCAGCAACCGGCGGCAGGCCGACGGCCTGGCCGAGGTCGACCCTGAACCCTCGCGGGTCTTCGCGGATAGGCGCGCTCAGCGAGAGCGCCGGATGCAACACCACAGGGCACTCAGTACCCGCCGAGAACGGGGAAAGCCCGTAGAGGGAGACTCCGAGGCGGACGAGGTCAAAGCGCGACTCGGGCAGCGACATCGACCCCGCCGTGGCTGCGAGGTGGCGGACAGAAGTAGTCAAGCCGCAGCGAGCAGCCAGCTCGAGTGCGCGCTTGAATGACGCCAGCTGGGCGGCGTCCTCCGCCGCTCCGGCACCGGCGAGATGGCTGAACAGCCCCTCAAGTCGGATGAGCCCTCGCGCCTCGAGTTCGGCCGCCTTCGTGAAGGCCGATTCCCACTCGATCGCGCTGATGCCATTGCGGCCGAGGCCCGTATCGAGCTTGAGGTGCACAACCACGGAATGGTCGGAGTGCTCCAGCCGCCCCAACCCGATGTCGAGAAGCTCGAGCTGCGCAAGCGACGAGATACCAAGCTCGATGTCCGCGTCCAGAGCGGCGAGCCAGTCGGTGCGGGCCCCGTGCATCCACGTCAGGATCGGTTCCGTGAAGCCGTCCGCGCGAAGCGCAAGAGCCTCGCGGAGGTCGACGACGCCGAGACGCTCCGCGCCGCCCTCGAGAGCGGCCCTGGCCACCTGGCTTGCGCCGTGCCCGTAGGCGTTCGCCTTGACGACGGCGAGGAGCGGCGTGCCAGTGAGTTCCGCCACGGCTCGCACGTTGGCACGGACGGCGTCGAGGTCGACGTCGATACGGGGCCCGCTCACGAGCGAGACCCCGCGGGAGCGGCCCGCTCGGCGATGACAAACGCGGTTGCCGTCGTTCGCTCGTGGGTCAGCGACAGGTGCAGGTGGTCGACCCCGACAGCTGCCAGGTGCGCGCGGAGCGCAGGCGTCAGGGCGAACTCCGGACGCCCTGCCGGGCCGCTCTCAACCTCGAAGTCGAGGAAGCTGAGCGACCCGATTCCGCCGAGCGCCTTCACGGCCGCCTCGCGCGCAGCGAATCGCGCGCCGAGGGACGCGAGCGATCGTTCGCGCTCCGCCGGAGTGAAGAGGCGTTCGCGCAGACGAGGTGCACGCTGCAGAGCCCGCGCGAATCGCGCGAGCTCCACAGTGTCGACTCCGATCCCGACGATCACGCTCTACTACTCGACGGTGACGGACTTCGCCAGGTTGCGCGGCTGGTCCACGTCGAGACCCTTCGCCGTCGCAAGCTCGATCGCGAAGATCTGCAGCGGCACGACTGCAAGGAGCGGCTCGAAGAAGGGCTCGGTCGGCGGAACCGCGATGACCTCGTCCGCATACGGCAGGACCGCCGCGTCGCCGAGCTCGCAGATCGCGAGGACGCGGGCACCGCGTGCTCGGATCTCCTGAATGTTGGAGACGATCTTCGGGTGCAGCGTGTCGTCGTGGCGAGGGCTCGGCACGATGACGAAGACCGGCTGACCTGGCTCGATGAGCGCGATCGGGCCGTGCTTCAGCTCACCGGCGGCGAAGCCCTCAGCGTGGATGTACGCGATCTCCTTGAGCTTGAGCGCGCCTTCGAGCGCGATCGGGTAGCCGACGTTGCGGCCCAGGTAGAGCACCGAACGGGTGTCTGCCATCCAGTTCGCGAGCTCGTGGATGCGCTCACGAACGCCGAGCACGGTACGAACCTTCTCTGGGATGGTCTGGAACTCGGTCAAGAGCTCCTCACGACGCTCGTCGGTCATCGTGCCGCGCACAGTGGCCGTGTAGATGCCAAGCAAGTAGAGCGCCGTGATCTGAGCGAGGAACGCCTTCGTCGACGCGACGGCCACTTCTGGGCCAGCGTGCGTGTAGACGACCGCGTCGGATTCGCGCGGGATGGTCGCACCCTGCGTGTTGCAGATCGAGAGCGTCTTCGCACCGCGCGACATGGCGTAGCGGACCGCCATGAGGGTATCCATGGTCTCGCCCGACTGGCTCATCGAGACGATGAGCGTGCGGGAATCGAGGACAGGGTCGCGGTAGCGGAACTCGTGTGCCAGCTCGACCTGCACGGGCACTCGGGCCCACTTCTCCATGGCGTACGCGCCAACCTGGGCCGAGTACGCGGCAGTTCCACAGGCGACGATGATGATGCGGTGGATGTCGTTGAAGAAGTCATCCCCGAGCGAATCGAGGTCGGGCAGGTGCACGCGGCCCTCGACGATGCGGCCACGGAGCGTGTTCGCCACGGCCTCCGGGTCCTCATCGATCTCCTTGGCCATGAAGCTCGGCCAGCCGCCCTTCTCGGCGGCGGACGCATCCCACGAGACCTCGAATGCCTCAGCCGTGGCCGGCTCACCGTCGAAGGTGGTGATCTCGACCGAGTCTGGACGCACGAGCACGATCTGCTCCTGGCCGACGGCCAGCGCGCGAGGCGTGTACTCGACGAACGCTGCGACGTCGGAGCCGAGGAAGTTCTCGCCCTCGCCGAGACCGATGACAAGCGGGGAGTTGAGACGCGCGCCGACAACGAGGCCTGGCTCGTTTGCGTGCACCGCGAGCAGCGTGAAGGCGCCGTCGAGGCGGCGCACGACCGCTCGGAACGCCTGCTCGAGGCTACCGACCTCGCGGTAGACGTGGCCGATCATGACGGCCGCGACCTCCGTGTCGGTCTCGGACTGGAAGGTGTAGCCCAGCTCAACCAGCTCGGCCTTGAGCTCGGCGAAGTTCTCGATGATGCCGTTGTGAATGACGGCGAGCTTGCCGTCGTCAGCGAGGTGAGGGTGCGCGTTCGCGTCCGTGGGGCCGCCGTGCGTCGCCCACCTCGTGTGCCCGATGCCCGTGTGGCCGTCGGCCAGCGGGTGGCGCTCGAGATCTTCGCGCAACACCTTCAGCTTGCCCGCGCGCTTGCGAGTCTCGATCTGCCCCTCGTCATCGATGACCGCGACACCAGCGGAGTCGTACCCCCGGTACTCAAGTCTTGCGAGGCCGCCCATCAGGATGTCGAGGCTCTCTCGTGGACCAACGTAACCAACAATTCCGCACATACGGGCCATCTTAGGGGCACCGCTCATGCGAGGCCGGACACCGCACTAGACTCGCGTTCTATGTCCGCAACTGGTCAGATTCCGCGCAGCGGAGGAGACTCGCCCTTCGTCGAGATCCTCCGCCAGGACTGGGCCGACCTCGCCCCCTCCACGCCGATGTCGCTCGACGAATCCGATCTCATCAGGCTCCGCGGGCTCGGCGACCACCTCGACCTCGATGAAGTCCGCGACGTCTACGTGCCGCTCTCGCGCCTCATCAACCTGTACGTCTCGAACGCGCGCTCACTGCACCGCGCCACGAGCGGATTCCTCGGCGAGCGCAGCGCATCCACCCCGTTTGTCATCGGCGTGGCCGGCTCTGTTGCCGTCGGCAAGTCGACCGTGTCCCGACTGCTGCGTGAGCTCCTCCGCCGCTGGGAGGACACCCCCAGGGTCGAGCTCGTCACGACCGACGGCTTCCTGTACCCGAACGCGGAACTCGAACGCCGCGGACTCATGGAGCGCAAGGGCTTCCCGGAGTCCTACGACCAGAGGGCGCTGCTGCGCTTCATCACGAAGGTCAAGAGCGGCGCCGCGGAGGCGCGGGCCCCGTTCTACTCGCACCTGAGCTACGACATCGTCCCGGACGCGGAGATCGTCGTGAATCGGCCAGACGTCCTCATCGTCGAGGGCCTCAACGTCCTCCAGCCACCTCGGGCGCACTCGCTCGCGGTGAGCGACATGTTTGACTTCTCGATCTACGTCGACGCGCGTTCCGAAGACATCGCTCGCTGGTACGAGCAGCGCTTCCTGTCGCTGCAGCGGGGTGCGTTCACGAACCCGCGCTCGTACTTCAGGCGCTTCGCCGATCTGAGCACGGACGAGGCGCTCGAGCACGCTCGCAGCATCTGGTCCCGCATCAACGGCCCGAATCTACGCGAGAACGTCATGCCGACCCGGTCGCGCGCACAGCTGGTGCTGCGCAAGGCCAGCGACCACACGGTGCGCAGCGTCCTCCTCCGCAAGGTCTGACGGTCGGAGCCCCGGGGTCTTCGGCGCGCGCATCCGCCCATCCGCCCGACTCCGGATGGGTTCCTCACTTCCGGATGGGTTGCAAGCCATCCCGAAGCGCGAAACCCATCCCGAGGTAGCGAACGCATCCTGACACCTCGCGGCGGGGCGATTGCCCCATCCGCTCGACTCGGGATGGGTTCCTCATCTCGGGATGGCTTGCTCCCCATCCCGAGATGAGGAACCCATCCCGAGACTGACCGGCCAACCGACGCCACCCCAGCGTCATCCGGCCAGCGTCATCCGGCGAGCGTCCGGGCAACAGACGGCAGGAAGCCCCTCCCGAGCGAACTCGGGAGGGGCTTCCTGCAGTGATTGGTGCGGACCCTAGGCGGCGGTGCGTGCCGCCTGCGCCTGCTCGACCTCTGCGACGACGGCGGCGAAGAGCGCACCGCTCTCGAGGCCGGTGACCTCGCGAGTGAACGTCTCAGCGTCGAGCGTCGCGAGCTTCTGCTGAAGTTCGACGCTCTCCTGGTCGCCCTCGAAGTCGAACCGAAGCGCAGCTCCGATGGCTCGCACGAGCGCGTCGTACGGCAGACCAGCTGCTGCGGCTTCCGACGCGGGGCGCACGAAGCGCTCCTTCGCCGAGAGCTTGCGCAGCGGCTGGCGGCCGACGCGTGCGGGCTGGTCGGGCAAGTCCCGGTTCGCGAACCGCGAGAGCGTCGTCGCGACGTACTCAGCGTGGTCGTCCTCCGAGAACCCGAACTGCGACACGAGTACTCGGCTCGTCTCGCCGAGCACCGCTTCGACCTCCGCCGCGACCGCGGGAAGCGCAAGCGCATCCTGCATGTTCGAGGCGCCCGCGACGAAGCCGTGGTAGGCGATCGTCGCGTGGCCCGTGTTCACCGTGAAGAGCTTGCGCTCGATGTACGGGTTGAGGTCGTCCACGAAGTGGGCATTCGGGATGCTCGGCTCGGCGCCGTCGAACGGCGTCCGGTCGATCGTCCACTCGAAGAAGTCCTCGACGGTGACGTCGACACCTTCCACAGCCTGCTCCGGAACGATGCGGTCGACGGCCGTGTTGGCGAAGACAGCACGGTCCGCAAGCTCCTCAGCACCGTCGAGGACAAGCCCCTTCAGTGTGTCGGAGGCACCGATCGCGTTCTCGCACGCCATGACGGCCAGCTTCGGCGCGTCAGCCGCGCGGGCCGCGAGGCCCTTGCGGATGACGGGCGCGATGAAGCGGAGCACGTTCGGCCCGACGGCACACGTGACGATGTCTGCAGTTGCGATCTCCTGCACGACGTCGTCCTCGTGCGTCGCCGAGTTGATCGCCCGAAAGCGATCCACGACGTGGCTCTTGGCTGCCGGTCCGACCTCGTGCACCGTGTAGGTGTCGACGGCCTGAAGCGCACCGATCAGGTCGGCGTTGACGTCGGCGTAGACGACCTCGTACCCGGCTTCATGCAGGACAAGCCCGATGAAGCCGCGCCCGATGTTGCCTGCTCCGATGTGAACTGCCTTCATTACTCGTTCACGTCCCCGAGGAGCTGCGCGAGCTCCTCCGGTGTCTCCGCCTTGAGGAGAGCCTCCACATTGTCCTCATCGCTGAACACGATTGCGACGCTCGAGAGGATCTCGAGGTGGCCGCCGTCCTTGCCGGCGATACCGATGACGAAGCGGGTCTCGTTTCCGCCCCAGTCGATCGGCTCGTCGTACCGCACGACGGAGAGCGCGGAGCCCAGGATGGTGTCCTTGGCTTCGTTCGTTCCGTGCGGGATGGCGAGGTAGTTGCCCATGAACGTCGAGACGCTCTGCTCGCGATCGTGCATCGCCTGGATGTAGTCCTGCGTCACGGCGCCAGCCGCGACAAGCAGCTCACCCGCCTCCGTGATGGCTTCTTCGCGCGTGCGCGCGGTTCCGCCGAGACGGATGCTGTCAAGGCTCAGTACGTCTGCCACTTCAGGGTTCCTTTCGTTGGGTGTCCGATTCTCCAGCAGCTCAGCGGTTGGAGAGTCGAGCCACGACTTCTTCGTACCGGGGGCTGTTCATGAAGTTTTCCACGGAGACGTGGATGGCTTCTGGGGACTTGAGCTTCGCCCGGTCCGTGAGGTCCTGGTGAGTGACGATCAGGTCCGGCGTGTTGTCGAGGTTCGCGATGGAGACGTTCTTCACCGTCACGCCCTCGATTCCGGCCTTCTTGATCTTGTTGCGAAGCACCGAGGCGCCCATGGCGCTCGAACCCATTCCGGCATCGCACGCGAACACGATGTTCGTGATCTGGCGCGTGTCGGTCGCGAGACCACCAGACGCCTGCGTCGCGAGGCCCGAGAGCGCGTCGGACTTCTTGCCCTTGTTGGCCTCGGTCTGCGCAACCGCGTCGGCGAAGCTGTTGGCTCCGGACGCCTCTGCAGCGAGGTCCTTCTTGCGCGAGGCGAGGAGGATGGCCGCTGCGATGGCGAACGTGACCGCCGCAGAGAGGATGACCGAGAGGATGACACCGAGGTGGCTTCCCTGCGCGGTCATGATGAGGATCGCGAAGATCGATCCGGGCGAGGCGGGAGCCACGAGGCCCGACTGGAAGATGACGTTCGTGAGAACGCCAGTTGCGCCACCACCGATCACGGCGAGAATCAGAGCAGGCTTGGCGAGCACGTACGGGAAGTAGATCTCGTGGATGCCGCCGAAGAACTGGATGATGACTGCGCCAGGAGCGCTGGCGCGTGCGACGCCGACACCGAAGAAGCAGAACGCGAGAAGCAGGCCGAGTCCGGGGCCCGGGTTCGCCTCGAGCAGGAACAGGATGCTCTTGCCGGCTTCCTCAGACTGCGCGACGCCAAGTGGCGTGAGCACACCCTGGTTGATCGCGTTGTTGAGGAAGAGGATCTTCGCGGGCTCGATGAGGATGCTCGCGAGAGGCAGGAGTCCAGCCTCGACCAGGAAGTCGACGCCCTCACCCAGACGCTCGGTGAGCCACGTGATGATCGGAGCGATCGTGAAGAATCCGGCGATAGCCAGGATCATCGCGAGGATGCCTGCCGAGAAGTTGTTGACGAGCATCTCGAAGCCGGCACGGATCTTGCCATCCCAGATGCTGTCGACCTTCTTCATGACCCAGGCCGCGAGTGGCCCCATGATCATGGCACCGATGAACATCGGGATGCCTGCGCCCACGATGACGCCCATCGTGGCGATCGCACCGACGACACCGCCGCGCGTGTCGTAGATCATCTTTCCGCCCTGGAAGGCGATCAGGAGCGGAAGGAGGTACGTGATCATCGGCCCGACAAGGCCGGTTGGCGCTTCACCGTCTTCCGTGAGCGCCCAGCCGCCGAGCTGCGACCAGATCTCGGCGCCGCCAGGGAACAGTTCGTTCAACCATCCGGTCTGGATGAACAGGGATGTGATGAGGCCCCAGGCGATGAACGCCGGGATATTCGGCATGACCATGCCGGAGAGGAAGGCACCGAAGCGCTGGACCCCGACGCGGGCGCCCTTCTGCTGGGTTGCCGTAGTGGCTTCTGCAGTCATTGTTGCTCCAAGCAATCCCCATGCGCGGGGATAGGAGGGGAAGGGTCAGTGCGACCGTTCCCGGATTTCAAGAATTGGCCGAGCGGCCGTGAGTGCGCGCAGCGGCTCAAGCGTCGTGGTCGGTCTCCAGGAGCGCCACGAGCTGGTCGGCGACAGCTTCGTCGCCATCAACGGAAAGGGTGATCTCGTCTCCCTTGGAAACGCCAAGCGAGAGCACTCCGAGGATGCTGGCCGCGTTGACGCTCTTGTCGCCCTTTGCGATCGTGACAGGGACGCCGGCTTCGGTTGCTGCCTGCACGAAGATCGCTGCGGGACGTGCGTGAAGGCCGTGCTCCGAGGCGACGGTGATCTTGCGTTCGATCATGGAGAGCTCCTTAGGATTGGCGGGATTTCCGCGTGTTGAGCATATCCACGCGGGAAGCCCCAGATGCGAGATTGTCACCAAAACTTTGCCTCGGTGTTTGTTTTGATCGCACACTGGGATGAGCTCACCTCGCGAAATGCTTCCTGAGGGTGCCCGCCGCCAAGCTGAGCATGCAAGGTGTCTCCCGCAGAACGAGAACGGGGTTCCGCTACACCAGGGACTGGTGTAGCAGAACCCCGTTCTTGGATTCGGTCCGCGAAGTCTTCTTCAGAGCGCGAGACGCTCACGCACGACAGCGGCGAGCGCTTCGGCGTGGCGTTGCGCGGTTTCCTGCTCCCCCGCCTCGATCATCACGCGAACGAGCGGCTCGGTCCCCGAGGGGCGCAACAGCACTCGACCGGTCTCGCCGAGCTCACTCGCGACCTGGGCGACTGCAGCCTGCAACGGTTCGTCGCTGGCGCAGTCTTCCTTGCGCACGCCTGGCACGTTGATGAGCACCTGCGGGTACACGCGCATCACGGAAGCGAGCTCGGCCAGGGTCTTGCCCGTGCGCCGCATCTCGGCCGCGATGTGCAGCCCCGTCAGGATGCCGTCACCCGTCGTCGCGTAGTCGGTGAGGATGACGTGCCCCGACTGCTCCCCGCCAAGGGCAAGGCCACGCTCGTTGAGTTCCTCGAGCACGTAACGGTCGCCGACCTTGGTCTCGATCATGCGGATACCAGCCTCGCGCATCGCGATCTTGAGGCCGAGGTTCGACATGACGGTTGCGACGAGCGTGTCCTCGCGGAGCGCTCCGCGCCTGCGCATGGAGACCGCGAGGATCGCCATGATCTGGTCACCATCGACGACGTTCCCGTCAGCATCGATCGCGAGGCACCTGTCCGCGTCACCGTCGTGGGCGATGCCGAGATCGGCACCGAGCTCCGTGACGGTGCGGGCCAGCTCACCGAGGTGCGTCGAACCGACACCCTCGTTGATGTTGAGCCCATTCGGCGCATTGCCTATAACCGTGACCTGCGCGCCCGCATCTGTGAAGACCTCTGGCGACACCCCGGCCGCCGCGCCGTGAGCGCAGTCGAGCACAACATGCAGTCCGCGAAGAGGCGAAGTGCCGTCCTCACGGAGCGGCAGGCTCCGCAGCAGGTGCAGGGCGTAGCGGTCTTCGGCATCGGCGAATCGCTCGATGCTGCCGACACCCGCACCAGTGGGCGTGAGCTTCTCGCCACCGAGGAGCGCCTCGATCTGGTTCTCGAGATCGTCGGCCAGCTTGCGCCCGCCGCGAGCGAAGAACTTGATCCCGTTGTCCGGAGCCGGGTTGTGCGAGGCAGAGATCATGACGCCGAAGTCGGCACCGATCTCCGCCGTCAGAAACGCCGCTGCCGGCGTCGGGATGACTCCGGCGTCGAGCACGTCAACACCGGATGAGGCGAGCCCGGCTGCGACGGCGGCCGAGATGAATTCACCTGAGACCCGCGGATCGCGGGCTAAAACAGCACGAGGCCGCCGCCCGTGCTCGCGAGCAGATGTCGCGAGCACGATGGCAGCGGCCTGGGCGAGGCTGAGGGCAAGCTCGACCGTGAGGTGGTCGTTCGCAAGCCCACGAACCCCGTCCGTTCCGAAAAGCCTAGGCATTCGAAATGTCTGGACTTAGCGCTTGGAGTACTGAGGCGCCTTACGGGCCTTCTTGAGTCCGGCCTTCTTGCGCTCCTTGACGCGAGCGTCACGAGAGAGGAAGCCGGCCTTCTTGAGCTCCGGGCGGTTGTTCTCGCGGTCGATCTCGTTGAGAGCGCGTGCGATGCCGAGGCGGAGTGCGCCGGCCTGACCCGAGGGTCCGCCACCCGAGATGCGCGCGATGACGTCGTACGCGCCACCGAGGCTCAGGATCGTGAACGGGTCGTTGATCAGCTGCTGGTGCAGCTTGTTCGGGAAGTAGTCGGCGATGTCGCGGCCGTTGACCGTGATGGTGCCGGTTCCCGGGACGAGGCGCACGCGGGCGATTGCCTGCTTGCGACGGCCGACGGCTGCACCGGGAACGGTGAGCGCCGGACGAGGAGCCTGAACGGCTGCCTCTGCCTCTGGGGTTTCGGTCGAGTAGCTCTGCGGCTGCTCGATGGACTCTGCAATGGTTGCCACTGTGTTCTCTTTCCTAGCTCGGGCCGCTACTGGGCAACCTGGTCGAAGACGTACGGCTTCGGCTGCTGGGCTGCATGCGGGTGCTCAGCACCTGCGTAGACCTTGAGCTTCTTGAGCTGGTCGCGTCCGAGCGTGTTCTTGGGGAGCATGCCGCGGATCGCCTTCTCAACGGCGCGCGTCGGGTGCTTCTCGAGCATCTCCGTGTAGGAGGTCGCCGTGAGGCCGCCCGGGTAACCCGAGTGGCGGTAGGCGAGCTTCTTCTGAAGCTTGGAGCCCGTCAGCGCGACCTTCTCAGCGTTGATGACGATGACGAAGTCACCCATGTCAACGTGCTGAGCGAAGGTTGCCTTGTGCTTGCCGCGGAGCAGAGCTGCCGCGTGGGTTGCGAGACGGCCGAGAACGACATCAGTCGCGTCGATGACCACCCAGTCATGGGTGATGTCACCGCCCTTTGGTGTGTACGTGCGCATGAATGTGCACCTTTCGTCGAAATGAGGAGGTCGTGAATCCCGCTCTGTCGTGATGGTTGCGGAGGAGGCTCCGAGAACCAGGTCCCGGGGAGGCTCAGCCACGAACGTCACAGTCGAGGGCTCAACTTCGAAGCCGACACCGAAGTGCAGACAACTTGAGTAGCTTACGTCAGCAACAGCGTGTGCGCAATATCACAGCGAAATGGCGGCAAGGCGTCGTGCACGGATCGTTCTGAACCGGGCAGCCGCACCGAACACTCCCACGATGAGCATCGTGCCGACTCCCCCGGCGATGAGCGAGGCAGAGAAGAAGAATGATCCGAGGAAGATGTCTGGGGCCGTCGGGTCGAGCGTCGGAATCATCGCGCTCAGCGCGCCGTACGCGGCGACAAGCAGGGCGACTCCGAGTGCGACCCAGGCTCCCGTGGTGGTGGCACGCGGCCAGAGCTTCGCTGTCAGGCTGAGCAGGATGAACACGACGACAGGCAATGCCAGCGCGGCGTAGCTGAGGAAGTCGACCATGCCTCCAGTCTGACTGCTACACCCATCCTGTGAATCAGTCGAGAGGTGTAGATCCTGCCTCGATCGCCGTCGGACCCGACAGTGGCTCAACGAGGCGGAGCGCGGGTCGCTGGGCCCTGGTGATCTGCTGGCGCCCCAGAAGTTCGTGGTCGGCGGGGTACCCGACGCCGGTGAGCGTCAGACCCCGTGCCGAAAGGACCGGGAAGGCACTGCTGCGCTCGGCGGCTTGGAGCAGGACTTGCACATCGGCGAGCCGGATGCGCCCGGCCCCGACCTCGGCACACATCCCGACCAGGGACCTAACCATCGAATGGCAGAAGGCATCCGCCTCGAGCTTCGCCACGAGAACACCGTGCTCGTCTCTCATCCAGTCGAACCGCTGCAGGGTGCGGATCGTCGTCGAGTGCGGGCGCGGCCTGCAGAAACCCGCAAAGTCGTGGAGGCCGATGAGCTTGTCAGCCGCTGATTGCATCAGCGCGGGGTCGAGGGTGCGGGTGACGACGGCGGTTCTGTGCCGCTCGATGGGATTCGGCGGCGTGAGTCGGTCCGCGATCCGGAACTCGTAGCTTCGCGAGACGGCGGAGAAGCGCGCGTCGAAGCCGGCCGGGGCCTGCGATACACGCGAGAGGACGACGTCGCTGTCGCGACCGAGCACGCCGTTGGTTCGGCGGAGCAGGATGTCTGCGACGTCGTCGGTTGACCGACGTCGCACGTTCTCGAGGGCGAGGTCATCGAGGTCGAGGTGAGCGACCTGCGCCGCGGCGTGGACCCCGGCGTCGGTTCGCCCTGCCACGGTGAGGAGCGGCCCTGGCGGGAGGTCACGGGCGACGAGTCGTATCGCGTCTTCGAGTGCGCCTTGGACGGTGCGCAGCTCTGGCTGTGCGGCCCACCCGCTGAAGGCAGTCCCGTCGTAGGCGATGTCCAGACGGAACCGTGCCGTGCTTCGTCCATGCCCCATGTGCACATCCTTCCCTACCAGAGCCTGATTTTCAGCGAAACAACGAAGCCAGCGACACGACGAAGCCCCCGAGCAGTCCGTTGGATTGCTCGGGGGCTTCGGGTGTCAGGTTCGACTACTTGGCGTCGTCGGCCTTCTCGTCGGCGTCCGACTCAGCAGCTTCTGCCGCGTCGGCTGCCTCGGAAGGCTGCGTGCCACCGTCGACCGTGGGCTCGGAAGCCTCGGTGTCGCCAGCAGCTGCGTCGACCTCGTCTGCCGCGACCTCGGCGACCTCGGGCTCAGCGGGTGCCGCGGCGGTCGCGGTCTTCACTGCAGAAGCCTTCGGGGTGACGGGCTCGAGGACGAGCTCGATGACTGCCATGGGGGCGTTGTCGCCCTTGCGGTAGCCGGTCTTGATGATGCGGGTGTACCCGCCATCGCGACCTTCCATCTGCGGTGCGATCTCCGTGAAGAGCTCGTGCACGACGGTCTTGTCGGTCACGATCTGCAGCACGCGACGGCGCGCGTGGATGTCGCCGCGCTTCGCGAACGTGATCAGGCGCTCAGCGAGCGGGCGGAGGCGCTTGGCCTTCGTCTCCGTCGTCTGGATGCGCTTGTGCGTGTACAGCTGCGCCGCGAGCGTAGCGAGCATGAGGCGCTCGTGTGCGGGGCCGCCTCCGAGGCGAGGACCCTTGTTGGGCTTAGGCATTCGTCATTCTCTTTCGTGTGAAGTCGGTCTGGCGGGCACGTCTGTTTAGACGTACTCGCCGGTGTCGTCGCCGGCACCGTAGAAGTGAGCACCCTCGAACCCGGGAACCGAGTCCTTGAGCGAGAGGCCGAGCTCGGTGAGCTTGTCGCGCACCTCGTCGACCGACTTCTGACCGAAGTTGCGGATGTTCATGAGCTGGGTCTCGCTGAGAGCCACGAGCTCGGAAACCGTGTTGATGCCCTCGCGCTTGAGGCAGTTGTACGAGCGCACGGAGAGGTCGAGGTCTTCGATCGGCATCGACAGCTCGTTGCTGAGGACGGCGTCGACCGGCGCTGGGCCGATCTCGATGCCCTCAGCCTGCTCGTTCAGCTCGCGGGCGAGGCTGAAGAGCTCGACGAGCGTACGACCGGCGGAAGCGATCGCGTCGCGCGGCGAGATCGCCGGCTTCGTCTCCACGTCCACGACGAGGTTGTCGAAGTCGGTACGCTCACCGGCACGCGTTGCGTCGACACGGTAGGTGACCTTGAGGACCGGCGAGTAGATCGAGTCGATCGGGACCTGACCGGCCTCGGAGAACTCGTTGCGGTTCTGGGTCGCCGACACGTAGCCACGGCCACGCTCGATGGTGAGTTCGAGCTCGAACTTGGCATCGTCGTTGAGCGTCGCGATGACGAGCTCCGGGTTGTGCACCTCGACACCGGCAGGTGCAGAGATGTCAGCAGCCGTCACTTCGCCAGCCCCGGTCTTGCGGAGGTAGGCCGTGATCGGCTCATCGTGCTCGCTGGAGACGACCAGCTGCTTGATGTTGAGGATGATCTCGGTGACGTCTTCCTTCACACCAGGGATGGTCGTGAACTTGTGGAGGACACCGTCGAGGCGGATGCTCGTGACTGCAGCTCCAGGGATGGAGGACAGCAGGGTGCGACGCAGTGAGTTGCCGAGGGTGTAGCCGAAGCCGGGCTCGAGTGGTCCGATCGTGAACTTCGAGCGGTTCTCGGAGAGGCTTTCCTCGGTGAGCGTTGGACGCTGTGCGATAAGCACTATGGGTTCCTTTCGGCAAAGTGTCCGCTATATGACACTTGGCGATTCAGCCGACGCACGTCGTCGACCGGGTGTGGAGTTCGAGCGGGGACGCCGAACATCCGCCACAAGGCTCTCCCTTGCGGGAGAGCCTCGCAGCGGACGAGAGGCTAGACGCGGCGACGCTTCGGGGGGCGGCAGCCGTTGTGTGCCTGTGGGGTGACGTCGTTGATCGAGCCGACCTCGAGGCCTGCGGCCTGAAGCGAGCGGATCGCGGTCTCGCGACCGGAGCCCGGTCCCTTGACGAAGACGTCGACCTTCTTCATGCCGTGCTCCTGCGCCTGGCGAGCTGCGGCCTCGGCTGCGAGCTGCGCGGCGAACGGGGTCGACTTGCGCGAGCCCTTGAAGCCGACTCCACCGGAGGAAGCCCAGCTGATGACAGCGCCGGACGGGTCGGTGATCGACACGATCGTGTTGTTGAAGGTCGACTTGATGTGAGCCTGGCCCACTGCGACGTTCTTCTTGTCCTTCTTGCGCGGCTTACGAGCGGCGCTCTTTGGGGTAGCCAATTTTCTCTCCTACGAAATCTGCGGGCGCTGTCGCGGCGGCGACTAGCGTGCCTTCTTCTTGCCGGCGACCGTGCGCTTCGGGCCCTTGCGGGTACGAGCGTTCGTCTTCGTGCGCTGGCCGCGCACGGGAAGGCCGCGGCGGTGGCGGAGACCCTCGTAGCTGCCGATTTCGACCTTGCGGCGGATGTCAGCTGCGACCTCACGGCGGAGGTCACCTTCTACCTTGAAGTTGCCTTCGATGTAGTCGCGGAGCTGAACGAGCTGCTCGTCGTCGAGGTTCTTGACGCGGATGTTGCCGTCGATGCCGGTGTCCTCGAGTGCCTTGAGGGCGCTCGTGCGGCCGACGCCGTAGATGTAGGTGAGTGCGATCTCAACGCGCTTTTCGCGTGGGAGATCGACGCCTGCGAGACGTGCCATGGGATTTCTCCTGTGGGTTGAGGTGTGATGCACCGGATGGGCCCCGGCCTCGGTCCGAAGGTGTCCCCGCCTGGCTTTGACTCCGGGCGGTTCTTACTGGTGCTGTTTCGTATTCAGTTGTGACGTCGGGTGCCTGAGCACCCAGGGGCTTCTCTCACGTCAAACTTGCACGTGAGAGAGGAGCCCCGAGCGATTAACCCTGGCGCTGCTTGTGGCGCGGGTTCTCGCAGATGACCATGACGCGACCGTGACGGCGGATAACCTTGCACTTGTCGCAGATCTTCTTGACGCTGGGGTTGACCTTCATTGAAGTTCCTTCTGTGATCGCTGGCCTCGTGCTGGGCATACGTATGCCCAGCCGTTCCTTACAGCGTGCCTACTTGTAGCGGTAGACAATGCGGCCGCGGGTCAAGTCGTACGGGCTCAACTCCACGATCACGCGGTCCTCAGGAAGGATACGGATGTAGTGCTGACGCATCTTGCCCGAGATGTGAGCAAGAACCTTGTGTCCGTTCGAGAGTTCTACGCGGAACATTGCGTTTGGCAATGCCTCGACAACCGAACCCTCGATCTCGATGACGCCGTCTTTCTTGGCCATAGCCTCACTGTCGTTTGCTATTGAATGCACGCTGGTCGTGCGGATGGACGGTGACGACGCGCGCGAAATCGCAACGCAAAAGACACCAAGCGTCAACTCTAGGTGGTCTTCCCGTGGAGTGCAAGTGCGGACTATACTCCCGCGCCGGCGGGCGGGACGGGGACGACTCCGAACGGTGCGAGACCTGCCGCTCCCCCGTCGTGTGCTGTCGAGACCCAGATGCCGTCGGCGTGAACGAGGATCGTGTGCTCCCAGTGCGCACCGAGCGTGCCGTCTGCCGAGCGCACGGTCCAGTCGTCGTCATCAATGACGACGTCAGGACCGCCAAGCGTGATCATCGGCTCGATGCAGATGGCGAGGCCTGACTTGACGACCGGTCCTCGGCCGAACACGCGGATGTTGTGCACGGTCGGCTCCTCGTGCATGCTCCGGCCGATGCCGTGGCCCGCGAAGTCCTCGAGGATCCCGAAGTCACCTGACTGCTCGATGGACTCCTCGACGGCCGCACCGACCTCCGCGAGATGCCTTGCCGTCGAGAGTTTGGCGATACCAGCCCAGAGGGAGCGCTCGCAGGCGTCACTGAGTCGCACCCCGTCTGCCACCGCAGCCGCGCCAGCATCGCTTCCCGGGACGACGAACGTTCGTGCCGAGTCCCCGTTCCAGCCCTCGAACATCGCGCCGGCATCGATTGATACGAGCTGCCCTGCCTTGAGAGGCACGGCGTTCGGGATGCCGTGAACAACCGCGTCGTCGACGGACGCGCAGATCGTGTGGCGGTAGCCGGGGACAAGCGCGAAGTTCGGCACCGCGCCGTTATCCCGCACGACTCGCTCCGCGATGGCGTCGAGCTCCAGCGTCGTCACACCGGGGCGGATGGCCTCGGCGACCGCGTCGAGCGCGAGGGCGGTGATACGGCCGGCTGGCACCATGGCCGCGAGCTCAGCAGGGGGCTTATAGATGCTCTTGCGCATCACACGAGTCTACGACCAGGTCTGCCGCGCTTTGGCGGAAGCGGCCACCTGGTGGAGCCTTCTGGTCGGCGATCGCCGGCTCAAGCGAGCAGCATTTGGAGGCCGACCAAGCCCCCGAAGACGAGGCCGCACCCCACCAGGTCGGCGAACCAAGAACTCAGGATCAGCGGGACAAGCATCCACAGCGCCACGATCGCGGAGAACACCGATGCGATGACGACCACACGCGTCAGCAGATTCAGGCGCTCGTGCAGGAGAGGCTCCCCCACCGAATCCTCGAGTTCATCGTGTGTGCGCATCCGGACCTCCAGTAACCGCAGAACACCCACGATCTGCAGGCACTCATCGACGCTAGCCCGGCACCTCGCCCGACAGCGGGCGCAGGCGACAACACTTCTGCAACACGGGCGTTTCTACGGTCACGGTTACGTAACCGGAGAGCTACCGCCAGTCGACGGACGCACCCGCTGACCCAAGATCTGGTGACGGGTGTCCGCACTCCGCCGGCGTCCGTGACAGGTGGATGGGGTTGGCTGTCGACCGCACCGATTCCCCCGCTCCCCTTGCCAGTTCGGCAACGGGCTCGAGGCCAAGCGCCTCCGCGAAGTCGAACGCCTCGGCGACATCGTTCACCAGGCCTGCGGGTACCCGAGCTTCCGTGAGACGCACCACCCAATCGCGAGCGTCCCGTTCACCAAGACGAGCGACCAGCAGCGCTCTGAGCTCCGCCCGGTGGTGCACGCGGAGCTCATTCGATGAGAAACGGGCGTCGCGGGCCAGCCCTGGGTATCCAAGGGCCTCGACCAGCGCAGCGAACTGCCTGTCGTTGCCAACAGCAATCACGAGCGGTCGGTCGCGGGCCTCGAACAGCTCGTACGGGGCGATGCTCGGATGCGCGTTTCCGAGCCGTGCTGGAGCCTGCCCAGTCGCCAGCGTGCTCGATGCCTGGTTCGCGAGCGCAGACAGGAGGCTTGTCATGAGATCGACCTCCACGCGCTGCCCCACCCCCGTGCGATCCCGCTCGCGCAGAGCGAGCAGGATGCCCGTGACCGCGTTCAACCCCGTCAGCACGTCGACGAGGGCGACGCCGACCTTGCTCGGCTCACCGTCCACCGGCCCAGTGATACTCATCAGGCCGCCGACGGCCTGCACAAGGAGGTCATAGCCGGGCAGACTAGCTCCCCCGCCGGCGCCGAACCCCGTGACGGAGCAGAACACCACGGACGAGTTCTCCGCGGAGACCGTCTCGTAGTCGAGACCAAAGCGCGCCATGACTCCCGGCCTGAAGTTCTCGACCACAACGTCGGACTCATGTGCGAGGCGCCTCGCTGTCGCAAGGTCGTCAGCGAGCGTGAGGTCGAGGACCACCGAACGCTTACCCCGGTTCACGCCCCCGAAGTACGTCGACTGCCCACGCGCATCCACCGGCGGTGACCACGCGCGGGTCTCGTCTCCGCCCGGGGGCTCGATCTTGATGACGTCAGCGCCGAAGTCAGCGAGCATCATCGTCGCGTATGGCCCCGCGAGCACCCGGGAGAAGTCCGCGACCCTCACCCCGCTCAGCACGCCGTCGTGCCCAGTCGCCTTATCCACGGCGGGCCCTACCTGAAGGCCGGGATGCCGGTGAGCTTGTTGCCGAGTACAAGCGTGTGGATCTCGTCGGTGCCCTCGTACGTGCGCACAGACTCCAGATTGTTCGCGTGGCGCAGCGGCGAGTAATCGAGCGTGATGCCGTTCCCAGCGAGGATCGTCCTCGCTTCTCGGGCGATCGCGATGGCCTCCCTCGTGTTGTTGAGCTTGCCCGCCGAGATGTGGTGCGGCTGGATACGTCCAGCGTCCTTCAAGCGTCCGAGCTGCAGGGCCAGCAGGTACCCCTTGTTGATCTCAAGTGCCATGTCGACAAGCTTCTGCTGCGTCAGCTGGAAGCCGGCGAGCGCACGGTTGAACGGCTGCCGCTCCCCCGCATAGGCGAGGGCCACCTCGAAGCTGTCCCTTGCAGCCCCCATGACGCCCCACGCGATGCCATACCGGGCCTCGTTGAGACACTCGAACGGCCCACGCAGTCCACGCGCGCCCGGCAGCATCGCATCGGCAGGGACTCTGACCTCGTCGAGGACGATGTCGCACTGCACCGAGGCTCGCATAGAGAGCTTCGGTGAGATGGGTGTCGCCGTGAACCCGGTTGAGTCGGTCGGCACGATGAAGCCCCGGATTCCATCGTCTGTCTGCGCCCAGATGACCGCGATCTGCGCCAGCGAGGCCAGGCCGATCCAGCGCTTCACACCGCTGATGACCCAGTCTCCGCCATCGCGCTTCGCGTGAGTGCCCATCGTCCCGGGGTCGGACCCGGCACCAGGCTCGGTCAGCCCGAAGCAACCGATCACCTCGCCGGCCGCCATTCGTGGGAGCCACTCGGTCTTCTGCTCCTCGCTCCCGTGCTTCCAGATCGCGCTCATTGCCAGCGAGCCCTGCACGGAAACGAACGTGCGAATGCCGGAGTCGCCAGCCTCGAGCTCGGACGCGACGATCCCATACTCGACGGCGCTGCGCCCAGCGCATCCGTACCCGCTCAGATGCATGCCGAGCAGGCCCTCGCTGGCGAGAACAGGGACAAGCTCCAGCGGGAAGACTGCGTCCTCGTACCAGGAGGCGATGCCCGGCCGGACGTGCTCGTCGACGAGCCGGCGCACCCGCTGGCGCAGCGCGAGCTCGTCAGCGCTCAACAGCACATCAAAGTCAATGAGGTCGTGGGGCTCAGCCGCGGGCGAGGACATAGACGTCTCCATTCCTGGACAACCTTGTCAGCAGGGTTCATGCGGCGCCCGCTGGGTGGGGAGCCGCCACGGCAAAGCTAGCGGAGTCGAACCACGCCGGGCCAGGGACGAAAAGTACGGCGATCAGACCGACGCGTGCGTTCTAACCAGAAGCAGATTCTGGCCGGATACAGAAAGGACCCGCGCAGAGTGTTCTCCGCGCGGGTCCTGACGTGTGGTGCTGAGTGCGGGCTACTTGCCGCTCAGGCGATGCAGCGGGTGACGAAGGCCACGCTCCTCGAGCGCAGCCAAGATACGGTTGCGAACTTCCTCAACCGTGCCGAAACCGTTGACGCTCACGAGCACGCCCCGTGCCGAGTAGGTCTCCAGCAAGGGAGCCGTCTCCTGCAGGTAGACGTTCTGGCGGTGGCGGATAGCTTCTTCCGTGTCGTCGGCGCGGCCCTGCTCGAGGGCACGGCGGCGAAGGCGCTCTACAACGCTGTCGACCTCGACCTTGAGCTCGATGACGGCGTCGATCGCGTTTCCCTGATCGGCGAGGAGCTGGGTGAGGAACGCCACCTGCTCCAACGTGCGCGGGTAGCCGTCGAGCAGGAAGCCCGCCGCGGCGTCGGCCTCGGTCAGACGGTCCCGCACGAGTTCGTTCGTGAGCGAGTCGGGAACGAGGTTGCCGCTCTCGATGATCTCGCGAACCTGGATGCCGAGGTTCGTGCCGTTCTTGATGTTGGCACGGAAGATGTCGCCCGTGGAGATCGCGGGTACACCGAACGCCTCGGCGATGCCTACGGCCTGGGTTCCCTTACCGGCCCCGGGGGGACCGACGATGAGCAGGCGGAAGGTCTGGTCGTGATGTGTCATCGGAGAAGCCCCTCGTAGTTGCGTTGTTGGAGTTGAGCGTCGATCTGCTTCACCGTCTCAAGGCCGACACCGACGACGATGAGGATGGACGCGCCGCCGAACGGGAAGTTGGCGTTGGCGTTGACCGTGGAAAGTGCGATGAGCGGGATGAGCGCGAGCACACCCAGGTACAGCGAGCCAGCGAACGTGATTCGCGTGAGTACGAAGTTGAGGTACTCGGCAGTGGGTCGGCCTGCACGGATGCCGGGCACGAAGCCGCCGTGCTTGCGCATGTTCTCTGCGACTTCCTCCGGGTTGAAGGCGATCGCCACGTAGAAGTAGGTGAAGCCGATGATGAGGAGGAAGTACACCGCCATGTAGAGCGGGTGGTCGCCGGTCGTGAAGTTGTTCATGACCCAGGTGACCCATTCAGGCGGGGTCTCCCCCGCTGCGGGCTGGTTGAACTGCGCGACGAGCGCGGGCAGGTAAAGGAGCGACGAGGCGAAGATGACCGGGATAACGCCGGCCTGGTTCACCTTGATCGGGATGTACGTGCTGTTGCCCCCGTACGTGCGACGCCCGACCATGCGCTTGGCGTACTGCACCGGGATGCGACGCTGCGACTGCTCGACGAAGACGACGGCCATCATGATGAGAAGGCCGATCGCGATGACGATGACAAGCGTCGTCATTCCACCGGTGCCGGCGGCGATCGCTCCAAACGCGGACGGGAACGAGGCGGCGATCGACGTGAAGATGAGCAGCGACATACCGTTGCCGACGCCGCGCTCGGTGATGAGCTCGGCCATCCACATGATGACTGCGGTACCGGCGGTCATCGCTGCGACCATGAGGACAACGCGCACCATGTTGATGACGGCGTTCTCCGGCGTCGCGGCCGACTCGTTGAGCATGTCGAGGACGTTCTCGCAGGCAGCGTTGCCCGTTCCGAACAGTGTCCCCGACTTCGCGACTGTGGCGAGCGTTGTCGCCTGCAGGATCGCGAGGGCGATGGTCAGGTACCGCGTGTACTGCGTGAGCTTCGACTGACCGGCCTGACCCTCCTTATGGAGCGCCTCGAAGTGCGGGATGACCACACGCAGCAGCTGCGTGATGATCGACGCCGTGATGTACGGCATGATGCCCAGCGCGAAGATCGACAACTGCAGCAGCGCGCCACCGGAGAACAGGTTGACCATGTCGTAGAGACCGGCCATCTGCGTACCCGTGTCGAGACACTGCTGCACATTGACGTAGTTCACAAAGGGGCCAGGAACCGCGGTGCCGATCCGGTAGATGGCGACCATAGCGAGCGTGAAGAGGATCTTGCGACGAAGATCCGGAGTCTTGAACACTCGTGCGACGGCACTGAACACTACGTTCCTGCTTTCATTTCTCGTGAAAGAGACAAGCGGGGGTCGGCAACCGCCGACCCCCGCTTGGAGTTGCTACTTGACGGAACCGCCGGCGGCAACGATCTTCTGCTCTGCTGAGCTGGAGACCTTGTCGACCGCGACGTTCAGCTTAACCGCAATCTCGCCATTGCCGAGCACCTTGACGGGCTCGTTCTTGCGAACCGCGCCCTTTGCCACGAGGTTAGCGATGGTGACATCGCCACCCTCGGGGAAGAGCTCGGCCAGCTTGGAGAGGTTGACAACCTGGTACTCGACGCGGAACGGGTTCTTGAACCCGCGCAGCTTCGGCGTACGCATGTGCAGCGGCATCTGGCCACCCTCGAAGCCGATACGCACTGTCGTGCGCGCCTTCGAGCCCTTGGTACCGCGACCGGCGGTCTTGCCCTTGGAGCCCTCACCGCGGCCAACGCGCGTCTTGGACTTCTTGGCGCCGGGAGCGGGACGGAGGTGGTGGACCTTGAGCTGAGGCTCGGAGGTCACGTCCTTCTCGTTCTCGTTCTTGCTCATTCGGAAATCTCCTCAACTGAGACCAGGTGAGCGACTGTCTTGACGTAGCCACGGTTCACCGAGTTGTCCGGCTTCACGACGGTGTCGCCAATGCGCTTGAGGCCGAGCGAGCGCAGTGTGTCGCGCTGGTTCTGCTTCTCGCTGATCTTGGACTTGATCTGGGTCACCTTGAGACTCGCGGCCATCAGGCACCAACCTTCTGTGCTTCGGCTGCTGCCTTGGCCGCGTTGGCCTCGGCACGCAGGATGCGCTGCGGGACGACCTGGTCGACGGGCAGGCCACGACGAGCTGCGACGGCGCGCGGCTCCTCGAGCTGCTTCAGGGCCGCGACGGTTGCGTGCACGATGTTGATCGTGTTCGACGAACCGAGCGACTTCGACAGGACGTCGTGGATTCCCGCGCACTCGAGTACGGCGCGGACGGGGCCACCGGCGATAACACCGGTACCTGCAGCGGCGGGGCGGAGCAGGACGACGCCTGCAGCTGCCTCACCCTGCACGGGGTGCGGGATCGTCTTCAGGACGCGCGGGACGCGGAAGAAGTTCTTCTTCGCCTCTTCGACGCCCTTGGAGATGGCCAGCGGTACCTCACGGGCCTTGCCGTAGCCGACGCCCACGAGTCCGTTGCCGTCTCCGACGACGACGAGCGCGGTGAACGCGAAGCGACGACCGCCCTTGACGACCTTGGAGACGCGGTTGATGGTGACGACGCGCTCCAGGAACTGGCTCTTGTCATCGCGGGAGTTGCGGTCACGACCGCCACCCTGTCCGCCGCGCTCGCCGCGACCGCCGCCGCGACGGTTGTTGTCGCGTCCGCTTCCGCCTTCGCGCTGTGCCGACTCGCTCGACGCGGCCGTCTCAACGGGCGTGTCGGTCATGTTGTCGGGCGTGTTGGTGTCGATTTTCTCGGTCACAGGTTCAGCCCTGCCTCTCGTGCTCCATCAGCGATGGCCGCGACGCGACCGGCGTACTTGTTGCCGCCGCGGTCAAAGACCACGCTTTCGATGCCGGCGTCCTTGGCGCGTGCGCCGACGAGCTCGCCGACACGCTTTGCCTTGGCGGACTTGTCGCCCTCGAACGCGCGCAGCTCAGCTTCCATGGTGGAGGCGGATGCGAGCGTGATGCCCTTGGTGTCGTCGACAACCTGGACGAAGACGTGACGCGCTGAACGCGTGACGACGAGACGGGGACGCTGCGCGTCGCCCGAGACCTTCTTGCGAAGGCGGACGTGGCGGCGACGGGTCGCAGCCTGCTTGCTCTTTCCTCGAGTTCCGAGTCCCATGGTTACTTACCTGACTTTCCGGCCTTGCGGCGGATCTGCTCGCCCTCGTAACGCACGCCCTTGCCCTTGTAGGGCTCGGGGAGGCGGAGCTTGCGGATGTTCGCTGCGACCTCGCCGACGGCCTGCTTGTCGATTCCGACAACCGTGAGCTTGTTGTTGCCCTCGACCTGGAACGAGATGCCTGCGGGGGGCTCAACGTTGATCGGGTGCGAGTAGCCGAGTGCGAACTCGACGCCCGTGCCCTTGGAAACGATGCGGTAACCGGTTCCAACGACCTCGAGCTTCTTGGTGTAGCCCTCGGTGACGCCGATGATGTTGTTGTTGATGAGCGTGCGGGTCAGGCCGTGCAGTGCACGTGACTCGCGCTCGTCGTTCGGACGCGTGACGAGAACCTGACCGTCTTCGAGCTTGACCTCGATGGGGTTCGAGACGACGAGTGCGAGCTCGCCCTTCGGGCCCTTGACGGTGACGTTCTGCGCGTCGATCTTGATGTCAACGCCGGCTGGGACGCTGATCGGGAGACGACCAATTCGTGACATGACGGATTACCACACGTAGGCGAGGACTTCTCCGCCTACGCCCTTCTGCTCGGCCTGGCGGTCCGTGAGGAGACCAGAGGAGGTGGACAGGATGGCAATGCCGAGGCCGCCGAGGACGCTAGGCAGCTCGGTCGAGCGCGCGTACACGCGGAGACCTGGCTTGGAGACGCGCTTGATGCCGACGATCGACCTCTCGCGGTTCGGACCGAACTTCAGCGAGAGAGTGAGGGTCTGGCCCACTCGTGCATCTTCGACTGTCCAGTCGGTGATGTAACCCTCGCGCTTGAGAATGTCGGCAATGTGGGACTTGAGCTTCGAGCTCGGCATCGACACGGAGTCGTGGTGCGCCGAGTTCGCGTTGCGCAGTCGCGTCAGCATATCTGCGACGGGATCTGTCATCGTCATGATGAGTGCCTTTCGCCTGGTTTCGCGGGGCCGTACACGGCCCCGCGACCTGTGGTGGACGGGCCGCTGCGGTTGCAACAGCCCGATGGGGTCACGGCATGCGCCGTGACCCTCGGGTGTTCAGACTAGTTCTGCTGGAGACCTGCGTGGAACGGGAACCCGAGCTTGCCCAGGAGGGCACGGCCTTCGTCGTCGTTCTTCGCCGTCGTTACGACGGTGATGTCCATACCGCGTGTGCGGTCGATCTTGTCTGGATCGATCTCATGGAACATTACCTGTTCCGTGAGGCCGAAGGTGTAGTTTCCGTTGCCGTCGAACTGGCGGTCGTTGAGACCACGGAAGTCGCGGATACGGGGAAGAGCGAGCGAGAGCAGGCGGTCGAGGAACTCCCACATGCGGTCGCCGCGCAGCGTGACGTGCGCGCCGATCGGCTGGCCCTCACGCAGCTTGAACTGCGCGATGGACTTCGTGGCCTTGGTGACCTTGGGCTTCTGGCCCGTGATCGCCGTGAGGTCCGTGATGGCACCTTCGATGATCTTGCCGTCGCGAGCTGCCTCGCCAACACCCATGTTCACGACGATCTTCACGAGACCCGGAACCTGGTGGACGTTGCTCACGCCGAGGTCTGCCTGCAGCTGAGCCTTGAGCTCGTCGCGGTACTTCAGCTTGAGACGGGGCTGGATTTTGCCAGCCTCCGTGGCGATGTCAGTCATATCTACTCGTCGTCCTTCTTCTTCGGTGCGGCGGCCTTAGCCTTCGTCGCTGGCTTCTTCTCAGCCTTCTCAGCCTTGTCGGCCTTGTCGGCCTTGGCAGCCTTCTCGGCCTTCGCAGGCTTAGCTGCGCGGCGCGAGGACTTGAAGACGCGCGTGCGCACCGTCTTGGTCACGCCGTCCTTCGTGACCTCTTCGACCTGCACACCGGTGCGAGCCGGCTGCTTGGTCTCGGGGTCGACGAGTGCGACGTTTGAGATGTGGATGGGGGCCTCGACGGTCTCGATGCCACCCGTCTTCGTGCCACGCTGCGTCTGACCGACGCGAACGTGCTTGGTCACGAAGTTGATGCCCTGGACGAGGACGCGGTTCTCCTCGCGGAGCACCTCGAGGACCTCGCCCTGCTTGCCGCGGTCTCCACCGCGAGCCTGCGTCGGACCAGAGATGACCTGAACCAGGTCGCCCTTGCGGATCGTTGCCATGGGTTAAATCACCTCCGGAGCGAGCGACACGATCTTCATGAACTTCTTGTCGCGAAGCTCGCGACCGACCGGTCCGAAGATTCGAGTGCCACGCGGCTCGTTGTCACCCTTGAGGATGACCGCTGCGTTCTCGTCGAACTTGATGTACGAGCCGTCGGGACGACGGGTCGACTTGACTGTGCGAACGATGACGGCCTTGACGACCTCACCCTTCTTGAGGTTGCCGCCAGGGATCGCGTCCTTGACGGTCGCGACGATGACGTCACCGATTCCCGCGTAGCGGCGGCCGGAGCCACCGAGTACGCGGATCGTGAGGAGTTCCTTGGCGCCGGTGTTGTCGGCGACGCGGACTCGGGATTCTTGCTGAAGCATGTGTCAAATTCCTTCGCTGAGAGGTCGAAGAGGCGAGGCCTACTTCGCCTTCTCCAGGATCTCGACCAGGCGCCAGCGCTTGGTAGCGCTGAGGGGACGGGTCTCTGCAATCAGGACGAGGTCGCCGATGCCGGCCTGGTTGTCGGCGTCGTGCGCCTTGACCTTGCTCGAGCGGCGGAGCACCTTGCCGTAAAGGGGGTGCTTGACGCGCTCTTCGACCGAGACGGTGATGGTCTTGTCCATCTTGTCGCTCGTGACGTAGCCGCGCCGGGTCTTGCGGTCGTTGCGCTCGAGCGCTTCTTCCGCTGCCTCGGGCTGTGTCGTGCTTTCAGCCATTACTTGGTCTCCTCGTTCTCAGCCTCGGGCGCAGCCGCAGGGGCTTCGGCCTTCTTCGAAGCCTTGGTGGCCTTCGACTTCTTGGCCGGCTTCTCGACCGGGGCCGGGGTTGCGCGGATCCCGAGCTCACGCTCGCGGATCACCGTGTAGATGCGCGCGATGTCGCGCTTTACCTGACGGATGCGTCCACGCTCTTCGACCTGGTTGGTCACGGCCTGGAAGCGCAGGTTGAACAGCTCTTCCTTGGCCTTCTTGAGCTCCTCGACGAGACGTCCGTCTTCGAAGTTGTCGAGCTCGGTGGTGGCGAGCTCCTTGGTACCAATCGCCATGATTACTCGCCTTCCTCGCGCGAAATGATGCGTGCCTTGAGCGGCAGCTTGTGGATGGCGCGAGTGAGGGCCTCGCGAGCGAGCTCCTCGCTGACGCCGGCGACCTCGAAGAGGACGCGGCCGGGCTTGACGTTCGCAACCCAGGAGTCGACTGCACCCTTACCGGAACCCATACGGGTCTCAGCGGGGCGAGCGGTCATCGGGCGGTCCGGGTAGATGTTGATCCAGACCTTGCCGCCACGCTTGATGTGGCGGGTCATCGCGATACGAGCTGCCTCGATCTGACGGTTCGTGACGTAGGACGGCGTGAGCGCCTGGATGCCGAACTCTCCGAACGAGACGGTGTTGCCACCCTTCGACATGCCGCTGCGGTCCGGGCGGTGCTGCTTACGGTGCTTGACTCGACGTGGAATCAACATGGTTACGCCTCAACTCCTGCGGCGACCTGCTTCTCGTTGTCGCGGCGCGGGCCACGACGGGAGCGGTCGTTACGGTCCCCACGGGACGACTTCTGGTTGGCCTGTTCGCGGGCGAGTTCCTTGTTGGTCATATCGCCCTTGTAGATCCACACCTTGACACCGATGCGACCGTAAGTGGTCTTGGCCTCGTAGAAGCCGTAGTCGATGTTGGCGCGGAGCGTGTGCAGCGGAACGCGTCCCTCGCGGTAGAACTCCGAGCGGCTCATTTCAGCGCCGCCGAGGCGGCCCGAGACCTGGATGCGGATGCCCTTGGCACCTGCACGCTGAGCGCCCTGGAGGCCCTTGCGCATTGCACGGCGGAAGGCGACACGAGCAGAGAGCTGCTCGGCGATGCCCTGCGCGACCAGCTGAGCGTCAGCCTCGGGGTTCTTGACCTCGAGGATGTTCAGCTGGATCTGCTTGCCCGTGAGCTTCTCGAGGTCGGCGCGGATGCGCTCGGCCTCTGCTCCGCGACGTCCGATGACGATGCCGGGGCGTGCCGTGTAGATGTCGACGCGAACGCGGTCACGGGTGCGCTCGATCTCGATGCGGGAAACGCCTGCGCGGTCGAGCGACTTCTGGAGGTATTCGCGGATGCGAATGTCTTCCTTGACGTAGTCGCTGTAGCGCTGACCCGGCTTGGTCGAGTCTGCGTACCAACGTGAGACGTGGTCGGTCGTGATTCCGAGACGGAAGCCGTACGGATTGATCTTCTGGCCCATTACTTGCTGCTCCCCTTCTCGGCCTCGGCGAGCTCCGGCGTCGCCAGCACAACCGTGATGTGGCTTGTGCGCTTGTTGATGCGGAATGCTCGTCCCTGTGCACGCGGACGGAAGCGCTTGAGGGTTGCACCCTCGTCTACGAACGCCTTGGCGATGTAGAGGTCGCGCTCGTCAAGGAACTGGCTGTCCTTGTCCGCCTTGACGCGTGCGTTGGCGATTGCGGATGCAACAACCTTGTAGACCGGCTCAGAAGCACCCTGAGGTGCGAACTTCAGGATTGCGAGCGCCTCAAGCGCCTGCTTGCCGCGGATCAAGTTGACGACGCGACGAGCCTTCTGAGGGGTGACGCGGATGTGCCGCACGCGTGCGGTTGACTCCACCATATTTTCCTCCTTCACGTCGCCGCGTTAGCGGCGACGACCCTTCTTGTCGTCCTTCTCGTGTCCACGGAAGGTGCGGGTCGGTGCAAACTCGCCGAGCTTGTGGCCGACCATGGTTTCGGTAACAAACACGGGGATGTGCTTGCGTCCGTCGTGCACGGCGATGGTGTGGCCGAGCATGTCCGGCACGATCATCGATCGGCGCGACCAGGTCTTGATGACGTTCTTCGAGCCAGCTTCGTTCTGCTTGACCACCTTCTGGAAGAGGTGTTCGTCGACGAAGGGGCCCTTCTTGAGACTGCGAGGCATCTTCTGATCTCCTACTTACGCTTCTTGCCGGCAGGGCGACGGCGGACGATGAGCTTGTCGCTCTCCTTGTTGGGGCGACGGGTGCGGCCTTCTGGCTTACCCCAGGGGCTCACCGGGTGACGTCCACCGGACGTACGACCCTCACCACCACCGTGCGGGTGGTCGACCGGGTTCATGACAACACCACGAACAGTCGGGCGAACGCCGAGCCAGCGCTTGCGGCCGGCCTTGCCCAGGTTGATGTTCGACTGCTCGGCGTTGCCGACCTCGCCGATCGTTGCGCGGCAGCGCACGTCGACGTTGCGGACTTCGCCGCTCGGCAGACGCAGCTGGGCGTAGGGGCCGTCCTTCGCAACGAGGCGAACGGATGCTCCAGCCGAGCGCGCCATCTTCGCGCCGCCGCCTGGGCGGAGCTCGATAGCGTGGATGACCGTACCGGTCGGGATGTTGCGCAGCGGGAGGTTGTTGCCCGGCTTGATGTCGGCGCCAGCGCCCGACTCGATGATGTCGCCCTGCTTGAGCTTGTTCGGAGCCAGAATGTAGCGCTTGGATCCGTCGAAGAAGTGCAGCAGCGCGATACGAGCGGTGCGGTTGGGGTCGTACTCGATGTGAGCGACCTTGGCGTTCACGCCGTCCTTGTCGTTACGACGGAAGTCGATAACGCGGTACTGGCGCTTGTGGCCACCACCGATGTGACGGGTCGTGATGCGTCCCTGGTTGTTGCGGCCACCCGACTTCGTCAGGGGGCGGAGCAGCGACTTCTCAGGGGTCGAGCGCGTGATCTCGGTGAACTCGGACACCGAGGCTCCACGACGACCTGGCGTCGTGGGCTTGTAATTGCGAATAGCCATGTGAATTCGTCCTCTGTGCTCTCGATTAACCGGCGTTCGAGAAGATATCGATGGTGCCGGACTTGAGCGAGACGATGGCGCGCTTGGTGTCCTTGCGCTTGCCGAGCCCGAAGCGGGTGCGGCGCGTCTTGCCCGTGCGGTTCAAGGTGTTGACCTTGTCGACCTTGACGTCGAAGATCTGCTCGATAGCGAGCTTGATCTCGGTCTTGTTCGAACGGGGGTCAACCTCGAAGGTGTACTTGCCCTGGTCGATCAGGCTGTAGCTCTTCTCGGAGATCACCGGCGCGAAGATGATGTCGCGCGGGTCCTTGTTGTTTGCGCTCATGCGCCCTGCTCCTTGGTGGTCTTGCTCTCGACGAACGCGTCGTAAGCAGCCTTCGTGAAGAGGATGTCGTCCGAGACGAGCACGTCGTAGGCGTTGAGCTGGTCAACGAACAGGACGTGAAGCGACTGGAGGTTACGGACGCTCAGGAGGCTGAGCTCGTCGCTGCGGTCGAGGACAACGAGGATGTTGCGTCCCGTTGCGACCTTCGCGATAGCTGCGGCTGCGACCTTGGTCGAGGCCTTCTCGCCCGTGACGAGGGAGTCGACGATGTGCAGGTGGCCACCGCGTGCGCGGTCGCTCAGTGCGCCGATGAGGGCAGCTGCAATCATCTTCTTGGGGGTGCGCTGCGAGTAGTCACGCGGCGTCGGTCCGTGGACGATGCCACCACCCTTGTGCTGCGGCATGCGGACCGAGCCCTGACGGGCGCGGCCGGTGCCCTTCTGCTTGAACGGCTTGCGGCCGGAGCCGGAAACCTCTCCACGGTTCTTCGTCTTGTGCGTGCCCTGACGAGCAGCCGCACGCTGAGCGACGACAACCTGGTGGATCAGCGGGACGTTGGTCTGCGCGTCGAAGATGGCGGCAGGCAGTTCGACCGAGCCGGACTTCTTGCCGGCTGCGTCGGTGACGTCAATCTTGGTTGCCATAGGAAACTAGGCCCCCTTCACTGCGTTGCGAACGAAAACGAGACGACCCTTGGGGCCGGGGACAGCACCCTTGACGAGGAGGATGCCCTTCTCGGCGTCGGCTGCGTGAACCGTGAGGTTCTGGACGGTGACGCGGTCGCCACCCATCCGGCCAGCCATGCGCGTGCCCTTGAAGACACGGCTGGGGGTCGCGGAGGCACCGATGGAGCCGGGGCGACGGTGGTTCTTGTGCGCACCGTGAGATGCGCCAACACCGGAGAAGTTGTGACGCTTCATGACACCGGCGAAGCCCTTGCCCTTGCTGGTGCCGACGACGTCGATCTTCGTGCCGGGCTCGAACGTGTCTGCGCCGAGCTCCTGACCGATCGTGTACGTGGCTGCATCAGCGGTGCGGAGCTCGGTGATGTGGCGGCGCGGCGTGACGCCCGCTGCTGCGAACTTGCCGGCTGCCGGCTTGTTCACCTTGCGCGGGTCGATTGCGCCTGCGGCGATCTGAACGGCTTCGTAGCCGTTCTTTTCGACGGTCATGATCTCGGTGACGACGTTGGTGCTCACCTGGATGACCGTGACGGGGACGAGACGGTTTTCAGCGTCCCAGACCTGGGTCATGCCGAGCTTCGTGCCCAGCAGTCCCTTGAACGTCTTGGTAGCGGTAGACATGTGTTTCCCTAGAGCTTGATCTCGATGTTGACGTCGGCCGGAAGGTCGAGACGCATGAGCGAGTCGACGGCCTTCGGCGTCGGGTCGACGATGTCGATCAGACGCTTGTGGGTGCGCATCTCGAAGTGCTCGCGGCTGTCCTTGTACTTGTGAGGGCTACGGATCACGGCGATCACGTTCTTCTCGGTAGGAAGGGGCACCGGGCCGATGACGGAGGCGCCAGCACGGGTTACGGTGTCGACGATCTTGCGCGCCGAGCTGTCGATGACCTCGTGGTCATACGACTTCAGTCGAATGCGGATCTTCTGTCCCGCCATGGTTGACTCTCTCTCTCAATGACGTGCCGCCATTGCGGCTTCGCATGCAACCCCGTGGCGTCTTCACGCCGGGATTCGCACCACTGTTTTTCTGTCAAGTTCACCTGCTCGGAGCACAGGAGTGTACTCAAGCTGATGGACGGCCTTCCAGACGCAACCTCGGTGAGGCGTTGTCCTTTGGCCGGAGCTTTGCTCTGCTGCCGGCGGCCTAAGCTGCACACCAGGCGTCTTGCGACAGTTGCCGTAGACGCGGGGCGCTTATGCACACTCCGGGCAGTGATTCGAACACACGACTAGCGCCGCGCCCCGAAATACTGAACTCACCGAGTTTAGACCGGACGGGGCCGTTCTTGCAACCCGGGCGTGTCGCGTGTCTCAGATCCGGAGGTCAGAGGCCGAGCGGGGCGAGGACGCGGTCCGCGATGACCTTCGAAAGGTAGAGCGAGTACTGACGCCCGATGTGCGTCGGATCGCTGTGCACGGGCATCCCCGAGACGACGTTCGGGCAGGCCGCCGCGTCGACGTCGCAGAACCACGCAGTGGTCGGAACGACTGTTGCGCCAGACTCCCCCATGACCTCAGCCAGCTCGTCGACGCGCTGCTGGCGCTCCGCACCGAACGGCGTCTCGCAGTAGCGTCCAGCCTCTGAGCTCGTCGACGCCTCCATACACTCATCGAGGTCCCGGGTCGGCGGCACTGAGTCGAGCCAGACGACCCGGATTCCGAGTTCGGTGAGGGCGCGAACGTACTCGCTGCTGCCTCGCCCAAGGTCCATTCCGACATCGTCCCCGAGGTGCTCATAGCCATCGCCGACCCACCACGCGCCGTAGGAGATGACGACGACGTCCGGTCTCCCCTCAGCGGCGAGGTCGACAACCCAGTTGTTATGGCCCTCGCAGGTCTCTCTGTAGTGCTCGATGCTGTCGAGTCCAGCACCAGAGGTGAACGGACACATCGAGAGGCCGAGGAGCTGCAGCCGTGTGTCGTCGCCGAGCGCTTCCCTGAACCCGGGCGCCCAGGTCACAGCCTGGGAGTCCCCGACGAGCCAGACCTCGCGGTCGGCATCCGCGCTGCCGTACGCGCAGCGTTCGAGCGCTTCGTCGGATGCGACGGAAACGCAATCGTCGAGCTCCCACTCCTCGCTGCGCGCCTCGGCGCCGCTGATGAGCCTTCCGTCTGGCACGCTCGGCTCTGCGATGGACTCCGCGATGACCGCGGAGAGGTCCTCCTGGCTGTCGACCGCCGGAGCTACCCCGATCGCCTCGATGGCGTCTTCGTGCACCTGGGGTGCGATCTGGACACCGTAGAACGCGACGAGTGCCACGAGCGGCACCGTTGCCGAGGTGATCAGGCGCGGGTTCGGCTTCCACTTGGGCGCCGTCGAGTCGATCGGCGCGATGGGATTCCGAATCCGACCGAGCAGCTTGAGCCCCCTGTTCGCTGACCAGGCGACGCCGATCGACACGGCCAGGAGCAGGACGCCATCGACTAAGGAGACGGGTTCTGCGCGCTCCGGGAAGATCTCTACGAACAGCTTGAGGATCGGCCAGCTCCACAAGTACAACCCGTAGGAGAATCCGCCGAGCCACACGAGCGGCTTCCACGTCAGGATCCGGTTGCCGCCAGCCGGCGCACCTGATGCCCCCGCGATGAGTACAAGCAGTGCTCCCCCGACCGGGTAGAGCGCAATGAGGCCAGGGTACGGCCAGGTGCTCGGCAGGAGACCAGCCGTCAACACGAGGGCGAGGCCCAGGCTGCCGAGGATCGCTCGCGCAACCGTAGGAAGGTGGATGCGCGTCACGAGCAGGGCGGCGAGCGCTCCTATCCCGAACTCCCAGAGGCGAGCCCAGGTGCTGTAGTACGTGGGCACGGGATCGATCGCGACACCGTTGAGCGCGTAAACGAAGGAGGCGACCGTCAGGAGCGCGAACCCCGCGACCGCGACGCGACGGACCGGCCACTTCGCGGCCTTGGCGATGAGCCCCAGGATCACGACGAAGCCGAGCAGGAGCAGCGTCGATTGCCCCTGCACGGACATGGCCCAGAAGTGCTGCACGGCGGACTTGTCGTGCCCCGCCGCGATGTAGTCGGTCGCGTCTCCAGCGAGGCGCCAGTTCTCCCAGTAGGTCGCCGCGGCGAAGACGTCTGTGACGTTCCTCTGGAAGGAGAGCGCGGGGGCCGTCAGGAGGAGGACGACCGAAACGACAAGCAGCACCAGCCCGGCCATCGGGAACAAACGTGTAGCCGTGCGCTTGATGTACTGCCAAGCGCGGATGCTCCCCCGCCGCTCGAGCTCGCCCACGAGCGTCGTTGCGAGAAGGAAGCCGCCGAGGACGAAGAAGAGATCGACGCCCCCTGAGACGGTGCCGAACCAGATGTGGAACGAGGCGACGAGGAGCGATGCAACCGCTCGCAGGCCTTGAATGTCGGTCCGGTAGCGGTTTGGTGCCTGCCGAGGCGTCGCGCTCGTCGGGCGTTCTGCGCGTACGGACATTCGTCGAGCTCCTGGGGCTGCGCTGAGGCGGTGGGCGTTCCTCCGCTTGGTGCGTCGGGGCTCCGTCGAAGAGATTCGGGAGACCGCGGGGCTGCGCCCGATGCACAATGTGCGATTCTAACGCGGTTCGCGATTCGGCGAACCCGGGGTCAAGATACGAGATTCAGCGGCACCGGGCGAATCGCGCGGGGACACGAAAAGGGCCGGACCCGAAGGTCCGACCCTTTCCGAAGTGAGCTGGAAGCTTACTTGTTGATCTTCGTCACCGTGCCGGCGCCGACCGTGCGGCCACCCTCACGGATTGCGAAGCCGAGGCCCTCTTCCATAGCGATCGGCTGGATGAGCTCGACCGTCATGTCCGTGGTGTCACCAGGCATGATCATTTCCTTGCCCTCGGGCAGGGTGATGACGCCGGTCACGTCCGTGGTGCGGAAGTAGAACTGCGGGCGGTAGTTCGTGAAGAACGGGTTGTGACGGCCACCCTCGTCCTTCGAGAGGATGTAGGCAGTGCCCTCGAAGTTCGTGTGCGGCGTGACGGAACCGGGAGCGACGATGACCTGACCGCGCTCGACGTCCTCACGCTTGGTGCCACGAAGGAGCAGACCACAGTTCTCACCGGCCCACGCCTCGTCGAGCTGCTTGTGGAACATCTCGATACCCGTGACGGTGGTCTTGACGGTCGGGCGGAGGCCGACGATCTCGACGTCAGAGTTGATCGAGAGGGTGCCACGCTCGGCGCGACCCGTGACGACGGTTCCACGACCGGTGATCGTGAAGACGTCCTCGACGGGCATGAGGAACGGCTTGTCCTTGTCGCGGACGGGCTCCGGCACGTTGTCGTCGACAGCCTGCATGAGCTCGACGATCTTCTCGGCCCACTTCTCGTCGCCCTCAAGCGCCTTGAGGCCGGAAACCTGGACGACAGGAGCGTCGTCGCCTGGGTAGTCCTGGCTCGAGAGGAGCTCGCGAACCTCGAGCTCGACGAGCTCCAGGATCTCCTCGTCGTCAACCATGTCAGCCTTGTTCAGGGCAACAACGAGGTACGGCACGCCGACCTGCTTCGCGAGCAGAACGTGCTCACGCGTCTGAGCCATGGGGCCGTCGGTTGCGGCAACCACGAGGATTGCGCCATCCATCTGCGCAGCGCCCGTGATCATGTTCTTGATGTAGTCGGCGTGACCCGGAGCATCGACGTGAGCGTAGTGACGCTTGGGCGTCTCGTACTCGACGTGGGAGATGTTGATCGTGATACCGCGCTGACGCTCTTCCGGAGCGGAGTCGATCGACGCGAAGTCACGCTGCACGTTGGTCGCCGAAGGGTACTTGTCAGCAAGCACCTTCGAGATCGCTGCGGTGAGCGTGGTCTTGCCGTGGTCGACGTGACCGATCGTTCCGATGTTTACGTGCGGCTTGGTCCGCTCGAACTTGGCCTTAGCCACTGTGGTCCTCCTAGGACGTCGTTGGTGCCAGTCCGCGAATGACGCAGATTGACTTCCGGGTTTTCAGTGATGAATGTTACCCGCTCGGGCGACGCGCTGCGTCACCCGAGCCGGCAAGGGCTACTCGCCCCGGTTCTTCTGGATGATCTCCTCGGCAACAGCCTTGGGGACCTCGGCGTACGTTTCGAACGTCATGGAGTACACGGCACGACCAGAGGTCTTGCTGCGCAGGTCTCCGATGTATCCGAACATCTCCGACAGCGGCACGAGTGCACGCACCACCTTCACACCACTGGCATCTTCCATCGACTGGATCTGGCCGCGGCGCGAGTTGAGGTCGCCGATCACGTCGCCCATGTACTCCTCAGGAGTACGGACCTCGACCGACATGAGCGGCTCGAGGATGACGGGACCGGCCTTGGGGGCTGCTTCCTTGAACGCGATCGAACCCGCGATCTTGAACGCCATCTCCGAGGAGTCGACGTCGTGTGCAGCACCATCGAGGAGCGACGCCTTGACGCCGACCATCGGGTAGCCGGCGAGGACGCCGACCTGCATCGCATCCTGGATGCCAGCATCCACGGATGGGATGTACTCACGAGGCACGCGACCACCGGTGACGGCGTTCACGAACTCGTAGGTCTTCTCAGCGTCCATCTCAAGCGGCTCGAGCTTGATCTGGATCTTGGCGAACTGGCCGGAGCCACCCGTCTGCTTCTTGTGGGTGTAGTCGAACTTCTCGACGACCTTGGTGAGCGTCTCGCGGTAGGCGACCTGGGGCTTGCCCACGTTCGCCTCGACCTTGAACTCGCGCTTCATGCGGTCGACGAGGATGTCGAGGTGGAGCTCGCCCATGCCCTTGATGACCGTCTGACCGGTCTCCTGGTCGAGCATGACGCGGAACGTCGGGTCTTCCTCAGCCAGCTTCTGGATAGCCGTTCCGAGCTTCTCCTGGTCGGCCTTGGTCTTCGGCTCGATCGCGACCTCGATAACGGGGTCAGGGAAGGTCATCGACTCGAGGACGATCTGCTTGTCAGGGTCGCTCAGGGTGTCACCGGTCATGGTGTCCTTGAGGCCGATGACGGCGTAGATGTGTCCAGCGGTCATCGACTCGACCGGGTTCTCCTTGTTGGCGTGCATCTGGAAGATCTTCCCGATGCGCTCCTTCTTGCCCTTCGAGGAGTTGACGACCTGCGCGCCGGACGGGACGTGTCCCGAGTAGACGCGCGTGTAGATGAGACGACCGAAGAACGGGTGCACGGCGATCTTGAACGCGAGAGCCGCGAACGGCTCATCCGCGCTCGGACGACGCGTGAGCTCCTCCGACTCGTCGCGCGGGTTCATGCCGACAACGGCAGGAACGTCGAGCGGCGACGGGAGGTAGTCGACGACTGCATCGAGCATCGGCTGGACGCCACGGTTCTTGAACGCGGAGCCGCAGAGCACCGGGTACATCTCGCTCGTGACCGTGAGCTTGCGGATGGCGGCCTTGACCTCGGGGATCGAGATCTCCTCGCCGGCGAAGAAGCGCTCCATGAGCGCGTCGTCGGTCTCGGCGACAGCCTCGAGCAGCTTGTTGCGGTACTCCGCAGCGCGCTCCTTGAGGTCTTCCGGGATCTCCTGCGTCTCGTAAGCCGCACCGAGGGTGGTGTCACCCTTCGAGTCGCTCGGCCAGACCTTCGCGTTCATCTCGACCAGGTCGACGACGCCGATGAAGTCGTTCTCAGCACCGATAGGGAGCTGGATGACGAGCGGCTTCGCGCCGAGGCGGTTGACGATCGTGTCGACCGTGAAGTAGAAGTCAGCGCCGAGCTTGTCCATCTTGTTGACGAAGCAGATGCGCGGAACGTCGTACTTGTCGGCCTGACGCCAGACGGTCTCCGACTGGGGCTCAACGCCCTCCTTGCCGTCGAACACGGCGACTGCACCGTCGAGGACGCGGAGCGAACGCTCCACCTCGACGGTGAAGTCGACGTGACCTGGCGTGTCGATGATGTTGATCTGGTTCTTCTTCCAGAACGACGTCACAGCAGCGGAGGTGATCGTGATGCCACGCTCCTGCTCCTGCTCCATCCAGTCCGTCGTCGAGGCGCCGTCGTGCGTCTCGCCGAGCTTGTGGTTGACACCGGTGTAGAACAGGATGCGCTCGGTGGTTGTCGTCTTGCCAGCATCGATGTGCGCCATGATGCCGATGTTGCGGACCTTGTTCAGGTCAGTAAGCACGTCCTGTGCCACGGGTGTCCTCCGAAAGGATTGAAGCGAGAGTGGTGAGGGCTACCAGCTGCTGGATTACCAGCGGTAGTGCGCGAAGGCCTTGTTGGACTCGGCCATCTTGTGCGTGTCTTCACGGCGCTTCACCGCGGCACCGAGGCCGTTGGATGCGTCGAGGATCTCGTTCGTGAGGCGCTCGGTCATCGACTTCTCGCGACGGTTCTTCGCGTAGCTCGTGAGCCAGCGGAGAGCGAGCGTGTTGGCACGGTGAGGCTTGACCTCGACCGGGACCTGGTACGTCGAGCCGCCGACGCGACGCGAGCGAACCTCGAGCGTGGGGCGCACGTTGTCGAGCGCCTTCTTCAGGGTCGCGACTGCGTCGAGTTCCGACTTGGCAGCGACACCCTCGAGTGCGTCGTAGACGATGCGCTCGGCGAGGCCCTTCTTGCCATCAAGAAGAATCTTGTTGACGAGCTGGCTGACGATGGGGGCGCCGTACACGGGGTCGGCGACCACGGGGCGCTTCGGGGCTGGACCCTTACGTGGCATTACTTCTTCTCCATCTTCGCGCCGTAACGGCTGCGAGCCTGCTTGCGGTTCTTCACTGCCTGGGTGTCAAGTGCACCGCGGACGATCTTGTACCGCACACCCGGGAGGTCCTTCACACGACCGCCGCGGACGAGCACCATCGAGTGCTCCTGGAGGTTGTGGCCCTCACCTGGGATGTAGGCGGTCACCTCGGTGCCGTTCGACAGCTTGACACGAGCGACCTTGCGGAGCGCCGAGTTCGGCTTCTTAGGCGTCGTGGTGTAGACGCGGGTGCAAACCCCGCGCTGCTGAGGGTTGGCCTTCAGGGCTGGCGTCTTGGACGCCGACGCCTTGGGGCGGCGGCCCTTGCGGACCAACTGCTGAATTGTTGGCACGAATAATCTCCTTGGTTTTGTACTGCGTGATCGTGGTAAGCACGATTCCTGTGCCTACGAGGCACTGTTTGCCTCTTGATAACCGACCGGCGGTACAAAATCTCTGGTATCGCTGGTTGGTGAAGCGGTGGCAGTCGAGGCGACTGGCGTTGCTTACAGTTGCGCGTTGAGCTGCAGTTTCTTCACAGTTTCAACGTTCGCACGGTTTTGGGCGCGACAGGGCGCGCGCACCGAAAAATCCTACCCCGTGAGTTTTGCAGGGTCAAGCGGCACCCCGATCGCGTCCGGCGGGTCGAGCCGTGGAAAGCACCACCGCGACGATGACGATGGCCGCGAGTGGCACGATTGCCAGACCGAAAGGGCCCGTCGAGAGCCCGACCGCAACCTCGCTCGCGAGCGGCGAGAGCGCATCCGTCTCACCTGGTTCCGGTCGCGTCCCAGAGGCAACAATGCCGGAGACGAGCGCGAAGGCGAGCCAGGCGAGCAGACTGCCTGGGAGTGAGACCCACAGGGATCCCGGCTTGCCACCGAACCGCCGCCGGAGCGCGAGCGCAGCGGACAGGGCCACGATGACGGTCGCCGCGGCCACGGACAGCGGGGCGACGAGGATCCCGACTCCGGGGAGGTCGATGACGTCGCGGTCGAGGCCGAGCGCCACGAAGCCCCACGTGGCGATGACAAGAGACGCGAAGACCAGGCCGCTGACGGCTCCCCAGGTGGCGGCCCTCCCCCACGACGAGCCGGGGTCTGGGGGCAGCTCGGCGTCGGAGCTCTCGATCATGCTTGCACTGCTTCGCTCAGGACGCGACCTCGACCTGCAGGCCGCGGACGATCGCCGCGATGTCCTTGCCGATGTGCGCCGACTGCGCTGCCGTGCTCGTCCCAACCGCCGTGACGATCTCGGTGACGGGGCCACGATGGAGGACAACCATCTTGGAGCGGACCTCGAGCCCGCCGAGTCTCGGGTCCTGCTGCGTGGACTCCACGTAGTGCGAGGGCTGACCCTCCGCCGAGGACTCAGCAGAGCGTTCCTTGCCGCCACCCTGCGTGATGCGCTGCCGCAGTACCGTCAGCGCATCCTCGTGCGAGATGGTGCCTGGCCACCGCTCGATCGTGACCAGCACGTTGGGGTTGAAGCCGTTAGTGGCGACGAGGTGCCGCGCGCCCAGCACGGAACCCGCCCACTGCAGCGGCTCCCACCCAGCGGGCACGTCGATGGAGATCTGCGGAAACGCCGGGAAGTCGCCGCTCGGCAGCGTCAGGCGCCTGACCTGGTCGCCGCTCACTCCGCGACGCCGTTCGCCTCGGCGGTCTCGGCCGCGCGCTCCGCCATGCGCTTCTCGTAGCTGAGCTTGGCCCTGCGGTTCGCTCGCGAGACCCGGCGGCCGCGAGCCGCGGCGATTCCGCCCACCCACGTGAATGCCTCTCTGGCGGCGATGGCGGCGACGAGCGCCGTCAGCAGGTGCTCGGAGGCGCGGAACTTCGCGAGTACCTCGTCGAGCTGGATGGTCGTGATCGGCAGGCCGTCGGCGAGGTGCTGCTGGAGGGCCGCACCGAAGTAGTAGCCGGCGGCGACAAGCACGGCGGCGAGGAAGCCTCCGAGCACGTAGGCCCACCAGCCGGCCCGGTTCACGATGAGGGCCCAGAGGACTCCGAACGCCGCGAACACCGTGACGGGAACCGTGAAGGCCGCGGTGATCGCGAACTCGGAGGCCTCGCCGATCGGGTCGAGACCGGTATTGAACGCCGTGCGCAGGAGCGCGAACGCGAGCAGGTAGAGCGCGGCGAACACCACGGACGCGACGAGCGCCACGAAGACCGCGAACATCCGGTTGCCGCGCTTCTTCGGCTTAACGGGCGCGAGGTCATCGCTGTCGGTCGGGGCGGAGAGCCTGAGCGGAGCGAAGGTGGAGTCGTCGTCACCGGATGCGGCTGATGCGCCAGCAGAGGCCCCGCCGTCGGTCCCACTGTCGGTCTCACCGTCGCGGAGAGGCTCCTGGGTGTCGGTCTCGCTGGCTGTCAGCGCAGCCGGGGAACCAAGGCCGTCTTGCTCCGTCGAGGTCGCCTCAGTGGCGCCAGTGGCGTCAGCGGCGTCACTGGATTCAGCGGGCCCAGAGACTTCGGACGTGTCTCGAGTGTCCGCGCCCGTCGCCAGTGCAGCCGGTTCGTCGTTGACGACACTCGCGCTGTCGACGACGTCGACGCGCTTGGTGACGGTGACGGCTTCGACACTCTCGCCGTCGTCGGAGAGCTGCTCGGTCACGGTCTCCGTGACGAGCATCTCGGTGCGTCCCGCATCGCCGTCCACGTCACGGGCGTCCGAGGCTCCTGGTTCGTCCGATCGGGTGTCGTTCAACGACCCGTCGACGTTGCTGGTGGACAGGGCAGCAGCAGGCACCACCGCGGCGACCCTGGCGGCCGTGCGGTCGATCTCGAGCGTGCGTCTGGGCGCGTCCGTGTCGTCGTCTGGCGCGGTTGCGGAGCCGGCTGCGTCGACCGTGATGGCGGCGACCGACTCGGCGTCGATCGCGTTGGCCGCGAGGTCCTGTGCCGGAACCGGTTCCGTGACGGGGAACATCGCCGCGTCGTCTTCCTCGGGGATCACGCGCTCGGCGACGGGGACCTCCGCGAAGCCGGAATCCTCAAGGGAGTCTGCCCCGGAGTGCGCCTCGTTCTCCTCGGCCACCCCGTGAGGCTCAGCTTGTGAGGGGGCATCGGTGTGTGACAGGGCTTCAGCGTCCGACGCGCCAGCAACAGGCGACGGTACGTCGGACTGGAGCGTCCCATCAGCCTGGGCCTCCCCCGCGGAGGACTGCGCGGGGTCTGGTTCCCCTTCGCCTGAGCGCTCCACGGGACCGTTCGCGAGCACCGCGGCGAGCTCATCCCTGTCGAGGCCAACGGTTGCGTTCGGGTCAGCCCAAACCGCGTTGTCTGGCCCACCCGCGTTGTCCGGCCCACCCGCGTTGTCCGGCTCACCAGCGTTGCCTGCTGCTAGCAGGTCTGCAAAGGCGACGGTGACGTCCTCCTGCGGTGCGAGCGCCGGGTCCGTCGGCGCCTCCGCTCGGCCGTCGAACGCGAGGTCATCTCCGGCGAGCACCTCACCGGCGGCGACGTCGCCGTCCTCCCCGATCCCTCGGCTGCGGGCGAGGGCCGCCTCGAGCTGGTCCTGGACGTCTGGCAGCTCTCGGGGTTCGCCCGCTTCGATGCCTGCTTCCGGCTGGGGGCCGTCGTCGAAGGGCTGGCGAGGCGCGCGCGTGTCGTCACTCATGACGCCAACGTTAGGGCTGCTCGCTCGCTTCTCTCGGGTGACAAGCCGCAGACGCGCGAACGCCCCCACCCGGAACGGGTGGGGGCGTTTGCACTGGTACGCCGGCGAGCCGACGCCACTTCAGAGCTAGCTGAAGTTCGAACCGCCGAAGTCGTCGCTCGAGAATGCCTCGAAGTCGACGAACGTGAGGTCGTTCTCGTCGAAGCTACCCTCGTCGGCACCGAACGGGTAGCGCTCGGCGCGCGCCTCGTCGGTCGGCTCGACCGACATCTCGCGGTACTTGGTCAGACCAGTACCGGCGGGGATGAGGCGCCCGATGATGACGTTCTCCTTGAGGCCGACCAGCGGGTCGGTGGTCGCTTCCATGGCGGCCTGCGTGAGCACGCGGGTCGTCTCCTGGAACGAAGCCGCCGAGAGCCACGACTCGGTCGCAAGCGACGCCTTCGTGATTCCCATGACTTCCTGACGACCCGTGGCGGGCTTGCGGCCCGACATGACGGCTGCGCGGTTGATGGACGCGAAGCGCTGCCCATCAGCCAGCTCACCCGGCAGCATATCGGTCTCGCCGTGGTCGATGACCGTGATCTTACGGAGCATCTGACGGACGATGACCTCGATGTGCTTGTCGTGAATCGGCACACCCTGCGAACGGTAGACGCCCTGCACACCGCCGACGAGGTACTTCTGCACCTCGCGGGCACCCTTGACGCGCAGCACGTCCTTCGGGTCGATGGGACCCTCGTGCAGCTGCTGTCCGTGCGTGACGTGCTGGCCGTCCTCAACGAGGAGCTCAGCGCGCTTCAGCACCGGGTAGATGTGCGGCTCGTCTCCGTTGTCCGGGTGGAGGACGATCTTGCGAGCCTTGTCGGTGTCCTGGATCTCGATGCGACCTGCAGCCTCGGCGAGCGGCGATGCGCCCTTCGGGGTGCGGGCTTCGAAGAGCTCCTGAACTCGAGGCAGACCCTGCGTGATGTCACCAGCGCTCGACACACCACCGGAGTGGAACGTACGCATCGTGAGCTGAGTACCAGGCTCACCGATGGACTGTGCGGCGATGATGCCAACTGCCTCACCGATGTCGACGAGGTTGCCCGTGGCGAGCGCACGGCCGTAGCAGGCCGCGCAGACGCCGACGCTGGACTCACAGGTGAGGACAGAACGGATCTTGACCTCGGTGATGCCCGCATCCATGAGCTGCTCGATCACGACGTCGCCCATGTCAGTGCCGGCGGCTGCGACGACGTTGCCGTCGGCGTCAACCGCGTCGACCGAGATGCTGCGGGCGTAGACCGCGTTCTCGACGTTGTCGTCGACCACGATCTCGCCACCCTCGGTGACGTGCGCGATCTGCATGTCGAGGCCACGAGCCGTGCCGCAGTCGTCCTCACGGATGATGACGTCCTGCGAGACGTCAACAAGACGACGCGTCAGGTAGCCGGAGTCAGCCGTACGGAGAGCGGTGTCGGCCAGACCCTTACGAGCACCGTGCGTGGAGATGAAGTACTCGGCAACCGTCAGGCCCTCACGGTACGAGTGCACGATCGGGCGAGGAATGGTCTCACCCTTCGGGTTTGCAACGAGGCCGCGCATACCGGCGATCTGGCGAACCTGCAGCCAGTTACCGTTTGCACCTGCCGTCACCATGCGGTGGATGGAGTTGGTCGACGGGAAAGCGGCCTGCATCTCGTCAGCGACGAGCGCGGTTGCAGCTTCCCACTTCTTGATGACCTCTCCGCGGTACTCCTTCTCGGAGATCGCGCCCATGACCTGCCACTCGTTGCGCAGCTCGGCAACCTCGGCCTCGGTGCGCTCGACGATCTCGCGCTTCGAGTCCGGCGTGACGAGGTCGCTCAGTGCGATCGAGATGCCGGAGCGGGTAGCCCAGTAGAAGCCGGAGTCCTTGATGCGGTCGAGGGTGTCTGCAACCTCGTCCTTCGAGTACCGCTCTGCAAGGTAGTTGACGACACCGGACAGACGTCCCTTGGTCATCGTGTCCTCGACGTAGGGGTAGTCGGCCGGGAGCAGCTCGTTGAAGCGCGCGCGTCCAAGCGTCGTCTCGACAAGCGCGACGCCGCCTTCGACAGCTCCGGCAGGAGCCTTGCCCTCTTCGAACGTGATGCCCGTGAGGCGCAGCTTGATCGGCGCGTTGAGGGCGAGCGAGCCCTGGTCGAACGCCATGATCGCCTCGGCCGTGGACGAGAAGACTCGTCCTGCGCCCTCGACGTCGTCCTGCAGCGTAGTCAGGTGGTACAGGCCCGCAACCATGTCCTGCGAAGGCAGGGTGACGGGACGGCCATCCGACGGCTTGAGGATGTTGTTCGATGCGAGCATGAGCACGCGTGCCTCGGCCTGAGCCTCAACCGAGAGGGGCAGGTGGACGGCCATCTGGTCGCCGTCGAAGTCGGCGTTGAACGCCGCGCAGACGAGCGGGTGCAGCTGGATCGCCTTGCCCTCGACGAGGAGCGGCTCGAACGCCTGGATGCCAAGACGGTGCAGCGTTGGTGCACGGTTCAGCAGCACGGGACGCTCGCGGATGACTTCTTCGAGGACGTCCCACACCTCGGGCTTCGCGCGCTCGACGGCACGCTTGGCAGCCTTGATGTTGGACGCGTGCTGAAGGTCGATCAGTCGCTTGATGACGTACGGCTTGAACAGCTCGAGTGCCATCTGCTTCGGGAGACCGCACTGGTGCATGCGCAGCTGCGGGCCCACGATGATGACCGAACGGCCCGAGTAGTCGACTCGCTTGCCGAGGAGGTTCTGGCGGAAGCGCCCCTGCTTGCCCTTCAGCATGTCGCTGAGGGACTTGAGAGCGCGGTTGCCGGTACCCGTGACGGGGCGGCCGCGACGACCGTTGTCGAACAGTGCGTCGACCGACTCCTGGAGCATGCGCTTTTCGTTGTTCACGATGATCTCGGGGGCACCGAGGTCGAGCAGGCGGCGGAGGCGGTTGTTGCGGTTGATCACACGACGGTAGAGGTCGTTGAGGTCGCTCGTTGCGAAGCGGCCACCGTCGAGCTGCACCATGGGGCGAAGCTCCGGCGGGATGACCGGGACGACGTCGAGGACCATCGCGGCGGGGCTGTTGCCCGTTGCGAGGAACGACGAGACGACCTTGAGGCGCTTGATGGCGCGGATCTTCTTCTGACCCTTACCCTCGGCGATCTGCGTGCGCAGGAGCTCGCCTTCGGCCTTGAGGTCGAAGTTCTGCAGACGCTTCTGGATCGACTCGGCGCCCATGTAGGCCTCGAAGTAGTCGCCGTAGCGGTCGACGAGCTCGTGGAAGTCAGTGTCTTCCGGCTTGAGCTCACCAACCTTCAGGTTCTTGAACGACTCGAAGACGCGCTCGACGCGGGTGATGTCCTCGTCGAACCCCTTGCGGAGCTGACCCATCTCCTTCTCGCCGGCGTCCTTCGTCTTGCGAAGCTGGTCTGCCTTGGCGCCCTCGGTCTCGAGAGCACCGAGCTCCTCCTCGAGACGCAGCATGCGGGCCGCGATGGCCGCATCCTTCTGGTCGTTCAGGCTCTTGAGCTCAAGGCGCATCTCGCTCTCGAGGCCGCTCAGGTCGTCGCGACGACCCTCTTCGTCCACCGAGATGACCATGTAGGCCGCGAAGTAGATGACCTTCTCGAGGTCCTTCGGCGCCATGTCAAGGAGGTATCCGAGACGGCTCGGAACGCCCTTGAAGTACCAGATGTGCGTGACGGGAGCCGCGAGCTCGATGTGGCCCATGCGCTCACGGCGCACAGCCGACTTCGTGACCTCGACGCCGCATCGCTCACAGACGATGCCCTTGAAGCGCACGCGCTTGTACTTGCCACAGGCACACTCCCAGTCGCGGGAAGGGCCGAAGATCTGCTCGCCGAACAGACCGTCCTTCTCGGGCTTGAGCGTGCGGTAGTTGATGGTCTCGGGCTTCTTGACCTCGCCGTACGACCACTTGCGAATGTCATCTGCCGTGGCTAGGCCGATGCGCAGTTCATCAAACTTGGTTGCATCCAACAATGCTGTTGTCTCCTTGTGAAGAATGAGTCTTCGTCGTGTCGGGGAGGCTTAGATCTCGTCGACGGACGAGGACTCGAAGCGGCTGGAGATGTTGATGCCGAGTTCCTCGGCGGCCCGGTAGGCCTCGTCGTCGTTGTCGCGGAGGCTCAGCGCGGTGCCGTCAGCCGAGAGGACCTCGACGTTCAGGCAGAGCGACTGCATCTCCTTGAGGAGAACCTTGAAGGACTCGGGGATACCCGGCTCCTGGATGTTCTCGCCCTTGACGATGGCTTCGTAGGCCTTGACGCGCCCGACGATGTCGTCGGACTTGATGGTGAGGAGCTCCTGGAGGGTGTACGCGGCGCCGTATGCGTAGAGCGCCCACACCTCCATCTCACCGAAGCGCTGTCCACCGAACTGCGCCTTACCACCGAGTGGCTGCTGCGTGATCATCGAGTACGGACCCGTCGAACGCGCGTGGATCTTGTCATCCACGAGGTGGTGCAGCTTCAGGATGTACATGTAGCCGACGGAGATCGGGTCAGGGAACGGCTCTCCGGAGCGGCCGTCGAACAGGACGGTCTTTCCGGTCGAGTTGATCAGGCGGTCGCCGTCACGCGTCTTAAGCGTCGAGTCGAGGAGGCCCGTGAGCTCTTCCTCGGTCGCACCGTCGAAGACGGGGGTCGCAAGCTTGACGCCCGGCGTTCCCTCGTAGGCCTCTGGAACGAGGTTCTTCGCCCACTCGGGCTCGCCCTCGATCTTCCAGCCGGTCTTCGCAACCCAGCCGAGGTGCGTCTCGAGCACCTGGCCGAAGTTCATGCGCTTCGGGATACCGAGCGGGTTGAGCACGATGTCGAGCGGAGTTCCGTCGGCGAGGAACGGCATGTCCTCTTCCGGCAGGATCTTCGCGATGACGCCCTTGTTTCCGTGGCGGCCAGCGAGCTTGTCGCCCTCGGTGATCTTGCGCTCCTGGGCGATGTATACGACAACGCGCTGGTTGACGCCCGAGCCGAGCTCGTCGTCGCCCTCTTCGGAGTCGAAGACCTTCACCTGGATGATGGTGCCGGCTTCACCGTGAGGAACCTTGAGCGAGGTGTCGCGCACTTCGCGGCTCTTCTCGTTGAAGATCGCACGCAGCAGGCGCTCTTCCGCGCTGAGCTCGGTCTCGCCCTTCGGCGTGACCTTGCCGACGAGGATGTCGCCGGGCTGAACCTCTGCACCGATGCGGATGATGCCGCGCTCGTCGAGGTCCTTGAGGAGCTCAGGCGAGACGTTCGGCAGGTCGCGGGTGATCTCTTCCTTGCCGAGCTTGGTGTCGCGAGCGTCGACCTCGTATTCCTCGATGTGAATCGAGGAGAGGGTGTCGTTCTTCACCAGGTTCTGGCTGAGGATCATCGCGTCTTCGAAGTTGTGGCCCTCCCACGGCATGAAGCCGACGAGGAGGTTCTTGCCGAGCGCGAGCTCGCCGTTCTCCGTCGCAGGTCCGTCCGCGATGACCATTCCCTCTTCGACGCGCTCGCCGGCCGACACGACAACACGGTGGTTGTAGCAAGTGCCGTGGTTCGAGCGGTCGAACTTGCGGAGGAAGTAGGACTCGGTTCCGCCTTCGTCGAGCTGCAGGACGACGTGGTCGGCCGAGACCGACTGCACAACGCCTGCGCGGTTCGCCGTGATGACGTCGCCGGCGTCGATGGCCGCGAAGCCCTCCATACCGGTTCCGACAACGGGGCTCTCGCTGCGAACGAGCGGGACAGCCTGACGCTGCATGTTGGCGCCCATGAGCGCGCGGTTTGCGTCGTCGTGCTCGAGGAACGGGATGAGGCTCGTCGCGACCGACACCATCTGGCGCGGGGAGACGTCCATGTAGTTGACCTCGCCGGCTGGGACGAGCTCAACTTCGCCGCCCTTACGGCGAACGAGGACCTCGTCCTCGACGAAGTGGCCGTTTTCACCGATAGGCGCGTTGGCCTGGGCGACGACGAACTCGTCTTCCTCTGATGCGGTGAGGTAGTCGACCTGCTCCGTGACCTTGGTGTCGACAACACGACGGTACGGCGTCTCGATGAAGCCGAACGCGTTGATGCGCGCGAAGGTTGCGAGCGATCCGATAAGGCCGATGTTCGGGCCTTCAGGCGTCTCGATCGGGCACATGCGGCCGTAGTGGGACGGGTGAACGTCACGGACCTCGACGCCGGCGCGCTCACGCGAGAGACCGCCGGGCCCGAGGGCCGAGAGGCGACGCTTGTGCGTGAGACCCGCGAGCGGGTTGTTCTGGTCCATGAACTGCGAGAGCTGCGACGTTCCGAAGAACTCCTTGATCGCGGCGACGACTGGTCGCACGTTGATCAGGGTCTGCGGCGTGATCGCCTCGATCTCCTGCGTCGTCATGCGCTCGCGCACAACACGCTCCATGCGGCTGAGGCCCGTGCGGACCTGCGACTGGATGAGCTCGCCGACGGCGCGGATACGACGGTTGCCGAAGTGGTCGATGTCGTCGACGTCGAGGCGGATGTCAGCCGGCTCACCGTTGCGCTTGCCATCGAACTTCTCATCACCAGCGTGCAGCGCGACGAGGTACTTGATCGTCGAGACGATGTCTTCGACGGTCAGGACCGACTCGCTGATCGCGGACTCGATGCCGAGCTTGCGGTTGATCTTGTAGCGACCCACCTTGGCGAGGTCGTAGCGCTTCGAGTTGAAGTAGAAGTTGTCGAGGAGCGCGCGTGCGGCCTCAGTGGCAACCTGCTCGCCCGGACGGAGCTTACGGTAGATGTCCTTGAGAGCATCTTCCTTCGTGCGGATGTCGTCCTTCTCGAGCGTGAGCTCGATGGACTCGTACCCGGCGAACTGCTCGCGGATCTCGTCGGTCGTGAGGCCGAGGGCCTTCATGAAGACCGTGACGGACTGCTTGCGCTTGCGGTCGATGCGAACGGCGACCTGGTCGCGCTTGTCGATCTCGAACTCGAGCCAAGCACCGCGGCTCGGGATGATGCGGGCAGAGAAGACGTCCTTGTCGCTCGTCTTCTCAGGGGTGCGCTCGAAGTAGACGCCTGGGCTGCGGACGAGCTGCGAGACGACGACACGCTCGGTGCCGTTGATGATGAACGTGCCCTTGCTCGTCATGAGCGGGAAGTCGCCCATGAAGACGGTCTGCGTCTTGATCTCGAGCGTCTGGTGGTTCATGAACTCGGCCTCGACGTAGAGAGGCGCGGAGTACGTCTTGCCGCGCTCCTTGCACTCCTCGAGGGAGTACTTCTCTGGCTCGAGGTACGGGTTGGTGAAGCTCAACTGCATCGTCTCGCCGAGGTCCTCGATCGGAGAGATCTCCTCGAAGATCTCGTCGAGGCCGGAGCGGAGAGCGACGTCGGTGCGGCCTTCAGCCTGCGCCTTAGCGAGGCGCTGCTTCCAGGCGTCGTTGCCGACGAGCCAGTCGAAGGATTCGGTTTGCAGAGCGAGGAGATCTGGCACATCGAGTGTGTCGCTGATCTTCGCGAATGAGAGTCGGCGTGCATTCCGACCGGTCGTAGGCGTCGGAGATGCGTTGCGCGCAGCAGCCAAGGAAGTTCCCTCCACGATCCCGCGGATTCCGCGAGATGCCAGTAGTGTCGTCGGTGAGGTTCCGCCACGTTTCACGATGTACAAGGCGTGCCCATCACCAACGGCCGCGATCGAAGAAGACCCGCGAAGATGTTGGTGAGAGAAGCACTGCCAGGCCGACCGCAATATGAAGGCATGGTGAGACGAAGCGCAAACATCGAGTGTATGCGCCGTTTGGTGGTGTGTCTACCCCGACCTTGCCTCAATCTGAATTCTCAGGTATAACGCGGCCCGCTGACCTCTCGAAGATCGGCGCTCGAGGCAGGCGAGGCTGTGCTCAGCAAGGCGAACCTGGCCTTATCAGAAAGCGCCTGCCAAGTCCAGTGTCGGCTTGAACACACGGCGCCGAGGCTCCTACCGTTGAAGCAACCCAACAACGGAGGCACATCATGACACTGCTCGATCTCCCCAACGTCAGCACCTGTTCTGTCGCCGGATGCTCGTTCAACCACGACGGCTGCCACGCGCCCGCCGTGACCATCGACGGCGACGAGGGCTGCGCCACGTTCATCCCACTCGACCGCAAGGGCGGCCTCGACAAGGTCATCGCGGGCGTCGGAGCCTGCCAGGCCGCAGACTGCCGCTTCAACAAGGACCTCACCTGCAGCGCCCCTGCCATCCGGGTCGGCGCGCAAGGCAGCGACGCCGCCGACTGCCTCACCTACGAAGCAGCCTGACCGCAGCCAAGTCCGCCGCCGAAGCGCCGACCTCCACTTGGGGGCCGGCGCTTCGTCGTTCGCCTGCCGTTCAAGTTCTCGCTCCTCACGTTCAGCTCCCCGCTACCGCAGCGGCACCCGCTCCGGCTTCGATGCTCACGGCGCATGTGCTCCCCCCGAGCGCACAACGCTTCATCCCCCGAGCGCAGAGGAGCGCGTGCGTGCAAGCACAACGAACCCCACTGGCGGCAGCCGTCGCATTGATCATCGGCGGAGGTGCGGCCCTGGCAGTTCCACTGTCGGCGAGCGCTGCGCCCTCCCCCGCGGCCCACACAAGCGGCATCGTCATCAACGAGGTCGAGTCCAACGGCGACGCGAGCGACTGGATCGAACTCAAGAACACCGGCAGCGCGCCCGTCGACATCTCAGGATGGGCGGTCAAGGACAACGACGACGCCCGTGACTTCCGCTTCCCCACCGGGACGAGCATCCAGCCTGGCGCCTACCTGGTGGTCGATGACGCACAGTTCGGGTTCGGCCTCGGCAAGGAGGACGAGGCGCGGGTCTTCGACTCGGCAGGGACTCTCGTCGACGCGTACGCGTGGGCGCAGCACGCCGAGGTCAGCTACGCGCGGCTTCCGGATGGCACAGGTGACTTCGCTCAGACGACCGCGAGCAGCCGAGGCGCGGCAAACGACGTCGCTCCTGCGATTGGGTCCGTGGTCATCAACGAGGTCGAGTCGTCTGGCGGCGAGCCTGGCGACTGGGTGGAGCTCTTCAACCCTGGGGTCGGCGCCATCGACCTGAGCGGCTACGTCTTCACCGACAACTCGCCTGAGGATGCCACGCACCGCTACGAGCTCGCGGCAGGCACGACGCTGCAGCCCGGCGCGTACCTCGTGATCGAGGAGGCCGACTTCAACTTCGGCCTCGGTGGCGGCGACAGCGCCATGCTGTTCACCCCAGACGGGACGACGCTCGTCGACGAGCACTCGTGGACCCAGCACGCGGCCACCAGCTACGGCCGGTCGCCGAACGGCACGGGCGCGTTCACCGAGACGTCCGAGCCGACGAAGGGCGCCGAGAACCTGTTCGCGGGCGTCAGCCCCACGTCGCCAGTCGTCATCAACGAGGTCGAGTCGAATGGCGGGACCCCCGGCGACTGGGTTGAGGTCTACAACCGCGGCACCGAGCAGGTCGACATCTCCGGCTGGACGATCGTGGACAACAACGCGGGCCACACGCCCGCCCCCGCGCCTGCCACGACCGTGCTGGCACCCGGCGAGTTCTTCGTCTACGAAGAGAGCCTGCTCGGATTCGGGCTCGGCAGCGGCGACAGCGCGACGCTTGCAGACGCATCCGGAACCATCGTCGACACCACCACGTGGGTCGACCACGTCGACGTGAGCTGGGCCCGCTGCGCCGACGGCGACGGCGATTTCCGCGCAACAAGCGCGTCGACGAAGGGTGCGCTCAACGCGTGCTCCGACGCGCCAGTCGAGACCCCGACGCCGACCACCCCCGAGGCCTCACCGTGGTCGGGTTCACCCGACGTCACCCCCATCGCAGGTGGCATCACCCTCGGCGAGGACATGTCTGGGCTCGAGTTGCAGTACTCGGCGGAGGGCAGCACGCTCTGGGCCGTGGACAACGGCACGGGCAACCTGTATCGCTTCGACGTCGCCGCCGATGGCAGCGTCTCCCCCGCTGCTGGCTGGGAGGACCCCAAGCGGGTTCGCTTCCAGGCGGATGCGGACAACCCGGCGGCCGCCGGCCCAGACGCCGAGGGCGTCACGGTCTCGGCGGACCAGCCCGGGTCCGTGTACATCGGCTCTGAGCGCGACAACTCGGACAAGTCCACGAACAAGAACACGATCCTCAAGGTCAACCTCGACGACGCGACCGGCTCGGACGTCGTCGCGACCGCCGAGTGGGACCTCACGGCGAGCCTGCCGCAGGTCGGCGCGAACACTGGCATCGAGGCGATCGAGTGGGTCGCGGACAGCGAGCTCGAGGGCAAGCTGCTCGACGAGAACACGGGCGCGCCCTACGACTCCGCGAACTACCCAGGCGCGAGCGGCCTGTTCTTCGTCGCCGTCGAGGAGACGGCCGGCGTCTACGCCTACGCGCTCTTCGATGACGGCAGCGCGGGTCGCGTCGCCACCCTCGAGTCCGGACTCGGCGGCGTCATGGCGCTCGACTACGACGAATCGACGCGGACCCTGTGTGGCATGTGCGACAACGGATGCGGCGGCACCAGCGCGCTCTTCCAGTTCGGGGCGAGCGACGGTTCCGCCGGCTACACGGTGAGCCACGTCGCCCGGCCGGCCGGGCTTCCCGACAACAACAACGAGGGCTTCGCCATCGCGGCGAACGAGACGTGCTCCAACGGCACAAGGGCCGCCTACTGGCTGGAGGACGGCGTGAAGGCCGACGCCCTGAAGCAGGGCTCGATCGCGTGCGCACCGGCCTCGACCCCGGCTCCTACGCAGACGCCCGGCCCGACAGAGACGCCCGGTTCCACCGAGTCGCCCGTCGCGACGCACGCACCCGGCGCAACCACCGGCGCCGGCAACGGATCTGGCACGGAGGCTGGCCCGAAGGGTGACGCGCTCGCGACGACGGGCGCTGAGCAGCTCGTCTTCGTGACGCTCGCCGCGCTCGGGGCGCTGGCACTCGGCGGTCTCGCGCTGGCCCGCCGCCGCGACGCGTAGAGCACCCGCGGGAAGCTGAGGGCAGGAGCGATCTCGCTCCTGCCCTCAGTCGCATCCACCCGCAGTGCACGCAGGCCGCGCGAGCGCATCGCAGACCGGGGACTCCTCCCCCGCCGCCGTTCCGCGGCGACAGGTTCCGTTAGCGTGGTCCTCAGCACGGTCGGCTTTCACCGCGAGGAAGCGTGCCGCCCCCAAGCTTCGGCCGTGCCAGGCCTCGGTACGAAGGAGAAACAGTGAAGAAGCTCGTGCGTACGTCGGCGGTCGCGCTGACCGCCCTGTTCCTGCTCTCAGGGTGCGCCCTCGTCGACCAGATGACGGGCGGGCAGTCCCCAGAGGTCGAGGCGACTTCCACGTCGACGCCGGAGACGACGCCCGCCGGGCCGGGCGAGACCACCCCGTCGACGTCGACCGACGCCGGTGCCTTCGCTGTCAGCTACTCGTGCCGAATGGTCGACTCGCGGAACTTCACGGAAGCGCCCTCCGATCTCGGCGAGATCTGGGCGCTCGGCGACGACGTCACGCGCTGCACAGGCAAGTCCAACGGCGGGACGACGTTCAGCGAGACCGAGCAAAAGGCGCTTGACGCCCTCGGGCAGGCCGCGACCGACGACGACAAGGAGGCGGCACCGGACGACGTCCGTCTCGCCGACATCTACGCGTTGTGCGCCACTCCCGGCTTCTACTTCGCGATCTCGCCTGGGATCTCCACGGACGAGCAGGCCTCGCAGCTCGAGGCCGCGCTCATCCTGTGCCCCGAGGCACCGGACGCCGACTCGGCCAGGACCTCGCTCAGCACGTACGACGCGAACGTCACCGCTGGCAACGACGGCACTCGCTTCAACGACGGCACCTGGAAGGTCGGCGAGGAGATCAAGCCGGGCACGTACAAGCCGGAGTCCCCAAGCGACAACTGCCGTTGGTTCCGTTACGACGACAAGGGCGACTGGATCGAGTCGTCCTACGACAAAACCCAGGCGGAGATCGTCGTGACGATCGACGCGACCGACGCCACGTTCGAGTCCAGGAACTGCGGCTACTGGCGAGCAGCCTGAGCTTCTCGCCCAGCGCCGACAGCAGACGAGCGTGCCCCCTCGAGTGAAGTACTCGAGGGGGCACGCTCGTCTGCGCAGACCTGCTGCTAGTGGCCGACGCCCACGGGCGCTGGGTCGGTGTCGACGGCGTTCGCCTCGACCGCGGCGCGGATGCGCGCGCCTGTCTCAGCGTCGATGCTCGCCCAGTACTGGAAAGCGTTCGAGCGCACCGGCTCGATGACGGTCTCGAGCGCGCCGGCGACGGTCTCCACGAGGCGGTCGCGCTGCTCCTGGGAGTAGACCTCACGGATGAGGGTGCCAGGCTGCGAGAAGTCGTCGTCGTCCGCGCGCAGCGTGTAGGCGCTGCGGACGAGGTCGCCGTCGGTCTCCCACGAGTTCTCCACGGGCCCGGTCTGGTCGGCGTAGGGGCGCCCGAACGAGTTCGGGGCGTAGACCGGAGCGGCTCCCGAGTGCGACACCGTCATGTTGCCGTCGAACGTGTACGAGTTCGTCGGGTTCTTGGGCCGGTTGACGTCCAGCTGCTGGTAGTTCGTGCCGATGCGCGCGCGCTGCGCGTCAGGGTAGGCGAAGACGCGGCCGAGGAGCATCTTGTCCGGCGAGATGCCGGTGCCTGGAACCTGGTTCGAGGGCGAGAACGCAGCCTGCTCGATCTGCGCGAAGAAGTTCTCAGGGTTGCGGTTCAGCTCGAGCGTGCCGACCGGGATGAGCGGGTAGTCGGCGTGCGGCCACACCTTCGTGAGGTCGAACGGGTTGATGCGGTAGGTCTTCGCCTCTTCGAACGGCATGACCTGCACGCTGAGCTTCCAGCGCGGGAACTCCTGACGGTCGATCGCCTCGAACAGGTCGCGGCGGTGGTACTCGGCGTCGGATCCGGCGAGCTTCTCGGCCTCGTCGTTGGAGAGGACTTCGACGCCCTGCTCGGAGATGAAGTGGTACTTCACCCAGAAGCGCTCACCAGCCGCGTTGATCCACGCGTAGGTGTGCGAACCGTAGCCGTTCATCTCACGCCACGAGCGCGGGAGGCCACGGTCGCCCATCAGGTAGGTGACCTGGTGCGCGGTCTCCGGGTTGAGCGTCCAGAAGTCCCACTGCATCGTGTTGTCGCGCAGTCCCGAGTTCGGGAGACGCTTCTGCGAGCGGATGAAGTGGGGGAACTTCATGGGGTCGCGCAGGAAGAAGACAGGCGTGTTGTTGCCCACGATGTCGAGGTTGCCCTCGCTCGTGTAGAAGCGCAGCGAGAAGCCGCGCACGTCGCGCCACGTGTCCGGCGAGCCCTGCTCGCCCGCGACGGTCGAGAAGCGCAGGAGCGTCTCACTCTCGGCACCCTGCTGGAAGACGGCGGCGCGTGTGTACTGGGAGACGTCGTGCGTCGTCGTGAAGGTGCCGAATGCGCCGGCGCCCTTTGCGTGCGGGTTGCGCTCCGGCACACGCTCGCGGTTGAAGCTCGCGAGCGTCTCGACGAGGCGCACGTCGTGCAGCATGAGCGGGCCGTCAGCGCCCGCGCTCAGGGAGTTCCGGTCGCTCTCGGTCGGCGAGCCGTTGGTTTCGGTCGATGGGACTGTCGGGTCGATGTAGTCAGTCATGGCGCTCCTCTTCGGGTTCATTGGGCTGTGAACTGGGGGATGAGACTTGGGTGGATCAGTGCGACGAGCAGTCGGCGCAGATACCGCGGTAGACGACTTCGGCCGTATGCACGGCGAAGCCTCGCGGCGCCTCGGGGATGAGGCAGGGCGCCTCGCCGACGGCGCAGTCGACGTCCTCGATGCGGCCGCACTCGTCGCAGACTGCGTGGTGGTGGTTGTCGCCGATGCGGGTCTCGAAGCGGGCTGCGGTGCGGGGTGCGTCGAAGCGGCGAACGAGGCCGGCGCGCCCGAGGTCGTCGAGGATCCCGTAGACGGCCTGCAGCGTGAGCGAGCCGAGCTCGGCCCGGCTCGGCGTCGCGGCGGCGAAGATGCACTCGGCGGACGAGTGCGGGTTCGTGTCGAGTAGGTCGAGCACGGTGACGCGCTGGCGCGTCACGCGAAGGCCGGCCCGACGCAGCGCCGACTGCCAGAAGGCGGCGTCACGGCGCTCCCCTGCTGCGTGCTCGGTTGCGGTTGCCATGCATCCATGCTGGCCCTTCTTTTGAATGATTCCAAACAAGGCGACCCTTGCTCGAAAGCCGCGTGTCTCTGCTTGACTTGCCAGGTGCCGTCAGCCAGCGAGAAGACCCCAAACAGCTCCAGCCCGCAGACCAGCGTCAAGCTCGACTCCGGAGCCCAGGCCCGGTTCTCGCGCGACGGCGAGGAGTGGACGCTCATCGTCGACGGCACGCCGCAGTCGGCCGTCAACCCGCTCGATCCCCGCGAGCTCTCCTTCGGGTACATCCGCCACATGGGCTACGTCCTCGACCTCGCCTTCCCTGAAGCGGCAGCCATCACGGCCCTCCACCTCGGCGCTGGGGCACTCACGATCCCCCGCTACGTCGACGCGACGCGGCCACGTTCGCGCCAGCAGGTCGTCGAACTCGAGCGCTCCCTGGTCGACTTCGTGCGCGAGGTCGTTCCGCTGCCAGCAGGGGCGAGCATCCGCATCCGCTACGGGGACGCACGCGAGCAGCTCGGCAGGCTCCCGCGCGGCCTGCTCGGCTCGGTCGACGCCATCGTCGTCGACATCTTCTCCGGCGCGCAGACGCCAGCCCACGTCACGAGCGTGGAGTTCTTCTCCGAGCTGGAGCCGTTCCTGCGGCCGGACGGCGTGGTGCTCGTCAACATCGCGGACGGTCACGACCTCTCGTTCGCGCGAGCCGAGGTTGCGACGTTGCTCGAGGTGTTCGGCGAGGTCACCCTCGTCGGCGACCCGGCGATGCTCAAAGGCCGCAGGTTCGGCAACATCGCCGCCGTCGCCTCACGCTCCGCAGAGGCGCTGGCGCTTCCCGGACTGGAGCGACGAGTCGCGTCAGGGTTCCCGCCGGCCGTCGTCGTGCGAGGGAAGGCAGTGCGCGAGTTCGTTCGCGGCGCCGACCCGGCTCGCGACGCCTCGGCCACGGCCTCTCCGCTGCCAGGCAAGAGCCTCTTCCGCGAGCGCAGGCAGGGCGGCTGGTAGGCCCTCTCAGCGGTGGCGCGCCTCAGCGGGCTCGCAAGACGGGAAGGGTGAGGCGCACTCGCGTGCCGGAACCTTCTCGGGAGGTGAGCGCGACCGAACCACCGTGGCGGCGCACGATGACGGTCACGAGCGCGAGGCCGAGTCCAGACCCCTGAACGTCCCTGGAGTTTCCTCCACGCGCGAGCTCCTCCCACACGCTTGGCAGGTCGGCGACGGGTATCCCCCGCCCCGTGTCCGCGACGTCGAGGTGCACAACCGCGCCTGGCTGCCCCGCGAGCTCCTCGCTTGCCCGAACCTCGATGCGCGCATCCGGGGCCGAGTACTTGGCCGCGTTGACGGCGAGGTTGTAGATGGCGATGTAGAGCAGATCCGGGTCACCCTCGATGGTCGGCAGCGGCCAGGGTGCCGCCGGAAAATCGACGTGCATCGATCTTCCGAATTGCGCGCGGACCGCGTCGGCAACGTCGCGCGTCACGGTCTCGAGGGAGACAGTCTCGAAGTCGAGGGGCGCCGACTCGAGTTCGGAGAGCTTTCGCAGCTCCGCGACGAGTGCCCCGAGGCGTTTCGATTGCGTGTCGATGACGCCGAGCTGTGGAGTCCTCGGAACGCTCGCGGCTACGGCCGAGCGCATTGCCATGAGTGGGTTCTTGAGCTCGTGGTCGAGCCTGTCGAGGAAGCGACGGTGCGCGAAAGCCGCTTCCTGGCCTGCGGCTGATCGAGCCTCGGCCGTCGCACGCGCTGCGGCTCGCGCCGTCCTCGCGTGCGTGAGCAGCAGCAAGGCGGCGACGAGGGCCATTGCGACAGCGCTGAACGCCACAAGAGCAGGCAGGCGGATGCCCAGCTCCAGCGTTCGCGTGTCACCCGCCACGAGCATCCACACGGCAATGAGGGCCCCCACGACGGCGGGCGCAAACGCCAGCAGCACGAGCGGCTTCGCTCGCCTCACTGCGTCACCGAATGCGCGAACCGGTAGCCGAAGCCAGGAACCGTGTGGATGAAGGTCGGCGACTGCGGGTCATCGCCGAGCACCTTCCGGAGCTCGGCGATGCGGTGATCGATGGCGCGCGTGTTCGCGGCGAACGTGAACCCCCACAGTGCCTGCAGGAGCCGCTCACGCGAGTGCGCCTCGCCTGGCCGCGCCATGAGGTACTCGAGGACATGCATGGCCTTCGGCGTGAGGGTGACCTCGCGCCCTTCAAGCCACACGCGCCTCGCGGTGCGATCAAGGCGCAGCCCGCCGGCCCGCAGCTGCTGCGCGGCGACGAGCTGCGCCTGTCCGCCCGCAACTCTGCGCAGCACCGCGCGCACCCGTGACACGAGCTCCTGCGGGTCGAACGGCTTGTTCAGGTAGTCGTCGGCCCCCTCCTCCAGTGCCGCGGAACGCTCGAACGACTCCCCCACCTTCGTGAGCAGGATGATCGGCGTCCAATCGTCGCCACCCCGGAGGCGGCGCACGAGCTCGCGACCGTCAACACGAGGCATCATGACGTCGCTCACGACAACGTCGGGACGGCGAGCAGCGAAGCGAGCGAGCGCATCCGCCCCGTCGATCGCAACCTCGACCTCGAACCCCGAGCGCGACAGGAAGGGCGCGAGCGAGTCGGTGATCGAGGACTCGTCGTCAACGAGGAGCAGTCTCGGCAGCGCCGTCACCCCTCGCGATAGCGCCCCTCCTGCTCCACCTTCGACGGCCACTACGACCTCAGCGCTGACCGTAGAAGATGCCGACGGCGCCGCCGACCACCGCGAGAACCACGAAGACGACAAGCGCCACGAGCGCCAAGTAGCCGAGGATCGTGCCGATTATGGCGAGCGGCAGGCCACGCTCGCCCGTGCGACGGATCTGCCTCATCGCGATGTGCCCGCAGATGACCGCGATCACGTTGAAGCCGATGATGCCGCCGATGAGGCTCACGACGGCAAGGACGTTCATGCTCGGCTGCGCTCCGGCGTACACCTGCGGACTTCCGTACGGTGCCTGCCCGTTCGACTGCTGCGACTGGTGGATGCTCATCAGTCGGCCTGGAATGCTGCGTTGGCGTTCCCGGAGTTACTGACCTGAGGGCTTCCCGTCTCCCAGCTCACGACGTTCGCCGTTCCATCCATCGTGACGGACTGCGCGGACGCGACGAGCACGTTGTTCGTGCTCCCCGCGACGTTCAGCGTGCCCACGTTCTGTGCGACGACGACGGTCGTGTTCGAGTTGATGGTGAGCGACGAGCAGTCGTCCGTCACCTCCACGACCTGCGCCGTGTACGTGCCATCGATCGTTAGCGCGCCTCCGTTGCACGTGAGCGACGCGGTGACGCCCTCGCTGAGGTCGGTGCGGGTCTCCGACGCGCCTGCTGCCCCCGTCGCGTCGCCATCCGTGCTCACGACCTCCGGTGCGCTCTCCTCCGGTGCTGGCGAGTCGGCCGTCGCGTCCGGGGCGCTCTGCGTCTCGGCAGGCGCAGGCGCGACCGGCGCTGTGGTCTCCGCCGCCGGCGCGGTTGCAGCCGGCTCCTCGACGACTCTCGCGGTGCATCCGGTGAGTGCGAGGAGCCCGGCCGCTGCAATGGATGCGGCGGCGAGGCTCGTGATGATTCGTGTCTGTGTCTTCATGTTTCCAAGCTAGGAAAGAGTCATCGTCAGCTTGTCGTCACGCTGTCGCAGTATCGCGACAGCCCGGTCCTCCCCCGCTCGTCATGATGCCGACCGCTCGGGCATCCGGCAATGGGGACAACTGCCCGGGCACCCCACTGGCCGCGCTCCTCGACGACCTCTCCACATCCCGGCGGGGGATGCGCCCATTCCGGCGCCACTGCGGCTAGCCTGCTGGGGTGTCAGACGCTCCCATCATCCTCGGCTACGACCCGGAGACCCTCCGCGAGCGCATCGACGTCGACGCTGCGGAGGCGCGCCTCGCCGAGATCGCCGTCCTGCGGTCCCTCTCCGCCCTCAACGAGAAGGTCGCGCTGCTTCGCATGCTCGGTCGCCTCGACGAGGCGTTCGATACCGCGCAGACCGCGTACCGCCAGTCCCGCTTCACCGGGGCCCGCGAAGATGCGCTCGCCGCGCGCGTCCGCAAGGCTCAGGTGCAGCAGTTCCAGGGCAAGCACGACGTGGCGTTGCAGGACCTCACGGGGTGCGTCGACGAGGCGCTCACCCACGAGTGGGACGAACTCGCCGCGTTTGCGCTGCAGCACCGGGGCAAGGTGCGATTCGAACAGCGCGAGTACACGGACGCGCTCGTCGACTTCGAGCGCGCGCACGAGCTGCGCCTCGCGCGAGGAGTCGCGGCCGATCAGCTGCAGTCGTCGAAGTTCGCGATCCGCGTGACCCGCGCGATCCTCGAGGGCGACGAGGAGCCCTCCTCGGAGCTGAGCGAGCCGATCACCTCGATCGACTCCTAACCGGGCAAGAGTGGCCGACCTGGCCAAGGTGCGCGTGTGGGCAGAGGCCCTCATCCGCATGCACCTCGACGACACCTGGAGCTTCGCCTTCGACCACGCCAAGAAGCGCGCTGGCGCTTGCAACTTCCGCGACAAGCGCATCACGGTCTCGCGCTACCTCTCCGCCCGTTACGACGACGACACGGTGCACCAGACGCTGCTGCACGAGGTCGCCCACGCGGTCGCCGGCCACAAGGCAGGGCACGGGCCTGAGTGGAAGCGAATCGCCGACGACCTCGGCTACGTCGGCGGGCGCACGCACGACGGCGAGGTGGCCTCGGAGTTCGCGAAGTGGGTCGGCGTCTGCCCGAACGGGCACGAAGTGCTCCGGTTCCGCCGCCCCCAGCGCGGAAGGCTCGTCTCCTGCCTGCGCTGCGCGCCGGCGTTCGATCGCAGGTTCCTCATCCAGTGGCGCGAGCGTTCGGACGCGGAGCGCCACGGCTGATCCGAGCCAGCGAGCACGGAGACTCGCTCACTAGCGTGGCTTCTCCAGCCCTCCGCTCTCGAGAGGAGGGGCCTCCACTCCCTGAGGAGGAACGTGCTCGATCCCTGGCTCAACTTTGTTCTCTCGCTTGCCATCGCCGTCGTCGCGGCGGTCGCCCTGACTGCCCTCGTCGCCCTCATCATCCGGCTCGTCGCGAAGCGTCTGCGCTGGCCCGAGCCGCTCGTGCGGCACACACGGCGCCCCTTCCGCGTCGTCGTCCTGATCATCGCCCTGTGGGCGGCAGTCGCTGTGGCCTTCCCAGCTGCGGGCGCAGAATCCTGGCGGGACATCATCTACCACGCGCTCACGATCGCCGTGATCGCGGCTGGCGCCTGGCTCATGGCAGGTCTCGTCGCCTTCTCGACCGACATCACGCTCGGCCGGAATCGCATCGACGTCGCGAACAACCGGGTTGCGCGGCGCATCCGCACCCAGACCCTCATCTTGCGGCGTTTGGCCGTCGCCGTGATCGTCATCATCGCGCTCGGCGCGATCCTGCTGACGTTCCCGGCGGTTCGGACGGTCGGCGCGAGCCTGCTCGCCTCGGCCGGGATCGCCTCGGTCGTGGCGGGGCTCGCGGCCCAGTCAGTACTCGCGAACATCTTCGCCGGCCTCCAGCTGGTCTTCAGCGAGGCTCTACGCGTCGACGACGTCGTGGTGGTCGAGGACGAGTGGGGGCGCATCGGCGAGATCACGCTGAGCTACGTCGTCGTCGACCTCTGGGATGACCGGCGACTCGTCCTCCCCTGCACCTACTTCACGACGCAGCCCTTCCAGAACTGGACTCGACAGGGCAGCGAGCTGCTCGGTTCGGTCGAGCTCGATGTCGACTGGCGCGTCTCCCCCTCGCTCATGCGGGAGCGCCTCGCCGAGGTGCTCACACAGACCGACCTCTGGGATGGGCGTGCGCAGGTCCTGCAGGTAACCGAGGCGACGGGCGGACTCGTCCGCATCCGAATCCTCGTGACGGCGCTGGATGCTCCCACGCTGTTTGACCTGCGATGCTTCGTGCGCGAGGCGATGGTCACCTGGCTGCAGCGAACCATGCCGTCGGCACTGCCTGTGCAGCGGGTGCTCATCACGGAGCCGGCGCCCCCTGATGGGTCTGCGACTCGAGAATCCCAGGACGAAGACACGAGAAGCGACGACACGAGCGCGAGCGGCTCTGGTCTGTTCACCGGGAGCGTCCAGGCTCAAGAGCGTGCTTCGGTGTTCACGAACGCGATCCCCATCGTCGACCACGACGAGCCCGAACGCTAGCGTCCTGCTCCGCCCACCTCAGTCCTCGCGGGTACGCCCTCGAGGTTTGAGGCGCACGGTCGGGAGGGCGGGAGCCGGCAGGGTCTTGCCGCCGTGACTGTCGACGCTCCCGAAGCGTGCATCCGCCGCCGGGCCCAACCTGGTCTGCTCCCACTCTTCACGGGCCGCCGCGACATCGTCGTGCGAGGAGCCGACGAAGTTCCAGAACATGACGATCTTCTCGTCGAACGGCGCACCGCCGAGGAGCAGCGCGCGCCCGCCGTCCGCCGCGCCGACGACTGCCCGGTTCGTGCCGACGGGCAGGTAGCCGACGGCGCCAACCGGTAGCTCGACGTCGTCGATCGAAATGCCCGGCGAGCAAGCGAGGATGCCGTGCTCGAACCCCGGCTCCAGGTCGAGCTGCGCCTCCGAGCAGCCCTGGAACGCGAGTTCGACACCCAGGAGCGGGGAGAAGCTCGGCGCGTCCGAACGGAGCCCGCCGAACTCCCCCACGAAGACGGTCGCCTCGACGGGCGCATTCGCGCCGGCCGACGCCGCCAACCGCATCGACGGACACTGATCCAGGCCAGCGAAGGCCGGGGGCATGCCTCGCACCTCGGCGGGCAACGCCACCCAGAGCTGCACCCCGTGGAGCACGCGAGAGCGAGTCGGGCGCTCGGACGAGACCTCGGAGTGGGCGATGCCTCGGCCCGCCGTCATGACATTGACACCGCCTGGCGCGACCTCGTGGCGGCTGCCGATGGAGTCGCGGTGCACCACCTCGCCGGAGAACAGCCAGCTGACCGTCTGCAGGCCCGTGTGCGGATGCGGAGCAACATCCATCCCTGTGCCCGACGGCAGGTCGACGGGCCCGTAGTGGTCGATGAAGCACCATGCGCCGATGAAGTGGCGGAACCTGTTCGGGATCGAACGCAGCACCGGCAGCGAACGTGGTGCGCCGAGCGGCACCTCCCGAGGCAGGAGCAGCTCGATGCCCGCGACCACCTGCCCGGTCTCGTACGCGGCCTGCAGCTGCGCCTCGATGGGGTTCGCCTCGGCGTTGCTCATGTTCCGAGCGTAGGCGCGTTCGCATGAGTTTTCATCGATGCGAGAGGTACGGAAGAATGGGTCGGTGATTACGCAGCTGCACGACCCCAGCATCCGCACGTTCACGAGCGACAACGCCGCGGGTGCGCACCCGCAGGTGCTGGAGGCGCTTGTCACCGCCAACGGTGGGCACGTCGGAGCGTACGGGGCTGACCCGTACTCGGCTGCGTTCCAGGCGCTGTGCCGCGAGCTGTTCGGCGCAGAAGCGATCGGGCTGCCCGTGTTCAACGGCTCCGGTGCCAACGTCGTCGCGCTGCAGTCGATGGTTCCCCGCTGGGGCGGGGTGGTCTGCCCCGCGTCCGCGCACATCAACACCGACGAGAACGCCGCGCCCGAGCGCGTCGGTGGAGTGAAGCTGCTCACGGTCGAGACTGCAGACGGCAAGCTCGCGCCCGCCGACATCGTGCGCGCGGCGGCAGTGCGGCGCGACGTGCACCGCGCGACGCCCCTCGCCGTGAGCATCAGCCAGGCGACCGAGGTAGGCACTGCCTACTCGCCAGTCGAGGTGCGGGCGCTCGCCGATGCCGCCCACGCGAACGGCATGTGGTTGCACGTCGACGGGGCACGGCTCTCGAACGCCGCCGCCCACTTCGGCTGCAGCCTCGCCGAGGTCTCGAGCGCAGCAGGAGCCGATGTCATCAGCCTGGGCGGGACCAAGAACGGCGCGCTCGCAGCGGAGGCGGTTGTTGTTGTCAACCCGGAGGCCGTCTACGGCGCCGAGGAGGCGAGGAAGATCGATCTGCAGTTGTCGTCGAAGATGCGTTTCGTCTCGGCGCAGCTGCTTGCCCTGTTCGGCGGTGACCTCTGGCGGGTGAACGCCGAACACGCCAACGCCATGGCCGCCAGGCTCGCCGCCGGCATCGAGGCCGTCGACGGCTGCTCCGTGCCGCTCCCCCGCCAGGCGAATGGCGTCTTCGCCGTCCTGCCAGGGGAGATCGCGGAACGCGTCAGCGAGAACTACGCGTTCCACACCTGGGATGCATCCACGGGACTCGTCCGATTCCTCTGCTCGTGGGACACGACTGAGAGTGATGTGGATGGCCTCATCGCGGCCGTCGCGGGCGCGTAGGCGAGAGGGGCGGGTACCCTCGGGGCCGTGACTGACTACACCGCCTGGGAACGCCTCTGCACGCTCATCGACGACGACCCGGAGATCTGGCCAAGCGTCCAGCAGGCACTCCAGGGCGAGACGGACGGTGAGAGCGAAGACGAAGACGGCGGCGGCGGCGACCAGGAGGACACCGACGAGAGTGGTGTCGAGGAGGACGACGGCGCAGGCGAGGCCTGGGCTGCACTCATCGACGCGCTCGACGACTGCGGCGCCCTCGCCTACCTCCACGCCGACGACACGGCCATGGAACTCGCGGATGCCCTGGCTGGGGTGCCGAGAGTCGTGCACCTCGGGCTCGACACCGATGAAGTCGGCGACATCGACGGCGACGTACCAACCGCGTCGGCTGCGGCGGACGCACTCCTGGCCCCGTCCGGCCTCGCACTCGTGTTCCTCGAGGAGGACAGCGACGCATATCCGCTTGTTGTCGTGCCGCGCGAGTCCGTCACCGAGATCGTTGACACGGCCGCCGCGCTCGGGTTCGTCGCACGACAACTGCCGTAGCGGACGCACCGGTCGGGCACAGATTGCCCGCCAGGAGGCACAAAAAAGTTATCTCGTGTTCCTAGTAAATAGATTCTATTTTTGCTAGCATCGGAGCATGTACCAACCGGCGGCAGGCTTCGAGCAGCGGTGGCGTTTCGACGTCAGCGATCCGGCTTCCGTCGCTGCCGAGCGCGCCGCGATTCTGTCCGAGACGTCGCGCATCGAGTCGGCTAAGCGGGCGATCGTTGCTGAGCAGATTCTCCTTGAGGCTCGCGCGTACAACTTTGGCTACCTCCTCGACCTCGCCGAGGGGCACCCCGGGATGGGCATGCACGTGCGCTCGATCTCGGCGGAGATCTCGTTCGAGGTGCAGGCGAAGCATGGCCTCGTGATCAGGCAGCTCGCCGGGTCCTGGAACGCCGTCCGGGAGTTCCCCGCGGCGGTGGATGCCGTCGCCGACGGACGCATCTCCGGCCACCACCTCGATGCCATCGTCTCGTCAGGCCTCCTCATCTGCCACGAAGTCGAAGCCGAGCAGGCGGCACTTCGCGCCCGCTACGTCGAGCTCGCTCTCGAGCAGGTGAGCGGGCAGATCCTCACGGATGCGGCGCTCAAGCGCATCACGGCGCGTATCGCCGAGGAACTGACGCAGATCCCCCTCGCCGAGCGCCGCCGGAAGACACGCATGAAGGGCTTCGTCTCGGTGACAGACACGGGCGATGGGCACGGGGTGCTGCACGTCGGCGGCTCGCTCCTCCTGCTCACCGCGGTGCGTGACAGAGTCCGCAAACAGGCAACGTTGGTCATGCGGGCACGCACAAAAGCCGAGAAGGCTGCCGCAGCCTCCAGCAAAGCACCACAGGCCGAACCCGATGAGAGGACACTCGGAGAAGTCAGCGCCGACCTCATCTGCGACCAGCTCCTCACGAGCGACCCCACTTCGACAACCGCAGCGAGTGGCGTCCAAGCAACGGTGAACCTGGTCATCCCAACCACGACTTTGCTCGCCGACGAACGCGAACCCGGCCATCCGCCAGGGCTCCTCGACGGCCTCTCCCCCGTGCCGATCGACGAAGCCAAGCGGATCGCAGCCAAGGCTCCGATGTTCACGAGAGTTCTCACGCACCCCATCACCGGGACCGTCCTGGCCGTTGATACGTACAAGCCGACCGCCGCCATGCGGAGATTCCTCGCGGCCCGCGACGTGCACTGCCGCTTCCCCGGCTGCCGGCTCCCCGCGCGCGGATGCCAAATCGATCACACGCAGGAATGGCAGCACGGCGGCAAGACCTGCGCCAGCAACCTGGAACACCTCTGCGTCTTCCATCACGTCATGCGGCACGCTGCCCCATGGTCGGTCGACCAGCTCGAAGGCGGCGTGCTCGATTGGAAGACACCAAGCGGCAAAGCGCTCACCGACAGACCCGAGCGACAGGGTGTTCGGTTCGTGCCGACTGACGAACTCGCGACCCTCAGCGGAGCTGAGTCCACCCCCACGAACACGATCTCAACTACGGCCGAGACCACATCCGCGTGTCCACCCGAAGCTCACACGGGACGAGACCCAGGCAACCACCCACCGCCGTTCTGACACGGGCGACCAGGTGAGGCAGGGCTACACCTCTTCGATACCGACGCCGCGGAGAAGGAGCCGCTGCTCACCGACTCCTGGTTGCTCGGAAACGAAGAACTGCGCGAGGAACCGCTGCAATTTCATGGCGACCATCGCACCACCGGTCGTGCGGAGTGAAATGCTCATGATCTGCCCCTCGTTCGTCGCAACCTGACCTCTTGCCGCCAGCGTAGGAACCCAAGGGGCCTGACGAGAAGCGGTGCGCGCAAGACGCGTACGCGCGCCGACACCAGACTTCTCGGGGCGAAACACAACGTCACCGAGACGACCTACCTCGAGCGAGAAGTCGGGATGCGGAGCACTATGTGCGCATGACATCCGCCCTCACCGTCCGCCGCCTCGACGTCACCTCAGCAGAGGTCAGCGAAGTGCTTGACGCCCTCGACGGCGAGTACCGCGCCAGGTACCGGGAGTTCTACAAGAACGACATCGCCGCCTACCCCCTGACCGACTTCATCGCACCAGACGGGGCGTTCGTCGGGATCCTCGACGGCGACCTGCTCGTCGCGGCCGGCGCCATCCGCCGCTACGACGAGACCACGGCCGAAGTGAAGCGCATGTGGACGCGCGACTCGCACCGCCGCCGCGGCCTCGCGCAGCGAGTGCTCCGTGAACTCGACACCGCCGCAGGAGAGCTCGGCTACACGCGCATCTTCCTCACGACAGGCTCCCGCCAACCAGAGGCGGTCGCCCTGTACCGTGCCTCCGGCTTCGAAGGCGGCGAGCGGCGCATCCCCGAATTCGACCTGCCCGTCTTCGCCTTCGAGAAGCCCGTCAGCACAGCCCCGACCGCGGACCCGCTCAGGCACTGAGGGATATCCTCGGGAGGTGCCAGCAACTCCCCCGAACACGCAGCCACCCCGACGCAAGCGCAGCCGGCTGCGGCGCGCCCTCATCTGGACGTTCTCCGTCATAGCCGCCGTCTTCGTGGCCGCGATAGCCGCATTCCTCATCTGGGCGAACGTCGGCGTCATGGCCGCCGAGCCCGAACCCCTCGAAGCCGTCACCGCTGACCCCGCGATCACGGTCACGGAAGTCGATGGCTCGCTCGTGCTCAGCCCAGCCGAGGCACCAAGCGACACGGGACTCGTCTTTATCCCAGGCGCCAAGGTCGAACCATCCGCCTACGCGGCAAAGCTCTCGAGCCTTGTCGCCGACAGCAACCTGACGGTTGTCATTCCGCAGCCTCTCCTCAACCTGGCGTTCTTCGACACCCGCACGATCGACGACTACGCGGCAGCGGCCCCGGGCGTCACCACCTGGGCAGTCGGTGGGCACTCACTCGGCGGCGTCCGCGCCTGCCAGCTGGCAGAATCGCCCGAGGTCGAAGGCCTCCTCCTCTTCGGCAGCTACTGCGCCAACGACCTCGCCGCGGACGAGTCGCTCGACGTCCTCAGCATCACCGGCAGCGCCGACGGGCTCACCACCCCGCAGAAGGCAGCGGATGCACGCGGCCTGCTCCCCGCGGACGCCGAGACCGTCGAGATCGAGGGCGCGAACCACGCCATGTTCGGGAACTACGGCCCGCAGTCGGGAGACGGCACGGCGACCATCCCAGACGCTGACGCGCGCGAGCAGATCTCCGCCGCGACGGCAGCCTGGGCAGCCGAGCTACAGCCGGCAGGCTGAGCCTGCACCTCAGCGTCCGCCTCGAGCAGGTGAGGGTTCTTACCCGTCAGCGAGCATCCGCCGCACGGTGAGCTGCACGTCGATGGACTCACTAGGACGACCCCCAACATGCTGACTCTCGGCGGGCAGCGACAACCGATGCAGCACCACCCCGTCGATGAACGCGAAGAGCGCTGCGGCGCGCGCCTCTGGTTCACTCACACCCAGGGCGGCGACGGCCCCAACGGCCCACCCGCGCAAGCGATCGCGTCCGAGCTGAACCGCCGCGGCCACCGATGGGTTGTGGATGCCCTCGAGAAACAGCGCGTAGCGAGCGAGCGTCTGCACGCGGCCGGGGCCTGCCATGGTCTCGACTGCCGCCTCAATGGCGTCGCAGAATCGATCGAGGTTCGGCTCACCCCACTCGTAGCTCAGGAGCCACTCCGCGTAGTCGCTTCGCTCAAGGTTCTCGATGACCCCCTCGATGAGCGCCTGTCGCGTCCGGAAGTGGTTCGACGTGGACCCTCGTGGAAGCCCAGCCTCAGCGTCGACTCTCGCGTGTGTGAGGGCCCGCATGCCGCCTGAGGCCAAGAGCTCGAGGGCGGCAGAAAGCGAGCGATCACGCGTGGAGGGCACCACTTCACTATAGACGTAGTACAAGCACTACGGATGTAGTAACAGCTTGCCAGCGGCCGGTAGCCAAGCGGGAAACCGGAAGGGCGTAGCGACACAGACCTACTGATGGATGTGCGCTCGCCAGTCGGCCGGGAGTCGGTCGGCCGGGCCCGGCGTCGCCACGTCGTCGGGCTTTGACGTAGGCGCGGCTAGCTCAGGCCCGTCCAGTGACACCTCGCCCGTGAAGTCCCAGTACCAGCTCTCGCCTGGCTCGAAGGACTGCATGTAGCGGTGGCCGGTCTCGCGGTAGTGCGCGGTCGCGTGCTGCGCGGGTGAAGAATCGCAGCATCCGATATGCCCGCACGCTGCACAGCGCCTGAGATGCACCCACCAGCCCTGCGCGGCGTCGCACTCAACGCAGCCCCCGGTTCCTAGCGGCGGTGCGGTGACGTCAATGCCCTCGGAATCAGTGGAGAGGACCGTAGCTTCATTGCTCATGAGCGAAGCGTACGCTCGTGCCGCGAGTGCGCGATGAGTCCTGGCACAAAGAGCACGAGGGCGACAGGCAGCATCGCGAAGAGCCCGATGACGTGCCAGAGCTGCCCGGCCGCGACTACCGCCAGCAGCGCGCCGCCCATCCGCAGCCAGCTCGCGAGTTTGGGAGTGCCAGGAGGGTCCTTGAAGATGGGGAGCCTGCGTCCGGCGCCCGCCCTGCCGACGAGGAAGTGCGCCCAGGTCGTAAGCCCGAGGCTGAGCCCGAGCAGCACGGCACCGACGATGAACATCACGCTGCCACTGTAATGGAGCTTCACGTTACGGCCCACGACGGCAACCCCGACACGACTCTGCACGCTCCCCGAGAATCGAGGCACGATGGATGCAGACGGCTCGCCCGGGGCCGCCGGCGGCAAGGAGCACACCACGTGAGCGAAGCAGCGGACCCGACCAGCGCACCCCGAGAATCCAGGGCGACCCGCGGGATCAGGGTGGGCGCATCCCCCACGACCCCGAGCAGCACGTACCTCGACCTCGTGGCGGCCGAGACCGCGATCGCCGCAGCCGCCGCCCCGCGGATCACCTCGGCTCACGAAGGTGCGTCCGGCGATGACGCCGCGGCCGTCCGCGCCGCCTCTGACTCCCTGCAGCCAGAGCTCGTCGAGCTCTCGCACCGCATCTTCGAGTACGCCGAGGAAGGCTTCGAGGAGACGCAGAGCGTCGCCGACATCGCCGAGCTCCTCGCCGAGCACGGTGTCACGGCTCAGGTAGGTGCCTTTGGACTCGACACGGCCCTGGTCGCCGAGCTTGCGCTCGGGGAAGCGGCTCCGGATGCGCCGACGGTGGCGATCCTCGCGGAGTACGACGCCCTGCCGGGTGTCGGGCACGGCTGCGGGCACAACATCATCGCGGCTTCGGCCGTAGGCGCGTTCCTCTCGCTTGTCGAGGCGAGCCGCACGCGCGAGCTCCCCGCTGGACGTGTGCTGCTGTACGGCAGCCCAGCGGAGGAGGGCGGAAACGGCAAGGAGATCATGGCTCGCGCCGGCGCCTTCGAGGGCGTCGATGCGGCCATCATGATCCACCCGTTCGGCTACGACGTGACGGACCAGCCCTTCATCGGCCGGCGCATCCTGCGCGTGCGCTACTACGGGGTCCCCGCCCACGCATCAGCCTCCCCGTTCCAGGGCCGAAATGCACTCGACGCGGCCAACCTGAACTACCAGGCGACGGGCCTGCTCAGGCAGCACCTCTACCCGGGCGACCGCATCCACGGCGTCATCGTCAACGGCGGTCAGCGCCCGAACGTCGTGCCCGAGTTCGCGGAGCTCGAGTACTACGTGCGCTCGAACGCAGCCAAGACGCTCAAGGAGCTGAGCCTTCGCCTCGAGGACATCGCCAACGGCATCGCCCTCGCCACCGGCACCGGCGTCGAGGTCGAGTGGGACCCGCTGCCTTTCACGATGCCACTGCGCTACAACACTCCCCTTTCGGAGCGGTGGGCCGTGCACCAGGAGACGCGTGGCCGCCGCGTGCTGACCAAGGCGTCCGTGCCGTCGCACCTCGCAGCCTCGACCGATTTCGGTAACGTCAGCGTGCGCGTGCCCGGCATCCACCCGGTCATCGCGATCAGCCCACCCGACGTGAGCCTGCACACGCGCGAATTCGCCGAGTATGCAACGAGCGATGCCGCGAGCACGGCCATCGCCGATGCGAGCTCCGGGCTCGCTCTTGTCGCCGCAGATTTCCTCGCCGATTCCAATCTCCGTGCTGCCGCCCGCGCCGATTTCGACGCGGCAGGCGGCGCACTCGACGTCGAAGGGTTCTTCTCTTGAGCACACAGATCTCCACGCAGCCCGCTGCATCCACGCCCGCCGTCTACGCCCTGCACGAGAACCCCGAGTGGTGGCCGCCGTTCCAGGCCGCGTTCGAGAAGGCTGGCGTGCCGGTCGTCGAGTGGCGACTCATCGAGGGCGTGCTCGACATCGACGCGCTGCCGCCAGAGGGCATCTTCTGGTCCCGCATCAGCGCCTCATCGCACACGCGCGACCACGCGCTGGCGAAGGACTACGCGCGGTCGGTGCTCAACTGGGTCGAGGCCGCGGGTCGCCGCACCGTCAACGGCCGCCGCGCCATCGAGCTCGAGGTCAGCAAGGTCGATCAGCTGACGCTGCTTCGCAAGGCGGGCATCGACACCCCGCGCACGCTCGCCATCATCGGCAAGCAGGGACTGCGGGATGCGGCGCGCGAGTTCCCGACGCCGTTCATCACGAAGCACAACCAGGGCGGAAAGGGCCTCGGTGTGCGCCGTTTCGACGACTTCGCCGAGTTCGAGGGCTACCTGGACTCCCCCGAGTTCGAGGAACCGCTCGACGGCATCACCCTCCTGCAGGAGTACCTGCGGCCCGCTGGCGGGTTCATCACTCGCGTCGAGATCGTGGGCGGCGAGCACATCTACTCGATCGCGGCAGACACCATCCACGGCGGCTTCCAGCTCTGCCCGGCGGACGCGTGCGCGATCGACCCAGACACCGGCCGCCCCGTGGTCCCGCCAGGCGCGGAGCTGGCGCCGGAGCCAGGTACCTCGATCTTCTCGCTTCGTCAGGGCGGCCACGACGATCTCGTGGAGCGCCTCGTGGCCTTCACGAACGACATCGGCCTCGAGATCGCCGGCATCGAGTTCATCGAGACCGAGGACGGCCGCCAGGTCGTCTACGACATCAACACGAACACCAACTACAACGCCGACGTCGAGCGCGTCGCAGAGGGCTCCGGACCCGGCGCGATCGCCGCCTACCTCGGCCGAATCCTGCGCGAGACCTACCCGCAGGGCTGAAACTACCCCGAAGGGCACCCTGAGGCCATCTGCCACACGACGATGTGAATCGTGGTTGGCTAGGTGCGTGATGCACCTATGACTTCAAAGCCGCGCCAGGTCGAGGAGCTGCGCCGGATGCTCTTCGAGGTCTTCTCGGCGTCGACCAGGCGCAAGCTGATCCTTCTGGTGCTCGGCACAACGTTCGCTTCCGTGCTCGACCTGGTCGGGGTGCTCGCCATGGTGCCGCTCATGTAGGCGCTCAGCGGTGACTCGTCGGCGACCATCGCGGGAGCCGCGATCCTCGACCCGCTGCTTCCCTCCCCGGCGAGCCCCGACTACATGCTCGCGGCCGCAGGGCTCCTCGCAGGCGCGTTCATCCTCAAGGCGGTCTTCGGCCTGGTCTTCCGCTGGTGGGCGTCGGGGGTCCTCGCCCACGAGCACGTTCGCGTCGCATCGAACCTCATGCGCAGGCACTTGCTCGCCCCGTATTCGATGCACCGTCGCCGCGGCTACGCGGAGCTCTCGAACGTGCTCGGCACAGTTGTCGGGATGGCCTTCCGAGCCATTTCGACGGTGCTCGGGATCGTTGCCGAAATGCTCTCGATGCTCATGCTCGCGGTGGCCGTCATCATCATTCAGCCAGCCCTGGCCGTCGCCTCGTTCCTCCTGATCGCAGTGCTCGGGCCGGTCTTCCAACGCGTCGTGCGGGCACGGCAGGAGCGTCTCGGTCGCCTGAGCATCCACCTGGCGCAGGCGGCCGGAGCGGCGACACTGCAGGCCTGCGGCGGCGCCCAGGAGGTCAAGCTCCGCGACAACGCTGGCCCGTTCGTCGACGAGTTCGAGGGGGCGAATCGTCAGTCAGTGGATGCGCAGCGCCAGCTCGGCTTCCTCGGCGAACTTCCGAAGCACGTGTTCGAGATCGTCTTCGTGTTTGTCCTTGCCGGAGCGGCGGTAGTGCTGTTCTCGGCGACCGGCGGGAGCGGCTCTTCCCTGGTCGCCCTCGCGACATTCGGCGTCGCCGGCGTGCGGATGCTGCCGAGCGCCGTCCGTCTGCTCGGCTCGGCCGGCGCCCTGAAGGCGTGCTGGCCCGGCGTCGAAGCGCTCCTCGAGGAGTACGACGAACTCGATGAGCTTGACGAGCACGTGCCTCCGCTCGGCGAGGTGAGCTTCGCTGGCGACCTGAACCTCGACGACGTGCATTTCGCCTACGCGGATGCGCCCGACGTGGAGGTCCTCAAGGGCGTCTCACTCCGCGTCCCGCGTGATGGGAACCTGGCACGCCGACGCGCTGGTTCAGGAAGCCGAGAGCGGCCTGTTCGCAGACCCGAGGCTGGTTGCCCGCACTCCGGCGCCGCGAGAGCGTTCTGCGGCCCCTGGTCCGCTGAGCCTGCCACGGAGTCCACAGGGCCACCCGGTGCTCATGCAGGCTGGTGCCTCTCCCCGCGGCATGGAGTTCGCCGCGAAGTGGGCGGAGCTCGTCTTCATCGCGGCCGACGGCATAGAAGGCAACCTCGCCGTGCGCACCGAGCTGCGCGAGCGCGCGCGCCTTGCCGGGCGCAACCCGGACGAGCTCAGGGTGTGCGCGGCGATTCAGCCCATCGCTGGATCGACGAACATCGATGCAGCCAGTCAGCGGGCCTCACTCCTCGCGCACATCGACGAGGCCTCCGCCGTGCGCTCACTCGCCCGGCTCATGCACGCGGACCCGGCCAGCATCCGGCTCCAAGACCCTGCCGTCGACTTCCTCGCAGACCATCGGGACGCAACCGGCAGCGAAGGATTCGAGGACATGCTCGCCGCGGTGTGTCGACGCGAGGGACTGACGGTGCGTGACCTCGCGCTGCGGCAGTCGTTCGATCAGCTCACGCCGTCGCCGACCGGCAGCGGGGCCGACATCGCCGACGAGCTCTGCGAATGGCAGGACGCCGGAGCCGCCGACGGTTTCGTCGTGACTCCCGCCATCCTGCCTGGTTCGCTTGCGGACTTCGTCGAATACGTCGTCCCCGAGTTGCGCAGACGCGGGCGCCTTCCGGAGGCGGAAGCCTCACCGACCGCACCCACGCTGCGCTCCCGCCTCTCGTCGAAGTTCAGGCCTCTCGGCGAAGCTCAGGCCTTCGAGCCCCAGCTGACCGACTGACCGGCGGCGGCACGCTGCTGCGGCACGCCCCAGGGGTTGGCATCCTGCAGCGGTTCCGGCAGCGCCTCCTGCGGCGCGCCCTGGTAGGCGACGCCGCGCAGGAAGCGGGAGATGGATGCGGTGCCGACCGACGTGGAGGTGTCGTTCGAGGTCGCCGGGTAGGGTCCGCCGTGCTGCATCGCCGGAGTGACGGCAACGCCCGTCGGCCAGCCACCGAAGAGCACACGTCCCGTCTTCCTAGCGAGGCCAGCGACGAGAGAGGAGAGCGCGGGCGACTGCTCGCCAGCCGCGGCATGCACCGTGCCGGTCAGGTTGCCGACGTAGAGCTCGTCGAGGCTCGGAGCCAGCGACGCCTCTTCGGCGTACTCGACGATGATGGAGAACGGTCCGAAGACCTCGTCGAGCAGTGTCTCGTCACCGGCTTCGAGCTTGCTCGCTGGCACTGCAACGATCGTTGGCGTCGCCCAGACGTTGCCGTCGTCGCCACTGCGCACGGACCCTTCCGCAACAACGCGAACGCCCTCCGCGTCGAGCACCGCAGCACGTCGCTCGATGTAGGCGCGTCCGATGCTCGGGTTGAGGAGGCGGTGCTCGGCGGCCTGCTCGGCGGCCTGCGAGACGCGGAGCTCAAGCTCGGCGGCCGCATCCGACGCGGGTACCCAGAGGAAGCCGGGCTTCGTGCAGAGCTGCCCCGCGGAGCCGGCAACCGAAGCGGCGTAACCGGTCGCGATCTCCTCGCCGCGCTCAGCGAGGGCGGCCCCCGTCACGAACACGGGGTTGACGCTGCCAAGCTCGCCGTAGAACTGGATCGGGCGCGGTCGCGCCGCGGCCTTGTCAGCGAGCAGGCGACCCACGCGGATCGACCCAGTGAAGGTGCCGACATCGACGCGGTCGTCTTCGAGCACGGTGACACCGGCCTGCTGGCCGAGGACAAGCGCGAAGACGCCGTCGGGTGCCCCAGCAGCGCGAAGCGCGCCCTCAACAACCCGCGCCGTCGCGACCGACAGCTCCGGGTGCCCCGAGTGGCCCTTGACGATGAGCGCGCAGCCGGCAGCGAGAGCCGCAGCCGAGTCCCCACCCGCCACGGAGAAGGCGAACGGGAAGTTGGAGGCAGAGAAGTTGACGGCCACGCCGACCGGCACGAGCATCCGCCGCACGTCGGGGCGTGGTCCGAGCACGAAGTCGGGGTCTGCCTCGTCGAGGCGAACGTCGAGGTACGAGCCGTCGCGGATGACATCCGCGAAGAGACGGATCTGCACGGTCGTTCGCTTCAGCTCGCCCGTGAGGCGAGCCTGGGCGAGGCCCGTCTCGCGCATGCCGATCGGGATGAGCTCCCCCGCGGCCTGGTCGAGCGCGTCAGCGACCGCGATGAGCGCCGAGGCGCGTTCGGTCGGGGGCGTCGCCGCCCAGACGGGGGCGGCGACGGCTGCCGCCGCGAGAATCTGCTCGAGCTCGGCGTCGCTGGTGAGCGGGGTGGGTGTGCTCATCGATGAGTCCAATCTAGAATTCGAATCCTGCCGGGAACGGGTCTGTCGGGTCGAGCATGTACTGGCCCATGCCGGTGATCCAGGCACGGCCCTTGATGGTCGGGATCACGGCCGCGTGGTCGCCCACCTGCACCTCGTCGATGAGCCGCCCCGTGAAGCTCGTGCCGATGAACGACTCGTTGACGAAGTCGGTGTGCAGCGGCAGCTCACCCCTGGCGTGCAGCTCGGCCATGCGTGCGGACGTGCCGGTGCCGCAGGGCGAGCGGTCGAACCAGCCTGGGTAGATCGCCATGGCATGACGCGAGTGGGCGGCATCGGATCCAGGAGCTATGAACTCGACGTGGTGCACGTGGTCGACGCCCTGGATCGTCGGATGCTGAGGTGCGTCGTGCGTGTTGATCGCGTCCATGATGGCGAGCCCGGCCCGCATGATGTCGTCCTTGCGGGCGCGGTCGAAGGGCAGGCCGACGTCCTCGAGGTCGACCATGGCGTAGTAGTTTCCGCCGAACGCGAGCGAGTACCTGAGCGCGTCGATGCCAAGTTCCGGCACCGGGACGACGGCGTCGAGGCGTTCGCAGAAGCTGGGCACGTTCTCGATGGTAACGCTAACAGCACGTCCTTCGCTCACTTCGACGCGAGCAATCACAAGACCCGCCGGAGTATCGAGCCTGATGACGGTCTCCGGTTCGTGAACCTCGACCATCCCTGTCTCGACGAGCACCGTCGCCGTGCCGATCGTGCCGTGCCCGCACATGGGCAACAAGCCGGAGACCTCGATGTAGAGGACACCGAAGTCGGCATCCGGCCTTGTCGGCGGTTGCAGGATGCTCCCGCTCATCGCGGAGTGGCCGCGCGGTTCCCGCATGAGGAACGTGCGCAGGTCGTCGCGATGCTCCTGGACAAAAAGGCGCTTCTCGTTCATGGTCGCGCCGGGGATGACCCCAACGCCTCCAGTGACGACCCTGGTCGGCATCCCCTCCGTGTGGGAATCGACGGCGGAGATGACTCGTGATGCTCGCATGTCAGATGACCTCGTGACGTGAAGTAAAGGGCTGCCCGGAGTGGGGGCACCCCGGGCAGCCGGCCCGGCGGGAAGAGGGGGATCACCCCGCGGGCCAGACGCAACCGGCGCTATTGCCGGATTGCGTCGCATGGTGCGGGAAGAGACCCGCGAGCAGACGGCAGGGGGCTTGAACATCGACCCCCATGTCTGCTGCGACCCTACTTGAGGGCGGCGAGTGCGTCGAGGGCGCGCTGCGTGTCGGCGCGTACCTGCGCCTCCATGGCAGGCGTGAGCGCCGCGCGTGGCGGACGGCAGGGCCCGCCATTGCGACCGACCATGTCCATGCCGAGCTTGATCGCCTGCACGAACTCCGTGCGAGAGTCCCAGCGGAACGCGGCGATCAGGCTCTTGTAAATTTCGCGCGCCTCGACGTAGCGGCCGGCGGCCATGTTGTCGTAGATCGCGACCGCCTCTGCGGGGAACACGTTCGGGTAGCCGGCGAACCATCCGGTGGCACCGTCGATCATGAGCTCGAACAGCACGTCATCGCTTCCCGCGATGACGTCGATCGTCGACCCAGCCGCCTCGCAGGCCTCCTGGATCTCGAATGCGCGGCGCACATCGCCCGAGAACTCCTTGACGGCGACGATGCCGTCGATCTTTGCGATTTCCGCGACGAGCTCCGGCCGGAGGTCGACCTTCGTGTCGAGCGGGTTGTTGTAGATCATGACGGGAAGACCAACCTCGGCGACCTTCGCGAAGTGCTCGGCGACATCGGCATCGGCCGAGCGGTACATGGTCGGCGGGAGGCAGAGCACGCCGTGTGCGCCGTCCTCCTTGGCGAGCTGCGTCCAGTACTGCGCCTGGTGCCAGCCCGGTCCGTGCACGCCGGCCACGACGATGCCGCGGTCGCCGACGGTCTCCACGGCGACCTGCACGACCTTGCGGCGCTCCTCGTCAGTAAGCGACGAGTACTCGCCGAGCGAACCGTTCGGGCCGACGCCGCGGCAGCCGTTCTCGATGAGCCAGTTGCAGTGCTCGGCGTACGCGTCGTAGTCGACGGCGAGGCCGGCAGGAGCCGAGGCGTCTTCCTTGTACGGGAGCGCCGTCGCGACGACGACACCGCCGAGGTCGAGGTGCGTGGAAGCTGTTGCGGTCATGGGTCTTGCCTTCCTGTCGAGGGATGCTGTTCTTCTGAGATTCCTGCCAGCTCTGCGAGCCGGATGGGGGTCTGGATGGGGCGTCGGTCGACGATGCCCTCGTCAAGCTCGCGCGCCGCGCCCGTCGCTGCTCGCAGCAGCTCCTCGGCGCTGCGGCCGCAGATGCGCGCCTGGCAGATACCGAGGCCCGCACGGGTGGAGAGCTTCTGCGAGCGGAGGCTCCGAGATCGGGTGGCGGAGGCCTTCCGGCGCAGCTGGCCCGCCGTGACCTCCTCGCAGCGGCACACGATCGTGTCGTCGCGGAGCCACTCCTGCCAACCGGGGCGCACCCCGTGCGCGGCCTCGATGCGCGCGGCGAACGAGCCGAAGATTGCGCGCTTGCGCTGGGCCTCGCTGACCTCCGGGTCACGGGACGCTCCGCCGGCGGCGCAGTGCCCAGCGACGCGCCCTTCCGCGAGAGAGAGGTCGACCCCGCCGATACCGGTGACCTCGCCGGCCGCGTAGACGCCGGGAGCGCTTGTCGCGCACGACTCGTCGATGCGGACGAACCTGTCGTCGGTCAGCGCGCATCCCGCGGCTATCGCGACCTCGAGGCGGGGCGTGAACCCGTGCGTGACGCAAACGGCGTCGCACGCGACCTCGCGCTCGCTGCCGGGAATCGGCCGCCACTGGGCGTCGACGCTCGCGATCGTGACGCGCTCGACGCGACCATCGCCGTGGGCTTCCACGACGGCCTCGCCCACGCGGTACGGGATGCGGTGGCGCAGCTGGCCAGCGACGTAGCCGAAGAGCTCCTGCACCTTGCCTGGCGCTCCGGCCAGCTGCCACGGCTTCGGGAGCCAGCCGGAGGCGAGCCGAGGGACGCGGTTGGCCTCGACGACCTCGCGGACCCGCGACCCCACCTGCGAGAGCGACGCCGCAACGGGCAGCAGGAACGGGCCCGCTCCGGCGACAACCACGTTGTCGCCGACGGCGACACGCTCGCTCTTCGCGAACGCCTGCGCGGCTCCCCCTGTGAAGACGCCTGGCAGGTCCCAGCCTGGGAACGGGAGCGTGCGGTCGTGCGCGCCCGTCGCGACGACGATGGCGTCCGGCCGAAGCGTCGAGGTCACCCGGTCTGCCGCGTCGGCGGGTCCCGTGAGGAGTTGCAGGGAGGGCATTGCGACACCGGGAGCTGACGGGTCACTGCTCGGCGCATCCACGGCCCACACGGTGGTCTCGGTGAGCAGCGTGATGTCGACGTGCGACCGAACTCGTCGGTCGAGGTCCTGGAACTTCGACCAGCCGTGGTGCATCGCCTCCTGGCCCGCACCATCGCGGTCGTCCGGCAGGTGCCGCCAGTACTGCCCGCCGAGGTCACGACCCGACTCGATGAGGGTTACGCGTGCCCCGCGCTCGGCGGCGGCCAGCGCGGCCGCGAGCCCCGCGGGGCCCCCGCCGACAATGGCGACCCGGCGCCGATTCCGCTGCGTCGAGATCATTGTGAGCTCACCTCGTCGCCGTCGCACGCGCGCCGCTGGCACGCGCGCACATCCGGAACTCCGTCGACCGTCACGAGGCAGTCGAAGCACACGCCGATTCCGCAGAACAGGCCGCGCGGCTTGCCCGCGACGGCCGTTTCGCGCCACGAGATGCGACCGGAGCCGAGCAGCACTCCGGCGATACTCTGCCCCTCGATTCCCTCGACGCTCTCACCGTCGACCGTGATGCGGACGGGCCTCTCTGCCCTCTTACCTGCGCCTGTGCGCTCACTCATGCGACAGCGTCCAGCACTCCGGCCAGCGTGTCGCGCGACGGCGAGAACTGGGCGGCGTCAATTTGCGCCTCCGCGCCATCCATGAGGTCCCCGATGAGCGATGCCGTCGGAAGGGAGAGCCCGATCCCGGCGCCCTCGTGACCCGTCGCGTGCCACAAGCCGGAGAGCCGCGCATCCGGCCCGATGAGAGGAAGGTGGTCAGGCATGAACGGACGGAAGCCCGAGTAGCTGCGGATGATCGCCGTCTCGGCAAGGAACGGGAAGATCGAGATGGCCTTCGCCGCGAGCTGGCTGAGCACGTTCGCGCGGAAGGCGTCGTCGAAGCCGATCTGCTCACGGCTCGAGCCGATGAGCACCGTGCCGCCTGGCGTCGACTCGACAACGCTCGAGGTCATGAGGCCGACGTCGCCCGAGCCGACAGCACCCACGTAGTCGGCGTCGTACACCTTGTGGAAGACCCGCTGGGGCATCTTCGCAGTCACGAGCACAACTCCCCTTCGCGGGCGGACGGGTAGAGGCACACCGAGCGCAGCCGACACCTCACCTGACCAGGGACCAGCAGCAACAACGACGTCGTTGCCACGCACATCGCCGGCGGATGTACGCACGCCCACGAGGCGCCCGCCCTCACGGAGAGCCCCCGTCACGTTGTGGTGCTCCAGGATGCTCGCCCCACGGACCCGGGCAAGCGCAACCAGCGCTTCGGTCGCGATGGTCGGCTGCACCTGACTGTCGCCCGGGTACCAGACGGCTGCGGTCACGCGGTCGGTGAGCCAGGGCTCGAGCTCGCGGGCCTCTGCCAGCGTGACCGACTCAGCGGCGATGTCCGCGCCGCGCTGAGTTGCAGCGAAGTCGAGGAGCGCGGAGGCTCCCCCCTCGGTTGTCGCCACGACGAGGCCACCCTTGGCCTCGAACTCGATATCGGGAAAGTCACCGCCGAGTTCATCGCGGAAGGTGCCTGCGAGCTTCGACCAGGCCGCGTTCGCGAGCTTCGACAGCTCCAGCTCGGCGCCTGGCCCCTTGTCCGAGACGAGGAGGTTGCCTTCGCAGTGGGCACTTGTGCCACTCGCAACGCGACCGCGCTCGATGAGCGCGACCCGACGACCTCGGCCGGCGAGCTCAGCCGCGCAGGCCGCGCCCACGATGCCGCCGCCGATGACAACAACGTCGTAGTTGCTCATCTCCGCACCTCCTCTAAGTAATATGTCACACACCATCGGACCTTGCAAGCCTGGCCCGCCCCGTATTCGGGACGGGCCAGGTGGATCCATCAGCCCAGGTAGGCCTCGATGACAGCCTTGTCCTTCGCAAGATCGGACGCGAGACCGGACAAGGTCACGTGACCGTGCTCGATGACGTACGCACGGTGCGCGACCTTGAGCGCGGCGCGCGCGTTCTGCTCGACAAGCAGCACGGTCGCCCCTCGCTCATTGATGCGCCCGATGAGCTCCATCACCTGCTTCACGACCAGCGGGGCCAACCCCATGGAAGGCTCGTCGAGCAGCAGCAGCTTCGGGCCGCCGACGTACGCCCGAGCGATCGCCACCATCTGCTGCTCGCCGCCAGACAGCGTGCCACCCTGCTGTGTGCGCCGCTCGAGGAGACGAGGCATGAGCTCGTAGCACTCCTCGACGCGCTCGGCCACGACCTTCGGGTCCTTCACCTGGTACCCACCGAGCAGCAGGTTCTCGTGTACCGACATCGTCGAGAAGATGCGCCTGCCCTCCGGCACGTGGATGAGCCCGTCGCGCACGAGGTCCCACGGCTTGGCACTCGAGATGTCCTTGCCGCGCCACGTGAGCGTTCCGCTCTTGGCCCTCGCGAGGCCGGAGAGCATCGTGAGCGTGCTCGTCTTGCCTGCACCGTTGTTGCCGAGCAGAGAAACGACCTCACCCTCGTTGACCTCGATCGACAGACCACGCAGCGCCTGCACGCGGCCGTAGAAGAGGTCGACGTCCTTCACTTCCAATTCAACGCTCATGGCCGTTCCTCCTCCGCGGAGCTCTCTTCCGCGATGTCCTCTTCATCGATCCGGTCGCGGAGGGTGCGAGGCCGTTCGGGCGAGTCGAGCTCCTCCGCTGCGACCTCTTCCGCGACCTCGTCCTCCGGATCTTCGACACCCAGGTACGCCTCGATGACCCTGGGGTCGTTCTTGACGTCCTCCGGCAGCCCATCCGCGATCTCCCGGCCGAAGTTGAGCACGATCACACGCTCCGAGATCTCCATCACGAGGCCCATATCGTGCTCGATGAGCACGATGCCGACCCCGAGGTCCCTGATCTTGCGGATCAGGGCGATGAGCTCCTGCTTCTCGTTGTGGTTGAGGCCAGCCGCAGGCTCGTCGAGCAGCAGCAGCTTGGGCTGCGTTGCGAGGGCACGCGCGATCTCCACGCGCCGCTGTTCGCCGTACGGCAGCTGCGACGCGAGCAGGTCGTCGTCGAGCGAGTAGCCGACGAAATCGAGCCAGCCACGCGCATCCTCGAGCGCCTGCGCCTCGATCTTCTTGTAGCCGATCGTGTGCAGCATGGTCTGGAACACGTTCTGTCGGATGCGCGCGTGCATGGCCGTCTTCACGTTGTCGATGACCGACATGTCCCGGAACATTCGCACGTTCTGGAAGGTGCGGCTCAACCCGAGTCGCGTGATGGTCGACGGCTGCTTACGCATGATGTCCACGCCGTCGAACGTGATCGTTCCCGACGTCGGCCTATAGAAGCCCGTGATGCAGTTGAAGGCGCTCGTCTTACCAGCGCCGTTCGGTCCGATCACCGAGATGATCTCGCCCGCGTACGCATCGAACGACGTTCCGTCGACGGCCTTCACGCCGCCGAACTGCAGGCGAAGGTCGCGCACAGACAGCAGCGGATCCCCCGCGTGCGCCCGCCTGAACTCCTCGGCGACCGCGGTCACCGACTCCGTCTTCGGCACATCGATCGGCGCGGTCCCATAGACCTCGCCCGTGCCCGATCCCTGGCTCATGCCTGCTCCTTCGAGAGGTCGATGTTGGCGTCTGGCGCCTCATGGGCCGAGAACCCGTCCTTCGGAGACGGCGGCTCGCCCTTGGCGCGCGACTTGAGGAACGGCAGGATGGCCGTCGCAGGCCAGATACCCTGCGGCCGGAAGATCATCATGACCACCAGCAGCACGCCGAAGACGAGGAAGCGCCAGTCGGAGAAGTCGCGCAGGATCTCGGGCAGCAGCGAGACGAGCAGCGCACCGACGATGACGCCGGGGATCGAGCCCATGCCGCCGAGCACAACCGCCATGAGCAGCAGCGCCGAGTTGAGGAACACGAACGACGTCGGGCTGATGGCCGTCTGGTGCGCGGCCATGAGCACGCCAGCAAGTCCACCGAACACTGCGCCGAGCACGTACGCGCCGAGTTTCGTCGTGTACGTGTTGACACCCATGGCCTCGGCGGCGTCCTCATCGTCCTTGATGGCGCGCCAGGCGCGACCCATCTTGCCCTTGCCGAGCCGGGAAGCGGCGATGATCGCGGCCCCTCCCGCGACGATGACACAGAGGAAGTAGAGCAGGATCTTGCCGTTGAACTCGATGCCGCCGATCGTGAGGCCGTCGGCGAACGACCATCCGAAGAACTCGAACGTGTCGATGCCGGAGATTCCCGAGGGACCGCCCGTGACCTCGAGGTTGTTGGCCGTGAGGCGGATGATCTCTCCGAAGCCGAGCGTCACGATGGCGAGGTAGTCGCTGCGCAGCCGAAGCGTCGGGCCGCCGATGATGAGGCCCGCGAGGATGCACGCGACGATGACAAACGGGATGGTCGCGATGAGCGGCATATCGAGCAGGGTGTTGAGGACGCCCGCCGTGTACGCGCCGACCGCGAAGAATGCGTAGTAGCCGAGGTCGAGGAGACCCGCGTAGCCGACGACGATGTTGAGGCCCATCGCGAGCATGATGTAGATCATCGCCGAGGTGCCGATGGAGATGACGTAGGGCGTCGCGTTGATGAACGGGAGCAGGAACGCGAACAGGAACAGCACGAGCCCGACGAGGTTCATGAACGTCTTTGGATTCAGTAGCCCCTTGCGTGGGGTCGGTCGTTCGACGGTCGGCGCAGGCGCCTGGAGTCTGATGTCGGTCATGGGATCACATCCGTTCCACGACGCGAGCACCGAGGATGCCGGTCGGTCTGAAGGACAGGAAGAGGATCAGGCACGCGAACGAGAAGACGTCTCGCCATTCTCCGCCGAGCCAGTGGGTGCCGAACGCCTCGAGCAAGCCGAGCACCAGCCCGCCGAGCATGGCGCCGTACAGGTTTCCGATACCGCCGATGACGGCGGCCGTGAAGGCCTTCAACCCGATGACGAAGCCGGCGAGGAAGTCGATCGTTCCGTAGTAGGCGCCAGCCATGACGCCGGCGGCACCGGCGAGGGCGGAGCCGATGAAGAAGGTGCGCGAGATGACCTTGTTGACGTTGACGCCCATGAGCTGCGCGGCCGTCGGGTCGAGCGCGATGGCTCGCATGGCACGACCGTCGCGCGAGCGCATGATGTACGTGTTGAGGCCGAACATGAGGGCGGCCGCGACGAGCATCATCACGATCTGCGGCATCGTGATGCGGCCGCCGAGGAGATCGAGCGTCTCGCCTTCGAGACGCGTCGGGTACACCTTGGGGTCTGGCCCGAAGATCTGGCGCACGCCGTACTCGAGGATGAACGACATTCCGACCGCCGTGATGAGCACCGCGAGCCTCGGGCTCGAGCGCAGCGGGCGGTAGGCGACCCGCTCGATGGTCACGCCGAGGATGCCGGTGAAGATCATCGCGAGGAGCATGACGAGCAGGATCGAGAGGATGCCGCCCCCGGCGAGGCCGGAGAACGCGGAGAAGATAGTGAGGCCGGCGAACGCGCCGACCATGTAGACGTCGCCGTGAGCGAAGTTGAGCAGCTTGATGATGCCGTACACCATGCTGTAGCCGAGCGCCACGAGCGCATAGAAGGATCCGACGAAGAGCCCGTCGATGATGAGTTGAATCACAGTGGTTCCTGACTGCAGAAGCGGGCGGGGAGTTCCCTCCCCGCCCGCCGTGGCTGACTAGCTCTTCAGGTCATCCTCGAGGATGAAGGTGCCGTCGGGTCCGACGGTGACGATGGCGAAGCCGCCCTCGCTCAGCGTGCCCTCTTCCGTGAAGGTGAGGGGTCCGGAGAAGATGTCGAAGCCGTCGAGCGCGTTGAGCGCGTCGATGACCGCTGGCCCCTCAGTGGTGCCTGCATCCTCGATCGCCTGGGCGACGACGCGGACTGCGTCGTAGCTCTGGGTCGAGTACGGGCCGGGGGCCGCTCCGAACTTCTCGGTGTAGGCGTCGATCCAGTCGGTTGCGCCCTCGAGCATGTCCGGGGTCTGCGTGAACGTGCCGAGCACACCCTCGGAGGAGCTGCCTGCGATCTCAGCGAACTTCGCGTCGACCGAGCCGTCGGCGACCATGATCTTGCCCGTGTAGCCGGCCGAGCGCAGCTGCTGCGTGATCAGGCCGCCCTCTTGGTAGTAGCCGGTCCAATACATCATGTCGGGGTTCGCGGAGACGACCTTGTTGACGTTGGCCGCGTAGTCGGACTCGCCGGCGTTGACCGACTCCTCGAGCACAACCTCGATGCCGAGCTCCTTGGCCTGCTCGGAAGCGGACTTCGCGAGGTCGGTCGAGTAGTCGGTGTTGTCATCGACGAGGGCGAGCGTCTTGACGCCCTGCTTCTCGGCGTACTTGAGCATGGCCTGCGCCTGCTGCGTGCCGGTTCCGTTGATCAGGAACACGTTGTCGAGACCTGCCGCGACCAGCTGGTTCGAGTTGGCGGCCGGAATCACCATGGGGATCTCGGCCGTGTTGAAGATCGGGAGCGTGGGGAGCGTCGCGCCGGAGCAGTAGCCGCCGACCGAGGCGACGACGCCGTCGGTCACGAGCTTGTTCGCTGCGGCCGTTGCGCTCGTCGCGTCACAGGCGTCGTCGGCGGTGACAAGCTCGAGCTGGCGGCCGAGAACGCCTCCAGCTTCGTTGAGCTCGTCGATGGCCATCTGGGCGCCGTTCTCCATGTACGGGCCGAAGGCGGACTCCGAGCCAGAGAAGGGGGCAGCCAGGCCCAGCTTGATGGGCCCGTCTTCGGACGCGGCGTCGCCTCCTCCGGCGACACCTCCGGAACATCCGGTCAGTGCCAGTGCGGCAGTTGCGAGGAGGGCTCCTGGGAGGAGCACTCTCTTCCAGATGCCAGCACCCCGAGGGCTGGTGGAACGACGTGCAGTCATGGTGAGTTCCTTCCGAACAGACGTCAGAATCGCCGGACCATCTCCGGTGATGGGATGTCACACATTACTGTTCGACGGAGTGCCGCAGAAGGCCCCTGCGCACGCTTGAAACACAGTTGTTACAAAGTGTTTCGCTAGGTGGAGGGTTTGTTAAGCCTCTTCGGGTAGGCCAGCCCACCAGCCGACAACATGGCCGATGTGGCGATGCATGAGCTCGGCAGCTTCATCCGCTTTGCCAGCTTCGAGGAGCACAAGCAGCTCGGCGTGCTCACGCGACGAGGCGGTGAGCTCCTCGGAGCCCAGCATCTCCGTCAGCCCCGTGAGCCGCGTCTGACGCCGGAGCGCCGTGACGATCGACACGAGCCGGTCGTTGCCGGCGAGGCTCAGCAGCTTGGCGTGGAACTCGATATCGACGGCGAGGTACAGCGGCAGGTCACCAGCGGCCGAGGCCGCGTCGATCCGGGTCGCGAGGTCGTGCAGCTCCGTCCGTGGACCCTCCGGGAAGTCTGCGGCGAGTTCGCGCACGACGGGCACCTCGAGCATCTGCCTGACCTCGACGATCTGCCGCAACTCCTCGACCGAGACGTGCGTAACGCGGAAGCCCTTATTCCGGACCGGCTCCACGAACCCCAGCTTCTCGAGGTTGAGCATCGCCTCCCGGACGGGGGTCGCCGACACCTCGAACCTGGCCGCAAGCGCTGGGACCGAGACAAGCTCGCCCGCCGCCAGGCCCCCGGAGACGATCGCGGCGGCGACCGAATCCTCGATCGTGGCGCGCAGACTCGACTGCTGCGCCGCTGGCCTGAAGTCCAACGCGTCGATCATGGACACCCCGTTCATTGAGCTCACTGTGGTCGGAAAGCGTAAGCACACCTCAGCGGTGTTCGTTACGCACACTCAATAATGTGTCACATGCGCCCCCAAACGCGCGGTTGCACGCCGAATGGTCAGGCGCGGGATGCTCAGAAACGGATCGCGTACGGGTCCTCGCCCGGATCAGCGTCACGGTAGCCCGACGACTGCTCCGTCTGCGCGAGGCCCGTCTCGCGGATGAGCCCCATGCCGAGTGCGCTCGGCTCCGGCGAAGGCCGCCTGACCGCATCCTCGAAGATCTCGAAGTCCCTGCGCGACAGCTCGAGCCAGCCCGCGCGAAGCCGTTCGCCCCAGTACTTGTCGTTGCGGGTCAGATCAAGCAGGTCGCGCAGCGGACGGATGGGCGCGGGGCGCGACTCGCGCATCCACTGCACCTCACGGCGCCAGGGCGACGACCCGCGCCCACCCGCCCGATACGGTTCGTCGTCGAGCACGTACCCCGCCTGCACGACGCTGCGCAGCGGCTCGCCGTCTGGGTTCACCTCGCGCGGGCAGTACAGGGCGACCCCATCGGAGACCCGCATCTGTTCGACTCCCTCGAGCACTCCCCACGGCGCCTGTACAAAGCCGCCCTCGACCATCGCGAGGGCGCGATCGAAGGGCTGCACGACGAGCCAGTAGCGAATGGCCATGGGAACGAGGCCGCAAGAGGCGCGGCGGCTACGGCCAGAGGCCGAGGTGGCCGATCGCCGTGCGAAGCACGTGGCCGCGTCCACCCTCGAGCTCCTCGAGGAGGTCGGGGTCGAGGGCCTGCTGCGGGGTCAGCCAGGTGATCTCCAGCGCGTCCTGGCGCGGGTTGCACTCCCCCGCGACCGGCACGATGAACTCGAGCGCAACCGCGTGCTGGCGCGAGTCGAAGAGGCCGGAGCCCGGCATCGGCGAGAACTCCGCGACGGTGAAGGGCGAAAGCGCCTGCGGCAGAGCCGGGAACGCCATCGTGCCGAGGTCCTTCTCCAGGTGCCGCAGCAGCGCATCCCGGATCGACTCGCCGTACTGCACTCGGCCAGAGACGAACGAGCGCGTCATGACGCCCTGATTGTCGGCGCGCAGCAGCACGCCGAGGTGCTCGACCTTGCCGGAGGCGTCGACACGTACCGGGATGGCCTCGACATACAGCATCGGCACGCGACGCCGCACGAGCGCGAGCTCGTCGTCGTTCATCCAGCCGGACTCGGGATCAGGAGTGCGCACCGTCATGACCCCATTGTGGACCATGTATGTTTCCCGGGTGAGCACAGCATCCACAGGTATCGACCCGACCACCCTCCTCTGGCGCGGCGGTGACGCCGCAGACGCAGGTACCAGCGCCGTCCCGATCGTCGTGGGACTGCACGGCTACGGGGCAGACGGCACCGACATCTTCGACCTGACGAGGCACATGCCCGGCGCGTTCCGCTACGTCTCCGTGCCAGCGCCGCACGTGCAACCAGAGGGCGGGCGCGAGTGGTTCCCGTTGCGCTTCGCCGACCCTGCGACCGGGGAGGTCGCGGTCGACGCCGACGCTCTGGTCGGGGTCGAGAACGGCGCAAACGAGGCGGCGGATGCCGTCCTGGCTCTGCTCGATGGCCTGGGAGTGTTTTCCTCTGGCGCGCCCGTGGCACTGCTCGGCTACTCGCAGGGCGGCATCGTCGCAATGCAGGCGCTTCGTCACCGCCCGTCTGCCTTCGCGGGCGCGCTGCTGCTCTCCGGGCTAGTCGCCGTTGGCACAGTCGCCGGCGACGCCGAACTCGCGCAGACCCGCCCGCCGGTCTTCTGGGGTCGAGGCGACACCGACACCGTCATCCCCGCGCTCGCCGTCGAGCACACGGCAGCATGGCTTGAGGCCCACGTCAACGCAGAGATCTACGTCGAGGCGGGCCTCGCACACGCGGTCTCCGAGACCGAGCTGCAGCTCATGGCGGCGTTCCTCGAGCGGGTGCTCGCCTAGCTCGATCTCGGAATCGAACGCTCGGGGTCGGCCTCTCGGCCGGCTCCCGTTCGGCTCTAGTCGTTCGGGATGAGCAGCCAGAGCGCCAGGTAGATGATGACCTGCGGGCCGGGGATGAGCACCGAGAGGACAGTGAGCAGGCGGACGACAAACGGCGACCAGCCGAATCGCTGCGCGATACCCGCGCAGACACCGGCGATGACGCGGCCGCTACGGGGGCGGACAAGACGCTTCATGTGAGATCACTCCTTCAGAACGTGGTGCATCCAGCTTCGCCCATGCCGGCTGAATGCTCGTCCCTCGGGAGGCTGATCCCGTCCCCCTGAAGGCTGATGTCGGTGGTGTGTGGTTCTGTTGTCCTCATGCCTGAATCGACCGCGCTCGACGCGTTCTCCCCCGCCACACGGGAGTGGTTCCGCGGCGCCTTCGTCGGCCCGACGGCCGTGCAGGAGGCGTCGTGGCGCGAGATCGCCGATGGGCACCACACCCTGGTCGTGGCGCCGACGGGCTCTGGCAAGACGCTGAGCGCCTTCCTCTGGGCGATCGACCAGCTGGCCGCCGAGCGTGGCGCGCAGAGCAAGGAAGCGAGCGCGGAGCGTCGCACGCGAGTCGTGTACCTGTCGCCACTCAAAGCGCTTGGCGTCGATGTCGAGCGGAACCTGCACTCGCCCCTCGTCGGCATCACGCAGACAGCGAGGCGACTCGGGGCTGTAGCGCCGGACATCCGCGTGGGCGTGCGCTCGGGTGACACGAGTCCGACGGAGCGCAGGCAGCAGCTGCGCAACCCGCCAGACATCCTCATCACGACTCCAGAGTCGCTGTACCTCATGCTCACGTCGCAAGCGAGGAAGACGCTGACGGGCGTGACGACCGTCATCATCGACGAAGTGCACGCGGTCGCCTCGAGCAAGCGCGGCGCGCATATGGCGCTCACGCTCGAGCGACTCGACGCCCTGCTCGAGCGGCCCGCGCAGCGCATCGGGCTCTCGGCGACCGTCCGGCCCCTCGACGAGATGTCCAGGTTCCTCGCGGGCAACGCGCCCGTCAAGGTCGTCGCTCCCCCGAGCACGAAGACCTTCAAGCTCGAGGTGCGCGTGCCGGTCGAAGACCTGAGCGACATAGGCATGACGAGGGCGGGGGCTGCGACGCCGACGTCGGCAGACGCATCCGGTGCCACGACCGACGCCGACCCCTTCGCCGACTTCGAGGCTGGCGCAGCCGCTGGCTCGCTGCGCGACCCTGCTGGCGACGCCGAGGAAAGTGGCTCGGTGTGGCCGCACATCGAGGAGGCGATCGCCGACGTCGTCGAGTCTCACCGCTCCACGATCGTGTTCGTTAACTCCAGGCGCCTCGCGGAGCGCCTCACGGCGCGGCTCAACGAGATCGCGGAGGAACGGGCGACTGCGGATGCCCCGGCACTCGAGGGAGTATCCGACCCCGACCCCGACCCCTACAGCGCCGCGGCCCCAGGGGTGCGCTGGTCGTCCGGCGACCACAGCGTTCGCCCCAGCGCCGACCCGAAGCGCCCGCCGGCAGTATCGATGGGGCAGGCGGGTCAGTCCGCCGGTGCCCCGCTGTCGTTCGCGCGCGCCCACCACGGCTCGGTGTCGAAGGAGTCGCGCGCCGAGGTCGAGAACGCCCTCAAGAGCGGCACTCTGCGCTGCGTCGTCGCGACCTCCAGCCTCGAGCTCGGCATCGACATGGGCGATGTCGACCTCGTTGTGCAGGTCGAGTCGCCTCCCTCGGTCGCGAGCGGGCTCCAGCGCGTGGGCCGCGCGGGCCACCAGGTGGGTGAGACCTCAGAGGGCACGATCTTCCCCAAGCACCGGGCGGACGTGCTGCACTCCTCCGTGCTCGCGTCCCGCATGGTGACGGGGCAGATCGAGCGGATGCGGGTGCTCGCCAACCCGCTCGACGTGCTGGCGCAGCAGACCATCGCGGCGGCGGCCATCGAGGACCTCGACGTCGAGGAGTGGTTCGACCTCGTCCGCCGATCCGCCCCGTTCACCTCGCTCTCGCGCCCCCTGTTCGACGCGACCCTCGACCTCCTTTCTGGCAAGTACCCGTCAGACCAGTTCTCCGAGCTTCGCCCCCGTCTCGTCTGGGACCGGGACCTGGGCACGCTGACGGGGCGGCCGGGGGCCGCGCGCCTGGCCGTGACCTCAGGCGGGACGATCCCCGACCGCGGGCTCTTCGGCGTCTTCCTCGCCGGCTCCGAGGACTCCGACGCGCAGCGCGGCCCGAGGCGCGTCGGCGAGCTCGACGAGGAGATGGTCTACGAGTCCCGCGTCGGCGACATCTTCGCGCTCGGCGCGACGAGCTGGCGCATCGCCGAGATCACCTTCGACCGCGTGCTCGTGACCCCGGCCTACGGGCAGCCGGGCCGCCTCCCGTTCTGGACGGGCGACGCACTCGGACGGCCATCCGAACTCGGCCAGGCGATCGGCGCCATCACGAGGGAGATCGCCGCGAAGGGTGAGGTACCCGAGGCGCTTTCGACCCTCATGGACGAGAACGCCGTGCAGAATGCGGTCGCCTACGTGCGTGAACAGCAGGACGCCACCGGCCAGGTCCCGAGCGACCACACGCTCATCGTCGAACGCACGAAGGACGAACTCGGCGACTGGCGGATCATCCTGCACTCGCCGTACGGCTCACCCGTGCACTCGCCGTGGGGCCTCATCGTCGCCGCGCGTATCCGCGACCGCTACGGGATCGACGGCGGGGTCGTCGCAAGCGACGACGGCATCATCGTGCGTATCCCAGAGGGCGACGCCGAGCCACCGGGCGCCGAGCTGTTTGTTCTCGAGGCCGACGAGATCGAGCAGATCGTGGCGCGAGAGGTGGGCGGCTCCGCGCTCTTCGCGTCACGCTTCCGTGAGGCCGCCGCCCGCGCCCTCCTCCTCCCACGACTCAACCCGGGCAAGCGCTCGCCGCTGTGGCAGCAACGGCAGAAGGCGGCGCAGCTGCTCGACGTCGCGAAGCAGTACCCGACCTTCCCAATCATCCTCGAGGCCGTGCGCGAGGTACTGCACGACGTCTACGACCTGGACGCGCTTGTCGACCTCGCGAAGCGCATCGCGGGGCGCGAAGTGCGCCTCGTGGATGTCACGACCGAACAGGCCTCGCCCTTCGCCCGCACGCTGCTGTTCGGCTACGTCGGCGCGTTCATGTATGAGGGCGACAGCCCGCTCGCCGAACGCCGCGCAGCCGCCCTGGCGCTCGACACGAGCCTCCTCGCCGACCTCCTCGGCCGCGTCGAGCTGCGAGAGCTGCTCGACGCCAAGGTCATCGCCCAGCTCGAAGCCGAGCTGCAACGCACCGCGCCAGACCGCCGGGCGCGCGACGCCGAGGGTGTTGCCGACCTGCTGCGGGTACTGGGCCCGATCAGCGTGGAGGAGATCGCAGAACGCCTGCGCGGCGACGAACCCGAGCACGATGCGGCCGACGAGACGCGACCTCCCGAGGAGCGCCCAAGCGCGAGCGTCGAGCTCGCCGAGCAGTACGCCGCGGAGCTCGTGGCTGCGAAGCGGGCCCTGCGTGTGCGCATCGCAGGTGTCGAGCGCATCGCCGCCATCGAGGACGCGAGCAGACTGCGTGACGCCCTCGGCGTGGCGCTGCCCATCGGCGTCCCCGTCGCGTTCGTCGACCCCGTCGAAGACCCGGTCGGTGACCTCGTCTCGCGCTATGCGCGCTCGCACGGCCCCTTCTCGGTCGCCGAGGTCGCCGAGCGCTACGGCACAGGCCAGGCCGTGGTTCGCGAAGCCCTTACGCGCCTTGAGCTCGCCCGCCGCGTCGTCGAGGGCGAGTTCCGGCCAGACCGCGAGGGCTCCGAGTGGGTCGACGAGACCGTGCTCAAGCGGCTCCGCTCCCGTTCCCTCGCGGCGCTCCGCAGTGAGATCGAGCCAGTCGACCACGCAGCCTTCGCGAGGTTCCTGCCCGCTTGGCAGCACGTCGGGGGCGACCTCCGCGGCATCGACGGGCTCATCACGGTCATTGACCAGCTCGCGGGGGTGCCCGTTCCGGCATCGGCGCTCGAGAGCCTCGTCCTCCCCGCCCGGGTCCGCGATTACCACCCGAGCATGCTCGACGAGCTCACGACCGCGGGAGAGGTCCTGTGGCGAGGTCACGGCGCGATCGGCTCGAGCGACGGCTGGGTCAGTCTGCACCTCGCCGACACGGCGCACCTCACTCTGCCGGACCAGCCGGAAGGCGAACCGGACGCGCGCGGCAGGCACATCCTCGACGCCCTGGCCGGGTCTGGCCCAGGCTTCTTCCCCCAGCTCTCCAGGCACGTGCGGCTCATGCTCGAGCCCGAGTCCATCAGCGACCGCGAGCTCTCCGACGCGCTGTGGGCGCTCGTGTGGCAAGGCCGCGTAACCAACGACACCCTCGCTCCCTTGCGCGCTCTCCTCTCAGGTGGGCCGGGCGCGGCGAGCACCTCGGCGCACCGAGCCCCGAGCCGAGCCGCACGAGGCAGGCTGTACCGAGGCCGCGTCGCCATGGCGCCGACCGAGTCGGCGGGCAGCCCCACTGCATCCGCCTTCGCAGCCCAGCGCCCAGCCGCGTCGCAGCCCCACACGAGCGGGCGCTGGACCCTCGGGCTACACGGCGTGAGCGACGCAACCGAGCGAGGCCTCGCGATCGGCGACCTGCTGCTCGACCGCTACGGCATCGTGACCCGCGGAAGCGTCATGGCGGAGGAAATCCTCGGCGGGTTCGCCCTTGTGTATCGCGTACTCGCCCGCTTCGAGGAGTCAGGAAAGGCGCGGCGAGGCTACTTCATCGAGAAGCTCGGCGCGGCCCAGTTCTCGACGGTCGGCGCCGTCGACCGGCTGCGGAGCTTCACGAACGAGCTCGACGCCGAGAAACGCTTTGAGACCCTCACGCTCGCGGCGACCGACCCGGCGAATCCGTACGGAGCGGCCCTTGCCTGGCCAGAGGCCGAGGAGTCGCAGACCAAGCACCGGCCGGGGAGGAAAGCAGGCGGGCTCGTCACGATGATCGACGGCGAGCTTGCCCTGTACGTCGAGCGAGGCGGCAAGACGCTGCTCACCTTCACCGACTCCGACGAGGTGCTGCGCGCCGCCGCGCGCTCCCTCGCCGAGACCGTGCGGCGGGCGCGCATCCCGAACCTCGTGATCGAGCGCGTCGACGGCACGTTTGTCCTTGAGACACCGCTCGCCAGCATGCTGCAGGAGGGCGGGTTCTCACTCACGACCCGCGGCCTGCGGATGCGACCAGGCAACTGAACCCCAACAACGACGGAAGGCAACGCATTGGCAGCAGCACGTGGACGGCGAAGCAACAGGGCCGGCGGTACCGAGGCGAGGATCGAGGCGCCGTTCCTGCCGGAGCTGGACGAGGCCCGGGCCGTGGAGTTCGCGACGGCCCGCGTCCACGAGCTGCAGCACTTCACCGACGTGCGCGGCGAGGAGATCGATGCCGCTGGCGTGACCTTCTCCGAATGCCGCATCGAGGGCCTCACCGCCCGCAGACTCCTGCTCCACTCGGGGCGCGTGAGCGAGTGCGTGCTCGAGCGCGTCGAAGTGCCCGTCGTCGAGGGGCAGCGCCAGTCGTTCAGGTCCGTCAGCTGGACGGCATCTCGGCTCGGCTCCGCAGACCTGCACGAGTCCGACTTCCAGAACGTCGAGTTCCGCGACAACCGCCTCGGCTACGTCAACCTGCGCGGCGCGACGCTCACCGACGTGCGGTTCGCGGACTGCGCCTTCGACGAGATCGACCTCGGCGGCGCGACGGCCAAGCGCGTGGCGTTCACGGAGAGCCGCACCGGCATCCTCGATCTCACGGGCGCACGCCTCGAGCACGTCGACCTGCGGGGCCTCGAGTTCTCGACCATCACGGGACTCGAAGGGCTCCGCGGCGTCACGGTCACGCCGTCACAGCTCGATGCGCTTGCTCCGCACCTCGCCGCGCACCTGGGCATCGAGGTGCGTGATGCCGGAAGGTGACACCGTCTATCGCGCGGCAACGCGACTGAGCCGCGCACTCGCGGGCCGGGAGCTGACGCGATTCGAACTGCGCGTGCCGAAATACGCCGCGCTCGACCTCGCCGGCCTCACGGTTGACGAGGTCGTGCCCCGCGGGAAGCACATCCTGACCCGCATCGGCGAGCACACGCTGCACACTCACCTCGGCATGGATGGCAGCTGGCAGCTCGTCCTCGTCGGCGGCAGATGGCCGCGGCCCGACTACCTCGCGAGGGCAGTGCTCGGCACGGCGGCCGGCACCGCCGTCGGGTTCGAGCTCCCCGTCGTGGAGATGCTGGCCCGCGAGGACGAAGAGGATGCCGTTGGCCACCTCGGCCCCGACCTGCTCGGCGCCAGCTGGGATTCGAAGCTTGCCGTCGCAAATCTGCGCCGCGACCCGGGTGCCGAACTCGCGGGCGCACTTCTCGAGCAGCGCAACCTCGCGGGTCTCGGCAACGTGTACGTGACCGAGCTTCTTTTTCTGCGCGGCCTGCATCCGCACACCCCCGTCTCCGGGGCAGGCAACCTCGACCGCCTGGTCGACCTCGCCCACAAGCTCATAGTCGCGAACCGCGACCGCGTCGAGCGCACGACCACCGGCGACCTGCGACCAGGCAAGCGCACGTACGTCTACGGCAGGTACGGCAAGCCGTGTCTGCGCTGCGGGACTCGCATCCAGCGCGGCCTCCAGGGCCGGGAGCGCGTCGCCGCCTGGTGCCCCAGTTGCCAGCCCTCGCCGTGACCGCCCCGTCCCCGCTCCCGACCCGCCCCGCTCCCGACCCGCCCCGCTCTCGCTGCAAAGTTGTGGGAACTTGCCTCTCCGCCGAACGCTGACGACGCTTTGCCACAACGCTGTTCCCCGGGCGCACGTCATTCGGCAAGCCGCTCCGCCCGGAGTCGGTGCGCGTAAGACGTGAACGCCTCCAAACTGGTGGCCGGCTCCAGATCGGCCACCGTGAGGCGGACGTGACTCCAGCGCTCACCCTGGATCTCGCGACTGCGCGTGACATCAAGACGCCACTGGCGCTTGTCCTTCCGATGGCCGTCCCCGTCGTACTCGTACGCGATGCGTGCGCGCAGATCCGCGAGATCAAGGCGAGCAATCTTGCGCACCCCCGACATGAGCCGGAAGTTCACCGCAGGCTCCGGATAGCCGGACTCCACGAGCACCAGACGTGTCATCGTCTCCCACGGCGATTCGACGCCATCCCGAAGCAGACCAGTGGCCGCTCGCAGGCGCGCAGCCCCCGCGCATCCCGCCCACGCGTCGACTGCCGAAACCAGCCGCTCCCTGCTCGTGAGCGCCCACGGCAGCGTGCGGCCAGGATAGTTGCCTGCTTCGGAGACCAGCGCGTCGCCCAACTGCACGAGTTCGTGCACGCTCAGATCGCGCGCCAGCAGACAGTACAGGAGCTCAGGTGACGCGATGCTGGCTCCTCGCAAGGCCTGGACGCTCCAGAACCGCGCCGGAACGGATCGTGCCGAGACGCCCCTCGCCCGCGGCGGATTTCGCCCCTTCGGCACGATGACATGCACCCTCGTGTCCCGAAGCAGACGGAGCGGCAGCGGGAGGCCACAGAGACGTGCCGCTGAGACACCGCCGAAGGCCTGACCCTCGGACATGATCGGCAGATAGCTGCGGTCGAGGTCTCGCATCCGCTGGGCCAGCGCCTCGAACTCATCGTGGGAACCGTGAGGGCCAAGCAGGTGATCAATCTTTCCCGGGTCGTGCGGCAACTCTGGAACCCGCACACCATGGAAGGGCCTTCCCTCTGTCCGGTTCCTGAGACGTCCGCGGGAGACCCCCGCCGCGCGAGCGTCCGCGACGCTGAACGCGGAGTACCGAAGCTCACTCGGCAACGGGATGCGTGGCTCGCGTCCCGTTGCACGCCCAACATCGTCGCCTCGTCGGCTGCCTTTGCCTGCATCGCGCCCGCCACCTGCATCCATCGCTCGAGGCTAGGAGCGATCCGGGAACCGAGACGAGTGCGCTCACCGGCTGTGGACAACCGCGGCGTTCGTCGCCCGACCCGTCGCGGGGCGCCGCTGCGCGCGGAGCAGAGTTGTGGCGAAGTGCTGCTGCTCCGCACAGGAGCAGCACTCTCTCACAACTCTGCGCCTCGGGATGGGGTGGGGTGGGGCGTCTGGGGCGGAAGACGACGATCCCGCCGTCGGCGCGAGGCCGGCGGCGGGATCAACGGATGCGGGAGTCTTAACTCCGCGCTGCCTACGCGTACGGGTTCGGCGTGAGCGTGTACTTCGTGTACAGGTACTCCTCGATGCCCTCGAAGCCGCCCTCGCGGCCGATGCCGGACATCTTGACGCCGCCGAACGGCGCCGCGGCGTTGGAGAGCACGCCGATGTTGAGGCCCATCATGCCCGTCTCGATGCGGTCAATGAGGCGCTGGCCGCGCTTGAGGTCTTCCGTGAAGACGTAGGAGACGAGGCCGTACTCCGTGTCGTTCGCGAGGCGGATCGCCTCTTCCTCGTCGGAGAACGTCGTGATCGAGAGCACGGGTCCGAAGATCTCCTCGCGGAAGATCTCGCTGGATGCAGGGGTGCGGTTCAGCACGGTCGGCTCGTAGAAGGAGCCGTCGCCCTCGACGCGCTTGCCGCCGTGGAGCAGCTCGGCACCGGCGGCAACCGCGGAGTCGACGAGCGACGCGACCTTGTCGACAGCCTTGTCCTCGACGAGCGGCCCGATGATGACGCCTTCCTCGGTGCCGCGGCCGATCTTGAACGAGGCGACCTTCTGGGTGACGCGGCGCGCGAACTCGTCGGCGACGTCCGTGTGCACGAGGATGCGGTTCGCGGCCGTGCAGGCCTGGCCGATGTTGCGGAACTTCGCCGCGATGACACCCTCGACGGCCTTATCCAGGTCGGCGTCCTCGAAGACGACGAACGGCGCGTTGCCGCCGAGCTCCATCGACGTGCGCAGCACGTTCTTCGTGGCTTCCTTCATGAGGCCCTGGCCGACTCCCGTCGAACCCGTGAACGAGATCTTGCGGAGGCGCGGGTCTGCGATGATCGGCGACGAGACGGCGGCGGTGCTGCGCGTCGTGATGACGTTGACGACGCCCTTGGGCAGGCCGGCCTCTTCGAGGATCTTCACGAAGTAGAGGGTCGTGAGGGGCGTGAGGGATGCGGGCTTCACGACCGAGGTGCAGCCGGCGGCGATCGCCGGAGCGATCTTGCGCGTCGCCATGGCGAGCGGGAAGTTCCAGGGGGTGATGAGGAAGGCGGGGCCGACCGGGTGCTTCGAGACGATCATGCGTCCCGTACCTTCCGGCTGCGTGCCGTAGCGGCCGTGCACACGCACGGCCTCTTCGCTGAACCAGCGGAGGAACTCGCCGCCGTAGGTGACCTCGCCCTGTGCCTCGGCGAGCGGCTTGCCCATCTCGAGGGTCATGATGAGCGCCATCTCGTCGCGGCGCTCCTGAAGGATGTCGAAGGCGCGGCGGAGGATCTCGCCACGCTCGCGCGGTGCCATGCGTGCAAAGTCCTCTTGCGCTGCCACGGCTGCATCGAGCGCCTGGATTCCCTGCTCAGGGTTCGCGTTCGCGATGTGCTTGAGCGCCTTGCCGGTCGACGGGTCGTTGACCGCGAAGGGCTCGTCAGCTCCGTCGATCCACTCGCCGCCGATGAACAGCTGGCCAGGGACCTTCGCAAGCAGTTCCGCTTCGTTGGGATACGTCATTGTGCAAACTCCTCATGTGATGGCGGGGCTCAAGCATGGCTGGCTCGAGTGTGGCGGCTCAAGCCGAGATGATGGCCTCAACGCTACTCGTGCGGGCTGGGCGCTTCACGAACACTTCGCCCAGCCCGGAAGCCTGCGGTCGTGCATCCGCACAACTAGGCGAGCAGGTCCCTCACCATCGGGATGACCTTGGTTCCGTAGAGCTCGATCGCCTTCATGCTGTGCTCGTGGGGGAGCGTGCCGGCGCTGTACTTGAGGTCGAACCGCTGCAGGCCAAGCACCTGCACGGTCGCGGCGATCTTGCGCGCGACAGTCTCCGGTGAGCCGACGTAGAGCGCGCCGCGCTCACCCGTCTCCTGCACGTACTGCTCGTACTGCATGGGCGACCAGCCGCGCTCTTTGCCGATGCGCATCATCATGGTGCGGTAGTTGAGCCAGTGCTCCTCGCGCGCCTGCTCGTCGGTCTCGGCGATGTGGCCGGGCGAGTGCGCCCCGATGGGGCCGTTCGGCTGGCCGAACTGCTCATTCGCCTGGCGGTAGAGGTTCGCGAAAGGCGCGAAGCGCGCTGACTCGCCGCCGATGATCGCGAGCATGAGAGGCATCGAGTACTGGGCGGCGCGCACAACGGACTGGGGTGTTCCCCCGACGGCAGCCCAGGTCCGGAGGCGTCCCTCTTCCAGCTGCGGATGCACGATGACGTCGTTGAGTGCACCTCGCACCGTGCCGTTCCAGCTCACGGGGCCTCCGGCGGCGATCTTCATGAAGAGGTCGAGCTTCTCCTCGAAGAGCACCCCGTAGTCCTGCAGGTTGAGGCCGAAGAGCGGGAACGACTCGGTGAACGAGCCGCGTCCGAGCATGACCTCTGCGCGCCCGTTGGAGATGGCGTCGACCGTCGAAAAGCGCTGGAAGACGCGAACAGGGTCGTCGGAACTGAGCACAGTGACGGCACTGCCGAGGCGGATGCGCTCGGTACGGGCCGCGATCGCCGCCAGCACGGTCTCCGGAGTCGAGATGGCGAAGTCGTCACGGTGGTGCTCGCCCACCGCGAAAGCGTCGACGCCGACCTGCTCCGCGAGCACGCCCTCCTCGACGACATCTCGGATGACCTGTGCGTGGGAGCGAGGCTGCCCGTCGAGGTCGTTGGTCGCGTCGCCGAAGGTGTTGAGGCCGAACTCGATCGTGCCGGTCATGGCAGCTCCATCCATTTCAATGCAATTACATGCACCCTACCCGCCGCGGACCACCGCCCAGTTCTGCGCTGAGCGCAAGAAAAGCGCCGCCCCGGGGGAACACGGCATCCCCGAGGCGGCGCGGCTTGTGGTCGACTGCGATGCGGCGCGACGTGGAGGTCGGGGGCGGCTATCTATGCAATCGAATGAAGTTCGATGATGATGCCAAGAAACACCCGGGCACGTCAACTCAGACGGGCCTCGCCTGGCCGCCGACCCGGATAGGCACAAGTCGAGCAAATCGAGATTCTGATTCTGTCCAGTTCTTTTTGCACACTGATCAGCAATCTTTGCCGCCAACGTATATGGTCACTCTTACCCCCGGCAAAGTAGCGAGAGGTGGATCATGGCAAGCGTGGCGGAGAGCCTGGACTCCCTTTCCCTCGGCAAGGCGCGGCTCGCATACGACTACATCAACGAGCGCATCTCAGACGGCACGTTCGCGCCGGGTCATCGCCTTGTGCTCGGCTCGATCGCCAGCCAGATCGGCGTGAGCACCGTCCCCGTGCGCGAAGCGGTCAGAATGCTCGAGGCTGAAGGGGTCGTGACCTTCGAGCGCAACGTTGGAGCGCAGGTGGCCGGCCTCGACCCCGCGCTGTACTCACACGCCATGGAGTCGCTCGCAGTGATCGAGGGGTACGCCACCGCGAGCGCGGCGCCTCACCTCACGAGCGACGACCTCTGTCAGGCTCGGCACACAAACGGAGAGATGGAGGACGCGCTCCATGACGCCGACTCGGTCAGGTTCATGGAACTGAACGCGCGTTTCCACCACCTGATCTTCCGGAGGAGCCCCAACCCGCACCTCGTCGACCTCGTCGAGCGCACCTGGCGGCGGCTGGGGCAGCTGCAGCACGCCAGGCTCGGGTTCGGCGCAAACAGAGCGCCCGAATACATCGCGGAACACGAGCACCTGATCCACCTCATCGAATCGGGGGCGAGCGCCAGCGTCATCGAGAAGACGGTCCGCGAACACCACCAGACGACACTGCGCTCCTACTTCGGCCTGTAGGGCCTGGCGGTCGCGCCCCGCCAAGCAACGTTAGGGAAGCCTGAGGCGGATTCACCGGGCATTCACCCGGATACCACCGCCCGTTTTCTGCGCGCTGTTTGCCTTCTTCGCGTCCCCCGACGAAGGAGCTTCACCATGACCGATGTCTCGCGCCGCACATTCCTCCCAATGCTGGGGCACACGAAAGGCAAGCGCAGCCCGGTGACGTGCGCGCTCAAGTGCGCCAACGCCTGCACGGGCGAGGTCTGCAACACCTCGTCGAACTCCTACTTCCGCGACATCGTCTCCGCGCAGCTCTCGCGCCGCACCATGCTCGGGGCGAGCGCGGGCCTCGCTGGCGCGATCACGCTCGCCGTCGGCGCCGCCCCGCGGGCGGAGGCCGCACCAAGCGCGTCACCGTTCGGCCCGGCCGCGTCGCCGCTCGATTTCTCGCCCATCTCACCCGTCGACGCCATGTCAGACACGTTCACGGTGCCGGACGGCTACGACTGGCGACCGCTCATCCGCTGGGGCGACCCGCTCTTCTCCGACAGTCCTGCCTTCGACCCGGAGAACCAGACGGAGGCCGCGCAGGCACGCCAGTTCGGCTACAACTGCGACTACACCGACATCCTGCCGCTCGACGGCTCGGCCGGACTGCGTGCCGTGCTGTTCGTCAACCACGAGTACACGAACGAGAACATCATGTTCCCCGCCGCCCAACTCGAGAACGAGAAGGACCGGGTCCGGGCCGTCGGACGCGCCGCCCACGGCCTATCCGTCGTGGAACTCGAGCGCACGTCTAGCGAGCACCCCTGGAGCTACGTCGTGGGAGCTGCGCGCAACCGTCGCTTCCTCCTCAACACGGTCTACGAGATGACGGGACCCGCGGCGGGCTCGCCGCTCCTCACGACCGTCGAGGACCCCACGGGACGGTGGGTCAAGGGCACGCTCGGCAACTGCGCCGGCGGCACAACCCCATGGGGCACGATTCTCTCTGGCGAGGAGAACTTCAACGGGTACTTCCGCGCCCAGGGCACCTCCGGGGAAGAACAGCGATACGGACTCGCCGACAGCGAAACCGTGCGCGGCTGGGAACTGGATGCGCCCCGCTTCGACACGAGGAACGCTGGCTACGAGAACGAAGCCAACCGCTTCGGCTGGATCATCGAGATCGACCCACTCGACCCCGCGAGCACACCCAAGAAGCACTCGATGCTCGGCCGCCTCAAGCACGAGGGTGCCAACATCTCCATCGCCGCGAACGGCAAGGTCGTGGCGTACACGGGCGACGACGAGCGCTTCGACTACCTCTACAAGTTCGTCTCGCGCGACTCCTACATCGAGGGGAACCGCGCCCACAACATGACGCTGCTGGCCAACGGCGACCTCTACGTGGCGCAGTTCGCCGGCAACTCCCCAGCCTCCGAGATCCCCGGTTCGGGGGTGCTCCCGAGCGACGAAGCCTTCGACGGCACCGGGACCTGGCTGCCGCTCGTCGTTGACGGGGCATCCCAGATCTCTGGAATGTCGATCGACCAGGTGCTGGTGCACACGCGCCTCGCCGCCGACCTGGCCGGTGCCACCAAGATGGATCGCTGCGAGGACGTCGAGCCGAACCCCTTCACCGGCAAGGTCTACGTCGCCTGCACAAACAACACGAACCGCGGCACCCCTGGCCGCGCGGGCGCCGACGAGGCCAACCCTCGCGCCGAAAACCGCGACGGACACGTCGTCGAGATCGCCGAGGCAGGCGGCGACCAGACAGCAACGAGCTTCACCTGGAACCTGCTGCTGCTCTGCGGCGACCCTGCCACGAATTCGTCCGCCTACTTCGCGGGGTTCCCCGCCGCGCAGGTGTCACCCATCTCGTGCCCGGACAACCTGGCCTTCGACTCCGTCGGCAACCTGTGGATCTCGACAGACGGCGCCCCGAGCACGATCGGCTACAACGACGGACTGTTCCGCGTCACACTCGAGGGCCCGAACCGCGGCAACGTCGAGCAGTTCCTCGCCGTCCCTCGCGAGAGCGAGACGTGCGGCCCAGTCATCCACGACGCGGAACGCCACGTGTTCGTCGCCGTGCAGCATCCCGGCGAAGACGGCTCGTTCGAGACCCAGAACTCCTTCTTCCCTGACTTCGTCGCTGCCGGCGCACAGGCACCGGCAGGTGCGTTCGCGGGGCCGCGACCGACGATTGTGCAGGTACTCCCCAAGGAGCAGCTCGTAGAGGTGCCGGTCACACCGACCCCCACCGTCTCCCCCACTGCGACACCAGCGCCGACCTCGGCACCGCCCCTCACTCCGACCGCGACCCCCACTGGCACGCCGGGAGCGACGAGCACAACGACACCGAGCGCCTCCGCACCGGGTTGGGCAACGTCGTCGCCGACCCCGACGACGGCGCCAGACGGACTCGCGTCCACGGGCGGCGAGCTGCTCGCACCAACCATCGGCGGCGCCGCCGTGCTCGCCGTGGGAGCGATCGCGACGGCCGCGGCCATCCGCAAGCGCGGCGAACGCACAGCAGAAGCCGGGGAGGGCGACAGCGAGTCGCTCTAGGCGCTACCGGTACTCGCGGGTGGGTCGTGGCTACTGCTGCGCCCCGCCCGTGGTCGCAGCCGCGATCTCGTCCATGAGGAGCGCAAACGCGACGTCACCCCCGGCCGCTGCACCCTGCCCGATCGAGACGGGCACGTTGGCGCGCGCGTCTCCTGCGTTCCCGACGACCCAGACGCGCGCATCCGGATGCTCGGGGCCGCGAACCTCAACAGCCTCGAGCATCCCGGTCAGCGGGACGAAGTCTGGGTTGGTGAAGATCGCCTCGAGTTCGAGCTCCGTTCCGTTCGCAAGGCGCACACCACGCACGCGCCCGTCCTCGCTCGAGAGGACCTCGTCGACCCCAGATCGCTCGACGCGGATCCCCCGCGCCGCGAGGGCGCGCGCCTCAGCCTCGCCGAGCGTGAACGAGCCGTTAACCAGCAGAACGAGGTCGGCGCTCCACTGGCGCAGCAGGTGCGCCTTCATGTCGGAGTGGTCGCCGGTCGCCAGCACGGCGATGGGTCGGTCACGATGCTCGTAGCCGTCGCAGAATGGGCAGGCGTACACGCCACGACCCCAGAGGGCGCGAAGGCCTGGCACGTTCGGGAGCTCGTCGCGCAACCCGGTCGCAACGACCACGGTGCGGGCCCGGAAGACTCGGCCGTCCTTCGTGGCGATTCGCACGCGGGTTCCGTCGTCCGCGGCGACCGGCGTCACGGTCGTCACCTCGGCGTCGTCGAAGATCCCCTCGTGGGCCTCCACCTCGGCCCGTCCGATGCGACGCAGCTCTCCCGGCGCGAGCCCCTCGTGACCGAGGACACCGTGCATGTGGTCGGTGAAGCGATTGCGGGGCACCCCGTGGTCGAGCACCAGAACCCGCCGCCGGCCTCTCGTGAGCATGAGGGCGGCGCTCAGGCCGGCAGGCCCAGCGCCGATCACGATCGTGTCCCAGAGCTGAGTGTCGGTATCTGCCGCCAGCTGCGGCGCATCCAGTTGTGTCATGCGTCGAGTCTCGGTCGCAGGTCTCGTTTTCCGCAAACAGATTTGCTATCTTCGCAACATGACGGATGCGCGACACACGAACCAGGAGCACGGCCACGGCCACCCAGCTGGGCCGGATGTGACCGAGGACCAGACGGTCGGCATCACCGAGGCGCTCAGCCGAGTCGCGCCCCGCCTCCGCGAGATCAGGCAGGCAAGAGGCATGACGCTCAGCGAAGTCGCCAACGAGACGAACCTCAGCGTCAGCACGCTCTCGCGCCTCGAATCCGGCGGGCGGCGACCGTCCCTCGACGTGCTCCTGCCCCTCGCACGGTGCTACCGCGTCCCCCTCGACGACCTCGTCGGCGCCCCATCGACGGGCGACCCGCGCATCCACCCCAAGCCGGTGAAGCGCGGCGACCGCGTCTACCTCGCCCTCTCGCGAGCCACCGACGGCATGCAGGCCTTCAAAGTGCTCGTGGCCCCGCAGAAGCCCGCCGACCGCGAGAAACCAGTCACACTCCGCGTTCACGAGGGCACCGAGTGGTGCTACGTGCTAGCAGGCAGGCTCCGCCTCCAGCTCGACGACGAGGTCACGATTCTCCAGCCGGGCGAGGCCGCCGAATTCGACACGACACGCCCGCACTCCATGACAAACGACGGCGAGACGACGCTCGAGATCCTCTCGCTCTTCAGCCGCCAAGCCGAGCGCAGCCACATCCACGAAACCGACTGAACGGATCGTCCGAATATGAGCGCATCCGGCCCCCGGGAACCCCTACGATATTGAACACCGCGCCGGGGATCTGCGGTGTGCATCGAGGGAGGAGCACACCGGTGAATTCTGTCGTGCACCATAGAACGGCGTCACGGCGCCACCCAACGATGCAAGGTTGGATGCAATGATCGCTCCTCGTCTCCGAGACGTGACACAGCTCACCAGTTCCAAAGCCATACTCTTCGATCTCGACGGCGTCATCACGCCCACCGCCGAGGTGCACATGCGCGCCTGGGCGAGACTCTTCACGGACTACCTCGCCCTCAAGGGCGCGGGCCCCGACTACACCGACGACGACTACCTGCGCTACATCGACGGCAAGCCGCGCTACGACGGCGTCCGCTCGTTCCTCGCCTCGCGCGGCATCACGCTCGAGGACGGCACGCCGGAAGATGCACCGGAGCTCGAGACCGTCTGCGGCCTCGGAAACCGCAAGAACGACACCTTCAACGCAGAGCTCGCCGAAACCGGCGTGCAGGCGTACCCGGGGTCGGTCGAGTTCCTGAACGCAGCCGTCGACAGCGGCCTCCGCGTCGCCGTCGTCTCGAGCTCACGCAACGCCGTGCCCGTGCTCACCGCGGCGGGCCTGCTCGACCGGTTCGAGACCGTCGTCGACGGCCTCGTCGCCGCAGAGAACGGCATCGCGGGCAAGCCGGCGCCAGACACGTACCTCTACGCGGCCGAGCTCCTCGGGCTCACGGCCGCCGAGTGCGTCGTCGTCGAAGACGCCCACTCCGGCGTCCAGGCCGGGCGCGACGGCGACTTCGGGCTCGTCATCGGCGTCTCCCGCGAGGCGAGCCACGAAGAGCTCATGTCCTCAGGGGCAGACACGGTCGTCGACGACCTCGCCGAGCTCGTCCCGATCTTCACGAACTCCACCAGCACGGCTGTCAACTCTGACAGCAAGGAAGGCAACGCATGAACCTCTCCACGGAAGACCCGCTGGACCGGAATCGTTTCCCGCTCGACGAGTGGGCGCTTGTCGAGCACGAATTCGACGCCAACTCGCAGGGACTCGTCGAGACGCTCTTCGCGACCGGAAACGGCTACCTCGGTCTCCGCGGCAACCTCGAAGAGAGCCGCGACGGGTACATGTACGGGACCTTCATCAACGGGTTCCACGAGACGTGGCCCATCCGCCACGCTGAGGACGCGTTCGGGTTCGCCCAGGTCGGCCAGACGATCGTCAACGTTCCGGATGCGAAGATCATCCGCCTCTTCGTCGACGACGAGCCGCTCGTCATCGGCGAAGCCGACCTGCTGTCCTACTCGCGCGTTCTGTCGTTCAAGGACGGCGTGCTGACCCGCGAGCTCGATTGGCGCACGCCCTCTGGCAAGCACGTGCGCATCCGCTCGCACCGCCTCGTCTCGTTCACCGACCGCCACTACGTGCTCCTCGACTACGAAGTCGAGATGGTCGACCGCGGAGCATCCATCCTGCTCTCAAGCCAGATCATCAACCGCCAGGACGGCGGCGACGAGTTCCAGCGCGGCAAGAAGGAGACCGAGGTCGCCTTCGACCCCCGCAAGGCTGAGTCGTTTACCGACCGAGTCCTGCAGTCGCGCATCGCGCGCGAAGAGGGCCTGCGCTCGATGCTCGCCTACCGGACGACGCACTCTGGCATGACGATCGCCGTCGCCGCCGACCACGACATCATCACCGACAACGAGTGGGACGCGACGACCCGCGTCGACGCCGACTTCGCGGAGACCGCGTTCCGCGTTCGCGCGGAACCCGGCGTCCCCGTGCGCATCATCAAGCACGTGGCCTACCACACGTCGAGGAGCGTGCCCACGCGTGAGCTCGCCGACCGCGCAGACCGCACGCTCGACCGGATGCGCGAGGTTCCGGTCGAGGACGTCTACACGTGGCAGCGCGAGTGGCTCGACGACTTCTGGGACCGCAGCGACATCGTCATCCACGGCCACCCCGTGTACCAGCAGGCGACCCGCTGGAACCTGTTCCAGCTGGCGCAGGCCACGGCCCGCACCGATGGCGGCGGCGTCGCAGCGAAGGGCGTCTCCGGCTCAGGATACGGCGGCCACTACTTCTGGGACACCGAGGTCTACGTCCTCCCGTTCCTCAGCTACACGGCACCGAACGTGGCCCGCAACGCGCTCCGCTTCCGCCACCAGATGCTCGACGCGGCACGTCAGCGCGCGCACGAGATGAACCAGAAGGGCGCCCTCTTCCCGTGGCGCACCATCAACGGCCTCGAGTCGTCCGCGTACTACGCGGCCGGCACGGCGCAGTACCACATCGACGCCGACATCTCCCACGCGCTCATGCAGTACGTCTCCGCCACGGGCGACGACGAGCTGCTCGCACAGGGCGCTATCGACATCCTCGTCGAGACGGCCCGCCTCTGGGCCGACCTCGGCTTCTGGCGCACGGGTGGCGACGACCACTTCCACATCCACGGCGTCACCGGCCCAGACGAGTACACGACCGTCGTCAACGACAACCTGTACACGAACGTCATGGCCAAGGCGAACCTCCGTGCCGCCTACAACGCGTGCGAGCGTCTCCGCGAGACGGACCCGGCGTCGTTCGAGCGCCTCACGATGCGCCTCCACCTCGCCGAGGAGGAGCTCGTCGAGTGGGCCGCCGCGGCCGAGGCCATGTTCCTGCCATTCGACGACAAGCTCGGCATCCACCCGCAGGACGCCCAGTTCCTCGAGAAGGAGCTGTGGGACCTCGAGAACACGCCGCCGTCGCAGCGCCCGCTGCTGCTGCACTTCCACCCGCTGGTCATCTACCGGTTCCAGGTGCTCAAGCAGGCCGACGTCGTACTCGCGCTGCTCCTCCAGGGCAACGAGTTCACGCCGGAGCAGAAGCGCAAGGACTTCGAGTACTACGACGCACTCACGACGGGCGACTCGTCGCTCTCCGCGGTTGTGCAGTCGATCATCGCGGCAGAGGTCGGCTACGCGGACCTCGCGGAGCACTACTTCTCCACGGCGCTCTTCGTCGACATCGCGAACCTGCACCACAACACGAGCGACGGCATCCACATCGCCTCGACGGGCGGCATCTGGAGTGCGCTCGTCTACGGGTTCGGTGGGATGCGCGACCACGGCGGCAAGATCACGTTCGACCCTCGCCTCCCGGCCGACTGGCCGCACCTCGAGTTCCGCATCACGCTCCGCGGTTCGCGTATCCGCGTGGACCTCGAGCAGGACTCGATGACGTTCACCGCCGAGACCGGCGACGGCGCTGAGGTGTTCGTCCGCGGACGCCGCGTCGCGGTCGCCCCCGGCGAGCCGACCACCGTCAAGCTCGGCGCCGTCGAGGAGCTCGAGGGCTACCCGACGCTGAGCGACATCGAGGGCTCGATCCGCGAGGACGGCTCCGTCATCACGGCGTCGATCCCGACGATCTCGGTCGACCACGCGGTCCTCGACGCCGGCCTCGACTAGCAGCGATCCGCGCATCCCGAACGGCGACGCCGTCTGCACCCGCAGGCGGCGTCGCCGTTTCTGCGCGCCGCGCCGCCCGCCCCGCAGCCCGCCGCGCCGATCGCTGCCCGGCGTTTCGCCCTCTAGCGGGTCGGGCACAGGGGGAAACGCCGGGTACGAAGAGCTTGTGCTGCACGACAGGTTCGGGGAACCCGGCGCCAACGATGAGCAGCCGGAGCTGCGTCTCCTTGGGGGAACTCCGATCCTTGCCTCGACAGCTCGAGCGCGGCGCGAAGCGTCGCTGCTCCCGGCCGACCTCTCCGCTGCCGCGCCACCCGGGTGAGCTCGTCGAGCGAGTGCATCGGGACCAGTGGGCTCCGACCCGGATGATGCTCGTGGAGCAAGGGCCCGCGCCGACACCCGAACGCCGTGGTGCGTGGTGACGAGGTCGCTGGCGTCGAAGTCGCTTCCGTGAGACGTTCAGCGCCAGCCCGGCCGAGACGGCGAACCCTTCGTCAATCGGAAGGCCTTGCGGCAGACGTCGCGGTTTCGGCATGCCGCGAACGTAGACCGGCGGCGCGGCGGCTAGTAGAGGAAGATCGGCAGCCAGGCGGGGTGGTGGGCGTGGACGATCACGAGGAACACGACGAGGTCGAACAGCAGGTGCACGCAGATGACATAGGTGAGTGACTTGGTCTTGGTGAAGATCCAGCCCTGGATGAGCGCAAACGGCAGCGTGAGGAGCGGACCCCACGACTGGTAGCCGAGTTCCCACAGGAACGAGACGAAGACGATCGACTGCAGCGCGTTGGCGACCCAGAACGGGAAGTGCCTGAGGAGCAACGTGAAGACCGTGCAGATGAAGAACAGCTCGTCCCAGATGCCGACGAACCCGACGCCCACGAAGAGGCGCCCGATCTCGGACGCCGTGGAGACCGCTGGCCAGTTCTGGTAGACCCCTGACGTGATGAAGTAGAACGGCAGGATGAGCCAGCCGAGCACAAGCACAAGGCCGAGCCAGAGCTTCTCGAGTCTCGACCACGGGGTCCCGCGACGCAGCGGGAAGCGCACGGCGTGGTCCTTGTAGCCCCACCTTGAGATGGCGTATGGCACGGCGACAGCGAGCGACAGCACGGTGCCCATGACAAAGATGTTGCCCCACGAGATGTCGGCCTTCATCGAGTGCAGGCTGATGATGCCCATGCCGATTCCGATGAGCAGCAGGTCACGGCCGAGGCTCCTGTCGGTAGCGAACCCGAGGGCGATTCCGGCGGCGAGCGGGAGGTAGCCGAGGTTGTTCTCGAAGGCGAACAGGACGGTCGCGCTGCAGACGACGAGCAGGGCGGAGAGGAGGTGCAGGACTTTGACTCTTTCGGATGCACGCTGAGGCGTGCCGGTGACGGGCGGGTTCTGCGCTCGTTCGCTCATTTCCCCATCTTCGCAGGCCAAGTTGGGCGAGCGATTTCTCCTTGCAGGCCGAGTTCCTGGCCGAATTCTCGCCACCGATATAACGCTCCGGTAACTATCGCCGGATGCGCCGCGATCCGCACGAGCGTAGGCGAGACGCTGGGTCGCCGCCTGACAAATACGACGACTTTGGGGGAAAATCAACCCTCTCAGGCGATACCCGGGGAATCCTCCTTGCTAGCGTTGACTCTCGGAGCAATCGCCGCCACACCGGTTCGGCGCCGCGATTCCCCGCGAAAGACCATCCCGGAGCGCTTGATCCGCTGCCTCAGTGAGGCAATCTCGATCGGCAGCGCGCGCCCCGGGGCGAGACCTGCGCCCAATCGAGATTCTGGCGCCGTCCTCGCCAGGTACTCCGCCGCCACCGCGACGACCTCTCCCCCGAGGCTGCGTCGCGATTCGCTGCGATCTTTCGCGTCCGATCCATCTACCGCAGGGAGAACGCGTGAACGACACAGCAGTGTCTGTGAAAGGCCTCACCAAGGTCTTCGGGCGCAAGCCCAAGGAAGCCGCGAAGCGACTGAGCTCCGGAACGCCGAGATCTGAACTCGGCGCCGGAGTCACCGCGGCAGTCGTCGACGCCACGTTCGATGTCAAGCAGGGCGAGATCTTCGTTGTGATGGGCCTCTCCGGCTCCGGCAAGTCCACCCTCATCCGCACCCTCAACGGCCTGCTCGAGCCAACGGCCGGCAGCATCGTCATCCACAGCACCGACCTCGCCACGGCCGACGCCGCCGAGGTTCGCAGCGTGCGCCAGAACCACGTCTCCATGGTGTTCCAGCACTTCGCGCTGTTCCCGCACCGCACGGTGCTCGAGAACGCCGCCTTCGGCCTCGAAGTGCAGGGTGTCCCCCGCGCGGAGCGCCTGGAGCGTGCCCGCAAGGTCCTCGACCGGGTGAGCCTCGGCCAGTGGGCGGATTCGCTGCCCTCCGAGCTGTCCGGCGGCATGCAGCAGCGCGTAGGCATCGCCCGTGCGCTCACGGCCGAGACCGACATCCTGCTCATGGACGAGGCCTTCAGCGCACTTGACCCGCTCATCCGTCGCGAAATGCAGGAAGAGCTCGTCGAACTGCAGGCCGAGCTCGGCAAGACCATCATCTTCATCACGCACGACCTCAACGAGGCGATGTTCCTCGGCGATCGGATCGCCGTGATGCGCGACGGCGCGATCGTGCAGATCGGGACCCCGGAGGAGATCCTCACGGACCCGGCCAACGACTACGTCGCGCAGTTCGTCCAGGATGTTGACCGTGCCCGTGTCCTCACGGCAGGCAGCGTCATGGAGCCCGCACGCGCGGTTGTCCCGCAGAGCGCAGGTCCTCGCGGCGCACTGCGAGTCATGCGCGACACCCAGACCGGTGGGGCGTTCATCACCTCGGCGGGCCGCAAGCTCGAGGGCGCCGTCATCGACCGCCACGTCATGCGCCTCGTGAAGGACAGCCAGCCAGACCTCGCGAGCGCCATCAAGCGCGACATCGCCATGGTCTCTCCCGAGACTCCGCTCTCCGACCTGTTCGAGCTCTCGGTCGACTCGACGCTGCCGATCGCGGTCGTCGACGAGAACCAGCGCCTCCTCGGCGTCGTCCCGCGCGTGACGATCCTCGCGTCGCTCGCGAACGTGCCGAGCACAACAGGACTGCTCCCGACCATCGACCCCGTCACGAGCGTCAGCCCGGCGGACATCGCAGAGACCCTCGAAGGGAGCCACGCATGATCGCGGCCACCGCACTCACGACCCTGCCAGCCACGTTCCGCCTGCCCCTGGGTGAGGGCGCCGAGGCGGTCGTGGACTGGCTGACCAACGCACTCTCCAGCCTGTTCGCGATCATCCGCACGATCTTCCAGGGAATGTACGAAGGCGTCTACTGGGTGCTCGAGACACCACCGTTCTGGGCGATCCTCCTCATCGTCGTCGCCATCGCGTTCTTCGCGAAGGGCTGGAAGCTGGCCGTCGGTAGCCTCATCGGCTTCCTGATCATCGTGGGTGTCAACCAGTGGGAGAACGCCATGGCGACGCTCGCACTTGTACTTGTCGCGAGCCTGTTGGCGATCCTCTTCAGCATCCCGCTCGGCATCTGGGCGGCGAAGTCGGATGCCGCGTCCAGCGCCATCAAGCCGGTGCTCGACTTCATGCAGACGATGCCAGCGTTTGTGTACCTGATTCCGGCGCTCATCCTCTTCCGCGTCGGCGTCGTGCCTGGCATCGTGGCGACCATCATCTTCGCCATGGCGCCAGGCGTGCGCATGACGGAGCTCGGCATCCGTGGCGTCGACAAGGAAGTGGTCGAGGCCGGCCGCGCGTTCGGCGCGACCCCTGGCCGCATCCTGCGCCAGATCCAGCTGCCGCTGGCGATGCCGTCGATCATGGCCGGCGTCAACCAGGTCATCATGCTCGCCCTCTCGATGGTCGTCATCGCCGGCATGGTCGGCGCTGGTGGGCTCGGTGCCGCCGTGGTGCAGAGCCTGAACCGAATCGACGTCGCGCTCGGCTTCGAAGCCGGCATCTCGGTGGTCATCCTCGCGATGTTCCTCGACCGCGTGACGGCCGCCTTCGCGGGCCAGAAGCGCCGCGTGCCCTCGTTCCTGCGCTCGAAGCGCACGAAGCAGCGCGAGGCGGCCGGCGATGTCGAGCAGGTCGACACGAAGTCGACGCCCACTCGGGCTCCGGTCACAGCCGGCACCGCCTGACCTCCAGATCTCCACTCCCCAACTCAGAAACGAAAGGACGCGCATGCGTACCAAGAAACGAATCATCACCGGGATCGCGGCGGCCTCCGCTGCCGCACTCGCCCTCACCGGATGCTCCGGCGACACCGCCGCTGAGACCCTCGAGAACGGCGACCAGGCCGACGTCACGATCGCCGTGTTCAACGGCTGGGACGAGGGCATCGCCGCGTCCGAGCTGTGGAAGGCGATTCTCACGGAGCAGGGCTACAACGTGGAACTCGAGTACGCGGACCCAGCACCCGTGTTCTCCGGCCTCTCAACGGGCGACTACGACGTGACGCTCGACACGTGGCTGCCGATCACGCACTCCGACTTCGTCGACGAGTACGGCGACGACATGGTGGATCTCGGCGCCTGGAATGACGAGGCTTCGCTGACCATCGCCGTCAACGAGGACTCCCCCATCACGTCGCTTGACGAGCTCGCGGGTGCCGCCGATCAGTTCGGCAACACCATCATCGGCATCGAGCCGGGTGCTGGCCTCACGCGCATCACGCAGGACGACGTCATCCCCGGCTACGGCCTCGAGGGACTGAACTACCAGACCTCGTCCACCGCCGCGATGCTCACCGAGCTGCAGACGGCCACGAACAACGGCGAGAACATCGTCGTGACGCTGTGGCGCCCGCACTGGGCCTACGACGCGTTCCCCGTGCGCGACCTCGAGGACCCGAAGGGCCTGCTGGGCGACGCCGAGGGCATCCACTCCTACGGCAAGCTGGACTTCGAGGCGACGCACCCGACGTTCGCGGGCTGGCTGAAGAACTTCAAGATGGACTCCGAGCAGCTTTACTCGCTCGAGAACCTCATGTTCAACGAGAACGACACCGACGACTACGGCCCCATCGTCGAGCAGTGGATCTCCGAGAACCAGGAGTACGTGGACTCGCTCACCGCGTAGGTCCCAAGCCGCATCGAAAGAGGCGGGCTGCTCCTGGAGCAGCCCGCCTCTTGGCGTACGGAATTGTCGACGTCAGGCGATGCGGACCTGCTGCGCCATGCGCGCCATGTCGGTGTCGATGACCATCTGCGCGTACTCGAGCGTCTCTGACGAGTACTGACCGGATGCACGAGCCAGCAGCATCGCACCCTGCTCGGCTTCCAGCATGAGACGGTACAGCTCGCTGCGTTGGGCGAATTCGGATCCGGGCTCGGCCGCGAGGTTCCCGACAAACGAGTTGGCCAGCTCGCGGCGACGCGCGAGCGTGTAGTCAACATACTGCGGGTCGAACGTGTCACCGTCGGCGCTCACGAGCTCCGGGTTCCGCAGCGCGTCTTCGCCCGCCGAGACGATGATGTCTGTGATCGCGGCGACCTCGCGCAGGCGGGCCTCCTCGTCTGGTCCAGGTACGCGCAGCACGCGGATAAACCAGGGCAGCGTCGCGCCCATGCCGAGCAGCGAGACGATCGCGACCGTGAACGCGATGAGGATGAGTTCGGCCCGGAAGGGCACATCGAACGGCAGAGACTGCGCCGCCGCGAGCGTGACCACGCCGCGCATCCCCGACCAGGCCAGCACCGCGCCGCCTCGCCAGCCGAGGCCCTCGCGCGCGAGCGTCTCCCAGTCGGAGCGCTGGTTCTCGATGCGGCGTTGGATGCCGTTTCGGCGCTTCTCGCTCGCCCGCGCCACCATCTCTGGCGAGTACATGTTCGCCAGGAAATCCTCGGCCCTATCGAGCATCCCAACCGCCCGACGCTGCTCGAACCGCAGCGAGATGACCAGCGGGATCATGAAGAGCGCGCGCAGCACCGTGAGGGCCACAACGACAAGCAGGCCGATGCCAACGCCGGCCCACACGTCGAGCCCCTCTTCCTCGACGTTCTCGATGATGCCTGAGATCTGCAGCCCCATGACCAGGAAGACGCCGTTCTCGAGCAGCAACTGGATGGTGCGCCAGTTCATCCGCTCGCTGATGCGGTCCTGAGCGCTGAGGTGACGGGCCGACTTGTAGCCCGTCACGAGTCCTGCCACGACAACGGAGAGCACGCCTGACGCATGGACGGATTCGGCCGGGAGGAACGCGAGGAACGGCACGACAAACGAGATGGCGGTCGTGAGGGTCGGCTGGTTGATGCGTGAACGCGCCCAGACGGTCACGAGGCCGACTGCGACGCCGATGCCGATGGCGGCGAAGGCGACGGCGTCTGGCGGGCTCACCACCGCGCCAAGGGCGATCGCGGCCGCGAGCGGCAAGCCGGGGAGCAGCCACGTGAGCAGGAACCCGACGACCACCGCTGAGATCACGACAAGCACAACCGAGAGGCCAGTAATGGCGCGCAGGTTGCGTCTGAAGTCGGTGACTGGCACGTTCACCGCTGCCGCGTAGAGGATGGGCGGCAGCACCACCGCCAAGATCAGTTCTGGCTCGATCTCGATCTCGGGAAGACCAGGGACGTAGCTCAGGATGACGCCGAGGATGACCAGGAGGATCGGTGCGGCGACGCGATCTTGGTTGCGAGCCAGGTCCCGGAGACGACGAGGAGGACGCCAACGACAAGGAGCGGAGCGATGGATTCCATCCGAGGATGCTAGCCCGGATCAATCCCCGATAACCGACCAACTGGTTGGCGAAGGAGTGTTCGCATCTTTTCTGGTGCGGTATTGCGAAAATCGCTGAAGTAGACCTCGTGGTGCTTGCCCGTCATCCGCAGGCCGTTTGCCGGGATGAACTCGTCGTGGAGGCGCGCAAGCGTTGGTCCTTCATCCTCGAACGACCCCCGGTGCAGCGTCTGCGCGACCAGGCCCTCCTCGAGCGTCTCCAACCTCACTCGGTCGAGCCAGGCCGGTGGCTTCTTCGCCGCGACCTTCGCGACCGCCTCAGCAAATCGACGCTCGTCGATCCAGTCGGGCGTCATCAGCAGGAGCGTCCAGTTCCACTGCGACTTGTCGCGCGCATCCGTGAACGTCGCCATGTCGTCAGACCACCAGAGCCCCTCGAGCGGCATGACCGTATAGTCGCGGCCGTGTTCCTTCTTGCTCGCGAACTTCAGCGTGTAGGCGACCGGGTAGAGCGTCTCCACGGCGTTCGCGAACTCCTCCGACGTGTTGGGATCACCATGCCCGTCGACCATGAGGTACTGGAGGCTCGGCACCTCGAGCAGTCGAAACGCGCCGCTCTTCGCCTGGTAGCAGTCGAGCTCCTTCTTGAAGTCGGCTTTTGGCCTCTCCGTCACACGGTGCCCTGCCGGCTCCGGATGCGCTCGGGCAGCTCGGCCATACGCTCGACCGTCTCGGCGCCCGCGTCCTCGAGCCATTCGCCCGGCGTGAGCCCGCCCGCGAAGCCGTAGGCGTGCATCCCGGCCGCCACCGCGGCCTGCACGCCGTACTTGCTGTCCTCGACGACGACGCACTTCGCGGGGTCCACCCCCATCCGCTCCGCGGCGTGCAGGAAGAGGTCGGGCGCCGGCTTGCCGTGTTCCACTTCCGTCGCACTGAAGATGCGCCCCTCGAAACGCGGGTAGAGCCCCGTGTGCCCGAGCGTCTTGCTGAGCTTCGTGTGGTCGCCGCTCGAGGCGACGCAGCTCGCGAGGCCAAGCTCATCCTGGATGACAGCGAGTGCATCCGGGAGGCCCGCGACCGCCGTCAGCTCAGTGTCGAACGCACGGAAGAGCGTCTCGCGCTGCAGATCGAACCACCCCTCTGGCACGGGACGCCCGAGGCCTTCCTGCAGCTTCTTCTCGAAGGTCGCCTGTGACGTGCCGAGGAACCGGGACACGTGCTCGTCCTGCGTGAGCTCCCAGCCGAGTTCGGCGAGCATCTGCCGCTCGATCCGCACTGCGAGCACCTCGCTGTCGACGAGCACCCCGTCGCAATCGAAGATGACAAGATCGACCTCGCTCATGCACCAACCCCAGGCAGGGTGCGCGTCGCGATGAGCTGCTGGTACCAGCGTCCGGAGTCCTTCCAGGTGCGCCCGAGCGTGTCGTAGTCAACGCGCAGGATGCCGAAGCGCATGTTGTAGCCGAAGGCCCACTCAAAGTTGTCGAAAAGCGACCAGGCGAAGTAGCCGCGCACGTCGGCCCCCGCGTCGATGGCGTCTGCGATCGCCGCGATGTGGTCGCGGTAGTAGGCGACGCGCTCCGGGTCGTGCACGAGACCGTCCTCGCTGACGACGTCGGGGAACGCCGCGCCGTTCTCCGTGACCATGAGCGCTTGCCCTGGGTAGCGCTCACTGAGGGAGACCAGCAGCTCGGTGAGGCCGTCGGGGAAGATGCTCCACCCCATCGACGTGTACGGCGCCCCCTGGTCGACGAAGTCGATGTCGGTGACGCCGACCCAGGGGCTCGCGGCCGACTCGCCGTGGCCGTCGTTGCGCGAGCGCTCGCCCGTGCCGAGGTACTTCTTCACACGGAACGTCGTGTAGTAGTTGACGCCGAGCACGTCGATGCGCTGGTGGATGAGCTCCGTGTCTCCCGGCAGCACAAACGACCAGTCCGTCACATCCCTCGTGTCGTGGATGAGATCTTCGTCGTAGTGCCCGGAGAGCATTGGCCCGAGGAAGACACGGTTCGCGAGCGCGTCGATCTGACGCACCGCGTCACGGTCGGCGGCCGACTCCGGGTTGTCAGGGCGGATGACGTGGAAGTTCAACGTCACGGACACGACGGCGTCTTCGCCGACGGCTGCGCGGATGGCGCGAGTCGCGAGGCCGTGGGCGAGGTTGAGGTGGTGGCAGGCGGCGAGAGCTGCGGCAGGTTCGGTGCGACCGGGGGCGTGCACGCCCGACGCGTAACCGAGGTACGCCGTGCAGAACGGTTCGTTGAGCGTCGACCACGTGTGCACCCGATCGCCGAACTCTGCGGCCATGCGTGCTGCGTACTCCGCGAAGGCATACGAGGTGTTGCGGTTTGCCCAGCCGCCCTCGTCCTCGAGTTCCTGCGGCAGGTCCCAGTGATAGAGCGTCGCTACCGGCTTCACTCCGGCCGCGACGAGAGCGTCGAGCAGCTCGGAGTAGAACCGGATGCCTTCCTCGTTGAACTCGCCGGAGCCGCCCGGCTGCACACGCGACCAGGAGATCGAGAAACGGTACGCATCCAGCCCCATCTCCTTGATGGTCTCGATGTCTTCGCGCCACCGGTGGTAGTGGTCGATAGCCACGTCACCCGTGTCGCCGCCTTCGACCTTGCCTGGGGTGTGCGAGAACGTGTCCCAGATGGACGGGGTCCTCCCGCCTTCCGCGGCGCCGCCCTCGATCTGATACGAAGCGGTTGCCGAGCCCCAGACGAAATCGTCGGAGAAGACTCGAGGGGAAGAGGCCGTGGTGGGTTCAGGCACGATGCTCCTTGGCTGAGTGGAACGCGCGTCGTCGCGCACGCCCACTCTAGCGAGACTCCGCAGCGCACCTCGGTGCATCCGACAGGCACACGAGAAATGCACCCTCGTTCGAGAACGAAGGTGCATTTCTCGTGCGCCTGCGACGCCAGGTCGGAACCTGCTGGCTCCGGGGAAGCAGACTAGCTGTCGTAGCGCTTCTTGTAGGGGCGGTCACCCGAGTCGCGCGACGGGCCGCGGTCCGGCGTCAGCTCGATGAGCTTGCCGGAAATGCGCGTGCCGGTGAGCTTGTCGAGCACGTCGTTCGACAGGTCGGCCGGCAGCTCTACGAGCGAGAAGCCTGGGCGGATGTCGATCGCGCCGAAGTCGTCGCGGCTGAGGCCACCCTCGTTCGCGAGGGCGCCAACGATCTGACGGGGCTCGACCTTGTGGCGCTTGCCGACGGCAAGACGGTACATGGCCATGGGCTTGCCGTTCGAGCGCGGGCGTCGCGGTGCGCGCTCGCCGCCGTCGCGACGGTCGCCGCCGCGCGAGCCGCCGCGGCTGTCGCCGCCGCCCTCGCGCTCACGGCGCTCCTTGCGCTCGGCCTGCTCGCGCTGGTTGCGCTCGAAGCGTTCCTTGCGCTCAGCCTCGGCATCGAGCAGCAGCGGCGTCTCACCCTGCGCCACGATTGCGAGTGCCGCAGCGACATCGGACTCTGGCACGTCGTGGTGACGCACGTAGTGCTCGATGATGTCGCGGAACTTCTCGACGCGGTCGGTCTGCGTGAGCGCCTCGCTGATGGCGTCGTCGAAGCGGGTGAGGCGCGTCGTGTTGACGTCGTCGACGCTCGGGAGCTGCATCTGCGTGAGCTCCTGCTTGGTGGCCTTCTCGATCTGGCCGAGCAGGTAGCGCTCGCGCGGCGTGATGAAGCTGATCGCGTCACCCGTGCGGCCGGCGCGGCCCGTGCGGCCGATGCGGTGCACGTACGACTCGGTGTCCGTGGGGATGTCGAAGTTGACGACGTGGCTGATGCGCTCGACGTCGAGGCCGCGCGCGGCGACGTCGGTTGCGACGAGGATGTCGAGCTTGCCCGACTTGAGCTGGTTGACGGTGCGCTCGCGCTGCACCTGTGCCACGTCGCCGTTGATGGCGGCGGCCGAGTATCCGCGGGCGCGGAGCTTCTCAGCGAGGCCCTCTGTCTCGTTCTTCGTGCGGACGAAGATGATCATGCCTTCGAAGTTCTCGACCTCGAGGATGCGCGTGAGCGCGTCGACCTTCTGCGCATAGCTGACGATGAGGTAGCGCTGCGTGATGGTCGACGAGGTCGTGGTCTTCGTCTTGACCGTGATCTCGGCGGGATCGTTGAGGTACTTCTTCGAGATGCGACGGATCTGCGACGGCATGGTCGCGGAGAACAGCGCAACCTGCTTCGTGTCCGGGGTGTCCGCGAGGATCGTCTCGACGTCCTCCGCGAAGCCCATCTTGAGCATCTCGTCGGCCTCGTCGAGCACGAGGAACTTGAGCTCGCTCAGGTCGAGCGTGCCCTTCGAGAGGTGGTCCATGATGCGGCCGGGAGTTCCGACGACGATGTGCACGCCGCGACGAAGCGCGGAGAGCTGGACACCGTAGCCCTGGCCACCGTAGATGGGCAGCACGTGGACGCCGCGCATGCGCGCTGCGTACTTCTCGAACGCCTCGCACACTTGGAGGGCGAGCTCGCGGGTCGGCGCGAGCACAAGCGCCTGCGGCGTCTTCTGGTCGACGTCGAGCTGCGAGAGGATGGGGAGCGCGAACGCGGCGGTCTTGCCGGTTCCCGTCTGGGCGAGGCCGACGACGTCGCGGCCTTCGAGGAGGGTGGGGATCGTCGCGGCCTGGATGGCGGACGGAGTCTCGTACCCCACGTCGCTGAGGACCTTGAGGACGGGGCCGTCAAGACCGAGATCGGCGAATGTAGGCGCGGCCTGGGCCTCTTCGGAGGGAGCCTCGGCCTCGGTCTGAACGGAAGAATTGCTAGAAGTCACGCTTTAGACTAGTCGTTTCTGTAGAGTTTTGGGCGGTTTCAGGTCTGAGTATCGCATCCAGGACTGATCGAAGCAGGTCAGGGCGGCTCGCGTCTCGCCCCCAGCGCACCAGTGCGTGCGCGTTGAGCCCGTCGATCATGCCGAGGATCTGCCAGGCAACGGCGTCGGCCGCACCCTCTCGCAGGCCGAGTTCCCCCGTCGCGCTGCCGGCTACGAGGATGCGCGTGATGGCCGCGTGCCAGCGGTCCATCTCAGCCCGGACCCCCTCGGCGAGCGTCTCGTTGCGACGCCCGAGCGACCATCCGTCGACCCACACGTGGGTGACCGCGTCGCGACTGCCGTCGAGGAGGGTGCTGACAAGCAGGTCGAGCTTTTCGGCGGCTGAGGCTATCGGCGAGAGCTGCACCTCGAGCTCGTCGAGCTCGCCGCCCACGATGGCCCTGAACGTCGAGGTGACGAGTTCGTCCATGTTGGGTTCGTAGTGGGCGACGAGGGCGGGCGCGACGCCGATGCGGGTGGCGACGGCGCGCATGGTGACGCCGGCGAGACCCTCCTCGAGGGCGAGGGCGACGGCAGCTGCGGTGATGTCCGCGCGGCGCTCTGCTGCTGGCTTCCTGATGGCTCTTGACACGATGTCCCGAGTCTACGTACTCTTCGAGCAATTGTTGATCACTTGATCAATAAGACTCGTTTCGAGACCTGGAGGACCCGGACATGGCCTGGAAGATGCCCGCCGAGACGGCGCCGCACGATCGCACCTGGATGGCCTTCCCCCGCGAGGGGATCACGCTCGGCGACAGCGCAGCGCAGCGCGAGGCCGGCTACGCCGCCTGGACGGCGGTCGCCCACGCGGTCGCACGCTTCGAGCCCGTCACGATGGTCGTGGACCCGAGCGAGCTCACGCGCGCCCGCCGCATGCTCGGCGAGGGAATCGAGATCCTCGAGGCACCGCTCGACGAGTTCTGGATGCGCGACATCGGACCGACATTCGTCACCGACGACGAACGGCCAGGCGTGCTCGGCGCCGTCGACTGGATCTTCAATGGCTGGGGCGCCCCCTCCTGGGCGGAGTGGCAGAAGTCGGCAGGCATCGGCCGCGTCGTCGCCGAGGCCAGCGGCGCGGAACTCGTGAGCTCCCTCCTCGTGAACGAGGGCGGCGGCATTCACGTGGACGGCGAGGGCACGGTCCTCGCGACTGAGACCGTGCAGCTCGACCCCCGCCGCAACCCGCTCGCAGACAAGGCTCGCGTCGAGGCTGAATTCGCTCGCACGCTCGGGGCGACGCGCACGATCTGGCTCCCGCGCGGGCTCACGCGTGACTACGACGAGTTCGGCACCAACGGGCACGTCGACATCGTCGCGACTCTCACCGCTCCTGGCACGTTGCTGCTGCACGAGCAGCTCGACCCAGAGCACCCGGATCACGCAGTCGTCGCCGAGCTGCGTGAGCACCTCGCCGGCCAGCGCGACGCGGCAGGTCGGGAGCTCGACATCGTCGGCATTCCGGCGCCGAGCACGTTGCGCGACGAAGAGGGCTTCGTCGACTGGAGCTACGTCAACCATCTCGTCACGAACGACGGCGTGGTCGCGTGCGGGTTCGACGATGAGGCAGCAGACGCGCGTGCGCGCGAAATCCTCGAGTCCGTGTACCCGGGTCGCACGGTCGTGTCGGTCGACGCCCGCGAGCTGTTCGCTCGCGGGGGCGGCATCCACTGCATCACGCAGCAGCAGCCGAGCCTCACCGCCTCGACTGCAGACCGAGGCCGGCCATGAGCTTCGACGTCGTCGAGGCGAGCATCGCGCAGCTGCGCGCGGCCCTCGAGCACGGGGAGGTCACGAGCGCGGGTCTCGTCGAGGCGTACCGAGCGCGCATCGCGGCCTACGACGCGACCGGGCCCAAGCTCAACTCCGTCGTCGTCGAGAACCCGGCGGCGCTCGATGAGGCGCGAGCTTCAGACGAGCGGCGCGCGTCCGGCCGCCTGCTCGGTGCCCTCGACGGGATCCCGTACACGGCGAAGGACAGCTACCTCGTCGAGGGCCTGACCGCCGCATCCGGGAGCCCCGCGTTCGCGGACCTCGTCGCGCAGCGGGACGCCTTCACGATCGAGCGGCTCCGCGCGGGCGGCGCGATCTGCCTCGGTCTCACGAACATGCCCCCGATGGCCAACGGCGGCATGCAGCGGGGCGAGTACGGCCGCGCCGAGAGCCCCTACAACGGCGAGTTCCTCACGAGCGCCTTCGGTTCGGGCTCCTCGAACGGCTCTGGCACCGCGACGGCGGCGAGCTTCGCCGCGTTCGGCCTCGGCGAGGAGACGTGGTCCAGTGGCCGCGCGCCTGCCTCCAACAACGCGCTGTGCGCCTACACCCCTTCGCGGGGCGTCATCTCCGTGCGCGGCAACTGGCCGCTTGTCCCGACTATGGACGTGGTTGTGCCCCACTCGAGGTCGATGGCTGACCTGCTCGAGGTGCTCGAGGTCGTCGTCGCCGACGACGCTGACACGAGAGGCGACTTCTGGCGCGCGCAGCCCTGGGTGCGCATCCCCCGCTCGTCGGAGGTGCGGCCGGTCTCGTACGTGGCTCTCTTGCCGTCCAATCAGGCGGATGCTCGCGCGACGCTCGCTGGCACCCGCATCGGTGTGCCCCGCATGTACATCAACGCCGACCAGGAAGCCGGAACGTCGGAGAGGCCCGGTATCGGCGGCCCGACCGGCCAGAGGATCGATACGCGTCGATCGATCGTCGAGTTGTGGGAGGCGGCGCGCGCCGACCTCGAAGCCTCGGGGGTCACGGTCGTGGAAGTCGACTTCCCCGTCGTCTCGAACTACGAGGGCGACCGGCCGGGAGCTCCGACCATCTCCACGCGGGGCCTCGTCTCCCCCGAGTATCTGAAGCGTGAGATCGTCGATCTGTCCGCGTGGGGCTGGGACGACTTCCTCGCATCCAACGGCGACCCCCGGCTGCATTCGCTCACCCAGGTCGACGGCGCGCGCATCTTCCCGCACCCCGACGGCGCTCTGCCGGACCGCTATACGGGGTTCGACGACGACATCGCGACGTACCCCGACCACGTCCGTGAGCATCCGGTTTCTTCGTTCACCGACATCCCGGAGCTCGCGGCAGGCGTGCGCGGGCTCGAGGAGACGAGACGCCTCGACCTCGAGGAGTGGCTGCTGGCGCAGCGACTCGACGCCGTCGTGTTCCCCGCGGTCGCCGACGTCGGGCCCGCCGACATGGACGTCAACGAGGCGTCAGCTGACCTCGGCTGGCGCAACGGCGTCTGGGTCGCGAACGGCAACCTCGCCATTCGCCACCTCGGCATCCCCACCGTGACGGTGCCGATGGGCACAACCGCGGATATCGGGATGCCTGTCGGACTGACCTTCGCCGGCCGGGCCTACGACGACACGTCGCTCCTCCGGCTCGCCGCCGCCTTCGAGGCGACCGGCGAACGCCGCACGGAGCCCCCGCGAACGCCGCGCCTCTGAGTCCACGTCGGGCGACTCGAGCCCAGCTGCGCACAGAATTGTGGCGTGATGCGCTTGCCGCATTCGGGCATCGCACCACGCCACAACCCTGCAGCTGTGTCAGCCTGCAGCAGCGAAAACGCTACTTCTGCGGCTTGACGATCGCGAGAGCACCGGTCTCCGCGAACTCGCGCTCGACGTTGTCGTCGGTCGCGCTTCCCGGCTTGTGCGTCAGCAGGCTGACGACGACCGATACGACGAGGTTCAGGATGAACCCCGGGATGATCTCGTACAAGTCAGTGCCAAGTGCTGACCAGATGAAGACCGTCGCAGCACCGGTCACCATGCCCGCCAACGCACCCCAGTTGGTGAGCTTCTTCCAATACAGGCTGAGCAGGATGATCGGGCCGAAGGCGGCACCGAACCCGGCCCACGCGAAGCCGACAAGCGCGAGGATCGAATCCGAGGGGTTGAGGGCGAGGATGCCGGCCACGATGGCGACACCGAGCACACCTCCACGACCTGCGAGCACCAGAGTCTTCGCGCTTGGCTTGCGCTTCGCGACCACCATGAACAGATCTTCGACGAGCGCGGAAGAGCAGACGATGAGCTGGCTCGAGATGGTGCTCATGATGGCCGCGAGCACTGCGGCGAGAATGAATCCGCTGACCAGCGGGTGGAACAGAACCTGTGCCATGAGGAGCACGACCGTCTCAGGGTCAGAGACGTCCACTCCGTTCTCCTGCACGTACGCGACGGCCACGAGTCCCGCGATGACTGCGCCGAGAAGCGACAGGAACATCCACGAGATGCCGATGCGTCGCCCTGCGATCGCTGAATGCGAGTCACGCAGCGCCATGAAGCGCACGATGATATGCGGCTGTCCGACGTAGCCGAGGCCCCAGCCGAGCGCCGAGATGATGCCGATGATGACGGGCCAGCTCAGCTCCTCCGGGATGAGACCCGTGTGATCGACGCCAGAGGCGACAATGGCTTCGCTCACGCCGCCGAAACCTCCGAGGGAGATGATCGCGACTACGGGGATCGCAAGGAGGGCGAGCAGCATCATCATGCCCTGCACGACATCTGTGAACGTTGCACCGAGGAAGCCGCCGAAAAGCGTGTAGGCGAGTGTCACTCCTGCCACGAGGAGCATCCCCGTCAGGTAGTCGCCGTCGAAACTGCTCTCGAAGAACACGCCACCGGCCACCATGCCAGATGAGATGTAGAACGTGAAGAAGACGAGGATCACGAGGCCGCTGGCTATCCGCAGTGCCCGCGATTTGTCGTGCAGGCGGTTCTCGAAGTAGCTCGGAACCGTGATCGAGTTGTTCGCGACCTCTGTGTATGCGCGCAGCCGCGGTGCGACGAATCGCCAGTTGAGGTACGCGCCGATGAGGAGGCCGATACCGATCCACGCTTCGAAGAGGCCAGAGACGAAGATGGCCCCCGGGAGGCCCATCATGAGCCAGCCGGACATGTCGGAGGCACCAGCGCTCAGTGCTGCCGTGCCCGGACTCAGGCTTCGTCCCCCGAGCATGTAGTCCTCGTGGTCCTTGGTCTGGCGGAACGCGTATAGGCCAATGCCCACCATCGCCGCGAAGTAGATCGCGAGAGCGATGAGCTGGAAGGTCAGATCGGACATCGGCGGTGACTCCTTCTGGAAGCGACGCGCCTACCCCTGTGGATGCGCGTCCTTCTCAGTGTTGCTGGCGTATACGTGAACGAATAGCGAAGATAATCGAAACGAACTTGTCGATGGATTCGAAAGGTTGCTCGAGATGTGGGACCTGCGACGACTCCGACTGCTCCGCGAACTGCAGCTGCGTGGCACCATCACAGCGGTCGCCGCGTCGCTGAATTTCAGCGCGTCGACGGTCTCGCACCAGCTCGCGCAGCTGCAGCGCGAGGTGGGGGTGACGCTCCTCGAGCAGGACGGCAGGGGGGTTCGTCTGACGCCGCAGGGCGTGACGCTCGCCGAGCACGCGGCGCTTGTCCTCGACCTCGAGACGCGCACGCGCGACGAGCTCGCGTCCCTGCGCGACGGCGCCGAGCCCGTACGAGTCGCCGCACTGGAATCCGTCGTGCGGTCGCTCCTCCCCCGGGCGCTCACGCTGCTCGGGCAGGCGAACCCTGAGCTGCGAGTCGAGGTCGACGCAGTCTCGCCAGAGGAGGGTCTCTTCGAACTGGAAGCGCGCCGCTACGACCTCGTGGTCGCCGAGGAGTACCCGGGTCACACGCGCCCGCACGTGCATGGCATCGAGCGGGAGGTCCTCGGGTTCGACGCGATCGCCCTCGCGACCGCCGAGACCTCTGGAGCGAACTCGATCGCAGACTTCCGCCACGCGGCATGGGTGATGGAGCCAGTCGGAACGGCAGCCCGCGAGTGGGCGGAGCAGCAGTGCAGAGCCGCGGGCTTCGAGCCCGAGGTGAGGTACGTGGCGAGCGACCTCCACACGCACCTGCGACTCATCGCGGCGGGCCACGCGGTCGGGCTCGTGTCCCAGCTGGTTGGCGCCGACGCCGGCGGCGGCCTCCGCTTCCTCGACCTCCCCGGCAGGCCCCACCGCGATATCTTCGCGGCGACGCGCGGGGCACTGCGCGACCGAGGCCGTGTGCGGCTCGTCCGGGATGCGCTCGGGACCGCATTCGCCGAACTCGTTGCGCACTAGCGGCCAGGGATGCTCCGGCCAGTAGTCTGGTGTCGGGGGAGGCGCCGCAGCGGCGCTCGATTTGGGGGAATCGCCATGCCGCGAGGGCGGATCATTGCTGTGCTCGGACCTGACGGATCAGGCAAGTCCACCGTCATCGCCGGGCTTGTCGCACGCGAACCGAACATCCGCCGAGCGCATCTCGGCCTGTGGACGCACACCAGGTGGAACGTGCTCGATCGCGTTCCAGGCGGCGGCCTCGCGCTGCGCCTCGGCCGACTCGTCCGCGGAACTGTGTCGGCCAGGTGGCACCGAGCGTGCGGCCGCACGGTTGTCCTCGACCGGGTCGCGAACGAGCACATCATCCTGGGCTCCGCAGACCCGAGCATCGGCGGCCGCCTCCTGCGCGGCGCGAGCTCCCGTCTCATGCCTGCCCTCGATCGGGTCGCCGTGTTGGATGCGCCGAGCAGCGTGCTGGGCAGCCGCACTGACGAGTACGCGCCGGAGCAGCTCGAGCGTCAGCGCCGCCGGTATCTCGCCTTCGCGCGCCGAACTGAGCTGGCGACGGTGGTCGACGTGACCCACTCCCCGTATGAGGTCACCAACAGGCTGCGCGAGTTGGTGGCCGCCGCGTGACGACCGACCCACACGAACCGCTCCTGCACGCGTGGCGGCGCAACGACTGGCGCTTCCTGACCGGCGCGCTCGAGCCTGCGCACCTGGGCTACATCGGGAATGTTTCCCCCGAGGCACTCGCGGCGCTCCGCCTGCTCCAGCCGGATGCTCGCGCGGTGGGAAGCATGGGCACGGCCGACGACGGCGCTTTCGATCTCGTCTTCAGTGCCTCGTCATCTCCCCTCGACATCGTGAGGGGCTTCGCCGCGCTCTCGGAGAACGGGGCGCTGTGCATCGAGGTCGGCGGCGCCCTCGCAGCAGGAGCCTCGGCGGCCCCGCTGCGGCAGACGCTGCGGAGAGCGAAGCGGATCCCCGGCGCTCACGCCCTTGCCTACTGGAGTGCTCCCGACCTCGCCAGAACGGCCAGGCTCGTGCCGATGCACGACGCCCCTGCGCTTGACGCGACCCTCGCCAGGCATGACGGCTCGAGTAGGCTGCGCGCACTGTCGATCGGGGCGCGCTTGGCTGGCAGGATGCACGCGCACTGGGTGTTCGCCCGCCAGGGCTACGTCGTGGTCACCAGGTCTCGCACGCCGCACCCGATCTTCGGCGACGAGCACCCCGTCATCATCACGCCCCGCTTCGACACCTCACGGCACGTGGTGGCCCTGCGTGAGACCGAGTCCGGCTCAGGCTCGTGGGTGGCCAAGGTTCCTCGCCAACCTGGGGACGACTCCGGGATCGGGCGCGAGGGGCGGATGCTCGAGGCGCTTCGGGTTGCTGCCCCCGAACTCGCGGCCTCGGTGCCGCGCGTCGAGCGATTCACGATGATCGGCTCGACGACCTATCTCTTGCGGGAGGCCATGCACGGAGCCCCGCTCGACCCGGCGGCCGTCGCCCGGGATCACGACCTTGCCGTGGAAATCGGCCTGCGCTTCATCGACGCCATGCCCCGCACTCGTGAGAGCTCGGAGAATTCGAACTGGTTCGACACCCTGGTCACGGCACCGCTCGAGCGCCTCTCAGCGCTCAGCGGGCGGGCGTCCATCACGCGACTCGTCGAGCGCACGCACGAGGCTCTTGCCGGACTCCGCGAGCGCCCAATGCCGGCCGTGTTCGAGCACGGCGACCTCGGCCACCCGAACGTGCTCTTGGCTCCGTCTGGTGAACTGCGGGTGCTCGATTGGGAGCGGGCCCGCGAGCACGGCCTGCCTGGCCATGACCTCGTCTTCTACCTGCAGTACTGCGCTGAGTCGGCAAGAGGCGCGTTCACTCGAGAAGCGCAGCGGCGGGCCTTCGACGAGCTGTGGGCGGTGGGCGGCGAGGGACGTCGGCTCCTGGAACGGCAACTGGGCGGGCACGGTCTCGGCTTCGACGCGGCGTTTGTGCTCCTGGCCTGGACGAGGTCAGCGGCGACGCTCGCAGACCGACTCGAGGCCAACGCGGATTCGGCGGGGATGGCGGACCAGCTCATCGCCGCCGACCGCGATGTCATGCTCTGGAGCCACGCGCTCGACTGGCTCGGCGGCACCGACCACTCGAGCTGAGCTCAGCGCGCAGCGGCTTCGAGGAGCGCCAGGTACTCCCCCGCAGCGTCCTGCCACGAACGCATCGGGGCGCCGGTCGCCGACGCGCGCTCTGGGCGCTGCGACGATCTGGCGAGGCGCAGCTCCTCGAGCGTGCGGCCCGCGAAGGCCGCCGCGTCATCCACCACGGTGAGGAGCGGGTGATGCGGCTGCTCGCGCGCGGCGACGGGCGTCGCAATCACGCGTGTCCCTGCCGCGAGGGCCTCTGACACGGAGTTGCGGATGCCGAGTCCCGAGACGTCGGCGAACACCGCGACGTCGCTTGCCTCGTAGACCTCCGCCATGGACGGCACGTTTGCCCGCACCTCGACGCGCTCTGAAGCGAGCGCGAGGACCTCGTCGACGGGGTTGCGCCCCGCGATGAGGATGCGGGCAGCGGGTTCGGCGGCCCAGACAACGGGAGCGATCTCGCGCACAAGCCGGGTTGCAGACTCGATGTTGGGGGCGTAGTCGAGGCTCCCGGTGAAGCTCAGCGTGGGCAGCTCGGGTCTCCCAACCTGTCGCTCCCCCGCTTCTGGTCCGGCCGAGACCCCGTTCGGGACAGCTGTGACGTCGCGATCGAGCTCGGCCTGCCAGCGCTCGGCGTCGGCACGGCCGACGGTCGCGAGTGCGATGTGCGGCGCGAGCGCCCGCTCTCGCGCAAGCCTGGCACTCGCCAACCGGCGTCGGTAGAAGGCGCGGGGCCCTCTGACTGCGGCCGCTTCCATCTCGAGCCGGAACGACCATGGGTCGACGCTCTGGTAGACGCAGGGCCCGACCACCGCATCCAGCAGCGGCAGGAGGTGCGGACCGTGCACGAGCGTGGCGTCGGCGGCCCGCGAGCGCTCCCGCACGAGCTTCCGCGACTGCGCGGTCATGCGCAAGGCGGCTCCGACCGATTCACGTGCCAGCAGGGAGAGCATCTGCGCGTCCCGCAGACCACGCTGGGGCAGCTCGTGGATGCGCTCCGCCCTGGCCCGCAAAGTCCCATCGACCGTATTCACCCCGGAAAAACTGATGATCTCCAAATCCACGTGTGAAGGAAGTGCGAGAGCCACCTGATACGGGATCAGGCTACTGCCGTCACCGGTCCTGGCATCGATCGTCGGCGTGGATTCCACGACGTAGAGCATCTTCATCCGGGTGATGATAGCCGCACAAGTGAACGGCCTGACTAGACTGTGGCTCGCGGCGGGGGGCCGTGTTCACGAGAGTCGGGGCGGGATGACACACGCGACGCGTTCCGCCGCGCCAGGTATCTGGTGTGGCGAATTCGAACTTTTTGACGACGGGGGCCTGCAGGGGCCGAGGCACGCAGCCTCTAGGCACCGACGAGCGAGGGTGCTCGTGCGAGCCCACGGCCGACCTCTTGGCTACCTGCACTTCGACGGAGCCCCAGACGCTGTCTCGCTCGACGATCTCCGCACTCAGGCCAGTACTGCCTTCGGCGATTCGGTGAACGCGGAAGCGCCTGCTCCGCTCGTCGACGCCCCGTTCGCGAGCGTCATCGTCTGCACGCGCGACCACACCGAGCTGCTGACGAGCTGCCTCGACCGCATCCAGGCTCTCGACTACCCGAACTTCGAAGTCGTAGTCGTGGACAACGCTCCCTCCAACGAGGAGACACGCGAGCTCCTCGAGAAGATCTGCGCGATGGACCCCCGCTTCAGGTACCTGCGGCAGGACCGCCCCGGTCTCTCCGCGGCTCGCAACGCGGGGCTCATCGGGGCACGCGGCGAGATCCTGGCGTACACCGACGACGACGTGCTTGTCGATAGGAACTGGCTGACGGAGATCGCTCGCACGTTCCGCAGCGAGCCCGGCATCGGCTGCGTGACGGGCCTCGTCGCGACCGCCGCCATCGAGACGAACGCCGAAGGCTACTTCGATGCTCGCTCGCCGTCATGGTCGGCGCGCATGACCTCGGAGCGCTACGACCTGCGGGAACGCCGCGACGACTCGCCGCTCTACCCGTACTCCGCCGGCATCTTCGGCACTGGGGCAAACCTCGCAGTGTCACGGGAGGCGATGGACCGTGTAGGCGAGTTCGACGAGGCCCTCGGAGCTGGCACGAAGACGAAGGGCGGCGAGGACCTCGACATCTTCGTCCGTGTCCTGCGTGCCGGCTTCACGATCGCCTACGAACCGGCCGCACTCGTTTGGCACCAGCACCGCGCCGACGACGACGCGCTGCGGAGCCAGCTGTACGGCTACGGCACAGGGCTCACGGCTTACCTCACGAAGTACCTGACCAACCCGGCCACGTCGCTCGATATCGCGGGCCGCGTGCTCGCCGGTCTCGCGCGGATGGCGAGCATCCGGTCCTCCACAGAAGACCGAATGCTCGCCCGGGTCGAGACGCCAGCGGGCGCCTGGCAGGAAGAGGTGCGCGGCTACTTCGCTGGCCCTGCCCTCTACGCCAAGGCGAGGCGGGCGAGCCGAGCCCGCCAGGCAGGACTCCGCCGATCGTGACCAGCGCTCTCCAGCTTCGCCAGGCCAAGCGTTCGGCTCCAGCGAGGTCAGCGCTCGCGTGGATCGCCATCGTGACGGCGCTCGCCTATGTGCTGAGCCTCGTCTCGGGCTTCGGCGCAGTGCGCGTCGGGGCGGGTATCGCGTTCCTGTTCGTCGGTCTCGGCGCGGCTGTCTGGGCACACGGCCCCCGCTTCTCGGCGCAGTCTCGCGTGACGTTGGCCGTCGTGACTGGCCCGACCGTGCTTGTGCTCGGTTCCATGCTCATGATGAGCACCACACTCTGGGCACCGACCCCCGTGGCGGCGGTGCTCGCTGTCGCGGCGGCCGCAAGCGGCGTCATCGCCCTGTTCCGCGCACGGCGCGACCGTGCGCTGCACACGTCCTGGAGCGCTCGACGCGCGGCCGGCGAGGGCCCGGACGTCGCATCCGGGGCAGCTCCGATCGTGCTCATGGTCATCGCGATCCTCGGCGCGGCCCTCTGCATCACCACTGTCGTCGTGACGGGCCCGACAGAGCCACAGTTCGGCGGTTTCCTCCCGGTACTCGGCGTGCCGTGGGCGATCGGCTTCCTCGCCGTGCTGCTGAGCCTCGTGTTCGCTCGTCGTTCCACAGAGCTGAGCTCCGCGGTCTCAGCCATCGCACTCCTCGTGGTGGTCATGCTGACGACTGCGCTCCTCTACGAGGGCCCGCGCTCGCCGTCGACGGTGAAGCACGTCGACCTCGTCGACCAGATCCTCAGCACCCACACCACAAACTCGTCGGTCGGCGTCTACAACGGATGGCCCGGATTCTTCAGCTCCATCGCCTGGGTTGCCGAGGCGAGTGGCATCGAGGACGTGGTCGCGTTCGCGCGCTTCTGGCCGCTCATCGTCGGCCTCATCCGAATCGTCGTGCTGCGCGAGTTCCTCGGGCGGATCGTGCGGGATCCACGTGCAGCGTGGATCGCGGTGGGCTTCTGCGTGCTCGTCGACACGATTGGCGCCGACTACTTCTCGCCGCAGTCGCTCGGCTACTGCTTCGCCTTCGCCATCGTCGCGGCAGTCATGTCCTCGGCGTCGGCACGAGCGAAGATCGCCATGATCCTGCCCGTCTCGTGCGCGCTCGCGATGACGCACCAGCTCAGCCCGTACATCGTGGGCCTCATGGTCGCGGTGCTCGTGGCATTCCGGGTCGTGAAGCCCTGGTGGCTGCCGGCGCTCGTGCTCGTGCCGGCCATCGTCTGGACGCTCATGCACTCTGGCGCCGTCGGCGCCGTCCTGAACTTCAGCGAGTTCGGCCGTGCGGGCAATTTCCTGCCGCCTCGCACGGTCGAGTCTGACCCACTCGTGCGCATGGCAGAGGTCTCGTGGTCCATCTACGGGATGGTCGGCGGCATCCTGCTGCTTGTCCTCGCCGCTGGCTGGGTGATCCTCGAGCGGATGCTCGACGCCCTCCTTCGTCGCGGGCGTCAGCGCGAGGACCGGCCGCCGCTCTCGCTCGGCCTCGCCGCGACGGCAACGACTGCCACCGGACTCATCATCCTGGTCCTGACCCCGTACGGGCAGGAGGGCATCTTCCGGGCGGCACTCTTCGGCATCCCCTGGCTCGCCGGCCTCGCCGTTGGCGCGTTCAGCATCGGCGCCAAATGGCCGAGGCGCACGGGACTCGTGGCCTTCACGCTCGCCCTGGCGCTGTGCTGGCTGCCCGCCTACTCGGCGCTCGACCGCATCCACTACGTGCACCCGAGCGACATCGAGGCCATCAACCTCGTGACCGACGACGTGAACGGGGAGGGCGATGGTCCGATCACGCTGCTGCTCGGTGAGGGCGACCTGCCGACGTCACCGCGCACGAAGGACGAGAACGTCGACTTCGTCGAACGTCTCGAGCTGGGGCTGCCCGTTCAGAACCTCGGGGCCGATGCGTCGATGGACGTGTACGCCGCCGACCTGACTCGGTCGCTCGACGGCTACGTCGGTCCGTTCGAGGCAGACGTGCCCGTCTACGCCCTCTGGTCGCCAGCGCAGAGCGGATTCGGCGAGGCTTACGCCCTGCAGACGGAATCCCAGTTCGCTGAACTTCGGGACGCGCTAGGCCGGACCGGCTACTGGAAAACGGTCTTCGATAAGTCCGGAACTGTCGTCTTTCAGCTAGATGTCGGGGCATATCGGGCCTGGGAAGCCGCCAATACGGGCACATAGCCAAAACTTTTGGCCCGGGCCAAACGGGCTGTTAGGGTCGACTCGTTGACGCTCGGGGGGAACTGAGCGTAAACATCTACAAGTTTGGGGGAACTTGATGGAACGCACGTCTGCACCCACGGTGACGATTGTCATCCCAGCCAAGAACGAGGCTTCGAACCTCGAGGTGATGCTGCCGCAGCTCCCTCGCGATCACGAGGTCATCGTCGTCGACGCGAACTCGAGCGACGGCACAGCGGAGGTTGTCGGCCGCCTGCGCCCGGACGCCTCGCTCATCACGCAGACCCGCATGGGCAAGGGCAATGCACTCGCCTGCGGCTTCGGCGCGGCGACGGGTGACATCATCGTCATGTTCGACGCCGACGGTTCGGCGGACCCTGCGGAGATTCCGGCGTTCGTCGACGCGCTCGTCGCGGGGGCCGACTTCGCGAAGGGAACTCGATTCCTGCCTGGAGGCGGCAGCGAGGACATCACCCCGCTGCGCCGTGCGGGAAATGCTGGCCTGAACTTGACCGCGAATCTCGCCTTCGGCACGAAGTTCTCCGACCTCTGCTACGGCTACAACGCGTTCTGGCGCGACATGCTGCCGGTGCTTGAATTGCCGGAGACCGGCATCGCACAGCCGAACCTCATGCTCTGGGGCGACGGCTTCGAGATCGAGACGATCATCAACTGCCGCATGGCGACGGCGGATGCGCACATCCGTGAGGTCCCGAGCGTCGAGAAGCGCCGCATCCACGGAGAGAGCCACCTGCGCACGTGGACCGACGGCACTCGCGTGCTGCGGACCCTCGCAACCGAGCGCAGCCGCGCTCGTGTTGTGAAGCGTCGTACGCCTGAGGTGACGTCGGTCTAGGCTCGACCCTGTTCAAGCCGAACGCTTGATCATGCTGAGAACTCCGGGGGGGGAGCCAATGCCGACAGTTTCCGTGGTGATCTGCGCGTACACGGAGGACCGCTGGTCCACGATCGTGCGCGGGGCGGAGTCGGCAACCGGTGGTTCGCTGGCGCCTGACGAGCTGATCCTCGTCATCGACCACAACCGCTCGCTGTTCGAGCGGGCCAGGCAGCACTTCGGCGACTCGGCGACCGTGGTCGAGAACAGCAGGCGCCGTGGGCTCTCCGGCGCCCGCAACACTGGCGTGGAGGTGGCCAGCGGCGAGATCGTCGCGTTCCTCGACGACGACGCTGTTGCCGATGCCGATTGGCTCGAACTACTGATCGCGCACTACGCCGACGCCGGTGTGGTCGCGGTTGGTGGGTCCGCGCGCCCAGCTTGGCCGGCTTCGCGCCCGCCGATGTACCCGACTCCGGGCTCCGCAACCGACCCGAGCGCCGGCCCCGGCGAGTTCGACTGGGTAGTCGGATGCACATACCTTGGTCAGCCCACGAGCGCCCGCGAGGTGCGTAACCTCATGGGCTGCAACATGTCGATGCGCCGATCGATGATCGTCACGGCTGGAGGCTTCGGCGAGGAGCTCGGCCGGGTAGGTCGTATCCCGCTCGGTGGTGAGGAGACGGAGCTGTGCATCCGAATCGCCGCCGCGAACCCGAGCGCGAAGGTCATCTTCGAGCCGCGATCGGCCGTCAGCCATGAAGTCGCAGCAGTACGCGGCACATGGGGCTACTTCTTGAGGCGCTGCTACGCGGAGGGCCTCTCGAAGGCGTCGATCGCCCGCCTTCAGGGTGCAACCGCAGCGCTATCCACGGAGAAGGACTACGTAGTTCGAGTGCTCGGCCGCGGTGTGCTGCGCGAGCTGCGCGCCGGCCGGTTGCAGGGGGCGGCGGCGATCGTGGCCGGTCTCGGTACCACGGGCGTCGGCTACGTTCGAGGGCGCCTGGCGAGGGGAACGGGCGCAAACGCCCAGCGGGCGTTCGCTCCCTCCCCTACTCGGGCATGAGTCAGGATTCGACTGCGTCCGCACTCGATCCGCGTCAGCTCGCGCGCAGCGCGGCGAGGGGCGCGGCCATGCAGTCGGGGGCCGTGGCGGTCAGCAGGCTCGTGCTGCTCGCAACGACCGCCATCCTGGCGCGGTCGCTGACGCCAGACCAGTACGGGCTGGTCACGCTGGCGCTGGTCATCATGGCCTACGCCGAGACCGTCGCTGACGGTGGCATCGCGCAGGCGCTTGTTGTGCTCACGAGGCGGCCCTCGATCGTGCGGGCCTCGCTCGCGATCACGCTCGGCTTCGGTGTGCTCCTCGCCGTTCTCCTTGTTGCGCTCGCGCCACTCTTCGCCGCCTGGTTCAAGCAGCCAGAGCTCACTGCGCTGCTGCAGGTCTCGAGCCTTGTTGTCGTCGGGGCGTCGCTCTGCGCCGTCCCAGAGTCGCTGCTGCGCAAGGACATGCGCTTCAGCGCCATCACGACCGCCTCCATCGTGCGCGCCATCGTGACGGGCGCCGTGACGATGGGGTTGGCGCTTGGCGGGGCGGGCGTGTGGTCGCTCATCGTCGGTTCGATCGCTGCCTCCTTCGCTTACGCGATCTCGTGCTGGGTCCTGCTGCGCGATTCGACGCCGTGGCGGTTCTGGCGCTGGGGACGAGCTGACTTCCGTGAAGTGACCGGCTTTGGGCTGCCAGCGGCCGGCAGCCAGATCATCTCCCGTTTCAACTTCGAGGTCGACTACCTGATCGTTGCGGCGTTCCTCGGGACCGCGGCGCTCGGCACCTACCAGCTGGCGTTCCGGCTGCCCGAGTTCGGCATCGTGAACACGCTCTACATCCTGACGGCGGTCTTGTATCCGCTGTACGCGAAGGCGCAGAGCGAACCGGGGCTGCTCCGGCGCAGCTACCTGCTCGGGCTTCGCGTGCAGACGATCTTCGGCGTGACCGCCGGTATCGGTCTGGCGACGGTTGCCCCGGCGCTAGTGCCGCTGCTGTTCGGCGATGGCTGGCTCATGGTGATCGAGCCCCTCATCGTGCTGTCGCTCTATGCGGCGGTCCGCTCGCTCGGCTCCGGCATCAACGAGGTGTACAAGGCGATCGGGCGGCCTGGCCTAGCCATGCGGCTCTCAGCTGCGCAGCTTTTTGTCTTCGTCGGTGTCCTCATCGCCGGGGCGCACTTCGGCGGCATCATGGGAGTCGCCGTCGGGCAGCTTGTTGTGGTGGCCGTGTTTGTGGTCGTGAAGCAGGCCGTCGCCATCCGCATCATGGGCCTCCGCACTCTGGATGTGCTCCGCTCCTACCTGCCCGCGATGGTGTGCGGGGCGGCCGTCGCGCTCATCGGCTTCGGCTTGTGGCTCGTGCCGATGGATGCGACGCTGCGCGCCGGCATCACGGTCGCCGTCGCTGTCTCCGTCGTGTGGTGCATCCTCCGCTTCGGCTTCACGGCGACCTACTCGGAGCTCATCGGCCTCCTGCGCCGCGAGCGCTAGGCCCCGGGAAACAGAAAACGCTGCCTGTGTTTCCAACGTCGGGGAGCCCCGGGAGGTTGGAAACACAGGCAGCGATGCTACTGAAGCGCTAGTGGGCGCTGGGGTTCGGGGCCTCGCCAGCCGTAGCCGGGGCTTCGCCCGAAGTCACGGCCTTTGCCTTCTTCGGCAGGATGCGTCCGACGAGGAGCGTGATGCCGACGACCACGAGTCCGACCACCAGACCGACGACGGCGGAGATGAGCGTGTCGACGAGCCACACGACGACGGGGCCGGTGTTGATGAGGGCGTGCTCGATCTCGTGGAGCAGGTCAGCCGGCGCGTGGAAGCCGACCTCCCCGACGTTGATGATGACGAGGTGGCCGCCGACCCACAGCATGGCGACGGTGCCGACGATGCTGATGACGCGGAACACGGCGGGCATCGAGCGCACGATTCGCACGCCGAGGTGCCTCGTGCGGCGGTCGCTGCGGGTCGCCATTTGGAGCCCGATGTCGTCGATCTTCACGAGCAGGGCCACGGCGCCGTAGACGAGCGCAGTCATGGCGAGCGCGATGACAACCAGCGCGGCCAGCCGCATCCAGAACCCGAGGTCAGGGTCGAGGTTGGACAGCGAGATGAGCATGATCTCGGTAGAGAGGATGAGGTCGGTGCGCACCGCGCCGGACACAAGCTTCTTCTCGTCGCGCGGGTGGTCCTCGTCGAGCGCATGATGGTGGCCGAACCACTCGGTGACCTTCTCCGCACCCTCGAAGCACAGGTACACGCCGCCGACGATGAGGAGGAACGGCAGCATCCACGGCGCAAACGCCGTCAAGAGCAGCGCGATCGGGATGATGATGACGAACTTGTTGAAGAGGCTGCCCTTGGCGATGTTCCAGACGACGGGAAGCTCGCGGGCGGGCGTGATGCCCTGCACGTACTGCGGCGTGACGGCGGCGTCGTCGATGACAACGCCCGCCGACTTCGCCGAGGCCTTGAGCGCGGCGGTGAGGATATCGTCGACGACGGCAAGCAGGCCAACGGGCACGGTGTTCTCCTAGGTGTTCAGTCGCCACGCGAAGCGCGGCAGACAGAGCTTACCCGGGCCGTGCGAATGTGGGTCGGTCCTAGATAGGCGCGCACTGGTTGCGAATGTAGACCAGTTCGCAGTCGACTGAGGTCACGGTGAAGGACGTCGACGCATTGCACCCGGCAGAATCGGCGCTGTCTGCGGCGAACTCGAGGAACGAGTTCGGTTGGATCGTGATCTTGAACGTCCGCTGAGCGGACCAGTGAGGGGACCGCTGGCCGGACCACCTGGCGAGGGGGCGGTTGGGTCAGCGGAGTCAGGCACCGGGGCTGGGAACGTGTGATCCCCGGGGGTGGACGGCTGGAGCGTCACCGTCGAGTTGTAAGAGTTGCGAACGAAAAAGTTGAACGGAGCCTCGCTGGCGACCTGCGTGAACTCATAGGTCCGTTCAACCGAGCCAGTGTTCGTGGCCCGCACCGCGTTGCCGTTGAGACTCGTAGCGAAGATGGGCCAAGTCACCAACGACAGAATGTCGTCCGTCCCGCACTGGGCGATCGCATTGCTCGCCGCGAAGGCGGGCGCAGCGGCGGCCACGGCGAGCACGGGCACGCTCCAGGTACTCGCGCGCATGACGCTGCGGCGGGTGGGGGAATTCGGTAGTTCAGCCACGCAGGCTCCAAGCCGGCCAGGGGACCAAGTAGTTCGAGCTGGGAGCGCTCGCACTTGAAGAGTAACCACCGGCAGATGAACTGCAGGTTTCCGACCACGCACATTGCGCATCTTGCCTAGTCTTGTGCGCATGCGCGACCGTGCCGTCCCCAATCTCCCGTCGAGGGACTTCGACGCGACGGCCGGCTTCTACGGCTCGTTTGGCTTCGCCAAGACCTACCGCGACGACGGGTGGATGATCCTCGCACGCGGCACGGTTGTGCTTGAGTTCTTCGCGTTTCCGGACGTCGACCCCTACGCGAGCAACGCGATGTGCAGCATCCGGGTGGCTGATGTCGACGCTCTCTACGATGCGATCCGAGCAACCGGCGTTCCGGAGGCGCGAGTCGGGTTCCCCCGCCTCCATCCCGTCACCAGGGGGGACTGGGGCGGCAGGGTCGGCTACCTCGTCGACATCGACGGCACGCAGCTGAACCTCATCGGGGAGCGATGAGCAACCGGCCGCTCGCTGCACTCCCCGGGGCCGCCCGGATGCTGTGCCTCAGCCGCCGGGACGGCGAGATCTGCACGCGCCGGGCCGGGCACTTGGGCCTCCACAACAGGACGGGGTCGAGCATCCTCTGGAGCGAAATCGATGCCGACCAGCCGCGCTGTCCAGGGAGCGGGAGGGACGCCACGCCTGCGCCGACGCTCGCCGACGGCTACCCGGACGGCCGCGCCCTCTGCGAGGTGTGCTTCGCGTTTGTCCAGCTCGGCGATGGCACGCTCGCCGAGCACGACTCCTGGCGCGGCGACGACACTCGCCAGGAAGCAGACCAGCGCCGCGAGTGGATGAACTCCCACGGCTGGTGAGCGCCGGCGACTAGAACTGGCTCGAGACCCCCGACAGCGCGAGGAGGAGGAGTGGCGAGGCTGCGAGAACAGCGAGCGGCACGAAAAACGCGAACTTGCCGCGCCGGTGACGATGAATGCACAGGATGGCCGTGCCAATCGTGAGGAGCCAGGGGCCGAACATCACGATGCCGATGAACACTCGGACCCAGGTCATGTTTGTGTCTGGGTTGTCTGCGGCCATGGCGAAGACAGGCGCCACGAAGCTCGCGAGTGCGCTGAAGATGGCCATACCGACGATGAGGACCCAGGTTGTGATGCGGTCTGCCACCTCTGCACCTGAGCGTTGCGTTGCCGACTGTTGGGCCGGCTCGATTCTTCTCGCCACGGCATCGTCGGCTGGATCAGACGTGCCGCCCTCGCTGAGGCCTGCAGTGCTCATGGCACGACCATAGCGCTGGACCGTTCAATTACCGGGCGAAGTGCCTGCCGGCGTAGGTGCGAGGCCTGCTTCTCCAGAGGCCAGCACCCGGCGCGTCACCACTTCGCCCGATAATTGACCGGAGAGGCGCGGCTGACGGCGGCCGCCGGCCATGTTCGGCCGGACTCCCCCACGACAGCCGCCCCTCTCTCCCCTCCCCCGACGACATGGAGTAAGCCCATGAGCGCCCAGACCGACGCCATTTCGAGTTCCCGTTGGAAGACCTTCTGGGAACGTGGCGGGTGGTGGAAGGCCGTGCTGCTCGTTGTCGTCTACTACGTCGTCTACCAGCTCGGGGGCTTGCTGTTCGTGCCTCTGAAGGAGGGCCTGGAGCCGGGTTCCGCCGGCACGGTCATAGTCGACTTCGCCCTGCCGATCGCTTTCGGCGGGGTACTGCTGATCGTTTTCGCCCTCTCGCTCGGCTGGCTGCGAGAGCTGTTCGCACCGCAGCCCATCAGTGGGCGGGGGTGGATGTGGATCGCCGTCGCCGTCGTGCTCGCCTTCAACGTGCTCCGGTTCGCGTCCCTCGACTACGCGGGCGCCGGGTTCGACGTCGTTGCCGCCTGGCTGCTCGCCGGCCTCTGCATTGGCTTCGCCGAGGAAGTGCTGACACGCGGCTACGTCGTGAACCTCATGCGAAAAGCCGGCCACTCCGAGGTCGCCACGGCGACCGTCTCGGCGGCGCTCTTCGCGGCGATGCACTCCGGCAACGCCCTCGGCGGGCAAAGCCTGCTCGCGACGGCCATCCAGGTGCTCTACACGTTCGCCTTCGGCATCTGCATGTACCTGACGCTGCGCGTCACGGGGAACCTGATCTGGCCCATCCTCTTGCACGCGAGCACCGACCCGAGCATCTTCCTCCTGACGGCGCACCCCGGAGACGGCCCGCTTGCATCCATTGCCGCCCTCGGCAACTTCCCCGTGATCCTCTTCGGGCTGGTGGCGATCTTCTTCATCCGGGGCAGGTGGCTCGGCCCGCTGGCGACGACACGCCGCGTCTGGCCCCGACCCAATAGGAGCGCACCGCGGGCAGCGCCGTCGAGAGACGGCGTTGTCAAGGGGTCGGGAACCTCCAGAAGCACCTGCGACGCTCATCCCGATCACACCGGGAGCCCCACATGACCTCGATCTGGCGCGACACCTCCGCTCGCCCCGTCACCGACACCATCGACGAACTGCCGAGCAGGAGTGACGTCATCGTCGCCGGCGCGGGCATCGCCGGCCTCGCCGGTGCGGTCCTGCTCAGCGAGGCGGGACTCAAGGTCACGCTCGTCGAAGCGCGCACTGTCGCCGACCTCGCGACGGGCAACACCACGGCGAAGTTCTCGCTCCTGCAGGGCTCCCAACTCTCGAGCGTGCGGCAGAAGCGCGGCCACGAGATCGCTGCGGCCTACGTCGAGGCGAACAGAGTGGGCCTCGACTGGACGTCAGCGTTCTGCTCGGCAGACGGAGTGGCCTGGCAGACACGCCCCGCCATCAACTTCGCGACGACGAGGTCAGGAGCCAGGAAGGTGGATGAGGAGCGCGCGGTCGCTGAAGAGCTCGGGCTCCCCGTCGAGACGGGTGGCCACCACGGGCTGCCATTCACCGTCGAGAACTTCTTCGCAGTCCCGGGCAACGGGCAGGTGGACCCGTATGAGCTCTCGATCGCGCTGGTCGCGCGTGCTCGGCGAGCAGGGACGAAGGTCGTGGAGGGAGTCACCGTCACGGCCGCGACGCAGCACAAGCAACACGTCGAGGTGCAGGCGACAACCGGGCAGGAGGCGGACCTCGTCTCGTTCTCCGCTGGGCACCTCATCCTCGCGACCGGCTTCCCCGTGCTCGATCGCGGCCTGCACTTCACGCGCCTCACGGCCCACCGCTCGCACCTCGTGTCCTTCAGATCCGCGGGCGACGTGCCCACGGGCATGTACCTGTCCATGGACTCGGGCGGCCACTCGTACCGGCAGTTCCGTCGCGCAGACGGCGACTACCTCCTCGTGGGCGGCGCGGGCCACCAGGTCGGGGCTTCGGTCTCCTCGCGAGCGGGCGTCGACGAGCTCATCGCGCAGGCCCACGACCGCTTCATCGGCCTCACTGAGACGCACCGCTGGGCAGCCCAGGACTACACGAACGTCGACGCGACACCCCTCGTCGGCCCCATCGACCCGCGCGACGACCGCATCCTCGCCATGACGGGCTTCGCGAAGTGGGGCATGACCAACGGCGTCGCGGCCGCCCACGATCTGGCCGCGCGCATCCTCGGCGAGCGGACCGAGTGGATGAAGACGCTCTACGACCGGTCTCCCAGCGTTCAGGGCGCACTTGGCCTCGTCGAGCGAGGCGCCCACACGGCGGCAAGGCTCACGAGCGAGTGGGGCAAGGCGCTCACGCACACCGACGACTCGGCGCCTGCGGAGGGTGAGGGGCGCGTGGGACGCGAGGGAGTGCATCCGGTCGCCACCAGCACGGTCGGCGGGGCAACCCGCGCCGTGTCAGCGGTATGCCCGCACCTCGGGGGCGTGGTCGTCTGGAACGACGAGTCCTGCAGCTGGGACTGCCCGCTGCACGCCTCGCGGTTCGAGCCAGACGGGACGAGGATCGAGGGACCGGCGACGACCGGGCTGGCGAGCGTCGAGCAACCGGATTCCTGAGCCCGTTCGATCCTGCCGCCGAGGGCGGCGTTGTGGTCGTCAAAGCTCACTTTTGGCGACCACAAGTCCACCCTGGCTGCAGCTTGACTGAGCCGCCAAGCATCAGTCGGCGGCATCCGCCTTCTCGAACTGCCCCTTGAACTCCTCGAGGTCGAGGGCATCCGTCGTTACCTGCTTCTTGTCGTCATAGACATCCCGGTCGATCTCGTTGCTGGCGTTGGCGACGAGCATCGCGACGAAGGTGTCGCCGTTGACGTTGAGGAAGGTGCGGAAGATTCTCGCGAACCAGTCGACGGCGATGAGCAGGCCAACAGCCTCGAAGGGCAACCCCAGGGACGTCGCGAGGAACATCGCGACGACCGGGAACCCGCCAGGGACTGTGATCGTGCCCATGTTGAGGAGGATCGCGAGGGCCATGCCGAGCACGATCGTGCCGAAGTCGAGCGTGATGCTGCCCGACTGAACCAGGAACATGACAACGATCATGTAGTTCAACACGGCCCCATACGAGCCCATCGTGAGCCCTACCGAAAGCGTGAAGTTCGCGACCGGTTGACTGACGCCGAACTTCTCGATGGCCGTCTTGAGCACCGTCGGGTAGGTGACCGCAGAGCTTGTGGTCGTGATCGCGATCATGGTCTGGTCGCTCAGCTTCGCCGGCAGCTTTGCCGGGTTGAGGCCCGTGCGCAGCCACACGACCACAACGAACAGAACGAGGAGGATGAGCACCCCGATGAGCGTCGAGCCCAGGTACTTGAGGCCGCTTGTCACGACCGCGAACCCGACCGTGCCGGCGAGGTTCGCGAGCAGGCAGAAGACGCCGACCGGGGCGATGACCATGACGAAGCGGATCATCGTGAGCACGATCTGCTGGATCTGATCGAAGAAGTCCAGCACGAGGCGGTTGCCCGTCTTCGTAATGTAGGCGTTGAGCGCAACGCCGAAGAGCAGGGAGAAGATGATGATCGGCACCATGGTTGCCGTCGACATGGCCGAGAAGATGTTCGTGGAGACGAACCCGAGAATCGTGTCCTGCCAACCGGTGGCCTCGGCGGCAGATTCCTGGAGCGCGGGGTCGACTCCGCCGGAGAAGTCGACGCCTGCGCCTGGCTGGATGACGACACTGATGCACCAGGCGAGTACCGCGGCGACGACCGAGAAGCCGATCATCCACTTGAACGTGCGGAAGGCCATCCGCCCCATTCCGGATCCGGTCATGGCACCCGTCGCGACGATGACGGATGCCATGACAAGCGGCACGATCGCCATCTGGATGAGCCTGATGAAGAGGTCGCCCACGAACTTGAGGTTCGCGGCCCACTCGCCGACGAGCAGCCCGAAGACGATGCCAAGGATGGCCGCGCTCCCGATCTGGAGCGCGGGATTCTTCAGAGTCTTCTTCACGGGGGCTCCCACTCGGCCGACGGCGGTCGCGGCACAGTTCTGCGTCGCGGTGGGACCAAAGTGAGAGGCGGTGGAGGCGGCGGATGCGCGAATTGGTAGGACCGTTACACGCTGTTCACGCGCGGGCGAATCCCGTAACAGGGCATTTACATTGGTGTTCGAGCAGCCCCTCGCCGTCGCGCGAGCCCATGCCAAACTGAGTACGTGGCGACTGCCGCCACCTTGCTTCCGCGAGAACAGGTGACTCTTCCGTGACCGTTACGTCCGATCGCCCCCTCGGCCCATTGCCTCGGACCCGCGCGCTCATCGCGGACGACATCGTGATGCACCTGGAACGGCTCATCGTCGGCGGCGACCTCGCGCCTGGCTCGCCGCTCCCACCCGAGCGCGCTCTGGCCCTCGAGCTCGGAGTCTCGCGAAATGCGCTCCGCGAGGCGCTCACTCGACTCGAGGGACTCGGGCTTCTCGAGCGTCGACATGGTAGCGCAAACCGGGTCGCCCGCTCGATCCCGCTCACGGCGACGCTCGCTGGCCGCCTGCAGGCCGTGCAGGCTGACTACGACCATTCGGCGGAGTTCCGATCGCTGGTCGAACCCCGCATTGCTCGCCTCGCGGCGGAACGCATCAGCGGACGACAACTGGACACACTCGGCACACTGCTGGAACAGACGGCGGAGGAGACGGATGCTGACCTGTCTGCCAGACTCGACCTCGAGTTCCACACTGCGATAGCCCAGGCGACCGCGAACCCTCTACTGGCCACCCTCGGTGAGCTGACGGCGTCCTGGACCGTTGAGGCTCGCGTTCTTTCGCACCTCGGCGGCGAGGGGCGGCGCGTCTCCCACGAAGGCCATGCCCGCATCCTCGCCGCGCTGTCCGCCCGCGATGCCGAGGCGTCCGAGTACGCGATGCGCATCCAACTCGCCGAGGTTCGAGAGGTCATCGAAGCTGTCCGAGCCGTGGATCGACCCCGCGACGACGGTCCGACCAATTTGACCGTTTCGTCACCGACCCAAAAAGCGAGCTACAGGTAGTCGCCCTCGTCCCCGGTCCCTGGGATGCGGTCATGGAATGCCGAGGCGCCCCTCGGCACGTTCGATGTCCGCGTAGCGAGGATGCAGCACTTGCAGGAGCACCGTAGCTTCCAGCACCTTGATCCAGAGATGTCCGCGGTTCTCCAGTTCCCAGAACGCGTTCCCGTCCTGCTTCCCGGACGGCTCACCCAGCACCGACGTTGCGCACGACGCCATGTCCTCCCGCACCGACAGCAGATCTTTGCCCGCATGCTCCCGTGAGAAATTACAAAGCCTGAGCCTCACCTCCGACAGGTAGCCGTCAGAAAACGAAAGGAAGGCGTGCGGGTTGCCTCCAGCGGCGGCCACGACGAGTTGCACCATCGCCTGTCTCCCCCACTTTCCAAGTCCGAAGTCGAGCGCGCCCCGAATTCAGGACGACCTCCGGAACTGTCACGCTCGCGCATTCCTTGCTTGCACGAGATGGAACGAGAAAACAAAGCAAAAGACCCCGACACCCTGCAATTGCAGAGAAGTCGGGGCCTTTCAGACGGCGGTGACGGTGGGATTTGAACCCACGGTAGAGTCGCCCCTACACAACATTTCGAGTGTTGCACCTTCGGCCGCTCGGACACGTCACCGTGGGGAATCTTAGTACGACCATGGGGGTGCTTCGCAAATCGAGCGCCGTCGTCGGCGCGTCAAGCCCGTTCCGTGGGCTCGATGAGGCGCACAGCGCCCGCATCCACTCGCACGTCCAGGGTGCACGCGTCGCGGCCGGGACCGTGCAGCTCCTCGCCGTCGGCGTAGATGAGCACGCCACCCGGTATCTGCACGCGGATGCTCGTGACGCGCTCGAGGGTCACGGGCGGCAGTCGCGTGTGCAGCCCCGCCATGGCAAGCGGGAACAGCGTGAGGAGACCGATGCGCGGGAGGCGACCCACAGCAAAGAGGTCGAGGACCCCGTCGTCGATGACCGCCTTTGGCGCGACCCTGATTCCGCCGCCGATCGAGGAGCCGTTGAGGATCGAGAGGAGCTCCGCGGTCACGGACCGCATCGGGCCATCATCGACCGACACGCCGAACTCCAGTGGGGAAAAGCGCCGCACCGACTCGAGGAGTGCGGCTACGTAGCGAGCGGTGCCAGGCAACTTCTGCAGCTCGTTCGCGCGACGATTTACGACGGCATCGAAGCCGATGTTCACCGAGTTGATGGCCACATGTTCGACGCCATCAGCTGACAGCCGAATGACATCCACATCGCGGATGCCGGCAGTCCCCATCCTCAACGACGTCAGCATCCGCTCGATCCCGGCAGCAGGTGCTCCACGCTCGAGCCTCGCGCTGCGCGCGAAGTCATTGCCCGTACCGGATGGCACGATACCGAGTGGCACCCCCGTTCCGGCGACGAGGCCAGCCCCCATGGACACCATGCCGTCGCCGCCTTGCACGATGAGCGCATCCGGCCTCGGTTCCCCCGCAAGCACAGCCGCTGCCTGGTCTCGAAGAGCCGCGAACGACTCGGCCGCAACAAGCACCACCTCAAGATCGGGTGACGACGTCGCACCAGCTCCCCCGGCGAGGCGCCGGCCCAAGTGCGCGGAAGCGCCAAGCCCCGCCGTCGGGTTCACCACGTACAGGACTCTCTGCGCTCGCACGGACCCATTCTGCATGTGCAGCAACGCGTATCCACCGCCCTCCGCCGCCAACGAGCACAAATCGAGCCGCCACGGACCGAGCGGGGCTCCAGTGTCGGTGGTCACGCCTAGCCTTGACCCATGCCTCCCAAGACCAAGCAGCAGCCAGCGTTCAAGTGCACCGAATGCGGTGCAGCGTCGCTGAAGTGGTTCGGGCAGTGCCCCGAGTGCCAAGCCTGGGGCACGCTCGTCGACCGCTTCGAGTCGCAGACAGCCGGACGCATCCAGGCCGCCACCATCAGCGAGTCGCGCGCCGCGCGTCCCATCACCGAGGCACCAATCGACAACGTGGCCCACCGCCCAACGGGAATCGGCGAATTCGACCGCGTGCTCGGCGGCGGCCTCGTGCCTGGCGCCGCGATCCTGCTGAGCGGCGAGCCCGGCGTCGGCAAGTCGACGATCCTCCTCGAGCTCGCGTCGCGCGTCGCCGCCAAGGGCACCACCGTGCTCTACGCGTCAGCCGAAGAGTCGGTGAACCAGGTGCGGATGCGCGCCCAGCGCACCAACGCACTCCACGACACCCTGTACCTCGCAAGCGAGACCGATCTGTCGACCGTGCTCGGCCAGATAGAGCGCCTCGACCCCGGCCTCATCATCGTCGACTCCGTGCAGACCGTCGCGAGCGACACCGTCGACTCGCTCGCTGGCCAGCCGAGCCAGGTGCGCGAAGTCGCCTCCGCCCTCATCCGCGTCGCCAAGACCCGCGGTGTGCCCGTCATCATCGTCGGTCACGTCACGAAAGACGGCACGATCGCTGGCCCCCGCCTCCTCGAGCACCTCGTCGACGTCGTCGCACACATCGAGGGCGACCGGCACACGGCACTTCGGTTCGTCCGCACGATCAAGAACCGGTTCGGCCCGACTGACGAGGTGGGATGCTTCGAGATGACTGGTGAGGGCATGACCGAGGTCCCCGACCCGTCCGGCTTGTTCCTGAGTGAGCGGCCGGAGCCCGTCAGCGGCACGTGCGTCACCGTCGCCCTCGAGGGCCGCCGAGCCTTGCCCGTCGAGATCCAGGCACTCGTGCAGAAGACCAACGCGCCCAATCCCCGGCGAGTCACGAACGGCGTCGACACGAGCCGCGTCGCGATGCTGCTCGCCGTGCTCGAGCGGCGGACGAAGCACAAACTGTCCGAATACGACGTGTACGTCTCCACGGTCGGCGGGGTGAAGCTGCAGGAGCCAGCAGCCGACCTCGCCATCGCCATCGCCATCGCCTCGTCGATCCGCAACCGACCGGTGCGCGACGGCACGGTCGTCTTCGGCGAAGTCAGCCTCGCGGGCGAGATCCGGCGGGTTGCCTCCGCAAACCTCCGCGCAGCCGAAGCCAAGCGCATGGGCCTCGCTCACGTCGTCGACCCCTCGATCGGCAGCATCGACCTCGCCCTCGCGGCCGCGCTCGGCAACTAGGGACACACCAAGGTGGCATCGCGCCACACCCTGGGCATGCCGAAAGGCCCGGAGCAGGTGCTCCGGGCCTTTCGCGAATCGACCCTTGGGCGACTCAGTGTTGCGTTCGAGTGCTACGCGTCGCTGCCTGCGCGGCGGCGAAGCAGGATCGCTGCACCACCTGCGACGAGCAACGCAAGCGCGCCAGCGATCGCGGCGAAGATCGCGTTCTCGTCGGCACCGGTCGTGGCGAGCGAGCCTCCGTCAGCGGCGGGCGTCGTCGCGGTCGGTACGGGAGCAGTCGTTGCAGTCGCGGTCGGCGTAGCCGAAGCCGTCGGCTCTGGCGTTGCGGTCGGGTCGACCATCGGCGGAACGATGACCGGGAGCGACGCGATAGCGCCAGACTGGCTAGCCATAAAGGCGAGGCGTGACTCGGAGGTCTCAGCGATGCCATTCTCCGAAAGCGTGAAGGTGAACTGCACCTCGTTCGGCGTCGCGAGGTCGACCTGCTCGGCGCCGAGTTCCATCTGACCGATCCATCCGACGACGAACAGGTTCTGCTTGAACCCGAGCGACGTGAGGTTGAACTTCGAGACGGTCAGCGTGTACGTCTCACCGGCGACAAACGTGTTGTTCTCGGGGAGGCCGATGATCTCGATGCCGTTGCGCTTCACGTCGGGCGTGACACCCTCAGGGGAAGCGGCGGTCTCGCTGCGGATCCACGAGACGAACGCGTCGAGGTCGATGAGGCCCGTGTCCTGGACGCCCACGTTGTTGTTCAGCGAGTGGAAGTTGTCGCCACCGGCTGCGAGGAAGGTCGGCATGACGATGTTGTACGTCTCGTCTGGCTTCACGGGCTCATCGTTGATCGAGAGTCCGACGATGCGCTCCATGCGGGGCCGCGAGCTGTCGAAGATGTACGAGAAGTTGTCGCTCAGACCAAGCTGCAGGTACGGACGCGAGGGCACTGCGCCGCTCGCGGTCAGCTGCCACTGCTCTTCGAGCACGTTCTTCAGGTCGACACCCTTGAGGGAGACGACCGAGAGGTTGTTAGCGAACGGGAGGACGGTTGCCGCTTCCTTGTAGGTGATCTGGCCGTCATTGTCGAGGAGGTCTGCGCGCAGGCCACCTGGGTTCATGATGGCCGCGTCGACGTCGCGTCCCGTGCTGGCGACCGACTCGAGCATCGACTGCGAGACGATGCCGCCAAGCGACGACTCGTCAGCACGGTTGTCGGCCGTCTTCACGACGCCCCCGGACGTGGTGCCGTCCTCGGCGACCACAAGGGTGCCAGGCTCGTATTCCTTGCCGCGCGAGAGGTCACCCGTCTGCGTTCCGACAACCTCGGCGCCGAGCACGTCTGCCTCGGCGACGGCAGCGTCCCGGATCTTGCGGACTTCAGCGATGCGAGGGTCGCTCTCCAGGGCAGCAGGAACCGCCTCGAGCGTCGGCACAACCGAGCTGTCCGACTTCGTCACGTTGCCCGAAGCGTCGACCGTGAGGGCAACCTGCGCGATGTTCTCCGCGTACTGGCCGGCCTGGATGACGGGGCGAGTGGATGCGCCGTTGGGCGCGTCATAGGCGTACTCGCGGTGCGAGTGAGCGTTGAAGATCGCATCGACCTCAGGGGCCGTGTCCTGCACGATGTGGCGGAAGGCTTCCGTCTCCTCGTTCGTCGCGAGCGGCACATCGCTGTTCGGCGCACCCTCGTGGTACGAGGCGATGATGACGTCTGCAGCCTTGCTCGCGGTGAGCTCAGCGGCGACCTTGTTGACGGCCTCGACCGGGTCGCCGAACGTGACGCCCTTGATGCCATCAGGCGAAACGAGGGCGGAAGTCTCTTCCGTGACCGCGCCGATGACGGCGACCTTGAGCCCGTTGACCTCGAAGATCGCGTGCGTGTCGAACGGGTGCGACCCATCGGCGAGCGTGACGTTCGCGGCAAGGTCTGGACCATTGGTGGCGGGCGAGATGCGGCCGGTTGCATCGTCGATGCCCTGGTCGAACTCGTGGTTGCCCTGCGTCCAGGAGTCCACGCCGATCGTATTGAGCACGTCGATCGTCGGCTGGTCCTGCTGGATCGACGACTCGAAGAGGCTCGCGCCGACGGCGTCACCGTTGGAGATGACAAGGCTGTTCTCCTCGCCGAAGCCCTGCTGCGCCTGCAGCACGGTCGCGGCGAATAGGTCGGCTTCGAGGAATCGACCGTGGAAGTCATTGAAGCCCACGATGTTGATCTGCTTCGCGCCGGCGGTGGGCTCGATGAAGCTCGGGGAGAGCACGGCAGCCTGGGCTGGGGCCGCGAAGGCAGAAACAAGAGCTGCCGTGCCGAGAACGGCAGCGGCAGCTGTTGCGCGCTTGCGAGTGGGCGTCGTCATGAGTCTCCTGGAGATCGACGGAAGGACAGATTCGTGCGGAACGAGACGATCGTCTCAGCTCACACTGTCTTCAAGGTTAACGTTCAGGGGATTATCGCGAAACCCCCGGGTCAAAATCTTGGATCAGTCCAGAACGAACGTGGCTGGCTGTGACGCGATGCCGTTGACACTCACGACAAGCTGGTAGTAGGCGCCCCCGGCGACCGCATCCGCCCTATCGGTGCCGCATGTGTCGAGCGAAGAGCGCTCACGCACCCAGGTGATGGGCGGTGCCGACACCGACTGCCCGGCGTCGATCGTGACGACCTCATCAGCAGGGTCTGTCTGGCAATGCGACGACACCCAGATGACATCCGCGCCGCTCGAGATCGTGTAGACCTGGACGGCCGTGCCGACGTTCATGACACACGCCTCGGCTCCAGTGTTGGCGATCGAAAGCGAGAGCTGAGGCTGCACGTTCGCCGCGTAGCTCGTAGCGTCGAGAGCCGCAGAGACGACAAGTTCAGGCGCGGCGCACTCGGCCGGTCCAGTTGGCGTCGGAGTAGGTGTCGGTGAAGCCGTTGCAGTCTCACCGGCCTCTGCCGGCGCCGTTTCGCCCGCGGATGCTGTTGGGGTGGCGGATGCTTCGCCGGGCTCACCAGAACCGGCCCCGAAGAGACTTGTCAGGCCCCAGATCAGCAGTCCGATCACGAGCGCGCAGACGATGAGAAGCGCCAGCCGCCGACGGCGGTAGACGGCCTTGCTTGGTCTGCGGGTCGAACTCACTCGCCAAGGGTACGGACCCGTTCCCGGGAGTCCTGGGAGGCGCACCGAGGCCGATGCGACGGCACCGACTACGCGACTACAGCACCTTCAGCATGCGCGTGTTGCCAAGGGTGTTCGGCTTGACGTGGGCGAGGTCGAGGAACTCGGCGACACCCTCATCAGGGGAACGGCGCATCATCTCGTACGTCTCGGCGTCGACAATCTGCTCGCCGACTGCCACGAACCCGTGCCGCTCGAAGAAGCCCGTCTCGAACGTGAGGCAGAAGAGTCGCTCGAGGCCGAGGTGGCGGGCGTCCGCCATGAGGCGATCCAGGATCACGTGTCCGACGCCGGTCCCGCGCACCGAGTCCGTTGTCGCGATCGTGCGCACCTCACCGAGGTCGCGCCAGAGCACGTGAAGCGCACCGCACCCGACCAGCTCACCTCGCTCATCCACGGCGACACGGAACTCCTGCACCGCCTCGTACAGGGTGACAAGTTCCTTGCGCAGAAGCACGTTCCGGTCTACGAGCGGCTGAATCAGCTCGCTGATGCCCACGATGTCGTGCGTGGTGGCCCGCCTGATGGTGATCTCCTGCATCCGTCAAGCGTACGCGCGCCCCTACGATCGGACCGCCGGGCGCGACAGCACGGGTAACATCACGGACATGCGCCTTGGAGTTCTCGACGTCGGATCCAATACCGTCCACCTGATCGTGGTCGACGCCCACCCCGGCGCGAAGCCCGTGCCTGAGACGTCGCAGAAGAGCATCCTGCGCCTCATGCGCTACCTGCAACCCGATCGATCGATCTCCGACGAGGGCGTCGCGAAGATCATGGAGGCCATGCATCGCGCCGCCGACGCGGTCAAGAAGAGCAAGCTCGACCACTTCATGCCGCTCGCGACAAGCGCCATCCGAGAGGCCAAGAACGGCCCCGAGCTGTTGAAGCGCATCCACCGCGAAACCGGGATCGACCTGCAGGTCATGAGCGGCGAAGAGGAGGCCAGGACGACGTTCCTCGCCGTGCGCCGCTGGTTCGGCTGGTCGGCGGGGCGCATCATGCTCGTCGACATCGGCGGCGGTTCCCTCGAGCTGGCCGTCGGCGACGACGAGCTCTCCGAGCACGCCATCTCGGTGCCGCTCGGCGCAGGCCGCAGCACCGTCAATTTCCTCCACAACGACCCGCCCACTGAAGACCAGGTGGATGAGCTGCGCAAGTACGCGCGCAAGCTCATCAAGGAGGCCGCGGAGACCTTCGAAGGCGGAGCCAGGCCGGACCAGTTCGTCGGCTCGTCGAAGACCATCCGCTCGCTCGCCCGCCTCGCCGGCTCATCCATCGACGGCATCGGAGCCGGCCAGCGCACGACGCTCCAGAAGTGGCAGCTCGACGACTGGGTGCCTCGCCTCGCGAAGCTCCACTCGGAGGCGCGCCCAGCGCTGCCAGGCATCACGACCGACCGCGCGCTGCAGATCGTCGCCGGCGGAGTTGTCCTCTCCGAAGTCATGCACGTGTTCGACATCAAGCAGCTCGACGTCTCCCCTTGGGCCATGCGCGAAGGCGTGCTGCTCGACTACCTCGACCGCCTGCCGCGGTAGCGCCCACGGGCGCGCTCCGTCATCCGCTTGCCGAATCTCGGGATGGGTTCCTCATCTCGGGATGGGTTGCAACCCATCCCGAGATGAGGAACCCATCCCGAAACAGCGTTGCAGGGCGCGGGCTCAGCGGCTAGCGCCGCTGTCGCGGACTCAGCCCTCTAGCGCCGCTGACGCGGCACATGCTTCGGGATCTGCCAGCCCATGAGAGCCGCACCGACGAGGCCGAGCACACCCAGCATCCCGGACGTGAACGCGAGCGACACGAGGGCCGTGGCCGCCGCGACGATGATGGGAACAGAGGCGGCCGAGGAATCGGTGATGAGGCGCCAAGCGCCGAGGAACGGCGCCGGGTCCTGCCGCGGAGCGAGGTCGGCGCCGAGCGTCATGAGGATGCCGGAGCCGATGCCGTTCGCGAAGCCCAACCAGACGGCGAGCACCGTGAACCACTGCTGCGAGGCGTCACCGGCGAGGTCGTGGGTGAACGCCAGTGTCAGGAAGCCGGCCCCCAAACCGAGCAACGCGGGCACCGCGCCCCAGACCCGCCCGAAGCGATCCATGACCCAGCCGGAGACGAAGAACAGCGCGAAGTCGACGCCAGCGCTCACACCGATGACCAGCACCGCGGCTGCGGTATCCATGCCGATCGAAAGCGCCCAGAGCGGCAGCATCACGTTCCGGGCGGCGCGAAGTGCGGCCATGATGCCAGCGCCGGTTCCGAGCCGGAGGAGCACACCCGCGTTGGCCCGGATGGTCGCGAAGACGCCGAGCCGCTTCGGTTCGTGCAAGCCGGGGCCATCCGCGCCGGCTGCCACCACAGGCTTCGCGGAGTGCGAAGGCCGCGCCACGGTCTCTGGATCGGGCGCGAACAGCAAGATCAGAGCGGCGATCGCCCCGCAGACGACGAACACCCAGAACCCGTACTGAGGTGCATCGAACAGCACGAGAATTGCGGCGACGATGAACGGGCCGACGAAGAAGCCTGCGCGGAAGACCCCACCGAGCGTTGACAGCACCCGCGCCCGGTAGCGAAGCGGCACATACGTCGTCAGGAACGCGTGCCTCGCAAGGTTGAAGTTCGCGGCAGAGATGCCGATGATCACGACCCCGATGAGCAGCATCCATGGCGCAACGGCGAAGGCGCACAAGAGGATACCGACGAGGCTGACCCCGAGGGCTGCGAGCATCGCCCGCTTCTCCCCCATTCGCTGCACAACGGCGCCGGCGGGCAGGTCGCCGATCATCTGACCGATCATGAGCGAACCCGCGATGAACCCCGCGAACTCGATACCAGTGCCAAGCGAGACCGCGACTGTGGGGATGATCGGGATGATCGCGCCTTCGCCGATCGCGAAGACAAACGACGGCAGGAGCGCCAGGAGCGTCACCTGAGTGAGCGTCGCCTCCTTCTTCGGCTTGCCGTTCGACGAGGAAGAGGGGGATGCGGGCACGGGTTTCAGCGTACGCCCACATAGCGAACACCCCGGCTCGCTCGGCCAACACCCTGCACTCCACAGCGTTATTGACGATACTGTGTGACACACACTATAGTGTGAAGCATGAGCGATGACGAAGCCCACGACATCCACCTGCAGGAGCTGCGCAGGGGCACCGTCGTGCTCGCCTGCCTCCGCCTCCTCGCCGAGCCGGGCTACGGCTATGGCCTCCTTGAAGCACTGCAGTCCCGAGGCTTCGACACCGACGCGAACACCCTCTACCCGCTCCTCCGCAGGCTTGAGAAGCAGGGCCACCTCACGAGCGAGTGGAACACCGACGAGGCACGGCCTCGCAAGTTCTACCGCGCGAGCCCAGCAGGCACGGCGCTCGCCACCGCGATGACCACAGAATTCCGCTCACTCGCCGACGCGATCGAGCACCTCCCAGAAGGGGCCTGAGCCATGACAACCATCAACGACTCCCTCACGGAACGCTACGTCAGCGCCGCGATGCGCACCGTTCCAGACGACCAGCGGGCCGACCTCGAGGCCGAGCTGCGCGCATCCATCCAAGACCTGGTGGATGCACGCGTCGACTCCGGAGAGCCAGCCACCACCGCCGAGATCACCGTACTCACGGAGCTCGGCGACCCCGAGCTGCTCGCCGCGAGCTACACCGATCGACGCCTGTACCTCATCGGCCCGCGCTACTACCTCATGTGGTGGCGGCTGCTGAAGGTGCTGCTCTGGATCGTGCCCGCGTGTGCGGCCTTCGGCGTCGCGATCGCGCAGACGCTGGCCGGTAGCGGAATCGGCGAGATCATCGGTGAGGTTGTGGCAATCACCCTCAGCGTCGTCATCCACGTCGCGTTCTGGACGACGCTCGTGTTTGTCATCCTCGAACGCGCCGGAGCCCCATCGGCGCAGGGGAAGTGGAGCGTCGACGACCTGCCGGAGATTCGACAGACCGGGGCGGGCAGGTCCGAGCTTGTCGCCTCGCTCGTGTTCCTTGGCCTCGCAGTCGGCGCGATCGCATGGGACCGCTTCGTTGGATTCGTGCCAACACAACCCGGACTCTCGTTCTTCGGCCACGAGCTCTGGCCCTGGTGGGCGCTCGGCTTGCTCGTGCTGCTTGTCCTCGAGGCGGGCTACAGCGTGGCGCTCTTCCGCTCGGGCCGGGTCACGCTCCCCCTCGCCTGGGCGAATGCGGTGCTTGCAGTCTTGTCCATGTCGCTGCTCCTGACCGCACTTGGTCGCGGACTCCTGCTGAACCCTGACTTCTTCGCCACGGTCATCCCGAGCGCCGAGAGCGCAGCGACAGTGACGACGATCGTCACCGTCATGATCGCCTTCGGAGTTGTCGCGACCAGCGTCTGGGATATCTGGGACGGCTTCCGCAAGGCCACCCGCTAGGCAGGTACAGACGAAGCCCCCGCATCCAGTGGATGCGGGGGCTTCGTCGGACCTGCCGGTGGGGGTTACGCGGTCTGCGCGTCGCCCTCGCCGGAGTCGGCGATGATGCCTTCGGCCTGCGAGGTGACCCCGCCTGCCGCGACCGTCTCGGGGACGCGGCGCTTCGTGACGTTGAACACGAACTCGTCTTCCGGGTAGTCAACCTGCACGTGGTCGCCTGCCTTGAGCTCGCCGCGGAGGATCTTCTCGGAGAGGAGGTCTTCCACTTCGTGCTGCACTGCGCGACGCAGCGGGCGGGCGCCGAGCGTCGGGTCGAAGCCGACCTTGATGAGCTTGCGCTTCGCGAGCTCGGTGATCTCGACGGTCATGTCGCGGTCGAGCATGCGCTCGCTGAGGCGACCGATGAAGAGGTCCACGATCTGGAGCAGCTCGTTGGTGGAGAGTTGCGGGAACACGATCGTGTCGTCGACACGGTTCAGGAACTCCGGCTTGAAGTGCTTCTTGAGCTCCTCGTTGACCTTCGACTTCATGTTGTCGTACGACACCGAGGCGTCGCCTTCAAGCTGGAAGCCGACGGGGCCGCCGGAGATGCCCTTCGTGCCGAGGTTGGTCGTCATGATGATGACCGTGTTCTTGAAGTCCACAACGCGACCCTGGCCGTCGGTGAGACGTCCTTCTTCAAGCACCTGGAGGAGCGAGTTGAAGATGTCGGGGTGGGCCTTCTCGATCTCGTCGAACAGCACCACGGAGAACGGCTTGCGGCGCACCTTCTCGGTGAGCTGTCCACCTTCTTCGAAGCCGACGAACCCTGGAGGGGCACCGAAGAGCCGCGAGACGGTGTGCTTCTCGCCGAACTCCGACATGTCGAGCGAGATGAGCGCCGACTCGTCGTCAAAGAGGAACTCCGCGAGCGCCTTGGCGAGCTCCGTCTTTCCGACACCCGTGGGGCCGGCGAAGATGAACGAGCCGGATGGGCGGTTCGGGTCCTTGAGTCCGGCGCGGGTGCGGCGGATCGTCTTGGAGAGCGCGGCGATGGCTTCGTTCTGGCCGATGACCCGCTGGTGCAGGGCATCTTCCATGAAGACGAGGCGTGCGGTCTCTTCCTCGGTGAGCTTGAAGACGGGGATGCCGGTGGCCTGCGAGAGGACCTCGGCGATCAGGCCCTCGTCGACCGTGCCGGTCGACTTGACGTCGCCGGACTTCCACTGCTTCTCGAGGCGGAGGCGCTCGCCGAGCAGGTTCTTCTCGTCGTCGCGCAGTGACGCGGCGCCTTCGAAGTCCTGCAGCTCGATTGCCTGTTCCTTGTCGGCCCGGACGATCGCGATCTTCTCGTCGAGTTCGCGCAGCTCAGGGGGCGAGGACAGCACCGAGAGGCGAAGGCGTGCGCCTGCCTCGTCGAGGAGGTCGATCGCCTTGTCCGGCAGGAACCGGTCGGAGACGTAACGGTCGGCGAGGGTGGCCGCGGCAACGATGGCGTCGTCGGTGATGGACACCTTGTGGAACGCCTCGTACTTGTCACGGAGACCCTTGAGGATGTTGATCGTGTGCGCGATCGACGGCTCCTCCACCTGGATTGGCTGGAAGCGTCGCTCGAGCGCCGCATCCTTCTCGAAGTGCTTCTTGTACTCATCGATCGTGGTGGCACCGATGGTCTGGAGCTCACCTCGTGCGAGGAGCGGCTTCAGGATGCTCGCGGCGTCGATCGCACCCTCGGCGGCACCCGCACCCACGAGGGTGTGGATCTCGTCGATGAAGACGATGATGTCGCCGCGCGTGCGGATCTCCTTGGTGACCTTCTTGAGGCGCTCTTCGAAGTCACCGCGGTAGCGGGAGCCGGCGATGAGCGAGCCGAGGTCGAGCGAGTAGAGCTGCTTGTCCTTGAGCGTCTCGGGCACCTGGCCGGTGACGATCGCCTGGGCGAGGCCCTCGACGACGGCGGTCTTGCCGACGCCGGGCTCGCCGATGAGGACGGGGTTGTTCTTCGAGCGGCGCGACAGGATCTGCATGACACGCTCGATCTGCTTCTCGCGCCCGATGACGGGGTCGAGCTTGCCTTCGCGAGCGGCCTGCGTGAGGTTGCGGCCGAACTGGTCGAGCACGGCGGAGCCCTGGGCTGCCTGCTGCGGCTGGTCTGCGCCAGCGACAACCTGCTCCTTGCCCTGGAAGCCGCTCAGCAGCTGGATGACCTGCTGGCGGACCCGGTTCAGGTCGGCGCCGAGCTTCACGAGCACCTGGGCTGCGACACCCTCGCCCTCGCGGATGAGGCCAAGCAGGATGTGCTCAGTGCCGATGTAGTTGTGGCCGAGCTGCAGGGCTTCGCGGAGCGAGAGCTCGAGCACCTTCTTGGCGCGCGGCGTGAACGGGATGTGCCCCGTCGGACGCTGCTGCCCCTGGCCGATGATCTCCTGGACCTGCTCGCGAACGGCAGGCAGCGAGATGTCGAGGGATTCGAGCGCCTTGGCGGCTACCCCTTCACCCTCGTGAATGAGGCCGAGGAGGATGTGCTCGGTCCCGATGTAGTTGTGGTTGAGCATCTTCGCCTCTTCTTGGGCGAGGACGATCACGCGCCGGGCGCGGTCGGTAAATCTCTCGAACATCCGTTTCTCCTTCGACTCCCTGACCTCGACACCTGGCTACAGGGTCGGGGGCCGTGTACACCGAGAGTAACCGCGACCACCCCCGAAACCCTCCCCTGTTCGCCCTGGGCGTGCGCGGGACCCCGGATGCGCGCACGCCCAGGTCGAGGAGTCGCTAGGCGACCTGGGGACCAGTCGCGACGGGCTGCGCGAGTTCCTCTGCGGTGTCCTCCGCGGGGACCTGGGCCATGCGGAGATTTCCACCGCTCGGCGTGTAGGGAGTCGTCGCGAGGATCGCCCCATCTCCGCCGATGAGGCGACGGAACGACTGGATGGCACCGTTGACGGTCACGAAGCGGTCGATGTACGGGACGCGACTGCCGCCTTCGACCACCTGCGATTGGAAGAAGACGGCGTTCTTGAGCAGGACACGCGATTCTGCATTCGGTGCGGGCAGCACACCCGAGTAGTTCGACCGGTAGCTGTTGTAGTTCTGGCCGTCGATGGTGATGGTCCCGACGAGGACGAGGTTGGACCAGGACCCGGCGTCTGCGCCAGTCTTCGTGAAGCTGAGCGTGCCGGCTCCCGGCCGGAAGTGGAAGACGATGTAGATGTTCGTGATGGTCGTCGTGGCGATCGCATCATTGATCCAGAGACCTCGGACCGGGTAGGTGCCTCGTGCGTCCACAGTGACGCGTGCCCAGCCGCCGCGGCCCGGGTACGTGAACACGATCCAGCCGTTGATGCCCGGGGTCTTGACCGGGGATGCCGCATAGGCGGGGGCCGCGACTGCTGTGGCGATGATCGGAGTCGTCCAGGCCGCAGTGCGCAGCACGGAGCGGCGGGTTGATGTGCCAGCAGCGTTGGATGCGGCGGGAACGGCTTGGGAGCTGGGGGTTTCAGACAAAGGGGAACCTCTTCGGCGCATCGGGGTAAGTGCATCCGCGCCGGAGTGGCGCGTCCTGCGCTGACAGGCCCCATAGGACGTGCCAGGCAGATCAATTGCACCCCGAGCACGGCCCCCTCAGGCGCGAAGTCACCCCAGACTTCACCCTAATTTGTAGCTACAAATAAATGACTGACCAGCAACCTTGCCAACAACGAAAAAACCACCCCGGGGTTCACCCCGAAGTGGCTTGTGCGCAATACTCAGACCGGACTAGTCGTCACTTCTGTCGCGGAGGAGACCAAGAGATTCCGCGCGGCGGAGGGCTTCTGATCGCGAATGCACGCCGAGCTTCTTGTAGGCCGAACGCAACTGGGTCTTCACGGTGTTCGGCGAGACGAACAGCTCCTCGGCGATTCTGGCCGGTGAGGTGTGTCTGGCGAGTGCGTGAACCACGACTCGCTCGCGCTCAGTGAACTGCGGCATGGCGCTCACTTCTCGGATCGTCGTCGCAACATCGAGGGAGTCGAACATTGCCACGTCGTCGGCGCCACCTGACTCGCGACTGAGGTCCGCGAGCGCGTCGCGGTCTCGGTCCGGCAGCAGCAGCAGCGGTGAGATGAGCCCGTATTCGCGAGAAAGCGCAGAGGCGAGGCCGATCATGCTCAACGCCACCTCGCGGTCCCCGGCACGCAGAGCCGCTGCCGCTCCAAGTGCGTGGACTGCCGTGCGCATGCGTGGAGTCGTGAAGAAGTCCAGCGACCTCGAGACGAGGCGCATCGACTGGTCCGCGTCACCATCGACGAGAGCAAGCAACGCCCTCGCGGGCAGCGTGCGGAAGTCGTCGGCCGCATAGCCCTCGAGGAGCTTACGAGCCCGAGCCGGGCGCCCGGCGGCGAGCCAAAGCGCCACGAGGAAGGCCTTGACACGGAACAGCCCGAGGCTTTCCCCGGCACCAGAGGCGGCCAGCGGACCTTCGAGCATCTCCTCGACGCGGCGCGCCTCTGCCAGCGCTTCACCCTCCGCGAGCCGTGCAAACATCACAGGCTCCTGCAAGTAGGGCCAGAGATCCGACGTCACCGAGTGGCGCTCGATGCCTTCGAGGGTCGCGCGGGCCTGCGCCCACTCCCCTCGCTCGAGGAAAGCGTAGGACCGCGCGATGTGCCCGAACGAGCCGAGGTGGCCGCGTTCGTTTGTCGTCTTCCAAGCGCCGTCGTCGATCTGGGCGAGCATCGCCTCTGACGTTGGCATGTCGCCGTCGATCGCCTTGTAGCCGGCAGCATCGGAGAAGGACAGATTGCGGGAACTCTGCGACTGCGGAACAACGAAGGTGTCGGCGACGGCGGCATGCGCCCCCTTGACGTCTCCGACCAGGAAGAGTGAGAGGGCAGCCCCTCGCGTGAAGACCGGCGTCAGCATGGAAGCACCGGATGGACCCTGCGCGTTCGCGACGTCAAGCGCCTCCCTGGCAAGCTCGGCCGACTCTCGGTACCGGCCGAGCGTGCGCAGCGCGAAGGCCTTGAAGCAGAGGAGCTCGCAGCGGCGTTCCGCAGGCAGGTCGCTCGGGATGCGTATGCCCGCCGCGATCTGCAGCAACGGCCTGGCCGCATTTCGCAGCACGGGGTTGGCGAGACGGGCAAGCCCGAGTACAAACGCAAGGATTGGGTAAGCCACGAGCGCGTCGTGCGGGACGTGTTGCAGGCGCGCCTCGTATCGGTCCGTGGTGTAGGCCTCGACCACAGAGAGAAGCAGCCGGGAGCAGATACGCGACGCGAGCTCGTAGTCATCAACTTCGAGCGCCAGCTCGAGAGCTCCGTCTGGGTCGCCGTTCGCGACCAGCCAGGCCGAGGCGATAGATGCTGCGCGCTTGTACGCAGCTGGCGACCCGGTGCGCAGCTCCTCGTGGAGCGCCTCACGCAGCGCTGTGACGTACTGGAACGCCCCGCCGCTGCGGGTGAACGTGGTGTGCCTGCCGAACCCGTCGGCTTCGAGGACCTCGATCGCCGCGTCCGGATCGAGTTGGGGCACGAGCACCCGCGCGAGGGACGCGTCGAAGTACGGCACGATGCTCGTGATGCGCGCGAAGTTCGCGAGCTCTTCGCTTGGCAGCTGCCCAGAGAGGTTCGTCGTGTTGAGTGCGTTTTCGCGCCAGTGGGCGACACGGGGGCCGGATCGTGAAAGCTCGAGGACAGCCGCGCGGACTGCGATCGCATAACCGCCGGTCGCCTGGTGCACCTCCTTCGGCGTCGCGACGCGACTGACCCCGACAACCCGCTGGAAGAACTCGGCGACCTCTGCCTCCGTGAACTCGAGGTCGACGTTCGTGATCACCTTGACCTGCCCGCGAAGCTGCAGCCTCGACTGGTCGAGCGTGGTGCGACCGCGAGCCGCGATGATGACCCGCATGCCTGGCACGTTCGCGGCACCTCGGAGGAGGTCCTGGTCGATGACGGGGGCGAGCTCACCAAGACGCTCGTAGCCGTCGAGGATGATCGTGAAAGGGGCTTCGCTACGCATCGCAGTCGTGAGATCGCGCTTCTCGAAGTCGTCGCTGTTGATGAGCGCCAGGAGATCGTCGAATTGGAGGCTCGTCACGAGGCCTTCGCGAAGGAAGGCCCGCGCGATCTGCTCCCACACGCTGTTGCGGGTCGTTGTGGATGTGCCGAAGGTGACCCACAGCAGTCGACCCGCGTGGCGGCCAGCGTCGACCCACATGCGTAGGAGCGTTGTCTTGCCATAGCCACTTGGAGCATGCAGAAGGGTGATGCCAGCCGAGTCATCGTCGAGTGAGCGCAGAAGACGCTCCCTCACCAGCAGCTCACGCGTCGTTGCGTTCACCTTGTTCACCCCAGATCTAAAAGCATGACTTTTCACATACCGAATGGTAGGTCATGAATCTAACCCGAGAATCCGCGTTTGACCAGATCCGGATAACCGGGCATTTGCGGGGATTTGCCATGTGTTGGCTATGCCAACCCTCTTTGTCAGGCTGGTTGTGAGTCGTTTGGCTCGTGATCTGGAGGAGGTCGTGGTGTCGATCGCTGTGGGGTTCAGTAACGAAGAAGTGCGTGATCTGGTGTTCGCGTACGAGCGTCGCCCGTATGGAACGAAACGTGCGTGGTTGGAGGACCGAGGTATCTCTTCGACGGTGATGAGCCGATGGCGCCGAGCGGTGTTCGATGGAGATCTCGACAGGAGCCTCGTTCCGCGCGAGGGTGGTGAGATGACGACACGAGGAGAGCGCCGCCAGATCGTGGCGAGTGCGCGAGAGCAAGATGTCGAGAAGGATCGCCTTCGCGCGCGGGTGCGGGAGTTGGAGGCCGCGAACGAGGCGTTGGGAAAAGCTATCGGGCTCTTGCATCAGCGGAACGAGCGAGAGCCCGACGAGGACCCGACGACGAAGGGTCCATCGAGTTCTTGACGCTCGAGAACACGCTCGTTCGTGAGCTGGCCGCCGCGACCGGCTCTCAACGGCAAGCGTTGAAGGTCGTGGGTCTGTCCCGGTCGACGTGGCACTACCGGCAGTCTCCGAGGGCGCGGGTCGCGGTCCCGATTCTGCAGGCAGCGCGCGCGTACGAGTCGCGGATCAGCGACATCGACCAGCGACGCATCGAGGAGCGCATCCTGGCTGGGTGGGCTGCCGACAACTCGGTGGATCATGCCTTCGCGACGGCCTGGGATGCTGGCGTGATGCTGGCGTCGCGGCGCTCCTGGTGGCGCATCGCGGCTCGCCTCGAGGATCAGCTGCTGCGCCCGAAACTCCCGACCCGGACGAGCAGCCGGCAGGCCAGGGACAAACCCGTGCTGAAAGCCACGGGTCCGGGGCAGGTGTGGTCGTGGGACATCACCGACCTCTACTCGCCCTGGCGGGGAAAGACGTTCAAGGCGTACAAGGTCATCGATATCTACTCCCGCCGCATCGTGGGGTTCCGTGTCGAGGACCGGGAAGTAGATTCCCTCGCGAGAGACATGTTCGAGGACGCGATTCGAGCGCATGGCGCGCCCCAATTCGTGCACGCGGATTCCGGGGCAGCGATGCGCTCGACTCTGTTGCGCGATGCCCTGGCCGCGCATGGCGTGGGCATGTCGCATAACCGCCCGTACACGTCGAACGACAACCCGTTCTCCGAGGCCGGATTCCGGACCATGAAGTACCGGCCCGGCTACCCGAAAGTGTTCACCGACCTCGACGCGGCCCGCGCCTACATCCAGGACTACGTGACCTGGTACAACACGGAGCATCGGCATTCCGCGATCGCGTTATTCACGCCCGCGCAGGTCCACGACGGCTCCTGGCAGCAGATCTGGACGGCCCGCGATACCGCACTTCAGGTCTACCACGACGCCCATCCCGCGCGCTTCCGAGCCCGCCCGAAGACCCCATCACCAGCCAGCAGAGTCGGCATCAACCTCCCCAACGAACCCGTCGCAGCATGACGCAAGTGACTCCACACAGCTTGACATTCGACGCAATGAGAGGAAATGCCCCCTCGGCGGTGTCAGGCAGTGAGCCGGATCAGCGCTGCGCCGCACAGATCTGAGCGGCCGCAGTCGGCGCATTCGCGCCCTGGAGACTCGCAGCCCAGTTCATTTCAAGTTCACGCGAGAGGTCGGGCCACTGCGAACCCGACCAGAATTCACAGTCGCGCACTCCGAACTTCAACTCGAAGACGCCGAGGCCCGTGAGGTTGTTGCCGACGAAGTTGACGCTGAAGTCGCGGTTCGTCTGCTGAAGTTCGGGAACGAGCTCGAGAAGCTCCTGCCACTCGGTCGTCTCCCTGAACTTCTTCGCCGCATCCGCCGACCTGACCCCCTCCATCGTGTCGTCGAAGGCGGTCACGTTGACCTGCGTGCTTCCGGCCAAGGAGTCGTCCACTCGGACGTGCACACTCGCGAGCTGCTCCGACGCGTCGAAGACGGCACTTGTCTCTCGGACGAAGGTGATCTGCTCAGAGGACGGAATCCCAGATTGAACGAACTGACCGGTGGTGAACGGTGCCAGACCCATGAGGTCCCACTCCCCCGTCGCGGCGCCCGGGTCCTCGATCGTGCGGGCGGCTTCCAGGAGCTCAGCAGTGCGTTCCTCGTCGTCGCGCTCGTCACTTGAGAGCTCGATCACGACGAGACGACCAAGCGCGGCAGAGGAAAGGGATGGGGCGGTCGAGTCGGGAGATGGCGAGGGCGACGAGCTCGCGGCCATAGGCGCCTCAGTTGCCTGCGCCTGCTCACCCTCACCCTCCTGCACGGGGAGGCCAGCGGCAGTTTCGTCACCGACCTCGTCGGTGATCTGGAACATGCCAGCGGTGACGGGCGCAGAATACGTTCGCGTGGAGATGGATTCGAAGCCGACCGTTGTCAGCTCCCGCCAGTACGCGAGTTGAGCGTGGAGAGCCTCAGGGGTGGCCAGATCGAAGTAGGAGTACGCCGATCCCGCGAGGCGGAGCTCAACCACTCCGGGGAACTGCCCCTGCCCCAATTGCACGGCCGGGAAGGTTGTCGTGTACTCGCCGATGTCGACGAGCTCCTCCTCCGTGACGTCGTCCGCCAGGGTCACGATGAGGTCCACTTTGACAACCCCGTCAACGGGAGGTCGGTCGAGACTGGACGCCTCTACGCCGGGAAGTGAGCGGAGGGTCTGATTGAAGGACTCGAGCGCCGACTGCACGGATGGGAACGGTCCGGATGCGCATCCGGCGAGCATCGTCATCATGACGGCCGCAATGAGGACGGGCATGGCAGAACGCGGCATCGTCAGCACCCTCCTCCGCGTCCTCGATCCAGCACGATGCCGATCAGGTTACGCCGCGCTCCCCGGAGCAATCTGGGTGCCCCCTCAGAGCGCACCACGATGTGAACTGACGAGGCCGTCGTCCGGCGATCAGCCGGCGGCAGCAGACCCCGGTTCCTCAACGATCTCACCGGCGCGACCGACATTGACGAGCGACCGCCAGACGAGCGCCAAGATGAAGATGCTCAAGCCGAACGCGACCCAGATCGTCGTGACGATCCCGAAGCCCTGGCCGATGAGGCCACCGATGAAGGACCCCATCGCCATGCCGCCGATCATCCCGAGGAAGTAGACACTCGACACCCGACCGCGCATCCGGCTCGGCACAGCCCTGCCGCGGATGGTGCTCGCGAGCGTCGCCCAGATGACCGTGTACATGCCGAAGACGAACATCGTGACGCCAGCAACGATGACGTTCGCAGTCGCGGCGAGCACGAGGTGCAGCAAAGTTTCGAGCGCGAGACAGGCGCGCATGAGGCTTGTGTAGGAGAAGCGCCGTTCGAGGCGTGCGTAGAGCGCCGTGCCGACGAGCCCGCCGAGCGCCGACACGGCGAGCAGCAGCCCGTAGCCGACGTCGTCGAGCCCCAGCCGCTCCTTGGCGTAGAGCACGAGCACGCCGTAGGTCATCCCGTAGGTGATGTTGAACGCGAAGAGGATGATCGCGAGCGTGCGCACCGGAGGGTTCCGCCAGAGCCAGGCGAACCCCTTCGCGATGTCCCGGCGGACGCGGGCAACCGAGCGCACCGTTTCGATCGGGCCCGTCGTCGCTGTCGAGACGGGCGGCGACTTGATGCGCGACACCAGCACGACGGCGAAGAGCAGCGACACGACGGTCACGCCGTACGGCAGGGCATGCCCGACCGCGAAGATCGCACCGCCGATCGCGGGGCCTGCGAGCTGATTCATGACGGTCTGGCTCGCGATCAGGCGCGAGTTGCCGACGCCGAGCTCCTTCGACGGCACGAGGTCGGGGACGATCGAGGTCCACGCGTTGTCAGTGAAGACTTCGGCCGAGCCCACGAGGAAGAGCGCGACGTAGAGGATCGGCAGGTTGATGGTGTCGGTCAGCACCAGCGCGCCGATGATGGCGAGCATCAGCACACGACTGAGTGCACCCGTCACGATGATCGCAACGCGCGGGAGCCGGTCGGCGACAACCCCGGCGAAGAGTCCGAACACGAGCCACGGCAGCTGCTGAACGACCAGGGCGAGCGAGACGAGCAGCGGGTCCTGCGTGAGGCTCGCGACGAGCAGGGGCCCGGCCGCGATGAGGATGCCGTCAGCGAGGTTCGAGAACAAGGAAGATGACAGGAGGAAGCGGAACGGCGTGCCGAGCGGCTTTGGGGATGCCCAGTTGAGCAGGAGTGACATGAGTCGAGTCCAGACCACGAGAAGTGACCCCCTCTACGGCGAGGAGGTCGAGATGGAGCGGGGAAGAGAGGAGTGCTAGCTGTTCGCGTCGAGCTGCGGAAGGCCGAGGCGAGCGCGTTCTTCGCGCTCGATCTTGTCGGCCATGGCACGCTCGCGGCGATCGCCGGAGAGGATCGACGTGAGGATCCAGAAGAACGCGGCCCCGATGATCACAGTCGGGATGAGCGACCAGAGTGCATTGAGGAAGAAGTCCATGATGGAGGGAGTCTACGCGATGCCTACCATCCTCCGGCGAGTCTGCGCGCATCCATCTCAACAGGGGTGAGTGTCGGTGCTTTCGCTTAGGCTGGGGCCATGGTCGATCGCTCGAACGTCGAATGCTGGCTCACTGACATGGACGGCGTGCTGGTGCACGAGCAGGCTGCGCTCCCCGGCGCCGTCGAGCTGCTCGCGCAGTGGCAGCGCGATGACACCCCCTACCTGGTGCTCACGAACAACTCCATCTTCACGGCCCGCGACCTCGCGGCACGCCTGCGCGCTGGCGGTATCAACGTGCCGGAAGACCGCCTCTGGACCTCGGCGCTCGCGACGGCCGACTTCCTCAAGCAGCAGCTGCCTGGCGGCTCCGCGTTTGTGATCGGCGAGGCGGGCCTCCTCACCGCGCTCCACGAGGCCGGCTACATCATGACCGAGACCGACCCAGACTTCGTCGTCGTCGGCGAGACCCGCAACTACTCGTTCGACGCCATTACGAAGGCCATCCGCCTCATCGGCAACGGCGCGCGGTTCATCGTCACGAACCCGGACGCCACGGGCCCGAGCGCCGACGGCCCACTCCCGGCGACCGGCGCCATCGCGGCGCTCATCACGAAGGCCACCGGCCGCGAGCCGTACGTCGTCGGCAAGCCGAACCCCATGATGTTCCGCTCCGCGCTCAACAAGATCGGCGCGCACTCGCACAACACGGCCATGATCGGCGACCGGATGGACACCGACATCGTCGCGGGCATGGAGGCCGGCCTGCACACCGTGCTTGTCCTCACAGGCATCAGCGATCAGCGGGAGATCGAACGCTATCCGTTCCGCCCCGACGAGATCATCTCGGGAGTGCACGAGCTCGTGCGCAGCGGCGACGAGGGCTGACCTCAACCGCTCACATCGCCTCGATTGCTAGTCAAACTAGCAATCTGGCGGCGCTCGCGTACCATTGACGCAGTGACTTCCAGCTCCCCCAGACCTGATTCCCCCGGCCAGACAGCTGCATCCCCCGCCGAAAAGCAGAGCCCTCCGGCGATCAAGAGGTGGGTCTTCTGGCCAGCTGCGATCGTCGTACTCGCCTTCGCCGGCTTCTCGATTCTCGCGCCAAGCGCAGCAGACACCGCCTTCAGCGCCGTCCAGTCCTGGATCGTGCGCAACTTCAGCTGGTACTACGTACTGATCGCAGCGTTCTTCGTCGTCTTCAGCCTCTGGATGGGCTTCGGCAAGTACGGCGACATCAAGCTCGGCAAGGACGACGACAAGCCCGAGTTCTCGAACCTCAGCTGGCTGTCGCTGCTCTTCGCGGCCGGAATGGGTATCGGCCTCGTCTTCTACGGCGTGAGCGAGCCGCTCAGCCACTTCATCAACCCGAAGCCGGGCGTGACCGGGACCGAGAATCAGCTGGCACAGCAGGCACTGTCGCAGACGTACCTCCATTGGGGTGTACACGCCTGGTCGATCTACATCGTGCTCGGCCTCGCGCTCGCGTACGCCATCCACCGCCGCGGCCGCCCGGTCAGCGTGCGCTGGGCGCTCGAGCCGCTGCTCGGTCGCCGTGTGCGGGGCGGCTGGGGAAACCTCATCGACGTCGTCGCTCTTGTCGGCACGGTGTTCGGGGTCGCCACTTCTCTCGGCCTCGGCGTTCTGCAGATCGGCTCCGGACTGCAGGCCGCTGGCATCCTCGAGCCGTCGACCACCGCATCAATCGGCATCATCGTTGTCATCACAGGGTTCGTGCTGTTCTCAGTGCTGTCGGGCGTCGGCAAGGGCATGAAATGGCTCTCCAACACCAACCTCATCTTGGCTGCCGGCCTCCTGCTCTTCATTCTCATTGTTGGCCCGAGCCAGTTCCTACTGCGCGACTTCGTGCAGTCGCTTGGCAACTACCTGCAGAACTTCGTCAGCCTTACGTTCTCGACCAGCGCGTTCGCGGGCGAAGATGGAATCGATTGGCAGTCGTCGTGGAGCACCTTCTACTGGGGCTGGTGGATGTCGTGGGCGCCGTTTGTCGGCGTCTTCATCGCCCGCATCTCACGCGGCCGCACAGTCCGCGAATTCGTGATGGGCGTCATGCTCGTGCCCACCCTCGTGACGTTCCTCTGGTTCTCTGTGCTCGGCGGCACCGCCCTGTGGATGCAGTTGAACGGTGTCACCGATTTCGTGCAGTCCGACGGTTCCGTCGATGTCGAAGGCGCGCTGTTCCAGATGCTCGCGCAGCTCCCCGGAGGAGCTGTGCTAACAATCGGCGCGATCATCCTCATCGCGATCTTCTTCATCACATCTGCCGACTCCGGCGCCCTGGTGATGGGCATGCTCGCATCCGGGGGCCAGGCCGAGCCGAAGAACTGGGTACGTGCGTTCTTCGCAGTCATCACGTCGGTGCTCGCGACGGCCCTGCTCCTCGCGGGCGGCCTCAACGCCCTGCAGACGGCGGCCATCAGCATCGCGCTGCCGTTCTCGATCGTGCTTCTGCTCACCTGCTGGGCGACGGCTGTCGCGTTCGGGCGGGAGAAGCGCGCGTACGAGCGTGCCCGTCGCGCCGCCTTCGTCGAACACATCGGAGACTTCTACGGCCTCGAGGTCGAGGAACCCGTCGAGCGCGAACCAGGCAGGATGCGCTTCCCCTGGCTCCGACGAGCCCCGGTCATGAGCGTTCCCGTCGCGGGTCCGCAGACGAGCCAGGTCCCGGTGGTCGGTTCCGGTGCGGCAGAGACTGGCGGCGAGCGTTCGGAGCGGTAGCCGGAGCTCGAGACTGCACGAAGAGGCGGGGCGGATGCACGTGCAGCCGCCCCGCCTCTTCTTCGTTTCTGCGGCGCGTAGGCCACTGATTTAGTCCGTCCGAGAATTGTGGACTGCGTGCACTTCTGACAGTCTGGATTCACTCCCGACCAAGTGGTAGGTTGCCTTTCCCTGGGCGCCAGAACTCGCACGGCCGTTGCGTCCGCCCTCACCTTCAGAAGTCTTCTTCCTAGCGCCGAGGCATGCGGACCCGCCGTCGCGCGCACCCGCTTTGCACACCATCCATCTCAGGAGCCCTGTGCCGAACGCAGCATCCAACCCCAAGAACCGCCTCTCGCGCCGCACGGTCATCGCCACCGCTGCCTGGACCACGCCCGTCCTCGCCGCGGTCGCCAGCGCCCCCCTCGCGGCAGCGTCGAACGAGCCCCTCATCGTCGGACTCACCGGGTTCGGCGCTTCCCGATGCAGCACCATCGACGCCGGGCAGGTCCGCTTCGAGGCGACCCTCGGGGACAAGCCGGCGCCAGCCACGGGGACCGTCGCCATCCAGCTCCCCGGGCGTCGTCGCCTACGCATACGGGGCGATCATCGCATCACCGGGCCAGGTCGTGCAGATTACGCGAGATGTGGGAACATCCAGCAGCAACGCACCCCAGATCAACTGGTCCACGGTCCCAGGACTCACGACCGCCACGGTCGGCTCAATCTCCGGCGACCAGGCCAACAGCAGCGGAGGCTCGAACGCCGCGGTGCTGGTCGCCGGTGGATTCGTCCGCTACTGGGGCCGCAACGTCGGTGCCGCGCAGAATGCCCCTGGCACGCTGCAGCACGGCGGCGCGAACGTTGCCAACATGACGTTCGTCGACGCATGGACCTCACTGGAGGACGGCAACAACTCAACCGGCGGCGTCGCGACCGGCGCCACCGGAACCGAGGTGTACCAGTGGTTCCGGACGGGCACCGGCGTCGGGGACCCGGTGGTCGCGAAGGTCACCGGCATATCCGGCACCGTGATCGCTGCCGAGTCCAACGACGGCTTCAGCTACGTACTCACCACGGCGGGCCTCTACTACTGGGGCAACGCGACCAGCGGCACGACCGTCAATGCCACCCTCATCGGCGGCACCGCAGGTGCGACGGCGATCAGCACCTTCGGTGTGCACGAAACCAGCTTCCTACACGGCGGCGCGGTCCTCTTCGCGAACGGTACGATCCGCCAGTGGACCAACGGCCACACCCTGACGACCGTGGCAGGCGCGCCCACCGGGATCGCCCAGGTCGAAGCGAACTCCGGTGCCATCATCGTGCGCACCGCGAGCGGCGACCTGTGGACAAGCGGCGCCGCGTTGGGCTTCTCCTCGGGTGGGACTGCGTGGACGAGGCGCGCCCGAAACGTCGCCGCGTTCGCCTCATGGGCGATCCGCAACTACGTCGGTGGCCTCTACATCACATCGACGGGAACGATCATGCAGTTCCACGCTTCGACGCGCATCCCGAACGTCAGCGTCGACTATGCATTCAAGGCCGTCACGAAGGTCTTCGCCTCCGACGGCACGTACCTCGCACTTTCCTCCGACGGCGGCGTGTACGCGTGGGGCGGCAACCTCGACAACGGCACACGCGGCAACCCGAAGCTGGTTCCGAGCGACAATGTCATCGACCTCAACGTGTGGGGCTACCACCCCACCGCCGGCAGCTACTACGGGGGCGGCTACGTCATCGAGGGCACCGTCTGCTGACCAGCTCCAACGAGAGCGGCCAGGGGTCGGATGCACGTGCTTCCGGCCCCTGGCCGTCCTTGCGCGTCCTGAGGACAGATGCGGGAGTGATCGGGAAGATCCGCGTTGCATCCCTCCTCATCACGGACGACCGGCTGGCAAGTCCCAGCACAAGGTGAGCACGAGGCATCATCCTGAGATGGATGCATAGAATCGCGAGCGCACTCGTCCCCGCCGTCACGCCTCCCCGCCTGCTGCACGTCGCCAAGACGGCTGCCGCAGCGACGCTTGCCTGGTACGCCGGACACCTCGTCCCCGGCGAGGCGAATGCGTACGCCTACTACGCGCCCCTCGGTGCGTTGGTCGCCAGTGTGCCGACCGTGGCCGGATCCGTGCGGTCGAGTGTGCAGGTCGTGGTTGGTGTTCTCCTCGGCGTACTGGCATCCGGTGCGCTCATCACCATCGGAACCCCAGTGGCGCTCGCTGTTCCCGTGGCGGTCGGAGTCGGAACCCTGCTCGCGGGCATCCCTGCCTTCGGGGCAGGGCGCGACTACATCCCGATCGCGGCGCTGTTCGTGTTCGTCGTCGGCGGCGCGAACCCGGATGGCTTCTCCATCGGCTACGTCGTGCAGATGGCTGTCGGGGCGGCCATCGGCGTCGGGCTGAACCTTCTGGTCCCGCCCTCGACCGGGACCAAGCACGCGTTGGAGGCCCTCAGCACGGTCAAGAAATCGGCCGCTGACGCCATCAAACGCGCTACCGAGCTGCCCGGCGAAGAGCACCCTCGGGATGCACTCGATGAGTGGCGGGCCTCGCTTCGTCGCCTCGAGGCTCACCTCGCCGACGCCAAGACGCTCGTCGGCGAGGCGCAAGACAATTTGCGAGGCAACGCGCGGCGCCTCCGGTCGAAGTTCGACACCAATTCGGCGCAGGGCGAGCTCGACAGCATCAGCCGCATCGTCCGGCATATCGAAGAGCTGCAGGAACCGTTCCTCGAGAGCTCGTGGAGCGAGGCGCGAGCGGAGTCGCGCCGCGCTCTCGCTGCGGCCGGCGAGCAGATCGCGCAGCTCCTCCAAGCGTGGGATGAGTCCTACGACGAGCTGTCCCCGAGACTCGGCGCCGCATCCACCGCTCTCGAAGATCTGCAGCAACTCGAGTTCGAGCACCACACGGGATGGGACCCGGCCGCTCAACGCCGATCAGTCACGATCTACGCGCTCCGGAAGGTCGTCGCCGAAATCGAGTGCCGCGTCGATGGGGAAAAGCACGCAAGTTCCGAGAGTTGACTCGATCCGATGGCGCTGGCCCCGCCGCATTGACGCCCGAGGGAGCATATTATGCGGAGACATAGCCAAAGGTTAGGCTCGTTCTGAGATTCGTGAGGCGCCCCACCCACGAACCAACGACAGAAGGGGAATCCTCTGCTGGAACGCACCTCCCCCTCGTCCAAGTGCGCACTCGTCTTCGCTTCATCTACGCATGGGGGTTCACCGCCGGTTCGGCGAGCCAGACCGGTGACGACATCGGTGTGAGCGCCCCGACAGTCGCGAAAACGGCGTAAGGGGCGCGCCCCCACACGCTTCGCGAGCCGCAAAAAGCCGCCGCCCGGTTCGGGCGGCGGCTTCTTGCGTGTGGCTGCGCGCTACTTCACGAGCGGGAACAGCACCGTCTCGCGGATGCCGAGGCCCGTGATAGCCATGAGTAGGCGGTCGATGCCCATGCCCATGCCACCGGAGGGCGGCATGGCGTGCTCGAGTGCGGCGAGGAACTCCTCGTCGACGCGCATGGCCTCGACGTCGCCCTTCGCGCCGAGGGCCGCCTGCTCGACGAAGCGAGCGCGCTGCTCGACGGGGTCGATGAGCTCGGAGTAGCCGGTGGCGAGCTCGAAGCCGCGAACGTAGAGGTCCCACTTCTCGACGACACCCGGGATGGAGCGGTGGGATGCGGTGAGCGGGGACGTCTCGACGGGGAAGTCCATGACGAACGTGGGGCGCGTGAGGCCGTCCTTCACGAAGTGCTCCCAGAGCTCTTCGACGAGCTTGCCGTGCGTGGGGTGGCTGACCTCGACTTCGACCTTCTCGGCGAGCGCGAGGAGCTCGGCAAGCGGAGTCTCTGGCGTGATCTCAACGCCGGCTGCTTCGGAAAGCGACGGGTACATCGACAGGCGGTCCCAGTCGCCGCCGAGGTCGAACTCGGTGCCGTCTGTCCAGGTGACGACGTGCGAGCCGGACACGGCAAGCGCCGCGTTCTGCACGAGCTCCTGCGTGAGGTCGGCGATCGAGTTGTAGTCGCCGTACGCCTGGTAGGCCTCGAGCATCGCGAACTCGGGACTGTGCGTCGAGTCTGCGCCCTCGTTGCGGAAGTTGCGGTTGATCTCGAAGACCCGGTCGAGGCCGCCGACGACGGCTCGCTTCAGGTACAGCTCTGGTGCGATGCGCAGGAACAGTTCGGTGTCGAACGCGTTCGAGTGCGTGACGAACGGGCGGGCCGCGGCGCCTCCGTGCATCGTTTGCAGCATGGGCGTCTCGACCTCGAGGAACTCGTGGTTCGCGAACGTCTGGCGCAGCGACGCGTTGGTCTTCGCGCGTGCCACCACAACCTCGCGGGCGACGGGGCGCTGGATGAGGTCGAGGTACCGCTGACGAACGCGCGTCTCCTCGCTGAGCTCCGAGTGCAGGTTCGGCAGCGGACGGACGGCCTTGGAGGCCATCTTCCATTCGTCGGCCATGATGCTCAGCTCACCGCGGCGCGAGGAGATGATCTCGCCGGCGGCGAAGACGTGGTCGCCGAGGTCGACGAATTCCTTCCACAGGTCGAGCTGCTCCTGGCCGACCACGGCGAGCGAGAGCATGATCTGGATGCGCGACCCGTCGCCGGCCTGCAGGCTCGCGAAGCAGAGCTTCCCCGTGTTGCGGAGGTGCACGATTCGCCCGGCGACGCCGGCGCGCTCTCCGGTCGAGGCGCCGTCCTCGAGCTCCGAGTGCGCTGCTCGTACCTTGGCGATGGTGTGCGTGATGGGGAGCGTCAGCGGGTAGGGCGCGATGCCCGACTCGAGCATCCGCGCGCGCTTGTCGAGACGCACCTGCTTCTGCTCGGAGGCTTCCGCCTCGGAGAGTGCGTCTTGGATGGGCGCGTCGGCCATTCGGGCTCCTTGCGTGTCGTGCGTCTGGGTGTGGATGCGCATCCTGGGCACGACGAACGCCGCGCAGAATCGCACTCCCCCCAGTTTGGTGCACATCGCGCCGCCGCGCGAACCGGCACGAGCCAACAGCGGCCCGCGAGTTAGGCGGACCCGATGCCGCAGCCCGCTCGGAAGCTCATGTCGCTGATCGTGAATCGCTGCGTTCCGGTCGCTGCGGGCGAGAGGTCGGTCGAGCGGAACCGAAGCACAAGGGTCGTCACCTGCGACGTGAAGGTGAGTCGCACCGAGTTCGCCGGCGAGGTGACGTCTGGCGTCGCGGTGGCGACGATCGCTGCCCAGGGAGTGCTGAAGTCCCCGGTGCCACCCACGTGGCTGCCGGTGACCACGGTCTCGCCTGGCGTGAAGTCGAGACTCACCGCGTCGGCGTAGCCACCAGCGCCCGTGCGGGTGTCGATGCCACCGATCGTGAAGGCCAGGTCCGTCACCTCACGACCGAACGTGATGACGAGGTCTTGCTCTGCAAAGCCATCCGGCTCGCCGATCGGATACTGCGTGACAAGCAGCGCGTCATCCGCAGTCGTGAGGTTCTCGGGGCCGCGCTGGAGAGGTCCGACGGGGAAGCTCTCGACGCCGATCCTCACGGGCGGGTGTGTCCAGACTGGTGCCCCGTCGAGGTTGACGCTGCCCTGCGCGTCGATCCCGGGACCGTTGGGACCGAAGTTGGCGTTGGGCCCGCTGAAGATCACGACCCCCGGATAGAGGGCGCAGTTCGAGGCTGCCTGGCTTGGGGTCGCCGCCGCGATCGCGATGACGGGCACCGCCCAGGCGGAGCCTTCGAGTAGGCGCCGACGCGACAAACCCGCTTCCGCCGTTGCCGGTCGTTCCTGATTGCCCTGTGGTGCCTGACTGTCTGCACGCATCTAAGTCGTCCCCCAACGTCGCGCGCGCTCATCGCGCGTTCGCGCTGAAGCTAGCCGATCACATGGTCGGTGAACAGATACGGGTACTCGCCCGGAGAATTCGGGCCGGCACGGCCGTCGAGCGGACGCCCGCTACGCGCTGCGCGCCTTCGCCCAGTCGACGACACCCTCGAGGTAAGCGACGATCGTCTCGGCGGCGGGCACGAGCTCGCGGCCGGAGCGCTGGTACGTCTCTTCCGAGCGTCGGAACGGGTCGACGACGTCGTAGTCGCTGGCGTTCTCGAGCGGGGCGATAACGCCTCGAAGCGGGGCCGCCGCGCCGACCGCTGCGGCCAGGGCTGCGGCGACGATGTCCTGTTCGGACGCGCCGGAACCCGTTGCGTCGGCGGCACCGTCGAGCGCCTCACGACGCGAGCGGCGCGACCCGGGGCTGGCACCTGGAGCCTCATAGGTCTCCTCGAGGTCTTCCGCCGTGACCTGGCTGGCGATGTGCGCGAACTCGCGCAGCGTGAACGTGCGGCGCACGACGGAGGGCGCGAGCTCGACGATGCGCTGACGGTGGTCACGCGACAGGGCCAGCACGAGGCCGGCACCCCGCGCGATGTCCTCGGTGAGCTGCCTCGAGATGTGGGCTTCCGCATCCGTCACCCCGTACTGGGCGGCGAGGGCCAGCGCGGGCTGCGGCATGCCGCTACCGACGAGGGCACCCGTACCCGCGCTTTCGACGGTCACGCCCGGGAGGCCCTTGAGGCCGTCGCGCAGGAGTTGCTCGGCGAGGGGCGAACGGCAGATGTTGCCCGTGCAGACCGTCAGGATGCGAAAGCTCATGCGTGTGTTCCCCCAGGGGTCGTGGAACGTTCAGCGTAGCAACGCCGCGACCCCGACGAGGACTACGACGTGCTGGCCGGGCAATTCGCGACCTGCGGGGTCTGGACCCAGATGTCAGCGTTCTGGCGGGCACCGCCGGTGACCTTGGGCATGACGAACGTGTACGTGAGTGTGATCGGCCCGGTGGACGTGGGCGTCAGGCTGGCGTTGAACACCTGCACGTCGCCCAGGGGTGCGTAGCCTGCGTAGGCGGTGGGGACCGCGGTAATGGATGCGGCGCCTGCGGCACCCTGCGCGATGGTCTCCGAGATTCCCGGGCCAGTTGCGTCGATGCTGACGTACTGCTGGCCGAGGTAGGTAGCTCCGACGTACACGGGGAAGTCGAGTTCGTAGGTGAAGCCTGAGACGCCCTGCAGGACAAACGTGGTCACCACCTGCAACGGCTCGTCGCTCGCCTCGGCGCGGTTGTCGCGGTCGTCCAGCGACATGAAGCCGACTGGCGACGACCCGCCCGGTCGTGAGGTGCCGTTCCACCAGTCGGTGGTGGCATGGCCCCCGTCTTGCTCGGTTGAGCTGCCGTTCCAGATGCCGGGTTTGGTCGGCGTCCAACCGGTGGTGTAGTTGCCGCCGTTGCCGGCCGGGATGCCCTGCGAGCCGTCGGCGTAGAGGTTTCCTCCCGGAACCGACCAGCTGCCGTTGGTGGCTTGGCAGTCGACGGCGACGGCGGTGGATGCGGCACGCGCCGGGGTGGCGACGGCAGCGGCGATCACGGGGATGCTCCAGGCGGCGGTCGTCAAGATCGCGCGGCGTGCGGGGATGGAGCGGACGGCTGGGGAGGCGTCGAGAGTCATGCTGGAACTGTCCTGACGTGGCTGGGCGCGCGACGTGCGGCCCTCAGGGAACGTGCGCGTCTCGCGCGCCGGGGGAACGGGGGCATGGCGCGCGCGGGTGGCAGCGCTGCCTAGAAGAGCCTGGCATCGAGGTCGGCAGCCCCCGCGTCTTCATGGAAATTGTGACGTTTCAAGTATGGGAACTGTCGCTTCAAGGAACGAATTGGACCAGTACAAAATTGACCCACCGCCCCGGATATTTCCGGGAGAACGGAACGCATTCGAGTTAGAGGCGATAGCTCCTGGGGCTGGCATGCCCAACCGCCGACATGGCGCGGGCGAGAGCGCCGCTCACCCCTGCCCCTTGACAAAACACGGAACATATCAGGGCGTGCAGGACCCGAGCATCCCGGACCGCCCGACGCACCGTCTGCCCGTGCTGCTGGAACTCTCGTTCGAGGTTCCTGAGCGAGACGTTGAGCTCGGTAGCGATGCTCCCTGCCGAGCAGTTGGGTTGCGTCGCATCGCGTCGGATGACCTGGAGGGCAAGCTCGTACGTGGACGGTCGCTCGGGGAACCGGATCTCGCCCTCGGAGTAGGCAAGCAGTTCACGAACCATGACTCGAGCCATGCGCTCGAGCGCTCTGGCGTCGAGGCTCGTCCCCGGATGCTTGTCGGCGAGCAGGGCGAGGCCGAATCCGGTGATGCCGGAGATCAGCGGTGAGGCGCTCAGGGAGAGCAGACCGTTGATCGCCACGTCGCTCTCTTCGTGATTGCCCTCGCCCGCGGAGCCGATGAGGGAGAGCAGTGTCGTCGGTGTCGTGACGTCGGTCTCGAGCTTCGTCTCCTCGAGGTGCAGGAACCCGGCCCCCGCCTCGACGCGCAACTCGCGCTGTTCTTGGTTCGTGATGGTGACCGGCCCGCCGTCGAGAACCACGGTGAGACGGGAGGTGAGCGGTCGCTCGTGTATCCGCTGCACGACGGCTCGGCCCTCGCCGAGCGTGAGCTGCTGGACGGCGACGTGTGCGAACTGCCGGGAGCGGGTCGTCGTGACTCGGTGTGCTCCTTCTTGGAGCGGGAGCTGAGCCCACACGGTCGCGTCTAGCGGTACTCGCCGACGTAGGCGCTCATGTTGTCGATGAGGCGGGTCGTGCCGACTCGTGCCGCGACGAGCACAAGCGCCTTGCCTCGGTACGCCTCATTGACAAGGGCGAAAGTCTCGGGGTCGACGATGGAAACGTAGTCCATCTTGACGAGCTTCTCGTCCATGAGCGCCCCCTGGGCGCCGGAGATCATCTCGCGGATTCCGCGGTCGCCATTTGATGCGGCTGCGGAGAGGGCGCGCACAAGGCTGAGCGCGGCGGCGCGTTCCTCGGTGGAGAGGTAGCGGTTGCGACTGGAGAGGGCGAGGCCGTCTTCTTCGCGGATGATCGGCGCGCCGATGACGTTGATGTCGAGGTTGAGGTCGTGTACGAGCCGACGCACGAGGAACAGCTGCTGCGCGTCTTTCTCGCCGAAGACCGCGCTGTTGGGGCGGACGATGTTGAAGAGTTTGGTGACGACGGTGAGGACGCCGTCGAAGTGCGCGAGGCGGTGAGCTGCCTCGAGGAGGCCCGCGGCGTAGCCGCCGACGACTCGCGTCTGCTTGACACCCTCGGGGTACATGTCGCTGACTGCGGGCGCGAACACGTAATCGACGCCGGCTGCGTCGAGCTTGGCGAGGTCGTCGTCGAAGGTGCGCGGGTAGCGTTCGAAGTCCTCCCCCGGCGCGAACTGCATGGGGTTCACGAAGACGGAGACGACGGTCTTGGTGGCGTTTCGCTTGGCGATGTCGACGAGCGAGAGGTGTCCGTCGTGGAGGGCGCCCATCGTGGGCACCAGCGCGATCGTGTCGGTTTTGCCGACCTCCCTGAGCACTTCTATTGCTTCGGCGATCGTGGTCAGAACGTGTGGCAAGAGCCCTCCTTGGAACCTGCGGCTGCCGCTACGAGCGCGGGTCCGCCTCAGGAAGCGTACCGTCGAGCGGGTCGAGCCGCTGCGGGTTGGCGTCGGCGAGGGCGTTGTCGGCGGCGGAGCGGACGAGGCTGGAAAGCATGAAGCCCGGGTTTTCGACGCCGATGCCGGTGAGCAGCTCGGTCGCCTGTTTAACGATGGAGCGAGTGAACTCGGTCGCTGTGTGCAGGGCTTCCGCGTAGGTCGGCCTGTCCTGTTCGGCGATGACGACGGGTTCTGCGCCAAGTTCGACGACAAGAGCCTGCGCGATGGGAAGCACTGGCCTGGGCGCGGTGACTGCACACCAGGCTTCCTTGAGCCGGTGCAGGTCGAGGCTTGTGCCGGTGATCTCGATTGCCGGATGCACGGCAAGCGGGATCACTCCCCGGTCGAGGGCTGTACCCAGGACCGCGGTGCCTCGCCCGGCGATGGTGTGCAAGACGAGTTGCCCGGCCACCCAGGCCTTGGTTTCGGAGAGCTCGAGCACGCGTGCTTCGATCTCGTGGTCTTCGTAGGCGAGGATCACGAGCTCGCTGCGCTCGATCGCTTGGCGTTGCGTGAGCTGCGGTGCGCCGGGAAGCATCGCGGATGCGCGCTCGGTGGCCGCTTCAGACTCGGTGGCGACGCCCACGAGGGCGTGGCCGGCCCCGGCGAGTGCGGTCGCGACGATCAGCCCTGTGGGCGAGTCACCCACGAGTCCGATCCCGAGGCGTCCTTCGCGGCCGCTCACGCTTCACCCTCAGACTGCTGCTGCTCGCGGGTCGATTCGGCGGAAGCTGTCGGCAGGATGCCGTTCTGGCGCTGCTCGCGAAGCTGGCGCCGAGTGAGCGGTTGCGGCGCCTCGTCATCGGCCGGAGACGGCGCGGCGGGAGCGGCCGGAGCCGACGGCGCGGCGGGAGCGGCCGATGCTGGCGGCGCAGACGGCGGCGCAGACGGCGGCACGACGGCGGCAGGTGCCTTCGGCTCGGCGACCGGCGGCACGCCGTGATCTGCCGGGGTGACCTGCACCGGGGCCGGCCCGATCGCGTCCGGTGTCTGGATCGGCGTCGGAGTGGTGTCGATCGCCGAGTCCGGGGTGGCCGGTGGTGCGGCGACGGGCTCCCAGGAGACCGGTGCCCAGGCGCCGGTTGCGGGCGCTCCCGGCACTGGTCCGATCGGTGACGGCGCGGTAGCGCCGTCACGCGCAGGCGGGACCGGAGCAGAGGCAGAGGACGGCGGCGTCGACCATCCCGGGGTGCTCGGGGCGGCGGGGGCTGATGCACTCGTGGTGTCTCCAGCAATAACCGCTGGCGCAGAAGGCGCTGGCGGTGGCGGTGAAGCCACTGGCACAGAAGCTATTGGCGCACCGGCTGTTGCAGGAACTCCTGGTGCCGACCCGAATTGGGCGGGGATCCGCGACAGGTCCGGCTCAGGTGCTGACCGCTGTGTGGCGTGCGGTTGGGCGACGGGCGGCGTCGAGGTTGCCTGTACCCCGCTCTGGGCCAGCGCGTGCTGGTACTCGCGCTCTGCCTGCAGGACGGCGATCGTCTGGCTGTCCACGGGGATGCCACGCGACTGGGCGTCAGCGACGCGCATCCGCGCCGTTGCGATGGCGCTGAGCGTCGCGGCCTCGCGCCAGCGGTGGGACGAGTCGAGACTCGCGGCGCGGATGGCGACGGCGGACACGTCGTCGAAAAGGCGGATGCCGATGTTGCCATCGACCATGCCGATGCGCGTTGTCACGCCGACGCCGAGCACGGTGTGGGCGTGGAGGTTCACGACGTTGGCGAAGTAGCCGATCGGTCCGCGGTCGAGGCCGATGGACTGCATCCGCTCGGCCGGGATGATCGTGAGCTTGCGCGACCAGGCGCCGAAGCGGAGGTAGAGCGCCCGGTTGTCGAGGCGGAAACCATGGCGCTTCCAGGAGAAGGGGCGCATCCAGGCGGCCCGCTTCGGTGCGGTGACGAAGTAGTCGTCGTTGCCCTTGCTGTACATGCCGAGTTCGATGAGGCGACGCACTTCGTCGTCGACGAGCATCGGCAGGAGCAGCGCGAGTACGCGCTCGGTCTCGGCCCGCGTGCCGACGGGGAGGACGAGGTTGCGCGTGAGCGCGGCCTGGTTCTGCGAGCCGTCGGACGACACCTGCTCTGTACCGGCGCGCGTGATGCGGACCATCCACCAGTCGAACGGGCGCCAGAAGAGCGGCTGTGAGACCTGCACGGCGTGGATGCGGCCCGGTGGGACCGTGTCGTTGCTCGTGGTGAGGAGGCCCCGGCCGACGCGGACTCCGTCTGGGGTGGCCGCGATGCTGTAGTTGAGCGAGGGCAGGATCTGGCCGACGGTGACGGCCAAGAACACGGCGCCTAGGGGCAGGATGGAGAAGAGCAGCCACCAGAACCCGAACGTGAAGGTCACGATGAGCCCGGCGACGAGCGCCACGATGATCACGATGAGCCACGGGTTGACGAGGTTGGCGACGACGAGGCGCCACGGTGGCAGGCGGACGACCGACTGCGGGGCGGCCTCCCCCGGTGCGAGCTCCGGACTCGTGAGTTCTTCCACCCGCTGGGCGAAGAACTCGGACGCGCGCGTCCGAAGTTGCTCGGCGGTCGGCGGCTTCTGCTCGACCGACGCACCGGCTCCTGAGCCAGCGCCTGCCGTCTGGCCGGCGCCGGCGGGCGAGGCCAGACCCTGCCCGGCGGGCGAGTTAGCCTGCTCCTGCGCCTGCCGTTCGTTTCGCTTCGCACCGGATGCGCGCTGCAGGATGCCGGCGCGGATGCCGTCGGCGTCGCGCGTGCGCACGTAGATGAGTTGGATGTTCGCGTTCTCACCGGCGACGCCGATTTCGATCTTCGAGGCGCCGACAATGCGCGCGACGAGCGGGCGCTGGATATTGATGTCTTGCACGCGATCGAGTCGCGCCTGCCTGCTCTTGCGGAACAGGACTCCGCTCTGCAGCTCGATCGTGGTGTCGCTGACCCGGAACTGCGCGAAGCGCCAGGAGAGATAGCTGAAGAGGCCGATGAGCAGGATGACGAGCAGCGTGCCGATGGCGGCCCAGAGGAGCCAGGTCTGGTTCTGGAAGACCATCGTGGTCGGGTCGTACTCGTTGTAGTTGTACTCATCGAGCTGCGGGAACAGGAAGCTCGTGATGGTCTGCCACGACTGGTTGATGAGGAAGGCGCCGATGGCGATGACAAAGACGCCGACGCGCAGCAGCGGCGTGAGCGGGTGAAGGCGGTGCCACTCGCCATCGATGAGGTCGGAGCCCTGACCGAGGGCAGGGCCTGCACCGGGCGGCGGACCACCCGCAGGCGGGCCGAACGGCGCAGGCGGGCCGAGCGGCGCAGGCGGCATCGGCGGAGGAGTCCCCGGCTGCTGCCAGTTGCCCGGAGGTGTCGGTGCGCTCATCAGAGGCCAGCTCGGCGGGTCTCGGCGAGGGCCACGAGGTCGTCGCGGAGCTTCTCGGCGTCCTGCCACCCGAGGCCCGGGATCGTCACGTTCGTGACGGCGGCTGCGGTCACGACCTTGAGGGAGGAGAGCCCGAAGATTCGCGTGAGTGGACCGCGCTGGATGTCGACAAGCTGCAGGCGGCCATACGGGATGGCGACCATGCGGCTCCAGAAGAGACCGCGGCGGAAGACGAGGTCATCTTGACGCAGCTGGTAGCCGATGGCGCGCACGCGTCGCCATTCGAACGGGATGGAGATGAGGATCGCGAGGAGCCCGGCGCCAGGGAACACGACGACCCACTTGGGCACCTCCGGGATCACGAGGATGGCAATGACGCCCGCGAGCGCAACCAGACCCCAGAAGAATGCGGAGATCAATTCCGACCAGATGTACTTGGGCGACACCCTGCGCCATTGCACTGTGGTGTGGTCAAGCGCGGTCATGCTGCCCCCTCATTGCGACGTGTCGTCATGCAACTACCGTAGCGAGTACGACCGACATCGCTGGCCGAACTGGCTGTTGCGGGCTGAACTGCCCTGGGTTCTTAGCAGGTCGGGGCGACAAGGGCCTTGACGAAGGCGGCCGACTGGTAGGCGTACATCCACGCCCAATTCGAGTCTTCGATGCCTGCGCCGTCGTCGGTGGCGAGCACTCCCCCACCGAGGCAGTCGGTGAAGATCATGCGGGCGCGCGAGATGTGGGTGACGTTTGTCACGATCACGACGCTCTCCCATCCTTCTGCGGCCGCGAGCCGTTCGACCATGAGCGCTTCGCCCGCGGTAGTGAAGGGTTCCGGGATGAGGCATCGCGTGACGGTTCCGGACGGCTCCCCCGCCGCTTCCGGTGCGCAGGCCTCGATGTTGATGGCCGAGTCGATGCCGTAGTCGTCGACGGCGATGACGATTGTGTCGCTGTAGCCGTCGGCAACCAGCTGTTGAGCGGCCTGGATGCGCGCCTCGCGTGGAGGCCCGAGCACGATGATGGCGTCGACTTCCCGCGGTTCGTCTGTTGACGGGTAGACGAAGAGCGGGAGCCCGGCCACCACGACGGCAAGAACGAGGGCCAGCGCGACGCAGGCGATCGTGATCGCGCGTCGCACTGGCCTTTGTCTGCGTGCATTCACCAGCACAGGCTACGGGAGCGCGGGGCGATAACCACCGACGCTCCGCCGCGCATGGCTGCAGTTTCGCGTGAGCCCGTCAGGCCGGCGATTCGTTCGCGGACGCTGCTTGAGCCGGCGCCGCGATGGACATCGCAATGATTGGTGCGACCCAGGCCGCGGCGCCGAGCACTCGGCGACGATCCGCCGACGCCTCAGGTTGTTCCTCGTTCTCTTGAGCTGACATGTTTGTTCCCCCTTGCTTCCGAAGCGAGGAAGACTCTCCTCGCTGCGTCCGGTCGGCGACTGACCCCCGTCGTACGCCGACCTCGTGAGCTTTCACGCTAACTCGACTGGTGCGGTCCATGTGTGGGGAGAACTGCCCTGTGGATGCATCGCCCAAGAATGGCTCCGATATTGGGCTGAGAGGTGAGGAAATGCACAATGGGGCGGCAGAGATCGCTCTCCGTCGCCCCGTTGATTGCCCGCTTGGATAGACGCCACCCGTGAGGCGTTCGCGGTGGAACTGGTCCTTGACGTCCCCGGATGGCAGGTGCGCGGTGAAGCCAAAGTGCTTGACACTGAAGACGTTGAACGCACGCGTGCCGTCGACGGTCCAGGTTCCCGCTCGCGCGACCCCGTGGAAGAGGGGTGCTGCGATGGAGTTCGTGTCGTCGGCGAGATCTGGGCGGCCCGTGCTGAGCGGCAGTTCCATATTGAGGGCGGTCGCGGGCAATGCTTTTCGTGTCACGGTGTAGGTGCAGTAGCCATCGACAGGAGCCGATTCACTCATGTTCCAGTCGGGGTCGATTTTCGTCCCAGTCGACCGCGAACGGCAGCTTGTAGGTCGCCCAGTAGTTGGTGATCGTCGCGGTGAGACCGCTCGAGTTGGTGCCGAAGTAGACGACAGGGTTGTCCCGTTCGCCGCGTAGCGCGAAGGTGGGCGTTGCCACGATGACGCCGTTGCGTTCGATGTCTTCCGTGACGAGCTGGATGTGCGAGCCGCTGAAAGCCTGGTACTCCACCTTGGACGAGGCCGAGGCGGGCGTTGCAACGGCGGAGGCGATGACGGGTGTCGACCAGGCGGCGACTCCCAGCAGATTCCTGCGGTCGATTGTGCCGGAGCGCGGCCCGTCGGCGTTCATTTCAGTCATTTGCTAACACCCAGGGGATGTAAGAGCGAAAGCCGGGGGCCCTCGCATTGGGCCGCGGCGTTCCCCCGCCGACGGCCTTCTGACAGCGCAACGCTAATACTTTTGCCCGGTCCAAAGCCTGAGAGGGCCTATAGGGATGGACTATCCGGTGGTCAATTTCACGGCATGCAGAGAGTGCTTCCCGTATCTCCCTGGGAAACTTGAAAATGCACGGAAACGCGCGTGTCCGGAGAAGGGAATCTCCGCAGTGGGCACTGCGCGGGCGGGCGAATACGATGGGCGCATGAATGACCAGCGGGTCGCCGCAGCTCCCCCACTGCTCATCGCCGTCAATCGGACCTTGCCCTCGACCCTCGTGGCGCATCCGCTGCTCTGGAACTGGGCCTGGTTTGTCGTCTTCGGGGCCGTGACCGTCGTCGGCTGGCTCGCGGACTGGCCGATGGCGCTGTGGGTCGCAGTTATGGTCGTGGGGTCGCTGCCAGCCCTCACGGCGACAGTTGCCCTCTTGCTGCACACCCCACGCAGTCACCTCGACGCGCACGACTCCGTCTTCGGCCACTTCTTCGTGCGGTTCGTGACGCTCATCGTGGGGTTCGCGGCCTGGACCGTCTCTGTGGTGATGAGCGCGAGCCTCTCCACGCTGCTGCAGCTCATGGCCGGGAACCGCGAAGACGAGATCACCTACTCGGGGGTGCAGTTGTTCGCGGGGCTCATGCTGCCCGTCGTTCTTGCGATCTGGCTCGTCTTCCTGCTGCGCTGCGCCTGGTTCCTGTCGAAGCTGCGGGGCTGGCGCGAGCATCCCTCAAAAGTTCGCTCTCGGGTTCCGGATGCGTTCCTCGCGGGCCAGCCGAGGTTGCGTTCCGTCGTGGTCGGGCTGGCGCATCCAGGCGCGCTGATCGCCACGGCGGGCCTGTCGTCCGCCGCGGTGCTGACGGAAGAAGCGATGCGCCTGACGCTCGACATCTTCTTCTGACGACGAAACCGGCGGGCTCTCATCTGTCAGGTGTGGGCACGCCGGCTCATCGACTCGCTTTGGGCGTGCCTACCTCGCGTCGTTCTTCGAGCGGCGGCGTAGGGCGAGCATGGCGAGTCCCGCGCCCAGGAGCACAATCACACCAGCGCCGATACCGAGCGGCGCAAGGTTGCTGTCAACGCCGGTCGTGGCGAGCGCGCCTGACGGTGGCGTTGATGCGGGGGTAGTGGTTGCCGAGGCGCTTGCAGTTGCGGAAGTGGTTGCAGTCGCAGTCGGTGATGCCGATACGGAGGCGGTCGGCGTCGAGGTCGGCGCCAACATCGGTGTTGGAGTCGGGCTTGGTTCCGGCGTGAACGGCGCGATCTCGATCGGCAGCGTGGTCTGCACGTAGTCAACACCGTCTGCTGTCGAACCGACGAGCTCTAGGTCGCCGACGACTCCGGCTTCGCCGCCCGCGACCCGGAACGAGAAGCTCGTGTCTGTGGTTCCGATGGGGGCCGTGAACATCAGGACATCGCCGATCACCATCGGTTCGCCGATCGTGGACGAACCCTCGACGTAGCTGGTGCCGGCCGGGAGCGTGATGCGCGGCCCTCCCGAGACCGCGGCCGGCGCATCCTCTGTCCCGAAGGATGCCGTGACCGTACTCTCTCCGTCGCCGCCTTCGGACGAGGTGAGGGTGACAGGGACGGCTTGTTCTCCGGCGGCGGAGTAATGCGTCTGAAGCTTGATCGTCGATGAGGCACCTGGCTCGAGGTCGAGCTGCCAGCTTGCCGCCATGATGGTGTCGATCGGCTGCCAGTTCGAGTGCTCGCCACCGCTGAACGGTTCGGGGTTGGGCTCATCCAGGCCGAGCAGAACATCTCTGCGCATTCCGACGCCGTAGGTGCCGCCGGGGGTGAGCGAGATGAGTTGCAATATCTCTTCGCCCGGCGTCATGTCTTGCCCCCATGGACCTGTCGCAACGCCCTGTGCTCCGCGGCAAACCGCGATCCGGCCGCCAGCTGCCACTTCGCCGCATGCGGCGTGATCCCAAGGTTCGGCCGCCGTGCAGTTGATGATTCGGTAGATGACGGTGTGAGGGCGACTGCGGTCGTGTTGCGAACACTGATCTTCGTTGCGTACGAGGACTCGCCCGACACGTAGGTGTCCGTCTGGGTGACTTCGAGCAGCGGACCCGCGGCGACGGTGGTGACGACGTAGGGGTCGAAGAACGTTCCGTTGCCCGTGTTTGTCTGCGCCACGGGAGTCCAGGTGCGGTCGTTCTCGTAGCCCCAGTAGAGGCTCTCGTCGGCCGGCAGGTTGAGGGTGGTTCCGTCAGCGACCGCGGTGACGCAGTTCGCGCTTGCCCGATACTGCGGAGCATCCACGATGCCGGTGAGTTCGGCACTGCAGTTCAGATCTGGCTTCGTCGTTATCGACGAGAACGGACCGCCCTCGACGGGCATGGTCACAGCGCTCGCTGACAGTGCAGAGCTCAAGCTGACGATCGCGGCGGCGGCGAATGCGGCTCCAACGATGGTGGTCTTGCGCATACTTCCCCTTGGTGGTGCACCGCCGACTACAGGGCACAGGCTGATGCCAGCAGCATCTCCGCGCTTACCTGCCACCTGTCGTGGCTCGCGGTACCTCAGAGCGTCGTATCGTCCACAGAAGTAGCTGGTTGCGCGGTCGGGCTCGAACTTTGCGGCGTTACTCGAGAGGAAGCCCGGCCCGGAACCAAATGCCTGAGTCGCATGGCCGGCTCCTCGACGCCCTTCCAGGACAGCCACGCGAGCGGGAGCGTGCAGGCGAGTGCGAGCAGGGCGCTCAACCACGGCCCAAGCGCCTGGGCGCCGGCAAGGACAAGGAGCTGCTGCACCGGCCACGCCCAGATGTACAGACCGTAGGAGATGTCGTTGTCTCGCCCGATTGGGATTCGCATGCGTGCACCGAGCCAGAGGAGAGCGAATCCGTATGGCAGCTGCCCGTAGTGTTCGGCCCGACCGAGCGCGGCGAGGCCACCGAGCAAAACCAGGGCAGCGATGAACGGCCACCAGGTGAGGCGGATGCGGTCCGACAGGAAGTAGATCAGCATCCCTGCGAGGAAGAAGACGCCAAGGCGTAGAACGTTGATCGCGACGAGTTGCGTGACGGCGAGGGGGCCGAGCGCGATGGGTTGGAGCGCGATCACAACGATGAGCAGGGCCGCAAGGGCCCAGACCGCATGCTTCCGCAGCAACGGAACCGTCAGTATGAGCGCTGCGAAGACGTAGGCGGCGAACTCGTAGACCAGGGTCCACAGTGAGCCGTTCCAGATGTCCTCGAGGGGCACGTTCTGCAGAGTGGCATCGATGCCGGTCTGCTGTATCGAGAGTGCGAAGTTGGAGATGACGTAGCTGACGGCACTGCCGAGCTCGTACCGCTCCCCCGTCCAGGCCGCCGCGATCGGAGCAACGATGAAGGCCGTGACGATCAGGCACGCCCAGAACGCGGGCAGGATGCGCAGCGCTCTTCGCCACAGGAAGCCGGGCAGCGCGGTGCGCCTCCGGGAGCCTGCGATGAGGTACCCCGAGATCGCGAAGAACCCGTTGACAGCCCAGGTGCCGAGCTCCGGGAACGGGCTGTCCTCGAACCCACCGATCGTCCACGCATGGCCGAGGATCACGGCAGCCGCGAGGCACAGGCGCAGGAAGTTGAGCGAATTGTCGCGCGTGGAGAGCGCTACGCGGAGAGTGGGTGGCACGGGCGCGAGCCTAGCGGTGACACCAATCCGGGACGCGCGACCGGCGCTTCCCCTTACCCCGGGGAACATCGGGGATTTTCGACACGGCACCGCGTGGGAACTACGCTCGGTCCCGATCTGCCACCCACCGCCCCCGCCGCTTGGAGCCGAGCCGTGACTGAATGTCATTCTGTCCCCGTATCTCGGACCCGTCGTGCATCCTGGCTGCCGGTCGTCGTGATCCTCCTCGGCGCGGCTGCTTCGCTTCTGCTTGCACTCGTTTCCGTGGTCGAAGCGGCCAGAGTTCCATCGATGCTGCCCTTGGGCCAGTGGATCGAGCGCGCGCAGGGGAACACCGGTGTGCAGCTCACCTACAACCTGCGGATCTGGGGCGTGGTTGTTCTGGTCGCCTGCTGGCTCCTCATCTTGCGCGGCGCCACGCTCCGCAGGCACTGGGTCGCCTTCATTGCCTGGACTCTGCCGCAACTTCTTGCGCTGACAGGTGACCTCTTTAACTACGTGGAACAGGGATGGGTGGTGCTGCAGGGCGCGGATCCGACAGTGACTCCCGCAGCCTCGCTACCTGGACCCTTCGCGGGTTGGACCGGCGCTTGGGAGGGCACAACCGTCGGCTACCCGGCGGGCGCTCTGCTCATTTCCGCAGCAATAGTGCTCATCGCGGGAGCTGATCCGGCGCTCAGCCTCCTGCTCATGCATGTTCCGGCGGTCCTCGGTGTCGTCATCGCCGGTCTCTGTCTGCCGACGATCGCCCGTGCGGTCGGCGTGAGTTCTCCCGCGTTGTTCGGGTTTGTCATCTTGAATCCCGTCACGATTCTCGAGCTCTGTGGGGCGGCCCACAACGACGCGCTCGCGCTGGGGCTGGCTGTCGCATCCATTTGGGCTGCCGTGAAGCTCCGAAACCATCCGCTGTTGGTGCAGGTTGCCTGTGCCGGAATACTGTTGGCCTTGGCGGCAACGGTAAAGCCGCAGGCGATTGCGTTTGCTGCGCTTCTCCCGCAGTTCGGGTTGTTGCTGGGCGTGCGGGGGAATTTCTTCAAGCGCCCCGCGAAGGACTACCTCGCTGGTTTCACCGTGGCGATCCTCGCGATCGCTGGCCTGGCGTTTGTCGGCCCTTTGTCGGGCGTCGGACGCGAGTTCCTGAGCGCGACGGGCTCCCCCGGGTATCGTTCGAGCGCTCCCCTTCAAGTGATGCGCATCGCGCTCGAGACCGCACTCGGGGAACGTTTCAGCAGTTCCTTCATCGGGGCGAACTTCGACACGATCGCCCTCGCCTTCGCGGTCGTCGCCACGGCTCTAGTCCTCTTCCTCGCTCGAGTGACGCAGCCCGCGACCATGTTAACGGTGTTCCTGATCGCGGTCCTCATCATGGGTCCGGCGTTCCGGCCTTGGTACGCGGTGTGGATCCTTGTGCCGCTTGCTCTCGCGCCTATAGGTCCCCGCATCAAAGTCCCCACGCTGGCGGTCGTCCTGACACTGGCCCTGGCTGCGAAAAACCCTCAAGCCGTCTACCTCCTGAACGAGGGGTTCGCGCTCGTCCTCGCGGCCGCGATCGGCGCGGTCACTGTCTACGCGACGCGTTTCGAAGCAGCGCGGCAGCTCGACCCATTTGAGCCCGCCACGCCTGCTTCAGATCGCCCGGCGGTCAGCGTCCGCTCCAATTGACCGGGGCCCGCTCTGTCATCACCCAAGGAAAATCGTTCAGGATAAACCGCTTCTAGCCGGGGTAGCCGGGCGCGTATCTGTGGAGGATGCTCCCACCGACGCCCCAAGGGTTCTTCTATGCCTGGGCGCTCTTGGTAACAGGGCGTAGTTGAGCTCCTCTTCCACGGCTGAGGGATCGGGGTAGCCTTAGTGCTCACATCACTCCGCCGGTGAGACCCTGATCCCGGTGCTCATTCGGGAGCATTTACTTGTCACGTCGTTTCACCGAGCTGGACGGACTACGCGGCCTCGCCGCAGTTGCCGTGATCGTCGGGCACTTCACGACGACTTTCACGATGCTCTACCCGGACGCCCCCACGGCGTCCATCGACTTTCCGCACGGTGGCTTCGGCGTGCAGCTGTTCTTCATCATCAGCGGATTCGTGATCCTCATGAGCGCAGAGCGCTCCAAGCGAGCATCCGACTTCGCCATCTCACGCTTCACGCGCCTCTACCCCGCTTACTGGATCGCGGTGATCGTCTCCATCGTGGTGGGTTCGCTCGCCCAGGTGCCTGGCACCCAGTTGACGCCGCTCGAGTTGCTGCTGAACTTCACCATGGTCCAGCGGCTGCTGCTTGTGCCCGACGTGAACGGCGCGTTCTGGACGCTCGCGGTGGAGATGCAGTTCTACGTGATCGTGTTCCTCATCCTGTGGCTCACCAAGTGCCACCTGACCGACCGCCTCCTCAGATGGCTGGTCGCAGCCTGGCTCGTTTTTGCGGGCGCCACAGCCGGTATCGCCGAGGCCATGGCACCCGGCGTCGATATCGGGCTCGCACCGACGATCGTTCGGGTGATGGTGAACGTTGCGCTGTCCGAATACGGGCCGCTCTTCTGCCTCGGAATGCTCCTCTTCATGTCTCGCCGCAACCAGAAGTTCGAGTGGCTGGCAGTTGGGGCGGCGATCGTCGCCGTCCTCAACACCTTCCTACTGCACTCGCTGCTCAACGCAGTTGTCGTCGCGGGCATCGTCCTGTTGTTCGGTCTTGTGGCACTGAGGAAGTCCACCCGAGTCCTACGGATCAAGCCCCTCCTCTGGCTCGGCAAGATCAGCTATTCGCTGTACATCCTGCATGTGGTGGTGGGATACGCCGCTATCGATCTCCTCCGGCCTTTCCTCGGTCGCGACCTCGCGATGGTAGGCGCGGCCCTGATCGTCACGCTTTTCGCCTGGGGGCTCCATGCCCTCGCGGAGGACCGCATGAGTCGATCGTGGCGACGCGGGCTGGCTCGATGGCGCGACCGCAAACTCGAAGCCTCCCGTTGAACATGCTGTTGGCCACGCGCCCCCAAGCCCCGGGTGAATTGTGCGGAAATACAAGGTGCAACATATCCGTAGAATCGCAGCTCACGGGGACGAGGTGGCGAGTCCGTCTCAGCAGGCGATCTGTCTAGGTCTAGCCGCGAGCTGTTCCGCGAACGAAAAGATTGAACGCTACACACATGCCTACAGAGTCAGAACACACCCACATTGATGTCTCCGTCGTCATCCCTGTCCTCAATGGAATGCCGGAGTTGGAGCACCAGCTCGACGCGTTGGCCGCTCAGCAGACTTCGGCGGCCTGGGAAGTGATCGTTGTGGACAACGGATCCACCGACGGCACCAAGGTGCACGTCGAGTCGAGGGTGTCGGATTTTCCCGTGCTCCTGCGGCTTGTGGATGCGAGCTCTCGCAAGGGCATCTCGCATGCACGAAACACCGGCGTCGCCCAGGCCGCGGGGAACAAGATCGGCTTCTGCGACGCGGATGATCGCGTCGGCCCAACTTGGATCGCGGGGATCGTCAAGGCGCTGGATCTCCACGAAGCATCCGGAGGCCCACTGCGGCTCCTCGCGGACCCTTTCGACCCATCCGCGGCTGAGCTCCCCTATAGCTCCTATACGGAAACGTCTCGCGGTGGGCAGGTGACTGGCTGCAACATGGCCGTGCGGCGCACAGTGCTCGAGGCGGTTGGCGGCTTCGACGAGGACCTACCTCCGTACGGTGGCGAAGACCTGGAGTTCGCGATCCGCCTGCACCAGGCGGGAGCGAAGGCAGGGTTCGCGCCGGAACAAATGGTCTATTTTCGTCCCACGACGCGGCTCACGACAAAGATCCGCAAGCTCTACCAGAGCGGGCGCTGCGAGGTCATGATCTGGCGGAAGCATCCCGAGATCTGCGGGCAATTCCTGGGCGTGCGCGCTTCACTGCTTGATGTGGTGACCGTACCGCGCGACTTCTTGAGGACGTATCGGGCTTACGGTTCAACCGCGGCAGTTCGATTGATCTTCGTTCGCGCCGGGCACCTTGCTGAGAACCTTCGACGCAGCTAGCTACCGCCGCAGTAGCTTGGCGACTCGCTTCTTTGTCAGGTCCACGAGGCGATAGTTTTCCCGATAGTGCGCTAGCAGCATTCGCGCGTCGACGAGATCCGCCGCCAGCGATTCTGGATGCTTGGCGTAGAGCTCAAGATTCTCCTGGAGAACGAGATTCTGAGCGAGTGCGAAGTTGATCGGATCGAACTTCGCCGTGGTCTGCGCCGCCGAGATTCGGTACTCGTGGAGCACCTGTGGGAGCACTTTCACTTCACGACCCAGTTTCAGGATGCGCATCCAGAACGCCCAGTCCTCGCCGAGCTTGAGCTGCTCGGGGTAGCCGCCAGCCGCATCCCAGTCCTGCCTGCGAAACATGGAGATGTTCGGGATCGTGGTGGCCTTCAGCATCGAGTCGATGCCGTTGTACGCGCACGGGTTCTCTCCGGATCGGGCCCCGATCAGGCGTTGAGCGCCAGCAACAACGCCGACTCTCGAGTCCTCGTCGAGGACTGCGGCGGCCAGCGCGACAGAGCCGGGTTCGAGTCGGTCATCTGCGTCCAAGGGCAGTATGTAGTCGCCGTCGTCACGTCCGGCGGCGATCCCTGCGTTCCGGGCGGCGGCGACGCCGCGATTCTCGGTTCGCAGGACGCGCGCGCCTAATCTGGCTCATCGCAATCGAGGGTGTAGGTGGGATCTGAATCCTCCGGCTTCGAGTAGCGATCTGGCAACATAGTTCGTCAGGTTTCGGAAGCCGAGCGCTGAGCCTCTGAGGTGTTCGAGGCGGCCGTTGATCGCCTCCGTGGGGCCGTTGCTGGTGCCGGGGCGGTCGAAGTAAGCGAGCACGTCAGCGGCGCGCTGTTTCAACGTTCGGCCGAGGCGACGGATCTCGATCAGCGCGGTGGGAACACCGCTGGTGACGGCGTCGATGACGGCCTGCATCATCTGCTTGCCCTTGGTCTTGTCCGGTTCACGATAGGCGGCAACGATGCGCTGGTAGATTCCCCAGGTCGCTTCAACCTCAACATGATCATCACCGGTGAATAGTGCTTGAAGGCGTGCGCGTTGCTTGTCGGTGAGGAGGCTGTCGCCGGTGTGCAGGGTGCGGCGGGCCTTGTAGAGCGGGTCGCCCGAACGGCCTCGATGCCCGAGCGTGGCCTGCTGAACGCGTTGCCGGCACCGATCCAGCCCGTCGCCGGCGAGGCGGACGACGTGGAACGGATCCATCACGGGGACCGCGTCGGGCAGCTCTTCGGCGGCGGCGGTCTTGAAGCCGCTGAACCCGTCCATCGCGACGACCTCGATCCGATCTCGCCACTGTTTCGGCCGCTGCGCGAGCCACTGCTTGAACACTGCCTTCGAGCGTCCCTCGACCATGTCCAGCAGTCGCGCGGGGCCGGTCTTGTCCCGCACGGGGGTGAGGTCGATGATGACCGTGACGTATTTGTCGCCCTTGCGCGTGTGACGCCAGACATGCTCGTCGACACCGATGGTGCTCACGCCGTCGAAACGGTGAGGGTCATCGATTAGACGTCGCTTGCCTTCGGCGAGGATCGCGCTGTTCGCGGTATGCCAGGACACCCCAAGCCCGGCGGCGGCACGAGAGACGGTGAGATGGTCGACCACGAGAGCTTCCAACGCCCACCGCACCCCGCTTCGGGAGATCTTCGTCCGCGGCGACGATGCCTTCGACATGTCCTGCCGCCAGGTGCGCTTGCAATGATCACACCGGTATCGACGAACCCGAACCTGCAGCGTCGTGGGCCGGTGACCGAACGGCTCATGCGCAAGACGACGAATCACCGTATCCCGAATGACGCCCTCGGCGCCGCACCCCCGACACCACGGATCAGCCTCAACGGCCCGGCACTCGATCACCGCCCGATCCGGCTCCAGGCGCTGCCCGACAGCTTGCAGGCCGAGCTCGTCAAGGCGACAGAAGGTAGTCAGATCGGGCGCGGCAAAGGTAGCGTGGAACACGTCGAGGTCTTTCCGGTGGACAGCGTAGGAACTTCCATCCTGGAAGACCTCGACCCCTATCCACCAATCGCCGCGCGCATCCTGACTACACCCTCATCTGCGAAGAGCCCCTAATCTTTCCGCTGCGCGGAAGTGCCCGTCGCTTCCACGGGCGGTGGAGCCGTCGTCGACGACGACAACCTCCATATCCGGGTACGACTGATCGACCGCGCTCTGTACCGCTTCGATCAGGTACTCGTTGGGGTTGTATGCAGGAACGACGACCGTGACGAAGGACATGCGCCGATGCTAGCCGAGGCGAACGGACCGACTGACTCCGCATGACGAGAGCCGACCAACGTTCTGGCCCACCCCACCACGCCAGGCGCCAAAGGATCACTGGTAGCTTCACAAAGTGCCTAAGACCTTGCGTGAATCTCTATCAACAAGACACAACGCCCTCAACTTCGTTCGGCTGACGCTTGCCTTCGTCGTGATCTTTGGCCACGCTTGGCCCCTCGGTGGTTTCGAAGGGTGGACACTCGATCTGGGCGGATGGGCTGTCCAAGGTTTCTTCGCCATCTCGGGCTACCTCATCGCCGGCTCCCGCATGAGGCTCGGCATTCGCGAGTATCTGGCAAATCGGGCCCTGCGCATCTTCCCGGCCTACTGGAGCGTCCTCATCCTGACCGCGTTTGCGCTCGCGCTGGCAATCGGTGAGAACTACGAACCGTCGAGTGCCCTCTCCTACGTGATCTCGAACGCGGGCCTCTACCAGGCCCAGTGGGGAATTGACGACACCCTGGTGAGCGTTCCGGTCGCGATCGCGTGGAACGGCTCGCTCTGGTCGCTTTTCCCCGAGTTCCTCGCGTACATCGGAGCCGCGCTCCTTCTCACTCTGCCCTGGGCGCGTCGACACGCGACCTTGGTCACGGCCACCGCCTTCGCGGGGCTCGTCGCGTTCCAGCCTCTGGCACTTGGCCCACTGGCCGTTTCTACCGAGCTGTACCTCCACCTCATTCGCCTCGGCACGTTCTTCCTGGCAGGGATGCTCCTCTACTTCGTAGGCGACAAACTGATGCTGCGACGTCGCTACGGCTTCGCCGCGATCGGTGTCTTCGTCGTGCTCGTGGCCGTCGGGCTCGGTGAAGCTGTCGGCCAGCTCCCGTTCGCATTCGTTTTGCTCTGTCTGGGGGCCGCCCCACCCGTCAGGATCGGTTCCGAGAATGACATCTCTTATGGCCTCTACATCTGGGCCTTCCCGGTGCAGCAGGTGCTGGCAGCACTCGGGACAAGCTGGCTCGGCCCGATCGGCTCGATCTTCGTCGCCACGCTGGTAACGGCTGGCATTGCCTGGCTGTCGTGGCGGTACATCGAGCAACCCGCCATGCGCCTCCGCAGATTCGTGCCAGCAAGCTGGCACACCCCGAAACCATCGGATAGTACAAGCGCCGTCGTGGGGTGAAGTTCACCCCAAGCGCATGCGGAGTCGGGATGCGGACTCGACATTCACCACGGCAGGGCAGAAGCTCCTAGACTGATCCGGTCGCCTGGGCATTGCCATGCCCGCGGCACCGCACGCAAAACCTCTGGAGACGACTTGATTCGCGAGCTTCGCATTGCTCTGACACTCATCAACGAGAACATCCGAGGCTGGGTGAGCTTGGCAGTCGTGGGATCCGTCGCGCTCGCGCTGCTGGACATGATCGGGGTCGCGGCGATGCTCCCCCTTATGACCCTGCTCACGACCGGCGACACCTCCGCTGGGGTAGTCAGCCAGATCGGTGATTTCTTTGGCACCCACGAGGTCCAGGCGCTCGTCCTGCTCCTCGCGACTCTCGTGGCCGTCTGCTTCGTCGTCAAGAGCGTGGCGGCCGTCCTGTTCCGCTGGTGGCTCCTCGGCCACACCGCGACCCTCACCGCCGAAGCGGCTGTCGAGTTGATGCGCCGCTACGTCCTGTCCAGCTACGCGACCCACAAGAAGCGCAACGTCGCCGAGATCTACCGCAACATCGGCGTGGCAGTGGCACAGAGCTTCAATGGTGTCGGCCTCGGGCTCCTGAGCCTCATGGGCGACGTGCTCATCTTGCTCGCGCTGGCTGCCGTTCTCCTCATCACGTCCCCCCTCGCGACTCTGTTTGCCGTGGTCTTCTTCTCGATTACCACGTGGGGCATCCAAGCCCTGCTTAAGCGGCGTTCGATTCGCGCCGGGCAGGACTACCTCGACGCTGACGCGGATGCGTGGACGGCGATCATGCCAGGCTTTGATGGCTTCCGGGAGTCGCGCCTTTCATCCAGCGCTCACCGCTTCGTCACCGCGTTTGAAGGCGCGCGAAGCCGCCAAGCGCAGTCGCAGCGACGGTCCTCCATGCTCGGAGAGTTGCCGAAGTACGCCCTCGAGGTCTCGTTCATTCTCGCGGTCATAGGGATGGCTGCGATTCTCTTCGCAACCGGAACCCAGGAGAACGCGCTGACGGTCCTCGGCGTCTTCGCTGCGGCATCCTTGCGACTGCTGCCGACGCTGAACCGAGTCACGGCAACCATCGGAACGGTGAGGGCGGGGCAAGGCTCTCTCAGGACCCTCGCGAAAGAAATCGACACCCTCAACTTCGAGGCCAGCCACTCTGAAATTCGCTCGAGCGATCACGAGTACCGAGGAGACATCGTCCTCTCCGACGTCGGGTTCACTTATGAGGATGCGAAGCAGCCTGTCCTGCAGAAACTGAATGTGACGCTCCCGGAGGGACAGACGACCGCGATCGTCGGCTCGAGCGGCGCCGGCAAGAGCACCATGCTCGATCTGGTGCTCGGACTCCACAAGCCGACAGAAGGCACCATCACGTGTGGTGGCAAGTTGATCCACGACGATCTAGTGGCTTGGTTCGAAGCTCTGAGCCTCGTCCCACAAGACGTCTACATGATCGACGACACTCTCGAGGTGAACATCGCCTACGGGGTTGAGAAGGAGCACATCGATCACCAGAGGATCGCTGAAGTCATCGCGCTGGCCCAGCTCGACTCCTTCATTGATGACCTACCAGACGGCCTTCAGACCCGGCTCGGCCAGCGTGGGGTGCGCCTCTCGGGTGGGCAGCGTCAGCGTGTCGGAATTGCTCGCGCGCTCTATCGAAACCCTTCGATCCTCGTTCTGGATGAGGCTACGTCGGCGCTCGACAATGAGACAGAACACCAGATCACTGCCACGATAAACTCCCTGAAGGGCGATATGACGCTCATCGTCGTCGCACACCGCCTCTCAACGGTTCGCGACGCGGACCGCATCATCTTCATGCGGGATGGACAAGTCGAGGCGTCTGGCTCGTTCGAGGAACTCCAGGAGCGCAGCAAGCACTTCGCTCGGCTCGTGGCACTCGGCAACCTGGGCGCTGAGACGAAGTCGGACGTAGCCTAGGCGGCCGGAGGCTCCCAGCCGCCCGCGAGGTCGCGAATCACTGTCCACCGGGGGTCGAGGTGGTAAGAGGACGAGTCCTCCATGAGGCGGCTGTGGAAGATCGGAACGACCACGTCGGAGGGCCTGACCTCGGCGTTGTCCGCGTAGTAGCGGTTGCTCAGGTAGCCGCCCCAGTACGAGAACGTCGAGTTCGCCAGGATCAGACGAGGCGAGCCGGCGAGGATCGCAAGATGCTCCGCCGGGCCCAACTCCGGATCGACGTAGGCGACGTCGGCATAGTCCGTCAGGAACTGCAACTCGGCGCGGCACCACTCGACGTTGTCGGAGACGATGAAGATCTCGTCGATGGGGGCCGCTTCAGAGGCCTCGACGACAGCGGCCCGCACGTACTCCGCGATGTCAAACGCGTAGAGGTGCCTGAACTTCTCGACGCTGTAGTAGTCGCCCCGCCGAACGTTCAGCACAAACCGCTTTGGCGAGGCATGCTCATCGACCAGCTTGCGAAGGCGTCCGCCACTCGGCAGAACGAACGTGTCTATAAAGCGAGACAGATCCTCCGGCGTGTAGTTGACACCGAACTCCTGGTAGTAGTGGTTGACAAGACGACGATCCGTGAAGCGGATCTGGGAGTCGTCGACGATGAGCTCATTGAAGAGCTCCGGGAACCACTCACGCCACGGCTCTGAGGCCTCAGAGGTCCTGACGACAACGTCCTCGCCTCGAGCACGGCGTCGGTCCGCCTGCATCCAGACGTAGAAAAGATTCCCCACGCCGATCTTCTCGGGGGGATACAGGACCTCACGGTTGCCCCAGCGAACGACGGACAGTGCGTGAGCTTTCATCCGCTCCAGCATGGCGACTCCTAGAACTTGTTGGCGGACGCGAGCACAGGGACTTGGCCATCCGGGTCCCAGGTACGCCAATGGTCGAAGCGATCGACCAGGAATGGACCGATGGGTCGCCACCCAAGATCGGCCTCCCCCTCGCCCTTGAGGAGCCGGTCCCACACCTCCTGCAGGCCATCGTCAGATAGCGCTCCCTGTGTGATCCAGTGCCCGCCGACCCCTTTGAGTGAGGACGCGGCATACGCGGCCGCTCCCTGCCTGACCTTGCGCGTGAGCTGCTCCTGGCTGCGCCAGGGAAGGTGGAGGATGCGCAGCCGGTCTTCGAGTCCGGATCCCGACCTCATCGCTGTGTGGTTGCCCATCCCGATCCAGAGGAAAGGCGACGTTCGACTCGCGACCTTTCTCATCAGATGTGGAGGTACATCCAGTCGCAGCTCGCCCTCGAGCCCCGAGAGGCGCGGGTTCTCGGCGGTGGGGAAGGCGTTGTGGATCGCGGCCTGGACACGAGTGACACCGCTGCTTCGCAAATACGCACCAACCGTGGTGCCAGGGGCAAACCAGAATTCGTCAGCGTCAAATGGGACGACCCATTCGGCTCCAGCCCGTCTGGCTCGAGATGCCAGCGCGGTCATCTTGTGGGCCTGGTAGTAGCCGGGTTCGCGGTCACGCCCGACGGAGATCGGCAGTTCCCTGCTCAGCTCCTTGAGCATCTCGTAGGTGCCGTCTGTCGAGCCGTTGTCGACGATGAGAATCCGGTCGATGTCCTGGTCGAGCATGTGACGGACAACCGAATCGATAATGTCCGCTTCGTTCTTGACCATGCTGATCCCCCACACCGAAGCAGGTGTCGTGGGGACCGCGGGAAGCTCGAACCCTCGACTCACCAGCTTCCGCTGACGCCAGTGCTCTGCGCTTGTCCAGCGCTGGACGGTCTTTCGGACGACGCTTCTGCGCGAGTCATGCCAGTCGGCCACCAGGTACTCCATGTCTTCGATCTTGCCTTGACACGTTCTGCAGATCCCCGGGGTACGAGACACGCACGACCAATCTAGCGGCCAGCTCACGGCCCACGGCGGACGGCAGGCGAGGTTCGTCCTGACGAATACCCGGTCCATTAGAGTTCACGAAGGTTCCTGCTGTCGCCTGAAAGGACTTTGCCGATGTCGAAGATCGACGTGATCGTTTCGCATCCCGGGGGAAGAGGATGGGGACAGATCGAGAACCTCGCGATCCTGGCAGCGACGGAACTCGACGCGGAACTGCATCGGCACACTGCGTCCAGCGAGTATTCGCGGATGCACGTGGCCAGGACCCTTGTCCCGCCACGACGCGATGCGAAGTCGGATCGCGTCGCGATCGTCATCGCCCCGCAGCCCGCGCACCTCAACGCGATCCTTGCCGCGCCGCACTGGCGTCAGCAGTACCGGACCGTCGTCGGCTGGGTCATCGACAGCTTCTGGACCGACCGCGTGCCGCGTGTCGCCCGAAGCACGAGCTACTACGACCATCTCTTTGTCATGGACCCGGACGACATCGAGCCGTGGAGGACGCAGACTGCCGCGACTGTCTCAGCGCTGCCATGGGGCGCCGACGTCCTCGGCATGCCCTTTTCGAGCGAGCGCACCATGGATCTGCAGCGGATCGGACGTCAGCCAGATGCCTGGGACGACGACAACGTGACGGCGGCAGCGGCAGAGGCCCTCGGACTCACGTTCGCGGGCAGACCTCCCTTCGGCAGCAACGACGAGGCGTCGGCTTCGCTCGCGGACGGTGCTGCCGCGAACGCGAAATTTGTCCTCGCGTTCTCGAACCGTGCCCACCAGAGCAGTTACACCCACCCGACACGCGAGTACGTCACCGGGCGATGGCTCGACGCGCTCGCAGCCGGAGCAAGCGTGGCGGGCATCGCACCGCGCACGGCGGTCGCGGATGCGCTGTTCTGGCCCGGCGCGTGCCTCGATTTCCCTAGCGTGGAGCTGCACGAGGGTCTCGCCGTCGTCCAGGATGCGGTTTCCGCGTGGACGCCGGACGACGCTCGCCGCAACCGCCGCCTCGCGCTCGAGCGCCTCGACTGGCGCCACCGCTTGAAGGAACTCGCAGGACGGGCCGAACTCACCACTCCGCGCCTCGACGCTTCTCTCCGAAAAGTCGCAGAAGAGGCCCGCGTGTGGGCTGAGGACGACCGCGCCTCCTGATCCGCTTGCCGCAGCGGCTACGATCATCAGCGTGTCTACTGGTGAAGAGCTTGATTGCAGCGTCGTCGTCCCGTCATATCGAGGCGCACACAGGCTCCCCAGGCTCCTGAAGCGCCTCACCGACCAGGACTTTGCCGGCACTTGGGAAGTGGTTGTTGTCCTCGACGGGCCAGACGCCCCCAGCCAGGCAGTGCTCGACGAATACCTCGATTTGCTGCCACTCCGCGTTGTTGTCCGCGATGCGAACGGCGGCGTCGCGGCAGCGATGCAGACGGGCGTCGACGCCGCGCGCGGGCGCATCATCATCCGGTGCGACGACGACCTGGCGCCTGAGCCGAAATTCATCAGCACGCACATGCGTCACCACAATACTGGCACACGAGTCGGCGTCATTGGCGCGACCCGCGACGTCTTCGCAGACACGGCCTACGCTCGCGTGTACGGACATGCCGCGAACCAGCGTGCCCTCGACAACGCGTACCAACGCACCGCCGAGCAGCGGTGGATCGGCTGGGCGGCAAACAACTCCGCACCCAAGACCTCGATCACCTCAGCCGGCGGCTTCGACGTCTCACTCTGGTACGGCGAAGACTCGGAGCTCGGCTTCCGGATGCACTCGCAGGGCCTCCCGATCGTCGTCGACCGCGACCTCGAGGTTGCCCACCACGGCCCAGCCAACTCCACCGAGTCACGTGCAGCTCGCGCGTTCGTCGCAGGTGCCTCCCGAGCCGCCTTCGAGGCGCGGCACCCGGGCGAATCGCAGGGCACCTCGGGATCTGCCTCTCAGGGCTTCGCAGCGAAGGCCTGGACAAGCGCCGTGGACACCCTGGCGGGCCGAGTGAGGCAGCGCGAAGGCTACGAGCGACTGGGCCGAGTCGCCGATGTCGCCATTCGCGTCGCGCCGGCCCGCGTCGCCGAGAAGATTGTCGCGCTCCTCGTGGAGTCCGCGGGGCAGGCAGGCAAGGCGAGCGGAGGATCCGATCTCGCTGCGTTCAGCGCGCAGAAGGACGCCGAGTTGGCGCGCGAGACTGCTCGCCTGAACGCCACCTCCTTCGCGAGAAACGATCCGCGTGACGGCATCACGATCGTCATTCCGCACTACGGCGACCCGGCTCCCACCCAAGCCCTCGTCAGCGCACTCGAGGCTCAGCGGGACGCGCCGCCAATGCGGATCATCGTCGTCGACGACAACTCGCCGAATCCCATCGACTCCGCTGGGAGCGCGCACATCGTGTACCGCGCGGAGAACGGCGGCTACGGGAGCGGCATCAACAGCGGCGCCCGACTCGCTGAACACGGCACCCTGCTGATCCTCAACAGCGATCTCGAAATCGATGAGGCGTTCATCCACGACCTTGCACACGCCGCCGCACCCGTGATGCCGGCAGTCGTCTCCCCTGACATCGTCGACGAGCACGGAGCGACGCAGTGGCCGGCCAGGCACTTCCCGAACGCACGTCAGCAGTTCGTGAGCGCCCTGAGCATCTTCGCTCGGTTCCGCGGATCACGGTGGTGGCACGAGGCAGTTGGACACGATACGCGTGCCACGCCAGGGGCAACCGTTGACGTCGACTGGGTCGTAGGCGCCGTCATGATGCTCCCGACGGACGCGTTCCGCAGCGTGCACGGTTTCGACGAAGGCTTCTTCATGAACTCTGAGGAGGTGGACCTGCAGCGTCGCCTCCGCCAACGTGGTCTGCCTTCCGTGTTCTTGGGGACGGTTCGGGCGGTCCACGAAAGCGGCGGTTCGTCCGATCCTGGCCTGCGGAGATCGTGGATGCTGAGCTCGGCGCTGCGATACGCCGGCAAGTGGGGCGAGCGCCCCGTGCGGCACCGGCTCGCCCTTGCGGCCGCCGCTGCGATCAACTTCCCCGTCAATGCGACCAGGCAGGCGGCGGGTCGAGACCTCGACGCGCTGGGCACCCTCCGTCGTGAGTTCGGATACGCACTGCTGCCGCCACGACGCGTGCGGTAATCCCGTATCACTCACATCCTGGCGAGTTTGTACGCGGTATTCTCCGGGTGTTCATAGGGGTGATAGTCGGAGACTTGCGTCGGAGTGATCGGTTGTGGTCGACTTCATGTGACGCATCCCTCGCGTCATTTCGATTGCAGAGAATTCGATGCACTCGGATTGCCACGCATGCTGTTCAGCACTGCCTGGCGCGTCGCCGACTATCCCGCGCCGTGAGGTCCCAGCCTTCCGGACCGACCGTAGACCCCAGTCCACGGCCGGCCCGCACGCGCAGAGAGCCACCCCCATGCGCATCAACATCGTTCACGCTGTCCCACGTATCTCCGAAGCCTTCGGTGAAGACGGAATCGATCACGACGGTTTTTCCGCGGCCATCGAGTTGATCGCCCAGCACCACGACGTGACCTGGCTCAACATCCACCCCTATAACGACGACGCCGAGTCCCAGGCCGCCCGCATCGCCGACGCGGACTTCGTCCTCGTACGAAGCGACTGGCTCTGGTATCCGGCGCAGGCAACCGACCGTGCCCTCTGGAATCGCCCGGAGATCCCCGTCGGCCTCCTCATCGCCGGGTCGACGCTGCCGCCGAGCCCAGAGCAGATGCGCCGGTTCGACGTCATCTTCTACGAGACGCCCTGGTACGAGCAGTTCACCGGCGCGCACCCGTTCGCCGTCCAGGCCTTCGGGGTCGACACACGCGTCATGCGGGTCACAAACGCGGGAGACCGGGAATTCGACTGGCTCATGGTCGGTCGCCTCGCCGCGTTCAAGCGCCCCGAGCGAATCCTTGGGAAGACCGGGCTCCGCCTGGCGGTCGGCGACCTGGCATCGGCGAAGCCGGAACTCGTAGCGGCGCTCCACGACGGTGGTGTTGCGATCTCGTCGTACCAGTCCCACGAGAAGCTCGCTGCGCTCTACAACGACGCGAAGAACGTTCTTGTGCCCTGCATCCTTCAGGGCGGCGGTGAGCGCGCTGTGCTCGAGGGGAGGGCCTGTGGTTGCACGATCGAGATCGCGGACGACAACCCGAAGCTAGCCTCCCTACTGACCTCGCCGATCTGGTCCCACGAGGTCTACGCCGAGCGGTTGCAGAGCGCGATCGAGGAAGTTGTCGCCGGACGGCAGATCGCGGCGGACGTGAAGCGACGGGGTCAGAAAGCCCGCCGCAGGGCCGTCATCGCCGACAAGGTTCGCCGCCTCCCGAGCACGATCGGCATCCGCCTGCGCAACCTCGCGAAGCGCTAGCGCCAGCTCATTCTTCTGAACGGACATTCGTCCTCTTTCGGCCCATCAGCACAACCAGGAGTTCTCTTGCGCGAGCGTTTTTCCGTAATCATCCCGACGCTCCAGCGATCACCATTACTGGAGGAAATGCTCCCCCGCTATCTTGAGCACCCCCTCGTTGGCGAAGTAATTGTCATCAATAACGCACAGGCCACCCTTTCACACACGCACGAAAAGCTCCGCGTGCTCCAGCAGGACGAGAACATCTTCGTGAATCCTGCCTGGAATCTCGGTGCCACCGAAGCCGTGTTTCCCCTGCTAGCCATAGCCAACGATGATCTCAGCTTCGACCTGCAGATCCTGGACAAAGCATCCGATTGGTTGAGCACTCGTGCTTGGGGAATGATCGGGCCCCACGAGAACTGCTTCGATCCGCGCACACCTATTGGGCCAAGACTTCGGCCTACATTCTTGAGGGACTCAGGATTCGGCACGCTCATGATGATGAGGAAGGAAAACTACGTCAGCATTCCGGAAAACCTGCTCGTTTGGTTCGGTGATGACTTCCTTTTCAACTCGCAGAAATTGCGCAACGCGACCTTTTCAGGTCTCTTCATCGAGACCCCCATGTCTGTGTCCTCCGGTGATGCTGCGTTCAACCCGCTGCGAGATTCCGACGCGGCCAACTACGTCCAAAACGTCCCCGATACGCTTCGTCGAAGCTTCCCCTCGCGACGCTTCGTCGCAGAGAGAGCCCGTGCCGTACGCGACCGGTACCGCCGCCTGAGGCGGTTGGCTCGTCGCATAATCAAAGGCTAGGGTTTCACAGCCCTTGGGCTTCAATACGCAGTCACACCCCTGAGCATCGCATTTACGTTCTCGATGCCTGCCTGAATGCTGAACTCCTCCATCCAGCGCTCGAAGTTGGCATCCACACTGACGTAGAGTCCGCGAGCATGCTTCGCGAGGAGCATTTGAGCGAGTGCCTCTGAGTCGCCCGCAGGAAATACGTCTGATCGGTCGCTCACGAGCGCCGGCAGCGCCCCGGCATCACTCACCGTGACTGGGACCCGAGCCGACATCGCCTCGGTCACAACCAGCCCGAACGGTTCCTGCCAGACAGATGGCACAACCAGGAGGTCGATGCTGGCGAGGAACTCATCGCGCGCGACCCACCCGGCGAACTCGACCAAGCCATCGACCGTGGCAAGCGCAGCCTCGACGGCGTACTGAGCATCTGCAGCAACGAAGCGAGGCTCCCCCGCCATGCGGAGACGGAACTCGCCTGGGTGGCGATCCTCCAGGATGCGCAGGGCCTCGGCAAGTACGGGCACGCCCTTGTCGACGGAGAACCTGCCGAGGAAACCGAGCACCAATGGGACACCGGCATCGCGGCGGGGCGACTCGAGCACAACCTGAGCAGACCAGTTCGGGAGCACCGTGGCCCCGGGGAAGACTTCGCGCATGGACTCGGACGGGACGATCGTTACAAGGGTTCCCGCACGCGCGATCACCGCGGCGGCCTGCTGCGCTCGGCTCGGACGCTGGTGGAAGTGGACGATGCGATCCGGACGCGTGGCCGTCGCAAGCGCTGGCACGAGCCCGTTGCACCAGAGCACGCCCTTGCGCTCCGTTCGGTCCCAGTCACGGAGCGCGACCATCCACTCTCTTCGGTTCGACGCCTCGAGTTCGACCGTGTCAAATCCGGCCTCGCGCGCCTCGGAGACAAGCGCCCCAGGCTCGGACGGGCCGACGACGGTGACGCCGACGCCCAAGTCGCGGAGCACCTGCGCGATGCTGAGCAGCATCACCTCTCCCCCGCCGATGTCGCCGTTGTTCGTGGCGATCGTGATGTGCTCCGGGAGGTGCGGCGGCTCATAGACCGGGCTGCCTGCCGCGGTCCTGTACACGTCGGCGATCCTCGAGGTCATCTCGCCAACTGTCAGCCAGGAGTCCAGGCGCGTGACGGCGTTCTCGTCGAGGAGGGCATCTGCAACCTCTTGAATGTCATCCGCGTCAACGAGACCTCGCGGGTCCACGATCTCGGGGTTCCCACCCACGCGTGAAGCCACGACTCGCATACCCCGGTTCGCCGCGTCCAGCAGCGAATACGAGCAGTTCTCCCACACGGAGAGTTGCGCGAGCACGTCCGCCTCTGCCATCGCCGCTTCCGGATCGACGAACCCCGGGAACGCGACGGCGTGGTCAACGCCGAGTTCCTCTGCGAGGGCCTTGAGCTCAGCTTCGAGCTCACCGACTCCAGCGACGGTGAGCCGCGCATCCGGCTTCCGCTCAAGCACAAGCTGGAAGGCTCTCAGGAGCTGCGGAATGCGCTTCTCCGGCGAAAGACGCGCAAGCGCCAAGATGCGCAGAGGACCACCGGGTTCGCGCGGCACAGCTGCAACCGGGTCGACGCCGTTGAGGATCACGGTGATGTCCTGCTTGGGTGACCATTTCTCGATCATGGCCTGCTTTGTCGCCTCCGCGACGGCGATGGCGGCGTCAAACTGGCGCAGCCGCGCGCTGTGCACTGCGGCCATGAGCCGGGACTTCGCGGCGTTGCCGTGATACACGCGGTCGTCGCCCGCGATGCCGTGCTCGGTGGTCACGCGGATGACTCCACGAGGCATCGGAGTCGTAGCCACGATTACGTCCGCGTACGAGAGATGCGAGTGGACAACAGCGGGTTTCAGTCGCGAGACCGCAGTGCGAAGCGTCCGGACCGAACGCGAGAACCCCGCATCCGGGCCGAACTTCCCAACCGCCACCTGAACACCGGCGTCCCTGAGCCGCTGGACCAGCGGCCCCTCTGGGCAGAGCACGGCGAGCCGGTAGCCGGGGATGCCCTCACGCACCACGTCAAGCACATGGCGTGCGACTCCGCCGAGGTCGGCAACCGGGACAACCCACAGGCTGAGCGGGTCGCCGACCTTGGCGTTGTTGGTCATGCCTAGAGCCACTTCTCGAGACGGTCGAGTGCCGTCCAGAATCCCTGGCCGTTGTTGATGTGGCCCTGCCAGATCTCCGGGATGAACGGGGCGTTTGGCGTGTACTCGTTCAGCTGGCCTGCGAGGAGCGGCCAGTCGATCTCGCCCTCGCCGACCTGCACGCCCTCGCCGTCGACGCCCTTGGCGTCGACAAGGTGCAGGTGGATGCTGTGCGGCGCGAGCAGGTCGGTGAGCTCCGAGAACGGGACACCGACGAAGTTCGCGGCGAGCTTCGAGTGCGAGACGTCGAACGTGAGCTTGGTGCCTGTCCGCTCACAGAACTCTGCAGTGTCGCGCGGGTCGACAAAGAGGTTGCAGAACTGCTGACCGCCCATGAACCACGGGAACGGCGGCAGGGTCTGCGCGCCGATCTGCACACCCTCAGCGTCGAGTCGAGCAAGCGCAGCCTCGATGCGGTCGTACATGGCGCGACGTTCGTGCGGCTCGACATGCTTGTCAGTCGTGATGCCACCCATCGTGACCACGATGATGGGCTCCGTCGACTTCAGGAACCACTTCTTCAGCGATCGCGTGGTGTCGATAGTGCGCTGCACCTCGCGGATCGACCTTTCCCAGTGCTCGTCGTCGAACGACGCGAGGTCGACGATGAAGTCCCCCGAGTACAGGTCGGGGAGGTGCGTCGTGAAGTCCATGTCGAGCGGCTCGGTGAAGACCGAGTCCGGGTCGATCTCGAGGTCCTTGTAGGAGAAGTGGAACTCCAGGAAGTCGGGCGTCGCGTCCTTGATGAAGGTCTTGTAGTCGTGGTACCGGATCGGCAAGCCCCACGGGCGGTCGAACTGGAAGTCGCGGCCAACAGGGGCGGTGTCAGTCAGGTCGCCGTCGAAGAAGAAGTCGCCTGCATCCATCGCGCGGTTCGTCGTACGACCGACCAGGTCGCCGAGACGGTTGGGCTGGAGGCCGCGACCCGGGCTCTTGATGTCGATGTCCTCGAGCTTCAGCACCTCGCCAAGCGCGATGGCTCGCTTCGCGACAAGCGACTTGGCCAGGTTCGTGCGGTTCATCGCCTCGCCGGTCGAGACCTCGCGGGGACCGTTGCTTCCGATGGCGCTCTCGACCTCACGGATCTGCTCCACCATCTGCCGGAACTCGTCCGGGAGCAGCGAGACCTTGTGGTCGACGCCCTCCATCGTGCGGTCGATCGTGAAGTGCTTCTCGATGATGCGCGCGCCCCGGGCGACCGCGGCGATCGGCACATGCCAGCCGCGCTCGTGTCCCGAGTAGCCGACAATGCTCTCGCCGATCTCCTTGAGACGGTCGAGGTAGGCGAGGTTGACGTCCTTGTAAGGCGCCGGGTAGGTCGACTGGCAGTGCAGGAGAGCGAAGCTCGACCCGAGCGAGCGCATGAGGCCGACGGTCTCGAGGATCTCGGCTTCGCGGGACATGCCCGTCGAGAGGATCATCGGCAGGCCGCGCGAGCCTGCGTCACGCAGCAGCTCGTGGTTCGTGAGGTCGGCCGACGCGATCTTGAGGCCGTCGATGCCGTAGTCGACAAGCGCCTGCACGCTGTTTGCGTCCCAGGGCGTGCACATGAGGTCGACGCCGCGGTCGCGCGCGTGGTCGAAGACCTTGAAGAGCTCCTCGGCAGGCAGCGAGAAGCGCGAAAGCAGGTTGAGCGTGTACTGCGCGCCGAGGTCTTCACCGGCGCTGGACCCGCCCGACTGGCGGTAGAGCGAGTCGAGGTCACGAAGCTGGAACTTGACGGCGTCGGCGCCAGCGTCTGCGGCAAGGTCGACGAGCTCCTTGGCCAGGTCGACGGAGCCGTTGTGGTTGATGCCGATCTCTGCGATCAGGAACGCCGGCTTGCCGTCACCGATCTCGTGGTTGCCGATGCGGAGCACATCCGTGCGATCGATGGTGACCGCGACGAGGTGGTTGGTCTCGTCGACCAGCGGAAGGTGGGTGACCCCGCCGTGACCGAGCAGCGGAGCGAGGTCGGCAGGCGTGGACTCAGCCGGCGCGGTCCGAACCTGACGGTTCGAGACCTCGACGCAGCTGACGTCAAGGGAAGCGGTGGGGTTCGCGACGATCCAGCGGCGGAAGTCGCCGTCAGACAGGGAGCCCTGGAGGCGTCCGTGCTCGTCGACGCAGAACACGATGCGCTGCTGGTTGGCGCTGATCTTCTGGAGGCCGACAACGATGGGGTCTTCGGCGAAGACGATGTATGGCGTGAGGTTGCGCTCGATGATCACTGAGCGGGGTCCTTGTCTGTTGTTGTTGCTGATTCTGATGACCCAGCGGTGGCCGCGTCAGTGTGGAGGTTTGTGAGCTGATGGTCGGCGATCGAGAGGTCGAGCATCGTGTCGATGTCGACGCCCTCTCGTTCGTCCATCTCGAAGAGTCCGATCTTGCCGCCGAGGCGGTTGTGGAGCGTTTCGTAGATCTCGGTCTTGGTGATGTACAGCGAGCCGGTCTCCCGGTAGAACATCTGTGTGCGCCCGAGCTCTTGGCGGCGCGGCCGAGCATCCACGGTGAAGTGCGCGCGCGGCTGATCATCGTCGCCCGGTCCGTGCTGCCAGAGGAAGGGAGCCTGAGGGACGACGCCGACCATGGAGTCGACTCCGCTCGTCTGGAACTGCGCGATGGCACGATCAAGCGTCCCGGGCAGCCGCAACGGCGATGTCGCCTGCAGCAGCATGACCGCATCGGGTCGCCGGCTTGCGGCCGTGTACTCCGCAATCGCGTGTTCGATCACTGGCTCTGTCGCGGTCGTGTCCTCCGCGAGGTGCGCGGGGCGAAGCCACGGCACGTCGGCGCCGGCAGCTCGAGCGATAGCGGCCAGCTGTTCGTCGTCGGTTGAGACGAGGACGTTCATCTCAGGCCGCGCGGCCAATGCCTGCTCAACGGTCCACGCGAGGAGCGGCTTGCCGGCAACGCGGCGCGCGTTCTTGCCCGGGATGCCCTTCGAGCCTCCCCGGACTGGGATGACGCAGAGGATCCTCATGCGGCTCCCTCCAGAATTCGCGCGAGACTCGCGGCTATCGACTGTGCTGGTTCTGTCTGGGGAACAGGCGGGGCGGGCGTTGGCTCCGCACCCCACTGGGAGAGACCATAGCGCTCCCAGAAGTCCTGCACCCAATCGGGTGCGTCGGCGCAGGTCACCCAGGCCCGTTCGCCAGATGCTGCCGCTTCCAACACTCCCGTGGAGAAGACTGAGACAACCGGACGGTGCAACTCTCCGAGCGGCAGGCCTGAGTTCTCGAACTGAACTCCTCGCCGCCGCCATACGTCGTGTTGGATACGGGAGAGGCGGTCGGTCTCCGAAGGGTGCGGTCGATACTCGGCCCCGGTTTCGCGGCAGAACCCCTGAGCCGTTGCCGCTGAGATTCGACGCGGGAGCTCCGCGCCGTGCAGTTGACCGAGGAAAACCGGCTTCGCGTCGGGAGATGAGGCGACGCCGTTTCTACGCTGGGCAGCGTTCCACAGGATCTGGGCCCCGACGACCTCGTGACTGACGTCACCCCGACCGGATTTCCAGAACTCTGCATCCGCATCGGAGAAAGCGAGCAGGTGCGTGTTGTGCGCGAGGGGCGGCGCCAGCGGAGTCATCAGGCCGTGCTGGGCTACGACGAAGCGTGCCCCGAGGGCTCTGCTCCATTCGTAAGCGAGCTCGCCCGCTGGGAGATAGTTGCCGGCCGAGAACACTGCGCGGAGCCCGCGAAGGCTGTCGGGCAGGGCACGACCGCTGACTCGAGTGGCAGTCCAGTCCCCTTCGAGCAAGTGGCTCACGTCGCTCGGGGCGAGCACTGCGATCTGTTCGTCGCCCAGGAGGCGAAGTGGCGCCGTGTAGGCGGCGATGGTGCTCGGCTTCGGCGCTTCGATGGGTACCAGGAGTCGCGGTTCGGGACCATTCGTCAGGAGAACAAACTCGGGCGCCTCGGCGGGGCGCCTGAGTCGCCTCATAACCTGGTTCTTCAGGGAACGCGACGCCTGCCAGCGGTGCCACGCTTCGAGGTCATCGCTGAATTTCAGGCCCACATGGCCTCCAGGTTTCGTGCGCGGTGGATCAGCGTGTGCTCCGCGAGCGTTCGTTTCTGTCCGGCCGAACGGATGCTTGCCGCCCATCCGGCATCGACCTGCGCCCTGCGTGCGGACTCGACGATGTCGTCCACGGAGTCGAACACGAGGACCTCGCTTCCGACGTCGTAGAAGGCACTGACGTCAGCGCGGTCGATGAGCTCGAGGGCGCCAACCCCGGCGGCCTCGAACGTTCGCATCGTGAAGCCGTCCTGGTTCGAGTGCACGTTGAGTGTCGCGAGGCTTCCGGCCATGACGCCGTACGCGGCCGCGCGGTTGAGGTCTCCGCCTGCCGGAACCCCTGCTCCGCGGAGGCGACGAGTGCGGGCGACGTCCCAGATTCGGCGCGACCATTCTCGCCCGTACGCGCGAACGGGGACACCCGACGATTGGATGCCCGCCATGAGCGCCTCGCGATTGGGGTAGCGAGCGCCGACAAGAGTGACGGCGGATGAAGGCACCGGCGAGAACCCGAGCAGCGAGTCATATCCGAGCGGGACATGAGTTGCTTGAACGCCCGCGGTCTGCAGTGCCTCGACGTCGTGCTGGCTGTAACTAGCCACCGGGCCGACGCTCGCGAGGAACTCGAGCGTGTACCGAGTACGACGTATCTCGTCATAGAGCCAGAGCACGCTAGGGAGGCGGCTCTGCTGCAGCGCGTCCCACCAGGCAGCACCTAGCTGGTCGCCCTTGATGACCACAACCGCGTCGAAGTTCCCCGAACGGAGACGCTCGACGGCTTGCCTCGTCGCCTGGTCCTCGGCGGCACGCCAGCGGAGGCCCTCGGGCAGATCGTGCAGGAGCTTGTTCTGGGCGCGCCTCGCCAACGTCGAATGCTCGTCGTAGCGGTGCGTCGTGACCTCGGCCCCCAACGCCTCGAAGGACGCGGCGACGGCGCTCCAGTAGCCGTGGAAGCCTGGGCTGACCAGCAGGACGCGGCGGCGGGTCACTGGGTCGTGCTCGGGTCAGGGGAGACGATGCGGGCAGGAACTCCAGCGGCTGTAGCCCCGGCAGGGACGTCGCGGGTGACAACTGCCCCCGCGCCGATGATTGCTCCGTCGCCGATGGTCACTCCGGCCACGACGATCGCCCGCTGACCGATGAAGCAGTTGGCGCCGATGGAGATCGGAGCTCCTGGCACCAGCGACTTGTCGTCGCTCATGTCGTGCCCGCCTGAACTGACGAGCACCCCGTCGGCGAGCAGACAGCCGGGTCCGATAGTGACGCCACCAACCGCGTGCACGTGCACGTCGTGACCCATGTAGACGCGGTCGCCGATCGCGATGCTCGCCCCCTGCTCGGCCTCGAGCCATGAGCCTTCGTAGATCGCGCAGTCGCGCCCGATGCGGATGCGCTCGACGCCTCGGAGGCGGAGGGGCTTGACGATGACGCTGCCCGCACCGAAGGCCGCGAAGGCCTTGCTGAACACGAGGCGGGACGCCGCGACGCCGATCCGCCAGCGGATGGACGGCGGTGCCTCAGTGAGGAAGCGTGCGATGTTCACGTTTCGTCCTTTGAAGTCAGTCCGTCTGCAGACGGGGTGGCCGAGCTACGGCGTCGATACCAGGAAGGATAACCGCTAGGAGGGCATCGATCTCTGCCACGGCTTGCTCAGCCACAGCCGGGCCGCGACCGTACGGGTCGGCGAAATCGATATCGCCGCCTGGCGGAGTCTTATGGCTGGAAAGGTAGGAAATCGGAGCAACGCGCCGCGGAGCGGTTTGCAGGAGCGTTGCCGCGCTTCGAATCGTGAAGGTCTTCTTAACAGACTTCGGCCACTCGCTCAGCATCCACGACCGATGCGTTCCCTCGAACGCCAGCACCAGGTCCGCAGACTGAAGCATTGAGGCATCAACCTGCCTGGCCACGTGGCCGGAAGTGTCGACCCCGTGGCCGTGGACGGCCTGTGCGATGGTCGGGTCGATGTCCTCACCGACCAACGCGCGCACTCCAGCGCTCGAGACCTGCCAGTCGTTGTCAGCACCAAGTCGTTCGCGTGCGAGGAACTCAGCCGCCGCTGATCGCGCGATATTGGCGTGGCAGACGAAGAGCAGACTCGGCACTAAGCGCCTCGACGCGAGCGTCGACTTGGCAGCTCGGCCTCCGGTGCCGTCTGGGCGGGGGCCGTGGGTACCTGCTCAGGGGCTACTTCAGGAGCGGCCGACCCCTGAGCCTGCCCAATCTTCGGTCGCGAGGGAGCAAGCGACTGGCGAGCGGGCGCACTGGGTGCCTCTGCCTGGAGCCCGAAGGCCTCGGCGGGGTCGTCCGTTGCCTTGCCCTTGACCGACTTGAGCACTGGCATGCCCTTCTTGTCGGCCGTGACGTAGTAGCTGCGGTTCCTGCGGTACTCGTAGCCGTCTGCAGTGTCGCGAGGCGGCACCATATTGAGCACGGTACCCAGCAGACGACCGTTGACCTGGTCGAGCATGTCTCGAGCGGAAGCCACATCTTCGCGGCGCGTGCGCCCTGCTGTCGCAACGAGCACAACACCGTCAACGCGGGTCGAGAGCACGGCGGCGTCCGTGACGGGCAGCAGCGGCGGCGCGTCGATGACAACGATGTATTCGGTCGAGAGCAGTTTGATGATCGACTTCATCGCCTCGGACCCGAGCATCTCCGACGGGTTCGGGGGGATGCGACCAGACGGCAGCACGTAGAGGCCGGGGATCTTGGATGCGACAAGCGCGTCCTCGAGCGAGACCTGTCCGCTCAGCACCTCGCTGAGTCCGACTTTGCCGTCGATGCCGAGGACCGTCGCGACAGTCGGGCGTCGGAGGTCAGCGTCGATGAGGATGGTCGGAGTGTTCGACTGCGCGAGCACCTGAGCCAGCGAGGTCGCGATCGTCGACTTTCCTTCACCAGCGTTGGCACTGGTGACGACGAAGGAGCGAATCTCCTCGTCGATACTGGCAAATCGCAAGTTTGTGCGGAGGCGGCGGAACGACTCGGCGGCGATCGCGTCGGCGTCGTTCGTACCTCGGTTCTTGCCCATGAGCTGTGGTGACTTCGGGATGCGGCCGAGGGCACCGACCCGGGCTGCGGCCGCGAGGTCCTTCGAGCTGCGCACCTTGACGTCGAGCGCCTTGCGGAGGAAAACGAAGGCGTAAGCGAGAATGAGGCCGATACCGCCGCCGATGATTAGGTTATTGCGGAGGTTGGGGCTCACTGGGGTCGTGGGTTCGGTGGCATCCTCGAGGGGGAACACCGTGACGTTGGACACACCCCCACCCATCTGCGTCTCCATGTCGGTGATGACATCAGCCATCGCCTGAAGCGCGCCGTTTGCCAGCGCGACCGCTGAGCTCGGGGAACCTGCAGTCGCGTTCACCTGAATGAGTTCACTGTTCGGCGCGACTACAGCGGACAGACGGCCGTTGAGAGTCTCGCCCTCGGCGAGCCCTGAGTTCGGGTTGGCAGCGATCTTGTCGTAGACGGGCTTGCTGTTGATCAGCGCCAAATAGCTGTTCGCCTTCGCGATCGACGCTTCCGAGCCGCTGAAGAAGCCGTCAGTGGGGCCGGAGACCACGTAGCCAGAGGAGGACGCCGCGAAGACATGAGGCTGAACCTGGGTGTAGCCGAAGGCTGCGATGAGGCCGACGATGACGCCAATGGCCAACGTCTTCCAGTTCCGGCCCGTAAGCCGAAGGAAGTCAAGTACGGTCACGCCGCAACCCTCTCTCTACACAACAATTCGCGCCCGGGGCATGGTGCCCGCGGACGCGAGGAGATTCCACAGTAGCAAGTTCATCACGATTGGCAAACGGTCGAGGAGACACAGTCATGCTCCCGCGCGTGCCAGGGTCTCATCTACGAGTTTTTGGAGCTTTCGAGCGAACGCCTCTTCCGAGAACTCGCGGGCGTGTTCCTTGATGCGAGTCACGTCCCAGACGTCGAAGCGCGAGGCTGCGATCGCCGCGGCGATGCTCTTCGCATCGGCCGCGTCGAAGAAACGGCCCGTCACGCCTTCGGCCACGGTGTCGAGGTAGCCGCCGGCTCGGAGCGCGATGCTCGGTTTACCCCATGCTGCAGCCTCAACCACGGTGAGACCGAAGTCCTCGAAAGATGGCGCGACGAGGGCACGGCTCCGAGCGTACAGCCAACGAAGCTCCTCATCGCTGATGCCCGACACAAGCCGGACGTTGTCGGGGAGGGAGGCTACAAGGTCAGCTCGCTGAGGGCCGTCTCCGACGATCACCAATCGCTCGTTCGGCAGCGAGGCGACGGCCGCGATCGCTTTGTCCACGTTCTTGTACGGCATGAGACGGGAGACCAGCAGCAGGTGCCCACCGTCGCCGACGAAGTCCTCGAGGCCGACGGCCGGTACACGCGGGCCGTTGATGTTGACGCTCTGCGCGGGGTACACAACCTCCGACTCGCGCCCGTAGACGGTCCGAACCCGCTCGCGGATCGCAGAGGAGTTTGAGACGTAGGTTTCGACGCGCTTCGCTGCACGCTGATCCCAGGCTCGGAGGAACGGCGACAGGAAGCGCAACCCGAGCGCACGGAGAGAAAGCGGCCCAGCATCCCCGAGGTATTGCTCGGGTAGGTAGAGGAAGCGCGCTGGCGTGTTGCAGTAAGCGATCATCTGCCCGTTGGTCTTGAATCCGTGCGCCCAGCCTGTGGTCGATGCCAGCACCACGTCGGCGTCGATGTGAATGCCGGAACTGGCTGGCGCAAGGAATGGGAGCGCCTTGCGGTGATCTCTGCGGAAGGCACTGAACCTGTTGATGGGCGATACGACGATGTCGAGGTCCTTGAACTCCGGATACGTCGCGTCGGGCTCATACAGCGTCGTATAGATACGGGCGTCCGGAAAAGCGTGATGCATCGAGAGAAGCAGCCGCTCGGCACCCCCACGCTGTGTGATGTAGTCGTGGGCAATTGCCACTCGAGGTCGCTGACGAGTCTCGGCACGCGCGCGAGCGCTCCTGCTTTCAGCCATCAAGAAGCCACCAGACTCGTGAACCTGCTCCACGTCGATGCTGCCATTTTAGGGCTTGAACCCGGATATGGACTCGATCGCAAACTATGTGAAGGTCAAGTGCTCCAAGCCTTACCCCCCGGTCAGACTTGTCGCGGTGCTGTTGGTCAGCACTAACAAGACACCGTAGCATCGAGTCTGTGACAGACACTGCGACCGATACGAAACCGACCGGGAAGACGACCGAGTTCTTCCGCGATTCCTTCGCAGCGGTCGGCAACACGCGCATCATCGACGCAGTCCTGATGTTCATGTTCGTGCTTCGCGACGACTTACTCGGGATCGGCTTCACCGTTAACGATCTCGCGGGAGTCGCGCTCGTCGGCATCTCCATGTTCCGGCGCCCCGAACGGTCTCTCGAGGGCGCGCGTTGGTTCCCTGTCATCTGCATCTGCATCGTCGCCTACCTGGGCATTGTCGCCGTACTGACAGGCCCGACCGATGCCGATGCCACGCGCCTTGTGCGAATCGTGACGATGATGCTGCTCGCGGGGTTCATCGCGAGCGGTCGCATTGACATCGTCTCCGGCCTCAAAGGTTTCGGCGTGGGCCTGGCCGTGAATATCCCCCTCTTCTACGCAGGCATAGCGCCGCGGCCCTACGGCAGCCTGCTCACGGGTTACCTGACCGATAAGAACGTGGCCGGCCTCACCTACGCAGTCATGACAGTGCTGCTTCTGCTCATCGTGAAGCGCACCTGGGTGAAAATCCTCCTCGTTGCCGCGGGAGGCGGCGCAGTCGTCCTGACGGATTCACGTACGTCGATGGCCGCCCTGGCAGCTGGCATCATCTGGCTCCTGATCGCGCGCCATCTCGGGCCGTTCTTCCGAATCTGCCTCGCCGCGCTCCTTTATTGGGCGTTCCTCTACATCGAGACTAACTTCGCGCAAGCCGGTCAGTACGCTGACCGTTCCGGTTCTGACGCCCTGCGCGAGCGTATCGATGCTGCCTCACTAGACAAGGTCCTCGCCGCCCCCTGGTATGGGCACGGACTCGGCGAAGCGACCACTGAAGTCGCAGGCGACCGCTGGTTCTTCCACAACTCGTACTGGGGTCTGCTGGCCGAGGGCGGGTATCCGCTCCTCCTGGCATTCCTCGCGCTCATAGCGTTCGCAGGTTTCCAGTTCATGGCAAAGGGAAAATCCACGCTGGATGCTCGCATAGTCGAGGCGGCCGCCGTCGTGACCCTGCTATGCGCCTCTCGCCTCGGCGAAGTCTTCATTACTCAGCCGAGCTTCATCATGATCGGCCTCGGGATGGCGATCGCTCTTCGGCGCCACGATACCTGGAAGACGGAACAGCACCAGTTGTTGATGTCGGCCCCTGCAGTTGAGTTGGCCTTCCGCAGCCGACGACCCGCAAACTCTCAGTGAGCAGTTCACCCACCAGTTCAAGGTCGTTAGGCCAGTAGCATCCGTTCGTTCCGATCGAGAACGGGATAAGCATCGACGGCGGGCTCCTCGAACTCGACGCGTCGGCTGTTCGTCTTCTTGATCCCAGACGTTGGATCGATACCGGCCGAAAGTCGTGGTCGCCACGGAGATCCAGTGCGTTGAAAACTGATGGTGAAGGTGTCGGAGGAAGAGCTGCCACCGCGCACGACCAGAAGATCGTCCGAATGCGCCGACTCGTCCCCGAAGTCGCAAAGATCCGCCTCGCACGCATCCCAGATGGCAAGCGTCGGTTCGGCGACCGACGTGCGAATCGTGTGCTGGTAGATGCGCCCTTCCACCACGACCTCCGACATGTAGAGCGTGTGCGCGGCGGCATTCTCATGCGCAAACGCGTGCGCCCCATTCAACGCCTCGATGCGACAGTCGTGCATGATCATCTCGCGAGCCAGACCAGCGCGCCCGGACCCATGCACGACCCAGGCGTTACCTGAGGTCTTGCGGAACGTGATGCCCACGATCAGGCATGAGATTCCGGCATGCTCGAGGGCACCTACGTCCTCGGTCGGCTCGACGATCGCGTCTCGCCCGGGTGCGATCAGCTCTATCGCGATGTTGGATTTCCAGGCGTAGTCGAACGCGATCCCTTGTCCATAGACGCCTGGAGCCATGACGAGCCTGGCGCGGTGCGTCAGTGGTGTGACTGGCCCCGGCAGCGCGGTGGCTCTGTCAACGGCGCGCTTGAGGACGTCAGAGAAGTTGTCAGAAGGCGTGACGTGCTCGACCACCTCGGTAACCGAGGACGACGCCCAGGCGTCGATCTCGCTGCCCCAGATCGACGCCTGGGGGCTGTTTCTGGAGGGAATCTCGGCAATCCGCCAACGCTCTTTCCGCAGCTTCGCGAGGCGTCGTGCGGCTGCGGGGAGGAGGACCTGCGCGGCCCAGGGTATCGAGAACTTGGTTGGCACGAGCGTCTCTCGGGGTGGGGGACGGTTTGTCGAAAAGTACCATCAGATTCGAGAGCGATCTCCCCCCGATATTGCCCGGAGAATGTGGGGAATTATGTCACCACGAAGATGTTTTCCCTGGTGCGACCTATGCCCAGTCAGATCTCGCGCTGGTCCTGGTCGACCATGGCGGCGACGATGTCGGCGAGGTCCTTTGTTGGTGCCCAGCCCAGCTCGGTGCGGAGTTGGGATGCGTCGCCGCGAGTCTCTGCAGCGTCGACCGGACGGTAGAAGCGCTCATCGATGACGACATACTGTTCCCAGTCCTCGACGCCTGCAGCGGTGAAGGCTGCCGCGACGAAGTCGCGCACGGTGTGCGCGACGCCGGTCGCGACAACGTAGTCGCCCGCCTCGTCCGCGTTCATGACCCGCACCATGGCGTCCACGTAGTCCGGCGCCCATCCCCAGTCGCGTTTCGCGTCGAGGTTCCCGAGGCGAAGCTCTGAATCGAGACCAGCCGCGATGCGAGCAGCACCGTTCGTGATCTTGCGCGTCACGAACGACAACGGGCGACGCGGGGACTCGTGGTTATAGAGGATGACGGATGCGGCGAACTCGCCCTGCGCGCGCGCGAACCCGACCGCGTGCTGCGCGTACGCCTTTGCCGCCCCGTACGGATTCGTCGGCGCGATCGGAGTGAGCTCCGACTGCGGCGCCGGCGCAGAGTCGCCGAAGATCTCGCACGATGACGCCTGCAGAAAACGCGCCTCGTTGCCCGTGCGCGCGCGAACCCGCGAAACTCCTTCGAGGAGGCCAGCGACCGCGACCCCAGACACCAGCCCTGCCAGCGCGGGCTCCTTCCAGGATTGCGCCACCGACGAGAAACCGCCGATGTTGTACAACTGCTGCGGCTCGACCTCGTCCACCACGTCCGGCAACGCCAGCGTGTTCGAGAGGTCGGCGAGATGCGCAGTCACGCGAGGCCGTGCATTCAGGCTCTCCGCTTCCTCGGGGCTGCGCACGACCGCGTGCACCTCGTCGCCCCGCTCCAGTAGCACGTCCAGGAGGTAGGAGCCGTCCTGCCCCGTCGCCCCGGTCAGCATAATCCTCGACATGACTCTTCCCTTCAACGCGCAACCTCACCTGTGCCCAACAGCAGTCGCGAGTGGCGGCCTCATCTGAAGCTCAGCACTCGCGAACGCAAACCTCAGCGGTTCAGCTGAGCCTGCTCCTTGAGGTCGTTCTCGACCATCATCTGCACAAGTCCCTTGAACGACACTGTCGGCGTCCATTCCAGCTTCTCGCGCGCCTTCGACGGGTCACCGATCAGGAGGTCAACCTCGGCCGGGCGCATGAATTCCGGCGCCTGACGCACGTGCTGGCGCCAATCGTCGAGCTCCGCGGCCTGGAACGCCACATCCAGCAGCTCCTCGATGGAATGCGTCTCGCCCGTCGCGACCACGTAGTCGTCAGCCTCGTCCTGCTGCAGCATGCGCCACATCGCGTCGACGTAGTCGCCCGCGAAGCCCCAGTCGCGCTTCGCGTCCAGATTGCCCATCACGATCTCGTCCTGCAGACCCAGCTTGATGCGCGCGACCGCCTGCGTCACCTTGCGCGTCACGAACTCCGGGCCGCGGCGGGGCGACTCGTGGTTGAAGAGGATGCCGCTCGAGGCGTGCATGCCGTACGACTCGCGGTAGTTGATCGTCATGTAGTGGCCGTAGGTCTTGGCGACGCCGTACGGCGAGCGCGGCCACAGCAGGGTTTCTTCGCTCTGCGGAACCTGCTGCACCTTGCCGAACATCTCCGACGAGGAAGCCTGGTAGAAGCGAACCTTGTCCAGGTCCGACCCAGCCCACAGACGCGTGGCCTCCAGAATGTTCAGCACACCCTTGCCCGTCACATCCGTCGTGACCGAGGCGTTCTCCCACGAGTAAGCGACAAAGGAGATCGCGCCGAGGTTGTACACCTCGTCTGGCTGCGACGCGTTGAGCACGCGCGTAAGCGAGGAGGCGTCCGTCAGGTCACCCGTGAGGATCTTCACGTCAGGAACCGTGCGCTGCACAAGCTCCAGCTTCGGGTTGTTCTGCCCACGAATGAGCCCAAACACCTCGTAGCCCTTCCCCAGCAGCAACTCTGCAAGGTAAAGGCCATCCTGGCCGGTAATTCCCGTGATCAGGGCGCGTGGCATCAACAATCTCCGCTTCGTCGTTCTCGAGCCCGAGTGAGAAGCCCGGTGAACACACTAGTAGGAATGGGGATTCCCGTCGCACGATCAGCGGACTCGACGCGTGACCTTTGTGGGCCCAAGACGGAAAGGCACGCGATTATCTGCTTGGTGGAGCAGAAAACTACCGCAGAGCGGCTCGGAGCCGGTGCGCCGCGATGCGAAGCCCGGAGCGACGACCCGACCGCTCGCTGAGCTCCAGGACTGGCCGAAGCAGGTGCTTGGCCCGCGCGGCAAGACGCGCTACTCCCCCGCGCAGACGCACCGTGGCCCGCGATTGAGGGTTCAGGCGTTTGATCGAGTATTTGACGGCAAGTTCGCTCGGCACCAGGGCCTGGTTCGTGTGGAAGCGTTCCGCGAATTGCGCGATCGAGAGCGCCTTGTCCCAGTGCCCGCAGAAGTGGCAAATGAAGGCGTCGTCGAGTGAGTTCTCGTAGTGGTGGGTTCGGGAGTTGAGCTCGCGATGATTGACGATCTTGGTTCGAGGAAGCCAGTCACGGTCGTGGAGCATCCAGATGATGATGTCCTGGTCGCCGCCCGTGAACACCCCGAACTTGTCGTCGTCCCACCAGGCGCGGGCACGTGCGAGGCTCTCGTCGTTCATGTTGCCGAGCATCTCGACGTTCTCGGGGCAGTTCTTCAGGAGCATCACGCCGCTGTTCAACATGGAAAAGAAGCCGTTGGGTTCTTCCGGCCCGCTCGCAACGACAAAGGAGACGCCAGTGGCCTCAGCCCCGTCGATCAGGTCCCTGATGCGGTCTCGGGAGAAGTCAGTGACAAACGTGTCGTCGTCCATCCACACGACCCAGTCGTACCGCTCGATGACACGTTCGATAGCGGCAGTCTTGAAGAAGAAGACGTTCTCGACTGCCTCGGCGACTCCCGCCTCGAAGCGGAAATCGTAACCGAACTCCCGCGCGTAGACGGAGTGATTCACATATGAGTGGAGCGCCACGAAGTCGGCCCCGGAGACGATGCAGATGTCCAGTGTGTTCATAACTGCCCCCCAGCAGTGTGATGACCGACGGATGCTCATCGGGCCGCCGTTCCAGGGCCTCAGCAACGTGTGTTCGCGAAGCCCATCACCCCACCTTAGGGACCGATTCACATGTCCACGCCGCCACGGGCAGAAGTCCCCGGGATCATTCGAGGAAAATGAGCATGTGCCCTAGGAATCACTTTTTGGCGGGTGATCCGGCTGAGCAGACTATCGACCACCTGCTGGTGTTCCGGCTGCGCACCGGTACCGTCCCTCGGCGCCACCCACGCCCTGCGAGTGGGCGCAGTAGAACAAGCGCGCTTACACCCCGCCGAACCTCGGCAGTGGCCACACGATCGAGAAGACTTCACCGACGACGTCGTCGTCGCGCACAGTGCGCAGGCAGGATGCATCCACTCCCCCGCCGCGGCAGGCCGCGAGCGAGTCGGAAGAGTTCGTGCGGTTGTCGCCGAGCACAACGATCTGCCCCTCGGGCACCGTGAACTCGTCGAAGCAGCGAAGCGAAGCCGGCGATGTCGAGCAGTCGAGGGTGCCGGGCACGAACTCGAAGTCGAGATCGACGTAGGCACTCTCGTCGAGCGCAACACCGTCGACGACGATGCCGCCCGTTGCGGGGTCAACCGCCATCGTCTGCCCGCCCGTGGCGATGACGCGCTTCACGAGGATGTGCGAGAAGCCCTGGCCGATGCCAAACACCTCGCCGACCACGCGAGCCGCGAACCGCAACGGGTCGCTCGGCGGCTCCGGAGGCGCCTCGTCCCAGGTATCGGACGCAGCGAAGACGACGATGTCACCCGTCGCCGGTTCGGGGTCGCCGAGGTACGCGAGGCGGTTCACCAGGATTCGGTCGCCGACGGCGAGCGTGTCATCCATCGACGCCGACGGGATCGCGTACACCTTCACAAAGAAGGCCTGCACCAGCGCAAGCACGGCAAACGCGGCGACAAGATGAAAAAGCGGATGCGAGGTAACGCGCCGCAGACGAGAACGCGGGGCCCGCTTCGCCGGCGTGCCCGCGAGCTCTGCGTCGCTCACCGAACCGCCGACGTGCCGACGACAGCAGCCTGAACGCGCTCGACGAGGTTCGCCTCCAGGAGCCCGTCAAGAGCCACCTGCACGAGCCCTCGCGCATCGGCCACTTCGCCGTACTGCTCGATGAGCTCCGTCGTCAGCTGAGTGAGCGTGGTCCACTCACCGAGCAGCTCCCAGAGGCCAGGAGCGATACCGGCCAGCTGGCGCACCATGCGCGACTCGAGCGTGACCACCTCGTTCGCGAACAACAGCCAATGCACGCCCGCTGCACGGCGGTAAGAATCCTCGCCAACCGTCGCCGACGGCGTCGTCGAATCCGGCTCGCTGTGCCCCGAAGTCCACGGCTGTACGTCGCCGTGCGACTTCAGGATCTCCGGGACAAGCGCAACAACCTGCGACGCTTCGGAATACGTGACCCGACGCACTCCGTCGGTCGAATCGATGAGCTCAGCAAGCTGCACGAGCGGGTCAGGAAGCGCCGGAAGATAGCTCAACTCCGGCACCATCCAGCCGATAGCGCTGCCCGTCGCGACAGGAGACAGCTGCGGCCCCCTCTCGAGCTCGTGCTCCTCGACGCGGTGCAGCAGCACGATGGCGGCGATCCGCAAGGGGGCGTCCGGCAACGGCCGTAAGCCGAGCTTGGCGGGCGACAACTGCGCCTTCGGCTCACTCGGGTCGACAACGACCGAGAGCGGCTTGCGGTACGGTAGAACGTTGCCATCGAAGTCGACAGCAAGCGTCTCATCGGTGACGTACCCGTACTCACGCCCGAGCGACCTCGCGAGCGTCGTCTTGCCACGACCCGACGGCCCGACAAAGGCAATGACACGACCGTCATCGAGGGCGATACCCGCCGCGTGGATCATCACGAGCCGGCCCCCGTTGTGCTCGATCGCATCGAGCGTCACGATCGTCGACAGCTGCGAGGCCAGATCAGCAGCCGAACCGCAGACAACATCGCTGACTTCGGGCTCGTCGAGCGGCGCGAGCGAGAGACGATGAGTCTCGTCTGGCTCTGCCTCCCCCGGCGGGCCAGAAACATCCGCCCACGATTCCCGCAGATCTGCCTCGAACTCAGCCGAGATACTCTCCTCAAACCTGAGTTCGACGTCTACGCCAAGGGGATTCAGGCGCAGTGTTCTCGTCATATTGCACACACTACCAAGCACACCAACGCTGCGGCGATGTCCCGGAGCTCGGAACTGCCCCGCGAAACGCATCAGAATGTGCGCGTGAGCTGCCCTACCGCCGGGTCAAAGGAGCCGAGCGGACTGTTCAGCGTCACGGTCACGGAGTACGTGACGGAGCCGCCTGTGGGAAGCGCCGACCCACTGGCGACGGTCACGCCCCAAGTGATCGTCGAGGCGAAGTCGACGTTGCCGTTGATTTGAGCAGCCGTGAGCGTGAACGCGCGCGTCACGTTCGTGGCGAAGATGTCTCCGCCACCGTCATCTTTCACGAAGACAGTCGACTTCGTAATCGCACCCATGGTCGCTCCCTGAATGGCCGTGGGACCGAACCCGCGCAGCGTGACATTTCCACCCAAGGCGCTCAGGTTCGAACTTGACAGGAACGCGACTGTGACCGTCCCCGTCAGGGGTCCGGAAATGACTCCAGGACCATTGATCAGGCGCAACTGTCCAGGTCGATTGAAAGAGATCGGAATCGGGAAGGTGGTGCCGCTCGATTCGAGGTCGTTCGGAAAGCTCCCGTTGTTGGCCTGCTGCTGCAACGCCAGCGACGCGTCATTGATGGATGCGGCCGCGAGCGGTGCCGCGACCGCGATCGTAATCACCGGAGTCGCCCACGCTGCCGCCTTCAGGAGGGTGCGACGAGAGGAAGTCTGGTTGCGCTTCGAAGTTTCGAGCTGCGTCATGGGGGGACCTTTTCGATGTCCCGGCGTCAAGAGCCGGAGTCTGCGGGGGAGCTAGGAACGGCCAGTCACAGACCAACCATTTGTTAAGTACTGCGTTAACAGAACCCAACTTCACGCCTGCAACCAAAGATCTTAAGAAAAACGCGGCAAGTAGCTCGCTAACCAAGACGCCATGGGGAGATTTTCCCTTATTCCCCATGACAAATCGCGGAAGATTCACGCATTTACAGCGCGCATCCGGATACACCCGGGGTACTCACGGGACCCACGAACGTCCGAACGCAACCAGACGCACCGCCCTGACCTGCACCGAGCACGCGCATCCGCTCACAGACCTCGATATGCTCACAGTTGCGAGTTCTCCAGGCTCCCGACGCAGATGTAAGGACCTCAGTGACAGCAGCCGGCGCGTCTCCGGATACCGCGACCATCGCTTTCTCGGTGAGCGACGGAGTTGCGCTGTCGACTGCCCTGGCGCAGCACGTCGCCCGTGAACACGGCATCCGCATGCTCGTCATCAAGGGGCCCATCTCAGCCGAACTGGGACTCCGCACCCGCAGGTACTCGACCGATGTCGACATCGTCGTCGAACCTGCCCGCACAAAAGACCTCATCGAGGCACTCGGCGCCTACGGCTGGACACCCCGCCCCTGGCCCGACTTCCCGAAGCTCCTCGAGCAACACTCGCGCACCCTCATCCACGAGTCGTGGCCCAACGACATCGACGTGCATCACTACTGGCCAGGCTTCCTCGGCAAGCCCCAGGAGGCATTCGACCGCCTGTGGAGGCACCGCATCCAGGTCAGCGTCGCCGGCCACCCCATCGAGACCCCCGACCGTGCAGGAAGCGCACTGGTACTCGCCCTGCACTCGCTCCGCGAGGAAGGCCAGGTCTCGGAGGACTCTCGTCAGATGACCGAGTACGCCGAGCTCGTCGAGGCGCTCAAGAAGATGGAAGGCACAGACGCCGCGTACGTCTCCCCCACCCGCACCTCGCCGTCACTCACCGAGCAGATCCTTCAAGACGCGGTGGGCACCGACTCTACGCAGACGGCGCGACGGCTCCTCGTCGACCTCGGCCACGACGTCCCACTCGTTCCCAACTCCGCCGCGAGCGAACCGCTGCGCCTGTGGCGACTCAACGCGAAAGCCGAACACGCTATGACCGGCTGGATGCTCAAACTCCAGCGGGCACCGCTGCTCAAGAAGCCGGGCATCGCCGTCCGAGCATTCTTCCCCTCACGCGCGGACCTCGAGGCCATCGACCCGGAGCTCCGCAACGGGGCGATCAGCCTCCGCCAGGCGTGGTGGCGACGCGTCAGCCGCGGGATGCACGGGCTCGTGCAGGCGAGGCGCGACCTGCGGGCGTTCGACAAACGCTGAGTCCCCAACGGCGCAGCCACGGAACGCTCAGGTGGTAGTAGCTTCTGAGGCACGCTTCTGCAGCAGCTGAGCATCCAGCAGCTGCGTCACGAAAGCCAGCACCTGCTCGCCGATGACCAGCTCATCGAGCTCATACTCGCGCGCCAGCTCACTCACGACGAGACGCAGGGTGCGCTCGCCGTCAAGCTCATCCCAGATGACAGCCGCCGTACCGCTCAGCACGAGCGGCTTGCAGTCAGTGTCCGTGAGCGAGAGGAGTGTGACGTCGCCGGTCTCCTCATCGCGGACAAGCGCCAGCGATTGCACCGGGAAGACGACGGCGTCGAAGAGCTCTTCGCTTTCACGTCGCTCATCGCGTGTCCCCAGGTCCATCCCGTCAGCCTACTGTTTACGCGGGACGACGGAGGTTCATCACTCACCGAGACAGAAAACGGCGGATGCTCACTGGTGAGCAACCGCCGCTTCACACCGCAAAGTCGGGCTAGTAGGCGCCTTCGCTCGCGACGACGGCGCGGGCCGTGCGGAAGAGGATGACCAAGTCGCCGGCCATCGACCAGTTCTCGACGTAGTAGAGGTCGAGGCGAACCGTCTCCTCCCACGTGAGGTTCGAGCGTCCGCTGACCTGCCAGAGGCCCGTGATGCCAGGCTTCACCATGAAGCGACGGTGCACGTGGTCCTCATACTGCTTGACCTCGCGGTCAAGCGGCGGGCGCGGACCGACCAGCGACATGGAGCCACCGAAGACGTTGAACAACTGCGGGAGCTCGTCGATCGAATAGCGACGGATGAACTTGCCGACCTTCGTGATGCGCGGGTCGTCCTTCATCTTGAAGAGGATGTCGTTGCCGGCATCGCGACGCTCGCTCTGCAGCTTCTTGAGCACCTCTTCAGCGTCGGCGCGCATGCTGCGGAACTTCCACATCGTGAAGCGGCTGCCGCCGTAGCCAACGCGCTCCTGCTTGAAGAACACACCACCAGGCGAGGTCACCGCGACCGCGATGGCGGTTCCGATGAGGATCGGCGAGAGCACCAGGATGAGGAGACCGGAGACGAGAACGTCGAACGCGCGCTTGAGCAGCAGGCCCATGCGCGTGAACTTCGGGGAGTCGACGTGCAGCAGCGGGAGTCCTGCGACAGGGCGGGTGACGATGCGGGGGCCACCCACATCCAGCAGACCAGGCGCGACGATCAGGAAGTGACGGTCGGGGTCGAGGTCCCAGCCCACCTCGCGGAGCCACTGCGTCGATGTGACGTCGTTGCCCGCGATGACCACGGTGTCGGCGCCGATGGCATCAAGCGAACCGGCGAGGTCTTCGGGGTTGCCACCGATCGGCACTTCAGTGCCCGGCAGGAAGTCGGGAGCGTTGAGGTCGAGCTCACCGCTCTTCCCATCGATGAGGCAGGCCCCGACGACGTTGTAGCCGGCGGCGTCGCGACGCGAGAGGTCGCGGTTGAGGTCGAGGACCGAGTAGCGCGAACCCACGAGCAGCACTCGAGCCTGCAGGTTGCCGCCCTTGCGCTGGCGGACCAGCCACTGGCGTCCGATCCAACGCGACAGGATGAGCGCAAGCGTGCCGACAGGGAAGGCGATCAGGACGTAACCACGAGCCAGTTCGAACGCGGAAAGGTACGCGAAGATCGACACGATTCCCGCGAGCATGAGCGACGCGTTGAAGACACCGCGGTACTCCTCGAAGCCAGAGCCGAGGATGCGGTAGTCACGAGTGTCGAAGAGGGAGAGCATCCACGCCCAGCCGGCGACGATCACGGCGGAGACGAGCCAGTAGGAGACGTCGCTGCTGATGACCGCGTTGCCACCGGCAGGAACAGCCGCGTTGCCGCCGCCCAGCCAGATGAGCTGCGCGCCGAGCATGACCACTGCAAGGACGGCGAGGTCGGTAAGCACAAGAAGTCGTGCGTAGCCCTGGCGCCAGTTCGCGCGACGCTTGATGCTGCGCTGAACGCGAGCCGTCGGTTCAGCCGAGGTCTGCGCGAAGTGCGGCTCGACCGAGGGCACTGACTTGCTGTCGCGATCGCTGTCCGTCGTGATTACGACGGGGATCTGCGCAGTAGCTGGCCCTGAGGTGGGAGGCGTCACGTGTGCTCCAATAAGAGATGAGTACTTCTTGGCGCGCACACCGCGTCGGTAACCAGGCATGCGCTTCGGGTCTCCGAGGCCACTGGCCGCGCTCTGTCCGGGCCTGTGGGCTCGTCATAGAGATCCTGGGTGCCTCCTGAGAGTATCCCAACGTTCACGCATAACGAAAGGGTTACCCCGGTCTTTTTTGCGCATCGCTGGCGTGTTTTCCCGCCCGAAACATATTCGGTGTGCATTCGCGTGCGTACGCATGCAGAAAGACCGCCCAGGCGCCCGAATCGTGCCAGAAACCAGCCCCGTGACATACTCGCCTGCATGGAGCAGACCCCAGGCCAGGCTTCGTCGCGCCCCCAAAACAACGACGACGCCCTCTCAGATCTCTTCGAGCACGACGCAACCGGCGGCTCGGACGGCACCCGCCGAGGAGCCCGCAACGAAGGCAAGAAGAAGCGTCGCGGCCCGAAGATCCTTCTGTGGACGCTCGTCGGAATCCTCGTCGCGGCAGTTGCCGGCGCCGGGATCATCTGGTGGAACGTGCAGAGCAAGCTCGACTCCATCGAGACGTTCGAGGGAGACCCGGGCGAGTACGAGGGACGTCCTGCGCAGATCGAAACCGATGCGGGCTCCCCGATCAACATCCTCCTGCTGGGTAGCGACTCCCGAGCACCGGGCAGCCCCTCGATCATGACGGACCTGGGAAGCCGCAGCGACACGATGATGCTTGTGCACATCCCCGCCGACCGCAGCGACGTGCAGGTCATGTCGATCATGCGCGACAGCTGGCTCGCGATTCCGGGCCACGGGGAAGCAAAGATCAACGCGGCTCTCTCCTACGGCGGCGTGCCCCTCGTGGTCCAGACCGTGGAAGGTCTGCTTGGTCAACGCATCAACCATGTTGCCGTGGTCGACTTCGACGGCTTCGCTGGCATCACAGACGCACTCGGCGGCGTGACGATCAACAACGACGTCGCCTTTACCTCCTCGCACAAGGCAGGCCACCAGTTCGCCGCCGGCCCCATCACTCTGAACGGCGAAGAGGCGCTCGCATTCGTTCGCGAACGTTACGCCTTCACGGACGGCGACTACCAGCGCGTCCGCAATCAGCAGGCGTGGGTGAAGGCCGTGCTCGACAAGATGCTGACGGCAGAGACCCTCACGAACCCAGCGAAGCTCAATGACATCGTCACGCAGTTCATCCCCTATGTGGGTGTTGACGACACACTCACGCCCACGAAGATGATCGAGATCGTCTCCTCGATGACCAACGTTCGCGGCAGCGACATCCGCAGCTTCACGCTCCCCACGAACGGCACCGGCATGGTCGGTGATCAGTCGGTGGTCTTCCTCGATACGGTCAGCATCGCCGAGCTCAAGAAGCACCTCGCCGCCGACACGGTGAGCGAGTACCAGCCGACGGGTCGCTAGCCGCTCGTCCGCTTCTCATCGCCCCGCGCATCCACTCAGATGCGCGGGGCGATCTGCGTTCGGGGATACCTGCGAACGCGGACATCTTCGGGGCGCACAGTCGAGTTGAAGCACGTCTCCGTCGCCGCAGTTCGTTCACGTCGACAACCGCCAGAAGATGGCATTTTCCGCCGAAAAGTGCGACGCATTTTTACGCGACGCGGCGACCAGTGAGACTCGACACGGCTTCATGTACACCCGGTAGGTCCGCGGTCAGCGCACAGGGATTCCGTTACATAGAAGCCCATCGTGACGAGACCTGGAGGGAATGCGCTGGTGAACTCCGAGCTTGATATTGCCCTGCGTGGCGAGCGCACCATCGAGTGGCTCGTCAGCCGCGGCGCGACCCTCATCTCGGCCGACGGCGAAGTCAAGATCTTCGCCGACCTCGCCACGAGCGCGACAGTCGTCATCGGCCGGGTCTGGTTCTCGCCGATGTCAGTCGAGGTGCCAGCTGCGTCGAGCGAGAAGAGCGACCTGGTCTTCATCAGCCTGGCGATGCAGGGCACCTCGCGTCTCCTCCGACAAAACGAAACAGAAGCCGCTACTCCCCCGCCGTTCTTCGTGCACAACACGACTGAACCGATACTCATCGAAACGACCGAGCCTTCCACCCGCCTGATCTTCGGCATCCGCCGATGGAAAATTGAGGCTGTGCTTGGCCCGAACTATAGATATACGGGCCCGCGCATCCCGAACGCTCACCTCCGCAAGGTGCTCACGAGTGCGGCCATGGCATCGCTCGATGGCCCTATCGATGGCGACAGCCCCACCTTTCCCGCCTGGCGCACAGCTATCGAGAGCCTCGTGATCGCCGTGGTCCGTTCGTCGATGCGCAAGACGACGGCTCAAGGCGCCACCGCGAGCCTCCTCGCACGCGCACAGAGCATCATCACCCAACAAGCGCACAACCCCGAGTTCTCCGTCGTCGAACTGGGACACCAGCTCGGCATCTCCCAGTCGCACCTGCACCGCGTCTTCAGGGAGACGGGCACAACCCCGGCGAGGCTGCTGCGGGAGACGCGCATCGCGCTCGCCGAGGATTTCCTCGGATCTGGCACCCCGACGATCCAGGAGCTCAAGGAAGCGGCTGCATCGAGTGGCTTCAGGAACATGCGGATGTTCCGGCGGGCCACGGCAGAAGAGACCGGCCGAGTCAGCGCTGAGTGAGCCTGGCTTGCTCGCGGCGCAGAGAACTTCCGGATTCGGAGGCGGCGCGGTTATCGCGATGAGACGCGATATGACGATGGGGCACCCGCCTCAGCGGATGCCCCATCGTGCGAAGCGAGATACTCCTCGCTCGAAGGTTTAGGTAGTCCAGGTCACGACAACGCTGCCGTTGTGGCCACCAGGCCCGACGGGCAACAGGTTGCTCGTGCCGGTGGTGGTCACGAGAACCCCGGTAGCTGCGACGAAGTTCGAGCCGCCGCCGCCACCGCCAGTGGCGTCGAGAGCAAGGTTCGTGGCCGCCTTCTGGATGGCACCTCCGGAACCGCCACCCGCGTAACCGCCACCGCCGGCACCAGTGCTTCCGCCACCGTGCGTCGTTCCAGCCGCACCGTTTCCGCCACCGTTTGCGCCAGTTCCATGATTGCCACCTGCAGCACCGGCCGACCGCGTGATCGTTCCTGAGGCGTTTGTCGACTGGAAGTTCGCTGCAGCTGTTCCGCCCGCGCCGCCGGTCGCTCCGGACGCCCCGGCGCCGGGGGCTCCGACGAACACCTGGGTGGTAGACGTCTGCGTGGCCTGGCGGGTCATCCCGTTGACCGTGCCGGCGCCCGACCCAGTGGAGGGAACCTGAGTGTTGGTCGCGTAGCGGTCGATGACCGTGTACGTGTTCTGTGTTCCGCTGACGACAGATCGCCCGCCGCCACCGCCTGCGACGACGACGACGGTGCTGTCGATGGCGATCGACGACCCACCGCCACCGCCATACAGCGGCGCGGTTCCACCGGTTCCGTAACCCGTTCCACCCACACCGGTGGCTCCGGCACCGCCGCCAACGATGATGTTGATGTTACGGCTCGTAGTCGAGGCGGGCAGCGTGATCGTTCCGACGAGTCGCGAGCCTTGGTGAGAAGGTGCCGGAGAGGTCGCCGTTCCACCTCCACCACCGCCGATGACAGTGAAGTCGATGGTGCGCACCTGGCCCGTGACGCGGATGGTCGTGTTCCCCGGCGTGGTGATCGTGCGCGTTCCGCCGGAGCTCGATGCGACCGCCATGGGGGTCGCGGCCGCGACCGCGATGACCGGTGTCGACCATGCGGCCACGGCCAGAAGGTTGCGTCGGTTGAGTTCGGGTCGGTTGGAATCGAAGTTCTTCGTCAAGATGACCTTTCTGACGCGCGGCGAGGCGGCGCGGATCGTCGCGCCGGATAGCGCGACCAGAGGGGACTAAGTATCGAGTTCAAGTAGGGGGATCGCCCGTCTCGCTCGGGCACAACAGCACCGTATGGGGAGATTGTGAACTCGGGAGAGCGGTGCGGAAATAGTGCGAGAAATGCGCAGACCGGATGGTCGCTCGGCACAATCTGCTCGGTTTGAGCAAGTCGAGCGCTAATCGCGAGCTCGAGGACGAGGCGGGCGCTCTTCACCGTCAAGCTCACCGAGAGCTGCCCGCAAGAACTTGGCGGAGGTGAAGCCGGAGCGGGTAGCTGCGACCGCAGGCTCGCAGTCCGGATCCTCTTCGAGCAAAATGCTGGCGAGTTCAGCTCGACTGCGCCTGATGACTCGAACTACCGTTTCATCGGCCTGCTGGAAAACGGCTTGCAACTTGCGCTCGGAGACTCCGAACTCAGTCGCGACCTTTCCAGGTGTCAGCGCCTGATCTACGGCGTGAACACGAATGAATCGCAGCGCCTCTTCCCGAAGATCCGCGTGATCGTCCCGCGGCATGACCCACTGTTTGAGGAGGGAACGAGCGACCGCATCTGCGGCATCCTGGAGCTCCCGTCCCACCCGGGGCGAATTCGGCGGGAGCGCTTGGGCCAGCCCGAAGCACGCACCGAACGCGAAAGCGTTGAGAGAGGGCTCTGGCAGCATCTGAATCGCAGGCTCGTCCGGACGGCGCATCGTCAAGCCAAGCACGCTCTTGATACTGAACACCAGCACATCACTCTGTTCGCCGAACGCCTGGAAGCGGATCGTTTCGGCCCCCGGCCTCAGGGCCACCACTGCGCCTCTATCCAGAGTCTCGCTCATACGACCGACGCTCAGCCGCACCTGTCCACTGTTCACGAAAACGAAAACGCTGCGCGCTCGTCGCTCAGGCCGATCGCGAAGAAAAGTCGCTTCTACCGGTGAGCACTCGAGCCAGGTCGAGATGAAGTCGGGGCCACGAAGCGCACTGATACTGATCCGGGTCGGAACCGCGGCCTGCGAAAAGCGCACGCCGGCGTGAGCTGCGGCGCGAACGAAGGGAGGCGGCTGGTCCGTATTGAGCCAGTTGCCCCGTATGCGTTCGAACTCCTGTTGCGTCATGAATTCGAGTCGTTTTCCTCACTTGTCCAGCGATGCCGCACCTGCCGAGCAGGCGCGGAGCGTAGGCGTCTCGTTGCCACATGGACGCGAGTACTTCATCCGGTACCCCATCCATTCGCCTCGCGCCTCTCGCCTCCATTCTTCCCTACGGTCTTAGGACGCCTGTCAGAGGCAGACGGTAGACGCGCGGTCGACGCGCATCTGCGAGATGAAGATCGTCTGGTTGTTGTCGGTTGTCGGAGCGAGACTCGTCCTGCTCGCCTGACGTAACGCACATACACGGCTCAGCACTGCTGTCGGTAGTAGAGCTCACTACCGGGCGCAGTGAGCTCTCGGTCGCGGATGATCGTGAGCGGAGCCCGATCCGGGTCACCGCACACCGCATCCGTCGAAACCACAGCCGCCGCCCCGGCCGCCGGCAGGTTATCGATGTACTCGATCTGCAGGACGTGCTCACCATAAGCCTGCGAGTAGCTCGCGCACTCGCCGTACGCACTGCATTCTTCGGTGACCGCGAAGTCGAACCCGAGCTCCTCGCGGCCCAGGTCGGCGAGTTCTGCGGCGTTCTTCTGCCCGATGGCAAGACCGGATGCGTGCGCCGCGTCGACGTAGGCGCGGGCGAGTTCCAGCGCGCCGGCCTCGTCGATGCCGTCGAAGCGCGTGAAGGTGTCGAGGTTGTCGATCTCGACGGCTTCGAAACCTGACGCCGCGCATCCCGCGATGATCGGCGACATCACGTCGAGGATGCCGTCGCGTTGCTCGCCGGTCGACGGGTCGAGGACGTACTCGTCCGGCCAGTCGGGGTCGATGACGGGCTTTCCGGAGGAGTCCCGCAGCAGCAGGTCCGCTCGTTCGGCGAGCCAGTCGCCTGACTCGCCCGGCTGCGTCTGGAATCCATTGACGTAGCAGATGTTGTAGGCGTCGGGTTCGGGGGCTGCACTCGAATCGCGGGCTACGACGTCGATGCCGCCCTCGATCTCGTAGGGCTCGCCCAGTTGGTAGTCGAAGACTCCAGACGTCGGAGGGAGCTCAATCGCGACCGGCGCATCCACATCAGTTTCCGCACCCCCACCCGCACCGCTCTCTGCGCAGGCGCTCAGCGCGAGCGCGACAAGGAGCAGGGCGGGGACAGCGCGGAGGGATCGCATGCAAACATCATGCGGCACCACCAGACGAACTCGCGCCAGCCCAGCCGCTCCTACAGCCCCACGTCGGACCAAAGCCCCGGGTTGCCTCGCCCCACCTTGATGGCGTCGTCGCGCGACGAGACGCCGAGCTTCTTGAAGAGGCTCCGCAGCTGCGACTTGATCGTGTTGGGCGATACGTGTTCGGCGGCGGCGATGTCGTTGAGCTTTCGGGACTGCAGCAGGTGGCGCAGGACGACGCGTTCGCGCTCGGTGAGCCGGATCTCCGGAGCCGCGGTGGGCACGTTGGCGTCGGGAGCACTCGCGAGCGCCCGTCGCAACTGACGAACGGGGAGCCGAACGCCGCTGCTCGCGCACAGCGCCTCGTAGTCCTCGTCTCCGAAGCGCATGAGCACACCGTTGACCCCTGTTCGGAGACCATTGTTGTCAGGGTTCGGAACAGCTCCGCGGCCCGCGCCTTCGCTCCAGCTCTGAGGTGGATGATCGTGGCGGCGGCCAGCAGCTCCATGCCGACCCGCAGACTGCGCTGCTCGGTCGGAACGGATTCCATCACGGCAACCGCTTGCACGTGCTCGCCCGCTCTGACCAGCTTCCAGACTCGAGCGATCAGCGCCGCTTGACGATGGAACTCACCGTCGCCAGCCTCCAGCACCGCGAGGGCCTCGGTGGCGCCACGCACGTCGTTCAGTGCGATACGGATGCCGACGTCCGAAAATCGAAGCGCCCACGCATTCAGGCCGTGTTCGACGAGACGGGCTGGGCGGGCAAGGACGGCGGCGCGATTCCGCAGCGATTGCGCGAGCGGATCTCCGCTCAGGACCTCCAGCCGGGGCGCCACCCCGAGCCGGAGGGCCCACTGCTCAGGCGCGACCTCGTCACCGGGATCCCGCGCCAGCCACGCGCGCGCCTCGTCGACCTTGAGTTCGTCGATCGCGAGGTTCGCAGCCGCGAGCACCCCCATCACCGTCGCCGCGTCAGCCGAGCCACCCTCGAAGCCGGGCGCGCCGATGCCCGCGCGGTCGGGGCCTCCACTCAGTGCGGTGGGTTGGCGCTTGAGCCAGGAACGCGCGGACACGAGGTCGCCCGTGACGCTGTGGATGAGGGCGATCGACCCCGCGGCAGCGGTCGCCATGCGATCGCTGTCGAACTCGACGGCGTCGCCGTACGCGGATTCGAACTCCGCGAGCGCCTCCCGGACATCGCCTGCGAAGAGCAGGCTCGTCGCCCACTGAATGCGCAACCCTGGGAGGAGGGGACGCAGAGTCTTCAGCTCAGCGGACGCAGCCTGCTTGATCGCCTCGATCGCGGTCGCGGCGATCGTGGCCGCCGCCCGGAAGCGTCCGTGGCTTCGCTCGTGCGCGGTCCGCCCCCTCAACTCGGCGAGGTCGTCGATGAGGGCGCCGGCTTCGTTCGGCTGCGCCGCCTCGAAGTCGAATCGGACGGGGCGCACGCGGCCGTCGTCCGGGGCAAAGTTCAGGTATTGTCGCGCGGCCGACCAACGTGGCTGGGCTTCCAGCACCGCGTCGGGCAGAGCGTTCACGACCTCTCGCATGGCGGATCTGGAAGTCCACAGGAGCGAGGACCAGTGTTGCTCGACCCCCTGGGTGACCGCATCCCAGTCACCTCGTGCCTGGGCGGCGACGATCAGTTCGATGGGTGCCGGCGCGACGGAGCGCCGTCGCCGGAGCATGCCCGTCGCATCGGTCGACCTCGGCAGACGGATGGGTGCTGTGTGCGTCCAGAAGGGAACTCGTCTCGTAAAAAATCGCGTCGATCCGGGTCGGGATGCGCGCGCTCCGGTCTCGGAACCTGGTCGGCGGGCCCGCCTCCTGCGGCAGGGCCAGCAGTCGGTGCGAGGCCGCCGCGAGAGTATCCCGACGCCGGCGCGGATTTCCTGAGGCCAGCCATCCCGCACTGCATGCATTTGCATTTATTGCAGCTACAAGCATATGGTGGTGAACGTCGTTCATTTACTTGCTGCCGGCTGATCCCGCGCAACGGTCTCTCGATCCCCGGCGAGCGCACCCCCACCCGAACGGCCAACACACCCCATCAGGAGCTTCCTTGCCATCCCCCAAACCCAATCCCGATCTCCAGCGCCGAGCACTACTCAGAGCGGCAGCCTGGTCGACGCCCATCCTCGCGGTCGCCGTCGCAGCCCCGCTCGCCGCAGCATCGCAAGAACTGGAGAAAGGCCTCCAGGGCTGGGTGGCCCTGACGACGACGCAGACCACGGAATGGGTACAGACCCCTTGGCCCCGCCGCGTCACGGTCAATCACCTCACGATCGACGGCAGCGGCACTCCCCCAGATCGTGGACTCTGGGTGACCGGCACGAGTCCCCGCACGAAGCTCGACGCCGCGAGCATCACCTTCTACGCGGATGCGAACGTCACGTGGGAGCCCGTGAGTGGCAACTCCGGCGCATGGTCGACCCCAATCCGGACAGGCTCAACTCGTATCGACGGCACCGATTGCTCCGTGTACGTGACCCGCTACCAGCGCCAGATCACGGCGACCTCGTCACAGACGAACCTCGACAACCAGCTCAAGTTCCGATCGGTGGAGAACACTGGCAGGACGCACGTCTGGGCGCGGCGATCGGTCACGGCGGACGGCCGCGAGGTCGCCTTCACGCGCGGCCCCGTCACCGTCGGCTGACCGCGAGGACCTTAGAGTCCCGTGTCCGCCCACAGCGCCGGATACTGAAGGGCGAATTCGACAGCCGCCTCACGCGACGAGACTCCGAGCTTCTTGAACAGACTCCTGGTCTGGGACTTGATGGTATTGCGTGAGACGTGCTCCTCCCCGGCGATCTCCTCGAGCGTGCTCGGGCTGAGCAGATGCCGCAGCACCACCCGTTCGCGGTCCGTGAGCTGCACATCGGGCAGTCGAGCGAACACGCGCGGATTCGCACGAGCACGCCGCTCCAACGCGAGCTCGTCGAGGTCGACACCGCTCCCCTCGAGCAGCGCTCCGAGCGCGTCATCATCGAAGCGGGTCAGCACAGAGAGCGGACCCTGCTCTGCAACGATCACGGCAAGCGAGCGGAACAGCTTCGTCGCCTGGTCCACGTGCCCCGTGTGCAGAAGTCCGGAGACCGATGCGGCCATCATTTCGGCACTCCCCCGAAGACTCTCGGCCCGCGTCAGGCATTGCGCCGAATCCGCGACCACCTGTGCGTCGTTCCGCGAGTTCGCCATCATCCACACGCTGAAGACTCGAGCCGACTCCGCCGCCGGATGCGCGTGCACCTCTTCCAGGGCAGCGACCACCTCCGCGGCACCTTAGACATCGTTCACCGCAAGGAGAATGGCCGAGGCCGAGTAATGCAGCGCCCACGCGTTCAGGCCGCTCGCGGAGAGATACGGCCCCCTCGCCTGAACCGCAGCGCGATTACGGATGAGCTGTGCGTACGCGTCACCGAAGAACACCTCGGCTCGTGACACGACGTACAGGCGCAGCGCCCACTGCTCAGGCGCGACCTCGTCGCCGGGGTCGACGGTGAGCGCCGCCCGCGCCGCGTCTTCATCAAGCTCGTCGATCGCGATGTTCGCCGCGGCGAGTGCACCCATGGCCGTGACCTGGTCCGTGGCCACATCCGCCGCAGCCCCACCTGTTTCCGCGTCAATCGGCTGTCGCGCCAACCAAGCCCTGGCGGCCTGCAGATCGCCATTCAGGCTGTGGATGAACGCCAGCGACCCGGCGGCTTCCGTTGCAGTCCTCGAATTGTCGAACGTGATCGCGTCGTCGAAGGTCGCCTCGAACTGGACGGCCGCCTCCCTCGTCGCCCCTGCGAGCAAGAGACTGATGGCCCACTGCACGCGCAGGTCAGCGAGCACAAGACGAAACTCCGCGACCGCATCCGAAGGCGCGCCCCCTTCACGAGCGATCGCCTCCCGAGCCGCGTCAGCCGCCTGCCGAAAACGTCCATGGCTGCGTTCGGACGCCGCCCTGCTCGTGAGCTGCGCGAGGGCATCCAGCAGCTCACCCGTCAGGGCCGACGAGCCTTCGTGCGTCTCGAACTTCACCGGCCGAAACCCACCCCCCTGCGGGGAGTAGTTGAGGAACTCTCGGGCAGTCGCCCACCGCGGTTGCGCATCCAGCACCGCGTCGGGAAGCGCGTTCACCGCCGCTCGGACGGTCTCGCGGGACGAGCGGAGCAGCGACGACCAGTTCTCGCCGATGAGCGAAGTCACCGCCTGCCAGTCGTCAGCGGCGAGCGCCTGATGGATGCGCTCTGTCACCGAGCGGGCTTCAGTGAGAGAAGCGCCTGCATCCTTGGACGCACTAACCACGAGTTCGGCGTCGACGACGACCGGGAGCGGGATAGGAGCGGTGTGCGTCAACAGCGACCTCGTTTCGTCATGGTGAGAGGACTCGCGAGAAGTGGACCGTGGAGCAAGCCTGTCTCGAAGACCGACCACGTGAGCCTAAGGACTGGAACCGCGACCGGCAACGGCCCGGGGAATCGGGCGAAGCTAGGCGATCGACTCGAGGAGGACGAGCTCCTCCTCAGGTGCAGCCGAGCTCGCATCCGACTCGCCCACTGGTGCCGCTACCGCCTCTGTACCTGACGCCTGCACATTCGGAGCTGCGGAAAGCAGCGATCGCGGCGAACCGCCGGACGTGTACGACGTCGTGGGCAGCAACTCGTTGTTCCCTCCCACCAGACGCCGGAAGGAGAAGACCTCACCGTCGATCGTCACGAAGCGGTCGATGTAGCGGGTTGGGTCCTGCTTGTCGACGGCGCCGGACACGAAGCCAAAATCGTTGTCGATCAACGCTCGCGTGCCCGTCCGCGACGGCATCCCGGAGAAGTCGGCCCGGTAGCTGTGGAAGGTCTTCCGCCCGATCTTCATGCTGCCCACGAGCGTCAGATTCGTCCACGATGCGCCGGACTTGGTGAAGGTGGGCGCACCCGCGTCGACCTCGAGGTGGAACACGATGTGGATATCGGCGAGCTTCGTCTTTGCCGTCACGTCATTCACCCAGAGACCGCGCTTGGGGTAGTCACCGGTAGCGTCCAGCGAAACGACTCGCTGCGTCGCCCACTCCCACCCCCCAGCGGCCGCGCACGCGGACCTGCACCTGCTTGACGCTGAAGAGAATCCAGCCATTGAGTCCAGGGACGACGTCGGGCTGCGACGTCGCGCGGGCGGGGGCCGCTGCGGCGAAAGCGATGACGGGGGTGGACCAGGCTGCTGCTCGCAGCGCCGCACGGCGATCGAATCTGCTCGCGGGGGTCGGATTCTGGGGGCTGTTCGCAGTCATTTTCCACTCCTAAGTGATGCTGACTGCACAACACTAGGAATTCACCTGACACACACCGACCGTTCAGTGGGTGAAGCAGTGGCTGAAAAATCACGAAAGCGGTGGGGTGAAATTCACCGGACATGACTGAATTTACGGGGAACTGCGGGCACACGGATTGAGCAGAGAAAGCACTCGGCCGGCAACGCCGTCGACGTGCTCGCGCAGCACGCCACCTCGGATCCCGTCACCAATGAGCTCGCCTTCCAGCTCGCCCTTGAGCCGTTCGGAGCCCCGGACACGGAACTCGACGAGAGCATCGAGGACAGTCACATCCTCGGCGCGGCGCTCCTCAACCAGAGCTGGCTCGCGGGCCAGCTCGCGCAGGCGACGGGCACCGATCTGGCGACCGTCATCAGCAACCTGCGGGACTACATCGGCCGCATCGAGCGGTAGCCGACGCTCGACGAGGGCCGGCGCCCAGCATCAGCTGACCACCGGCCCTCGAACCACGCGTACTCGCTGCTACGACCGCGTGCCGTCTGCGCTGGCGCCTCCTGCGCCGACGCTGCCCTCATCTGAGGTCAGCGGCTGGTCAGTGCCAAGCGCCTCCGCGATCGCACCGTCAGCGGTCGCGCCACCGGCGCCCACACTCCCCTCGTCGGTGGTCTCGTCGTTGAACTCATTACTGCCCTCGTGGTCATGTGTGCGAGGAGTATCTGCGTGCGACATCGTGTTCCTTCCTGGCGGCCGCAGCCGCGGGGGTCGTGGGGGTCGTGAGCGCGCCGGCCGGGGGTCGGGCGCACCCCACAGTGCTCCGTGCATCCTGTGGTCGCCTGGGTACTCCCCGGACACGGGCTGAACGACAGGCCTGTGGCTACGAGAGCCAGAGCAGGCTGACAACCACCCAGACGACAAGCAGCACAATCATCGCCGCGGACGCAAACAGCGTCGAGATCGTCGCCGTGCGGTTGATGCGTTGCGCACGCTCCACGCGGCCGACGAGGTCGAGCGGCAGTCGGCTGCCGGCACGAAGCCGCATCGCGGCGGCCGCCCAGACCGCCACGACGAACAGCACGGCGATACTGACAACGGCGCCCGTGACCATGAGGTCGAGAGACGAAGGGAACACGTGAACGGCCGGCGACTCAACTGGCAGTGCCAAAAGCGAGTGCAAGCTGCTCGCGTCGAGCGCGAGCGGCTGGGAGAACGGGAGGCGCATGGGACCTGGCTTTGCGTCGGGGGCGTCGGGCTGACCTGCTCAGATCACCCCGCCGACGGGGCCCTGCCCCAGGGGCGTCAACGATGCGCGACGCCCAGGCGGGGGAACGAGCCAGGGGCCCGCGGCGGGTTCCCCAGTCTCCTCCGCCCCAGCAATATCGCCCGACTCCTGGCGCAGGAGCGCCTCCCCCGCTACCCTGGCCCGCCGCCCCGAACCGATCGCGCCCTTCCCACCTGAGGCTGACCCCGATTCCCGGACAGGTGGTTGGTTGGTCAGGCTGCCAGCGCGAGCTGGCGTCGTTCGTACTCTAGCGGGCTGAGGTAGCCGATGGCGGAGTGTCGGCGACGGGCGTTGTACCAGCCATCGATCCAGACGTAGGCGCCGCGTCGCGCGGCGTCGATCGTGGCGAAGGCGTGCCGGTGATAGTACTCGTTCTTGAACGTTGACCAGAACGATTCCGCGGCGGCATTGTCCCAGCACACCCCGGTGCGGCCCATCGACCGCAGCACGCCAAGCTCCTTCGCTGCTTTCGCGAGCTGCGCGCTGGTGTACTGGGTGCCTCTATCGGCGTGGAAGATCACCTTCCGCGGCAGGTGACCGCGCAGCGCGACCGCCTGGCGCAGCGCGTCTTCGACGAGGTCGGTGTGCAGGCTGTCGCCGACGGTCCGGCCCAGGACGCGGCGGGTGTTCCCGTCCCTGACGACGCACAGATACGCCCATCCCTCACCGGTGTGCAGCTACGTGATGTCGGAGAACCAAGCGACGTCGCGTTCACCCTTGTCAAACTGCCGCTCCACCAGGTCGGGGACAGGGAACGGATCCTCACCATGGACGGTCATCGGTGGATGCCAGGTAGCGGGGCTGATCCCCGTGACACCGTCTACCTGCATGAGTTTCGCGACCGTCTTGCGCGAGACCACCACCCCGGCGTCCTGCAGATCAGCATGGATCCTTGGCGCCCCATAGGTCCCGTCAGACGCGGCATGGAACTCACGGATCTGCACCGTCAGTTCCGCCGCTCGCTGCTGCCGTGGCGACGGGCCGGCAGCTATCCGGGCCCGCCACTCGTAGTACCGGCGCCGGTCCACCCCGAGCAGCGCACACATCCGTGTCACCGTCATCGTCGTCTGATTGGCCTTCTCCGCCTCGATCACCGCGAACCGTTCCTCGGGTTCTGCTTCGATGCGAAGAAGGCCGCCGCTTTTCCCAGGAACTCGTTGTCCATCCGCAGATCCTGATTCTCGCGGCGTAACCGTTCAAGCTCGGCGCGCTCGTTCAGATCCAGCGACGTGTCGGCCTCACCGCCTGTGCGCGCTCGTTCGGCGTGCACCCACCGGCCCAACAACTGCTCACCGACACCGATCTCGCGCGCTACCGCCGCGACGGTCCGACCCGTGTCGATCACCAGATGTGCGGCCTCACGTCGATACTCCGGCGTGTATGTTTTTCTCTTGCTCGTGCCCATCAAGGACATCCTCCCCGACGGGCCCGCAAACACACGGATCCCGCCTGGTCAGTGTCCGGAATCCGGGGGCAACCTCACACCCCAATGCCTCTGTCCCGTGTCAATTTAGGGGCGAAGTCACGCGAGCCGCGGGGCTACCGCCCGCGGCAGCCCCGCAAACATGGGCCTCCAGCCAGGTCCCGGAACGTGCGGACAGCACTTCGCCCTTAAATTGACAGGCGGACACGGCGAGGCAAGGAAAAGACGGCGTGAGGCGGGGCGGAGGCGTGAAGCGGGGCGGAGGCGTGAGGCGGGGCGGGGGCGTGAGAGGCAGCACAAGAGACGACCTCGGGCCGCTTGCGACCCCGAGGTCGTCTCCTGGCCAAAACGCAGCTCCGGGCGCCGGCAACAGCACTTCGCCACACCTTTCACCCGACGCCACGCCTCACGCGCCCGACGCCGCCGCGCCCACGGCCGCGAGCTCCGCAGAGTTGTGGCCAAGCGTGGTCCCCGAGGAGCTGAACAGCATCTCGCCACACCTCTCCGCGGTCGATGCCGACGCGACGGACGCGACGTCCTCCTTCGCCGCGCCCGCACCCGCACCCGTGGTTCACGACCAGGCGGCCGCGCACCGCGCAAACTTCGGTGACAAAACGACCCGATCGGTGCAGCTTCGCCTCCTCATCGCGGGAACAGTCACCGAAGTTGGAAGCGGCGTCGTCGTCACCCCCACGCAGCGTGTCCCGCGCCTCCACATCACCTGGGCCGCAAGCGCCGCCGCAACCCTCACACCAATCGAGCTCGACGACCCGATGCTCGCCGACGTGTGGGGCCCTAGACTCGTGCGACTCGACCTCGATGTCGCCGACCGGTCAACGATGACCATCACCGTGCGCCAAGAGCACTCGACATTGCCCTTCGGGGACACCGAACCTGTGGGGGTCACAGCATGATGGAACCGGGATCACGGCTTGCCGCCGAGCGGCGGGATCTCATCCTCGAGCGACTGCTCGCGTCCGGCGCGGTGCGAGTCGCCGAGCTGACCGAGGAGCTCGACGTCACGCCGCATCCCGAACACTGCCAGTCGAAGCGCCGCTTACGCAGCCGCAGAACGGCGCTTTGACTGGCGGTGATGCGAGGGGTGCGAGGGCGCGGCCGATGGGCGCGGGCTATTCCTCGAGGGGGCCGAGGACGGGGGCCGAGACGAAGCTCGCGACAGACGACGCCGTGACCTCGAGCTCGATGACCGCGATCGTGTTCATCCCAGCGCGGAGCACCGAGCGGGGCACGTAGAGCGTGTGCTGGGGCCCACTCCGCCAGTACCGGCCGAGCAGGAACCCGTTCACGAGCGCGTATCCCTTGCCCCACTTCGAGGTGTCGAGGTAGAGGTCGCTTGGCGCATCCAGGTGGAACTCGCCGCGGAGGCCTGAGAGCCCCGCAGGCAATCCGGCCTCGGCGAAGGGCGCGGCGTCGGCGGCACCCGCATCGGCGATCGCGACTCCGGCGGCGGCGACGTCGATGGGTGTCGCCGTCCAGCCTTCGAGGGGCGCCCCGTCGAGGAGCGGCGTGCCGATGATGCCCTTCTCCTCGCCGATGCGCTCGGCGTAGTTCACGCGCCCCTGCTCCTCGACGAGCACTCGCAGGCGTCGGCCAGGCGGGACGACGATGGCCGTCTCGTGGAGGGTGCGCGAAAGCGTGCCGATCGGGATGCCATCCACCGACAGCCACGCGTGGTCACGCACCTCCTCGAACTCGAGCAAGCGAGGCGCGGATGCAGCTGCGGCAGGCAGCTCGACTTCGTAGCTCACGAGGGCGCTCAGGTGCTCGAGCGCGTCGAAGGACGGCGGGGCGGCATGCGCGACGGTCGAGGGGGACGGGAGCCACGCATCCGCCGTCACGACGGAGAGCTGGGCCGACAACTCGGGCGCTGGCACGGCGGCCACCGGCGACTCGGCAGGCACGGCCGCGTACTTCGCGATGACCTCCTTGAACGCGAAGTACTTGGCCGTGGGGTTGCCGGCCTCGTCGAGCGGGGCGTCGTAGTCGTAGGACGTTGCGATCGGCAGGTAGCGACCCTTGTGGTTTGCGCCGTTGGTGAGCCCGTAGTTGGTGCCGCCGTGGACCATGTAGAAGTTCACGGATGCTCCGGCCGCGAGGAGCGCGTCGAGCTCGCGCGCCGCATCCTGCACGCTCGTCGTGTGGTGGAAGGCGCCCCACCAGTCGAACCAGCCGTCCCAGAACTCGGCACACATGAGCGGTCCGGTCGGCTGGTGGCGGCGGAGCGTGGCGAGACGTTCGTCGGCGCGCGACCCGAACGAGCCCGTGAGGTGCACACCGGCGACGCTGCCGTCGCTCAGCATGTGGTCGGTGGGCTGGTCGATCGTGGTGAGCGGCACGGCGATGCCGGCATCTCGCGTGATCTCGACGAGCCGCTCGAGGTAGGCGGTGTCGTTGCCGTAGGCGCCGTATTCGTTCTCGATCTGCACGAGCACAACCGGTCCGCCGTGCGTGATCTGCCGCGGCACGACGATGTTGTACACACGGCGAAGGTACGTCTCGACTTCGGCGAGGTACGCGGGTTCCGACCGGCGCAGCCCGATGCCAGGCATCGCGGTGAGCCACGTCGGCAGGCCACCGTTGTGCCACTCGGCGCAGATGTAGGGGCCTGGGCGCACTATGGCGTGCATCCCCTCGGCGGCGACGAGGTCGAGGAAGCGTCCGAGGTCGTTCCACCCTGTCGCGTCCCACTCCCCCTTGCGGGGCTCGTGCGCGTTCCACGCCACGTAGGTCTCGATGGCGTTGAGGCCCATGAGCTTCGCCTTGTGGATGCGGTCGGCCCACTGCTCAGGATGCACGCGGAAGTAGTGCAGGGCCCCGGAGAGCACTCGGTGCGGTGCACCATCCAGGAGGAAGTGCTCTTCGCCGATCTCGAAGGTCATGTGGGCAAGCTCCAGTCTTCTGTCTGCGTCGGCAGGGTTCGGGTTCGATGACGAGCGGGCGGATTCAGCGCAGGACGGCGTCGCCGGAGCCTTCGACGAGCCCCTGCACGTCACCCCAGCTGGGCTGCGATTCCCAGTCGCCGTCGCTGCGGCACGCGCAGGCGCCGCACGCGGCGGCGGTGAGCAGACGCTGCTCGAGGGTGCCGCCGCGGGTGAGCTCGACGAGGTAGCCGGCCGCGAACGCGTCGCCGGCGCCGACGGTGTCGACGACGTCCACGCGGTAGGCGGGCACTTCGAGTTCGAGTTCCCCGTCGACGCCGGATGCGCCGTGCTCGCCGCGCTTGATGAGCACCTGGGTCGGCCCGAGGGCCTGCAGGGCGCGGGCCTGTTCGAGCGGGGTCCCGCCGCCGACGATCATGGCGGCCTCGTCGTCGCCGGCGAAGACGATGTCGCTGAGCGCGACGAGCTCCCGGTAGCGAGGCGCGGCCTGCTCGGCCGACCAGAGCTTGCTTCGGTGGTTGACGTCGAACGACACGGTCACGCCGTGCTCGCGGGCGAGGCGGACGGCGCTCAGCACAGTCTCGGCGGCGCTGTCGCTGAGGGCGAGGCTGATGCCGGTGACGTGCAGCACGTCGGCGCCGGCGACGACGTCGCTTGGAACATCCGCCGGGGTGATGCGGCTGCCCGCGAATCCGTGCCGGTAGTAGGTGACGCGGCTGTGGCCGGGGCGGGGCCGGTCTTTGATCATGAGCGCGGTCGGCGCATCCGGGTCGATCGTCGCGTGCAGCTGCACCTGCTCGGCCCTGAGCGTGCGGCGGATGCGGTTGCCGATCGCGTCGTCGCCGAGGCGTCCGATCCAGGCGGCCTCGCAGCCGAGGCGTACGGCGGCGATCGCGACGTTGCTCTCGGCGCCGCCGAAGCTCATCTCGGCCTCTGACTGCAGGTCGAAGCCGCCGGCGCGGCGCGCGAGCACAAGCCCGAGCGCCTCGCCGATGGTGACGATGCCGCTCACGCGGCGGCCGCCTTGGCCTGCATCACAGTGGCGGCGATCGCCGCGGCTTCGCGGGCCGCGGCGGCAACAGCCTCGGCCCCGGCGTCGAGCAGCTTCGTGCTGCCGAGCCAGCTGCCGCTGACAGCGAAGACGGCCGGATGCTCGAGGTGCTCGGCGAGGTTCGCCGGCGTGATTCCGCCGCTCGGCATGAACGTGATGTCGCGGAACACGGACGCGTACGCGCCGAGCAGCGACAGGCCGCCGAACGCGCCCGCCGGGAAGAGCTTGAGTTGCGTGAGCCCCAGCGCGCGGGCGGCGGTGATGTCGGTGGGCGTGAGTGTGCCGGGGAGCACGGGGACGCCAGCGCGCTGCCCTGCGCGGACCACGTCGGCGGACAGGCCGGGCGATACGAGGAACTGGGCACCAGCATCCAGGGCCTGCTGCGCCTGCTCGACATCGAGCACCGTGCCCGCGCCGACAACCAGGTCGGGGCGTCCGGCGATGTGGCGCATCGCGGCGAGCGCCCCGTCGCCGCGCAACGCGATCTCGACGATGCCGATGCCGCCCTCGACGAGCCCGTCGGCGAGAGCCTCAGCCTGCGCGATCGTGCTCGGCGTGGAAAGCGGGACGACGGGGTGCCCGTCGAGGACGGTGCTCATCGTGCGAGCCACCCGCCGTCGACGGGAAGGACGACCCCCGTGACGTAGGCGGCCGCGGGGCTCGCCAGGAACACGGCGACGCCGCCCAGGTCTTCGGCCTCGCCCCAGCGGCCGGCGGGAATTCGCTCGAGGATCGAGCGCGAGCGGTCGCTGTCTTCGCGCAGCGCCTCGGTGTTGTCGGTGGCGATGTAGCCGGGGGCGATGGCGTTGACGGTCACGCCGCGCGCGGCCCACTCGTTGCTGAGCGCGTGCACGAGGCCGGCGATGGCCGACTTCGACGCCGTGTAGCCGGGCACGTTGATGCCGCCCTGGAAGCTGAGGAGGCTCGCGGTGAAGATGATTCGCCCTTCGGCCCGCTCGAACATGGCGCCGCCGACGATCTGGCTCAGCACGAACTGGCTGGAGAGGTTGACCTGGATGACCTCGTCCCACCAGTCAAGCGAGTGCTCGGCGGCGGGGGCGCGGCGGATGATGCCCGCGTTGTTGACGAGGATGTCGGCGTGCTTGACGGCCTCGCCGAACTGCTGGACGGCAGCGCGGTCGCCGAAGTCGACGGCGTGGCCTTCGAAGCTGCGGCCGAGGGTGCGGACGCGCGCGCCGACCTCGCCGCCGTCCGCCTCCTGCTGCGAGGAGGCGCCGATGATGTCCGCGCCGGCTTCCGCGAGCGCGGTGGCGATGCCGAGTCCGATGCCGCGGCGGGCGCCGGTGACGACGGCGGTCTTTCCTGTGAGATCGAAGCTGTTCATGGTTAGCCTTCCTGGACGTTGACGAGGATCTTCATGGCGGCGGCGCCAGAGAGCTGATCGAAGGCCGACTGGGTCTCGCTCAGACCGACGACGCTCGTGATGAGCTCATCCGCTGGCACGGCCCCGGCCGCGAGGAGCTCGACGGCCCGCTCGAAGTCGGCGCGTTCGTAGACGCGGGCGCCGATGAGCTCGAGCTCGCGCCAGAAGACACGGTGGAGGTTCATCGGCACGGGGTTCGGGTGGATGGCGACCAGCACGACGCGTCCGCGCACCTTGGCGTAGTCGACGGCGGTGAGCGCGGTCACTGCGACTCCGGCGACCTCGAAGACGACGTCGGCGCCGGCCGAGCCGGTGGCCTCGTCGATGATGGCGACGGCGTCGCTGGAGACGGGGTCGATCGTGCGGGCGCCGAGGCGCTCGGCGAGGGCGCGGCGTTCCGCGTTGGGTTCGATGACGTAGACGACGGCGCCGGTCTCGGCGGCAACCCGTGCGATGAGCTGTCCGATGGGCCCGCCGCCGATGATGACGGCCGTCTCGCCTGCAGCGAGTCGTGAGCGCGAGACGTCGTGGCAGGCGACGGCGAGCGGCTCGACCAGGGCGGCGTGCTCGAGGGAGAGGCCGGCGGGGAGCGGCACGACGAGGTCTTCGCGCACGGTCCAGAGTTCCTGGAGAGAACCGGGCGAGTCGATGCCGACGAAGTTGAGCTTTTGGCAGATGTGCGCGTTGCTGGCCTTGCACGCCGGGCATTCGCCGCACCAGTCGAGTGGCATCACGGTGACGTTGTCGCCGGGGGCGACCGAGGTGACGCCCTCGCCGACAGCTTCGATCGTGCCGCTCATCTCGTGGCCGATCGCCTGCGGGATGTCGACACGCGAATCCATCGATCCGTGGAGGACGTGCAGGTCGGTTCCGCAGATGCCCGTGTAGGCGACCCGGATCTGTACCTCGCCCCGACCGGGCGCTTGGGGCTCGACCTCGTTGACGACGATGCGGTGTTCCCCGCTGTACTGCGCTGCTCTCACGCCCATGCTCCTTTGCCTGGTGGAACTTATTTCCATTTCAAGGTCCGACTGGCGGAACTTGGTTTCATCTGGCTACTATAGCGGTCGTGGCGAGCGCGAACGCAAGTGCCGCCAGTACTCAACGAGGAGGAACCATGCGGATCAACAAGATCAGCAAGATCGGCGCCATCGCAGGCGTCGCAATCGCAGGACTGGCCCTCAGCGCATGCTCCGGCAGCGGTGCCGGCGGTGCCGGCGGTGGCGCTGAAGGCGGGGCGGAACCGGGCGTCGGCGAGCTCATGGGCAGCGAGAAGGCGTTCCGTGTCGCCTTCAACCAGAGCGTCGAGCACCCGCAGGCACAGGCGCTGCTCGAGTTCTCCGACGAGCTGTACGAGGCGACCGATGGCCGCTTCTCACTCGATCTCTACACCGACGAGGTGCTCGGCGACCAGGCATCCACGATCGAGCAGGTGCAGTCGGGCACCATCGACTTCGCGATGATCGCCGGGTCGCTGCTTGAAAACTTCGAGCCCGACTTCTCCGTGGTGAACCTCCCCTACCTCTACGACTCGCCCGAGCACCAGATGCAGGTGCTCAACGACGAAGAGATCATGGGTGACCTGTACGGCGCAGTCGAGGACGACAGCATCAAGGTGCTGTCCGCGTTCCACGGCGGCGTGCGCAACGTGTACTCCAGCAAGGGCGCCGTTGAGACCCCCGCCGACCTCGCCGGACAGAAGATCCGCGTCATCGGCTCCGACACGAACGTCAAGATGATGGAGCTCATGGGCGGCGTCGGCACGCCGATGGCCCAGGGTGAGGTCTTCACGGCCATCCAGTCGGGCGTGCTCGACGGTGCCGAGAACAATGAGCTCATCTACTCGAGCCTCTCGCACGACGAGATCGCACCGTTCTACTCGCAGACGCAGCACCTCATGATGCCCGACTACCTCATCGCGGGCACCACGGTGTGGGATGGCATCGAGCCCGACGTGCAGGCCACGATGACGGACCTGCTCGCAGCGAGCTCCGACCGTGAGCTCGAGCTCTTCGCCGAAGCAGTCGACGCCGCCAAGGGCGAGGCTGAAGAGGCCGGGGCCACGTTCAACGAGGTCGACGTCGAGACGTTCCGCGAGGCGACGCTTCCGCTCCACGAGGAGCGCGTCACGAACGAGCGCACGCAGGCTATCTACGACGCCATCGAAGCAGCGAGGAGCTAGCTCGTGAAGCAAGCCGTCGCCGCAGTCGAGCTGTGGTTCGGACGCATCCTGACAGCACTCGTCATCGCGCTCTTCGGCGTGCTGCTGCTGCTCGTGGTGTGGCAGGTCTTCACCAGACTCGTGCTGAACGCGCCAAGCGCGTGGACCGAGGAAGCCGCCCGCTTCACCTTCGTCTGGGTCAGCTTCATCGGCATCGCCGTTGTCGTCGGCCAGAAGGCTGACGTCGTCATGGACTTCCTCGTCGAGCGCCTGCCGAGGCAACTCCAGCGCGGAGCCGACATCGTCGCCTACCTCGCGACCCTCGCGTTCGTCCTCTACGCCCTCGTCTACGGCGGCGGCAAGCAGGCGATCCTCGCCTGGGGGCAGTCCAACCCCATCCTCCCGGTGACGCAGGGCCAGCTCTACCTGGCCCTACCCATCGCGGGAATCCTCTTCTCGCTCTACATCGTCCTGCACATCTCACGCACGCTCTCGCCCGGCTACTCGGTCAGGTCGCGTGGGCACGAGGACCCGGAGGCCGCATCCATATGATCGAGCCAGGTCTCATCGCACTGATCCTCGTCGGCGGGCTCGTCCTGCTGCTCGCGCTCGGGGCTCCCATCTCCATCAGCATCGGATTGCCCTCGGCGCTCTGCATGCTCCTCATCCTCGGCTTCGACAACGGAGCCATCACCAGCGCGCAGCAGATGTTCCGCGGCGCCAACTCGTTCGCTCTGCTCGCGATCCCGTTCTTCGTCTTAGCCGGCGTCATCATGAACAACGGCGGCATAGCGGAACGGCTCATCAATCTCGCCCGAGTGCTCGTCGGGCGGATGCCCGCACCGCTCGCGCAGACGAACGTCATCGCGAACGCGATCTTCGGCACCGTCTCCGGCTCCGCCGTCGCGACGGCCTCCGCGGTCGGCGCCACGATGGCGCCCATGCAGAAGAAGGACGGCTACGACCCCGCGTTCTCCACCGCAGTGAACGTCGCCTCAGCCCCCGCCGGCATGATCATCCCGCCGAGCAACACGCTCATCATCTACTCGCTGGCAGCGGGTGGCACGTCGGTCGGCGCCTTGTTCGTCGCTGGCTACATCCCTGGTGCCCTGTGGGCGCTCGCCTGCGCCGTGGTCGTCTTCTTCTACGCCCGCAAGCACCCGGAGCTGCGCGGTAGGCCGCTGCCCGCGTTCGGCATCATCCTCGGCACCTTCCTGAAGGCTCTCCCGGCGCTCGGCCTCATCGTCGTCGCCATCGGCGGTATCGTCGCCGGGTTCTTCACCCCGACCGAAGGCTCGGCCGTCGCCGTCGTCTACGCCCTGCTGCTGTCGTTCATTTACCGGACGGTGTCCGTGAAGGACCTGCCGCGCCTCCTCTTCGAGTCCGCGCGAACCAGCTCCATCGTGATCTTCCTGATCGCCGTGTCCTCGATCATGGCGTTCGTCATGACCTACGCTCGCCTTCCGCAGCTACTCGCTGACACGCTCTTCGGCTGGACGGACTCCAAGGTCGTCGTGCTGCTCATCATGATGATCGTGCTGATCATCATCGGCATCCCGCTCGACCCGACCCCCGCCATCCTGATCTTCACGCCGATCTTCCTCCCCATCGCGATCTCCTACGGCGTCGACCCCGTGCACTTCGGCATCATGATGGTCATGAACCTGTCGATCGGTGTGATCTCACCGCCTTCGGCGCCCGTGCTGTTCGTCGGAGCGCAAGTCGCGGGAGTGAGACTCGAGCCAGTCATCATCCGCCTCCTCCCGTTCCTGCTCGCGCTCATCGTCGTCCTGTTCCTGGTCGTGTTCGTGCCGCAGCTCTCGCTCTGGCTGCCTGGCCTCTTCGGCCTGGTCTGACCCGACCCTTCCTGATCTGAACCCCTCAACGAAAGGCATCCCCTTGTCTCACCAGTACCGCCCCGGCCGCCCGGAAGACATCCCCACCCTCGACCAGCAGGCGCTCCGTGACCGCTACCTCGTCGAGCAGCTCCTCACGCCCGGCGAGATCCGCGTCGTCTCGACGCACTTCGACCGCGTCGTCACGGTTGGCACCGTCCCGACGGATGCACCGCTCACGCTCGAGACGGTGGATGAGCTCCGCAGCGTCAACTTCCTCGACCGCCGCGAGATCGGCATCGTCAACACGGGCGGCACCGGCACGGTCGTCGCCGACGGCGAGCGCTACGAGCTCGCCAAGACGGCGGTGCTGTACCTCGGCCGCGGCACCGTCGACGTCACCTTCGAGAGCGACGACGCCGCCGACCCCGCCAAGTTCTACGGCTTCAGCGCGCCGGCGCATACTGCGTTCCCGAACACGCTCGTAACGCCGGAAGAGGGCACGATCCGAGAGCTCGGCGACCAGGTCACCTCCAACCGCCGTACGCTGCGCCAGTGCATCCACGAGAACGGCGTCAAGAGCTGCCAGATCGTCATGGGCGTCACAAGCCTGCACGCCGGCAGCATGTGGAACACCATGCCAGCCCACACCCACGACCGCCGCACCGAGGTGTACCACTACTTCGACCTCGACGACGATCAGCGGGTTGTGCACCTCATGGGCGACCCCACGGAGACGCGCCACCTCATGGTCGCGAACGGCGACGTCGTGCTCTCACCGAGCTGGTCCCTGCACTCGGGAGTAGGATCTTCCAGCTACTCGTTCGTTTGGGCGATGGCCGGCGAGAACCAGTCGTTCGACGACATGGACTCCGTGCCGATCACAGCGATGCGGTGACAACGACAGATGCGAGGGTGATCAGGATGGACGATCTGGACCGGTCACCGGCTCCGTCGGCGGGTGCCAGCGAGAAGACGCTGCTGGTGCTCGCCGCGGCCCTCGCGCATCCGCGCTTCACGGACATCGTCGCCGAGGCTGGCCTCGCGAAGGCGACCGTGCACCGCATCCTTGGCACCCTCGTCGCGCAGGAGTACCTCGGCGGGGGCGCCGAGCAGGGGTACCGGGCTGGCCCGAACCTGCTCGCGCTTGCCGGGCGTGCGCTCTCGAGCGTCGACATCTCGCAGGTCGCCTCCCCCATCGTCGAAGAGCTGGCCGCGAAGGTCGACTGCACGATCCACGTGGGCGTCGCCACGGACAGCGAGATGGTCTACGTCATCCGGCGCGACGCCGCGAAGCCGTACCGCATGCGCTCGCGCGTGGGGCTCGGCGTCCCGATGCACAGCTCGGGGATGGGGAAAGCCGTGCTCGCCGACTGGGCGCCGGAGCGGGTGGATGCACTCGCCGCTCGGGTCGGCCTGCCGCGGCGCACCGACCTCACGATCACCGACCTCGACGCGCTGCACGAAGAGCTCGACCGGGTCCGCGAACGCGGCTACTCCACCGACCTTGGCGAGAACGAGGTGGGCACGGTCTGCGTGTCTGCGCCCATCCGCGACCACACGGGCGCCGTCACCTACGGGCTGTCGGTGTCGTCGATCGAACTCGAGTACCCGGGCCGCACCATCGAAGAGCTCGCGCCCATCGCGATCGCCGCCGCCGAGCGCATCTCACGGGAACTCGGGGCGCCAGAGGCGTAGGGTGTCCCTATGGTTCTTGTCAAGCGGCAAGGGCTAGGGGTGGTTGGTAGATGGTGCCGTCGCGGAGCATTGCGTAGAGGACGTCGCATCGTCGTCTCGCGAGGGCAATGAGCGCTTGGTTGTGACGTTTGCCTTGCGCTCGTTTCCGGTCGTAGTAGGACCGCGAAACTGGGTCTCTGAGCGCTGCGAAGGCTGACAGGAACAAGGCCCGTTTCAGGATCTTGTTCCCGCGCCGGGAAGCGTGCTCGCCCCGGATCGAGGACCCGGAGCGTCTCGTGACGGGCGCGAGGCCCGCATAAGACGCGAGGTGGCCGGCTGACGCGAACGACTTCCCGGCGACTTCGGTGATGAGCCACGTTGCGGTCCTGACGCCGACTCCCGGCATGCTCGTCAGGACCGGTTGAAGAGGGTGCGCGTCGACGAGCCGCTCAACCTCGATCGCGATCTCCGCGCGCTGCGTGCGGAGGTTCTCGAGTTGCTTCGCGAGGCGCGGCGCGTTCGGGATGCTCGGTCGCCGTGGGTGTCCGGGCCGTCGGGTGGGTCGGATGCATTGACGCCCACCGCCGCCTACTCCCCTTGCGTCGAGTCGCCCGCGTCTTCCAGATACACGAGCGCGTTCCCGTCGGGGTCGGTGAACGAGAACATCGGCTCGACGTCATCCCAGCGCAGCACCTCATCGTTGTGCAGCTCGACACCGCTCGCCTTGATGCGGTCGTGGGCTTCCTGCGCGTCGGTGGTGCCGAGGCGCACGGCGATGGGGATCTCGCTGTCGTGCGGGAGCAGCACGATGCCGACGCTCGAGCCCGGCGGGAGCACTTCCACATAGCGGGCGCCCGGCCACGCTTCGACGTCCATGAGGAGCTCGCAGCCGAGCACGTCCGTGTAGAAAGCGAGCGCCGCATCCACGTCGGAGACGGGAACCGAGACGCTGAGCACGCGAGTTGTCTTTGCCATGCGTCCAGTCCAGCGCGCGGGGGCCGAGACCACCAGGGGTTGGGGTGGATGCGGAGGGAGTTCGGTGGGAGGGGCCGTGGGCTCGCCTGAGAACCTTCAACAGGGTGGCCGCGAGGCTGCCGTCAGCAAGTACGTGCGTGCTACTGTGCAAGCCATCATTCCGAGATGGAAGGTTGCACATGCTCAACACGTGGAACGAAGAAGAGGACGTCGACTAGCTCGACTTTCGTCGATTTAGTCTTGACGCCGGAGGGCTTTCAGCCTTCCGGCGTCGACCTTTTTCCCACTGAACCCCTCGGCTAGATTTTCGAGCTCGATGTAGGCACGTTTATGTTGCCGCCGCTGATCACCATCATTCCGTCGAGCAACGATGTAGGGAAGACATCTCTCGTAGGTGCGCTTCACAATGGTGCCTCCTACGGCGCGAATGATCTTACGGTCGTAGATTCCGTAGGTGACACCCGTTGCGAGACGCTCCAGGCCGTTGAGCACGTCGACGACCGCATGGAGCAGGTTGAGTTGCTCGTCATCGGACAATGCCGTGCCTTCCAGGTCATAAATCTTGCGATCCCTGAGCGCGAGGGCTTGGCCCTGTTCGTGTGTCATGGTGTTCATGCCCAGGTAGCGCGTGATGAGTCTGCGTTGTTGCGTCGTGCCGTCGTTCCAAGTCGTCCAAGCAGCCAACGTGGACTGCTTCCGAGCGGTTGCGCGCGTCATCACGAACGAAATCGTGGCGACGATCAAGGAGAAGATCGCGACCAGCCCGGTAATCAAGATCACGTTCAATCGTGCCGATTCGAGAACCTGCGGCCAGTCAAGACCTTGTAGCCAGACAAACATCGATATCACGACGCATATTGACGCGATAAGCCAGGGAACGAATTTTGCCACGAGCAGCTCCAAGTGCCTCGACTGAATTGCTCGAATCTTGGACGCGCTCAGGCAATCTATTGTCAGGAAACCATACTGGCGAAGGTCATCCAGGAGTAGAGGTTTCCACAGCACCTTCCCGCGGCACACGCGAGGCCCGCCGCCCGCCGCATCTGGTGGATGCGGTGGTACGGCGCGCAGCGGGCCTTGGAGTGCGGCTTCTGCTAGCCGTTCGACTTCGTTGAGCGCTTGCGCAGGACGAGCCCCGTCGCACCTGCCACGAGCAAGGCGAGTGCCGCGACCAGGGCGGTGCCGAGGTTTTCAGCGCCGGTCGTGGCGAGCGAGTCGGATCCGCCTGCCGTGTTGCCACCCGCTGCAGGAGCCGTCGTCGTCTGAGCAGGTGCCGCCGTTGCGGATGCAGTGGGTTCGGCCGTCGCGGTCGCCGTCGGCTCCGCGGTCGGGGCGGTCGTCACGGTCGGCTCGGCGGTGCCTGGTGTGGTGGGCTCGGGCAGCTCAGCCCCTGCATCCACGAGACTCACGGTCCCTTCGGCATTGACTCGCACCTGCGCGGCCATGGCGGCCGCGAGGTTGAGGCGCTGCCAGCTGCCCTCGGTGCCTTCGTCCAGCGGGTAGCCGGAGTCGATCGCCGTGAGCTCGAGCACCTGGCGACGCTGTTCAGGCGTGAGGTCGGGGTGGCTCGTGATGAGCAGCGACTCGGCGTTGGCGGGGATCGTGACGGCGTCCCCGGATGCAGCGATCTGCGGGAACTCGTACGACATGCGCTGCTCGTAGACGGCCACAGCATCCTCGTCCGACAGGTATGGGGTGTCGGCGGCGATGCAGTCGGCGAGGGCCGCGCCGCAGCCAGCTTCGAGCACGCCGCGCAGTTCGGCCTCGGCTTCAGCGAAGAGCTCGCGGAACGCGGGGTCGCTCATGCGGCGCTCGACGATGTGCTGGCCCATCATGCGCCCGCTCATGACGTCGAGCGGGTAGTGGGCCGCCATGACGATGCGGTTGTTGCCGGCCTCGGACGTACGGGCGAGGATCTGCGGTGCCAGCTCGGGCAGCATCATCGACAGCGAGGTGCCCTGCCAGTAGGCCTGCGAGGTGTGGCCGCTCGGGTAGGCGCCACTCGTGGAGGCCCAGGCGTCGCCGCCCTCCTTGTCGCGGTACTGAAGGAGCTCGGGGAAGCGGATGTACGGGCGGTCGTAGTCGAAGTAGTTCTTCGAGGGGTTCGACGACGAGTAGTAGCCGACGAGGCCGCCGCTCTTCGCGAGCAGGGCTTCGATCTTCGGCAGCTCACCCGCGAGGCGCGCCTCCGTGTAGATGGCGCCGAGGTTCTCGCCGAGGCCATCAGCCATGGAGACCGACATGTCGTCGTACTGGTCGATGATCGCGCGCTCGACCTGTTCAGGGGTCGCCGAGTTGTTGATGTCGACGGTCTGGCTGTCGTTGAGCGCGATGATGTCGGCGCGGTCGGTGACGAGCCACGAGAACTGGTCCATGATCGGCACGTAGTCGTAGTCGGCATTCGACGGGTAGTCGTAGGCGAGCTGGTCGTCGGTGAACGGTTCGGCGGCGGATGCTGCTCCCGCGCCGAAGCCGGAGAGCAACACCCCCAGCCCGGTCGTGACAGCAATGGTGGAAGCGAGGCGTCGTCGAGACGTCGTGATGCGCATGCGGGGTTCGGCCTAACGGTCGGGGGATGAACTCCGCGAGCGTAGAGACCGTGGAAAATCGCGCGGTGTCCGTTAGGTGGACGGCTAGTGAACTGGGTTGACTGGCCGGAAGACCGTGGACTACGTCGCCAAGTTGTCCTGGACTATATGTGTGCGCATACTTAAGCGTCGGCGACAGCCACAGACTTGAGCCGACAGGTCCGCATCTGCCCAGATGGACCAAAACCGCCCCAACTCCTCCAGGAGTTGGGGCGGTTTCATTGAGATCAACGGATCAGTCGGCCAGCTGCGCGGCGAAGCCCTGCAGCCAGGGGCGCAGTTCAGGACCGAGCTTCGGGTCTTGGCTAGCCAGCTCGACTGTCGCCTTGATGTACTCGAGCTTGTTACCGGTGTCGTATCGGCGTCCGTCGTAGACGACGCCGACAACTCCGCCGAACGCGTCAGGGTCGCCGGCGAGCACCTCGAGGGCATCGGTGAGCTGGATCTCGCCGCCGCGTCCGGGCGCCGTGCGCTCGAGCACGTCGAACACCTCTGGGCGGAGCAGGTAGCGACCGATAACCGCGAGGTTCGACGGCGCGTCCTCGCGGGCGGGCTTCTCGACGAGGCCCGTGAGCTGGATCGTGTCCGGGCCAACAACACCTTGGTCGCGCGGGATGCTCGTGTCGTAGGACGCGACGCCGTACGCCGAGATCTGGTCGAGGTCGATCTCCTGGAGGGCAACGACGCTCGCGCCGGTCTGCTCGTGGACCTCGATCATGCGCTTGAGCAGTGAGCCTCCGGAAGACATGATGTCGTCACCGAGCAGCACTGCGAATGGCTCGTGGCCGATGTGCTGCTTGGCGCGGAGCACGGCGTGGCCGAGGCCAAGCGGGTCACCCTGGCGGAGGTAGTGGACGTCGGCGAGGTTCGTCGCCGCGTTCACACGAGCCAGCTTCTCGTGCTCGCCGCGGGCCTCGAGGAGCGACTCGAGCTCGGCAACACGGTCAAAGTGGTTCTCGAGCGACGCCTTGTGGCGGCCCGTGATCATCAGAACATCAATGAGACCGGCTTCCACGGCCTCTTCGACGACGTATTGGATCGCGGGTCGATCGACGACGGGAAGCATCTCCTTCGGGATGGCTTTGGTGGCGGGCAGGAATCGGGTTCCGAGGCCTGCAGCTGGGATAACGGCCTTGGTGATGGGAGCGCGCATGGTCAACATCGTAGGGGCCGCGCCGACTCAGGGGCTAACTCAGATGCGGGCAGATCTCACCGGTTTACGCAGCGTTAACGCGAGGACACCAAGTAGGCCCCCCCGAGCGCTCACAGAGCAGTCAGGTGCGTCTCATGCATAATTGGTTCCTGATCAGCACAGAGGCGTGCATTCGCCGCTTCTGAAGGGTCACATGTCTGCGAAACGTTGGCTGCTAGCTGCAGCATCTGTCACGGCCGTACTCCTGGTGCTCGTTGGCGCAAGCATTCCGCTCTACGTCTTTCCAAAGACAGAAGCCCCCTCAGATTCCGACGCGATCGTGGTCCTCGGACCGCCTCGGCAGGAGCGAATCGATCGGGCGTTCCAGTTGGCCGACGAGCTTGGAGTCGATTCGATCCTCATCTCGGTTTCACCGTGGAATCACGCGGCTTACAAGCCAGAATCCATCGCCGCCTGCACCGACAAGCGCGTTCAGTGTTTCGTCCCGGAGCCACTGACGACAGGCGGTGAGGCTATCGCTGTCGCGCAAATCGCCGAAGACAACCACTGGAATACGGTGACCTTGGTGACGATGAGCGCCCACGCCACGAGGTCGCAGGTCATTTTCGACCAATGCTCCTCGCTCAAGACGGGCGTGGAAGTGGCCGATACCCCACTCACGCTGGGTGAGTGGGGGTATCAGTACGCCTACCAGTCGGCAGGCTTTGTCAAGTTTTGGATGATCGGTTGCCCCTAGAGGACGACTTACGGGCGCCCCATGCCCGAGTAGTCCCAGCCAGCGGCTCGCCACGCGACTGCATCCAGGCAGTTTCGCCCGTCGATCACGACCTTCTGATTCACCAGCTCGGCGGCGTGTTCAGGTGACAACTCGCGGCGGTACTCGTCCCACTCCGTCACCACCACTACTGCCTGAGCGCCGCGCAAAGCCTCATCGCGGTCATCCACGTATGAGAGCTGGGGGTGCGCTCGCCTGGCATTGGCGATCGCTTCAGGATCTGTAACAGTGACCTGCGCTCCGAGGCCGTGCAGGCGCACAGCCACATCAAGCGCTGGCGAATCGCGAATGTCATCGCTGTGAGGCTTGAATGCAGCGCCAAGGACGGTGACGCGCTTGCCGAAGGCAGATCCGCCGAGCCCTCGAACAACGAGCTGGACGGCTCGCTCACGCCGCCGCAAGTTGATCGCGTCGACTTCCCGCAAGAACCCGACAGACTCTGCAAGACCGAGTTCTTCCGCCCGAGCTGAGAATGCCCGAATGTCCTTCGGCAAGCAACCTCCGCCGAATCCGATGCCCGCGCCAAGGAAACGACGACCGATGCGTGCGTCGTAGCCGAGTGCATCAGCCAGCTGTGTCACGTCAGCTCCGGTTGCTTCTGCTATCTCAGCCATGGCGTTAATGAATGAAATCTTGGTCGCGAGGAAGGCGTTCGCGGAGACCTTTACAAGCTCAGCTGTGGCGTAGTCAGTCACCAGGTATGGCGTATCAGTGGCCAGGGCTGTGTGGTAAATCGCTCGCAGCACATCAGCGGCTCTTGCGCCTGCGTCGCCCTCTGCCACACCGACTACGATCCGATCCGGTGCGATCGTGTCCTGAACTGCCCAGCCTTCACGGAGGAACTCAGGGTTCCAGGCGAGGTCTGCACCTGTTGCGCGAATTCTTGCGACCAGACCCTCCGCGGTCCCAACTGGCACGGTCGACTTGCCTACGACGAGGTCGCCAGGCTTGAGGAATTCGCAGAGACCGTCGACGGCCGCGTTGACATAGGTCAAGTCAGCGGCGTAGCTACCGCGCTGCTGAGGAGTCCCCACCCCTACGAAGTGAACAGTTGCGTCGCTGACTTCACTCATGTCTGTCGTGAATCGCAGACGCCCGGACTCGACTCCCTCGACCAAGAGGTCGCTAAGACCAGGCTCGAAGAATGGCGCGTTTCCCTTGGCCAGAGCCTCGATCTTCGACGAATCGACATCAACGCCCACCACGTCGTGGCCGATCGATGCCATGGCGGCGGCATGTACCGCTCCCAAGTACCCGCAACCGATCACAGAAATGCGCATGAAAATCCCTCTACTTGCGAGTGGGTCTCGGGTTTCCACAGGTGTCCACCCAGACAGGAACTGACCAGGCCGAGTTGCTCACTCGCCCGAGGTGTCGAGGTTCAAGCCTAGTCGCACGCCTAGTCAAGCGGCGTCTTCTGCCTTCGCGATCCGCCGAACCCGGTCCAGTTCCGGACACGCGAGGGGTGTAGCAGTGGAGCCAGACGACGCCCCAAGTCCCAGCAGATCTACAGGATGCCGTCGTTTTCGCTAGTCTGTCTCCTAAACGTCTGCCCCCAGGTGGACGCCCCGTCGGACCACGACTGGGGCGCAATGTCCGGAAAACAGGTTTGTCATGGCTTGCACGGCGGTTGAGACAGAGCCCCTTGGCTCACATCAATCTGCTTCAGGTACACGTCGGCCGGCACCCGGATGCGCAAGCATGGCAAGGAATATCGATCGACGAGGAACAGCCGCCCTGCGCGACTCCACCCGCCGTCGCCCCGTCATAACGCCCCACTAGATGACAAGGCAAACCGCTCCAGTGCCAAGACCCACACCTGCGATCCTCCATGTCTGCGAGTCCTACGCGGGCGGTGTTCGAGCCGCCATCATGGATTACGTGACGGCAGTCCCAGAGGCCGAGCATCACTTGCTTTACTCCACACGCGCAGACGCGCCGATCAATGTCGAGGATCTTACGGTCTACAGCTCAGTCCAGAAGATGCCAAGCGGCCACACGCAACGTGTTCGCGCGGTCCGGAAGGCCGTGGCGGCTCGGGACTTCAAAGCTGTACACGCCCACTCGAGCTTTGCTGGCGCCTACACCAGGGCCGCCATCCGCCGAGGGCGCGCCAGGATCGTCTACACACCGCACTGCTACGCGTTCGAACGACGAGACCTCTCGCGAGCCGCACGCCAGGTCTATCACACGCTCGAACACGTCCTGGCCATGAACACCACCGTGATCGCAGCCTGTTCACCCCGGGAGTTGCGTCTCTCACGTTGGAAAGCAGCGAGCCCAGATGTTCGGCTCCTCCCCAACATCGCTCCCAGTGGTATCGAACAGTTCGCCGGAGCTCGATCTGAGTTCGATTCCGGCTCACCGCTTCGTCTTGTCGCCGGAGGACGGGCATCGAAGCAGAAGGATCCGAACTTCTACTTTGCGTGCGTCAAAGCGGCACGCAACGCGGGCCTCGACGTCGAAGCAACGTGGATTGGCGGGAATGACGAACTCGCTCGCGAAGCTGCGGAATACGGCGTGACCGTGACTGGATGGCTCGCGCGTGAGGAGAACCTCAAGATGGTGAGCGCAGCCGATCTCTACGTCCACACCGCGGCGTGGGAGGGCTTCCCCGTGGCGGTGCTGGAGTCCGTTGCCATGGGGGTCCCGACCCTTGTGCGTGCCATCCCTGCCTTTGAGGGAACTGATGTCCCCAGGTTCACGAGCCCCTCAGCATTTGTCGATGAGCTCAGGAAGCTGAAGTCAGAAGCCGACCTAGAGACCCTGCTTGAGCAAGGGACTCGACTCCTCGGGCATTTCAACGCCGACGCGCAACGACAAGCCTTGCTCGAAATCTACGAGATCGCCTAGACCTTTGCCCCCTCAGGCTTCGGAACCACTCCACCCGCACGGCCCCGCCGAAGGCCCCTCCGATCAGGAAGCATCCAATTGAAGGCCGTTATTCTCCACGCCTACAGCACCAACAACTCTGGTGACGGGCTTCTCGTCCGAGAGTCCCTGCGGCTCCTTTCTCAAGCAGCATCGGAATTTGAGGCGACAGTCTTTGCCCTTGACCCTGACAGCTTCGAACGCTCGAGCACGGTCAACTACATCCATCCGCTTACCGGTCAGGGGACGAGTCCCAATAGATTGCAACTCCTCTTGGCCGCCCTGCGCGCGATGTTGCGCGGTGCACGCTTGTCAAGCGCTCTGGAAAAGCAGATCGCCGATGCCGACATTGTCATCGGAGTCGGCGGCGGATACCTTCGAGCTTCGACACCCGTTGAAGCCCTAAAGATGCTTGTTTCCCACTACCCTCAGCTCCGCTCCGGTGCCCTCAACCGCTCTACCGTCTACTTGTCACAGAGCATCGGCCCGCTCCGGCTCGGAACGGCCGGCCTCCTTTCCCGTCGACTCGCGAAGATCAGCACGGTTTTCGTCCGCGACCAGCGCAGCTTCGATGACCTCGCACCCGCAGTCGCAGTCCAGCGGGCTCCCGACACGGCGACGCTTGCGCTTGCTGCTGGGCTCACCACCACAGGCGAGGGTCCAGACGCGAGCCGTTCTGGCGTCATCGGTCTTGTAGCCCGGAGCGTCCTGGGACCTGCCCGGCGACGCAAGAAGTATCTGGGGTTGATCAAGTCGACTCGCGCTCGAACCAACGCTGAGTTGCTGTTGCAATCTCGAGGCCGGGGCAACAACGACGATGCCTTCTACGCCACCGCCTTCGGAGAGTCGGCCAGCCGCACTGTCCGGGAAGCCACCACTTCCGAGACCAAGAAGGCTGACGTGGTTATTTCTGTGCGACTGCACGGTGCCATCGAAACCGTACGTAATGGCGTGCCAGCTGTTCATCTGAGCTACGAACGCAAGGGCTGGGGTGCGTTCGAAGACCTCGGTATCTCCGAGTACGTCCATAATGCGTTTGATTTTGACGTCAACCAAGTCGTTCGCCAAGCCAATGAGCTCGCGGCAAACCCCGAAAAGTACTGGGAGCAGGTCGATGCCTCGCGTGATGCTCTCGGTGCCGCTGAGAAGCACATAGTCGCCACAATCAAGGGAGCTATCGATGAGTTCTAGCCTCGGAGTCGTGATTCCGGCCTACAACGCCGAGAAATTTGTCACGGAGGCCATCGAGTCGGCTCGCGCCTGTGGTGCAACCCAGGTAATCGTCGTCGACGACGGCTCATCCGACCGAACGGTTCAGGTCGCAGAGGAGTCCGGGGCACTTGTCATCGTTCAGGAAAACTCCGGCGCGGCGATTGCCCGAACGAATGGTGCGGGTCACCTGACCACCGACTTCGTTGTCTTCCTCGACGCGGACGATCTTCTGGTCCCCTCTGGGGTCGCCCGCTCGATCGAAGTACTCGAGGCAGACGACTCGCTCTCCGTAGCCGCGGGAGTTGTCGTCGGCTTCAGCCGTAACTCTTCTCGCGAGACACGCTTCCCGATCAGGTACACGCCGGTCAACACTTCCTCGCTTTTGACCATTGGGTACGGACCATGGCCCCCATGCAATGCGGTGGTCAGAGTCACGTCATTGCGAGCTTCCGAGGCCCTGGCAGTCGAAACGATCTACCCGCGATTTGCAGACGACTTTGAACTCCTCATCAGGCTCTCCATGGTTGGTGGCGTCGAAGTCAGCGACTACCCGGCCTGCCGGTATTGCATGGACGGCGGCAAGTCAGTCCACTCGGCCAATAAGGCGCTTGAGTCGAAGGAAAATCTCCGCCGCTACTATGCCGAGGCTAACGGCATCGAGGTGAGCCTCATGTCCCAGCAGGAGATAAAGCAGGCAGCTCAAGCGCGCCTCGCGCGGGCTCAGTTCTCGTCCGGCAACGTGCTTGGTGGTGTCGTTTCTTCAATTCGCTGGGTTGCTTTCGGGCCAGGAAAGATCCTCGGAGCAGTTAGCAAGCGACTCACAAAACGCACGCGTAGGTCGCATCCATGACTTTCCAGTACATCTTGCTCGGACTCTTCTGCGCAGCGGCTGTCCTTACACCGCTGCTCATCAAGAAGGAACGAGCCCTCGAAGCAGGCGTCGTGGCGACGGTGTTGCTCGCCATCGGCGTCCACTCCGAATTCACCGAAATCTCGAGAGCAATCGTGCTGGCGTGCACCTCGCTTGCACTCTTGATCGGGATCATCCGGTTCCCGCGCCCCGTGTACGCGAAGTCCCCGTTTGCGGTGTATGCCTTCGGCGCGGTATTCGCAGTTCTCTCGATCGTTCATGCGGCTTCGGTGCCCGCCATGATCATCTACTTGCTCCTGGGTACGACGATCTGCTTGCTCGCTGCCGCAGCTTCCCGTTTGGGGCAGCAGAGGAACCGTGTCCTTGCGGTGATTGCCGCCAGTGTGATCGTTTCTCAGTTCGTGGTTTCCGTTGCTGACGTGTTCTTCAAAGTCTCGAACCCGTGGCCTCGGCGCGACGGTGTCACATTCCGTCAGGTCGGGCTCAACAACCTGCTGACGGACTTGGGTGGACGTGCAATGGGAACAACTGGTTTCTCGATCACGCTTGGCCTGGTCATCGCTCTCTGCATCGTCGCCTGCTTCTACCTGGCAGGCACCTACCGCAAGTACTGGTTCGTTTGGTCTGCGCTTGCCGCTATCGGAGTGGCAACAATCTTCCTCTCGGGAACCCGAACCGCCCTCGTGATGCTGCTTGCCGCAGGAGGCGTCTGGGCCCTCCGGTCCTTCAAGCTCTCGCATTCGGCGTTCTACATTCTTCTTGGCGGTATCGCTGTTGGGCTCTTCGAATCCCTGCGCATTGCTGTCCTTGAATGGACCGGGCTGGGCGGGCAGCTGGAACAGACTGCCTCGTACCAGCACCGGACTGGCGTCTTTGCGAGCGCCGTGAACCTGCTCGACCGAGACGTCTCTTCCCTCTTTTTCGGTGATGGGCCCGGATACGTCGCGGAAGCTCTGTCATCGGGAGTGGTGACGGGCTATGGACGAATCAGTGTCTTCGACAATGACTACTTGCGTATTCTCGCGTCGTACGGCCTCGTGCTACTCATCGCATTTGTGGTCATGCTGGCTCGTGGCATCTTCAACCGCGACATCTACGTGTCGATGTCGGCGACGGCCATCGCCGTGGGCGCCTTCGCATACGACATCACCACTTGGTTCAGCCTGCTTGTCTTCATGGTCTTCGTACTGGCCTCGGCACAGCCTCGCGAGTCCAAGCCAGCAGAGGTGGACGAGGATGAGCAAGAGGTGTCAGAGCCAGTTGAGGCCAGGCCCACGTCGCTCCAGGGCAAGTACGCACGGCAACTGCCAGTCCAGGCACGTCTCTAACCTCCGAGAGAAGCGCACAATCGCCTACCGAGCCCTGTGAGGGCCAACTCGGCGTGAGGCCCAACTCGGCGCGCGACAAGCCTCAAGCTCGGCGCTACGAGGTCAGGAACTCCGCCACGTAGCGCTTTTCGTTCTGGAACCCCAAGTACGCGTCGTTCGCCTCGGCGCCCAGCGTCCTGCGTAGCTGGCTGTCCGCCAGGAGCTTCTGGGTGGCGAAGGCGAGATCGATTGCGCCTTCGAACAGCAGAACCGGGCCACGCCCTGCCAGGTCCTTAAAGACCGGGATGTTGGACGCCACCACGGGGCGAGAACGCGCCCAGCTCTCCCAGACCAACAGAGGATTCAGCTCCCAGCGGCTCGGCATCAGCACAGCGTCACACCAGTCGAGGTGCTTGACCATCTCCCGACTGTAGCCAAAATGCTCAACGGTATGGGGAGCGGGAGCATCTGCGCACAAAGAGTCGACGATGCCCTGCATATCGCCCTCTCCCACGATGCGGAGGTCAACAGGATCGGGAATGCCCTCGAGCAACCCTTGCAGCCGGTCGATCCCCTTCTGCTCTGTCAGACGGCCTGCCAGGAGGAGGCGCAGAGGGCGCAGCTCGCCCTCCCTGGGAGGGACGGCATCCGCGTTGCTGACAGAGATGGCGTTCGACTCGAATTTCACCTTCGAGGGTTTTGCTAGTCTGAAACTCACGAGCTCTTCCACTGCTCGCTCGCTCGGCGTCGTTACGAGATCAGCGGACAGCGTTGCCCGCCTGACAAGAATGTTCTCGATGCGCCCCTGCAATGAACCTGAATCGTGGGAGGGCAGCTGATGGAAGGTCGCCGCCACGCGCAGACGTTTGAGGTCCTTCTTGGGACCAGCACCAATGACGAGGTGACTCGCGCGCATGAGCGAATAGAGCCGCCGTGCCTGCTTGAAATAAGGCTTCAGCGCAGACCTCGCGCTGAGGATCCCAAGTGGATTCCGTTTGCGGTTCAGGAAAACCACGTCGCCGGCGAGTTCAGTCAGCGTCGAAAAGTCCCTGTTCTCATCGAATAGCACAACGAGACGGATGCGCTCCTTCGGGATCTGCCGAAGGATCCCAGCTAGGGCTCCCTGGGCGCCCCCACCCTGCAGCCATGGCACTACTACGAGGATGTCTGGAGCGGTGGTCGTCTCCCCGTTTGTGGACTTTGCGCTCTGGTTCACGATCTTGGTTCCTTCATCACTCGATGTTCCGTGTCGCGTTCGGGCGGCACCACCGTTGCGGAAAGTCTTGTGACTCTACTTGGATCGCTTGCCTCGCATCGACGATGCGAGAGTGATCGCGCGCTGCAACGTCGACTTGTGAACGAACCACATGACGACGGCGAAGACAAAGGCCCCTGCGACTGCCTGCGCGGAAAGCACGATGAGCCAGAACTGTCCTTCTAGCAGGATGCCGATGAGAATGGCCACCGCGCTCGCCCACGCTGTTCCGTGCAGTGCGGGGAGGACCGCTTTGATCTGAGCCCACGCCGTGATGCCAGCCGCTCTGCGCTGGACGGAGTAGACGAGCGGCATGAGGAGGAATCCAGCTGCTGTGTAGCCGACGGCAACTCCAAGAGGACCCCAGGCAAGCCCCGCAAGAATGCCGGCGACCTGAACCACAGACGCGATGATGTTGAAAACCAAGTGCAAGTCAGAACGATCCATGCCGAGGAGGATCGGCGCGTTCAAGGTGGTGACTGCTTGTCGAGCGCCCGTCACAGCTAAGACCTGGACGATGGCGACTGCCGGAAGCCATTCCGCACCCATCACGCCCAGAATCCACGACGGGGCGCTGATTGCAACGAGCGCCATACCTGGGAACGACACCAAGGCGATCATTGATGTGCTGTCGCTGACCAACCCGCGCACTCGCTTGATGTCGTGCCTGGACTTCGCAATGGCAGGGAAGAGCACGCGCGTGACTGCTTGTCCCACCATCTGAAGTGGCGTCATGAGGATCTTGTAGGCGAACCCGTAATACCCGGCAGAGGTGGCTCCAAATTCTCGAGACACCATGATCGTGTCCACGTTCCGTGCCAGGAAGGAGAGGAAGTTCCCACCAAAAACGCGGAGCCCGAAACCTGCAACGGCGCCAAGATGATTGAACCTGAAGTTCGGCAAAGGCGGTCGAGCCGAGATCGTTAGCATGATCGTCAGAAGGATGTCAGTAACGATGTACTGCAAGACCACAGCCCAGAAGCTGAAGCCACCAAGTGCAAACCCGATTGCAGCCATCGATCCAACGAATGCTGAGACGATTTCTGCGACGGCTAGAGGCTTGAACTTCATGTCACGCATGAGAAGTAGCCTCGGCACGATGGCGCCGGCCTTGATTGGCAGGAAGCACGCAAGCGCAACGAGGACCGGAGCGAGCTCCGGCGTCCGTAGCGCACCAGCGAGTTGCGCTGAGAGCAGCAGCGTGAGCCCGCAAAGCACGAGACCCATGACGATGTTCAGCATCGCCACGGCACCGATGGTGCGTGGCTGGAGGTCCCGCTTGCTAATCAGGGCAGACGACAGACCCTGATCTAAGAGCAGGCTCGTGAACGTGATGTAGACGGCAGCTTGGGCAACGATTCCATAGGATGTCGGGCCAATAATGCGCGCAAGTAGGACTGACGCGACCAGCAAGATGACCTGCCGACCGATAAGCCCGTACGCGTTCCACTTGACCGCGACCGCACCGCTCAACGTGCCCCCTCCCTCGAGCTCAGTGAGGCCCGGGCGTGCGGGCTAACCAACGCGGTTCTTGAGTGCGGCACGAACCACCGCACTGGTGGCTGGCGTCGCCGCTGAGAGCTTGGTGTCCTGCAGGACGGACGCTGCAAGCTGCGGCCCCTCAGGTGCATCAAGCAGCCGGTTGACCCGCTCGGCGAGCCACTCAGGGGTGACGTTCTCGATTTCTATGCAGTAGTCGCCCAGGCCAAGAGATTTGAAGAGCTCGACCGTCTTGAACTCGTACGCGATCGCAACGACAGGCACCCGGCTGATGAGCGCGAGGATCGCGAAGTGCATCCGAGTAGCGATTACAATCTTGGCTCCGGCCAGTTCATCGAGGATCTCGTAGGGGTCATGGAAATCGCCGTCGACCTTCACACGAGAAGAATCATGGAAGAAGTCGCGAGCAACCAGCGAATCGTCTTGCCCATAGGAGGGAACACCTTGGCAGGTCGAGAGCGCCCTGACTGGCAACCCACGCTCTTCGAGCAGTCGACTCGCAGCTACCACGGATGCTCGGTAGTTCTTGAGGTCAGACGGAACACCAGTGATCGTCGTTTTCCACTTTCGAACGGAGATCAATGCACCTTGGTCGTCGACACTCCGCTCGCGGCCCGTGTCAATGCCGAAGACCGAGTCGGCTGCAACAACGCGCTCCTGCGTCCCCGCAGAGACGCCGAGTGATTCCCTGCTCAGTTTGGATCGCTCGTCTCGGAAATATACCGCGTCAGCGATTTCAGCTATCTCCGTCGCGTTTCTTCGCGCCCGCGCGTCATCGAACGGGCCAAGCGATTGGGTCCAGAGAACTATCGGCTTGCTCAGGCTCTTGGCGAGCTTCAACTCAGCCACTCGAGCCGAGAAATTATAGTGGTCGACCAGGTAGGTCCCTCCGCTACTGATTACCAGGTCAACGCCCTCCAGCGCGCGGATGGCCCGGCGGAAGGCACCTCCGAAGAGAGCACTTGAAAGCCTGCTGGCCGCTCGCCGAACTGCGCTTTGAGAAGCAAGTCCACGAACTACGGCGACCCGAACCCCATTCACGCGTCGCCAGACTTTGCCAGGACGGAACGGAGGCAGAAGCGACAGCAACTGAACGATCTCAAGCTCGGGGTAGAGCTTCGAAGTGTGCGCAGCGGCAGAGTCGAAGACCACAAACTCGAATTCCGCCTGTGGGTTCTCCGAGCGCAGCTGGTCCATGATCGAGAGAGCGATGGCCGCATCTCCGGTGTTGGACAGTACTGTGTTGGTGATCGCGACCCGAGTCTTCACGCGGTCTCCTGCTTCCTGTTCGCCGAGGCGCTTTCGCTGACTTTTGCGTACAACTCTTCAAGCAGCGAGCACTGCCTGAGCATGTTGAACCTCATCACTGCATCTTCCCTGGCATTCGCCGAGTAAGTGGCCCGTAAGGCCTCATCGTTGATGAGTTCTTCGAGTGCCTGCGCAAGCCCGGCGACGTCGTGCTCATCAACAAGCTCGCCGCTGAAACCTTCGCGGACGGCCTCGGGAATGCCGCTATGACGTGTTGCCACCACGGGCACGCCCAGAGCCATCGCCTCGACGATCACAGTCGGTAGTCCCTCTGTGTCCCCGGTACTCGCAGTCACGGAAGGTGCCGCAAGCAACTTCGAGGCGGCCAGTTCACGATGCACCTGCTGGGGCGGGATCATGCCAAGAAAAGCCACCTTCAAGCCCAGCTCAGCGGCTTGAGCTTCAAGCTGCTCACGGAGCGGACCGTCACCGATCAGAGCTACGCGCGCGTTCCTCAGACCGGGGCTGGCAAGTGCACTGAGGAGGTCCTGGACCCCCTTCTTCTCGACCATGCGTCCGACAAAAACGACGTCCCAGCGCTTCTCAACTTCTTCCAGTTCGGGAATCGGTGTCCCCGTGTAGAGCGTCACGACTTTTTCCGCGTCTGCACCTGCGTCGAGAGCTTTCTGTCGAACGAAGTCAGAAACAGCAATGATGCGGGCCGCCTGCCCGAACACGCTTCGAACCTTGTGCCTGTTCCAGGCCCTGCGGAGGGGGGAACCCGAGACGAGGAGCTTCGTGATGTCGTGCCCGTGCACAGTCACGACTAGCGGCAGCTTGTTTTGCTTGGCTACGCGCTGGATGAGCCATCCGTTGGTCGAAAAATGAGCATGAACAACCTCAAACCCTTGGGCACGAACGAAGTCTCGGATCTTCGGCGAAAAGCCGGTCGCGAGGAACACTCTCCGAGCGAGGCTGGAGGGGAACTCGAGAACAGTGTCTTCAGGACGAACCACGGGCGAGTTGACTCGTTCGATGCCCACGAGGCTTCCGGACCATGTAGGCAGTCCATCCGTCTGGTTTCGGACAAAGGTCTCCGAACCCGCCAATACGGTTCGACGCCAAACCATGGCCTTTCGCCTGCGTGAGGCTCCGGCTGTTGGGGTGCTCATCGTGTAGGCATTCTTTCCCAAGAGTCAGGTGCAGTTTCCGACTTCTGAATTTGCTGAGGTGCTTGGACTATGAACGCCGGGTGACTAGCTGTCACTTGCCCCGTGGCTTGCTCCGACCAACAATGGGCATCTGCCCGGTACCGATCTTGCGGTACTCGGTGACCGTGTTTCCAGCTTCGTCGGTGCCGTAGTACGCGCCGTACGCGCCGTACGCGCCGTACGCGTAGGAGTCGGGTCCCTTGGTCGGTACCTTCGTCACAACGATGCCGGACACTTCCGAGCCGATGCCCTCAAGCTGCGCGACCGCACCAGCAAGAGCCGAGCGCGGAGTCTGGCCGCTTGCAACCACGAGAAGCGTCCCGTGTGCCAGCTCGCTCAGCACTGCACCGTCGGTGACGAGCAGCAGCGGAGGCGCGTCGATGATGACGTAATCATGCTCTGCGAGCAGCTGGTCGTGGACCTGCTGCATCGTGTGCGAACCGAGCAACTCGCTCGGGTTCGGCGGAATGCGACCGGCGGGAAGAATGTACAGGCGACCGCGACCCCAGCGCTGGAGCACGTCCTTCGGCTCCGCGCGGCCGCTCAGAAGATCGGTCAGACCAACGGACCCGTCGATGCCCATCGTGGTTGCAACCTTCGGCTTGCGAAGGTCACCGTCAACGAGCACAACCTTGGCACCCTGCTCAGCGAGTGCGATTGCGATGTTGGCTGACGTTGTGCTCTTACCTTCAGACGGAAGCGAGCTCGTCACCACGAAGCTGTGACGAGTGTTCTCAATGTCCATGAAGCGGAGGTTCGTACGCAGCGCGCGGTACGACTCCGCCTTGGGGTTCTTGGGCTCCTCATGAACGATGAGAGGGCGCTTGCCAGCGTCTGGGTCGAACGCGATCGTTCCGATAACGGGGCGGTCGGTGATCTGCGCGATGTCGTGTGTGCTCCGGACCTTACTGTCCGTGAACTGGCGCAGAACGGCAATGCCAAGTCCGACGGCAAGCCCCAGCAGAGCGCCGAACACAATGTTTAGGGACACGCGAGGCGCGACGGGAGACTGCGGAACTTGCGCTGACTGAACCGGCTCGATCTTCACCAGGCTCGGTGAGTTTCCCTCAGGCTTTTCGAGTTCGTTGACAATCACATCGATGAAATTGCTCGCCACTGAATTCGCGAGTGATGCAGCCAGTGCTGGATCTTCATCCGTGACCGTCACTTCGATGACCACCGTGTCGAGCTGGTTCGTCGCTGTGATCTGCTTGGCGAGCTCGCTCGGACTGCGGTCAAGCCCGAGTTCCTCAATGACGCGGCTTGTGACGATTTCCTTGTTCACAACCGTCGTGTACGACTGAACCGCTTGCCGAGCAAAGTTGGTGCCTTGGACCAGCTCACCGGCGACGGAACTGTCTGAGGAACGCACCGAAACGTAAAGCTCAGCGGTGGCCTCGTACTTGGGGGTCATGAGCATCGACGCCCCAGCACCGCCCGCCACACCCGCCAGCGTGCAGATCAGGATGATGATCCAGTTCTTGTGCAGGATTCGCAAGTAGTCGCGCAGTTCCATATAGGTCCGTCCGTGTGTCTCTCGCGCTCGTGCCGCTGCCGCTTTCGCGGCAGGCACGAAACGGGTGGCTCGCGGTTCGGAGCGCAGGGGGTATCTCAGGCAAGCTGGGGCAAGCCCGGCCTCATACTACTGGTGTCATGTTATTGGGCTGTAAATTCATGAAATGTGCCGAATCAGTCGCAGATCGGGCACACCGTGGCGCAGAACGCGTATCAGCCGCCGATTTCCACGGGCAAGCCCGCGTCCACAGCGTTGGCGATCAGCTGGTGGCCGGCATCGTCCGGGTGCAGACCGTCGAGCTCGAAGTACTGGAACTCGTCCTCGAAGAGGTGCCCGATGTCCAGGTACTCACCGCCGACCGCAGCCACATCCGACTTGATGAGGTTCGCCGTGAGGGTCAGCTGCGCGGGGTACGCCGTGCTCACCCAGAACGGTGAGACCGCCAGGATGCGTGCATCCGGCAGCCCGGCACGAAGATCGGTGAAGACCGACTCGACGCCAAGCTCCTGATCGAGCTCCGACATGTTCAGACCGCCGGAGACGATCACCACGTCTGGCTGCGCCGCGATGGCTTCCTCAACCTGGAGCGCGTACGAGTTCCACTCGTCGAGCCCCTGGCCGTAGCTCGAACCACTCACGCCAAGATTCAGCTCTTCCCAGCCGTTCGCGTTCGCCAGCAGGGTCGACCAGCGCAGCGACGGGTCGCTCGCTCCGACACCGGACGTGTAAGAATCGCCGATGAAGGCGACCGTCAGACCGGCGCCCGCGGGGGTCGCCGACGGTGCGGAACCGGCAGGGGCACTCGCGGAATTCGTCGCCGAAGCGGCGTCTTCTGAACTGGAGATCGTGAGAACGGGGTCAGCGCCGGCACCGGTGGGGGCCTGTCGAGGCATGAACGCCAGAGCCACCAACGCAGCCGCAGCGAGAGCCACGACCACGAGCAGTGTCAGCTGGGGCCAACGACGCGCACTCTGGTTGCGTGTTTTCATTTCCATGTGATCGTACCGGCCCAGCACGGCACCTTGTACTCCCCGGAGAACCGAAGGCCATTCCGACACGCGCAGATCCGCGGGATTTAGCCCTGGACGTCATTTCAGATTCCCGCAGATTCGCCATGTCTGAGCCCAAAAAGAGGGCAAGTGTAGCGTCGAGACACGGCGAGACGGGAAACCAATGGCAACACAAGACGCGGCAGCACGCCCGCCGGCGACCCTGCCACGCCAGCGCGAGCGTCGGATCGACCTCATCCGCGGCGCCGCGATCCTCCTCGTCATCGCCAACCACGCGATCGACGTTCCGATGCACATCGCGGACATCCAGCCGGGCACCATCGTCGACGACATCACCCTCTACTTCGCGCCGTTCCGCATGTCATCGCTCATGCTGTTCTCCGGCCTCCTCCTCCCCCTCGCGCTCGCCAAGCCACTCGGCCGCTACTACACCAGCAAGCTCCGCACCCTCGCCTGGCCATACGTGGTCTGGCTTGTCATCTTCTGGATCGCCACCGAGAACCCGACAGAGTGGATGCGCCCAGACGGCTGGGCCACCCGTAGCTGGCTGTGGTTCATCCTCTGCCTGTTCTCCTACTACGTCGCCGCTCCCCTGCTCACGCGCATCCGGGGACCGTGGTTCGCGCTCGTTCCGGTCGCGCTCTGGATGCTGAGTACGGCCGCACCCGTCGGCACGCTCTTCGACCTCAGCTACTACGGCGGCTTTTTCTTCACCGGCTACCTCATCTCGCAGCACCGGCACGCGCTGCGCCGCTTCGCCACCGCACCGACCATGGTGGTGCTGCTCATCGGCAGCTCCGTGTTCGCGGCGCTCCTGGTGCTGCAGGAGCACGGCTTGGCCCTCGGCAGCGGCGACGAGCCAGGCACCAACGACACCGGCACCATCGAGCGCTTCGAGCTTCTCTGGGTTCCGATCGTCCTCGCCGGAATCGCAGGAACCATGCTCCTCGCGAGGCGCATCCGAGGCTCGCGGGACGAACGTCGAGAACCCGCCGTGTCCCGCTTCCTGCAGTACATCGGCCGTAACTCGATCGTGTTCTACCTCATCCACTACCCGCTGCAAATTGTGGTCGTGAAGCTGCTCGACGCGTGCGGCGTCACCACACAGCCCGTCATGATGAGCGCGTGCATCTTCGCCGCACTTGCCGTATCGTTCGGCGCTGTTGCACTCCGACGCCGAAGCCGCGTCGCGGACGCACTCTTCGCCTTCCCCAGATAAGCAAAGCCCGATGACCACACCAGCACCCACCGAGCGCCCGGCTCCACACCAGCACCTGGATGTGACGCCCCAATCCGCTCCAACGCCGGCCAAACGACGCGAACACTGGATGGATCTCGTCCGAGGCGCCGCGATCCTGCTCGTCGTCACGTTCCACGCGAGCGCGATCCCCCTCTTCGTCATCAACGTTGCCCCGACAGGCATCATCAACGACATCAACACCTTCTTCGCCCCCTACCGGATGAGCACTCTGCTGCTGCTCTCCGGCATGCTGCTCGGCCGCTCCCTCGCGAAAACCGGCCCCACCTACTACACCAGCAAACTCCGAGCCCTCGCCTGGCCCTACCTCCTGTGGGGCACCGTCTACTGGCTCGTCACCATGCAAGACGGATGGACCAACCTCAGCAACTGGTTCCCCCTCAGCTGGCTCTGGTTCATCCTCTACCTCGCGGTCTACTACGTCGCCGCGCCGCTGCTCACACGCATCCGCGGGCCCTGGTTCGCCGTCGTACCGCTCACCCTCTGGGGCCTCAGCGCCCTCTTCTCGGCCCGCGGCATCGGGCCAGTCGAGATGTGGGGCGAGCTGGCCTACTACGGCGGCTTCTTCTTCGCCGGACACCTCGTCGCCCGCTACCGTGGCGCGCTGGCCCGCATCGAGAGCTGGCCGCTGCTCATCGGATGCACGGCCCTGGCCGCCGGCTTCGGCGCGCTGCTGATCGGGCAGACGCACGGCACCTACTTCGGCCTGGACGGAGCACTGCGTTGGGTATCGAACGCAACGGCAACCGCCCCCGGGGACGGCTCCGTCACCGCCGCGACCCGCATCATCGACCGCTACGAGCTCGTGTGGATCCCGGTGGTCCTCGCCGGAGTCGCCGCCGTCATGATGAGCACTCGCCGCCTCGCCGGCGTGCGACGGGGCGGGGACGGCGACTCGGCGCGCTGGCTGCAGTACATCGGCCGCAACTCCGTGGTCTTCTACGTCGTCCACTACCCGGCGCAGATCATGATCACCTCGTGGATGGGCGACTGGGGAATCCTCGACCCCACCTGGCTGCTCATCATCAACACCGCCGTCGCCATGGGCCTCAGCTACCTCTTCTGCTGGCTTCGCCGCTGGCCGGCGGGAGACGCACTGTTCGTATTCCCGAAGCTACGACGCGCGAAGCGGAGCTGATTGAAAGAGGGGCCAGGCGGAAGTTCCCCCGACCGCCCGGCCCAGGCACTCGATCTATGGCCGCTAGCGGACGGCCACCGCGCCGATGGCGCGCACAAGAACCGAGACTGACCATACGGCCCGCGACATACGCAAGCCTTGTCTGTCGCAAATCGTGTGCTCAAACGCGCAAAAAGACTCTTAATCAGGCGCCGATCGCGGTCAGGCTGCGAGCAAGGGCGCCGGGCCCCTGAAATCGAGGTGCCCGGCGCCCAGAGAAAAGCCGCTACGCCTTGACGGGGGCTCCATTGCGCTCGAAGCCCGACCAGGCAGACGTCACCATGTCGTCGAGCGAGAACTTCGCCGTCCAGCCGAGCTCATCCTTGATCCGGGATGCGTCCGCGACCAGAAGCGCGGGGTCGCCCGGGCGACGTGGTGCCACCTCAACCTCAAACTGCTGCCCGCTCGCGCGACGCACCGCATCCACCACCTCGAAGACCGAGTAGCCCTCACCGCGACCAACGTTGTACTCCGATGACACCGGCGTGCCCGCCGCGATCGCATCCAGGACCGCGAGGTGCGCATCCGCCAGATCCACGACGTGCACGTAGTCGCGCACGCACGTGCCATCCGGCGTCGGGTAGTCGTCGCCGAAGACAAGCGGCGATTTCCCCTCGGCCAGCTTCTCGAAGATCATCGGCACGAGGTTGAGTGCGAAGCGGTCGGCCAGCTCGTCGCTGCCGGCGCCCGCCACGTTGAAGTAGCGCAGGGAGACCGCAGAGATACCAGCAACCTTCGCCGCTGCCTGCACAAGCCACTCCCCAGCCAGCTTCGTCTGGCCGTACGGGTTGATGGGGTTCTTGACGTCGTCCTCGCGGATCGGCTCGTCCGACCCCGTACCAAGGCCGTACACGGCCGCCGACGAAGAGAACACGAGGCTCTTCACGTTGGCGCGCTGCATCGCCTCGAGCACGTTCGCGAGCCCGCCCATGTTCTGCTGGTAGTACCACGCGGGCTTCGCCACCGACTCGCCCACCTGCTTCTTCGCGGCGAAGTGGATGACGCTCGTCACCTCGAGGGCCTGCATGATGTCGGCAAGCGCATCCGCAGCACCCGTCGTCGAGATGTCGAAGTTGAAGTGCGGCGTCGCACCGACCTTCTCGGGCGTGCCAGTCGTGAGGTCGTCGACCACGACAGCCTTGTCGCCGCGCGCCTCAAGGGCCGCGAGCACGTGAGCGCCGATGTAGCCGGCGCCACCGGTGATGAGCACAGTCATGGTGAATCTCCTCAGAGGTGCGTCAGCGCCGCGCGTCTGCGCCGGGCTTCAGGAGGCGCAACTTTTAAGCGCCATCCAACATTCTGGCAGTTCTAGGTGTCGCGCGCGCGGCCGAGGGGAGATTACCCCTGACGGGCCTTCATGCGCGGGTTCTTCTTGGGTGTGAGCTGGACCCAACGCATAAGTAGTGTGCTCAGTTTTATGACTTAGACTCCTAAGTCATAAGTCGTCGGTCGTCGATTCTGCGTTAGGAGACCCAATGCGAGCTGCGGGTAACGGAGAACGCTCCTGGCCAGAACTCACTTACGAGGACCTCCCCTGGGACGGACCAGTCGAGGCCAGCTACGGCCCTGGCGCCGCCGGCGAAGGCTGGCGGACTCTCACGACGTACAGAGCCGCAGTCCCTCCGTTTATCGCCGAAGCTGGCGCAGCCCTGTCGGCCGACGTGCTGGCTGCTTCGGAGGCCGCAAGTGCCGAACTCGTTCGATTCGATGCCCACCTCGGTGACCGAGTTGCAGCGTTCGCGCCCGTACTTCTCCGATCCGAATCGGCAAGCTCTTCGCAGATCGAGCACCTGACAGCAAGCGCGCGGTCCATCTTCACCGCAGAGCTCGGCGCTACGTCCAACCGGAACGCAATCGAGATCGCCGCGAACACCTCGGCCATGGGCGCCGCTATCGATCTCGCCGACAACCTCACACCAGACGGGATCAGGCGCGTCCACGAAGTCCTCATGCATGGCCAGGATCGCCACACACCCGGACTGTGGCGACAGCAGCCGGTCTGGATCGGAACACGCTCAGACAGCCCGCGCGGCGCAACCTACGTCGCTCCGCACCACGACCGCGTACCTGACCTCATCGACGACTTGGTCACGTATATGCATCGCCGCGATGTTCCCGCGCTCGCACATGTCGCTCTCTCGCACGCGCAATTCGAGACGATTCATCCGTTTACCGATGGCAATGGTCGTACCGGGCGTGCCCTCGCGCAGTCACTTCTGCGAGCACGAGGCACAACCCGCAACGTCGCCGTGCCAGTCTCTGCCGGACTCCTCAGCAATATCGAGGGATACCACAGCGCGCTCACCGCGTTCAGGACCGGCGAACCGACCGAGATCGTCAGAGCCTTCACTGATGCCGCCCAGCACGCGGTCTGGAACGCACGGATCCTTGTCGATGAGATCGACGAAATCACGGCTGGTTGGCGCCGCAAGCTCAAAGCGAGGTCAGATAGCAACGCATGGCCGCTGCTCGACATCATCAGTCGACGGCCCGTGGTCAACGCCGTAACGACCGCAGCGGAGCTCGGCGTCGCAACCCCGAATGCTTACCCACCGCTCCGGGCGCTCACCGAGCACGGCATCCTGGTCTCCAAGCGCGAGTACCGCCAGTCGGGCCCCTTCTGGCGATCCCCTGAGATCTTGCAGTCGCTCGACCGCTTCGCGGAGCGGGCAGGGCGGCGAGCGTAAGAGTTACGCGGCGACGGGGTCCTGCGAGGTCGAGGTCTCTTCGTTTCCTGGTGGGATGCGGCACCAAGACTCGGCGACGAGCCCGACCGCCAGCAGCACCAGCGAGCCGACGAGCGAGAACACGGCGTGCCAGATCGGCTCCTCCGGCGGCACCGTGCGAGTCACGGCGAAGGCCAGGACACCCAGCGCGACTCCCGCCATAAGGGACGACGCGAGGCTCGCGGCGCGCGCGAACGCCAGCACGCGGAACGCGTACTGGGGGTCGACGCGCTTGCCTCTCGAGTCGCGTCCGGACTCTCGCGAGCCTCGGTCGCTGAGCTCGTGGCCAGACTTCGTGTCGCGCTCGAGCCCCGGCGCGCGTCGACGCGACTCGGCCTCGCGGCGCTCGCGCCACAGTCGGCGGGTGTATGCACGGATCGGCCACGCGAGCCACAGCAGCAGCCCGGCGAGCACCACCAGCGTCAGCGGCATCGTGAGCGGCGGAGCCATCACGGCTCGGCCGGAGGTCACGAGCCACGTCTCCACGCACCAGGCAAGGACTCCACCGATGACGACCAGCCCCACCAGGAGGCCGGGTCGTGTCTTGCTTGCGAGGTTCACCGCACGACCCGCTCGACGCGGTCGGACGCCGCCGCCCGCAGCTCGGCGACGCTCCCCAACGGAGCGAGCTGCGCCCGGGGGTCGATCTCAAGCCACGGGGCAAGCACAAACGCACGCTCGTGCGCGCGCGGGTGCGGCAGCTGGAGCTCTCCGCTGCTGAGCTCACCCTCGACCTGGATCAGGTCGAGGTCGAGCGTTCGACTCCCCCAGCGCGTCTCGCGGGTACGGCCATGGGTGTCCTCGATGTCGTGCAGCGCGCGCATGAGGTCAGCGGCCGGGAGCTCAGTGTCGACGAGCACCACCGCATTGCGGTAGGCCGGCGCCTCCTCGCTCACCCCCTCGAGGGTGAGGGCAGGCGTCTCGTACAGGCTCGATGCGGCCACAAGCTTCGTGCCGGGCAGCTCCGTGATGCTGCGCAGCGCCGACGAGAGCGTCGCGTCGCGGTCTCCAAGGTTGGCGCCAAGCGCGATGACCGCCTGGCGGACGCGCGGCGCCGGCTCGGCCGAGGACGCGTTGGGTGAACCGCCGGAGCGGCTCACGACGGAGGCGTCCGAGGGCGAGCGCTCATCCTGCTCCCGCTGCGCGATCGGCGAGAACAGGTCGCTCGCAGCACCCACCCGAGGCAACGGGACGTTGGGTGCCCCTCCAGAGTCGAGCACGATCGAAGCGTCGGACGCCGCGTGCGCGGCCGCTGCCGCCTCCCGAGCATGGAAGTCGTCCTCCGCGCTCCCAGACTCAGCGCGCGCCGGCGAAACGGTGGGAGAGCCAGAAGCGGGCTCCGAGGGCCCCGCCGGCCCTGGCGCCGCGACCGCGTGCGCGGCCTCCGACTCGAGGTACTCCCCCGGAGCGGCTGGCCTGTGCCGCAGGATGCTCACCGCGACGTCCTGGAAATCCAGAGCCACGGGCGCCTGGGGCTTGTGCACAGTGATGCGCACGGCAACGGCGTCGTCGAAGCCGAACGTCGCCGCCGCGAGCCGTTCGGCCAGCGTCTCGATGAGGTCGACCGGGTCACCCGTGACGATGGCGTGCAGCGCATGCATCCATTCGCCGTAGTGCAGGGTGTCACCGATGTGGTCGCTTGACGATGCGGTGGCCGCGTCGACCCACGCCTCGGCGTCGACGTAGAAGTCCTGGCCGTCCCGGCGCTCGTGTTCGAACACCCCGTGGTGTCCGCGCGCGTGCATGCGCGTGATGATGATGCGGTCGAGCTCTGGCTCCGGGACTCCCACGCGACGGGGGGCGTGCAGAGAGGCCGAGGCAGTCCGCTCAGCCGCTACCGGGCCGGGAGCGACACTTGGCGCGCCCGCGACCGGCTCGCGCACAAACGCGTGCTCGTGCGCGTGCCCACGCGCGGCCTCGCCACCCGCAGCCAGGTGCGCGGCCGCCCGTGCATCCGCCGCCCTCCGCCCGTCGAGGTCTGGTTCGTGGCCGCTCGTGTGATCAGTCATCCTGTGCTCCTTCGCGCCATGCGTCGACGACGTCCAACGCAACGCGGTTCGCCTCAACGTTGTGCACTCGCACGCCCCAGATCCCGGCCTTCGCAGCCAGCGCCGTGATGACGGACGTCGGCAGGTCACGTTCGGTCACGTCGGCGTCCGGCTGCAGCACCTCGCCCGTGAACCGCTTCCGGGACGCGCCCACCAGCAGCGGATGCCCGAGCGCCACGAACTGCTCCAGCTCGCGCAGCACCGCCCAGTTGTCGTCGCGTCTCTTCGCGAACCCGAGACCCGGGTCGAGCACGATCTGCGACGGGTCCAGTCCCGCATCGACCGCTCGGTCGCGGGCCCCGGCAAGCTCGGCAAGGATCTCGGCCGCAGGGTCGCGGTAGTCGGCGAGCTCGTTCATCCGGATCGAATGCCCGCGCCAGTGGCTCAGAATGAACGGATTTCCGCTGTCGGCGACAAGTCCGAGCATCGCAGGGTCCGCTTGGCCGCCAGAGACGTCGTTGACGTACTCGGCGCCGAGGGCCAGCGCCGCCTCGGCCGTCTTCGCGTACATCGTGTCGATGCTGACGAGCACGCCAAGCGCCGCCAGTTCCTTGATGACCGGCAGGACGCGAGCGGCCTCCTCCTCCTGCGGCACCCGAACAGCACCCGGACGCGTCGACTCCCCGCCGACGTCGATGATGTCCGCGCCCTGGGCGACCAATTCCCTCGCGCGACGCAGAGCGCGCTTGGTCCTGCGGTTCTGGCTGAAGAGATCCTCGAACTTGCCGCCGTCGCTGAACGAGTCCGGGGTGATGTTGAGAATGCCCAGGATGCGCGGCCGCTTCGGGATCGCGGGCTGCAGCAGGTTCGTGAACCGCTGCGGCAGCTCGAACGGGCGCGTGTTCACCGGGCCGGAGTCCTCCGCCCACTGCTCGTCCGTCGCTGCGTCGAGCTGGGCGGCGCCCTCGGTGACCTCGGCTGGTGCCTGGGTTGTTGGCGCGGCCTGAGGCGCCTCAGCAGTATCAGCCGCGTCGTCAGCCGCCGCGGAGCTCGCCTGAGTTCCCACGCGGGGGTCGAAGCGCGCGCCGCGCAGCACGTGGCCGACGACAGGAGCTAGCGCGGCGGCCTGGGCCGGGGCCGGGGCGGTGCTTGGCTGCCCGGTCGCGTTGGGGATCGCGGCGGCTGCCGCATCCACTGCGACGATCGGCTGGGCGCCGATGAGCGCGATGATCTCGGCGCGAGCGATGGGCTCCGAGAGCTCGCCCCGCGCGGACACGGTCACGACAACACCAGCCTGCTGCCGCGAGCCGCGGAGCCCGGCGCAGGCATGGCTCGCCTCGATGACGGCGAGTGCCCCCCGGGCGTCGAGCGCGGTCATCATGGCGTCGACCAGCTCGTCGCCGAGGCGCTCCTGCAGGGTCGGGCGTGCGGACAGGGTCTCGAGGAGCGTGTGGAGTCGACCGAAGCCGACAATCGAGCCGGAAGGCACATACGCGAGGTGCACGCGGCCCGAGAACGGCAACAGGTGGTGTTCGCACATCGAACGGAACGCGAGGTCGCGCAGCACAACCGGCTGCGAGACCGTCGCAGCCTCGGCGCCGCCAACTGCAGCCCCGGACGGAGCCGCCGTGTCGGCCACGGGGAACCTCGCGCGAGCAAGCGGCGCGACCGGGTCGACTCCTGTCCCCCCAAACAGCTCGAGGGCCGCCTCGGCCACCCGTTCCGGGGTGCGTGCAAGTCCAGGACGATCTGGGTCCTCACCGATCGCCGCCAGGAACTCCCGAACCGCCGCCTGCGCGCGCCCCAGATCGACCCGATCCGCAGACCCGGAATCGACATCGTTCATTTGCAAGTCCTCACTCCGAACCGCCCGCGACGCGGGTACGGTTCCATCCTCCCGCGAAACGAAGGCGCCGCGCATCCCCGAACCACTCGCGCGCGTCGCGGCCGTGTGCAGATCCGGGCCCCTCGCGGCCGCTCGCGCTCGCGCCCGCTCGCGCACTCGCTCTCCGGTAAACCTCGCCAATTATCGGGCGAAATGGAACCTTCGCGTTCCAGCGCCCCCGGAATTCCGGGCCTCACAATCCTGCGTCACGGCAGTTCGCCCGAAAATTGAACTGGGTCGGGCGGGAAGCGGGGCGGAGCTGGGCGCGCGCAGCGCGGAGCTGGGCGCGGGCGGCGCGGTTCGTCCGCGTTCCCTGGTCAGACCCTCCTCAGGTTGACAGGCAACGACGAGGCTCGAGAAGCTCGAACGACGGCCACGTCGCCCCCGTGTGATGGCCCCCCAAGGATTCGACGAGCGAAGCAGTTCTCATGACGACTGAACGACCCGGGTTCCGGAGTTTCGCATCCACTCCGCTCGCCGTAGCGCTGTGGCTGGCCACCGTCGGTGCGACGGCGCTCTTCCTCGCGTTGGGCTGGAACTCGCTACAGCTCGCCATGCTGATCGTGCCCCTCGCGACCGTCAGCATCGCCGTTACCGTCGCAGCGCTGAAGAAGTCGCGAGGCGGACCTGGCTAGGAGATTCTGCTCCGTGGCGGCAAGACAGACGAAGAATGCAGGCTCCCATCGCTGGGAGCCTGCATTCTTTACGTTGGTACGAGGTGGGTCGAGCGGCTAAAAGCCGAGCTCGGCGCCGCCGTCCTGCGCGTGCTCGATCGGGTCCATCTGGTCGACCGGGATGTGCGGCTTCAGCGCCACTGGCGGCAGCGCGCTCACGGGGCGGTCGGGGCTCGACAGCCACTGGGGGCGCTCAGGGAGCTTGCGCACTGGCTTGAAGATCTCGTCGAGGCGGACGTGATCAAGCGTCTCCTTCTCGAGGAGCTCAGCCGCCAGCTGATCGAGGATGTCACGGTTGTCGTTGATGACCTTCCACGCCTCGTCGTGTGCCTGCTCGATGAGGAGTCGCACCTCGCGGTCGACGGTCTCCGCGACCGACTCCGAGTAGTTGCGGCCGGCCCCAGCCTGCTGGCCGTAGACGGTCTCGGCGGAGGATTCTCCGAGCTTCACGGAGCCGACGGATGCGGTCATGCCGTACTCGGTGACCATCTTGCGAGCCGTCTTCGTGGCCTTCTCGATGTCGTTCGAAGCGCCCGTCGTCGGGTCGTGGAAGACGATCTCCTCTGCGACTCGGCCGCCCATGGCGTAGGACAGCTGGTCGAGGAGCTCGTTGCGGGTGACCGAGTACTTGTCCTCGAGCGGGAGCACCATCGTGTAGCCGAGGGCGCGACCGCGCGGCAGGATCGTGATCTTCGTCACCGGGTCGGTGTGGCGCATCGCGGCGGCGGCGAGAGCGTGGCCACCCTCGTGGTACGCCGTGATGAGGCGCTCCTGGTCGTTCATGACGCGGCTGCGACGCTGAGGGCCGGCGATGACACGATCGACCGCCTCGTCGAGGGCCTCGTTGTCGATGATCTGCGCGTTCGAGCGGGCCGTGAGCAGCGCGGCCTCGTTGAGCACGTTCGCGAGGTCGGCACCCGTGAAGCCGGGAGTCTTGCGCGCGATGACCCGAAGGTCGACGTCCTGCGACAGCGGCTTGCCTTTGGCGTGCACGCCGAGGATGCGGGCACGACCGTCGAGGTCCGGTGCGTCGACGCCGATCTGGCGGTCGAAGCGGCCCGGGCGGAGCAGGGCTGGGTCGAGCACGTCCGGACGGTTCGTCGCGGCGATGAGGATGACGTTCGTCGAGCCGTCGAAGCCGTCCATCTCGACGAGCAGCTGGTTGAGGGTTTGCTCGCGCTCGTCGTTGCCGCCGCCGATGCCTACACCGCGGTGACGCCCGACGGCGTCGATCTCGTCGACGAAGATGATGGCTGGCGAGTTCTGCTTCGCCTGCTCGAACAGGTCGCGCACGCGGCTCGCGCCGACACCCACGAACATCTCGACGAAGTCGGAGCCGGAGATGGAGTAGAAGGGCACGCCGGCCTCACCCGCGACAGCGCGAGCGAGCAGCGTCTTTCCCGTTCCCGGAGGGCCGTACAGCAGCACACCCTTCGGGATACGAGCGCCGACTGCCTGGAACTTCGCCGGCTCCTTGAGGAACTCCTTGATCTCCTGCAGCTCCTCGAGCGCCTCGTTGGCGCCCGCGACGTCGTCGAACGTGACCTGCGGGCTCTCCTTCGAGACGAGCTTCGCCTTCGACTTGCCGAACTGCATGACGCCACGGCCACCGCCGCCGCCGAGACCGCCGGCGAAGAGGATCCAGATGAAGAAGCCGATGAGCAGCAGCGGGAAGAGGATGCTGACGGCCGAGAGCAGCCAGCTCGGCTGGGGCACGTCGTCGTCGTAGCCACCGGCGGGAGCAGCCGTGTCAACGGCCGAGACGACGTCCGCGGCACGTGCATCCACGAAGTAGAACTGGACGTTCTGGCCGTACTCGGGGTCGGCAGCCGTCAGCTCCATATCAACGCGGTTGTCACCGTTGACGATGACGACCTTGTCGGCCTTCTTGTCCTGGAGGAGCTCGAGGCCCTGCTGCGTCGTCACCTCGCGGGTGCCGCTGCCGTTGATCAGGCTGAAACCGAGGCCGATGACCAGCACGGCGAGCACCACGATGAAGATCGGGCTCTTGAGGATCTTGGTAACTTGCTTCATAAGTCGAGACTCGAGTGGCGTGCTCGGTGCCTTTCAGCCGGTTCTTCGCCAGCGCACCAGGGCGCGCAATCGAAAGTCATGGTACTCGGCACCACCGACACGGGTGTCCAGTGTTCGCTGAAGGCGCTCGGAGCATCCGCGCTTAAGTCCCTCGGAACGGAACGAGGCGAGGACACCAAGCGGTGCCCTCGCCTCGAACTCGTCGTTCGTGTGCGCCTACTCGCCGCCGTACACGTGCGGCTGCAGCACGATGATGTCGCGCAGGTGGCGGTACTGCTCGTCGTAGTCCAGGCCATAGCCGACCACGAACTCGTTGGGCACGTCGAAGCCGACGTAACGCACGGGCACGTCCGACTTGAGGCGCTCCGGCTTGCGCAGCAGCGTGCAGATCTCAACGGACGCTGGGCCACGAGACTCGAGGTTCTTCTTGAGCCACGACAGGGTCAGGCCCGAGTCGATGATGTCCTCGACGATGAGCACGTGGCGGCCCGTGAGGTCGGTGTCCAGGTCCTTCAGGATGCGGACAACACCACTCGACTCGGTACCGGAACCGTAGGAGCTCACGGCCATCCAGTCCATCTTCAGCGGGATCGTCAGCTCGCGCGACAGGTCGGACACGACCATGACCGCGCCCTTGAGCACGCCGATCAGCAGCGGCTCGCATTCGGCATAGTCGACCTCGATCTGGCGGGCGATCTCGGCGAGCTTCGCCTGGATCTCCTCCTCCGTGATGAGGACCTCGCGGACGTCGTTCGGAATATCAGTGGCGCGCATCCTGGCTCCCTGGGTGGATCAACGCTCGAAAAACGAACGTGGTGTGCGGAACGGGTGAAGCTAGGCGGTTTCGTCGAGGTGGTCGTCGTGCGCGGAGGCCGTCGCACCGAAGAGGATGCGGCCCTTCTCACGCTCGACGCGAATACCGGGCAGGTCGACTGGTCCCTGACCGCGCCACTCCGTTGCGAGGGCCGTGACCGCCATCGTGTGGCGGCGCGTCAGCGAGACGCCGAAGCCCTGCTCGGCGACGATTCGGCAGATGCGCTGACGCAGCGCAGGCGGCTGCGCGACGATGCCGCCCACGTCGAGTGAGATGCGACCATCCGCATCTGTGTTGACGATCTCGTGTGCCCACTCGAGGGCAAGCGCATCCAACGTCTCAGAGTCTTCACGCAGGGTCGTCGCCGTGCGGGCGAGCGCCTCCGAGATGCCGGGGCCGAGCTCCTTCTCGAGAAGCGGCAGAACGGTGTCGCGCACGCGAACACGCGTGTAGGCGGGGTCGCTGTTGTGCGGGTCGATCCACGGCGTGAGGCCCTGGTCTTCGCACGCCTGAACCGTCACCTGGCGGTGCAGGCCAAGCAGCGGACGCAGCAGCGTTCCCGTGACGGGCGCCATTCCGTGCAGGCTCTTTGCGCCGGAACCGCGAGCGAGGCCAAGGAGCACCGTCTCCGCCTGGTCATCGAGCGTGTGCCCGAGGAGCACCCAGGATGCTCCGGTCTCGATGCGCACGGCCTCGATCGCCTCGTAGCGGGCCACCCGGGCGGACGCCTCGGGGCCGGCACCAAGATCTTCGACGTTGACGCGCACGACGCTCACCGGGGCGAGGCCAAGCTCAGCCGCCTGCTCAGCAGCGTGCTCCGCGATCTTCGCGGAGCCCTCCTGCAGATCGTGGTCGATGATGATCGCGCCAGCCTCGACCTCGAGGCGCTTCGCCTCGAAAACCGCGGCTGCAGCGAGCGCCAGCGAGTCAGGCCCTCCGCTCAGCGCAACCAGAATTCGGTCACCCTTTTGCACACGCCCGAGGAGCGAACCACGGACGGCTCGACGAAGGTCGGCGACTGCTGGAGTGAGGCGAGGGCGATCTGACACAGGTACAGCCTAAACGCGCCCGCGCGAACCGTCACGCTCGGAGCCAGAACATCCCTCAAGGACCGGCCGTCGCGAGGCCGCCCCTGGCAGCAACCTCAACGCTTGCGGCCGAAAAGGAAGTACGAGATCGGGCCGATGAAGTTCACCAGCGAGAACACACCCCACGCGAGTCGCGAACCCCGAACCTCGTTCGGCTTGCGACGCAGGAGGCTCACCAGGGCCGCACCGAGCAGCGTGAACTGCACACCGGCAACCAGCGCCGTACCCAGTGACAGCGCGTGCGGCAGCGCCTGACCAGTCCCCTCGCGGAGCGGGATGAACGGGTCGACATGCAGCGCTTCCTTGAGATCAGGCATGCAGACCAGCATGCCACGGGATCACCCCACGGCCACAGCGCGGAGTCACACGACGATCCACGCCACGCACCCAGGACTCCGGTGACGGAAACCAGGCATCCGCACCCCCAGCCGGGGCGCATCCACTACCCTGAACCCGAACGAAACCAACGGTTTCGTGCGGCGAGCAGCGCCAAACTGGGCCCCGCCGACAAGCCACACAGATTGAGCGCCACCAGGCGCAACGAAGGAGCGCCATGGGCAGCTACGACGTCGTCATCGAAATCCCGCGCGGAAGCCACAACAAGTACGAGGTCGACCACGAGACCGGCCGCGTCTTCCTCGACCGCGTGCTCTTCACGCCGTTCGTGTACCCCGTGGACTACGGCTTCTTCGAGCACACCCTCGCCGACGACGGCGACCCCCTCGACGCGCTCGTGCTCCTCGAGTACCCGCTCTTCCCTGGCGTCGGCCTGAAGGTGCGCCCCGTCGGCGTGCTCAACATGGCAGACGAGGCAGGCGGAGACGACAAGATCCTCTGCGTCCCCGCGAAGGACCCCCGCTGGGCGAAGATCCAGGACCTCGGCGACGTCGACGACTCGACCAAGGACCAGCTCAAGCACTTCTTCGAGCACTACAAGGACCTCGAGCCCGGCAAGTGGGTCAAGGTCGAGGCCTGGGGCGACGCAGCCGCCGCCGAGGCCATCATCGAGCGCTCCATCGCGCAGTACAAGCCCGCCGAATAGGCAGCGTCCGCCGGCTCGACCGGCGACAGGCTGACGAAGCCCCGCATCCCCTGACGAGTTCAGCGGTGGATGCGGGGCTTCTTCGTGCGCGCGGTGCCTGCCAACACGCGGTGGCCGAGCCTTCGGGGCGGAGCGTTCGGGGCGGAGCGGTCGGGGCGGAGCGGTCGGGGCGGAGCGGTCGGGGCGGAGCGGTCGGGGCGGAGCGGTCGGGGCGGAGCGGTCGGGTGGTCTTGACCAACTTCCGTGACGAGAGCGGACGTAGGCCACTGACACGTGCCCAGGCACGCGAATCATCACGGAACTTGGACAGCTAGCCGCCGAAGATGCAGCCTGAAGGTCAACTGACACGCGCGGCGTCAGCACGCAGAAGGGCCGCTCCCGCCGAAGCGAGGAGCCGCCCTTCGCTCACGCTGACGTCAGCTGACGTGCGTGCGAATCAGAATCAGTAGTAGTAGATGCCTGCCGAGGCGAGCCACGGCTTCGGGTCCATCAGCGTGCCCCAGTACTTCAGCTCGAAGTGGAGGTGGCAGCCGGTGGAGGAACCTGTCGTCCCGGCGTAGGCGAGCACATCGCCTGCGTTGACGGTCTGGCCGACGTAGACGTTGATGCCGCCGTCCATGATGTGCGAGTAGGAGACCTCGGTGCCGTTGCCGAAGTCAAGCACAACGTGGTTTCCGAAGCCGCCGTTGTAGCCGGCGTAGGTGATGGTGCCGCTGTGCACCGCGTAGAGCGGAGCGCCGCAGGTACCACCGTTGACGCCGAGGTCAAGGCCGTTGTGCATGCGGTAGGTGCCGAAGATCGGGTGCAGGCGCATGCCGTACTCGTCGGTGACAACGCCGCTGCTGATCGGCCCGTAGTAGCCGGCCAGCACTCCGCTCGGGGTCTCCGGAGTGGTCGGTGCGACGACTTCGGGCTCGGGTTCGGGCTCCGGTTCGAGCTCGACGTCAGGCTTCTGCGGCTCCTCGGGGAGGATCTCGATGTCGGGCTTCGTGGGGTCGGGCTCGGGCGCCGTGGTCGGCGCGGTCGTCGGCTCCGGCTCGGGCGCCTGCGTCGGCTCCGGGGCGGTCGTCGGCTCCGGGGCCGTGGTCGGTGCCGGCGTGACGGGGTCGGGGTTCGGGGCGGGCGACTCGGCGGGAGCGGTCGGCTGCTGCGGCGCGACCGGCGCGGTCGGGTCCGCCGTGGCCGTCGGCGGGGCAGAAGGCTGGCCAGGAGGTGCGGCCTGTGCCGGCGGGCGCAGCGATTCCGGGGCGACAGAAGGATCGGTCGGGTCGGCTGGCGCGAGCGGGGCGGATGCCTCTGGCACGTCGGTGGAGATGTCGGGCTTGGCCGGCGCCTGGACGCCTGCTGCCTCAGCGTCGGCGACGGCCTGCTGGTACGCCTCTTCCTGGTAGGCGGCCGCGGCTTCTGCACGTTCGCGGTTCGTCTGCGCGACCTGCTCCTGGCGGAGCTTCTCGCCGGCTGCGTAGTCGCTGGCGGTGACGTCGCGCTTCTCCTTGAGCGGCGCGAGCATGGCCTGGAGGTCGGCCTTCTTGTCGTCAGCGAGGTACTTCTCGTTCTGGAGGACAACCTGCTCGGCCTGCGCCGCGTCGAACTTCGTCTTCGTGTCGGCTTCGAGCTTCGCGAGCTCGTCGTGCGCGGCGGTCGCCTGGGTTCCGAGGACATCTGCGGTGTTCTTCTCGGTGACGGCCTGGTTGTAGATGCCGTCGGTCTGCTCGGAAAGCTTGCTGATGGTGCCGAGCTGGTAGAGCAGCGTGTCGGCGTCGCCCGGGTTGAGGAAGAGGGCGAGCTTGGGGTCGCCAGCTCCGCGCGTGCTCATGGCGGCGGCCAGCTGGCCGGCCTTCTCACGAGACGTCGAGGCCTTCTCTTCGGCCGCATCCGCCTGCTCCTGCAGGATCGTGACCTCGGCGAACTTCTCGCTCGACGCGGTCTGCGCCTTGCCGTGCTCTTCACCGGCGGCCTTGGCCTGGGCTGCGGCGGTGGTGACCTTCGCGTCGAGGTCGGCGATCTGCTGCTCGATCTCGGCGATCAGCGATTCCTGGCGGTCGACGTTGCCTTCGGCGGCGACGACATCCTCCCAGGTGGCGTAGTCGTCATCCGCGGCGAACGCGGGACCAGCGGAGAGCGCAAGCGCGGCCAGAACGGCGGCGGATGCTGCACCGACGAGCGGGGTACGCCAGCGGTCGCGGAGTCGCAGGGGCTTTCGGCTCCTGGTGGCGGGCATTCGCTCTCCTCGTGGTGAATCTCGGGTGCGGAACGAGGCGGACGCCTCTGCGGCAACACGAGACTGCATCTACCACTGCAGTCACTTGTTTCACACCAACAACACGAGAAACAGTAACAAGTTTGTCAACATCTGCCTAGCGCGTCACAGAGACCCGGGTGATGAAAGCTGTACCGGGTCGTCGTGTGGGCCGGAATTACGCGCCTCGCGGGGTGCATCCGGATACGAGGAAGCCTGCGCTCGGTCCCGACCCGTCGAAGCGCGACACGCCGAACGCGCGCGGAGGCGGCGCCCGATTTGCCGTGATCGGAAATCGCCCCTATGCTCTTCTCTCGGTAGTCAAGTCAGCTACAAGCACTCGGCCCCATCGTTTAGCGGCCTAGGACGGCGCCCTTTCACGGCGTTAACACGGGTTCGAATCCCGTTGGGGTCACGGTCGTGACAACACCAGGTGCTGGGATGCTGTACATTGAACTGTCGCAATCGAATACGGATGAATCAGCCCAGGCTGAGACACCAAAGTAAGGCCCTGTAGCGCAGTTGGTTAGCGCGCCGCCCTGTCACGGCGGAGGTCGCGGGTTCAAGTCCCGTCAGGGTCGCCAAGCATCTTGCCCTCTTCTCGAAGAGGGCAATTTGCAAGGGCGACAAACATCAGTGAGTCGCCATGAGGCATCAGCCTCCGGCTCTGTAGCTCAGTTGGTAGAGCGCACGACTGAAAATCGTGAGGTCACGGGATCGACGCCCGTCGGAGCCACTGAAACCCTTGTGCGGCTTCTACGCACAGGGGTTTCTTTACGTCTGCGGGCCTTCCGCCCCGCCTCTGCGGCCGCGCCCGCATCTCCCGCACTTCTGCGGTTCTCCGCTCAGGCCTCGACCGGCACGACGCGGTAGACGCGGCGCGCCCGACCCGCCGTGAAGCCGGCCCGCACGTACCGCGCGAGGAGCGCATCCGTTGCCGCCGCCGCGACGATGATCGAACCGGGCGGCGTCTGCTCGATCAAGCGCCTCGCGAGCATCACCGCGGTCATTCGGGTGCCAGGGAGCTGCGCAAGGGCCGCGACCATCCATCTGTCCCCCTTCGGCGTCTCCGGCCCTCACGCCGAAAGCGTCGTCCCACCCGGCTGCACCAGTGCGATGACGGCGCCAACGAGCAGAGCCGCGTAGACGAGCATCCCGAGCATCCCGAGCAACAGCATGACCACCGCGTCGACGATCAGAATGCTCGCGACCCAGAGCACAAACGCCGCGGCCGTCCAGAGCCCGATCACGAGGCCGTCACGGATGGGCCGGCGCCGCGCGAACAGCACCGTTCCCGTGCGCGACTCGTCGAGGTAGAGCCCACCGCGAAGCGTCATGGGCACGATCGAGAACGCGTAGATCGGCACCGAGAGCACCGCCAGCGGCCTGTTCGGCGTGGATGCGCGTGCCGAGATCCACGCGGCGCGCGGCAGATCGCGCAGGGTCGACGGACGGGGACGCTCTTCGGGGGAGGTTGGAGGCATCCCGACCAGGCTATCGGGGCGTCTTGCGCGGTGCATACGTCTGAGACACGGCGCAGACCTTTGGGAATTGCAGGCTCATCCCGGAACGAGGATGCGCTTCCCGCACCTCTGCGGAGGGGGAAGGTGTGGTGCGAGCGGATGTGGGCAGGCCCCGCCGACAGCCGCGCTACGCCGTGACGTTGACCTTGATCTCGTGGTGGCCGGTCGCGCCGTCTGGCACGACGTTGGCGCGCGCCTCGGTCTGCACCTCGCCGTCGCTCGAGGTCGCCCGGACGCGGACGGAGTGTTCGCCGGTGGGGGCGTCCCAGTCGAGCTTCCACTGCAGCCATGTGTCGTCGGAGATGGGCGCGGCGAGCTCGGTCTGCTGCCACTCGCCGTCGTCGATCTGCACCTCGACGGTCTCGATGCCAGCGTGCTGCTGCCAGGCGAAACCGGCGATCGTCGTCGGCCCCGCGCCGATGCTTCCGCTGCTCGGCACGTCGATGCGTGAGCCGATCTTGATCGGCCCCTCCGCGCTCCAGCCGCGGTCGGTCCAGTAGGCGTTCACGCGGTCGAAGCGCGTCACCTCGAGGTCAACGACCCACTTCGTTGCCGACACGTACCCGTACAACCCCGGCACGACCATCCGCACGGGGAAGCCGTGCTCGGCGGGCAGCGGCTCGCCGTTCATGCCGACGGCGAGGATGGCGTTGCGGTCGTCGGTGAGCGCACCGATCGGCGTGCTGGCGGTCCAGCCGTCCGCCGACTTCGACAGCACCATGTCGGCGTCCGCCTGCGGGCCCGCGCGCATGAGCAATTCGCGCAGCGGGTAGCCGAGCCAGAGCGCGTTGCCGATGAGGCCACCGCCGACCTCGTTGGAGACGCACATGAGGGTCGTGATGCTCTCCTCGAGCGGGAGGGCGAGGAGCTCGTCCCACGTGAGGGTCACCTCGTTGTCGACAAGCCCGTGGATGCGCAGTGACCACCCCTCTGGGTTCACGAGCGGCACGCTGAGCGCGGTATCGATTCGGTAGAACTCGTCGTTCGGGGTGACGACCGGTGGGAGGCCGGGGATCTCGAACTGCGCGCCGGCTGGAACGGCGGCGGCCTTGACCGCGGCCTTCGGCAGAGCGATGGCTTCGCGGACCGCGGTGACGGCGCGGGTCCCAGCCGAGAGCGCGGCCCCTGAGGCTGCGGCGATGGCACCGATGACAACGGATGCTCCCGCGTAGACGAGGAAGCGGCGGCGGTCGACGCCGACGGGCGGGGTGGCTTCACGGACAGCCGTAGTTTCGGAGATTTCGGGGGTCTCAGTGGCTTCAGTGGCTTGCGCCGATCCGGCCGCTGCGGCCCGGCTCGTCGCACCGATCGCCGAACTCCGGGCTGCAGCGAGCTCGGACTCGCTCGCTCGCTGCCTGGCCCGCAGCTCGGCCTCGAAGAGGGTCTTGGCGAGGAACTGGAGCGTCAGCACGGCGACGACCATCGCGAGGAGCGGCGGCACGGTGTCGAGCGGAGAGAAGGGGGTGCGGGTGGCTACGGCAACCGCGCCAATCGCCGCGATGAGGCCAATGAGCACGCGCCCCCACGGCGGGCGGCGTCGCTCGAGCACGCCGGCAACCGCGGCGACGACGATGAGCACAACTGCGACGAGGGCGATCAAGGCGATCTTGTCTGCAGTCCCGAAGAGAGCGATCGCCGTGTCCTTCGCCCATGGCGGCGCGAGGTCGATGAGCAGCGCCCCGACCGCGACGATCGGGCTCGCGGTGGTCTGCAGGAAGGCCGCGGCGAGCTCGCCGAGGCCGACGCCGAGCGCCGCGGCACCGATTCCTGCGAGGCCTGCAGGAGCCGCGCCGCGGAGGCGGTCTCCGCGCGATTCGGCCGCCGCAGTACTGGGTTCGAGGGACATGGCGGATACGGTACGCGCGCCAAACCCGGCCGGGCTGAGTGCGGGTGGATTGCGTGAATCCGCTGTGAGAACACTTGCCCCGGACCTCTAATTCAGCCCACCGATCTCGTGCCGAGACGTGGCCGCGCGAATTTCGGTGACGGAAGCGCGGCGGAAGACGAAGTTTATACCGCAGAGCTGAAATCGTCACCCGAATTGTCAACGCGCCTCCTGCCGCAGACCGGGAGCGCAGCGCGGCCGGGCGCACTCGCGGGTCGCGCCTGGCGGAATGGTGGCTTTGTGCCGCCTCCCCCGGGCGCACGTGCATCCGGCGCCGTCCACGACCCCGGCGCCCGAGAAGGGCCGGTTCGTCAGCGCTCAACGTCCTCGTCAATCTCTTCCGAGGCGCGCTCATCGGCGTGACCGAGATCATCCCGGGCGTCAGCGGCGGCACCATCGCACTGCTGATCGGCGTCTACGAGACGCTCATCGACTCCGCCGGGCACCTCGTGCTCGGCGTCGTGCGCGCGGCCGTCGACACGGTGCGCGGCAGGGGCCTGAACCGGGCGCGCGAACACTTCTCGCAGGTCAAGTGGGGCCTCGTGCTTCCCATCGGCATTGGGATGCTCGTCGCGCTGGTCATCGCGGCCCGCCTCGTCGCTCCCCTGATCGAGGCGCACCCCATCCCCTCGAGGGCCCTCTTCGCTGGGCTCATCGCCGTCTCGCTCATCGTTCCTGCGCGGATGCTCGGGGCACGCTGGCAGCTTCGCGACTACGCGATCGCGGTGCCTGCTGCGGTCCTGAGCTTCGTCCTGACTGGGCTGCCCTCTGCAAACGACGCCGACCCATCCCCCGTCGCGATCTTCGTATCGGCCGCCGTTGCCGTCTGCGCGCTGGTGCTCCCCGGGGTCTCGGGCTCGTTTGTGCTCGTCACGACGGGCATGTACGAGCCGACGCTGCGCGCGCTCAACTCCCTCGACTTGGGCTACATCGCGCTCTTCGCGGTCGGCGCAGGCACGGGCCTCGCCCTCTTCGTACAGGTCCTGCTTTGGCTCCTCTCGAAGCACCGCCGCGTGACCCTCGCGCTCATGACGGGCCTCATGGCCGGATCGCTGCGCGCCCTGTGGGGCCGTGGCAGACCGACGACCGCGAACTGCTCTGGGCCTCGGGGGACGTCGTCGGCCCCGTGCTCTGGTTCTTGCTCGGCGCGGCGATCGTCGCCGCGCTCCTCATCTCCGAAGGGCTTCTCGTCCGCCGCGCCCTCCGCAAGGCGCCGGACGCCCATCCACACCTCTAATCCCGGGGATACTCCACAGGCCCGTCGAATGTCGGTAGTGCTCGCTAGCATGAGTCCCGCATCCACTCGACAGCAGGGAAGTGCCCGATGAGCCTCGTACCAACGGATCCATACGCCTCGCAACCGGAGGACGGCCCCTACGGCTCTTCGCACGCGAGCAACGCGCCATCGTCGCCGGCCGCCGGCTGGTACCCAGACCCGACGGGCAGGCAGCGCTACTGGGATGGCGCCCAATGGGGCCACTACGCCCCGTCGCAGGCGCCAGCCGCCAACGCGCCCGTGCTGTACCAGCAGACGGTTGTCGTCAGTGGCGGCAAGGAAGTCGGCATTACGTACGTGCTCGCGATCTTCCTTGGCGGGCTGGGCATCCACAACTTCTACCTCGGACGCACTGGCATCGCCATTACGCAGCTTGTGCTCTACCTGGTCGGCTTCGCGACGTCATGGCTCGGCATCGGCCTGCTGTTGGTCTTCGGAGTCGCGATCTGGGTCATCGTCGAGCTCTTCCTCATCCCGCAGTTCGTGCGAGAGGCGAATGCTCGCCTCGCGTCGGCCAGCGCCTACGCCGCGAACCAGGGATACGGGCCGGCTGGCGGCGGGCAATATCCAGGTCGGTACTGAGCCACGGGCACTCTCGGGTTTCCGGCGCTCCTGAGCCCGGGCAGGGTCTAGGCATTAGCTCGGCTCGGCTTAGCTCAGCCCAGCCCAGCCCAACCCAACCCAACCCAACTCAGCTCAGCTCAGCGAGAAGGCCCGGTTGCCCCACGCCGCGCGCAGGTCCGCGTCGAGGTCGTCGGCCACCCGATCGGCATGGTCGATGACCAACGTCGAACGGGCCTCCCCGAACGCCGGCGACGGCACCGCCCCTGGCAGGCCTCCGTCGGTCGGCTGTCCTTAGCGAGCGAACGACGTCCAGAGGGCGAGCATCCGATCGGAAACCTCACCGGCCTGTCTGCGTCCGCCGAGCTTGTAGGCGAGCCCGCGAGGGTCGGTGTCGAGGTTGCCCCACACGTACGCGACTTCGGTGCCGTGCGTGGCGCCGAGGCGCAGCACCTTCAGCAGGGGTGTCGCGAAGTCGAACCGGTAGAGGTAGGTCGGAGCGATCCGCGCGTGCCCCTCCGCGATCCACACCGTCGGCATGCGGAAGCCGACGTCGCGCGCGATGCCGAGCCCGACCATCCGCTGCCGAACGCCCTCGTACGCGTCGAGGATGTGCTCGCGGTCTGGCATCTCGACCGACGGGTTCTCGCGGGCGATCTCGGTGATCATCGTCGTAAGCGCCTGCTCCCCGACGGGCAGGAGCGGCGACTTGGCGAGTTTGAAGAACGTCGCCTCGTCCCTGTTGGTGCCGATGATGAGCGGAACGGGCAGTCCGCGGCCCTCGCTCAGCACCGTCACGGGATGCTCAGGCACCAGCTCGCCGTCGACGACCGGCGCGAAGGCGAGCGTGCCCGGGAACTCGGTCGGGATCTCAGCGAACAGCTCGCCGGCCGTCTCGACGATGCTCGAGACGGACAGGGCGCGGAGGGCAGCCCAGTCGTGTGCCGTAATGCCGAGCTTTTGGACGAATCGCTCCGAGACGACCTTCGCCCGCCCGAGCCCGTACACGCTCGTCGCGGGTGAGCTCTCGACGATCGCTGCCGAGAACAGCCCGCGGGCGGAGGGGGTGGCGAGCAGCGTCGACACGATGCCGGCGCCCGCCGACTCCCCGAACACCGTGACCCTTGCCGGGTCACCGCCAAACGAGCCGATGTTCGACCGCACCCATTCCAGAGCGCACAGCACATCGCGCAGCCCGAGGTTCGAGTCGAACTGCCCCTCCGCGCCGTCGAGCGTCGAGAGCTCCAGGAACCCGAGGCCGCCGAGGCGATAGGAGAGCGTCACGACGATGACGTCGCCGCGGTCGGCCAGCGCTGCTCCGTCGAACACCGGCTGCGTCGGGCCGCCGAGCACGTAGGCGCCGCCGTGCACCCACACCATGACGGCGCGCGGCTCGGCGGCGGGCGCCCGTGCCGTGGTCGGCCGCCACACCTTGACAAACAGGCAGTCCTCGTCGGTGATGGCGGTCTCGCCGACATCCATCGCCTTGACGCGAGCCTGCGGCGCGATCGGTCCCGGGATGCGCGCATCCACGACCCCGCTCCAGGCGCCGACGGGAACCGGGGCCCGCCAGCGCCGCTCGCCCGTGGGCGGCTCGGCGTAGCGGATGCCGAGCCAGCGCTCGGTAGCTCCGTCTGCGACGCCGCGAAGTACGCCGTTCGGCGTCTCGACCAGCGGATGCACGGGTCGCGGCTGCTGCAGGGTTGACGGGTGCGATTCTGCGGTTGGAACCATGAGGAACTCCGGCGTTCAGGTGGGGGAATCGTGACCGCCAGCTTCCCACCGCTGGCACCAGATGCGGCGTTCCGTGCGCCAGGCGGGGCCGAGGCTCGGTTGCTCGGTGCTGCCGCGGTGCCTATCCGACCAACGCGCCGAGCCCCACTGAATCCGTCGGCGCGTTCACCCCGTCGGCGAACCAGGCGTCGGCCAGCAGTTCCTGCGAACGGCGCCTCGCGGCACTGTCGTGGGTGATGCTCGTGAGCAGCAGCTCGTCGGCGCCAGTCACCCGCTGGAGGGTCTCGAGCTGCGCGACGACCTGCTCCGGCGTTCCCACGAATCTCGTGTCGAGGCGGTCGATGACGGTGCGCAGCTCCTCGTCGCTGAGCGACGAGATCTCGCGCGCGTGCTCGGGGGTCGGATACGGGATGGCGCCACGCCCCTCGCGGATCGAGAGCACCCACTCGGCGTAGCCGCCGGCGAGTCGACGCGCTTCCTCCTCCGTCTCCGCGACAAGCACGTCGGCGGACACCGTCACGTAGGGCTTGGTCAGTTCGGGACTCGGGTGGAAGTGCGCCCGGTACTCGGCGATCGAGTCGAGCACCGCGTGCGGGGCGACGTGGTAGTTCGCGCCGAACCGCAGACCGCGGGCCCCCGCCAGGCGTGCGCTCGGGCCCGCAGACGAACCGTGCACCCACACCTCGACGGGCGCACCCGCCGCCGGCTGCACGTGCACGGGAGCCACCGCATCCACCGCCTCGTAGTCGTCGGCGAAGAAGGCGAGCAGGTCGGCGACATCGTCGGCGAACGTGTCCTCGACATCGGCCGAACGGCCAAGGAGCCGCGCCTGGACAAGGAAGCGCTCCGGACGGAGGAAGAGGCGGCGACTCGGCGGGATGACAAGCCCGTCGACAACACGGTTCTCGACCGGTGCCTGCTCGGGTCCGGGCTCCGGGGCGGCCCCCGAGTCGGCGCCGGCCTCAGCAGCGACGGCCGCAGCGATCAGGTGCTTGAACGACGAGCGGCCCAGCCCCAGGTCGAAGCGCGCGCCGAAGAGCTGCGCGACCGTCCCGAACGCCTCCGCCACCTGGATCGGGTTGTAGTTGCCGAGCAACGTCGCGGCCGTGCCGATGCGGATGCTCTCCGTCGCCCCGGCCAGCACGCCAAGCAGCGCGAGCGGCGAGGCTCCAGCCACGCCCGGGTTCAGATGATGCTCGGCGAGCCAGAAGCGCGAATAGCCGGCCCGCTCGGCCGATCGCGCGAGCTCGAGCGCATCCGCAAGCGCCTCAGCGGCGGTACCGCCCTCGACGATCGGCACGAGATCGAGCACGGCCAGCGGCACACGGCGAGGAGCATAGGGATGCGTCATGCACCGCACTCTCGCCGAGAAACCCCCTCGACTCGAACGGTTGAAGTCACGCGGATGCACGCACTGCAACCGGGCCTCATGTTCCGGTGGCGGACGTCACACAGGCGAGCGGACGTCCGCCAGAGCGACTACGCGAACATGCCCTCGATGGGGCCGCGGGCGAAGTAGATCAGGAAGCCGACCGCGACGATCCACAGGAGCGGCGAGACCTTGCGCGCATTGCCCGTGAGGGTCTGGACAACCACCCACGAGATGAAGCCCGCGCCGATGCCATTCGCGATCGAGTAGGTGAGCGGCATGATGACGATTGTCAGGAAGACCGGGAGGGCGACCGAGAAGTCGTCCCACTTCAGCTCGCGCACCTGCGACACCATGAGCACACCGACAACAACAAGCGCCGCGGCCGCCACCTCGAGCGGGACGATCTGCGTCAGCGGCGTGAAGAACATCGCGAGCAGGAACATGACGCCCGTCACGACGCTCGCGAGGCCAGTGCGGGCGCCCTCGCCAACGCCGGCCGCGGAGTCGACGAAGATCGTGTTCGACGAGCTCGACGTCGCGCCTCCGGCGACGGCGCCGATGCCCTCGACAACCAGCGAGGACTTGAGACGGGGGAAGTTGCCCTCCTTGTCCTGCAGGCCAGCCTCCCGCGTCAGGCCGGTGAGCGAGCCGACCGCGTCGAAGAAGTTCGTGAACACAAGCGTGAAGACGAGCATCACGCCGGCCAGGATGCCGATGCGTTCGAACGCACCGAAGTTGAACGCCCCGATGAGGCCCAGGTCGGGAACCGACACGATCTGCGTCGGCAGCATCGGGACGTTGAGCGACCATCCGCCCTCGTTCTCGAACGCCGGCCCGAGCTTCATGATCGCCTCGACGACCACCGCGATGATCGTGCTGCCGACGATGCCGATGAGCAGCGCGCCCTTCACGCGGCGCGCCATGAGCACGCCCATCACGATGAGGCCAACCACGAAGATGAGCGTCGGAACGGTCGTCACCGAGCCGCCGACACCAAGCTGGACCGGCGGGGACGCGTTTCCCGACGACGTGACGAAGCCAGCATCCACGAGGCCGATGAACGCCAGGAACAGGCCGATGCCGACCGTGATCGCCGTCTTCAGCTGCGGCGGCACGGCGTGGAAGATCATCTCGCGCAGGCGGGTCGCGGACAGCACCACGATGACAAGGCCGTTGATGACAACGAGCCCCATCGCCTCAGCCCACGTCACCTGCTGCACGACGTTCACTGCGAGGAACGAGTTGATGCCGAGGCCCGCAGCGAGCCCGAACGGAAGATTCGCGATGACGCCGAACAGGATCGTCATGACGCCTGCCGTGAGGCCCGTGACCGCGGCCACCTGCGACGCCTGCAGCCAGCCACCCTCGACGTCGAGCGTCGCCTGGTCCTGCGAGAAACCGCCCAAGATCAGGGGGTTCAGGATGACGATGTACGCCATCGTCATGAACGTGACGAGGCCTCCGCGGATCTCGCGCGGCACGTTCGAGCCGCGGTGCGTGATCTCGAAGAACGTGTCGAGGCGCTCCTTGAACGTCGACCCGCTGCCGCGCTTCGTCGGCGCCACCTGGGTCGCCCGTGCAGGAGCTGCAGCGTGACCGAGGTCGCCCGCTTCCGCCTGCTCGTGATCCACTGCGGACTCGTGGCTGTCGCTCATGCGGCTCCCCTGATCGTGCTGCTCGCGGTACAGGCTCAAGCGTAGTCAGCGCGCGGGATGCCCGTGGCGCGGCAGCGTCTCTCTGCCCGCGCGAGAATTTCGGTGACGGATGACGCGTATCGCCCGATTCGGCGACAGATCTGGCCGAGTTGTCACCGAAGTTGTCACCGAAGTTGTCACCGGAGTCGTCACCGAAGTTTTCGCGCGGCGGCTGCAGCGCAGACGCCACCACGGTTGGCGCGCGAGCGCGGTCATGCGATCCCCTAATCTCGTAGAGGTCACGCGCCGCTCCCCAGCGCAGGCCGATCCCCGCCGAACGACCTGGAAGCGAGACCGCCGTGGCACTGCCCTGGAAACTGCACGGAGACGGAAAGAACGTCCCCGCAAGCGACATCGTGCTGCCCGAGGAGCGGCTGACCTGGCCGCGCACGATCGGCCTCGGCGCGCAGCACGTCGTCGCCATGTTCGGCGCGACGTTCCTCGTGCCGCTGCTGACGGGCTTCCCGCCGTCGACGACGCTGCTCTTCTCCGGCATCGGCACGATGCTGTTCCTGCTCATCACCCGGAACCGCGTGCCCAGCTACCTCGGCTCGTCGTTTGCGTTCATCGCACCGATCCTCGCGGCCGTCGCCTCCGACGGCCAGGGCGTTGCGCTCGCCGGCATCATCGTCGTCGGCGCGCTCCTCGCGGTCGTCGGCCTCATCGTGAACTTCGCGGGCACGCGCTGGATCAACCTCCTCATGCCACCAGTCGTCGCGGGCACGATCGTGGCGCTCATCGGCTTCAACCTCGCCCCTGCCGCGAAGAACAACTTCGAGGCGTCTCCGCTCGTCGCGTCGATCACGCTGCTGACCGTCATCGTCGTCGCGGTGGCGTTCAAGGGCATGATCGGCCGCCTGTCGATCCTCATCGGCGTGGTCGTCGGCTACATCGTCGCCGCCTTCACGGGCCAGGTCGACCTCGCGGGCCTCGACGACGCCGCCTGGATTGGCCTTCCGACCTTCACTGCTCCCGTCTTCGCCGCCGAGCATCTGCTCGTCTACCTCATGTTCGTGCCGGTCGTGCTCGCGCTCATCGCCGAGAACGTCGGCCACGTCAAGGGCGTCGGCCAGCTCACGAACCGCAACCTCGACCCCATGGCCGGTCGGGCGCTCCTCGCCGACGGCCTCGCGACGGTGCTCTCCGGCTTCGGCGGCGGCTCCCCCACCACCACGTACGGCGAGAACATCGGCGTCATGTCGGCGACCCGCGTCTACTCGACGGCCGCCTACTGGGTCGCCGCGATCGCCGCGATCCTCCTCGCCCTGTCGCCGAAGGTCGGCGTGCTCATCGCGAGCGTGCCCGGCGGCGTGCTCGGCGGCATCACGACCGCGCTCTACGGCCTCATCGGCATCATCGGCGTGCGCATCTGGCTCGAGAACAAGGTCGACTTCTCATCGCCGACCAACCAGTTCACGGCGGGTGTCGGCCTCATCGTCGCGATCGGCGACTTCACGATCAACAGCGGCCAGGTCACGTTCGGCGGCATCGTGCTCGGCACCGTCGCGACGCTTGTCGTCTACCACCTCATGAACGGCATCGCCCGCCTCCGCGGATCCGACGCCGACGACGCGGGCGAAGACCTGGTCGCCGGGGCCGACGGGGCAGCGGATGCGGAGCGCGGCACGCGCTAGCCGCCGCGCGCATCCCAAGCCGCGCATCCCGGGCCAGGCGACACATCCGGGCCCAGTCGCGCATCCCGCCCCGTAACGACCTCAACCCCGCTCCCCACCTACGCCGCAGTCTCCAAAGTGGACTTGTGGTCGTCAAACTCGAAGTTTGACGACCACAAGTCCGCTTTCGAGTTCAGACCGGGGATGCGACGACTTCGACATCTCCCCCTGCCGGGCACCTGCGCGGCGAAGTCGAAGCATCCGGGACTGTCGCCGCGCGCATCCGCCTGCCACTATCCAGCCATGAGCACCATCGACCCGGTCCAAGCACGGCAAGCGCGAGCGGAGCACCTCGTTGGCAGCCCCCGCGCGCTCGCGCAGCTGTGGGGCGTCGGCATCCTGCTCTTCGGCCTGGGCGCCGGCCTCGGTTTCGGCGTCATCGCCGAGCGGAACTCGGGTCGCCAGATGGCCTTGGGGATCCGCGACTGGGACGCCGAGCCGTGGATCAACGAAGCCTGGTACGCGCTCCCCGCGGCGTTTCTGCTGCTCTTCGGCGCGCTGCCGCTCTACTTCTTCGTCTACGCGAGACTCATCGGCACCGCGCAGCCGCTCCCGCCGGTCGACCCGTTCACGATCACTCTTGCGGGCACCACAATCGGGCTGCTCGCCTTCACCGGCCTGTGGTCGCAGCCGCAGCACGTCGGGTACACGCGCAACGAGCACTTCGAGACCGTCACATCCTGGTCGTCCAGCGCCTGGGTGTCCTACTGGCTCCCGGTGTGGTTACCGGCACTCGCAGCGCTGCTCACCGTTGCCGCGTTTGTGACGTGCACGTTGCTCCGGCTTCGATCCTCGCGGCGAGGCGATTCGGTGCGGCGGATGCTCGCGGCGGGCCGCCCAGTAGCCGGCACGGTCACCGAGGGCGTCGCGATCTCCCCGGGGACGCGCACGATCGCGTCGTGGCGCTTCACGTTCACCGACGCGCAGGGCGTGCAGCGCTGGGTGAAGCGCACCAGCACCGTGGACTGGCATACCGCCCCGAAGCCGGGCCAGCGCGTGTGGGTACTGTTCGACGCCGCGAACCCGGGTGACACGTCGCGGATTTTCGTGTCGCGGTCGTCGCCGGGTCGGGCGGAGGACTACGCATGAGCACCGTCGACCCGGCCCGGATGCGGGAGGCGAGGGCGGCCGCTCGAGTCGGCAGCCCCGGCATGCGCATCCTGATCCTGCTGACCGGGGTCGCAATCGTCGGCGCGGCGGCGGCGACAATCGTCGGCGCGCTTGGCGGCATGTCGGATCAGCTCAGGTACGCGGCGCTCAGTGGCGGGTTCGGCGGGTCCCCCGGCGTCTGGATCTACCTGCTCATGACGACAGGGGTGCTCGCGAGCATCGCTGCCATCGCTGGCCACGTCATCACGAACCACGCGACGAGCGGCGACCCGCATCGCCTGACCGGCCTCGGCCCGACGACACTCTGGTTGATCGGGGCCGCGCTCGGCGCGTGGGCCTTCGCACCCTTCTGGACCGCGCCTGAGACCATCGGCGCGAAGCTCGACTACGACGGTTCCGCAGTCCAATGGTCGACGTGGGAGTGGATGCTCTACTGGGTTCCGCGCGCCGTCCCCATCGTGCGGTCCGTAGCGTCCACGGCCGCGGCTGCGCTGCGTCTCCTCAGACTCCGGCGACTCGACCAGGTCGAGCAGTTCGTCGCCCGTCTCCGCCAGCGTGGCGTCACGACAGGAGGCGTCGTCACGCAGGGCATCCGCATGAACGACGAATCCGTCTTCGTGTCCGGGCCGTGGACCTTCCGGTTCGTGGATGCGCAGGGCACCACCCGCTGGGTGCGTCGCCGCGGCATGTTCCGCGGCAAGAACCCTCCGCTGACGGGCGAGCGCGTGACCGTACTTCACGACCCCGCGCATCCCGGCGACGAGTCGCGCATCTTCGTGGCCCGCGGCAACCCGGATGCGCCAAGCGCCTTCACTGGGCACCTGTGATCGCGGAAAGCTGACCAAGATGAGCACCAACAACCCTCTTGACCTTGTCGTGCAGCGTGATGCCGCCCGAGCCGCACGCGTCGGCAGCGGCCGCGGCCTTGCCGCGCTGTTGCTGACGGACTTCGGCCTGGCTGCAGGGGGTTTCCTCGGGGCCGTGGGGCTGAGCTCGCTGTTCTTCATCGCAAGGATCGAGGAGACCAGCACCTTCCCGCTCGTCGCCCTCCTGCCGCTCCTCATCCCGGTCGGGATCTTCATGTCAGTCGGGTTCCTCATCGCGCAGGCGTTCGCCCGCCGCGCCTACACGGGAGCCCCAGACTTCACCCGTGCGCTTGCCGACGGGCAGCCGATCTGGTTCGCCGGTGCCGCCGTGGGCGCGTGGGGTTCGCTTGCTGCCCTGCTCCTGCTCACCACAATCAACGTGGGCCCGCTCTTGTCGAACGGCGACGGGACTCCGGTCGTCGAGGAAACCCCCTGGGCCATCACGGTGCTGCCCTGGGTGCTCCCCTCGCTGCTCACGCTGGGCCTCGCGGTGTCCGTCTGGCGGCGCTTCGCCCGCGCCAACCGCAGCCGCCGTGCCGAGGCCAGGTTCGCGTCGGCCCTCGCGACCGGCACGCGAACAACCGGATTCGTGACGCAGGGCGTCGAGCGTCCCCGCGAGAGCAGTCGCGTCATCAGCCGCTGGACGATCCAGTTCACCGACCCCCACGGGCAGACCCGTTGGACCACACCGTGGGGGCTGTTCCACGAGGACTCGCTACCCGTGGCCGGGGACACCGTCACAGTCATCTACGACCCCACGAACCCCGGAGACGAGAGCCGCATTCTCGTCGCCCGCGAGCATCCCGACCGAATCGAGTCGTACCGAGCTCACAAGCCGCCGTTCCCGTTCGGGGCGTGAAGCGACGGCTACGCCAGCGCCGCCTCGAGCGCGTCGAGCCAGTCACCCCAGTACGCCTTCCACAGCTCAATCTCGTCAAGCACCTGCAGCTTCTCGTGCATGATGGCGAGCTTGGTGCGGCCGCTACTGGCTACGTCGAAGGTGAAGAGCAGGCCGCCGATTGGCTCGTCGCCGCGCGCGATGAGCACCTTGTAGGTCTTCGACGCGAGCTTCGAGCGGAACTCCGTCTCGAAGCCGAGCAGCTCATCCCGCGTCCCGTCGGACGCGATGAGCTCGCGCAGCACCTCCCGGTCGACGGCGAGCGTCCGCGTGCGGTTGGCCGTGAACGTCCCGTCCGGCATCTGTCCTGCGAGGCGCCTGCCCGTCATGCGCTCGAAGCTGACGGCGATGCCCTGGCTCCACCAGCCGTTCTGCGCCGAGTTGGCCATGACCCACTCGACGATCTGCGGATGCGTGGCGCCGCGGCCAACACCGGCATCGATCGCGTCGATCCAGTCATCCCAGCCCTGGCCGGTCTGCGCCCGGATGGCCGCGTCCGCATGCATGGGCTGCGCGACCCAGTCGTGCCTGGCGTCATCCCGGTCGGTCGCCGCCTCGGGTGCATCTGTAGCGGATGCGGCGGATGCGGCGGTGCCAGCCAGCCCGTTCGCCCCGTCACGCGCATCCCCGCCGCCGAGCAGCTCGGCACGCCGCGCGAGCGTCTCCTCGAGTCGTGCACGTGTGCTCGTGCCGACGGCCTCTGAAACTTGCGCAAGTGATCCCACGTCGCATCCCCTCGTTGCGCTCACCCTACCCAGCGAAGCAACCATCGCTGCCAGTCAAGTGACCGCTTCGAGAGCCCCACCCGCCAATCGCTGCCAGTCATTTACCCCTTCTGCCCACCTCTCAGAGGGCAACTTGACTGGCAGCGATGGCGAGAGACGGGCGCCTAGATAAGCTTCGCGTCCTGCAGGAGCTCCTCCACGTACGTGCCCTTGACCTTCGCGAGTGCGGCCTTCTCGAGCACGCGCGCCGCGAACGGCAGCTTCACCTCGTGCAACTTCTTGCGGTCATTGAGGTAGTAGACGGCGCTGAGGAGGGTCCGCACGTCAAACGACGACGCGAACACCTCTGGCACTCCGCGGTCGATCTCGAGGAGCGTGTAGACGGCCTCCATGGCGGTGCGCACTGAGTACTCGGTCGTGAAGACGGTGTCGCGCTCGGTCTCGGCGAAGTTGCCGAGGAACGCGAGGTTCTTCGACCCCTCCGGCACGACGAGCGGGCGGTCGCCGGCAGCGCGCGGCATGAAGTACGACGTGATGTACGGCATGTTGCATGGCAGGGTGCTCGCGGAGTTCTTGGCGAGGTCGTCGATCTGGTCGACCGGAACGCCCATGTGGTAGAGCCACTCGGCGGTGAGCTCCCACCCGGAGCACTCGCGGATCGTCTTCTTGATGTAGTCGCCTTCCTTGTCGGAGAACAGGCCGTAGAGCCAGACAACAAGCTCCTTCTGAGGGTCCTGCGCCTCGAAGTGCGGCTGGCGGCTCATGGTGTAGCCGTAGAGCCACGACGAGTCCTTGAAGTTGCAGGGTCCGCCCGTGACGATCTTCCCGTCGCGGGGGTCGCGGCCCGTGATCTTCTGGATGTACGGGACGATCTTGTCGTCGGTGAGGGTGACGGTGGCCGAGATCGTCCAGTTGGCCTCCGGGATGTTCTCGCAGAACTTCTCCGGGCGTCCGAACGCCGGGTCCTGGGCTGCGAGGTTCTTCCACAGCGACCAGGCGCCGCCGCGGTCGGTGACGATGGGCGCGGGCTAAGTCCGGCGCCGTCGCCCGGCTGGCGCCCGGAGGCCCGCAGGCCCGCAGGCCCGCAGAGTTGTGGCGTGTTGCTGTTGTCCCGAACGGGAAGCGCAACACGCCACAACTCTGTGCGCGGTGGATGCGGGGGCGGGGCGGGCGGATGCGGGGCGGGCGGGGGCGGGCGGGCGCCTCACCTTCGCGGAACATGGCGAGGCGGGACGCCGAGCGCCGGGAGTCGCGTAGGGTCGGACACTGCCGAGGCGCCGCCGTCGCGCCTGGGCAGATCCCAACCAGACGCGCATCCGCAATGACTCCACCCTCCTCGCAGTCCAAGCCCCCCGAAGGCAGCCGCACCCCGAGCGGCGCATCCCGGGCCCGTTGGATGGACCTCATTCGCGGCGGCGCGATCCTGCTCGTCGTGCTGCTGCACGCGACCGCGATCCCCTGGATGTTCGCGGGCATCACCTCCGGGCACGTCGTCAACGACGTCAACTCGTTCTTCGCGCCTTACCGCATGAGCCTCCTGTTCCTGCTCTCCGGCGTGCTGCTGACGCGCTCACTCGCGAAGCCGCCAGGCACCTACTACTGGAACAAGGTGCGCACTCTCATCTGGCCGTACCTCGTATGGATGGTCATCGGGATGCTCACCGAGGGGTACACCGACCTGCGCGACCCGTTCTTCTGGATCCCGAACAACTGGCTGTGGTTCATCTTCTTCCTCGCCGCCTACTACGCGGCCGCTCCCCTGCTCGCGCGCATCCCGGGCACATGGTTCGCGGTTGTGCCGGCCGCGCTGTGGCTCGCGAGCTGGCCGATCCCCGACGGCGACTTCTCGAACCTCTGCTACTACGGCGGCTTCTTCTTCGCCGGCCACCTGTGCGTGCGGCTCGGCTCTCGCCTGTCGCGCTTCGAGACGCGAACGCTCATGTGGGTGTGCCTGGCCGTCGCGACTGGCTTCGGGGCGTTCATCATCGCCGGGAATCGCGGCTACACGAACGCCATGACGGCCGGCTTCGACGCGCACCGCCTCGAGCTGCTGCCCGTCGTCATCGCCGGCATCGCGGGAACGGTAATGGCCGTGCGCCGAGTCACCGGCGCGCATGAGGCGCAGAGCCACGACCGCGCGAGATGGCTGCAGTACATCGGCAGAAACTCGGTCGTGTTCTACCTCGTGCACTTCCCGACGCAGGTGTGGATCACGAACATCCTCATCAACCTCGGCGTCACGAACCCCAACATCTCCCTGCCTGCTTGCTTCTTCGGTGCCCTCGCGGTCGCCTTCCTCGCCTGCTGGTTGCGCCGCTTCCGGGTCGTGGATGCGCTCTTCGTGCTGCCAAGGTTCGCGGGGCGCCAGGCATCCGTCACGCCGGCCTCGCCGGCGTAGCTCCCGCATCCGCTCCCCGAACTTCAACTAGGAGGTCCCATGTCCGGATTTGTCTCCCTCATCCGCGCGAGCACACTCAGCGACACCGCTGAATACGCCTACGCCTCCACCGTCGTGCCGGGTGCGCGCCTCGTCTTCCCCGCGGGCGCGTGCCCGCTCAACGACGACGGCACAACCGCCGCGGTCGGCGACTACGCGGGGCAGGCGGCGAAGTGCGTCGAGAACCTGCGCGTCGCCCTCGCCGAGGCCGGGGCTCGCCTCGAGGACGTCGCGAGCACTCGCGTGCTCGTCGCATCCACTTCCCAGGCCGACCTTGTCACCGCGTGGGAGGTCATCCGCGACGCCTTCGGCGACCACGACGTGCCGAGCACGCTCCTCGGCGTCACCGTCCTCGGCTACGACGACCAGCTCGTCGAGATCGAGGCGGTCGCCGCCGTCGCGCCCGTCGCGCCCCGGGAGTAGCGCGCCCAGGGAGTAACGCGCGCCGCCGTTCGGGGGCTGTCGCGGCCGCGCTGAGGTCACTCCCATGTGGGGTGCGCAGTATGGGCAGCGGATGCGACACGTGCATCCGCCAGACGCGGCCAGGCCGGGCACAACCCGACCGCCAGGCCGCCTGCATTTCGATCAAAGGAGATCGCCGTGTTCAAGAGCCCCTACCCGGACGAGCAGATCCCAAACGTCTCGGTCTTCGACTTCCTCTTCGCCGAGCTGAGCGAAGCGGATGCCGCCCGGACCGCCATCGTCGACGGCACAAGCGGCGCCGAGACGACCTTCGGCGCGCTCAAGCAGCAGATCGAGCTCATCGCAGGGGCACTGGCAGGCGGCGGACTTGGAATCGGCGACGTGGTCGCGCTGCACTGTCCGAACGTTCCCGCGTTCGCGTCGGTGTTCCACGGCATCCTCCGCTCCGGCGCAACCGCCACGACCATCAACGGGCTCTACACCGCGGAGGAGATCGAGACGCAGCTCCGAGACTCCGGCGCGAAGCTGCTCTTCACGGTGAGCCCGCTGCTCGCGCAGGCCCACGAAGGCGCGATAGCGGCGGGCCTCGAGCAGGACGCCATCATCGTCCTCGACGGCGCCGACGGGTACCACAACCTCCGCGAGCTCCTCGGTGCGGGCCTCCCCGCGCCAGACGTAAGCTTCGACCCGGCCACCCACGTCGCCGTCCTCCCCTACTCCTCCGGCACAACCGGCAAACCCAAGGGCGTGAAGCTCAGCCACACCAACCTCGTCGCGAACGTCGTCCAGACCTACCCGGTGCTCGACGTCGAGGACGACGACGTCGTGCTGGCCCTCCTCCCCTTCTTCCACATCTACGGCATGACCGTGCTGCTGAACATCGCCATCAAGAAGCGCGCCCGCCTCGTGACCATGCCGAAGTTCGACCTCGGGGAGTTCCTCCGCATCATCGAGACCCATGGATGCACGTACCTGTTCATCGCGCCGCCCATCGCCGTCGCGCTCGCGAAGCATCCGCTTATCGACACCTTCGACCTGACGAGCGTGCGGACGGTCTTCTCCGGCGCAGCGCCCATCGACTCTACCCTCATGAAGGCGGTCGCCGACCGGCTCGGAACCCGCACGCGTCAGGGCTACGGGATGAGCGAGGCGAGCCCCGTCACGCACGTGCTCCCGCTCGAAGAGAACGGCATGCCGCTCGGCTCGGTCGGCGTGCCGATCGCCAACACCGAAGTGAAGCTCGTCTCGACCGAGACGGGCGAGGAGATCGACGCTGTCGAAGGCGCGCAGAGTGAGCCAGGCGAGATCTGGGTGCGCGGCCCCCAGATTATGCTCGGCTACCTCGGACGCGACGACGCGACCCACGAGGCCATCGACGACGACGGCTTCCTGCACACGGGCGACATCGCCACGGTCGGGCCGCTCGGCGAGTTCACCATCGTCGACCGCCTCAAGGAGCTCATCAAGTACAAGGGCTACCAGGTCGCTCCCGCCGAGCTCGAAGCCCTGCTGCTCACGCATCCCGACATCACCGACTCGGCCGTCGTCGGGGCGCTGGATGCGGATGGTCAGGAGATCCCGAAGGCGTTTGTCGTGCGCCGCGAGGGTTCGTCGCTCGACGAGTCCGGCGTCGAAGCGTTTGTCGCCGAGCACGTCGCGCCGCACAAGAAGGTGCGGGCCGTCGCGTTCATCGACGTGATCCCGAAGTCGACGTCTGGCAAGATCCTGCGCAAGGATCTCCGCGGCCGCTGAGGCGAGGCGGGGCGCTCACCTCAAGGCGCAGAGTTGTGGCGGAATGCAGTTAGCGCGCGCGCCAAGCGCGATCCGCCACAACTCTCTGCCGGCGGGGCTCGCCGCCCGAGGGCCTCGCCGCCCGAGGGCCTCGCGGAAGGTCAGCGCCGGACGTCAGCGCCGACAGGGTTGTGGGAAAACGCTGTCCGCGCGTCCCCCGGGTGCACAACGCCACAACACTGGCCCCGCTCGGCGCGTAGGCAGCGGCGGCGCATAGGCAGCGGCGCGTAGGCGACGGCCCGGACGCGGCGGCGGCTCGCTCGCGGCTACGCGCTCTCGCGGGCTACGACCTCGAAGCCGAGGTCGACCGTCTCGCCCTGGGGCGCATCCGCACCGCCACGGCTCATGCGCGCCAGCAGCAACTCGCCCGCCTTCGTGCCGATCTCGCGGTTGGGCACCGCGACGGTCGTGAGCGTCGGCGTGAGGTGCGACGACAGCTCGAAGTCGCCGAAGCCCGTCACTGCAAGCTCGCCGGGAACGGAAACGCCGCGGCGGGCGCACTCCAGCACGGCGCCGGCGGCGAACACGTCGCTCGCAAACATGAGCGCGTCGGTTTCGGGATGCTCGCGCAGCGCCGCGTCGAGCAGGTCGCGTCCCGTCTCGAGGTCGACGGCGGCGACCCCGGAGTCGACGACGCGCACCGTCTCACCCGGATACAGCTCGGCGACGGACGCCTCGAAGCTCGCGCGCCTCGCGGCCGCACGGAAGTCGCCCGACTGGAACGAGCCAGCGAACGTCGGGTGCGCGTATCCCTTGCCCTGCACATATTCGACCAGCGCCCGGATCGCATCCTCGTTGGAGAAGCCGATGAGGTTGTCGACGGGGTTCTCGCTCGAGTCCCACGCTTCGACCACCGGGATGCCGGACGCGCGCAGCAGCGTTGCCGCCGCATCCGTGTGCTGGGCGCCGACGATGAACATGCCATCCGGTCGCCGCCCGAGGAAAGCCCGCACAAGCTCCTCCTCGTGCTCCGGGCTGTACCCGGTCGTACCGATGAAGAGCTGGTAGCCGGAGGGCGAGAGCGTCGCCTCGAGGCCGTGCAACGCATCGGCGAACACCGATGCAGAGATGGACGGGACAATCGCCGCGACCGTCATCGAGCGGTTCGACGCCAGGTTCGACGCCGCCAGGTTCGGCACATAGCCGAGCGCACCGATCGCCGACTGCACGCGCTCGAGAGTGTCAGCCGACACGAGCTCCGGCGTCCGGAGCACGCGGGAGACGGTCTGCGGCGACACTCCCGCAGACGCGGCGACGTCGGTGAGCGTCACCTTCTGCGTCGACCGCCTGGTCACAGGAGCCTTCTGGCCGCCAGATTGCGCATGAGCGCTGCGACCCCGAATGTCCACGGCGCACACCCCTCACTGCTCTGTACCTGGCCCACCAGACTACCGAGGGCTGGCGAAGAGATGCGAACGACGTCACCGGCGTGGTGCGTGAAGCCGTGGTCCGGCTGGTCGCGGTCGACGATGGGAGCGAACATCGTGCCGAGCATGAGCACCGCGCCGTCCGGGTCCTCGATGAGGAGCTCCGGGGTGTCGTGCACGGTCGGGATGTTCCACCGCTCGGCGACGCGCTCGGCGTTCCCCTTCGTGCGGGAGGCGATGGCGACGACGGGGAATCCGGCCTCGTTGTAGGCGGCGAGATGCTGGTCTGCCATGATGGCGCCAGCGCCGATGGCGCCGATCTTCGCGGAGCGGGCACGCACGGGGCCGTCCGGGAGGAGCGCGCCGCTGCCGACCTCGGCCTCCTGAGCCTGTGCTTCAAGGGAACTCGTGGACACTGCGACTCCTTCGCGCCGTTGCGTGAGCGTGTGCTTCTGGACCGGGGAAGTCCGAGCCATGTGAGCGCTACTGGTAGCGCTGCCATTGCATCTAATGTATCGATGTGGCGACTGCGCCGCAAGTCCCGCGCGGCGGGTTCTTCGGGAGTCGCGGAGCGCGCATCCGCTCAGCGCTCGATGCCGTCGAGCACAACCCTGAGGCCCGCGCGAGACGGGCGCATGTGCGGGCCGGCTGGTTCCGCCCAGCCACGCCCAGCATCCACGATCGCAGCCTCGTCGATCGAGATACCTGCCCCGACCGCGTCACCGAGCACGATGCCGCCATCGGCGAACTCCTGGTCGACGCTCATACCGTGCGCCCAGTGCAGCGCCTGCACCTCGGTCGTGAGGTGGTTGGGCACGGCCGTCATGGCCGCCGCGACGGCGGGGTTCGTATTGTAGCCAACAGGGCTCACGGGCAGGTTTCGCGCGTTCGCGGCATAGGCGAGTCGCAGCACATGCGTGACGCCCCAGATCGCGCCGGCCTGCACGATGTCCGGAGCGCCAGCGTCGAAGAGCGGACGGAACTGGTCAACACCCGTCAGGTTCTCCCCCGTCGCGACCGCAGCGCGCACCGCCGCCGACAGGCGGGCGTGGCCAAGGGCATCCCACCGCCGCAACGGCTCCTCGACCCAGAGCAGGTCGATCTCACTCTCGATCGCCGCCACGTAGCGCACGGCCTGCTTCACCTGCCACGACTCGTTCGCGTCGAGCATGAGGCCTGGGCTCGGGGTGTTGCGTCCGAGCACTCCGTGCAGGAGACGCAGCCTGCGCAGGTCGGCGACCGGGTCGACGCCGCCCTTGAGCTTGCCTGCCACGTAGCCGCGCTCGGCGAAGTCCTCGTAGAAGGCGACGAGCTCGCCGTCGTCGAGCGCGATATCGAGGCCGGATGCGTACCCGGGCACGAACCTGTCGCGACCGCCGAGCAGACGCCAGAGCTGTCCGCCGGCGAGCTTCGCCTTGAGGTCCCAGAGTGCAGCGTCGAGCGTTGCGACGCCACCGTAGGTCGCGCCCGCGTGACCCGACTTGAAGACCTGGGCGAGCATCCGGTCAAAGAGCGCGGAGACCCCGCGCGGCCCCTCACCCTCGAGCGCCGGGAAGAGCCTCGCGACGTCGGCGTGCGAGCCGATACCAATACCCTCGACCCCCTCGTCCGTCTCGAGGATCACGATGGGGACGTCGGTGACCGCGGCGCGGATGTGGCCGTTGACGTCGCCGATGGACCGCCCCCAGTCGTGCCTGGTCGTGAGCAAACGGAAGCCGGTGATCTTCATATCGTCCTTGATCTTCAGATGGGACATTCAGCATACATCACATGATTTATTCGTCATATGTTTTTCGTCACTTTGCCCGTGTGCGCCTCTCCAGGCGCGGGTTCGTGACTACAATCGCCGCATGTCCAGCACCACGACGCCCCGGCTCGGCGCCCACCGCACGCCCGCCGCGAGGCTCGGCGTGCAAGTTGTGCACGACCTCGTCTCCGCCATCGTCACCGGAGAGGTCGCACCAGGCGACCTCCTCCCCACCGAGACCGAGCTCTGCGAGAACTTCGGCGTGAGCCGCACCGTCATCCGCGAATCCATGAAGCGGCTCGAGGAAAAGGGGATGGTCTCCGTCGTGCAAGGGCGCGGGACGCAGATCGCCCCGCAGTCGGAATGGAACATCCTCGACAAGGTTGTCCTCGGCACCATGATCGAGAACGACGAGACGCTCGGCATCCTCGACGAGCTCGCCGTCGTGCGCGGGCAGCTCGAGTCGAGCATCGCCGCGGCCGCTGCGAGCGCGAGGAGCGACGACGAGCTGCGCGTCATCCACGACCACCTCGACACCATGCACGCCACAGCGGAAGAGCGCGACGCGTTCGCAGCCGCTGACGTCGCCTTCCACTTCGCCGTCATGGATGTCGCCGGCGACCGCCTCGCCTCCGGCATCGCCCGCAGCCTCTCGAAGCGCGCCGGCGAGAGCAGCCGCTACTACGGAGCTCCTGGCGCCGACGCCGTGCGGCTCACCCTCGAAGAGCACCAGCGCGTGTACGACGCCATCGAGGCGGGCGACAGCGACGCAGCCGCCCGCGAGATGCGCGACCACATCGCGCTCGCCTGGGAACGTCGCCGCATCCGCGACTAGGGGCTAGGGGCTAGGGGCTAGACGGATGCTTCCGGGCACACCCACCTCGGCCGCCCGCCGTCTCAACGTTCATGCAACTCCCCTCGCCCCGCCGTCCACTGTCCGCTGTCCGCTGTCCGCGCCAATTTAGGGGCAAAGCGGGCGCCGCCCCCACGGGCCGCCTCCTCACTCCGGGGGCGCCGGCCCCGCCATCGAGGCGCCGTCGTCAAATCGCCCCTAAATTGACGAAGCGGGCGGCACCTTCTGAGCCACCGCTCTCGTCAGGCGGGCCCGCGCGAGTCAGCAGCCGTGCCCGGTGTGACCGCGCGCCGCGTGGTGCGCGTGCGGGGCAGGGTCGCTGGCGTGGGCCGCGGCGAGGAACTCCGGCAGCTCGATCCGCGAGCCGTCGACCCAGGTTCCGAGCACCTTGACCCGTTCATCCAGGTAGCGGGGCGTCACGGCGTACGGGTCCGCGCTCAGCTCGACGAAGTCGGCGAGCTTGCCCACCGCGATCGAGCCGACGAGATGCTCGCGGTGAAGGGTACGTGCCGCGTCGATCGTGTGCGCCTTGAGCGCCGCATCCACGGAGATCGCCTGGTTCGGGGAATGGATGCGCCCGCTGCTCGTGCGGCGGGTCGTGGCCGTCTGCACGTTCAGGATGGGCGTAGGCGGCGACACGGATCCGTCGTTGTGCAGCGAGACGACCACTCCCGCATCGACCGCGTCTGCGAACGCCTGCCAGCGGGACCCGTGCTCGGGAGCGAACATCTCGCCGTCGAGGAGGTCGCCCCAGTAGTAGTACTGGAACGGCGCGAGCGACACGTGTACGCCGAGGTGCGCGGCCCGCTCGAACTGGTCTCGGCGGCCAGCCCCCGCGTGCTCGATTCGCCAGCGATGGTCAGTGCCGAGCAGGCCATGCTCGGCGAGTGCTCGCTCGTAGGCATCGAGCGCGAAGTCGATGGCGAGGTCGCCGTTGGCGTGGAAGGACATCTGCCAGCCGAGCGGCGCGCACGCGTCAAGGGTCGCATTCACCTGCTCTCGCGAGTAGTTCATGGCGGATGCGCCGCCCGCCGTCGCGGGGTGGATGCCGGCCCGCTTCGTCGCGTCGCTCGCAATACACGGGAACGAGATCGCGATGTTGCCGATCCACGGGGAGCCGTCCGTCCAGAGCTTCACCCCCTGCTTGACGAGGCGCTCCTCCCCCGCGGCGAACGTGGCCTTGGCCCCGGGGGCAGGTGCCGTCGAGACCTCCCACAGGCTCACGCGCAGTGGCGAAGACGGCATGGCAGCGAGCGCTTCGTAGGCGGGGGCGAGATCGCCCGAGAAGGTCATATCGGAGGTCGAGGTGATGCCGGCGCGCGCCATGAGCGCGTAGTACTCGGCGGCACTGCCGAGCGGGTTCCCGCCGAGCTGCTGCAAGACGGGTCCGAGCACCGCTGTATTCGCGGGGATCTCGAACGAGATGCCGGTCAGGGCGCCCTCGGCGTCTCGAGCGAAGGAGCCGCCGACCGGGTCTGCGGGAGGGTTCGCGTCCCAGCCGCGACTCCGGACGAGCGCCGACGTGAAGGAGCAGGCGTGCCCAGAGTTGTCGACGACGACCGCGACGCGGTCGCCGAAGATCGCGTCGAGGTCTGCGGCGGTCGGGGCTGGCTTGCCGTGCAGGAGCGCGTCGAAGCCGTTGAAGAGGAGGGGAGCATCCGCGTCGTGCTCGGCCATCGCCTGCGAGAAGATGCTCAGCACCTCGCCCCAGGTCGGCGCCTTCCACGGCGCGATCGACAGGGCGGGGAGCTGCGTCGCGAGGCCGCTCAGGAACGGGTGGCTGTGCGGGTCGACGAAGCCGGGCATGAGCACGGGCACGCCGCTGTCGACGACCCGGGCGCCCGGCAGCACTTCGGCGCATTCGGCGAGGGTCCCAACGGCGACGATCTTGCCGTCCGAGACGGCGACGGCGGATGCGCGCGGATGCTGCGCATCCATCGTCACGATCGTGCCTGCGATGAGGATGAGATCGGACACCTGGCTCCTTCGGGTGAGTCGACTGCGGCGGAGCGTTGCGCCAGATGGCGCCCCGACCAGTATTACCGCGTCGCGTCGCGCCGCGACCCGCGAGCGCTACTGCGTGAACACAACCTCGGTAGCGGGCGGCGCGGCGGCCTCCGGGCCGGCTTCGCCGCCGAGGCGCTCGGCGAGGCGCTCGCGCGCACGCCCGATATGCACGCGGAGGACCTCGGCTGCACGATCTCCCTCACCCGCCTCGATGAGTTCGAGGAGGTGCTCGTGTTCGGCGGCGATCAGTCCCGCGGGCAGGAGTTCAGCGCCCTGCACCTGCGACATGCAGAAGACCACTTCGGAGGCGAGCGAGTCGTACATACGACTGGTGCGTTCACTAGCAAGCGCGTCGACCAACGAGCGATGGAAGCGCATGTCTGGCTCGACAATGTCGCGGGGCGATGCGCCCGCGAGCGCCTTGATGGCTTCGTTCGCTTCGCGTGCGTGGCTCGGCACGAGGCGTTTTTCTGCAAGCTCACGCAGCACCTCAGCCTCGACGATGGCTCGAGTTCGGTAGATATCGCGAGCGTCTTCTGGGTTCATGCGCAGCACGCGGGCGGTCTTGTGCGCGCGCCGCTCGAGGAGCCGGTCGCGCACGAGGTTTTCAATGGCCGCCTTGGCGGTGGGACGTGCAACGTCGTACTCGATTGAGACTTCAACCTCGGCGAGGGGCGCACCCGGCTGCAGCTCGCCCGTGAGGATGCGCTGCCGCAGATCGGCGGTGACGGCCTCGATGACCGAGACGACTCCCAGGAGTGACGGCACGACTGCTCCTTGCGTTTCACGAGGCGGATTCCACGAGACGGGTTTCATGAGGCCGGCACTCGCGAGCCTCGGACCGAAGCGTACGCCAGCGAACCCTGAACGCACACTTGACTAACATGCAAACTTGTCTAACAATATGACTTGTCGCGAATCGGTCATCGGTTCCGCGCCAACAACACACACCGCTCAATGAGGAGACACGCGTGTTCCAACAGATTCTCGACCCGGTCTTCGGGTCGCTTGGCCTCTCGGCGTTGGTTGCCGTCGTGCCACTCGTCACCCTGTTTGTGCTGCTCGGAGTGTTCCGGGTGAAGGCGTGGAAGGCCGCACTGGTCAGCCTGGCCCTCTCGATCATCCTGGCCATCTCGGTCTGGCAAATGCCGCCGCTGCAGGCACTTAGCGCCACCGCGGAGGGCGCGCTCTACGGCGTCGTCCCGATCCTCTGGATCCTGGTCACCGCGCTCTGGGTGTACCGCCTCAGCGTTGTCACCGGCTGGTTTGAGGTTCTCGGCGAGCGGGTGCGTGCCGTGAGCGACGACCAGCGAGTACTCGCGATCCTCATCGCGTTCTGCTTCGGCGCGCTCCTCGAATCGCTGGCGGGCTTCGGCGCCCCGGTCGCGATCTCCGCGGCCATGCTGATGGCAGCGGGCATGAAGCCCCTCAAGGCCGCGGTTGTCTCCCTCCTCGCGAACACCGCCCCGGTGGCGTTCGGCGCGATGGCTGCCCCCATCATCACGCTCAGCGCGGTCACCGGCATCGATATCGACGTGCTCTCGCAGATGGCCGGCCGCCAGACGCCGTTTGTGGCCGTCATCGTGCCGCTCATCCTTGTTTTCCTGGTTGACGGGATGCGCGGGGTCCGGCAGACCTGGCCCGTCGCGCTTGTCGCTGGTGTCGTGTTTGGCCTCGCCCAGTTCGTGACCGCGAACTACATCGCCGTCGAGATCACCGACATCGTCGCCGCAGTCGTGACGGTGGCCGCGGTGCTCCTCATGCTGCGCGTCTGGCAGCCGAAGGTGCCGCTCTCGTTCCCCGAGGACGGGGAAGGCGAGCAGTCGCTTGCCGGAGCCGCTGACGGCACCGAGCCGGCCGCATCCGCTGGCCACACGACAGGCCGCACAGCCTCCGGCACGAGCAACAACGGCGGCGGAACCAACGCCGGCGCAACGCCAAACCGGGGTGGCGGCTCCACGACAACCACGGTCACGCGCACGGTGCTCGCCTCGGAGAGCGAGCAGACGATCGACAAGAGCAAGTACAGCGAGCGCAAGCTGACCTGGTACGCGGTCCTGCCGTACGTCGTCATCATCGCGGTCTTCTCGGTCAGCCAGATCCCCGTCATCAAGGAGTGGCTGAGCGTCAACGGCACGTTTGTGTTCCAGTGGCCCGGCCTCGACGTGGTCAGCCCGGCCGGCGACCCCGTCGGCGCGATGACCTTCAAGCTTGGCCACATCGGCGCCACGGGCACGCTCCTGCTCCTTTCGGGCATCATCGTCACGGCGCTCTACAAGATCTCGCCGCGGCGGGCCCTCGGCGCCTTCACGGAGACCATCCACCAGCTGCGCTTCACGATCATCACCGTCGTCGCCGTGCTTGCCCTCTCCTTTGTCATGAACCTCTCCGGGCAGACGCAGAGCCTCGGCTTTGCGCTCGCCTCTGCCGGCGGATTCTTTGCGCTGCTCTCGCCGCTCATCGGCTGGGTTGGTGTGGCCATCACCGGCTCCGACACCTCCTCCAACTCCCTCTTTGGCCTGCTGCAGGTCACGGCGGCGACGCAGGCCGGGCTCGACCCCGTGCTCATGGCGTCGGCGAACTCGTCGGCGGGTGTGCTCGGCAAGATGCTGTCGCCGCAGAACCTCGCCGTTGCGGCAGCCGCGGTCGGCATGGCGGGCAAGGAGGGCGACATCTTCCGGAAGCTCATCGGGTGGAGCCTCGGGATGCTGGTCCTCTTCACCGGCTTCATCTACCTGCAGTCCACCCCGATCCTGAGCTGGATGGTGCCGGCATGGCCGTGACCCAGACCCTGACCCCAAGCGAGTCGACGCCCGTCCAGGCCGGCGATGGGAGCATCCACTCGCTGGTTGCTGCCGCCGTGGGCGACGGCGAGCGCATCAAGCGGCGCGCGATCGACCGGGTTGCAAACGCGAGCGACGCCTCGCACTTCCTCCTCACCCCGCAGGCGGTCGTCATCGCGGCCGACACCGCTGAGGTTGCTGCGATTCTGCGCGCGGCGAGCGCCACCCAGACGCGCGTCACGTTCCGATCGGGTGGGACAAGCCTCTCCGGGCAGGCATCGGGTGACGACCTCTTGGTTGACGTGCGCCAGCGGTTTAAGCGCATCGAAGTCCTCGACGGCGGCGCCCGCGTGCGGGTGCAACCGGGGGCAACCGTCCGTCAGGTGAACGGTCGGCTCCTGCGGCACGGCTACCGACTTGGGCCAGACCCGGCCAGCGAGGCGGCGTGCACAATCGGGGGCGTCGTGGCAAACAACTCGAGCGGCATGGCTTGCGGCATCACCGAGAACACCTACCAGACGCTTGAATCGATGATCATCGTTCTTCCGAGCGGCACCACCATCAACACGGCGGCGGCGGACGCGGATGCACAACTCCGGGCCCAGGAACCCGCGCTCGTTGACGGGCTCCTGCGGTTGCGGCGGCGTGTGCTCGACAACCCGACCTCCGTGTCGATCATCGCGAGGCAGTTCGCGATGAAAAACACGATGGGGTACGCGGTCAACGCCTTCCTTGACTTCGAGTCGCCCGTGCAACTGCTTGCGCACCTCATCATCGGCAGCGAGGGCACACTCGCGTTTGTGGCCGAGGCAACGTACCGCTGCGTACCCATCCGCCGCGAGATCACGACGGGGCTCGCGATCTTCTCGTCTCTCGACGAGGCGACCAGGGCGCTCCCGGAACTCGTGGCGACGAGGGCCGCAACCCTCGAGCTGATGGATGCCACGAGCATCCGCGTCGGGCAGAGTTTCGACGACGCACCGGCCGAGATCCGTGGCTTCGAGGTGGCGGGCGAGGCCGCCCTGCTGATCGAGTACCACGCCGACAGCCGCGCTGAGCTGGACGAGCTTGCCGCAGGCGGCCAGGGTGCGCTCGGCGGTTTCGACCTCCGCTCCCCGGTGCGCCTCTCAACAAACCCGGTGGAGCGGGCCACCGCGTGGAAGCTCCGCAAGGGGCTCTACGCCTCGGTCGCCGGGGCCCGCCCGACGGGCACGACGGCGCTGCTCGAGGACATCGTTGTGCCGGTGCCGTCGCTGGCACCAACCTGCGACGCCCTGCAGGACCTCTTCGCGAAATACAACTACCGCGACAGCGTCATCTTCGGGCACGCGAAGGACGGCAACATCCACTTCATGCTCACTGACCGCTTCGAAGGCGACGAGGCGCTTGGGCGCTACGTCGACTTCACGGAAGACATGGTCGAGCTTGTGCTTGGCGCGCACGGCAACCTCAAGGCCGAGCACGGCACCGGGCGCGTCATGGCACCCTATGTTCGCCGCCAGTACGGTGACGAGATTTACGACGTCATGGTGCAGCTGAAGCGGCTGTGCGACCCGACTGGCATGCTGAACCCGGGGGTCATCATCAACGACGACCCGAACGCCCACCTCAAAGACCTCAAGCACGCCGAGACCATCGAGGTTGAGGCCGACCGCTGCGTCGAGTGTGGGTACTGCGAGCCGGTGTGCCCAAGCAAGAACCTGACGCTCACGCCGAGGCAGCGCATCGTCACGCGTCGCGCCATGGCGCGCGCTGAGGCTGACGGCAGCCGCGAGCTGCTCGCCGAGCTCGAGCGCGACTACGACTACTCCGGCATCGACACCTGCGCCGTCGACAGCATGTGCGTGACGGCCTGCCCGGTGCTCATCGACACCGGTCAGCTCGTGAAGCGCCTGCGCCGCGAGCGCCAGAACCCGGTTCTGGCGGCTGGCTGGCAGCTCGCGGCGAAGGCCTGGGGGCCGGTAACGCGTGCCGGTTCGATGGCGCTGACCGTCGCGGATGCACTGCCAGCGCCACTCGTGACCGGCACCACGAACGTGGGTCGCGCCCTCGTGGGCGCCGACATGCTGCCGCAGTACGCCGACGACCTGCCCGCAGGCGGGAGCGCCAGGCGACCACTCGCCGGGACGATCGGGGCCGGCAACGGCGACCCCGTCGCCGTGTACCTACCGGCCTGCGTCAACAGCATGTTCGGGGCGGAGGGCACCGGAATCGGCGTCGCGAGCGCGTTCGAGCGTCTCCTCGAGCGCGCCGGGGTGCGCGTTTTGGTCCCGCAGGGCATCGAGTCGCTCTGCTGCGGAACCCCCTGGTCGTCGAAGGGGTACACGGGCGGCCACAAGACGATGTCGACGCGGGTTGCCGAGGCGATCCGCGTCGCGAGCAACGACGGCGCCCTGCCGATCATCAGCGACGCGTCCAGCTGCACCGAGGGTTTCGCGCACATCGTCGAGGGGGCCGGGCTCAGTGCCTCGGTTGAAGATCTCGTCTCGTTTGTCGCGAGGGTTGTGCTGCCGAAGCTCGGTACCGTCGAGCCGGTCGTCGAGTCGTTGGTGCTGCATCCAACCTGCTCCTCAACGCAGATGGGTCTCAACCCTGCGCTGAATGCGGTTGGCGCCGCCGTCGCCAGCACCGTCACCGTGCCCGACTCGTGGGGCTGCTGCGGGTTCGCCGGCGACCGCGGCATGCTCCACCCGGAGCTGACCGCCTCGGCCACAGTGGCGGAGGCAGCCGAAGTGGCAAGCCTCGGCGCCGATGCGCACGCCTCCTGCAACCGCACCTGCGAGATGGGCATGAGCCGAGCCACCGGTGAAAGCTACCGGCACGTCGTGGAGCTGCTTGAGGAGGCGACGCGGGCACCAAGCGCCTGAGGCGCGGACCGGCTAGCCGCGCTTAGTGCCGCCCACGCGCGCGGATGATTTCCGCGTACCCGTCCCGGTAGCTCGGGTAGTCAAGCGAGCAGAGGAGGGCGTGCATCCGCTTGCCGCTCAGGAGAGTGCCGCTCGGCTCTTCGGGGTGGATGCGCGGGGGCGCGGGGGCCCCAAGCTGCTCGGCCACGAAGGTGGCCACGTCGCCGAGGGGCGCGGGTCCGGCGTCGGTCGCGTGCAGGAGCGTGGGGGCGTCGGCGCGGTCGAGCATCGCCTCGATCGCGCGCACGAGGTCGCTCTCGTGCACCCGGTTCGTGCGGCGCGCGTACTGGATCGGGTCCCCCGCTAGGACCCGCCGGATGAGGCTGTCCCGGCCCGGCCCGTAAATCCCCGAGGGCCGAATGATGGATGCGCCAAACAAGTCAACCGCGCTCCGTTCGCCATTCACGAGCGAACGGGCCCTCACGGAGGTCGGTGCGGGCGCGTCCGCTTCGCTGATCTCGGTGCCGTCGCCGCGCCCTTCGAATACGCGAGTGGACGATACAAACACGACCCGCCCAGGAATGCTCGGCAGACCAGCCGCGAGGTTCTCGAGCGAGCGCAAATACCCGGCGGGGGCGATTTCCCCGTCGATGACGGGCGGCGGGAGGGTGACCACCAGCGCGTCGACGCCGGGCAGGGCGAGGGGCGGCAGTTCGGGGTCGGCGAGGTTGGCGCGAAGGAGTTTCACGCCTGGCCCGCCGTCGACTTCGCCGCGGCGCACACCGAACACCTGCGTGCCCCTGGCCGAATAACGCTCGGCCAGACGCGCCCCGAGTTTGCCGAAGCCAGCGATGAGGAGGCGGGCGGGCGCGGACTGGTTCGTGGCGGGAACGCTCATCCCACGAGCGTAGGTGCCCCTCCCTCGAGTCTCCCGAACCGGTCGCCCATCCGAGGTCGAGGGTGCCCATCGGCGCCGGCTCACGGTGGATGAGCCGAGAATGTCACCTGGCGACTTGACCTGTGCACAACGGGTCACCAGAGACCCGCCGGGGCGTATCCTCGGGACGTGACTTCGGAGATCCTGACCCCGTACGAAGACCTGCTGCGCGACGTCCTCGAGAACGGCGCGCACAAGTCCGACCGCACCGGCACGGGGACGCGCAGCGTGTTCGGCCGCCAGCTGCGGTTCGACCTGTCGGAGAGCTTCCCGCTCATCACGACGAAGCGCGTGCACTTCAAGTCGATCGCCTACGAGCTGCTGTGGTTCCTGCGCGGCGACTCGAACGTCGGTTGGCTGCAAGAGCGCGGAGTGAAGATCTGGGACGAGTGGGCCGACGAGAACGGCGACCTCGGCCCCGTCTACGGCGTGCAGTGGCGCTCCTGGCCCACCCCCGAGGGCGGGCACATCGACCAGATCGAGCAGGTCGTCGCGCAGATCCGCGCCAACCCCGACTCGCGCCGACACATCGTCACCGCCTGGAACCCCGCCGAGATCTCGACCATGGCACTGCCCCCGTGCCACGCGCTGTTCCAGTTCTACGTCGCCGACGGCAAGCTCTCATGCCAGCTCTACCAGCGCAGCGCCGACCTCTTCCTCGGCGTTCCGTTCAACATCGCCTCCTACGCCATGCTGACGCTCATGGTTGCGCAGCAGACGGGCCTCGAGCCCGGCGAGTTCGTGTGGACGGGCGGCGACGTCCACATTTACGACAACCACGAGGAGCAGGTGCGGGAGCAGCTCACGCGTGACCCGTACCCGTACCCGCAGCTGCGCATCCACCGCACGCCTGACACGATCTTCGACTACGAGTTCGAGGACTTCGAGGTCGCGAACTACCAGCACCACCCCACGATCCGCGCGGCGATCGCCGTATGAGCGACGCGGCAGGCGCGACCTGGGCGGCGGATGTTGTCCGTGCGGAGACAGAGGGCGTCGCCGGCGACGGCCTGACGGTCGGGCTGGTCTGGGCGCAGGCGAATGGCCGTGTGATCGGCGCCGAGGGCGGCATCCCGTGGCATGTGCCTGAGGACCTGGCGCACTTCAAAGCCGTTACGGTGAAGCACCCCGTCATCATGGGGCGCAAGACCTGGGACTCGCTTCCCGAACGATTCCGGCCGCTGCCCGGGCGGCGCAACATCGTCGTGACCCGGCAGGACGAGTGGGTTGCCGCGGGCGCCGAGCGTGCAGGGTCGCTCGAGGATGCGATCGCCCTGGCCGGGAGCTTCAGCGGCTCCGGCTCCGGCTCCGGCTCCGACTCCGACGGAGCTGGCTCTGCCCTTGACGGCAGCACCGTGGGCGCTCCCACCGAAGCCTGGATCATGGGCGGCGGCGAGCTCTACCGCGAGGCCATCGCTAGCGCCGACCGCCTCGAAGTGACCGAGATCGACCTCGAGGTCGCTGGCGACGCCTACGCCCCCGACTGGTCTGGCGACGAGTGGCGGGTGGATGCTCGCGAGCCGTCAGAAGGCTGGCTCGAGTCCCGCACGGGCATCCGCTACCGCTTCCTGAGCCTCACCCGCTCCGCCTGACCGCCTCGACTCGAGCCGCCACACGGTCGACGCCGCGAGGTGAGGCGCCGCGCCGACCCGCGCACGGAAGCAGATCGCTGCCAGTCGATTCGCCCTTCAGCGCGCCGCGGAAAGGGCAACTTGACTGGCAGCGATCGATAACGGCGGTGGCTTGAGCTACGCCTTCAGGGGCGGACCAGCCAGAGGTAGCCGCACTGTGAAGCGTGTTTCGCCTGGCTTGCTGTCGACGGCGATCGTGCCGCCGTGCGCATCCACGACGCTCTTGACGATCGAGAGGCCGAGGCCCGTGCCCCGCGTGACCGGGATGGCACTGGCCTCCGTCTCGCCGCGCGTACGCGAGACGTCGCCACGCACGAAGCGCTCGAAGAGGTGCTCGAGCACGCCGGGGTCGATGCCTGGGCCGTCGTCAACAACGCTCAGCGCCGCCTGCCCGCCGTCGACGCCGAGCGTCAGCGAGACGTTGGTACCGGCCGGGGTGTGTGCGTTGGCGTTGGCCAGCAGGTTCGACACGACTCGACGCAGCTGCGCCTCGTTGCCTGCCACCTCGATGGCGACCCCTGGGATGTCGAGGTTCCACTTGTGATCCGGCCAGGCGGCGTGCGCGTCGCCGATCGACTCGAGCGCGATGAGCGATAGGTCGACAGGGACGTGCTCCGTCTCGACGCCTTCATCGAGTCGAGCGAGCAGCAGCAGCTCCTCGACAAGCGCCGTCATGCGCACCGATTCCGAGTCGATGCGCTCCAGCGCCCGTGCCGTGTCCTCTGGCAGGTCGGCGCGGCTGCGGCGGGTCAGCTCCGAATAACCGCGGATGGAAGCGAGCGGCGTGCGCAGCTCGTGGCTCGCATCCGCGACGAACTGGCGCATCTTCGCCTCGCTCGCCTCCCGCGCGGTGAACGCGCGCGAGATGTGCCCGAGCATCGTGTTGAAGGCCTGCCCCATTCGACCGACCTCGGTCCGGGGGTCGGCGTCCCTGGGCTCGACTCGCACGTCGAGGGCCGCGTCGCCCGACGTGAGCGGCAGCTTCGAGATGCTCGTCGCGAGGTGCTCAACTCGTTCGAGCGGGGCCATGGATGCGCGAATCCACCTGGACGTGAAGAGCGCGGCAAGCGCGATGCCGAGCAGCCCGATGAGCGCGATCATGAGACTCAACGTGGTCGTGGTCGCGTTGACGTCGCCCAACGGCAACGCGATGACGACGCCGTAGCCGGCTGGCCCTTCACTTGCCTGCGCGCGAACCTCCCCGATGCCGTCGACGGTCACCGTGTGCGCCTGGCCGTCCTGCGGCACGGTCGCGAGCGACTCCGCGATGCTCTCCGAGATCAAGACGACTTCGCCGAGGCTGTTCAGTGCGCCGGCCGAGATGACTGTGCCGCTGTCGATGACGGCACCGACGGTCCCTTCCGCCTGCCCTGGCAGCTTCAGCACGAACGTCGCGTTGGGGGTGATCGAGAGCGGCCCGCCGGAGCCGCCAGGCCCTCCAGCCCCCTCCCGCCCGCGGTCGCTCGCCGACGACAGCTGCTGATCGAGCCGGTCGACGAGCACGTTGTGCAGCAGCGTCACGCTCACGGCGCCGATGGTGGCGGTCACGATGACGAGGGTCGCGACGAGCCCCAGCACGAGGCGACGCCGGAGCGTCAGCGGCGCGCGCGAAGAGGTCGAGGCGCGCGAGGACGCCGAGGTTGTAACGGGCGCTGAGGGGGTCGCCTCAGGCGCTCCCCCTGCAGAGCTCATTCCGCGGCCTTGAGCATGTACCCCACACCGCGCACGGTGCTGATCATGGGCTCGCGGCCAGCATCCACCTTCTTGCGCAGGTAGGAGATGTAGAGCTCAACGACGGTCTCGCGTCCGCCGAAGTCATAGCTCCACACGTGGTCGAGGATCTGCGCTTTCGACAGCACGCGTCGCGGGTTGCGCATGAGAAAGCGCAGCAGCTCGAACTCGGTGGCGGTGAGCTCGATGAGGTCCTCACCCCGGCGAACTTCGTAGCTCTCCTCGTCGAGGCTGAGGTCGCCGACGCGCAGGACCGGGTCGTTCGCCCCACCCTGCGTCAGCATGGAGCGCCGAACGAGGCCGCGCACGCGCGCGATGACCTCTTCGAGGCTGAAGGGCTTCGTGACGTAGTCGTCCCCACCCGCCGTGAGCCCGGCGAGGCGGTCGGCGAGTGCATCCTTCGCGGTGAGGAACAGCACGGGAAGCGTCTCGTCGTCGGCGCGGATGCGGTGCAGCAGAGTAAGCCCGTCGGTGTCGGGCAGCATGATGTCGAGCACGGCGGCGTGCGGCTTGAACTCGCGCGCGACCTTCACAGCGGATGCACCGTCCGCTGCCGTGCGAACCTCCCACCCCTCGTAGCGCAAAGCCATTCTGAGGAGGTCGGTGAGCGAGGGCTCGTCGTCGACGACAAGCACTCGGATGGCGGACCCGTCGGCCGCCTTGAGCATCGGGCCGAGCCGTGAGCTCGACTGATCGGTTGCAGGCATGCCTCTAGTCTCCTCGTTCATCTATGAAGAGCCTATGAGAAGCCTGGGCGGCGGCTATGCGCTGTTCAGGCGAACAGAGTCTCCCCCACGAAGCCGCCTTCGCGGGCGCCGGGAGGGATCGCCCAGATTCCGCTGCCCGTGTGCTTGATGTACTCGTTGAGCAGGTCGGTGCTGAGCGACTGCTGCACGCGGATGAACTGCTCCGGGTCCCGCTGGTACGACAGGAAGAAGAGTCCGGCGTTGAGTCGACCGAGCTCGTCGTTGCCGTCGACGAAGTTGTAGCCGCGGCGCAGCAGCCGAGCTCCAGCGTTCTTCGTGGGGTGAGAGAGGGCGACGTGCGAGTTCGCGTCGATTGCTGGTTGCCCGAACGTGGTGTTGCTCTCGACGACGAAGTCGGGCTCAGTGAACTCCTCGCCCCCACTGAGTGGAGCCCCGGCCCGCTTGTCGCGGCCGATGATCTGCTCCTGCTCCTCGAGCCTCACCCGGTCCCACGACTCGATCATCATGCGGATGCGCCGCGCCACCAGGAAGGAACCCCCGGCCAGCCAGTCGGCCCCGTCGCCGAGCGCGACCCACACGTGCTCGGCGGTCGCGCTCGTCTCCTCGGCCTTGACGTTGGCAGTGCCGTCCTTGAAGCCGAAGAGGTTGCGCGGTGTGGCCTGGCTCGTCGACGTCGACGAGGTGCGGCCGAAGCCCAACTGCGACCAACGGAGGATCACGCGGCCGAAGCCGATGCGCGTGAGGTTGCGAATGGCGTGCACCGCGACCTGCGGGTCGTCGGCACATGCCTGAATGCAGAGGTCGCCGCCGGAGAGCTCGCTCTCGAGCGCGTCACCAGAGAACCGAGGGAGCTGCGTGAGCTTCGCCGGCTGTTTGCTCGCGAGCCGAAAGCGGTCGACGCCGTCACCGTCGACGAAGAGCGTCGGCCCGAAGCCAAACGTGATGGTGAGCGCCGACGGCGGCAGGCCCATGGCCTCGCCCGTGTCGTCAGGTGGGGCTAGGGGTGATCCGCCGACGGCGCCGGAGGCGGAGACGTCGAGGCCCTGCACGAGGCGGGACGACGCGTAGCTCCAGTCCTGCAGCAGCTCGACGAGCTCCTCGCGGGTGGTGCCCTCGCGCACGTCGAAGGTCGCGAAGTGGAGGCGATCCTGCGCCGGCGTGACGATGCCGGCCTGGTGCTCGCCGTTGAAGGGGTACTGGGTGCCGCTGCCCGCATGGGACGTGGCACCCGCACCGGTTGCGGCGGCGATGCCGTACCCGCCTGCACCACCAGCAGCAATGCCCGCCGCGCCCGCGCCGAGCAGCCCGAGCAGCCCGCGTCGCGAGAGGCCACCGCCCGCGGCTGGCTCCGAGTCCGCCGCAGCGGGCCGACGGGCCGCCGTCGAACCGGACCTCGAGGTCCCAGGCACA
>NZ_JACHWJ010000003.1 GCF_014191305.1 Pseudoclavibacter helvolus | reverse complement strand
CGGCAACGTGGTCGGCCTCATGCCGCACCCCGAGCACGCGGTCGAGCTCGGCTTCGGGCCGGACACGGCGACCCACATGGCCTCCGGCCTCGACGGGCTCCCGATCTTCCGCAGCGCCGTCGAGGCGCTCCTCGCACGCGTCTAGACGTTGCCTGAAGCGAAGAGGGCGAGCGCGCCGATGACGCAGGCCGAGGCGACAACCCCCGGGACCACCGCACACGGCAGGCACCTCACCCCGCGCATCTTGCTGCGCGCCGTCTCGATCGGCGAGGCCATCACGTGGGCTCTTCTGCTCACCGGCATGTTCCTCAAGTACGTGACGCAGACCACCGACCTGCTCGTGTCAGTCGGCGGTTCGCTGCACGGCGCGATGTTCATGGTCTACCTGGTCGTGACGGCGTTCGTCGGCATCAACCAGCGCTGGCCGTGGTGGATGTTCGGGCTCGGCTGGTTCGCGGCGATCCCGCCGTTCGCGACCCTACTCTACGACTGGTGGGCCGAGCGCCGCGGCGCACTCGAGGGCGGCTGGCGCGACGCGCCCGCGAAGGGCTTCTCGTTACAGCGCATCGTGCGGTGGTTCGTCGACCGTCCCATCACGATGAGCGCGGCCGTCATCGTGCTCGCCGTCGTCATCCTCACGGGCTCCCTGAGCGGGGCGCTGGTCGGGCCGACCGGCGCCCACTAGGGCCGCCAACACACCCCAGACGAACGAAGAGGGCGGATGCACGCGCATCCGCCCTCTTCGTCTGTCCCAGGTCAGCGACCCGGCGGCCTAGCGGCCGAAGAAGATCTTCGCCTGGTCCCAGCGGTCCTGCGGGACGGTCTTGAGGCCGTCGAGCGCCTCCTCGAAGGCGACCGTCTGCATCTCAGTGCCGCGAAGCGCAACCATGTTGCCCCACTGCTTCGCGTTGACCATGTCGACGGCGTACTGGCCGAAGCGGGTCGCGAGCACGCGGTCGAACCCGGTCGGCGCACCACCACGCTGGATGTGGCCGAGCGTCGTGTTGCGGGTCTCAATGCCCGTGAGCTTCTCGAGCTCAGCGGTCACGTAGTCGCCGACACCGCCGAGCAGCGGACGCCCGGAAACCTCGGTGCCCTGTGAGAGCACATCGTCCATACCCTCGGGGATGAAGCCCTCGGCGACGACGACCAGCGGCGAGCGGCCACGCTGGTGCACCTCCTTGACCCATTCGGCGACCTGCGTCATCGCGACCTTCTGCTCGGGGATGAGCACGGCGTGCGCGCCGGCCGCCATGCCAGAGTGCAGGGCGATCCAGCCGACGTGGCGACCCATGACCTCGGCCACCATCACGCGGTGGTGCGACTCGCCGGTCGTGCGGAGACGATCCATGGCGTCGGTCGCGATCTGCACGGCCGTGTCGAACCCGAACGTGTAGTCGGTTGCCTGGAGGTCGTTGTCGATGGTCTTCGGCACGCCGATGACCGGGATGCCCGCGTCAGCCAGGCGCTTCGCGCCGGCGAGCGTGCCCTCGCCGCCGATCGCGATGAGAGCATCCACCGAATGGCGCTCCATCATGACGGAGATGTTGTCCGGTCCACCGTTGGGGCCGTCGAACGGGTTCGTGCGCGAGGTGCCGAGGATCGTGCCGCCCTGCTTCGCGAGGCCGCGCACCTTCGTGCGGGGGAGGTCCATGACATCGCCCTCAATGACGCCCCGCCAGCCGTCGCGGAAGCCCACGAACTCGTTGTCGTAGGTCTTGATGCCGTGGAGCACGCTGCCGCGAATGACAGCGTTGAGTCCGGGGCAGTCGCCGCCGCTGGTCAGCAGTCCGATCTTCATGCGTTCGTTCTCCTCTGGGTGTGGCAATACACGCAAACAGCCATCACGGTCGAGTAGCCCACCCACTGCGGAACGAATTCAGTGCAGAAGCGGATTCCTGCGTTGGAAGACGGCTCGACTGCGACAGTACCGGGTCCGGGTGTCTCGCGCGATTTCTGCCGATTTCCCAGCCCCGCCGCGAGCTACGCCGAGGCCTTGCCGACCATGCGCAGCGCGAGGAAGATCGCGCCAACCATGAGCACGGCGCCGACCGCCGACGTGACGGTGCTACCAGCATCAAAGGCGTGGAACGCCGAGTCGAGGAGCGTCTGCGCCTGCGCCGTCATGCCGCCCGCCTCGAGCTCGTTCGAGACGTTCACGGCGCCAGCGAGGGTCTCGCGTGCCGCGTGCGCCTGCTCAGCTGTCGCGCCCTCCGGCACAACCATGCCGGACCGGTAGCTCGCGGTGAGCACCCCGCCGAGCACGCTTGTCCCGAGCACCGCACCAACCTCGTACGCCGTCTCCGAGACCGCGGATGCGGCACCGGCCTTGGCGGGCGGCACACTCGCGATGATGACGTCGTTCGAGAGCGTCTCGGCGATCGCGATGCCGGCCGCGAGCAGCGTGAACGCCGCCACGAGCATCCAGAGCGGCGCGGAGCCGCCCGTGATGGCGAGCGACAGGTAGGCGAGGAAGGCGAGCCCGAGCCCGAACGCCATCGCGATGTGCACCTTCACGTGGCGCACAACCCGCACGATGAGGAGGCCGGCAACGATCATCATGACCGTTCCTGGCAGCAGCATGAGGCCAGCCTGGAGTGGCGTGAGGCCGAGGATGAGCTGCAGGTGCTGCGACAGGAAGAAGAGCAGTCCGACGAGCGCGACGACGCTCACGAGGTTCACGAGCACCGAGCCGGTGAAGGCGGGCACCGCGAAGAGTCGCATGTCGAGGATCGGGTTCTCCTGCTTCAGGAGTCGCCGCACGAACAGCCAGCCGGAGAGCAGGCCAACCAGGAGCGCGCCGACCGAGATGAAGTCGAGGCCGTCGGTCGCCGTGTGCTTGATGGCGAAGACGATGGGAGCAAGCGCCGCCATCGAGAGCAGGATCGCGGGCACGTCGATGGGGCCGGGGTTCGGGTCGCGCGACTCGGTGACGAGCAGGGGCGCGAAGATCAGGAGCGGCAGCAGGAACGGCACCGCGATGAGGAACACGGAGCCCCAGTGGAAGTGCTCGAGGAGCACGCCGCCGACGATCGGCCCGATGGCCGTGCCCGCTGAGAAGCCGGTCGCCCAGATGGCGATGGCGAGGCGGCGCTGCGCGCGGTCGTGGAACATGCCGCGCAGCAGCGAGAGCGTGCAGGGCATGATCATGGCGCCGAAGACACCGAGCAGCAGTCGCGAGAGCAGGAGCATCTCGGCCGAGACGGAGAACGCGGCCAGCACCGAGACGAGCGCGAAGCCCGTCGATCCGATGAGCAGCAGCTTCCGGCGGCCGATGCGGTCGCCGAACGAGCCCATCGTGACGAGCAGTCCGGCCAGAACCAGCGGGTAGATGTCGATGATCCAGAGCTGCATCGCCGCACTCGGCTCGAGGTCGAGCGCGATGTAGGGAAGGGCGAAGCTCAGGACCGTGTTGTCGATCGACACGAGGAGGACGGGGAGCATCAGCACCGCGAGGCCGAGCCATTCCTTCCGGCCTGCGCGCTGTTCGATCAGTGTGGTCATGAAAGAGGACTATACCGACCAGCCGGTACAGTTGGCAACTGTAGGATGGCGGCCATGAGCTCCGCCAGAGAGAAGATCCTCGACGCCTACGAGGAGTCACTGACAACAGTGGGCGTCGCCGCGACCACCCTCGACGCCGTCGCCCGCATCGCCGGCGTCTCCAAGGGCGGGCTCATCTACCACTTCCCGTCGAAGGAGGCGTTGGCGGATGCGCTCATCGCGCGCTTCGCGGGCATGGCTCGGGCCAGCGCAGATCAGCTGCAGGGCGACGCTGCGACCACGGTCCGCCACTTCATCGAGATGAGCAGCTCCGTCGGCGACGAGCTCGACACCGCCTGGCTCGCCGTCATGAATCTCTCCCGCAACGGCAACCAGAGCGCAACCCGGGCCATCCTCGAACTCGAGCGTTCGTGGCACGACGCGATCCTCGAGTCGACCGGCAGCCCCCTCGTAGCCCACATGACGAAGCTCGTCGGCGACGGCCTCTACCACTCGACGTCGTTCGTCACCGAGTCACGCGAGAGCCTCCCCGAGGCAGCCAAGCTCCTGCCGAGCGAGGAAGAACGCGAGGCGATCATCCGCACCCTCCTCGACCTGCTCGAGGACTAGCGCGCTTCACCTGACCAACTTGCGGGACGAAACACCTCAGACCGACCCCGGGCACGAATGTCAAGCTGTGTGGAGTCACTTGCGTCATGCTGCGACGGGTTCGTTGGGGAGGTTGATGCCGACTCGGCTGGCTGGTGATGGGGTCTTCGGGCGGGCTCGGAAGCGCGCGGGATGAGCGTCGTGGTAGACCTGAAGTGCGGTATCGCGGGCCGTCCAGATCTGCCGCCAGGAGCCGTCGTGGACCTGCGCGGGCGTGAATAACGCGATCGCGGAATGCCGATGCTCCGTGTTGTACCAGATCACGTAGTCCTGGATGTAGGCGCGGGCCGCGTCGAGGTCGGTGAACACTTTCGGGTAGCCGGGCCGGTACTTCATGGTCCGGAATCCGGCCTCGGAGAACGGGTTGTCGTTCGACGTGTACGGGCGGTTATGCGACATGCCCACGCCATGCGCGGCCAGGGCATCGCGCAACAGAGTCGAGCGCATCGCTGCCCCGGAATCCGCGTGCACGAATTGGGGCGCGCCATGCGCTCGAATCGCGTCCTCGAACATGTCCCTCGCGAGGGAATCTACTTCCCGGTCCTCGACACGGAACCCCACGATGCGGCGGGAGTAGATATCGATGACCTTGTACGCCTTGAACGTCTTGCCCCGCCAGGGCGAGTAGAGGTCGGTGATGTCCCACGACCACACCTGCCCCGGACCCGAGGCGCTCGCTCGTGAGATCGCCACGGCGATCGAGGGCGTCAGCACTCCCTTCGATGCCATCCTCCTCGCCCAGTACTCACTTGCCCCCGCCGCTCCCCTGCTGAGCGAGCAGCTCGACGTCCCGCTCTTCTCCACCCCCGGCAGCGCGGCCGATCTCCTGGCCGCACGCCTCAACGCGGCGGGACAACGCTCGTGATCGGCGCGATCGCCGACGACTTCACTGGCGGCACCGACGTGGCCGTCGCGCTCCGGCAGGGCGGGCTGCGCACGCTCATCTATTTCGGCGCACCAGACCCGGTCGAATCGCTGCCCGAGCACGACGCCATCGTCATCGCGCTCAAGACACGCACCGTGGCCCCGGCTGACGCGGTCGCCCAGTCGCTCGCCGCAGCCGAGTGGCTGCTCGCGCACGGTGCGACGCAGCTCTTCTTCAAGTACTGCTCGACCTTCGACTCCAAACCGGAAGGCAACATCGGGCCGGTTGCGGATGCGCTGGCCGCACTTGTCGGATCCCGGGTCATCGTCGCGGTTCCGAGCGCGCCTGAGCACCTGAGGACGCAGTACATGGGGCATCTGTTCGTCGACCGGCAGCGTCTCGACGAGTCGCCGCTTCGCCATCACCCCCTCACGCCCATGACCGACTCGTCCGTGCCAAGGCTGCTGCAGGCGCAGACCACCGCTCGCGTCGAACTCCTGGACCTGCGAGCCGTGCGCAGCGGGAGCATCCACCTCCGCCAGCGCCTCGACGCGCTGGTGGACGCGGATTCGCGAGGTGCTACGGAGACACGAAGCTACGCAGTTGTCGATGCCCTGACAGAGGACGACCTGGTCCAGATCGGCCGGGCCTGCCTGGGCGACCCGCTCCTGACCGGCGCTGCTGGCCTCGCCAGAGGGCTCGCGACCGCCGTCACCGAGACGCGAGCCGCGTCGCTCGCCGCGTTCGAGCTGGGCGACGACCTCCTGCCAGCACCAGGGTCAGCCGCGGTGCTCGCCTGCAGCTGCTCGGCGCGCACGTTGCAGCAGATCGCCGTGCTGCAGTCGCACGGCCACCCCTCGTTCCAGCTCGATGCCCGGCGCACACAGGACCCCCTCGCACTCGCCGGGGACGCGCTGCGATGGTTCGACGAGCTGGACACCGTCAAGGAGCCGCTGTTCTTCTCCTCGCTGCCACCGGCTGAGCTGCGCGCTGTGCAGCTCGAACTCGGGACAGACACAGCGTCCGGCATCCTCGAAACCGCTATGGGGCTCATCGCAGTCGGGTTGCGCGCCAGAGGCACGGCGCGGGTCATCGTCGCCGGCGGCGAGACCTCGGGGGCCGTCGTGACTGCGCTCGGCATTCAGGGCGCCATTATCGGCGCCGAGATCGCACCGGGTGTGCCCTGGATCCACACGGTCGACGAGGCCCCGATCTCGCTCCTCCTGAAGTCCGGCAACTTCGGCGAGGTCAGATTCCTCGCCGAAGCTCTCGAGGAGACCGTGGTGGTTTGATGAGCCCCACCGGCGAGCAGCGTTCCCGGGAGGAGCTCGCCAACGCGGCACGTTCCCTGTTCTCGCGGGGCCTCACCCACGGAAGCACGGGCAACGTCAGCGTGCGCTCTGGTGAGCAGATCCTCGTTACCCCCACGGGGGTCAGCCTCGGGCGGGTCGAGCCAGACGCGCTCTCCGTTATCGATGCTGCCGGCCGTCACATCGACGGGCCAGCGCCGACCAAGGAGGCGTTCTTGCACGCCGCCGTACTGCGGGCAAGACCGGACGCGAACGCCGTCGTACACACGCACTCCACCTACTCGGCGGCGGTCTCCGACCTCGAGGCGCGCTACCCCGCCGTGGCCGTCACGCGCTGAAGCCGGACTCGGCCCTGCACGTCCACTTCTGGACTCGGTGAGCACCGCCGGCCAACTCGCGTGACGATACGAACGTGTGGCAGCCATTGCACGCCGGTGGGGCGCATCCATCACGGAAGTTGGACGGCGCCTACCGGGTCAAGGACGCGGCTCTGCCAGCCGACCTCAAGGCCGCGCTCGACGCGAACCCGGCTGCGCTCGCCTACTTCGAGGCGATGAAGAAGCAGGAGCGCTTCCAGGTCATCTTCCGCATCACGAACATCAAGACTCCCGCGATCCGCGCCGCGCGCATCCAGGACGTCGTCGAGAAGGCCGCCCGCGGCGAGAGCCACTACAAGTAGGCACCTCGCGCGGCGCCACCCCACGAGAAAAGCTGGCCAGATGCATCCCCCTGAGATCAGGAGAGGTGCATCTGTCCAACTCTTGTGCCCGTCGGGGCGGCCGGGGGCCGCCAAGCAGGTGCGGGTCAGCGCAGTACGCGCTCCGAGATGAACGCGCGCAGAGCCTGCTCGTCGTCGTCGAGCTCGACGACCCGCTGCGGGGCGTCGAGGAGGGCCTGCGTCTCCGCGTCGACCTCCACCTGAGCGCCGAGCGCCTCGGAGATCGTGTCGGCGAACTTCTGCGGCTTCGCGGTCTCGAGCACGAGCATGGGCACGCCGTCCTCGAGGTGCTCGCGCGCGACCTTCACGCCGTCGGCGGTGTGCGGGTCGATCGTGACACCGGATGCGTCGTGCACGCTGCGGATCGTCGCGAGGCGGTCCGCGTGGGTGCTCGTGCCGCTGACGATGCCGAAGAGCGGCTCGAACGTGTGCTGTGCCTCCGACAGGTCGATCTCGCCCGTCTCGGCGAGCTCGCTCCACGCGGCAGCGGTGCGACCGCCGTCGCGGCCGAGCAGCTCGAACACGAAGCGCTCGAGGTTCGACGCGCGCGACACATCCATCGACGGGCTCGACGTGGCGAGCGTGTTCTCAGCGTTGCGCGGGCGGTAGAAGCCCGTGCGGAAGAACTCGTCGAGGACGTTGTTCTCGTTGACCGCGAGGACAAGCTTGCGCACGGGCAGGCCCATGAACTTCGCGTACAGGCCGGAGAGGATGTTGCCGAAGTTGCCGGACGGGACCGCGAACGACACCTCGAAGCCGTCGCGCGCATCCGCCGACAGTTCGTCGGTCGCACGCAGCCACGCCCACACGTAGTAGGCGATCTGGGCCGAGATGCGGCCGAAGTTGATGGAGTTGACGGCGCCGATGTTGTTGGCGCGCTTGAAGTCGATGTCCTCCGCGAGGCGCTTCACGAGGTTCTGGCAGTCGTCGAAGACTCCCTTGACCGCTATGTTGTGCACGTTCTCGTCCTGCAGCGAGTACATCTGCGCGCGCTGGAAAGCGCTCATGCGGCCCTGCGGCGAGAGCATGAAGACGGAGACGCGCTCGCGACCGCGCAGCGCATGCTCGGCGGCCGAGCCGGTGTCGCCGGACGTCGCGCCGAGCACGTTGAGGACGCGGTCGCGCTTGCCGAGCACGTAGTCGAGCGTCTGCCCGAGGTACTGCATGGCCATGTCCTTGAACGCGAGGGTCGGCCCCTCGGACAGGCCGACGAGCGTGAGCTGCGCATCCAGTTTCTGGAGCGGCACGACGTCCTCGGAAACGAAACGACCCTCGCCGTACGCGTGCGCCGTGAGCTGCTCCAGGTCTTCGCGCGGGATGTCGGTCGCGAAGAGTCCAAGCACCGCCGTCGCGAGACCTGCGTAGTCGAGCGAGCGCCAGCTCTCGAGGTCCTCGTTCGTGAAGCGAGGTAGCAGCTCCGGCACGGCGAGCCCGCCGTTCGGCGCGAGGCCCTCGAGAAGAACGTCGGAGTAAGAACCGAGCGTGCCGCCACGGGTAGAGATGTATTGCAAGTTCGCTCGCCTCAGTCGTCATGTTTCACCGGGAATGTGCGCACCCATCGTATCGGGGCGGCTCAGTCGCGCGAGGTGCCCTTGACTTCCGGCGTCTGCTCCGGCGTCGGCTCTGGGGCCTGGACTTCCAGCGCGCGCGTCTCGTCGACGAGGTCGGCGCGACGCTTGCCTGCCGCCCCGACGGCGAACTGATAGGCGAGAAGCAGCAGCACGAGCCACACCGCGCCTACGACCAGCGCGACGCGCGTGTTCTCGAACCAGCCGAGCACGCCGAGCACGAACACGAGGAAGCCGAGGGTCGCCCACGACGCGTACGGCCACAGCGGCACGGGGAACTCGGATGCGCTGCGCCCGCCGCGCGCGATGTCGCGCTTCATGGCGATGTGCGAGCAGACGATCATGATCCACACCCACACGGTCGCGAAGGTCGCGATGGAGGCGATCACGAGGAACACGTCCTCTGGGATCACGGCGTTCATCCACGCGCCGACCGAGAGCGCCGCGACCATGAGCGCTACCGTCGCCCACGGCACGCCGTTCCTCGAGACGCGCAGGAACACGCGGGGCGCCTGCCCCTGCTCGGCGAGGCCGAAGATTATGCGGCCCGCCCCGAACACGTCCGAGTTGATAGCGGAGAGCGCCGCCGTGATGACGACGAAGTTCAGGATGTGCGGGGCCGCCGGGATCCCGAGGCCATCGAAGATCGACACGAAGGGGCTCGCGTCTCCCGTGATCGTGTTCCAGGGCGCCAGCATCATGATGACCGCGAGCGCGCCGACATAGAAGAGGAGGATGCGCAGCGGCACGCTGTTGATGGCTTTCGGGATGACGCGCTTCGGGTCCTGCGCCTCGCCCGCCGTGATGCCGATGATCTCGATGCCACCGAACGCGAAGACCACGATCGCGAACGACGCGATGAGCCCTTCGATGCCCATGGGGAAGAATCCGCCGGTCGCCGGGTTGAAGAGCGCCCCGATGCCCGACGCATCCGGCGACTGGTTGCTGAACCCGAAGATGATGATCGCGATACCGCCCGCAATCATCGCGATGATCGCCGTGACCTTGACGAGGGCCAGCCAGAACTCGAGCTCGCCGAACGCGCGCACGCCGAGCAGGTTGATGGCGGCGATGAACAGGATGACGGCGACGATCCACACCCACCGGGCCACGTCGGGGTACCAGAAGCCCATGTAGACGCCGAAGGCGGTGACGTCGGCGATCGCGACGACGACCATCTCGAACGCATACGTCCAGCCGGTGATGAAGCCCCAGCGCGCGCCGAGGTAGCGGTTCGCGAACTGCCCGAAGGACCCCGTCACAGGGTGACGCACCGTCATCTCGCCGAGGGCGCGCATCACCATGAAGACGGCGGCGCCCGCGATCATGTATGCGAGCAGCACCGCGGGGCCAGCCGCCTGGATCGCGGCCGACGAGCCGTAGAAGAGGCCCGTTCCGATGGCCGAGCCGAGCGCCATGAAGCGGATGTGCCGCGCCGTCAGTGCCCTCGCGAGCGGCCGCTTGCGCGTCGCCCCGGTGTCGATTGCGGTGTTCTCGACCGTGTTCATGCGCAACTCGTGTCTCTCGTGATTCGCGTGGCGCATCCACCCGACCGTCTCCTGCGCCGGCGCGCCACCTGCGGAATCGTAGCGCCTCGCGCGGTGCGGGTTTCGGCAGCACGGCGGCAGCGACAGCCCCGCAAGCTGGCAGCCCGGCAGCGGCCTGGGCGCTGCCTGGCGGCTGCTTGGCGGCTGCTTGGCCGCGGGCCCAACTGTCAATTTGAGGGCGAATCCGTGGGGGCTGTGGGCGACCGCCCCGGTTTTGCAAGGGCGCTCGGTCTGCGGATATGGGGCTGCGAGGCGCTTCGCCCCCAAATTGACGAGGAAGCGAGCGAGCAGGCAAGCCGATATGCGGCCACCCCAGCGCGCGACGCTCTGGCATCTCTGAGCGCGGCACGCTGACGGCGCCCGTCAGGCTCACGCTCGGCGCAGCAACATGCCGAGAACACACACAAAACTCCTGCAAGCGCACGGCTGCTTGCCCTAGGTTGGCGTCGAGCATCTGCCCCCGGTTCGCAGGGGCGTCGAGGAGGACACCATGCCAGAGACACTTCCGCTACCGGAATCGCCCCGCCAGGGCGTTGAGCGCTTCGACCTGACCGCCGTGCCGCTCGCCGTCGCGCGCTACGACAAGGTCACGATGGGCGAGCTGCGCACGCTCTTCGACACCACGTTCCAGGCCCTTGGCGCCGCGATCGGGGCTGACAAGGTGCAGCCGGCAGGGCCCGCCCTTGCCGTCTACCACGGTGACCCGTCGCAGACGTTCGACGTGGAGATCGGCTTCCCGGTCGCCGAGCCCATTCGAGAGAAGACGCTCGTCGGCGACATCACGATCCAGAACTCCACGCTGCCGGCCGGTCCTGCGGCGGGAGCTTCGCACCTCGGCTCGTTCGACGGCCTCGGAGAATCCTGGGGGCGCCTTATGCAGGACATCCTCGACTCCGGCGACGGCCCTGGCTCGATGGTGGAGATCTACGTCACCGAACCGAGCCCCGACATGAACCCCGACGACCTGCGCACCGACCTCATCGTGTCGCTCGCCCCGCGCGGGTAGGCCACCGGCAGGTCCGCAGACCTGGGCCCCGGGCATCCGTTCGGCGGCGAGCGGATGCGCAAGCCCCACGTCCGTGCAGGGAAAGCGCGGTGCACTCGCGCAGACCTATGACGCGCGCATCCGCAGTGCGTTCTGCCGGTGCGCAATGCCGACGTCTGCGAGTAGAACGCCCCGCGCGCCAACAGACCTGGGCCCGGGCATCCGTTCGGCGGCAAGCGGATGCGCAAGCCCCACGTCTGCGGCGGGACTGCGCCCGCCCCGCAGGAGGAGCAAGCTTCAGGCCGGGGTGCAGACGCCCCGCGGCCGCGTCTCAGACGAGGGCGGCGCCTTGGGAGGGGAGCACCTCGAACGTTGCGGGCTCGGTGAAGCCGGCCGCGGCGAAGGCGTCGTGGATGCTGCGCGAGATGGATGCGAGATCGTCGCGTTCCACGAGCGCGATCGCCGCTCCCCCGAAGCCGCCGCCCGTCATGCGCGAGCCGATCGCGCCTGCAGCGACGGCCGTCGATACAGCGAGGTCGAGCTCGGGCACTGAGATCTCGAAATCGTCGCGCATCGATGCGTGCGACTCGGCGAGCAGCGGGCCGATGCTGCGCGGCCCCGCGTCGCGGAGCGCATCCACGACGGCGAGCACCCTCGCGTTCTCGGTCACGATGTGGCGCACGCGGCGGAAGGTCTCCTCGTCGAGCAGCTGCTGTGCCCGCTCGAGGTCGTCGACGCTCACGTCGCGCAGCGACGAGACGCCGAGCCCCACGGCTCCCCGCTCGCAGGACGCGCGCCGGTCGGCGTAGCCGCCGTTGGCGTGGGCGTGCTCGACGCGCGTGTCGATGACCAGCACCGCGAGCCCCTGCGCCTCGAAGGCGAGCGGCACAACCGTCGCCTCGAGCGAGCGGCAGTCGAGCAGCACGCCGGAGTCGCGCTGGCCCAGCAGCACCGCGGACTGGTCCATGATGCCCGTCGGCGCGCCGACGGCTTCGTTCTCGGCGAGGCGGCCGATGCGGGCGAGCGTCCGCCGGTCGAGCCCGAGCTGCCAGAGCTCGTCGATCGCGACGGCCACGGCCCCCTCGAGGGCAGCGGATGAGGACAGCCCAGCCCCGAGGGGCACGTCAGACTCGACGTGTAGGTCGACCCCACGAACCGAACTCAGGTCGCCGCCCAGCTCGCCGGCCGCCCAGATGACCCCGAGGGCATACGCCGACCAGCCGTCGAGCGCATCCGGTGCCAGGTCGTCGATCGCGATCTCCTCGACGCCATCGCGCAGACCACTCGAGACGCGGACGAGGCGGTCGTCGCGCAGCCTGGCGGCGACAACCGTGTGCCGGTCGATCGCAAACGGGAACACGAAGCCCTCGTTGTAGTCGGTGTGCTCGCCGATGAGGTTCACGCGTCCCGGCGACGACCAGAGGCCGGTCGGTTCGCCACCGTGGACGCGCGCGAATGCATCCGCCGCGGCCGTCGCGAGCTCGGGCCGGGTCACGCTGCGTCCACCTTCGCGAGTGCCGCGCGCAGCAGACCTGCGGTGGCTTCTGGCGGGACGTCGCCGATGAAGGCGCCCATGGCGGACTCGGATCCGGCGAGGAATTTGAGCTTGTCCTCGGCTCGACGAGGCGACGTGATCTGCAGCATGAGCCTGATGTCCTCTCGGCGCCGCTTGACGGGCGCCTGGTGCCAGGCGGCGATGTACGGGGTCGGGGTGTCGTAGATCGCGTCGATGGCGCGCAGCACGCGGCGGTACTCGCGGGCGATCTCGTCGCGCTCCTCCGGCGTCGTCTCGGCCAGGTCGGCTACGTGGCGGTGCGGCAGCATGTGCACCTCGAGGGGCCAGCGGGCGGCGAACGGCACGAAGAACGTGACGTGCTCGCCGCGGATGAGCACGCGGTCGGAGGCCTGCTCGAAGTCGAGGATGTCCTGGAACAGCGTCGGCCCGTAGCTCTCAACCGAGCGAATGAGGGCGGCCGTGCGGGGCGTGATGTACGGGTACGAGTAGATCTGACCGTGCGGGTGGTGCAGCGTCACGCCGATGTCCTTGCCCCGGTTCTCGAAGGGGAAGACCTGCTGCACGCCTGGCAGCTGCGAGAGGGCGGCCGTGCGGTCGGCCCAGGCCTCGACAACGGTGCGGGCGCGCGAGAGCGAAAGCGAGGCGAACGACCCCTCGGACTCGGGGCTGAAGCACACGACCTCGCAGCGACCGATCGACGGCTTGGTTCGACCGAGGCCGACGGATGCGAGTTCCGCGAGCTGCGCATCCGGGTCGAAGTCGGCGCCGGCGAGCGTCGGTCCGAACGAGGGCGACTTGTTCTCGAAGACGGCGACGTCGTAGTTGCTCGGTACCTCGGTAAGGTTCGCCGGCGACGAAGGCGCGAGGGGGTCGAGGTGCTTGGGCGGCAGCATGACGCGGTTCTGGCGGGCGGCGGCGATGGAGATCCACTCACCGGTGAGCGGGTCCTGACGCATCTCGGCGACGGGCGGCCGGTCGGCGGGCACGCGGCTGTCGAGAGCGCGCTCCGGGTCGAGCGTCGTGTCGGCGTCGTCGAAGTAGATGAGCTCGCGGCCGTCGGAGAGCAGCGTCTGGCGCTTGACGATGTTGTTCGTGAGGGATTGCACGCTCCGATTACGCCACTTTCGTTTTCGAAAGTCAAGCGCGAATTTGCTTGCGAAGGCGTAAGCTGTGCAGTGTGGTGAACAACGACACGACCCCAGACCGCCCAGCGGAGGCGCGCAGAGCCGACGTGGTCGAGCTCGTCAAACGTACCGGCTTCGCCAGGGTCGCGGATCTGAGCCGCGAGCTCGGAGTGTCGGAGGTCACGGTGCGGTCAGACCTGACCGCGCTCGAGCGCGAGGGAATCCTCGGCCGCGTGCACGGCGGGGCCATCTACGGGCACGGGCCCGCGGGCCTCGAGACGTCCTTCGAGACGGCGCAGCAGAACGCCGCCGACGAGAAGCGCCGCATCGGCGCCGCCGCGGCCGCGCTCGTCACGAGCGGCTCGAGCGTGCTCCTCGATGTCGGCACGACGACGACCGCCGTCGCCGAGGCCCTGCTCGCGCGGGACGACCTCGACGACGTCGTCATCATCACCAACGGCCTCTCGATCGCGCTCGCGCTCGAGTCGGCCATCCCCCGCTTCACGGTCGTCGTGACCGGCGGCACCCTGCGGCCGCTGCAGCACTCGCTCGTCGCGCCGTACGCCTCCGCGATGCTCGAGCAAATCCACACCGACCTCGCGATCATCGGATGCACGGGCGTGCAGGTCGGGGCGGGCGTCACGAACGTGAACCTGCCGGAGTCGGAGCTCAAGCGCGCCATGCTGCGCACCGCCGACCGCTCCGTCGTCGTCGCCGACGCGAGCAAGCTCGGCCGCGCGCACGTCGGCGTCATCGGCGGCCTCGACGAGTTCGAGAGCGTCATCACCGGCACGGAGGCTGATGCTGCCGAGGTCGCTGCGCTCCGCGCCGCCGGGTGCGACGTGCGCCTGGTGTAGCGCCGCTCCCGTCACTGTCCATTTCCAGTGCGATTTCGGCGCCTGCGGACGCCGAGAGGCCGCAAACCGCCGAAATCGCACTCGAATTGGTCAGCGGCCCTAGGCGGGCTCGCCCTCAGCCACCAGAGCAGCCTCGAGGCTCGCCGTGCGGGCAACCGCGAGCGCGGGCGCCGGATGCACGTCGACGGACACGACGCTGCCCGGCTCGAGCGCCCCGGTGTCCCTGCTCCGCATGTGCGCGCGCAGGAGCGTGCCGTCGGCGAGGCGAGCCTGGACGACGACGTGAGCGCCGAGGAACCCGGTGGAGACGACGCGCGCGAGCGCCTCGCCGGCCGGCAGCCCGCCCGAGGCATCGGACGCAGCCGACGCAGCCGGCGCATCGACGTTCGTCGATGGTGCAGCAGTGCCCGAGGCACCGACCGCCGCGAACGACACGTGCTCTGGCCGCAGCAGCACCTCGACCTCGCCCTCCGCGCTGCCGTCGAGCAGCGGGACGCGCTGCCCGAGGACCGTCGCCACGCCTCCGTCAGCGCTCGCCCGCACGCGCGAGTGGTGCCCGATGAAGTCGGCGACGAACGCGTTCTCGGGCGTCGAGTAGATGGCCTCTGGCTCGCCGAGCTGCTCGATAATGCCGCCGCGCATGACGGCCACCCGGTCGGCGACCGCGAGGGCCTCCTCCTGGTCGTGCGTGACGAACACGGTGGTGATGCCCACCTCGAGCTGGATGCGGCGGATCTCGTCGCGCAGCTGCACGCGCACCTTCGCATCCAGCGCGGAGAGCGGCTCGTCGAGCAGCAGCACCTTGGGCTGCACGGCGAGCGCCCGGGCGAGGGCCACGCGCTGCTGCTGCCCGCCCGAGAGCTCGTTCGGGTAGCGATCGCCAAATCCGCCGAGGCCCACCAGCTCCAGGTACTCGGGCACGCGCACGTTGCGCTCCCTCGCGGAGATGCCGCGCCGGAGGCTGAGCGGGAACGCGACGTTCTGCGCGACCGTGAGGTGCGGGAAGAGCGAGTACGACTGGAACACCATCGCCATGTCGCGCTTCGACGCAGGGACGTGGGCGACGTCGCGCCCGCCCACGATGATCTCGCCCTCGTCGATGTCCTCGAGCCCGGCGAGGGCACGCAGGGCGGTGGTCTTGCCGCATCCGCTTGGCCCGAGGAGCGCAACCAACTCGCCGGGCTTGATGCTCAGGTCGAGGCCGCGCAGTGCGACGGTCGAGCCGAAGCGACGCGTGACGCCCCGCAGCTCGACGCCGACGGCGGCCTGCGAGTGCGCTGCGGAAGCGGCCGATGCGGCCGGCGCGGGGAGGGTGCTGGTCATGAGGTTGCCTTTCCGGGCTTGCGCTTCGAGCGCCCCGCGAGCAGGTCGAGGACGATGAGCAGGATCGTGGTGACGCCGAGCGCGAGCAGCGACATGACGGCCGCGATCTGCCCGTCGGACAGGTTGATCTGGAAGAGCGCGGTCTGCAGGTTGTCGCGCGCGAGGAAGCGCGCGACGGTGAACTCCCCGAGCACAACCGCGATGGTCACGAAGCTCGCCGAGATGAGGGCTGTGCGGATGTTGGGGAGGATCACGCGCAGGATGATGACGGGCCAGGATGCGCCGAACGAGCGGGCGGCCTCAGTGAGGGTCCTGAGGTCGATCGACCTGAGACCCGCGTCGATCGAGCGGTACGCGAACGGCAGCACCAGCACGACGTAGGCGAACGCAAGCCACACCGTGTTCGAGCCGAGCGGGGTGGACGCGATGAAGCGGTAGATGGGCGCGAGGCCGACGACCAGCACGACGGCCGGGATCGTGAGCGGCAGGAGGCAGATGAACTCGACCGCGCGATCCATGGCTGGCACCTTCAGGCGCACCCACACCATGGTCGGCACGAGCAGCAGGAGCATGATGGCGACGGTGAGCACGCACATGATGAGCGAGTTCGTGAGGCCCGACCAGAGCACGTCGAGCGTCGAGTACTCGCCCGTGTTTCCGGCGAAGACCCGCTCCCACGCGTCGAAGCTGACCTCGCCCGTGAGCGGGAAGCGGATGGAGAACTCGAACAGGCTGACGAGCGGCACGAGCAGCGCGACGGTCGTGAGCGCGAGCACCGTGATGCGGAAGGTCTGCTGGCGGCGGCGCGCGCGTTCGACGAGGCCGCGGCGGCGGGCGGGGGTGGCCGCCGTCTGCGCGGAGGCAGTGGTCTGCGTCATCGCGACAACCACCTCGAGCTGCGCTTCTGCAGGAGCGCGTAGAGGGACATGACGATCGCGACGACCACGATCATCCCGAGGGCTAGGGCCTGCGCATACGACTCGAGGCCCGCCGTGTTCTCGTTGCGAAGCGCGGCTTCGATCTCCATCGGCACGATGATCGTCTGCTGCGAGATGAGGGCGGCCGCGGTCGCGAAGGCGGAGAAGGAGTTCGCGAACAGCAGCAGCACGGACCCGAGGAAGCTCGGCGCGAGGAGCGGGCCGGCGACCCGGAACCAGTAGACGAACGAGCTGCCGCCGAGCATGACGGTCGCGTCGCGCCATTCCTTGCGGATGCCATCCACTGCCGGCAGGAACACACTGACCATGAGTGGCACCTGGAAGTAGAGGTAGACGGCGACGAGGCCTGGCACGCTCGAGAGGAAGCCCGAGTCGACTTGGAAGCCCGCCGCGCCCTGCAGAAAGCGGGTGAGCATCCCGTTGGTGCCGATCGTGGCAACGAACGCGAAGGCGAGCATGACGCCGCCGAACTGCGCGAGCACCGAGTTGAAGGCCGTGAAGACGCGTCGACCGATGCTGTTCGCGGGGCTCGTGGAGAGCGCGTACGCGACGACGGCGCCAATGATGGCGCCGAGCACCGCGGTAACGACCGAGAGCCAGGTCGAGGTCCAGAAGATGGTGATGGATGCGGGCGAGAAGAGCCTCTCGAACCCGCTCGTCGTGAAGACGCCCTGGCGGGTGAAGAATGCGCCGACGACGACCAGCAATGTCGGTAGTAGGAGGAAGACTCCCGTGTAGACGAGGAAGGGGGCGACACCGATGAGAGACGTGCGCGACGCCGCCCGGGGTGCGCCCCACGGGCGGCGGCCGAGCGCGGAGGAGGCGACTGCTGGTGCAGCGGCTCCCACCGGCTCGGTCGCCGCCGCGAGGGGTGCGGTGGCAGTCATCAGGAGATCGTCGAGTCCCAGTTCTCGGCGAGGAACGCGTTTGCCGTCTCGGCCTCTTCCAAGGTCGGCGTCAGCGGCGTTCCGTCGACCTCGGGCAGGCTCTCGAGCGCCTCCTGGTCGAGCGTTCCTTCGGCTTCCATCCAGTCGAACAGCACCGGCATGGCGCCGCCGGCGAGCCAGATGTTCTGCACCTCGGGCGAGTACAGGTACTCCATCCAGAGTCGGGCCGCGGCGGGGTTCGGGGCGTCGACGTTGATGGCTTGGTTGTAGTACGCGGCGATCTCGCCGCCCTCGGGCACGAAGGTCGCCCATTCGACGCCCTTGGCCTCGAGGCGCTCGACGGTCGACAGCTGGTTGTAGCTCCAGTCGAAGACGACCCCGTGCTCGCCGGCGTCGACGGTGCCCGCGGTCACGTCCTTGAGGTTGAGGGTGCCTGCCTGCTTGAGCTTCGCGAAGTAGTCGAGGCCGGGCTGCAGGTCGGCGAAGTCGCCGCCAACCGCGTTGTTGGCCGAGAGGAAGCCGTTGAACGCGGCGCCAGCCTCAGCAGGCTTGCCGTTGAGGGCGACCGAGTTCGCGAACTTCGCATCGGTGAGCTGGTCGATCGAGGTGATCTCGCCGTACTTCGTGGCGTTGTAGCCGACCGACATGATGCCCGTGTAGTCGTTCACCCAGAGGCCGGTGGCCTCCTTGTTGGCATCTGGGATGTGCTCCCAGTTCTCGACCTGGTACGGCGCGAAGTAGTCGGTGGATGCGAGGGCGACGTTCGCGCCGAGGTCGAACACGTCTGGCGCCTGGTCGGTGCCCTTGTTGGCGTCGGCGGCCGCGATCTCCTCCTGCGAGGAGGCGTCGGGCAGGATCGAGTTGACGGTGATGCCGTACTTCTCGGTGAAGCCGGCCTTGATCTCGCCGTAGTTCGCCCAGTCGTCTGGCAGCGCGATGACGTTGATGGTGCCCTCGGCCTTTGCGGCCTCGACAAGGGCGTCCATGCTGCCGAAGTCCTCGAGGCTCGTCGCGGTCGCCGCCTCGGCGGTGTCGCCGGTCTCACCCGTTGCGGGGCTCTGCGAGCACGCCGTCAGGGCAAGTCCCGCGAGGGCGAGCGTCGCCACAATTGAAAGTCGCTTGTTCATGCGAAGTCGATGTCCTTCTCGGAATCGTGGTGGGGCCGGAGACCAGCTGGCCTGCCGGCGAAGCCCTGCCGACTGGCCGGGCGGAGACAGGCCACCACGCTCGCGTGAACACCAGCGGTCACCGGATGAACGCGGATGGACGCCCAGTTGAACGGCGGGCGTCGCCCGGTGAACGGCGTCCGACCTTTCCCGTCCGGCGCGAAACGAGCGCCCAGCCGAGCGACCACCCGCGCAACCCAGCGCGCGCATCCACGGCCCTTCGCGCGGGCACCCGCGAACGCCGTAGACTCGTCCGGTGCGGACACGCCCCGACTTCTCCGCATCGCGCCGCCAGAAGGAGCCTCGCCAGTGAGCAGCCAGACCACACACGTCCCGGACACCGTCGACAACGCGAAGGCGACTCCCGAGAAGGAGCAACCGTACGGTGCCCTCGGGCTGAAGCCAGACGAGTACGACAAGATCCGCGAGATCCTGGGCCGCCGCCCCACCTCGGGTGAGCTCGCCATGTACTCGGTCATGTGGTCGGAGCACTGCTCCTACAAGTCCTCGAAGAACTACCTGCGCCAGTTCGGCCAGAAGGTCTCTGACGAGATGAAGAAGAACCTCATGGTCGGCATGGGCGAGAACGCCGGCGTCATCGACGCGGGCGAGGGCTGGGCGGTGACCTTCAAGGTCGAGTCGCACAACCACCCCTCCTACATCGAGCCGTTCCAGGGCGCCGCGACCGGCGTCGGCGGCATCGTGCGCGACATCATCTCGATGGGCGCCCGCCCCGTTGCCGTCATGGATGCGCTCCGCTTCGGCGCCATCGACGAGGCCGACACGGCGCGCGTCGTGCACGGCGTCACGAGCGGCATCTCCTTCTACGGCAACTGCCTCGGCCTGCCGAACATCGGCGGCGAGACCTGGTTCGACAGCGTCTACCAGGCGAACCCGCTGGTCAACGCCCTCGCGGTCGGTGTACTTCGCCACGAAGACCTCCACCTCGCAAACGCGCGCGGTGCCGGCAACAAGGTTGTGCTCTTCGGCGCCCGCACGGGTGGCGACGGCATCGGCGGCGCCTCCATCCTCGCGTCCGACTCGTTCGACGAGAAGGGTCCCACGAAGCGTCCAGCAGTGCAGGTCGGCGACCCGTTCGCCGAGAAGGTGCTCATCGAGTGCTGCCTCGAGCTGTTCCGCGAGAAGGTCGTCGAGGGCATCCAGGACCTCGGCGCGGCAGGCATCTCCTGCGCGACGAGCGAGCTCGCGGCGGCCGGCGACGGCGGCATGTACATCGAGCTGGACAAGGTGCTGCTGCGCGACCCGAACCTGACGGCTGAGGAGATCCTCATGTCGGAGAGCCAGGAGCGCATGATGGCGGTCGTCGCTCCCGACAAGCTCGACGCCTTCATGGCGATCGTCAACAAGTGGGATGTCGAGACGAGCGTCCTCGGCGAGGTCACCGACACGGGCCGCCTCGTCATCAACTGGCGCGGCGTCGAGATCGTGAACGTCGACCCGCGCACCGTCGCGATCGACGGCCCCGTCTACGACCGCCCCGTCGCCTACCCGACGTGGATCGACGCGCTGCAGGCCGATTCGGCATCCGCGCTCCCCCGCCCGCAGTCCGGCGAAGAGCTCCGCGAGCAGGTGCTCGCGCTCATCTCCTCCGCGAACCTCGCGAACCCTGAGTGGATCACGCAGCAGTACGACCGCTACGTGCTCGGCAACACGGCCTTCGGCACGCCAGAGGACGCCGGCATGGTGCGCATCGACGAGGAGTCGGGCCTCGGCTTCGCCATCAGCCTCGACGCCAACGGCCGCTACGCGCAGCTCGACCCTTCGGCGGGTGCGAAGCTCGCCCTCGCCGAGGCGTACCGAAACGTCGCAGCCACGGGCGCCCGCCCGGCCGCCGTCTCCGACTGCCTCAACTTCGGCAGCCCGGAGAACCCCGAGGTCATGTGGCAGTTCTCGCAGGCCGTCGAGGGCCTCGCCGACGCCTGCCTCGAGCTCGGCATCCCCGTCACGGGCGGCAACGTTTCGTTCTACAACCAGACGGGCGACGTGCCGATCCACCCGACGCCCGTCGTCGCTGTGCTCGGCCTCATCGACGACGTGGCCCGCCGCGTCCCGTCGGGCTGGCAGGAAGAGGGCGACAACCTCTACCTCCTCGGAACCACTCTCGAAGAGCTCTCCGGCTCCATCTGGGCCGACGTCGTTCACGGTCACCTCGGCGGCCTGCCCCCGCAGGTGAACCTCGAGCGCGAGAAGGCACTCGCCGACCTCGTCATCGGCGCCGGACAGCAGGGCCTGCTCACTTCAGCGCACGACCTCTCCGAGGGTGGCCTCGCGGCTGCGATCGTCGAGTCGTCGACGCGCTTCGGCGTCGGCGCGCGCATCGTGCTCGACGGCCTCATGCAGAAGGAAGGGGTGGATGCGGCTACCGCACTCTTCAGCGAGTCAGCCGGGCGCATCCTCGTCTCCGTCCCGCACGACGACGACGTGCGCTTCCAGGCGATGTGCGAGGCCCGCGACTTCCCCGTCACGCGCGTCGGCGTGAGCGATGGCACGGGCGCCGACGCGAAGCTCGAGGTGCAGGGTCTCTTCGAGTTCACGCTCGCCGAGCTCTCCGAGGCGCGCGGCGCGACGCTGCCGAAGCGCTTCGGCGACGTCGTCGGTCCGAACTCGGCACCGATCTCCGCCGTCACCTCAGCCGCCACTTCAGCCGCGATCACCTAAGGGCCGCCGCTCTTGAGTCTCGGGATGGGTTCCACGCTTCGAGATGGGTTGCTACCCATCCCGAAACGGGAATCCCATCCCGAAACTGTTGGTGCGGGTGAGGTCTTCGCGAGCATCCTTGCGTCAGCCACGTCCGCGGGCTTCGCGCTCGACGACGGGCAGCGGATGGTCGCCCTGCGTCTCGCAGGCCTCGGCGCGCAGATCGTCGGGCACGAGGCAGCGCCTGGTGAGCGCCGCGCCGTGGGCCCAGATGCAGGCGACGTTTCCGGCGTTTCGAGCTCAAGCGGGCTCGGTGCCGTCGAGACAGAGGATGCCGATGCGCCCACTGCCGAGTCGGCGACCCCGCGCGGGTTGTACCTCTGGGGGCCGGCGGGTCGCGGGAAGTCGTGGCTGCTCGACGCGTTCTACGACGCCGTCCCGATCGAGCGGAAGCTGCGCGTGCACTTCCACTCGTTCTTCAACGAGCTGCACTCGCGCATCTTCGCGAACCGCGGCTCGGACACCGTCTTCGCGAATGCCGTGAAGGAGCTCATCGGCGACGCCCACCTGCTGCTGTTCGACGAGTTCCACGTGCACGATCCCGGCCACGCGACGCTGCTGACGGGCCTGCTCCGCTACGCTCTCGAGCACGGCATCACGGTCGTCGCCACCTCGAACTACCCACCGCAGGGCCTCCTCCCAAGCCCCGTCTATCACCACATCTTCGAGCCTGGCATCGAGCTCATCGAGCGTGAGCTCGACGTCGTCGAGCTGCCCGGTGCGGTCGACTACCGCCGTTCTCGCGCGGATTCCGTCGAGCGGCGAGGCTTTGCGACCGGCTCGTGGATGCACTCGGGTAGCGCCGCATCCGCCGCTGCCCGCCCGTCGACAGCCGAGGCGACAAGCCTGGAACTCGGCGGCCGCACCTTCGAGGTCACCGCCGTGCGCGGCCGCGAGTTGTGGGCGACGTTCGCGGAGCTGTTCATCGTGAAGACGTCGTCGCTCGAATACCTGCAGTGGGCGCGCGACTTCGACACGTGGCACGTGCTGGACGTTCCCCTCCTCGCATCCGTCGGGCGTGATCCGCAGCAGCGCTTCGTGAACGCCGTCGACGTGCTCGTCGACTACGACATCGAGGCACACTTCCACGCCGACGCTTCGTTCGACGAGTTTGTTGCCGCCGCCGCGGGTCGGGCCGACGCGTTCCGCATGGTCAGCCGCCTCCATCTCCTGCAGCGCTGACCAACATCAGTGACGGCTGACCAACTTCCGTGACGAATGGGGCCGCGAGCTCCGTTTGGGTTGCGGATGCCGGCATCCATCACGGAAGTTGGACAGCGGCAGAGAGGCGCAGCAGCGCCGACAGCGCCGGCGCCGGATACTGCGCTCGAGTTGGCTACGAAGGCACGGCGGAGCTCAGCCCTGCACCTTGCGCTGCCAGACGCCGAAGCGGTTGCCAAGCGGGTCGCGCAGGTGCGCGAACTTGATGGTCCCGTTGTCGACCAGCGGGATCACGGTCTCGGCGCCGTTCGCGGCGGCCTGCTCGAGCTTCGCCTCGATGTTCTCGACCTCGACGTAGAACACTGCCCAGCCGCCGCCGACGGTGTTCGAATCCCAGAGCCCGCCGCCGTTGCCTGCGCCGTCGACCATGCCATAGCCGCCGGGCTCGAGCGAGCCGAACGTCCAGCCGAAGGTGTCGCCGTAGAAGGCCTTGGCCGCCTCCGGGTCGGTCGTGCCGATCTCGAAGTAGTTCACGTTATCCGACATGGTCGTTGTCCTCTCGTTCAGTTGCGCCGCCGCGCCCCTGCGCTGCGACGCCGGCGTCGCCGCCGGTGAACCGATCGTGAGGTCTCACACAGTGTCAGAGTCAAGTGCCGGTCTCAGGCCGCAATCGGTACGTTCACCTCGGTGACCCAATTGTCGGGGTTCGGGTCGCGGCCAGGTCCGTGCACGTACACGTTGAAGATCGGGCCGACTCGGGTGCGGCCCCGCTCAGCGACCCAGGCGCCAGCGGTCGCGGTGGCATCCCCGATGGTCTCGAATCCACCCCGGTGCGTGACCGTCGCGACGCGCTGCTCGGGAAGTTCGACCACTTCGTATCCGTCGGGCACGGATGCACCGCGGTATTCGCGCCAGATCGCCATCTCGACGTCGGAATCGCGGTACTCGTCGTCGAAGTAGGTGGCACCGCCCACGTCGCCGAAGGCCGCCGGATCTCGCGAGGTGAGCTCGGCGACCGGCCCGCGGAAGTTGACCCAGAGCGGCCCTTCGGACGGGTAGTCCGCGACGGTCCGCCGCAGGTAGAGCACGCGCAGCGCGGGGAACGTGCGCTCAACGACGTCGGGCCGCCGTGCTCGGGCCTCGAGCTCGCCAAGCAGGTTCACCGCGAGCGCCTGCTGCTCGGCAACCCGCTGCGCCTGCGCCTTCAGCTCGTCGAGGTGCGACTGAAGGCGGACTCGCAGCACGTCCGGAGACTCGAAGAGCGGCAGGAGCTCGGCGATAGCCGGGATGCCGCAGCCCGCGTCGCGCAGCATCCGCACGCGTCCTGCGTCCTGCAGCTGCCCGGGCGCGTAGCGTCGGTACCCGCTGAACTCGTCGACTTCGGCTGGTACCAGCACGCCCCGATCCGCGTAGTGCCGCAGCATGCGCACGCTCAGGCCCGAGTATCGCGAGAAGTCGCCGATGCTCATCAGGCTTCCGGGATGCTCACCGTTCATGCGCCAAGTGTGGCACCGGGTTGGCTGAGCCGTCGATCGCTGTCCAACATCAGTGCGATTTTTGGCGTTCGACGCCGTTCGGGCACTGGATGCGCCATTTATGCACTGATGTTGGTCACGGCCCACGCAGCCCGCGCGGCCACGACACCGGCAACGGCAACAACGGCAACGGCAACGGCAACGGCGGAGTTCGCGCCGCCGCGCTACTTGCGTGCGGCCCGCGCCGCCTCGCGCCGACGGTCGCGCTCGGCGTCTGCCGCGGCGGCTTCCTCGGGCGTGGGTGCCGTGCCGCCGAGCACGCGCGGCTGCCACCACTTTCCGGTTCCGTCTTCCGGGTAGCTCGACTGCAGTTCGCTGAGCAGCGCCTCCATAGTCGACTTGAGCTTGGCCGTGGCTACGGCCGGGTCCTCGTCCGGCGAGACGTGAATGGGCTCACCGAACGAGAAGTGCACAGGAATGTTGAGGCGCTCCTTGAGCGTGATCTTGCGGTTCTTGGTCAGCAGCCGGTGCCCGCCCCACACGGCAACCGGAATGACCGGAACTTCGGCCTGCGCGGCGAGCCGCACGGCCCCGGTTTTGAAGTCGCGGATCGTGAACGACGCGCTGACGCCCGCCTCGGGGAAGACCCCGATGAGCTCGCCGCCTCGAAGTGCGGTAGCGGCGGCCGCAAACGCGTCGGCACCGGCCTTCATGTTGACCGGGATGTGCCGCATGCTGCGCATGAACCAGCCGACGACGGGCTTCTCGAAGACGCTCTGCTTTGCCATGAAGCGGATCCGCCGCTTGTTGTGCATCCAGGTCGCACACTCGACGAGGGCGAACTCGAGGTAGCCGAAGTGGGTCATCGCGATGACCGCGCCGCCGGTGTCCGGGATGTGCTGCGTGCCTCGGGCCGTCTGGCGAACGCGAAGCGCGGCGAATACCGTGCGGCCGACCCCGATCGCAAGTGAATAGACGGGTTCGCGAGTCATGTGGCTCCCTGATCCAAGTGTGAGATGCCAGTTTATTCGCGGCACCTGGGACAAATTCGGTGCGCGTACGGGTGCCGGTGCTGTCGGGGCATCCGGGGTCTTGCCAGGTGCTCGCTCCAGATGCGATACTTGCGATACTGCACGTTCGTACGATCTTTAGTGCAACTTTGTGCATTCATCCGCTAGGAGCAACTGACAATGGCTGTCCCCATCCCTGTACGGAGCCCGTTTCTCATCGTCAACCCCAAGGCGTACCTGACGGGCAGCGAGCTCATGAAGCTGGCCTACCTCACCGACGAGCTGGCGGGAGCGTTCGACATCGACGTCGTCTTCACCGCGCAGCACATCGACCTCCGGTCGGTGGTCGCCGAGACGACGAACCTGTGCGTCACGGCGCAGCACGTCGACCCGATCGTGCCCGGCCGCGGCATGGGCCACATCCTCGCCGAGGGCCTCGCGGAGGCCGGCGTCAAGGCAGTGGTGCTCAACCACGCCGAGCATCCCCTCACCTTGGCCGACCTCGACGCGACGATGCGCCGTTGCGAAGAGGTCGGTCTTGCAACAATCGTGTGCGCCGACTCCGACCTGCAATGCAGGGCCGTCGCCGACCTCGACCCGTCCGGCATGATCTGCGAACCCACCGCCAACATCGGCACGGGGCAGATGGATGCGGGCGACTACATCGAGCGCACGACCCAGATCGTGAAAAACGTCGACCCTTCGATCCTCGTCGTGCAAGCGGCTGGAGTGAGCCGCGGCGCGGACATCACGCGCGTCCTGCAGCAGGGTGCCGACTGCTCAGGCGGCACGAGCGGCATCATCAAGCACCCTGACTGGCGCGAGATCCTCACCGAGATGTTCCAGGCGCTCGCCGACCACCGCGACGCACAGGCATCCGCCTCCCCCGCAAACTGACCAGCTCCCTCACAGAGCCACCAGAGAGAAGACCACCACATGCTCATCGGACTCGACGAAGCGCTCCGCTACGCACAGAAGAACAACATCGCCATCGCGGCGGTCAACACCCCCTACTTCGAGGGGCTCCTCGGCACGATCGCGGCGGCCGAGAAGGCTGGCGTTCCCGTCATCCTGCAGCACGCTCAGGTGCACGAGAGTACCCTCTCGATCGACGACATCGGGCCCGCCATGCTGGCCCTCGCGACGCGAAGCGAGGCGCCGTTTGTGCTGCACGTCGACCACGGCGAGGACATCGACTACATCGCCCGCGGCCTCGACATTGGCTTCAACTCGGTGATGATCGACGGCTCGACCCTCCCCTACGAGGAGAACGTCGCCCGCACGACGGAGGTCGTGAAGCTCGCCAAGGAGCGCGGCGTGGGCGTCGAGGGCGAGCTTGGCGTCATGACGGGCAACGAGAACGGCGACCCGAGCCAGGGCATCGCCGACGAGACGCTCTACACCGAGCCGGCGCAGGCGAAGGAGTTCGTCGAGCGCACGGGCGTGACCGCACTCGCAGCCTCCTTCGGTACCGTGCACGGCATGTACCACCAGGAGCCGAAGCTCAACTACGAGCTCATCGAGCAGCTCCGCGACGCGACGGGCGTGCCCATCGTCATGCACGGCGGCTCCGGCCTCAGCCTCGACGAGTACCACCGGTCCATCACGCGCGGCGTCCGCAAGATCAACTACTACACGTACGCGGCGAAGGCGGCACTGGATGCTGCGCTCCGGGCCGCGGACGAGCCCAACACGATCCTGTTCCCCAAGGTGGCGAAGGCCGTCTCGGCGCAGGTCGAAAGCGACGTGGCCGAGTTCATCCAGGCGCTGCGCCCCGGCGCCTGAGCCGCGGCAGCGGCATCCACTGACACCCGCGCGCGCACCGGCGCACGCGCATCCATCACGACCTCGAGGAACCCCGATGACCGTCTTCCAGACCACTCTCCAGCTGCAGTCGCACGGAGGCACCCCCAGCTACATCGACGTCACCACTGAGGTGAAAGAAGCGATCGCGGCGAGCGGCATCACGTCCGGCACCGTGACCGTCATCTCGCCCCACACGACCTGCGCGGTCTTCTTCGAGGAGTTCGTGCACGACCGCCTCGAGGACGGCACCGAGTTCCTGCAGGCCGACCTCGATGACGTGCTGAACCGCATCGCACCGAACCAGACGGCCGTGCCGCCCGAGGGCGAGTACCGCTACCCGGGGCCGGAGCACTACGCAGACGTCGAGTCGTGGCCGGACGCCGAGGTGTACCTGCCTGGCGGCGACAAGACTGCGCTGCTCAACGCGGAGGCGCATATCAAGGCGACGATCCTCGGGTCAAGCGAGGTGTTCGCGGTCATCGACGGCAAGCTCGGCGTCGGCGTCACCGGCTACATCTACTTCGTCGACTTCGACCGCACGCGCGCTCGCTCGCGCAAGTGCCAGGTCGTTGTCATGGGCGAGTAGGTCCCCCAGCTTCCTCGCTCCTGAACGCCGCCACAGTCGTCGGCGAGCGACGCCGCCGGTCGATCGCGCCGCTGATTCCCCCGTCGGCGGCACGGTCGGCCGGCGGCGTTGTGCTGCCGGATGCATCCGGCAGGAGGCGCGCGTACCCTGCCGCCATGACGGTCGTAACGTTGACCCCCTGGGCGCCTAAGTACCTCCAGCTGCTGTTCGCAGCAAACTCGCTGGAGATGACGCGCTACTTGGTGGGCCCGGAGAGCGACGACGAGGTGCGCCGTCGGCATGAGCGCTACCTGCGGGCCAGCGCGGGTGAACCGCCGCGCACGAGGATGTTCGCGACCCTGGCTGACGGTGTGCCCGTCGGCGGCATCGGGGTGTGGCCGTCGCAGGAGAACGACGAAGCCGCCCTGGAGACCGGCTGGAACGTGCTGCCCGAGTGGCAGGGGCGCGGCATCGCGAAGCTGGCCGTGCGGCTGCTCATCCCGATCGCTGCGTCGCTCGCCGATCCGGGGCAGCGGTTGATCGCGAACCCGGATGTCGCGAACGGCCCATCGAATGCCCTCTGCCAGTCGACCGGTTTCGCGCCCATCGGCGAGCAGCGCTTCCCGTTCAGAGGCGGGGTCCTTCACACACGCATCTGGGCTCTTGACCTTGACGGCGTGTCCGCGCAGTGAGCGAAGCCCACTAGGCGCGGGCTCCCCACTCCCGCCCAGCGGATGCGGTTGAATCGTCGTGTGTCGATTCAAACCTTTCCCGCCCTTGCCCCGCTCACCTGGAGCCGCGCATCCGGTCAGCAGTCCTTCGATGTCAGCTCGTCAAAGTTGACGCTGACTGCAGAGGCTGGCACAGACTGGACCAACGACGCGACCGGCGGTGAACCGCAGCACGGCGCAACGAGCCTGGGCTTCGTCCCGGAGGGCGACTTCCAGCTGTCGGCCCGGGTGAGCGTCTCTGGCCCACGCACGACATTCGACGCCGGTGTGCTGGCGATCTGGATCGACGAAGCCCACTGGGCGAAGCTGTGCTTCGAGTTCTCACCGCAGGGCACAGCGATGGTCGTCAGCGTCGTCACGAACGAGTACTCGGACGACGTGAACTCCACCCTGGTCGCTGGTGACGCGGTGTTCCTGCGCGTCTCGCGACTGGGCGAGGCGTGGGCGTTCCACTCGTCGGCGGATGGCATCAACTGGGACTTCGTGCGCCTCTTCCGCCTCTATGCGGATGCGCCTGCGCACGTGGGCTTCCTCGCGCAGGCCCCGTTCGGCGACAGCTGCGAGGCAACCTTCGACGAGGTGCGCTTCCTCCCCGAGCGTCTCTCCGACCTCCGCGACGGCAGCTAGGCCGCTCGCCCGCACCGACGACCTACACGAGCTTCACGAGGGCGCGGGCGAGGTCCTCGTCGAGGATGACGCCGTTGAGGGCTCCCGTGCGCAGCGACCCCGCGACACCTGGCGCCTTCTCGGCGCCAGCCGCGAAGCCCACGACCTCGGGGATGTTGGCGAGCTGGTCGAGGGTGATGCCGATGACGCGCTCCGAGACTGGTGAGCCGAGCGCGCGCCCTGACGCGTCGAAGAAGCGGCCGCAGATGTCGCCAACCGGTTCCTGCGCGTCGAGTTCGGCGCGCTCGGCGTCGCTGAGGCGCATGGCGGAGACGATGTGGCGGGACGCGTGGAGGCCGTACGAGCCGATGCCGACAAACGCGAGTTGCACATCCGTCGCCCGCTTGATCGCGGAGGAGATCGACGACTCTCGGGTGAGCGCCGCCCAGGTCTGCGGCGACTCGACGACCGCCGGCGACTCGAAGCGGAACGCCTTCGCCCCCGACTTCTGGGAAAGCCGCTCGAGGGCGGTGTTGCCGGCCGGACCGGAGTCGAACGGCATGCCGCCGACAAGTGGGCAGAGAGTGAGGGCGCGGCCCGTCGACTCGAGGTGGATCTGCTCGACAAACGCGTCTATCGACTTGCCCCAGCTGAGGCCGACGGAGCCGACGGTGGGCACGCGTTCGGCGAAGTAGTCGGCCGCGGCACCTGCGACGACGTCGAGCGGATGGCGACCGGGCATGCCCGACACGACGACCGCGGAGCCGACGCCGAACGCATCCACGATCTCCTGCTCGAGCTCACCCACACGGCCAACCACGTGCGGGTCGTGGATGCGGATCTCGACGATCCCCTGGTCGCGGGCGGCCGACAGGATGCGCGAGACACTCGCCCGGGAAACCCCGAGGGCGGTGGCGACATCGCTCTGCGAGAGGCCGTCGAGGTAGTAGAGGCGCGCTGCCCGAACGAGGGTGTCGGCGTTACGAGGTGCTGGCATCCCGTCTCTCCTTCGTCGTGGTGCGGCGGTGGGTGGGACGTGCGGACGACGCCCCAGTCGTTTGCAGCTCCCTTGCCGCGCATCCACACCACTTCGGAGCCGGTCCGGCGCCGCGCACGGGGCGCGACGCCGGTTGTCCGATTCACATGATCCTACCGAGCGGCGGACACCCGGCAGGCCGAGGGAGCGCTCAGACGCCGATGACTCCTGCGGCCACAAGCGAGTCCTGGAGGCGACGCATGGCGATGAGCGGGCGGGTCTCGTCGAGCTCGACGTCATCGTAGGAGACGATCTCGCCTGCCTTGATGTCGCGCTTCAGGATGCCGCCGGAGATGAGGCCGATCGGGATCGAGTTGTTGGCGCGAGCCTCGTCGGCGTCCACGGCCCAGCCGTGCACGTGGTGTCCGCCCATGCCCTCGAGCTTGGTGCCGGCGGCGAGGTCGAACTTCGCCTTCGACGCGACCTCGGTGCGCCAGGTGATCGTCTGGAAGTCGGCGCGACGCTCGAGCACGGCCTCGCTGATTGAGAGGATTGCCTCGACGGATGCGAGGTGGTACGGCCGGTAGAGCGCGTAGTAGGGGCCCTTGCCGAGCTTCAGGTAGTCGAGCTCGTGCGTGACGACGTCGTCTTCCGACTTCACGACGACGAACACACCGGGCGCGACGTCGCCCTCGACCGTGTACTCGACGGCCGGGGTGGAGGTGAGCACGCCGCCGTCCTCGACGGGGATGAGCGTCGTCGCGAGGGTTGCGATGTCGGCGGCAGGGCCGTTCATGCCCGGCTTGTTGACGGGGAAGCCCGTGGCGTTCGACAGCGACGCCATCTCGATCTGCGTCTTCGTGCCGTCAGTGAACTCGCACAGGATGCGCGGGTTCATGTTCTTCGCCTTCGCCTCTTCCATGACGTCTTCCGGCACGTCGGTGGGGCGGTTGGGGTTGTTCTTGCCCTTGCCTGCTGCGACGACGGTGAGGCCGAGGTCGGTGGCGTGCTCGACGAGCTTGAGTGCCTCGACGGGCTCGTCGCCGCGGCAGATCGTGTAGACCTGCTCGCCGGCGTTGGCGATGCTCGCGAGGAAGAGCCCCACGGTGACATCGGCCTCGACGGTCATGAGCGCGACGTCCTTCTTGCCGAGGAGCGAGGCGTAGGCGACCTGCGCCGCGATCTCGGTGACACCCGAGACCTCGAGCACGACGTCGACGGGGAGCTTCGGGATGAGGAGTCCGTCGTTGATGACCACCGGGCGGCGGGCTTCGATGTGCTCAGCGACGATGCCGAGGTCGTTCTCCACCTGCACGTCGCTGCGGCCGGCGCGAGTGTATGCATCCACACCTCGCTGGACGGCGATGTCGGCGACGACGGCGACTTCCATGCCTTTCGCGCGTTCGATCTGGGCGATGAGGCCCGAGCCCATCTGGCCCGCCCCCACGACGCCGACGCGGATGGGGCGGCCAAGCTCTGCTTCGCGCTGGATGAGGCGCTGCGTGTAGTTCATGTGCGTTCCTTTTGTGCTTCGTTCGTGGGGAGGACTAGTTGCTGATGTGAGAGAGGCCGGCGAACTGCTTCGGGGCCGCGCCCTTGACCGCGGTGGGCTGCCCGCGCTTCTTGCTCTTGGCCGGTGGCAGCGTGACCTGCGCGCGCACCTTGTGGGGCAGCATGCTGATCGCCTGGCGCACGGCGGTTCCGAGGTGCTTGTGGCGGGCTTCTGCGCGGTCGTAGACCGTCTTGAGCGGCCCCTCGAGTTCGGGGGCGGGCTTGAGGCGGCCAAACACACTGAACCCGACGAGCGCGCGGGCCTCGACGACCTCGAGCGTGGTCGGGTCGACGAGCAGCACGGCGATCGCGCCGCGGAAGGCACCCTTGCCGCGTCCGCTGACGAGGTTCAGGTTCTTGCCCGCGTTCGCCTTGGCGATCTCGTTGACCTGGGCCATGTAGGCGCGCATCTGCACGCCGGACATGACCATGCTCAGGACAAGCGCGAGAACCAGTACGGCCGGGAATCTCCAGTCCATGATCTAGACCTCGTTCCGGCGCACGCTCACGAATGCGCCCTCGGTTGGTGTGGAAAGGGTGCCGGTCGCCTGGATGGCGCCGGGGAGGAGCGCGGTGTCCTCCGCGTTCAGGTACAGCACAACGTGCCCAAGCTCCTGCAGGTTCGGGTTGGCGAGGTCGCCGACCGCCGTGATCGTGACGGCCTCGTCGCCGAGCACGAACTCGTCACCGGCCTTGACCGGCACGAACTCGCCCATGTGACCCTTGTGCACGAGGCTGACTTCGGCGAGGGCGTCCGGCACGGGCTCGCCGAACAGGATGTAGACGCCGCCCTCGAACATGTCGTTCGCGTCGGGTCCGATGCGTGCGATTTCTGACTGCCAGATGGTCGTGGACACGTTGTGGTCCTTTCTTGCCGTTGACCGGCGGAGAGTGCGAAGTTCAGTGGTGGATGCGCGGGCGGGCCGGGGTGCGGCCCGCCCGGCACCACCTAGATGAGGAGGAAGGAGGCGAAGTAGGCGAGCACAACCGCGAGGGGCGACGTGATCTGCCTGGAGAAGAGCACGGCAGGGACACCGACCGCGACCGTCTCGGGTTCTGCCTCACCAAGGGAGAGCCCGACGGGGATGAAGTCGCAGCCGACCTGACCGTTGACCGCGAAGAGCGTCGGCAACGCGTACTGCACGGGCAGGGCGCCCGCTGCGATCTGCGTTCCCATGAGCACACCGACGACCTGGGCGATCGCGGCGCCGGGGCCGAGGATCGGCGACAGGAACGGGAGGCCCGTGATGACGCCGAGCAGGATCAGGCCGATCGGGTTCGACGCGAGCGGCGACACCGCGTTGGCGATGAAGTCGGAAGCGCCCGTGTACGTGACGACTCCGATGAGGAGCGAGACGTACGCCATGAACGGCAGGATCGTGTTCAGCGTGAGCTTGATCGCCTGGCGGCCAGACGAGAGCAGCGTGTTGATGAAGTAGCCGATGGCGTTACCGAACTTCACGACGAAGCCCGTGAATCCGCTTCCTTGAGCTGCAACCCTGGCGCGTGCATCCGCCTTGGCCTTCGCTGCGATCTCCTCCGGGCTCTGCGCCGGTGCCGTAGCCGCGGCCGGTGCGCCGGCCGCTGCGGTTGCCTCTGCGTCGAGCGCAACCACGTCGCGGGGCGCGACGTCGGAGACGAAGATGTCCTCGGTGATGAACTGGGCGAGCGGGCCGCCAGGTTCTCCCGGGTACACATCCACGGTCGGGATGCGCTTCTTCGGGTAGACGCCGATGCGCGCCGTGCCGCCGCAGTTGATGACCGCGCAGAGCACGTTCGCGTCAGGCACGTTGTTCTTGAAGCCGTCGACCGCTTCGGCGCCCGTCAGCTCAGCGATCTTCTGCGCGACGGGGTGGATCCCGCCGCCGGTGACCGAGAGGACGATGTTCTTCTCGGCGTTCGGGACAAGGGTCAGGCCGTCGCCCCAGCCGCCGCGGCCACGGTTGACCTTGACGCCCTTGTAGTCGGTCGTGCCTGCGCTGGCGTTCTCAGCAGCGCCGGCGTTCGTGTTCTCAGCGTCTGTGCTCACAGGACACCACCTTCGGTCTTGGAGCCCTGGAGGTGGCCCTGTGCGTACATCTCGTCGAAGCGAGCGAACGTCGCCTCGTGGCCACCGCGCTTGATGAGGATCCTCGTGATCCACTGCGTGGTTATACCGCGGATGAAGATGACGACGATGCCGACCATGAAGTAGAGGGCAGCGAGCGTCGCGTACTTGTCTGGCGCGATGGCGAGGACGCCGGCGGAGATGCCCGTCCAGACGAACAGCTCACCAGCGTTGGCGTGCGGAAGGAACGCCGTGACCGGGTGCACAAACGACACCGCGGAGTCGTAGAAGGCCGGCTTGTAGCGTTCGGGGAGGAAGCGACCGAACGTGTACGCCATGGGGTTCGTCAGCATGATGACGGCGATGATCGGCATGACCGTGTAGCGCGTGATCGCGTACTTGCCCGCCCAGCGGACGGCGCGCGTGACGCGCTCCTCGCCGATCCACGTGGTCACGGCGTACATTGCCGTGAGCAGCACGAGAAGGAGAGGGAGGATGCCCGTGATGAGACCCATGAGGCTCTCGGCGGAGGCATTGAAGAGGCCGATGAAGTTCTCGGCGATCCAGGTGATTACTTCCATGCCGGCTGCCCTCCCGACGTGGTCACCGAGCTGTGCTCGATGGTGCTGGCCGCATGGGCGGCGAGCGGCGACTTAAACCGCATGTTCTGACTCCTTTGTCGGGGGTGTGCACGAAGTTGCAAATAGATCTGATCGTTTGTGCACCTGCGTGAAGTGTAGGCAGGACCGACGAGGCACGCAAGAGGGAATTGACCAACTTGCGGGACGCAACCGCTCTGCGAGCCGCCGAGCGCGCATCCGCCGCCCCCACATCACAGAAGTTGGCCATCCTTGTCGACTGACGGGCCCTGACAGAACCTGTCTCCTCTCGGCCCGGAGACGTAGCGTTCTGAGCATGAGCATCACGAACCTGACCCTGAACAACGGAGTCGAGCTACCCGCCATCGGCTTCGGCGTCTTCCAGTCGGCGCCGGACGAAACGGCCGCGGCCGTCACCGAGGCGCTGCGCGTCGGCTACCGACACATCGACACGGCCGCCGCCTACGGGAACGAACGCGAGGTCGGACAGGCGATCGCCACATCCGGCCTCCCCCGCGACGAGATCTTCATCGAGACCAAGATCTGGATCAGCGACTACGGCTACGACGAGACACTCCACGGCTTCGAGAAGTCGGCGGCCAAGCTCGGCGTCGAGCAGATCGACCTGCTGATCCTGCACCAGCCCCTCCCCACAGCTTGGGAGAAGACGCTCCGCGCCTACCGCGCCCTCGAGCGCCTGCTCGCCGACGGCAAGGTCCGCGCGATCGGCGTGAGCAACTTCATGCCAGACCACCTCGCCTCCCTGCTCGAGGCGACCGACGTCGTACCGGCCGTCAACCAGATCGAGCTGCATCCCTACTTCCAGCAGAAGGAACTGCAGGCAGCGGATGCGCGCCACGACATCCTCAACCAGGCCTGGTCGCCCATCGGCGGCATCACGTTCTACCGCGACGGCGACGGCGGCAGCACCCTCGAAGACCCCACGATCACGGCGATCGCGGAGGCACACGGCAAGAGCCCAGCGCAGGTCATGCTGCGCTGGCACGTGCAGGAGGGCCGCTCGGTGATCCCGAAGTCGGTCAAACCGCACCGCATCGCCGAGAACTTCGACATCTTCGACTTCGAGCTCACCGCCGACGAGGTCTCGCAGATCGACGCGCTCGACAAGGGCGTGCGCCGCGGGCCAGAGCCCGAGTCGCTGACGCTCGAGGCGTACGGCCGCCCCATCCCGGAGGCCTGATCTCGAGTCCGGTCCCGCCTCGCTCCTGAACCGAGGTCGCGGCGCTGCGCCTCCGCGAGTGTCCAACTTCCGTGACGCGATTGCGCCGGCGCGCCCGAAACGAGCGATCTAGTCGATTTCGTCACGGAAATTGGACGGGGCCCAGCCCGAGTCGCGCCATCCGAGCCGCGACAGACAGCCGCGAACGCCTCCGATCACGCCTGAACCGACTCACGAAACGAAAGCAAGCACCAAGCGAGTACTCATCATCGGAGCGACCGGAAGCGTCGGCCGCCACGCGGTCGCCGCATCCATCGCCGCCGGCCATCAGACCAGGGCGCTCGTGCGCGACCGGTCGCGTGCCGACCGCATCCTCGACCAGTCGGCCGAGCTCGCCGTCGGGGACGCGAGCGATGTCGATTTCCTGAAGCACGCCGTGGCAGACATCGACGCCGTCGTCTTCACCCACGGTGGGCACGGTGGCCTTGGCGAGGCAGAAGCAATCGACTACGGCATCGTCCGCGCGACCCTCGAAGCGCTCGGCAGGCGGCGCGTCCGCATCGCCCTCATGACGTCGATCGGCGTGACCGTGCACGACGGTGCCTACAACCGGGCGTCGCAGTCACACGACTGGAAGCGTCGTGCCGAGCGCCTCGTGCGCGCGAGCGGCAACGACTTCACCATCGTGCGTCCAGGGTGGTTCGACGAGGGCGCAGCCGCGCATCCCGAACTGCTGTTCCTGCAAGGCGATACGCGGCGCGCTGGCTCGCCGGAGGACGGCTGGGTCGCTCGCTCGCAGATCGCGCGGGTGCTCGTCGAGAGCTTGACGTCGGCGGCGGCGAACCCGAAGACGCTCGAGCTCGTCGCCGAGCGCGGTCCCCGGCAAACGGATCTGGATCCGCTCTTCGCCGCCCTTCGCCGCGATGCGGATGGCGAGCTCGACGGCGTCCTCGACCCGGACACACTCCCGCTCGATCATGAGCCTGACGGCGTCATGGCGGAGATCGCCGAGGCCGCGCGCCGCGGGCAGGTCAAGCTCTCAAGCTGAGGGTCAGCCTCCGGAAGCCTCGGCCTCCGGCGCAGATCCGGCCGGGGAGAAAGCGCTGAGTTCTGGGCAGGTACTCGCGGGACCTCCCTCGCTCGGGTCTGCGCGCGTAGCTTGGACGCATGAACGATGTGCGCGAGCAAGTGAAGGAGTTCCTCAGCTCCCGCCGGGCAAAGATCACGCCCGAGCAGGCCGGACTGCCGGCGTACGGCGGGAACCGACGCGTTGCTGGGCTGCGCCGCGAGGAGGTCGCGATGCTCGCGGGTGTCTCCGTCGACTACTACGTGCGGCTCGAGCGTGGCAACCTGTCGGGTGCCTCGGAGAGTGTGCTCGACGCTATCGCGTCGACGCTGCAGCTCGACGAGGCCGAGCGGGAGCACCTCTTCAACCTTGCCAGGGCGAGCGCACCGTCGCGCCGCACGTCAAAGAAGCAGCTCGACGGCGAGCTGCGCCCCGCCGTCCGACAGATGCTCGACGCGTTCTCCGAAGCACCCGCGTGGGTGCGCAACGACAGGCACGACGTGCTCGCCGCCAACCGCCTCGGTCGTGCGCTCTACTCTCCGGTCTTCGACGACCCGCGCCGCCCCGTGAACACCACGAGATACATCTACCTGAACCCGGCCGCCCGCGACTTCTGGGTGGACTTCGACCGCATCGCCGCCGACGCGGCTTCGATGCTGCGGATGGAGGCTGGCCGAAACCCGCACGACCCCAAGCTGCACCAGCTCATCGGTGAGCTGTCGACACAGAGCGAGCTTTTCCGCGAGATGTGGGCAGCGAAGGACGTGAAGTTCCACCGCAGCGTCGTGAAGCGCCTCAACCACCCGGTAGTTGGCCTGCTCGAGCTCAACTTCGAGTCGCTGCCGCTGCCGAGCGAGCCCGGTCTCACGATGAACGTCTACACGGCCGCCGAGGGCAGCCCGAGCGCCGACGCCCTGCGCTTGCTCGCTTCCTGGGCGGCGACAGAGTTCCCCGCCGAAGCACGAGCTGCTTTCCAGCAGCAGTAGGCGGGAGCAGCAGCCGAGAGCAGTACGCCTCATTGCCACTGACAGCGGCAGTGGCAGTGCTCCGCGAGCGCAAGAATGAGCCAGATGCATCCACACGAATCGGTTCTGGATGCATCTGGCTCACTCTTGCGATCACTATTGGCGGCGCCACACGCCGCGCCCACCTGCCTCGCCCCTCGCCGTCTTGCTGTCTCCCCGTCTGCAAACTCCAGCCAGCGAAAAGCGTGAGCGAGACGCATCCACAACGGCTGACTTCGGATGCATCTTGCTCACTCTTCGGGGTTTTCGAAGCTTGAGGCGGGGGAACGCTCGAACGCAGCCGTGGCGGACGTAGCCGGGGCTACTGCCCCGGGTACTCCTCTGGCGCGAGCCGCTCGCCCCACACGGTATCGGGTTCGTCGGAGTCGGCGCCCGGCCCTTCCCACAGGGCCAGGTGGCACATGAAGTTGTCGGCGGATGCGCCGTGCCAGTGCCATTCGCCGGCCGGCGTGGAGACGGTGTCTCCCGGCCGGAGCTCGATGAGCTCCTCGCCGCGTGACTGCACGTAGCCGTAGCCCTCGGTGACGTGCAGAGTCTGTCCGACGGCGTGGCGGTGCCAGGCCGTGTGCGCGCCAGGTGTGAAGCGCACGAGGTTGAGCCGTGTGCGCGAGGGCTCGGTGCCCGCGTAGTACGCGTTGAAGTAGACGTCGCCGGTGAACCACTCGGCTGGCCCCTTGTTGGTCGGGGTCTTCGGCTGGAGTTCTGTGCTCATGAGGAGGTTCCTTGTGCTGAGGCGGAGGCTGAGGTGGAAATCGAGGCGGAAGGTGTGGTGGATGCGCGCTCGCCCCTCCTGCTCTTCGGCAGGATGAGGGTTGCGCAGATGAGGAGCGCGATCCCGAGCAGCACGGCACTGCCAGTGAGCGCAGCGAAGACCTGCGCGACTGCCGCGGCGCCAGCGGTCGCCGCGTCTGCGCCCGCATTGACGGACACGGCGACGAGGACTCCGAGCCCGAGCGCCATGCCGAGCTGGTGGAACGTGTTGACGAGTCCGGATGCGGCGCCCGCGTGCTCGGCGGTCGCGCCGGACATGCCGGCCGTCGTGAGCGGCGCGAACACGAGCCCCTGCCCGGCACCGATGACCAGCATCGGGAGGGCAACGCCGAGCAGGTAGCCGGCATCCGGGGTGAGTCGGCTGAGCCAGATCATGCCCGCGAGAGTGAGGGCGATGCCCAGGATGAGCGGCAGCCGGTCACCGATGCGCCTGGTCAGCTGCGGCAACAGCAGGGCGACGGCGAAGTTCACGAGCGTCATGGGCAGGAACCCGAGGCCCGCCTGGAGCGGGTTCATGCCGAGCACGTCCTGCAGGTACTGGGTGGTGAAGTAGAAGAAGCCGATCATGGCGCCCATGTAGAGCATCCGCCCCACATAGCCGCCCACGCGGACGCGGCTCGCGAAGAGTCGCAGCGGCATGATCGGGTCGGATGCACGCGCCTCGTTGACGACGAGCAGCGCGAGCAGTACAACTCCGGCGGCAAGAGACGCAACGGTGACCGGGGAGGTCCAGGTCGATTCGGCGGCGTGGATGATGCCGAACACGAGCGCTCCGACGCCGCCCGTCGCAGTGAGCGCGCCGAGCACGTCGAAGGCTCCGCGGGCTGGCTTCGTCTCCGGGAGGAAGCGCGGGGCGAGCGCGGGGCGAGCGCGATCATGGCGATCCCGATGGGCACGTTGATGAAGAACCCAGCCCGCCAGGAGATCCACTCGGCGAACGCGCCGCCGATTACCATGCCGAGGCTCGCGCCGATTCCGGCGGTCGCGCCGTAAAGCACGATCGCCCGCGCGCGCTCCTTGCCCTCAGGGAAGCTGACAGCGATGAGCGACAGCGACGCGGGGGCGACGATGGCCGCCCCGATGCCCTGCAGAGAGCGAGCCGCGATCATCCACTCGCCGGACGGCGAGAAGCCGATGAGCAGCGACGCGAACGAGAACACGACAAGCCCGAACACGAACACGCGTCTGCGTCCAAAAAGGTCGCCGGCGCGCGCCCCGTCGAGCGACGCAGCCCCGTCGGGGCGGTTCCGGTTGGCAGCTGCACCGGGGACGTGTTGGGCATGGGGCGGGTTCCGTTCGGGTCGTGCTGCCAGGTTGTGTCGGCTGAGCCGGCTCAGCGGATGCGCGTTGCTGGTTCGCGCGCGGCCGTGCACTGCCTGCGTGCATTGGCACGCGAGTCGCGTGCACGGCCGCGGAGCGCCTACATCTGGACGAGCACCTTGAGGGCTTCGCGTGCATCCATCGCGGCGTAGCCGGCTGGCACCTCGTCGATGCCGATCGTGCGGTCGAAGACGAGGCCAGGGTTGATCTCGCCGTTCAGGACCTGCTGGATCGCGGGCTCAAGGTAGGCGCGCACTGGGGCCGGGCCGCCCGTGAGGGTGACGTTCTTGCCGAAGAGAGAGCCGAACCCGATGGGAGCTACCTCGTACTGGGGCACACCGACGCGCGAGATGACGCCGCCGGGGCGCACGATGCCGTACGCCTGCTCGTAGGCGGGCATGTGCCCGACGGCTTCGAGGACGACGTGGCTGCCTTCGCCGTTCGTGAGGTCCATGACCTTCGAGATGCCCTCTTCGCCTCGCTCGGCGACGACGTCCGTGGCGCCGAAGCGGACGCCGAGGTCGGTGCGCGAAGTGTGGCGGCCCATGAGGATGACGCGCTCGGCGCCGAGCTGCTTGGCGGCGAGCACCGCCGAGAGTCCGACTGCGCCGTCGCCGATCACGGTGACGGTCTTGCCGGCCTCGACGCGGCCCATGTGGGCTGCGTGGTAGCCGGTGAGGTACACGTCTGAAAGCGTGAGGAGGCTCGCCGCGAGGTCTGCGCTCTCCCCGCGGGCGAGTGCGTCCGCGTCGACGCCGGGCACAACCACGAGGCTGCCATCGGCCTGCGGGATGCGTGCGAGCTCGGCCTGCAGACCACCGACCTCGGGGCTGCCGTAGAAGCCGCCGTGGATGCAGGAGGTCTGCATTCCCTCGCGGCAGAACACGCAGGTGTTGTCCTGGAACGCGAACGGCGCGATGACGAAGTCGCCGACCTTGAGAGTCGAGACGGAGGTGCCGATCTCCTCGACGATGCCGATGAGCTCGTGGCCCATCGGGGACCCGTGCTCGCTGGCCTGCATCGAGTGATACGGATGCAGGTCCGAGCCGCAGATGCAGGCCTGCGTCACGCGGACGATCGCGTCGTTCGGCTGCTGGATGGCCGGGTCTGCGACGGTCTCGACTCGGACGTCGCCTGCTGCGTACATGAACGTTGCCTTCATGGGTGCCTCTCGTTGCGCTTCCGGGAAACGGCGGCGAGCAGGTCCGCCCTCATCGAGAGCACCGGCCACCGCCGTTCCTTCATTGGATCGCTACCAGCGTGCGCCCGGGAGGGGCAGTCGTGCCAGGTACTGGCGTTGCCTGCCAGGGGCGCCGCGGCGAGGCGTTCGAGGCGCGGCGCGGAGCGCAGCGGGCGGCGTGGAGCGCAGCGGGCGGCGTGGAGCGCGGCGGGTGGTGGGCGGCGCGGCGGGTGGTGCGCGGCGCGTGACCAACTTGCGTGACGAGAGACTCGCCCGAGGCTTCTGGGGCGCATCGCGGGCTCATTCATCCCGGAAGTTGGACAGCGGGCGGGGCCCGGCGTCGCGTAACCAACATCAGTGCAAAAACGGGCTCTGGAGGCTGTTTTTGCGCATCTGGGGCCGTTTCTGCACTGATATTGGACAGGCCGCGCCCGGCTGCGGCCAACTTGCGGGACAGGAGACGTGCCCGAGGGGCCGAACGGCGCATCGCGGGCTCATTCATCCCGGAAGTTGGACAGCGGATCCCGGGGGCTGGACAGCGGATCCGGGGGGCTGGACAGCGAATCTCCGGGGCTGGACAGCGGATCCAGGGAGTTGGATTACGGACTCCGGGGCTGGACGGCGAGATCGAGCGAGCGCGCGAGCAAGCAGGGCCGGGCCGGGCGAGCGGGCCGCGATCAAGTCGGGCCAAGCAGGCCCAAGCGCGGCGAGCGGGGCTCGAGCAGTGCGCGCGACCTCACGCCTCGGCGGTGAGACCCTCGTGGATGCGGCGGAGGTCTTCGATGAGCGAGCCGATGAGCACCCAACTGCCACCCTTCGGCGCGGAGACGACAAGCGGTGCGGTGAGTGCTGGCGGTTCCAGGATGAACGCCTGCGGCTCCCCGGGTTCGCTCGGGATGAGTATGCGAGTGTCGTGCGCGGCCCGCCGCAGCTGCTCGGCGATCGCGATGGCCTGTGGCTCGTCGGCGAGCGTCGGCTCCCAATGTTCGGCGACGGCGCGGGTCATGCCGGTGAGCTGCGTGACGATGGGGCGGAAGCGGTCAAGAAGCTCGCGGCACTCGACGAGTTCCTCGTGGTGCCTGGACTTGCGTGGGTTGAAGGCGAGCGACTCGAGGCCTTCTGCGATGGAGTTCTCGGCGGCGCCCGCCATCGGCCGCACGAGGCGCGCCTTGAGGAGCATCTCGGTGAGACTCTCGGGCGTCTGCGGCCGCTCGATGGCGTCGGCGAGGCGCTCGAGCGACGCGGCAATCTCGTTGCCGAGCATGGCGGTGTCGCGTTGCGCCGGGGCGACGAGCACTGGCGGCAGGATGATCGCGTTGATGAGCAGCCCGAACGCGGCGCCGATCAGGGTTTCGAGGATGCGGTCGAGCGCATATTCGGGGGTGGATGCGCCGAGCGCGAGCACGAGCATGGCGCTGATCGCGACCTGGTTGCTGGTGGTGGAGGTCATGCGCAGTAGCCACGCGACGATCATGGCGACGACGATCGCGAGGAGGATCACCCATGACTGCGGACCGAGGACAAGCGAGATCGCGCTCGCGACGGCGACGCCGATGACAACTCCGGCGCTTCGCTCGAGCGCTTTGGCGAACGACTGGTTGACGCTCGGCTGCACGACGAGCAGTGCGGCCACGGCGGCGAAGACGGGCAGCGGGCCGGGGATCAGCCAGCCGGCGAGCAGCCACGCACCGACCGCGGCGATGGCGGTCTTCGCGACCTGCAGGGCCGGCACGCGCTTGGTCGCCTGAATCCGGTCGAGGCCGGTGAGACGAGTGAGGGAGCGCACGTGCTCAGCGTAGAACGCCGGGTGAGTCCGACGCCCAGGCGTCGCCCAGCGGCGTGGTCAGCGCCTGCCGCGCGATTCGCTCAGCTCGTGGTCGCGCTGAAGACCACAAACGCCACGACGATGACCGCGATCGTCATGAAGGCGATGACGCCGCCGGCGATCAGCAGCCCGAGTGCGATGGGATGCGCCTGCCACCAGGGCACGAGGCGCGGGTCCCTCGCTCGCAGCTGGGGAGGCGAGACGGGTTCGGGCACTGAGAACCACGGCACGCCGCGGCTCGCGAGGTCCTGCATGATCGCGGTGAGCTGCTGCGTGGTCCACATCTGCCCGACGAGGATGAGCAGACGGCGGTCGCGGCCGGTCACGATGAGGTGGTGCGTCGGCGCTCCTGCGAAGCCGCCGAACGACATCTGGTCGACCGTGACGACGCTGGTCGCCTCGGCCGCCGCGAACCGGCGCGTGCGGAACATCCACTTGTGCTCGATCCAGCCGTCACCGAACCGGATGTACGTGTCTCGCATCGACGTGCGGGCGAGCCAGAGCGAGAGGGGCACGGACCCTCCGATGAGCACGACGATCAGGGCGCCGTACCCAAAGCCGAGCCAGAAGTCCTGCAGCGAGAAGATCACGATGAGCGCCAGGAAGATGGGCGCGAGCATGGCCAGGCTGATCCAGGACTGTCTCATGTTGAGGGCGATCGCGCGGCGCTGGGCTTCCGGGGTGAGGCGTAGCTCGTGCATTCACAGAGCCTAGAGCGTGGGCCCGTATCGTGAGCTGATGCTGAAGCGCTCACTGGCCACACCGCACGGGGTGGATGCGACGAGCTCGGTCGTCGCCGGCCCGCACGGCCCGATTCCGGTTCGGACTTACTCCCCTGCTCCCGGCATCTCGCGCTCAACTGCCTTGCCCTTCGTCTGGCTGCACGGCGGCGGCTTCTACTCTGGCGGGCTCGACCAGCCGGAGACTCACGAAGTGGCGCTCGCCTTGGCCCGCGCCGGGTTCGAGGTGACGACGGTCGGCTACCGCTTGGTGACGCTCGGCGGCCGGGAGCGAGCGCAGCTCGAGGAGGGCCCCCAAGGGTTGAGTCGCGCGGGCCGTGAGCGTCGCCCCGATATCCGTTTCCCGGTGCCTCTCGACGATGTGCTGGCGGTCGTCGCAGCCGTCAGCGCGCGATCACCCGATGGTGTGGTGCTCGGCGGCGCGAGCGCCGGCGCATGCCTCGCGGCTGCCGCGGCGTACCGACTCGAGCGCGACGGGGCGTCTCCCCTGCGCGGGCTCTTCCTCGCCTACGGCACGTTCCACGCGGAGCTGCCCGAGCGCTCCCCCGAGCTGCTGAGCCGCGTCAAGGGTCGGCGCCGGTATGTCCACACCCCGTGGCTCATCGGACAGATGAACCTCAACTACGCGGGCAGCGAGGAAGTGCTCTCGCGCCCGGACGCGTTCCCTGGCGGGCACGACCTGGCCGGCTTCCCGCCCTCGCTGGTGGTGGATGCGGACCGCGACGCGATGCGCGCATCCGGTTCCCGTTTCGCGCGGGAGCTGGCCGAGGCTGGCGTCGAGACCGAGTACCGAGTGCTCCCGGGCAGCTCGCACGCCTTCCTGAATCGGCCCAACGACCCTTCGTTCACGCGAGGCATCGACCTCGTCAGCGAGTGGATGCGGCGGCTCGCCTGAGGAGATGCGCTTTTGTTGCGTGGGCCGCGGCTCAGCGCCGCGGCGCGCGCGGCGGGTTCGGGTCCTTGGACACGCCGACACGGGTGACGAACAGCGGCACGTCGCGGCGAGAGAGGCCGAGCCTGTAGTGCAGCTCGCCCTGCGCGAGCGACGAGTCGATGACTTCGGAGGCGGGCGAGAACGCCGCACCTCGGGCGGTCGCAAGAAGCCACAGCCGCATGAGCGCTCGGCCAGCTTCGAGCACCCGCTCCGGCGGGAGCCCAAGCGGGGAATCGAGGATGCGGGTCGCATCGGCGCCCGAGCCGAGCTCGAGCAGCTTGGTGTCGGCGACCAGCGCAAACGCGGTCGCCGCGGCGGGCGCGTCCTCTCCCGCTGCCGAGACCGGCACCTCGAGCAGCACCCTCCGCCACAGCTCTCCGACTGGAGTCACCACGCGCACGGCCGCCTCGCGGAGGCGCCGATTCCGCGTGAAGGGCGCGACGAGGCGCGACGCGACCGTCGGCACGCCGAGCACGCGGTTGTTGAGCCCGTCGACGTCGTAGCGCGGATGCGCGGGGTGCAGCCGCAGCCAGTGGGCCAGCTCGCGCGCGACGGCCGGCTCCCGCAGGGTGTCGGCCGTGCCGAGCGACGAGAAGTGACGCAGGTCGTCGGCGTCGACGGGCACGAGGCGCAGCCACTCGGGAAGCGTGCCCGCGAGTTCGAGCACCAGACCTTTCGCCGGTTCGAGGCCACCGCGCACCGTCTTGCGGGCCGCGAGCATCCGCCTGCTGGAATCGGGATCGGACTGCGATGCGGAGGCCGATTCCCCCTCGATTTCCGCCGCCCCGGCCGAGTCGCACAGCTGGATGCGCATCACCGGCTCGTCGCTCCGCGCGTGCACGATGGCCTCGGGGTCTGCCAGCGCGGGCAGCAGCTCGACCTCGAAGGCGATGTCGTGCGCCGCAGCGCTCACGCTGAACGCCTCGAGCCAGGCACCCAGCCCGAGCAGCGTGTCTCGCCCCGTCGGGTCAGAGGCGGGAAGCGTCCGCTTCCGCGACACTCGAAGCTCGACCGCGGCGCCATCACCGATCATGCGCGGCGACCACGGCTGCGTGTTGTGGGCTGAAGGCGCCGACGCCGCGTCGGCGATGATCTGGTTCAGCGTGTGGATGCTCGTCATGGCTGCTCCCCCTCGTGTGTTGCGTTCCCATCGGCGCACGCTCGCACGGGCCTCCTGTAGAAGACCGTCTCGTGCAGCGCCTTCCCGCCCATGCGGCCGAGCTGTCGCGCGGAGGCGGGGTTGTCGCGGCCGATGTAGGTCGAGCGCAGCGCCGTGTAGCCGCCCTCGATGAGCGCCTCCCCCACCGTGCGCCCGAGTAGCGTGCTGATGCCGCGGCCGCGGCCCTCGGGAGTCGTGCCCTGGATGGTGAGCACTGCTTCCCTCGGTTCCTTACGCTGCCGCCAGATCTCGAGCAGCTGCCGCAGCCCGATTCGGCCGGACGAGCGCTGGACGATGCGGGTCACGTCGGGGACGCAGAGCAGAAAGCCGAGCGGCTTGCGGGTCTTCGCATCGAGCGCAGACACCCAGATGTTGGGGTCGATGATCGCGATGAGTCCGCTTGTGGCTTCTCGCATCTGCGCTCGCGAGATCTGCGTGTAGTAGGGCAGCTCGGCGAAGGCGGCGTTGACAAGCTCGCGCTGGCGGGCGACGTCGCGCGGGAATCGCAGGCGCGATGCGCGCTCGATGACGATGCCGGCGGCCTCGAGCTCGGCGTCGGTCGGCGCTGTGAAGGCGTCACTCTCGATCTGCCCGAGGCGCCCCTGCTCGAGGCGAGCGATCCAGGTCGCCGATTCGTTCCAGGTTGTGAAGCCGAGCCCCTCGTAGGCGCCGGGCACCCAGTCCGGGTTCCAAGCGCCCTCGACGAAGCCTCGCTCGCCGAAGCCACTCGTGATGACCCCGCCCACCTGGTTCGGGAGCAGCGTGACGGGGCCGAGGAGCTCGCTCCGACCGGCGTTCGCGGCACGTGTTTCGACGGCGCCGATGATCGCGCCGAGGGCCTCCGCGTCGGCCGCCGCGACGGCCCCGAACAGCTGGAGGCTCGATGAGAGCTCTGCGTCGAGCGCAGCGCTCGTGTGCGTGACAGCTCGGGCGACGGGTGTGCCCTCGCGGTACGCGAGCAGCAGCTCGACCGGGGACTCGTGCGCGTGCTTGTCCTTCCACCACGAGCGGAGAGTCGACTCGAGCACTGGCACCTCGCGGCTCGGGTCCGAGACGCGCCCCGGCAGCTCGACGAACTCGAGGAACTCGAGCTCCGAGCTGACGCGACGCACCTCGATCCCGCGCGACTTTGACTTCGTCCCAGCACGCCCAGAGAGCGCGTCGGGGGTCAGCATCGAGCCGGGCGCCGCTGCGGCCGGGCCACGCGCATCCGCATCCGTGAGACGACCGTCCCCCTCGTGCCCCACGGTGCCTTCGACGGCCGCCAGCTCCTCCTCGCTCGCGAAGAGGCGAATGAACCCGGCGTTGGCGTTCCTCGTGTCCTTCACGATCCACTGCATGAGGTGCCTGTGCTCGGGCATTCTGGCGAAGCGCAGGAGCGCGTCGCGCGTGGAGAAGTTCGCGAGGGTGCCGAGGGTCCACGGCGCCTCCCAGTAGATGCCGTGCCAGCAGTAGTCGGGCATCCTCCGCATCTTGCCGGTCATCTGCCCCCAGACGCGGCCCGTCACGGCCCAGGCGAGCGGGGACGTGTACCGGGTTGCACCGACGAACATCGATGCAGTGTCGAAGATGGTGTGGGACGGCGGCGGGACCGGGGTAGTGAGCTTTCTCGGCTTGCGCGTCGGCTCGTCGACGCGCGGTGGCATGCGCCCTTCCGCGCGTTCCTTGGAGACGGACGCGAAGTGCGGGTTATGCGCCATCTCGCCTGGTGGAGGCTCGGGGTCGGCTCGCCAGATGCCGTTCGAGTAGCCGCGGGTCTCGGCGAGCAGTAGCTTCGTGCGCCCATCGTGCCCGGCTGCGACCTCACGCGCTCGCTCGACGCTCTCGAACAGCAGGAGTTCGCCGGAGACCCGGCGATCCGTGAAGCGCTGCCGCCAGATCACGCCTTCACGGTCGGCGCCGCGCCCTTCGACGATGACCAGCGCCTCGGCCCTGCCCTGAACTGGAGCCTTCGAGAAGTCGGTGGTGAACACGGCTTACTCGGCGTTCTTGACGACGTAGACGTTCTTGATCTTCGCATTGCCACCCGTGAAGGGCCCCGTGCCGAACGGATGCACCTCGATTCGGAGGTCGCCCGTCGACGGGTCCTCGTCGAGCGACTGGGCGAAGTCGCGCGACACGGAGGCGAGGTGCTCGACGATGCCGGCCCTCGTCGTCTCGCTGAGCTTCGCGATCTCCTCATCCGCGAGCGCCACGCCGTCGCGCAGCTGGAGGTGCACGATGGGGCGCTGCTCGTGACCCTCGAGCTCGAGCAGGCCGAGCTTGAACGACTCGATGTCGCCCGCGTGCGGGTTGTCGCGGTAGAGGCCGTTCTCGATGTCGATCGGGTACAGATTGGCGCCCATGTAGGAGATCGTCGAGTCCTTCCTGCCGAAGAGCAGGAGTAAGGGCAGCTTCATCCGCTGCACCGCGAATGCCCGGTGGAACGCCCTCGACAGCGCCGGGTCGAGTTCGGCGATCTTCTCTCGCACCTCGGGGAAAGAGAGGATCTTCGCCTCGTCGCCGATGTTGTAGCGAAGCTTCGGGCTGAGCACGGCAGACGAGTTGAGCGTCACGACGAGCTCGTTGTTCGCGTTCGTCTCGAGGTACGTCTCGAGCGGGTTGTACTGGAAGACCATGGGGATGCGCGACTCGTCGTCACCGAGGAGCGCCCTCCTCAGCGGCTCGTCGGCGAACATCGCTCGGCGCAGCCACACGCAGGCGTCCGACTCGCCTGCCATGCCGATCGTGAGGTCGGAGGCCCCGTATCCGGAGTACACGCGGCCGAAGCGCTCCTCGAGGTAGTCGCGCAGCCCTTCCGTCATGGCCTCCCCACCCACAAACCCGTTGAGGCGGTGCTGCGACCAGTCGAACCACTCCTCCCCGTCGAGCCTGTCGCGCAGGTGCTTCAGGAACGGCGGGTAGGCGCTCACGAGGTACTGGTACTTGGGCCCGAAGTGGCGGATCGTGTCGACGATCTTGTCGATGTCTGGTCCCGTGTTCTTGACCATCGAGATCTTCGAGAGCGCGTGCCCGGTGTTGGTGCCGGTCGCCCACGCCCCCATCGAGAAGGCATTGATGCCGAACAGCTTCTTCGTGCCAAACAGCAAGGTGATGTAGCCGGCCACGTTGTTGTGGATGGTCTTCAGCTCGTGTCGCCCGCGGATCCAGTTGAAGGGCGAACCGCTCGAGCCGCTCGACTCGTCGACGACCGTGCCCACGGTGTCGATCTCGCCGCCCCAGCAGCGCTCGTCCTCCGTGTAGCGCTTGACGTAGTCGTCCTTGCTCGTCTCCGGGTAGCTCGAGAGCTGCCACCAGCGGAATCGGAAGTCGTTCTCGTGCAGCCAGCGCTGGTAGGCGGGCACGTCGAGATTCGCGCGCTGGCAGATCATCCACGCGTTGAACTTCGCGAAGTCGCCCATCGCGGGCACGTAGTGGCGGGCGGTCCAGCGCCAGACGGCCGGATGCAGGTGGTACAGGTCGTAGGTCTTCGTGAGCGCGCCAGACCCGAGCCGCAGGAGCGACTGCCGCAGCTTGGATGCACGCCGCAGGCCGGCCGGTCCGGGCGCAACTTCGCTGCCCGCTCCCGACTCCCGTACACCGATCTGCTGAGTCACGTTGCTCCCCCGCTCACGTCTTCCCTGAAGTGTGCGCATAGCTAAGCACGAGCCACGGACATTCAGCCTGGGATGCGCGCCATAGCCCTGGCATAGGAACGCCATAGCCCCCTGCCTGGCCGGCGGCTCATGCTGACTCTCGTTCCACGACGAAGAGCAGGAGAGTTGCCATGATCAAGATTCCCGAGCCCGACCTCACCCCAGACGGCCCCGCCTACGAGGGCAGGCTGCTCGACCGAGCTGACGAGGAGGTCGTCGACCAGGGCGTCTCCTTCGACATCGGCACGCTCATGTCGCGTCGCGGCCTGCTGAGCATCTTCGGGGTTGGGGTCGGGACGGTGGCGCTCGCCGCCTGCACGCCGGCGGGATCGGGCGCGTCCAGCACGACGGCCGCAACAGCGACTGCAACAGCGACGGCCAGCCCATCGGCGAGCGCGTCCGCGACGGCCGTCGCTGTGCCTGCGAGCGAGATCCCCGATGAGACCGCAGGCCCGTACCCTGGCGACGGCTCGAACGGCGCGGACGTGCTCGAACAGTCCGGGGTCGTGCGCAGCGACATCCGCTCGAGCATCGGCAGCGGCACCACCGCGGCAGGCGTTCCTATGACCCTCACACTCACGGTCCTCGACATGGCAAACGGCGACAGGCCGTTCGAGAACGTCGCCGTCTACGTCTGGCACTGCGACGCCACGGGCGGCTACTCCATGTACTCAGAGGGAATCGAGAACGAGACGTTCCTGCGGGGCGTGCAGGTCGCGGATGCGCAGGGCAGCGTCACGTACACCTCGATCTTCCCCGCCTGCTACACAGGGCGCTGGCCGCACATCCACTTCGAGGTGTACCCGACGATCGACGACATCACCGACTCGACGAAGGCCATCTCGACCTCGCAGGTCGCGCTGCCCGAGTACGCCTCGAACGCCGTCTACGCCTTGTCCGGCTACGAGGGTTCAGCCTCCAACATGGCGCAGGTCAGCCTCGACTCCGACAACGTCTTCGGCGACGACGGCGGAGCCCTGCAGCTCGCGACCGTCACGGGCGACACGACAAGCGGCTACAACATCGCCCTCACGGTCCGTGTCGATACGACGACCACACCGACCGCGGGGGCAGCGCCGTCAGGCGGAGGCGCGGGCGGCCCCGACGGTTCTGGCGGCCCAGGCGGCCCAGGGAACTGAACCCGGCGCATCCGGCCAGACGGAACTCTCAGACACCCACACCGCAGAAGACCAACCCGACGAAAGACGACCATCATGCTCGCGAACCTCACCGGCCGGCACGGCATCGCCGTGCTCGCCATCATCGTGCTCGTCTTCGGCGCCTCGAAGCTGCCGGCCCTCGCGAAGAGCGTCGGGCAATCGATGCGCATCCTCAGGACCGAAGTGCGAGACCTCGACGTGGATGCGCCCGCAGACTCGCGTCAGTGAACGTCGACGACTACCTTGATGGCCTCGTCCTTCTTCTCGATCACCGTATTGAAGGCCTCGAGCACATTCTCTTGCGCGAGGTGGTGCGTGACGACCTGTGTGGGGCCAACGCGTCGCTCGTCGAGGTATGTCACGACCCCCTGCAATGTCCTCGTTGCTGTAGGTGAGGGAGGTCAGAGTGGAGAGCTCTTGGAGCACATCGTCTGCGAGACCTCGATCGAGCCGCTTGGCCGGCGAGCTGTGCGCCAGGCTTGCGCCTCTCTCGGATCTCGGGCCGATATTTGGCGCACGCACATAGTGCCGACGTTGCGTTGGGCTCGATCGAATCAATTAGTTGCATCTACAACTTCTTGCTGCTAGCAAACTACTTGCAGCTACAAGTAACAGTCAGCCAAGTGCATTCGCACGGGATTGACGACCAAGAGCAAGGAGCCCCCAACATGACTCAGGTCACCATCTTCGGAACCGGCAACATGGCCTCCGCAATCGCAAGCGTTCTCGACAAGGGCGGCGCGAACGTCACCCAGATCTCCCACGAGCAGGCATCAACCGCAACCATCGAAGGTGACATCGTCGTCTTCGCCGTCCCGTACCCGGCCGTCGCCGAGATCGTCGCCACCCACAGCCCCGCCCTCGCAGGCAAGACGGTCGTCGACATCACGAACCCCCTGAACTTCGAGACCTTCGACAGCCTCGTCGTCCCTGCCGGCTCCTCCGCAGCCGCCGAGATCCAGGCAGCCCTCCCCAACAGCGCGGTCATCAAGGCCTTCAACACCAACTTCGCCGTGACGCTCACATCCGGCCAGGTCGGCGAAACCGCCGCAACCACCGTGCTCATCGCGGGCGACGACACCGCAGCCAAGGCGACACTGAAGGCCGCCATCGAGGCTGGCGGACTCGGCGCGATCGACGCAGGCTCGCTCCAGCGCGCCCACGAGCTCGAGGCGCTCGGCTTCCTGCAGCTCACCCTCGCAGCAGGCGAGCAGATCAGCTGGGCAAGCGGCTTCAACGTCGCTCGCTAGGCCACAGCCGCAAAGCAAGCCCGATAATGAGGCCCGACGCAGACACCTGCGCCGGGCCTCACCACTTACATCCGTGCAGAAATAGTTCCATGAATTGAAGTGTCGGTCCGGCCACGCCTCCCCAACACGGGAGCCGCGATGATCGAGTTCACGCACGTCAGCAAGCAGTACTGAGACGGGACGGTGGCCGTAGACAACTTCAACTACGTGATCCCGTCGCATTGCACGGTCGCCTTCGTCGGCTCTTCAGACTCAGGAAAGACCATCATCCTGGTCGCTCACGATGCTGACGAGGCGCTCCGCGTGGCCGACGAGGTCGGCGTACTGCGCGTGCACGGCTCCATCGCCCAGGCAGGCACGCTGCAGGAGATCGTAGCCGCGCCTCAATGCGAAAGCACAACGAGTTCCGCCCGGTTACGGGCGCCCGCCTTCCTCAGAAGGTTCGAGACATGGAACTTCACCGTATTCACACTGATGGCCAGCTCGGCCGCAATCTCCTGGTTCCGGCGCCCCTCCACAACAAGTCGCAGGACGTCTCGCTCTCGAGCACTCAACTCGACGCCACCATCCAGGTGCGCCACCCCGGAAGGCGGATCGAGCGGCAGCGTCACGCTCACGTCCGACCCCCAACCCGGAGTGGATGCGACACCAAGCACGCCGTCGAGCGCCGTCACCCTCTCAGCGATGGGCCTCAGCGCGTCATCATGCACCGTGAGCTCGCCCGCGCCGTCGTCCCGGATGCCGATCAGCAGGTTCAAGCCGTCGCAATCCCACTGGATACGAACCCGACGAGCCTCACCCGCATCCACATAGGCGAGCACAGCCGTGCGCACGATCGCCCGCGCGGCGTGGGCAACCTCCCCCGGGAGCGCCCGACCCGTCGCGGGAGGCTCCACGAACTGCACATCGAGGTCGCCGAACCGGACGAGGGGACGCAGGTCTGTCCTGAGCCGCGCGAACGCACCCACTACCGGCTCCAGGATCTTCCCTCGCTGCTGATCGGTCTCCGTCCTGAGCCCAACAAGCGCCGACGCGGCGACGTCGATCGCCATGGATCTCGCGGCTTGGTCGCCGACGCGCGGCGACCGCAGGATCGCGAGGACCGATTCGAGTGTCACCGCATGCCGGTCTGCGAGTTCTGCGACCGTCTGCGCGAGGTCAGCGGCACTCTGCCGAGAAGCCGATGACGGAGAGTCACTCATTCCATCCACGCCGCCAACTTACCCGTACTCCCCCACCCACCCTTTCAGGTAGGTAGAACTCCTCCGGCGGGTGGCTGCCCCCTGGTGCCGCGAGGCGAAGACTGAGGCCATGGCAGCAACACGCGTCACCGAATCCCTCGACATCATCACTGGAGAGCTGCAGAGGTCAGCAGCCTCCATCAGCGAGACCGAGCTCGCCGGCACCGCCGCACTCCTCGTCGATGCCGGGCGCGTCTTTGTGCACGGCGCCGGGCGATCAGGCCTCGGCCTGCGCATGACGGCGATGAGGCTCATGCACCTCGGGCTCGACGTGCATGTCGTCGGCGAAGTCACGACCCCGGCGATCCGGGAAGGCGACGTGCTGCTCACCGCAAGCGGCTCCGGCACAACCACGGGCATCGTCGCGGCCGCGCGCACCGCCAAGAGCGCGGGCGCCCGAGTCGCTGCCGTCACCACGGACCTGACCTCCCCGCTCGGGGAACTCGCCGACACGATCATCGTCGTCCCCGCCGCTACCAAGCTCGACCGCTCAGGCACCGCGAGCGCCCAGTACGCGGGAAGCCTCTTCGAGCAGACGGTGGTGCTCATCGGCGACGCGCTCTTCCACAGCCTTTGGCTCGGATCCGGCGCGACCGCAGACGAGCTCTGGCCGCGGCACGCGAACCTCGAATAAGAGGCACCACCCCGCCCACGAATTGGGCACCCAAGACCCACACCACGGAACACGAAGGAGATCACCCATGAAGCTGCAGTTCGCAATGGACACCCTCACCACCGAAGCCGCCCTCGAGCTCGCGGCCGCCGCCGCTCCGAGCGTCGACATCCTCGAGCTCGGCACGCCGCTCATCAAGAGCGCCGGCCTCTCCGCGATCACCGCGATCAAGGAAGCCCACCCGGACAAGATCGTCTTCGCCGACCTCAAGACGATGGATGCCGGCGAGCTCGAAGCCGACATCGCCTTCTCCGCTGGCGCCGACCTCATCACCGTGCTCGGCGTCGCGGGCGACAGCACCATCGCGGGCGCCGTGAAGGCAGCAGAAGCACACGGCAAGGGTGTCGTCGTCGACCTCATCGGCGTGCAGGACAAGGCAGCCCGAGCCAAGGAAGTCGTCGCCCTCGGCGCCAAGTTCGTCGAGATGCACGCGGGCCTCGACGAGCAGGCGGAGGACGGCTTCACGTTCGAGACCCTCCTCGACGCGGGCCGCGCGTCTGGCGTGCCGTTCTCGGTCGCCGGTGGCATCAAGATCACCACTATCTCGTCCGTCCAGAACGCCGGAGCAAAGATCGCCGTCGCCGGCGCATCCATCTACGGTGCGGACGACGTGGCAGCAGCCGCGGCGACTCTCCGCGACGCCATCAAGTAGCACCGGACGAAGCAAGAAAGAAAGGCGGGCGCAGGGTTACCCCTGCGCCCGCCTTTCGCGATGGTCAACCCGTTCGCGACCCCGAGCCCCGCCGGGTGAGCGCCGGACCGCTCAGGCGTCGGAAGCCGCGAGGCGGTCGACGGCGGCCTGCAGGTAGGTCGACGTCGCGCTTCCGGCAACCCCCGCGACCTCCCGCGGGGTTCCCTGCGCGACGATCGCCCCGCCCTCATCCCCCGCGCCAGGACCCATGTCGACGACCCAGTCGGCGCCAGCGACGACGCGCATGTCATGCTCGACCAGGATGACGGTGTTGCCGAGGTCGACGAGGTCGTGCAGGTGCCCGAGCAGGCGGTCGGAGTCGGCAGGGTGCAGGCCGGATGTGGGTTCGTCGAGCAGGTAGAGCGTGTCGCCCTGCTGGGCGCGCCGCAGCTCGGACGCGAGCTTCACCCGCTGCGCCTCGCCGCCGGAGAGCTCAGGCGCGGGCTGGCCGAGCGAGACGTAGCCGAGGCCCACGTCGATGAGCGCGTCCAGGTGCTGGACGACGTCGGCGTGCGCCGCGAACTTCTCGCGCGCAGCGGTGACGCTCAGCGCCAGCACGTCAGCGATCGAGGAGCCGTCGAACTCGATCTCCAGGGTCTCCGCGTTGTACCGCTTCCCACCGCACGTCGAGCACGGCGCCTGCACCGTCGGGAGGAAGAGGAGTTCCACCTCCATGGTGCCCTCGCCCTTGCACGTCGGGCATCTGCCGCTCGGCAGGTTGAACGAGAACCGACTGGCGCTGTAGCGTCGCCGCTTCGCCTCCTCCGTCGCCGCGAACAGCGAGCGGATGCGGTCGAACAGCCCCGTGTAGGTGGCGACGTTCGAGCGCGACGTGCGCCCGATAGGTGCCTGACTGACCTGCACGATGCGCTTGAGCCGGTCGGCGGGCCCGGTCGCCCGGCCCCGCGTAGCCTCGGCCTCGACGGCCAGCATCGGATCGCCGCGCTCCGACTCGTCCGCGGCGCTCGCCTCGCCGACCTCGCTCGCCAGGCTCGCGCGGAGCAGGTCGGGGAGGGCCTGGTTCACGAGCGTCGTCTTGCCGGAACCCGACACCCCAGTCACGGCGGTCAGGCAGCCGAGCGGGAACTCGACCGAGAGGCCCCGGATGTTGTTGCGCACCACACCGTCGAGCCGCACGTGCTGCGTGCGCGGTCGCGGCTCGCGCGGCTTCGGCCGCGGGGAGTCGGGGCAGTCGAACAGGTACCGACGCGTCACCGAGTCGGGCGCATCCCGAAGCCCGTCGAGTGCGCCCGAGTAGACGATGCTGCCGCCAGACGCGCCGGCGCCCGGGCCGATGTCGACGATCCAGTCGGCCTCGCGGATGACGTCGAGCGAGTGCTCGACATAGAAGACGGTGTTGCCCCGGTCGCGGAGCCCCCGGAGGATTCCGAGGAGTGCCTCGGTGTCGGCGGGATGCAGGCCGGCCGACGGCTCGTCGAGCACGAACACGACGCCGAAGAGGCCTGCCAGCAGCTGGTTCGCGAGCCGCAGCCGCTGGAGCTCGCCGCCGGAGAGCGTGCCCGTCTGGCGGTCGAGCGAGAGGTACCCGAGCCCGAGATCGGAGAGCGGCGCGAGCCGGGCGCAGAGCTCGCCGGCCAACCGTCGGGCGGCGAGGAGCTGCTCGGGCGCCAGGGGCTCGTCACCTCGCGTGCCCCGCGCCGGGGCCCAGCCTGGCTGCAGCACCCCTTCCATGAGCGCCGCAAGTTCGCGCAGCGGCATCGCGGCGATCTGCGTGATGTCACGGCCCTCGAACGTCACCGCGAGCGCATCCGGCTTCAGCCTCGTGCCACGACACGCGGGGCACTGGACGCTCTCCATGAACGTCGCCGCCTTCTCGCGCATCCGCTCGCTCTTCGAGTTGGCGAAGGTGTCGAGCACGTAGCGCTTCACACCGACGAACGTGCTCATGTAGGACGGCTCGTCACCCGCAGCCACGGCCGCGCGCACCCTCGCGGGCGACAGCCCCGTGAACACAGGCACCTGCGGCTTCTCGGTCGTGTGCAGCAGCCAAGACCGCTGCTTCGCCGGGACCTCGCGCCAAGGGATGTCGATGTCGTAGCCGAGCGAGACCAGGCTGTCACGCAGCTGCTTGCCGTGCCAGGCCGTCGGCCACGCGGCGATGGCCCCGTCGCGGATCGTGAGCGATGCATCCGGCACCATGAGGGCCTCCGGCACCTCATACACGCGGCCGAGCCCGTGGCAGTTCGGGCAGGCCCCCTGCACGGTATTGGCCGAGAAGTCCTCCGCGAACAGCATGGGGGCACCCTCCGGGTAGTCGCCCACCCTCGAGAAGAGCATCCGCACGACGTTTGCGATCGTCGAGGTGCTGCCGACCGTCGAGCGTGCGCTTCCGCCGCCCCGCTGCTGCGGGAGCGCGACCGCGGGAGGCAGCCCCTCGACGGCATCGACGTCGGGTGGGGAGACCTGGTTCATGAGGCGGCGCGCGTACGGCGCGACCGACTCGAAGTAGCGGCGCTGCGCCTCGGCGTACAGCGTTCCGAAGGCCAGGGAGCTCTTGCCGGAGCCGGAGACTCCCGTGAACGCGACCAGCGCATCCCTGGGGATGTCGACGTCGACGTCACGAAGGTTGTGCTCGCGAGCGCCACGGACGATCACCCTGTCCGGCGCTGCAGCTGACGCGTCTCCTACGGCGGTGTGTCCCTCGGCAAAACCCATCAGGACAGCATGACACCCTCGGCGACGGCCAAGCTGAGCGCTTCAGGTAACGCAAGGTTACGCAAAGCTACGACGGCCCGAAACCGCGTAGAAATGTCTCGTTGTCCGAACATATGACAGCTACAGCCTGGATAGAGCCCATCCTGGACAAAGGAGTTCCCATGACCGACCAGACCACCCCAAGCACGCGCACGATCGGCGTCGGCCTCATCAGCGTCGGCTGGATGGGCCGCCTCCACTCGCGCGCCTACCGCGCCGTGCCCGACCACTTCCCCGAGCTCGGCATCAAGACCCGGCTCGTCGTCGCCGCCGACCCGATGCCCGAGGCGCGCGCCCAGGCAGAGGAGCGCCTCGGCTTCGAGCGCACCGTCGCCGACTACCACGAAGTACTCAGCGACCCCGAGGTCGACGTCGTCTCGATCTGCTCGCCCAACTTCCTGCACGCGGAGATGGCGATCGCGGCCGCCGAGGCCGGCAAGCCGTTCTGGATCGAGAAGCCCATGGGACGCTACGCGTCGGACTCGCGGCGCATCGCATCCGCAGTGGATGCTGCCGGCAGCATCACGGCCGTCGGCTTCAACTACCGCAACGCACCGGCGATCGCCTACATGAAGCAGCTCATCGAAGAGGGCGCGATCGGACGCGTCACGAACGTGCGCGGCGCGCTGCTCGCGGACTACTCGTCGGACGCGCTCGCCCCGCTCACCTGGCGCTTCGAGCGCGAGCGAGCCGGCTCTGGCGTCCTCGGCGACCTGCTCTCGCACGGCCTCGACCTCGCGCAGCACGTCGTGGGCCGTATCGGCAGCGTCTCGGCCACGGCGGAGACCTACATCACCGAGCGCCCCGCCCCCGGCACCGGTATCGTCGACCGCTCGGCCCCGGGAACGGGCGAGCTGAAGCCTGTCGAGAACGAGGACTACGCGGCCCTCCTCATGCGCTTCGACAACGGCGCCATCGGGATCATGGACTCGAGCCGCATCATGCGCGGCCCCCGCGCCGAGTATGCCCTCGAGGTGTACGGCACAAAGGGCTCCATGCGCTGGGACTTTCAGCGACTCAACGAGCTCGAGGTCTGCCTCGACTCGTCGAGCCCGTACGGCTATACGACCGTCTACATGTCCCCCGGCCACGGCGAGTTCCACCGCTTCCAGCCAGGCGGCGGCACCGGCATGGGCTTCGACGACCTCAAGACCATCGAGGCCGCCCGCTTCCTGGAGAGCGTCGTCACCGGCGTGCAGGTCGCGCCATCGGTCGCCGACGGGCTCGTCGCCGCACAGATCGTGGAGGCCGCCGAGGCGTCGATCGAGGACGGCCGCTGGCACGACGTCCCCGCCCGCGCGTAACCGCGCATCCGCCTGCCGCCCGCCCGCGAGTTTCGGGATGGGTTCCACGCTTCGGGATGGGTTGCAACCCATCCGCGTGCGTGGAACCCATCCCGAAACCGTGATTCGGAGAGGTCGCTCGGCTGAACCGGGCCTCTCGCTCGGGGCCGTCTCTCCCGTTAGAACGTCGCGGCGTCGATCACGAAGCGGTAGCGCACGTCCGACTTGAGGACACGCTCGTAGGCGTCGTTGATCTGGGCGGCTTCGATGAGCTCGACCTCGGGCGCGATGTTGTGCGCGGCGCAGAAGTCGAGCATCTCCTGCGTCTCGCGGATGCTGCCGATGGTCGACCCCGCGAACGAGCGGCGATTGTTGAACAGCGTGAAGGCGCGTACGGGGATGGGCTCGGCGGGTGCGCCGACGTAGACCATGGTGCCGTCGAGCGTCAGCAGGTTGAGGTACTGGTCGATCTCGAGGTTCGCGCTGACCGTGTTGATGATGAGGTCGAACGTGTTCCGGAGTTCGGAGAACGTGGCCTCGTCGCTCGTCGCGTAGTAGTGCTTCGCGCCGAAGCGGAGCCCGTCTTCCTGCTTGCTGAGGGTCTGCGAGAGCACGGTGACCTCTGCACCCATGGCGACGGCGATCTTGACGGCCATGTGGCCGAGGCCGCCCATACCGACGACGGCGACCTTCTTGCCTGGGCCCGCCTGCCAGTGGGCGAGCGGCGAGTAGGTGGTGACACCGGCGCAGAGCAGCGGGGCCGCCTTCTCGTACGGGATGCTCTCCGGCACGCTGAGCACGAAGTCGGCGTCGACGACGACGTTCGTCGCGTAGCCGCCCTGCGTGATGCTGCCGTCGCGATCCTTGCCGCCGTACGTCATGACGTTGCCGTTGGTGCAGTACTGCTCGGAGCCTGCCTTGCAGTTGTCGCACTCGCGGCACGAGTTGACCATGCAGCCGACGCCGACGCGGTCGCCGACCTTGTGCTTCGTGACGTCGCCGCCAACCTCGGCGACCGTCCCGACGATCTCGTGCCCGGGAGCGAGCGGGTACGGAACCCGGCCCCACTCGCCACGCACCGTGTGGATGTCGGAGTGGCAGATGCCCGAGTAGGCAATGTCGATGAGCACATCGTTGGGGCCGACGGCGCGGCGCTCGATGGTGGTGGGCTCGAGCGGCTCGGTGGCTGAGGGGGCGGCGTACGCCTTTGCGGTCGTCATTCATGCTCCTTCGGGATGTTCGTGGAGGTCACTGACCGCCCGCTCTGGTTTACAGAGCGAGGCGGGACCGAGGAGACTCTATGCCTCCCCTCCGACATTCATTCCCCGGGGGCGTTCAGGTCGCCGCGTTTGAGGGCGACGTTGGGGTTGGTCGGCGGTGCCGGCTTGACGTCCGTTCCTGCCGAGCCGCCTGCCGCATCCACAACCTCGTCCACCGAGACGATGCGAAGCATCCCGGTCTCGAGCCCGACTGCGACCTCGTCTGGGATAACAAAGAGCGCGCGCGTTTCCGGGCCGGCGGTCGCGGTGCCGCGGAACTGGCGCTTCGACATGACCATCGGCTCCGGCGTCGTGTTGCGGCGGCGCCGACGCCGCCTGAACTGGCGGGCGAGGAAGCGGCCGAGTGTCACGCCGCCCGCGATTCCGATGCCGATGGAGCCAGCCTGCACGAGCCGCAGCACGCCGTCGTCGGAGGATTCGCTCGAGGTGATGTCGAGCATCCCCTGGTAGATGGCGAGGCCGGGCAGGAGGGGCACGGTGCCGCAGACGGCGGTGATGGTGGCCGGGATGTGCAGCTTGCGAGAGAGCGACTCGGCGAGGAGGCCGACGATCAGGGCCGGCACGGCGGTCGCGACGAGCGGCTCGGTTCCGGCGGTGACCAGCACGTCGTAGACGAGGTAGGCGATGCCGCCGAAGATCATGACGACAAATGCGGTGCGCATCGTCGCGTAGGAGGCGAGCGCCCACGCGGCGGCCGCGATGGCGGCTCCGAAGACCTGCACGGCCGACGGCCACGGCTGCACGGACCGCTCAACGAGACGCAAGTCGACGCCGAGCCCACGGGCCACGTCGAGCACAATCGCGATGCCCACGATGAGGCCAAGGGTGAGCAACACCACCTCGAGGAGCCTGCCCATGGCGGTGATCGGGAAGCCGTTGATGGCGTCGTCGGCCGCGCCCACGAACGACATTCCGGCGAGCAGCACAACAAGACCGGATGCGACGACAAGCGCCGGCGGGAGGGCCGCGAACTCGTCGGGCAGCACGGGAAGGGCCGCGAGGAGCCCGACCGCGACGCCCGTCGCGATGGCGGCGCCGGCGATCTGGAGGAAGAACGCGGGCAGCCCCCAGCGGCCGAGGGCCCGCAGCACGAGGTCGACAACGACCGTCGTCGCGGCGGACAGGAGGCAGACGAGCGGGCCGCCGCCGAGCAGGAAGCCGACCCCGCCCGCCATGAGGGCGAGCCAGAGCGTGACTATCGAACGGCGGAAGCGCTGCGGTGCGACGAGGATCTCGTCGAGGCGCTGGTGGAACGACTCGAGCTGGTTGAGCGCTTCCTCGAGCTTGGCCGGGTCGTCCATCGTCTCGGCGACGTCGATGTCGTTCGGGTCGGCGGCGATCTCGCGCGACAGCTCCATGACGCGAGTCAGGCGGTCGTAGTCGGGCAGCCGACTGTTGACGACGCGCAGCAGGCTGATGCCCGCACCGTCGTTGGCGCCGTCGTGCACGACGAGGATCGACGTGAACGTGAGGTCGATCTGGCAGTCGACGCCGAAGGCCTTCGTGGTGCGGCGGATCGCGTCGGTGACATCGGTCGCGGATGCGCCGAGGGCAAGCATCGTCTCGCCGAGCCGCACGGCCAGCTCGAGCACTTCGCGGATGCTGCGCTCGGCCATGAGGGCACGCTGCGCGCGGCGCCCCACGGTTGTCGACGGGGTTTTGCCGCCGACCTTCCTGGCCAGGTTGTCGAAGAAGTTCTTACCGCGCACGGCCGGAGTCTAATTGCGTCGGTGGGGCCGCGTCAGCGCCCCGAGGCGATGTGCACGAGTCCTCGCAGGGCCTCGCCGAGCGGCGCGACCTCCTCGGCGGTGTTGTGCACGTGGAAGGACAGCCGCAAGTTACCCGCGCGGTTCGCGGCCATGACGTCGAGGCGCGCGAGCGTGTCCCTGATCTCCTCCGCGGCGCCCTCGACGGGGGTGAGCGCGAGGATCGCGGAACGTGCATCCGGGAGGCCGGCGGCGGAAGCGAACGCGGCGCTCACCTCGAGGGCGTGCGCCTCCAGCTCCGGGGCTCCGACGCCGAGCAGAAACTGGAGCGACGCCTCAGTGCCAACCCACGCGTGCCAGGCGGGCGAGACGTCGAAGCGACGCGCATCCGCTGCAAGCCTGAGCGGCAGCCCGTAGATGCTTGTCCACGGATCCTCCCCCGCGTACCAGTTCGCGGCGAGGGGGCGGATGCTCTCGTGCAGCTCAGGATTGAGCGTCAGGAACGCGGTTCCGCGCGGGCTCAGGAGCCACTTGTAGGCGGCGCACACGGTCGCGTCGAAGCGGCTCGCGTCGATGTCCAGCCATCCCGCCGCCTGGGTGAGATCGATGAGGGTGCGCGCTCCGTGCTTCTTCGCGCCCGCTTCGATGGCGTCGAGGTCGGCGACGGCGCCGGTCGCGGACTGCACCGCCGACACCACAACCCAGGCCGTGTCGGGGCCGATCTCATCGGCGATGCGATGCACGGGCACCTCGCGCAGGCGCAAGCCGCGGTCGGCGTGTGCCGCGAACGGGAAGCTGACGCTAGTGAAGTCGTTCGCGGCGAACAGCACCTCGGCGCCGTCGGGCACGGATGCGGCAATCAGCCCGACGAGCGGCGAGACCTGGTTGCCGATCGCGACCCACGAGGCCGGTACGTGCACCAGCTCCGCGTACAGTTCGCGCGACCTGCTGACGGTTCCGTCGTAGTCGTTCGCCTGCCGTCGCCCCGCGCTCCACCCGGCGAGCTCGCGGGTGAGCGCATCCGAAGTCGCCCTCAGCGGGAGGCCCATCGACGCGGTGTTCAAGTAGAGGGGCTCCGCCGAGAAGGCGGCTGCGTGAATCCAGGACATGAGGTCAGGGTAGCGACCTGAGGTCCGGCAACGGCTGTTGACAGTGCTTCCCTCCTCGGCGCACGACCAAGACATTGATGCCATGGCCATTCCTTCGCGGAAAGTACGGGAAACGACGCTCGCGAGAGCGGCCAGCGTAACGCTCGCGTGCCTTGCGTTGCTCACTGGATGCGCCTCCGGCGCGGCCACGGATCTGCCGCTTCCGACCCCTCTCGACGGCCTCCCTGTAACGGCGACATACGAGCTGGAGCCCGTCGCGCCGCGCTTAGCGACTGAGGCGGAGATGGAGGAAGCTCGAAGCCTGTGGGCGGAGGGTTAGCGCGAGCAGCTCGGGATCCCGCACAGCGCCGTTTTCCTCGACGAAGGCGGCACAACGTTCCGTATCATCCGGATCAGCTCCCCCGACCTCCAGTGCGGGACTGCCCCGCTCACCTTGGAGGTCGTCGGCGACGCGGCGATGCGCATCACCATTGGAACAGCGCCGGGCGGCGGCGGCAATTGCTTGGCCATTGGCTACACGGTCGTCGACGAGCTGGAGCTCCCCCGCGAAGTCACGGGCCGACCGATTTCGGTGGAGCTGGTCGAGCGCGTTCCATCACCCGGGCTCTACCTGATGGCAGAGTGAGCTTCCCAGAGCTTGGCCGCAATCTCACCGTGAGATCGTAGACGCATGAAACTCGCCGAAGCGCTCCTGGAGCGCGCCGACCTGCAGAAGCGCGTCGAGTCGTTGCAGGCTCGCATCGTCGCGAACGCCTCGTATCAGGAGGGTGAGCAGCCCACGGAAGACGCGGGCGAGCTCCTCGACGAATGCGCGACACGACTCCTGCAACTCGAGCGCCTCGTGACCTCCATCAACATCACCAACGCGACCGCCGCCACGGAAGACGGGCGCACGATCACTGCCCTCCTCGCGGCGCGCGAGACCCTACGCAGTCAGCACAGCATCCTGGTCCGAGCAGCGGATGCGGCAGCCGGGTCATGGGGTCAGCGGCAGATGCGCAGCGAGCTGCGTCAAATGTCTGCCCTGCCGGTGCGCGACGTGCGCGCCAAAGCCGACGGAGTAGCGCAGGCGCTCCGTGAACTCGACGTGATCATCCAGCGCACGAACTGGGAGGTCGAACTTCTCGAGGCCTAGGCCTCGAGTAACAGGTAGCGAATCGAGTAGCGCAGCGAGTCGGTAGGCGCACGGAGCGAGCACACACCGAGGGCTGGCGGTTTCCAGTCCACCTGCAGACGCGGCGGGCAGCGTCATGGCTTCGGCCGTCACACCTCAGCCCAGCACCCATCACCGGGAACAGCGCACGCAGGACACCTCATCACCACGTGCTGGCCGGACGCCGAGGGCGGGATCGGGGACCTCACTGCGCCGCGCGAACAGAATCCGGCTTGTTACGTCTGAACTGTGGGCTGCACGGAGACGGCGAACCACTGCCCGTAGCCGTCCTGAGCGAACGTGAGTGTCGAACCGCGATCGATGACGGCGGTGTTGTGAGTACCGCACATCGAGACATCCTGCGTGTCGTACTGGACGCCCGGACGGACCTTGCCATCCACGATCGGCAGCAGGGCAACCGGCCCTTCGGTGTTGAGGCCGGGCAGATCACGGTCGCCGATGCGGAAGCGGTCACGTTCGATGCCGGAACTCGCGGCGAGCGCATCCACGTCGCTGTACGGGCAACCAAGCACGAACGCCGAGGCGTCGTCGGGCAGGAGCTCGTCGATGTCCATCGTGGCCGACAGCTCGTTGACGGCGAGATGGTCGAGGAGCCGCTCTGGCTCAGGTGGCGCGCAGGCCGACAGCGATGTCGCGGCGAGCACGCTGAGGGCGGCGAAGCTCACAACTCGACGGGGATGCACATCGTCGAGCGTACGCGCTGGACCGCCCCAATCGCGTCATCCGAAGTGGTGAACTTCGTTATCCGGCAGATGGATGCGGCGAAAAGGAGTCCATGCGTGCGCGCTTCGCCCTCACCTCGTTCGAAATCGGCCTGGGCATCACTTCGTTCGACTCGAGCAACTCCGCCCGGTGCGTGCCGCAGCTCACGCAGGAACTGTAGACAACAGTGCCGAGCGAGGTCGAGTGACGCGACGCCGTAATCCAGCCGTGCTCAGCACAGGCGCTCGACACGACCCCACGAACCTCCTCGACAGTGGCGCGCATACCTTCGGGGCGCCCACCCGGAAGCTGAACCGGGAGCGAAATCGGGCGGGTTGCGAAGTCGTCTGCGGGGGTGAGTTTCTTCATGCAACCAAGCCTGCTGTAATAGCCATATGCATCTCAACCCTTACGGTGAGTACGCGGTCGTCCTTGCCGCATCCCTGGCCAATGACTGGCCTCAAGACCGCCCCACCCTCCTCGCACGCACTCGCGAGCACGGCATGACGATGCCATTCCCACCGGAGGCACACGACCACGCTCGCACCCGAGAGGTCATCGACAGCTGGCTCCGGGTCGTGGATGCCCCCTCCGAGCGGGATCGCGCGGACGTCCTCAACTCACTCATGGCCACAGCGACCGCCTACCCTCGCCTCACCAACCACGACAACGAGGGCTGGCACCTCCACTACCGCGACTGGGACATGTCCCTGCCAGACATCCTGCTCGCCGTGATCACGGTCGGCACAGCCCTGCACCTCACGACGCGGGGCATGCACCGACTGAGCCGATGCGCGGCCGGACTCGATGACGGCGACGACTGCAGGAACGTCGTCGTCGACGTCACCAGGAACGGTCGCCAGCGCTACTGCTCCGTGCGCTGCGCGAACCGAGCAGCGGTGCGCCGACATCGCGCCCGGAGTGTTTGAGACCCAGGCTTCCTGCGGATTCTTCAAGAAATTTTAGTGACTCGCATTTCACTGAGTCTCGCGAGGCACGATAGTACACATATACGAAGATCTTGGGTGCCAAGTTGCTTTCATATCTGGGGATAACTCGGAAGTGCCCCTGTGGACGGCGGGTTTCGGGATGGGAAGTTATCCACGACCCTCTCGAATGTCGGTGGTGGTCCGTAGTGTTGGGGGCATGCAACAGCACCGCGATGCCGACCTTCCGGGCCTTGGGTTTGACTCCTCGGACCCGGCGTCGGTCGCGGCCCGTCGCACGGAGATCCTCGCGATAGAGGAACAGGCGGCCGCGATGATCGCGGCAGGGTCCGCGATGCAGCTACGGGCCCACGCGGCAGCCTACGACTTCGGGCACGCGCTCGACGTGGCCGACGGATGCGCGAAGTCCGCCATGCATGTCTGCTCGATCGCGGACGAGGTCGCGTTGATCGTGAAGGTCACCACAGGCGTCGCGCAAGGACAAATGGCGCTCGCGTCGAAAACGCGCGACGACTTCCCCGCCCTCGTCGTCGCGCTCGACAAAAACGTCGCGACGCCCGCCCAGGTACAGAAACTCGTCGAGGTGGGATTCAAGGTCAACCACGACGACCCCAGCGAGCAAGCCGAACGGCGAGCTTTGTACGTGGACGTGATGCTCGAACGCATCCGGCAAGAACCGCTGCCACCGCGGGCGCTGCAGAAGGCGGCGGAGCGGGTCGCGGAAGAGCTCACCGGGGAGTCCATCGACCAGCGCCACGCACGAGCGAAGCGACAACGCCGCGCGACCGTGGAGGATCTGGGTGACGGGATGAGCATCCTCCGGGTCACGACCGATACGTTCGTCGCGCACGCAATCCGGGACCGAGTGCGCAAGCAAGCGCTCGCGATCATCAAAGCGCGACCGAAACCCGGAGCTGCACTCCACGGCGGCGATAAAGCCGCAGACGGAACAGCGACATCCGGAGGCGGGAGCGCGTTCGGGGGCGCTGTCGACGACGCCCGCGCGAGCGCCGAGGCTGCAGAGACTGCCGAGGAGCCGGACGAGCGGAGCCTCAACGAGGTCATGTCCGACGTCGTCGCCGACATGCTCCTCACCAGCGACCCGATGGGCAACTCCGCCGCCGCCGGCATCCAAGCCAACGTGCAGCTCTCCATCCCGATCACGACCGCACTCGCCAAGAGCCCCAACGCCGGACAAGCACCAGCACTGCTCGACGGCATGACGCCCATGCCGATCGAGGACGCGAAGCGCCTCGCCGCGACCGCACCAGCGTTCGTGCGCGTGCTCACGCATCCCATCACCGGGGCGGTGCAAGCCGTCGACTCCTACAAGCCGTCCCCGGCAATGCGGGCGTTCTTGCAGGCCCGCGACATCCACTGCCGCTTCATCGGCTGCCGACAACCCGCCATCAACTGCGAACTCGACCACACCAAGGACTACCAGTACGGCGGGGAGACCGCGGTCTGGAACCTCAGCGACTTTGCAAACACCACCACATCGTGAAACACCACACCGCCTGGAAAGTGAAACAACTCGGCGGCGGCGTGCTCGAATGGACCACCCCAAGCGGGAAGGTCTACATCAGCAGACCAGAACCACACGGCGTGATCTTTGGGCTGCCGCTATGTTCTCGGACAGTAGCTCCCCGGTAAATTGGGTAGGGAAGTCGCCGGGAGGGGCAATTCATGTCTCGTAGAAGATTTACGCAGGAATTTAAGGACGAGCTCTGTCAGGAGGTGATCGCGTCGTCGAAACCGATCAAGGACGTTGCAGCGTCGTATGGTGTGGGCGCGGAGACTCTCCGGAATTGGCTCGCGAAGTATCGGGCGGACAACCCGGTCACGGAACTCCCTGTGAGTGGATCGGAGCGAGAGCGACTCCGTGAGCTCGAGAAGGAAGTCCTGGAGCTACGGGCGGAGACCGCGTTCCTGAAAAAAGCTACGGCTTACTTCGCGCGGGAGCAGCGGTGGTGAGCAAGTATGAATACATTGACTCCCTGACCATTGACGCGAGTGTTAATCATTCCGTCACGAAAATGTGCGCTTGGCTTGGTGTTTCGAAATCTGGTTTCTATTCCTGGAGGGACCCGACGCCAACTCGCACGCAGGAGCGACGAGACGCACTTGTCGAGAAGATCACAATGTTCTTCGAAGCGTCGGACGGGACGTATGGGTATCGGCGAATTCACGCTGACCTTGCCGAGGCTGGCACGCACTGTTCCCCGGAGCTCGTTCGCCGCCTGATGGCTGAGCACAAGCTTGTGGCCTGCCAGCCTCGACCGTTCCGAGTCACGACAACCACGGATGGCGAGGAGCATGCCCTCCCGGATCTCGTCGAGCGCGACTTCACGGCCACCCGACCGGGTCGGAAATTCGTCGGCGATATCACCTACATTCACACCTGGCAGGGTTTCGTGTATCTCGCGACCGTCATCGATTGCTATTCAAAGAAAGTCGTTGGGTGGGCCATTGAGGACCACATGCGGACCGAGTTGATCGAGCAGGCGCTCAGAAATGCCGCCGAGAGCACACCGATTGAGGAGGGCGCTGTGTTCCATTCCGATCGCGGAAGTGTCTACACGTCCAGCGATTTTCGGAAGTCGGTGAAAGATCTCGGAATGCGTTCCTCGATGGGGCGAACTGGTGTATGTTGGGATAACGCGATGGCCGAATCATTCTTCGCTGCCTTGAAAAATGAGCGAGTGTATCGGACGACGTATCCGAGCAAGAAGCATGCTCGGAAGGATATCGTTCGCTATATCGAGGGGTTCTATAACAGTCGGCGTCGCCATTCGGGGTTAGGGTATCAAACGCCGAATCAGGTCCATCACGGGCCACTCACGTTGGCAGCATAAAAGTCATCGCATTCAGGCTGGGGACAGTCCGAAAACATCGCGGCAGACCACTTCAGACCGACCAACGAACTCGCTCGCGCGGGCGCGACCAGGTACGGCGACCCGGTCGACGGGACCCCTAACTCACCACAATCGCCGCCAACGCCCACGCCGACGCCGCTGCCGCTGCCGCCACTACGCCAGCAAGCACCGAAACCGCCGCCGTTCTAGCCGCGGCGTCCGCCGGCGAGATTTCCCTGGCGGCGTTAGCTGGCGGGACCTCCCTCGCGGCGTTCGCGGGCGCGCTCGAACAACCCGTAACCACCGATGACAAGAGGGACCAAGATGAAACCGACGCCGACCATGATGGCCTGGAGATTGCCCTGTGCCGTCCCGATCCACAAGGACACCAGTCCCCCGACTACCGCGAGGGGCGATCCGAACGTCTTCACCACCACCGGCGGGATAAACCCCGATCGCAGACCCGCGATGTAGAAGCCGACGATGGCGGCAACAAAACCGAGGAGGGCAACAGCCACCCACGGGCCATCCGCGCTGCTCGCAGCCACCGCGCCGAACAACGACACCCCGACGGCAACCCCAGGCACAACACCCCACCGGCCCACCATCAGCAGACCGCCTGTGACCCCTGCAGCCGCCACAAGCCCGGCGAACAGCCCGATGACGCCCCCGAGGATCAATCCGACGCCGCGGTCCGCATCCATTGGCGTCACGAACCCGAGAAGCCAGCCGCCCAGCACGACGCCGACGAGGATCACCCCCGCCCAAAGCTGCACAAGACCCGCCGTCGGAAGCTTCACCCCAAGCGGGCGACGCCGCGCGCGCTCCCCCGCCTTCGATGAGCGGCGCGAGTAGTCGTTGTCCCGTCGGCGCTTCTTGGACATGCCCACCAGCCGGTGCGCTTACGCCTTAGTCGCCTCGAGTCCACGCTCGAGGTCGGCGAGGATGTCGTCGATCCCCTCGATACCGATCGACAAGCGGATGAGACCTGGCGTCACGCCCGCCTCGTCGCGCTGCTCCTGAGTGGAGCGCTTGAAGATCGTCGACTCCATGTGCAGCGCCAACGTGCGCACGTCGCCGATGTGCGTCATGTGGCTGACTAGCTCGAGGGCCTCCACGAACTTGCGCGCCGCATCCGGCCCACCGGGCAGGTCGAACGAGACGACAGAACCGGCACCGTCCGGCAGGTACTTCTGCGCGAGCTCGTAGTAGGCGTTCGAGGGCAGGCCCGAATAGTCGACCGAAGCAACCTCGGGACGCGCCTCGAGCCACTCGGCGACGCGCTGCGCGTTCTCGACGTGGCGCTCCATACGCAACGACAGTGTCTCGATACCGTGCAGCAACAGGAACGTGCTCGTCGGCGGCACCGTGGGGCCGTAGTCGAGCACCGTCACCGACTTCACGTAGCTCATGAACGTGTCAGCGCCGTAGCGCTCGATGAACGAGGGCGCCCCTTCGAAGGAGCCCTTCGTGAAGTGCGGGAAGCGCTCCGAGTTTGCCGCCCAGTCGAACTTGCCGGCGTCGATGATGACGCCGCCGATGACCGAGCCGTGGCCAGAAAGCCACTTCGAGGTCGAGTGGATGACGATGTCAGCGCCCCACTCGATTGGCCGACACAGGTAGGGGGTCGCGACCGTATTGTCGACGATGAGCGGAACGCCAGCACGCGCGGCCACCCGGCCAAGGAGCTCGAGGTCGACGACGTCGTTCTTCGGGTTCGGCACCGACTCCGTGTACACAGCCCGAGTTTCGGGTCGCACGCGCGCGAGCCACTCCTCCTCGGTTGCATCCGCACCGAGGAACTCGAAGTTCAAGCCCTGCCTTGTGAGGCTGCCGTCGAAGAGCTGACGCGTGCCGCCGTAGAGGCTCGCGGTCGAGAGGACGTGGTCGCCCGATGCGGCCAGCGAAAAGAGCGTCATGGCGATGGCCGCCTGCCCGCTCGACACGACGAGCCCGTTGCGGCCGCCCTCGAGGTTCGCGATGCGCTTGCCAGCCACGACATTCGTGGGGTTGTCGCCTCGCGAGTAGGCGCGCCCGACGCTCTCACCAGAGAACCTCGCCTCCGCCTCGTCGTACGACGGGAAGACGTACCCAGCACTCTGGTAGATCGGCGTCACCCGCGCGCCGACGTCGCTGTCGACGACCGCGCCGGCGTGGATCTGCCTGGTCGCAAAGGTCTGTTCGTTTCGCTCTTCAATAGCCACAGGGTCAACGTACGGAACTCGCGTCAGCTTTTGGAGCCGCGGCGAAACCTTTGGAAATACGCGAGGGCCCCCGAGCGTTCACGTGGCTACGCTTCCCCCATGCCCACGCCGACAAGCAAGACACCCGCGTCAAGCACGGTTGCGACCACGACGCGCTTCGACACCATCACTCGCGACGAGCTGGCTCGCCCGGACAGCCGCAAGTGGAGCCTCAATGAGGGCACGATCGGCGCGTGGGTCGCGGAGATGGACTTCGGCACGGCCTCCAACGTGCGGGAGGCGATCCTCGGTGCGGTCGCCAAGGACGAGCTCGGCTACCTCGCCCCACCCACGTGGGCGCGGACGACGGCCGCCGCATCCGCCTTCTTTGAGCGTCGCTACGGCTGGGCCGTCGAACCCGAACGCATCCACCACGTCGCCGACGTCATGGGCGCCTTCGACGTGTTCGTCCGGCATTTCACCGCCCCCGGCTCGCCCATCATCGTGCCGACGCCCGCCTACATGCCGTTCCTCGTCACGAAGGAGCTGCAGGGGCGCGAAACCATCGAGGTGCCAGGCGTCATCGAGGACAACCGCTGGACACTCGACTTCGACGGCATCGAGCGGGCCTTCGCGAACGGCCCCGCCAACGTGGTCCTGGTCAACCCGCATAACCCGACCGGTGCCATCTACACGCGCGAGGAGCTCCTCCGCCTCGCCGACATCGTCGAGCGCGGCGGAGGACGCGTCTTCGCCGACGAGATCTGGGCACCGCTCACCCTCGACGGGCCGCCGCACATCCCCTACGCCTCCATCTCAGCGGAGGCCGCCCGTCACTCGGTGACCTCGACCGCAGCGTCAAAGGCGTGGAACGTCGCCGGCCTGAAATCGGCGCAGATCATCTTCACGAACGACGACGACCTCGAGCACTACCGCACGTTCGGCTTCGGCGTCGTCTGGGGATCCTCGATCCTCGGGGCCTTCGCGGCAGAGGCCGCCTACCGTGACAGCGACGACTGGCTCGGCGAGGTCAACGGGGCGCTCGTCGAGAACCGCGACCTGCTCTTCGCGCTCGTTGCCGAGCACCTGCCCGGCGTGCGTACGATCGTGCCCGAGTCGACCTACGTGGCCTGGCTCGACGTTTCTGCGCTTGGCATCGAGGGCTCCCCGGCGAAGTTCTTCCTCGACAACGCCGGCGTCACGCTCACCGCCGGAGCATCTTGTGGGGCCGGCTTCGAGCAGTACGTGCGCATCGTCTTCGCAACGCCCAAGCCAGTCCTCGAGGAGATCATCCAGCGCATGGCGGATGCACTCGCCAGCCGCTAGCGAGCTGTACGGCTAGCCCTGCTCGGCAATGCGCTCGTGGTGGCGGATCACCTCGGCGATGATGAAGTTGATGAACGTCTCGGCGAACTCTGGGTCGAGGTGGGCCTCCTCCGCGAGCTGACGCAGGCGCAGAATCTGGCGGCGCTCCCGATCCGGGTCCGCGGGCGGGAGACCGTACTCGGCCTTCAGCTCGCCCACGAGCGTCGTGAACTTGAACCGCTCGGCGAGCATGTGCACGAGGGCTGCATCGATGTTGTCGATGCTGCCGCGGATCGAGGTCAGTCGACGCAGCGCCGCGTCGTCAGCCTCGTGTTCAGCTTGGGTGGGGGCGTCGGGCGATGAAGGCATGGGAGGAGCCTAGCGGGGGTCGGGGCACGTCGAAAAGACGTTGAACTGAGGATTGTCAACAATCTACGTTCGAGCTACGCTAAGGTCATGTCGACACCCCGCGAGCCAGAAGACGCTCACCCCCACGGCGGTCATTCGCCAGAGCACGACCACGAGGGTGGCGAGTCATTCAGCCCGACGCACCCCTGCGTCGATCGCTCTGTCGCGGACGCAGACGGACACGGCCACAGCCACGGCCTGGGCGACCACACCACGGCGACGGGCAAGCACCGCAAGAAGCTCATCATCGTGCTCGCGATCACGGCCAGCGTGTTCCTCGTGCAGGTCGTCGGCGCAATCGCCTCAAACTCCCTCTCCCTACTCGCGGACGCCGGCCACATGCTGACCGACGCCGCCGGAGTCACGGTCGCACTCCTCGCGAGCTACGTCGCGACGCTCCCCGCATCATCCAAGCGCACCTTCGGCTTCCAACGCGCCGAGGTGCTCGCCGCCCTCATCAACGGGCTCATCCTCGGCGTCATCGCCGTGACGATCTTCATCGAGGCGATCCGCCGCTTCGGGCAAGAGGTCGAAGTCGAGTCGGGCATCATGCTCCTCGCGGCCGCCATCGGCGCCGTCGCGAACCTGATCTCCCTCCTCGTTCTCCGCTCGGGACAGAAGGAGAGCCTCAACGTGCGCGGCGCGTACCTCGAGATGCTGGGCGACCTGCTCGGCTCGGTCGCCGTCATCATCGCCGCCATCGTCATCTGGGCGACGGGGTGGATGGTTGCCGACCAGATCGCGTCGATCCTCATCGCGATCCTCATCTTCCCGAGGGCGATCAGCCTCCTCCGCGAGGTCGTCGACGTGCTCATGGAGGCGACCCCGAAAAACGTCGATCTCGACGCCACCCGCGAGCACCTTCGCTCGGTGCCTGGTGTCGTGGATGTGCACGACGTCCACGCGTGGACCATCACCTCTGGGGTTCCCATGTTCTCCGCCCACGTCGTGGTCGCCCCAGAGGCCCTCGACGAACGAGGCCTCGACGCCGTTCTGTGCGAGCTCGACGCCTGCCTCAAAGAGCACTTCGAGACGAGTCACAGCACGTTCCAGGTCGAGCCCGCCGCCCACGTCAGCCACGAAGCCCACTCCGGCCAGGTGCACTCATGAGCGCGTCAGACCTGACCACGGCGCCACTCCCCGGAATCCAGAGCCAGTCGACGTCTGCGATCATCGCCGAGCACTTGCGCGAGCGTGTCGTGGACGGCACCTTCGCACCTGGCTCCCAAATGAACGAGGCAAGAATCGCCAGCGACTTCCAAGTTTCCAGGGGCCCCGTGCGCGAGGCTTTGCAGCGGCTCGTCCAGGAGGGGCTACTCGAGAGCCGACGCAACCGCGGCGTCTTCGTTCGAGAACTCACCGACGACGACGCGGCGGAGATCTTCGCGGCCCGCGAAGTGCTCGAGTGCGCCGCGGCCGCCGTCATCGCCGCCAAGCCTGCCGCGGAGAGGAGCGCCATCGCGGCCGCGCTCTCTTCGGTTGTCACCGAACTCAACGCCGCCATCGAGGCGGGCAACGAAGCGCGAGCCCTGCGCCTCGACCACGAATTCCACAGCCGGTTCGTGGAGAGCGCAGGCAACTCCCGGCTCGCTCGCGCCTACGCGACCATCGCCACCGAATCGCTCATCTGCTCGTCGCACGCCGTGGGCGCGCATCCGCCGCTCGGAGACTTCGGCACCCATCACGAAGCCCTCGTGCACCTCACCGAGCGGGGCGACATCGAAGGCATCCACGCGGCCGTGCACCAGCACCTCACTCGTCACTGACAAGCCCAGCGCGCAGTAGAAGCTCAGCGCACAACACGAGGCTCGCGCTCCCGCAGGTGGGGAACACGAGCCTCGTGTTGTAATCAGCTCAGATGAGCCGTTGGAATGGGCTAGGCGGAGAGCCCGTCGAGCACGGCAGCGGTGCCGGAGAGCCCGAGGCGCGACGCGCCAGCCTCGACCATGGCAAGCGCATCCGCCGTCGAGCGGATGCCGCCAGACGCCTTGACGCCGAGACGTTCGCCAACGGTGCTGCGCATGAGCGCCACGGCGTGGGTGGATGCTCCCCCAGCAGCAGAGAAGCCCGTCGAGGTCTTCACGTAGTCGGCGCCAGCAGCCTCGGAGGCCTCGCACGCCGCGACGATCTCGTCGTCGGTGAGCGCGGCCGACTCGATAATGACCTTGAGCAGGGCGCCTGGCGCAGCCGCACGGACCGCAGCCACATCCGCCTGCACGAGGTCGGCGCGACCCGCCTTGAGCATGCCGATGTCGATCACCATGTCGAGCTCGTCTGCGCCGTCCTCGACGGCCCTGGCGGCCTCAGCCGCTTTGATCGCCGAGTGATGCTTGCCCGACGGGAACCCGATGACGGTCGCGATCTTCACGTCGCCCGCGTCGCCCTGCACGGGAAGCATGTTCGGAGACACGCAGATCGAGAACGCCCTGAGCGCCTTCGCCTCATCGAGGAGCGCGGAAACCTGGTCGGGCGTGGCGTCGGTCTTCAGCAGCGTGTGGTCGACGATGGCCGCCAGCTCCGCCCTCGGGACCTGGTCGTCGCGGCCGGACTGTTCGTTCAGATCGGTCATCAGCTGATGACGTTGATCTGCACGTCGACGTTGCCGCGAGTGGCGTGCGAGTAGGGGCAGATGTCCTCGTGCGCGACGCGGGCGACCTCGGCGGTCTCCTCGGCGGAGAGGTTCGGCGCGTACACGTCGTGGACCACCGACAGCTCGAAGCCTGTGGGCTCGCGCTTGCCGATTCCCAGCGAGGTGGAGACGGCGGCGTCCTTCGTGTCCTTGCCGAGCTGCTTGCCCGCCGCGTGGAACGCGCCGAGGAAGCAGGCCGAGTAACCGGCCGCGAAGAGCTGCTCAGGGTTGGTGCCCTCGCCGCTGCCACCCATCTCCTTGGGGGGACGCGTGTCGAGGTCGATGCGGTCATCTTCCGAACGCACGTGGCCGTCGCGGCCACCACCGGAAGCGTGGGCAATTGCGGTGTACACAGGAGTCGTCATAGCTCCATGGAACCACGTCTCCCGAAAGACACGCTCAGTCGCCGCGCGTCACTCCGATTGGGCGGCGGGATCGCCCGCCGAGAGCAGCCCCGCCCCGCGCTCCACACGGGCGAGCAACGCCCGCCGCACATCCGGCCACTCCGACTCGATGATGGAGAAGCGAACCGTATCGCGCCAGGTCCCGTCGGCACGAGGCCGGTGCCGACGCAGCACCCCTTCCCTTGTCGCTCCGAGCTTCTCGATAGCGGCCTGCGATCGCTCATTGAGGTTGTCCGCGCTGAAGGCGACCCGCCCGAAGCCGATCTGGAAGAGGTGGTCGAGCAGCACGAGCTTCGTCGCTGGATTCACGATGCTGCCCCAGACCGCGGGCGCATACGCCGTCCAGCCGATCTCGGCCGACTCGGTTGCGAGGTCGACTCGTCCAATCGAGGTAGTGCCGACGGCTCGACCGTGCTGGGCCCCGCCTTCTACTCGAACGATGTAGGTACATCCGGCCTGCGGCCCGGGGGTGTAGTTCGACACCCATTCGTCCCAGTCGGCGCGAGCCGGGAGGCCGGCTGGACCTCCGCCCCACCCCGAAGCGAACACTTCTGGAACACACAGCGCGTCACCGAGCTCGGCCCAGCCGTCAGGGCTGGCTGGCTCGAGGGTTACGTGGAGCCCGGTGAGCGACTTCTCCGGATCAAGGTTCATGGCTTCATATAACACGATGAGGTCGTTTTCGGGAGTACCCACGAGTGACATATCACACACCATGGTCCGGAATAGCCAACAACCAGGCGGAAAGGCGATTCTTGCAGGGACAAGCATGGATCGGTCGATTCGTCCAGGTCAGAACTCCCCTGGTCAGAAGCGGATTCTGGGTGCCCAACCAACCAGACGGCACGCGGACGATATCCATGGACTAAATACGCCTATTGGGACCCCCCAAGAGTGCAACCGCGGCTCGTTCTCGTGTTAGTTTCCTTCTCGTGAGAGCGATACAGGCTCCATCCGGACTGCCCAACGCAAGTGAAGCGGCTTTCGGAGGTAGCGCCCCCACATCCCCCAGATTTCGAGCCTCGGCCCGAGATCCACGACGGAACAGAGAGCAACCAAATACTCCCCGCGCCGGCGCGTAACGCCCGGTTTGAGGAAATACAGGCCCCAATCGACACCGGGGCGGGCGTCGTCGGGGGACGACGCCCAACTGCACTACTCGCCAAGGCGACCGCGGCAGGGGACGATGGGCACCAACTTCGGGGGAAGTTGGTGCCCATCACTACTTTCACGGGACACTCGCGCGCATGCGAGTCAACCTCTTGAGAGTTCAAGGGCGGCGAACCCATCGGGTTCGCCGCCGTTTCGGCGCTCACGCCGCCCGGTACCTGCCCGGTCGATGGTTGAGCATGATGATGACGCTCATGACTCCGGCACCCAGTGCCGAGATGAGGACCAGCAGCGGGTCGATGACCGTGAGCGACGCGAGCACGACCAGCAGGTCGAGCCCGAGCAGCACGTACCCCGCCCGGATCCCGAATCGATCCTGCACAACAAGCGCGACCACAGTGAAGCCGCCGAGGCTCGAGTTATGCCGGAAGAGGATCAACAGGCCAACCCCACAGATCACGTTGCCGAGGACTGCCGCATAGAGGGGATGCAGTTCGATCTGACCGAAGCCTGCCGTCGAAGCGTGCAGAGACGTCAGCAGCGACACGAGCCCGATCGACACGAGGCTCCTCACGACGAAGCGCCACCCCTTGCCCCTCGCTGCGAGTGCGAAGAACGGCAGGTTCACGACGACGAAGATGATTCCGAAAGGGACAGGGAACACGTACCCCAGGAGCAGCGACAGCCCTGCGGTTCCCCCAGTGACGAGCCCGCCGGATCTCAGGATGAAGAGCCCGAGCGAGACGACGAGCGCACCAACCGCGAGGCCGGCGATGTCGTCGATGGCGCGGTGTCGTGGGGGTTCGACCAATTCAGGCATGCGCAGAGCTTTGTCTCCAAGGGTAGTCTGCGCAACACAGGACATCAACATTGAGCAATCTGCTCACATATGTCTCACCAAGGAGCGAATATGCCCAAGCAGAGCGGCTTCGACGCCTTGGATGCTCGAATCATCCGCGCGCTCGACCGGCACCCGGGAGCATCTGTCTTAGCACTCGCCCGCGAGCTCGGGGTCGCGCGCAACACGGTGCACGCCAGGCTGACGAAGCTCGAGCGCGAGGAGATGCTCGCCCCCGAGAGTCGGCGCCTCGACGCCACAGCCCTCGGCTACCCGCTCACCGCCTTCGTCGCGCTCTCACTCAGCCAGAACGCGGCGGACGAGGCATACGCACTGCTTGCCGAGCTGGCTCAGGTCGTCGAGGTGCACTCCACCACGGGAGACGCGGACCTGCTGGTGCGCGTCGTCGCCAAGGACACGAGCGACCTGCACCGGGTGACGCGGGCGATGCTTGATCTGCCCGGCGTCACCCGGACGAGCACAACCGTCTCGCTGTCCGAGGTTGTGCCGTACCGGCTCAGCCGAATCCTCGACGCCATAGCCGAGGGGGACGAGCCAGCCGTTGGTCGCTAGTCCTGCGCTGTCGCTGGTCCTGCCCTGTAGCTAGTCCTGCTTGGTCGAGAACGCCGAGTCGAAGGCAGCCTCGGACGGGCGGTACGTGGAGAGCTTGCGCACAAACCCGAGCGCTTCCGGGGCGCCGACGAGGCGGTCCATGCCCGCGTCCTCCCACTCCACCGAGAGCGGGCCCTCGTAGCCGATCGCGTTCAGCATGCGGAAGCAGTCCTCCCACGGCACGTCCCCGTGACCGGTCGAGATGAAGTCCCAGCCCCGCCGCGGGTCCGCCCACGGCAGGTGCGACGACAACCGCCCGTTCCGCCCGTTCGACAGGCGCTTCTTCGTGTCCTTGCAGTGCACGTGATAGATCCGGTCCTGGAAGTCCCACAGGAACCCGACCGGGTCGATGTCCTGCCACACCATGTGCGAGGGATCCCAGTTCAACCCGAACGACTCCCGATGCCCGATCGCTTCCAGCGCGCGCTTCGTCGTCCAGTAGTCGTACGCGATCTCCGATGGGTGCACCTCGTGCGCGAACCGCACACCGACCTCCTCGAACACGTCCAGGATCGGGTTCCACCGGTCCGCGAAGTCCTGGTACCCCGCATCCACCATCGCTTCCGTGGCGGGCGGGAACATCGCGACGTACTTCCAAATCGAGGACCCCGTGAACCCGGTGACGGTCTTCACGCCGAGCGCCGCGGCGAGGCGGGCCGTGTTCTTCAGCTCCTCCGCGGCACGCTGACGGACCCCTTCCGGTTCGCCGTCGCCCCACACCCGGTCGGACACGATGTCGCGGTGCCGCTCGTCGATCGGGTCGTCGCAGACGACCTGGCCTTTGAGGTGGTTCGAGATCGTCCACACTTTCAGGCCGTTGCGCTCCAGCACTTCGAGCTTGGAAGCGACGTACTCGGCGTCGTCCCACCGCCACGGATCCAGATGATCACCCCAACAGGCGATCTCGAGACCGTCGTACCCCCACTCCCCTGCAAGCCGGGCGACCTCCTCGAACGGCAGATCGGCCCACTGACCGGTGAACAACGTGACAGGACGAGACATGGACTAGCTCCTCTGGAGTTCTGGTTCGGTTGAGGCTCGTGCGGCGTCGGCCGGGACAGGGATCGCGACCCAGGAGCTGCCGTTGGCAGAGCTCTCCTCGACGGCGGCCAGCACGCGTTGGACGGCGAGCCCATCGGCGAAGGACGGCGCCGGTGCTCGCCGAGCCGCGATGTCCTCGACGAGCTCAACCGCTTGGTGCGTGAAAGCGTGCTCATAGCCGAGGCCGTGGCCCGCGGGCCACCAGGCCTTGATGAAGGGGTGGTGGTCTGGTTCGGTGACGAGGATGCGCGTGTAGCCTGCGGTCGCCTGGTCCCCGCTCGCGTCGAAGTACTCGAGCACGTTCATGTCCTCGAAGTCGAAGGCAATCGAGCCTTTCGTGCCGTTGATCTCGAGGCGGATGGCGTTCTTCCGCCCGTAGGCGAAGCGGGTCGCCTCGAAGACGGCGATGGCCCCTCCTTGCAGGCGCCCGAAGAAGACCGCAGCGTCGTCGACCGTGACCGGGCCACGCTCGCTGCCACCCGTTCCGGAGAGCCCCGCGAAGTCGTCGGCGATCGGCCGCTCCTTCACGAACGTCTCGACTAGGCCGGAGACGCCGCTGAGCTGCTGCCCGGTGATGAAGTGGGTGAGGTCGACAATGTGCGCACCGATGTCGCCGAGCGCCCCTGAGCCGGCCTTCTCTTTGTCGAGACGCCAGGAAAGCGGCGCGTTCTCGTCGGCGAGCCAGTCCTGCAGGTACTGGGCCCGCACCTGACGCACGTCGCCGATACGACCGTCCGCGACGAGCTGCTGCGCCAGCCGGATTGCAGGCACCCGGCGGTAGGTGAAGCCCACCATGGCGCGCACGCCGCGAGCCTCTGCTGCGATGGCCGCCGCGTTCATCCGCTCGGCCTCTTCGACGGTGTTGGCAAGCGGCTTCTCGCACAGCACGTGCTTGCCAGCCTCGAGGGCGGCGATCGCGATCTCCGCGTGCGTGTCGCCTGGAGAGCAAATATCGATGAGCTGCACGTCGTCGCGAGTCAGCAGCTCGCGCCAGTCGGTCGTACTCGACGCCCAGCCGAGCTTGTCGGCTGCCTGAGCCGCCCGCTCGGCGTTACGGCCTGCGACGACCTGCATCCGAGGCGCGAGCGGCAGGTCGAAGAACCTCGGAGCATTGCGCCACGCCTGCGAGTGCGCGGCACCCATGAAGGCGTAGCCGACCATGCCGATGCCCAGGTCAGGCTGTGCGTCTTGACTCATTGTTCACTCTTTCGTTCTGGAGGCCAACGCGGGGCGGAGTCAGAGAGGAGGAGAGCTCCGCCCCGCGTGGACAGTGTGGGCGACTGGCTACGACTCGAACGCCGTGTCGATGTACTCGTCGACGTTCTCGCTCGTCACGACTGGCGCGTAGAGCTGCACGAGACGCGGAACGCTGTGCGACGAGAGGTCACCGAGCGAGCGGTCGTGCGCGATGAGGCGGGCGAGCTTGATGCCATCGGCAGCCTGCGTCGACGGGTAGATGACGGTCGCCTGGACGACGCTGTCACCTTCCTGGATCTCGCGCATCACGTTCGCAGAGCCAGCGCCACCGACGAGGAAGAACTCGTCGCGGTTGGCGTTCTCGATAGCCGAGAGGACACCGACACCCTGGTCGTCGTCGTGGTTCCAGAGTGCGTCGATCTTCGGCGCCGCCTGGAGGAGGTTGGTAGCAGCCTGCTCTCCACCCTGCACCGTGAAGTCAGCGGCAACGCGGTTCGAGACCTTCAGGCCGCAGTCCTCGAGCGCATCCGCGAAGCCCTGGCTGCGCTCCTGCGTCAGCGGCAGGGAGTCGATGCCAGCGATCTCCGCGACGATGGCGTCTGGCTTGTCGGCGAGCTCTTCGCACATGTAGGTTCCGGCACTGACGCCCATGCCGTAGTTGTCGCCGAGCACCGTGGTGCGGGCGGCGAAGGGGCTCGTGAACTCGCGGTCGACGTTGATGACCGGGATGCCGGCCTCCATCGCCTTCGTCGCGACCTCCGTGAGCGCAGCACCGTCGAAGGGAAGCAGCACGATGGCGTCGACGCCGTCGTTGATGAAGCCCTCGATCTGGCTGATCTGGAGGTTCACGTCGTTGGTGCCCTCCGCGACGCGCAGCTCGACGTCCTCGTACTTCGCGGCCTCGGCCTCGGCTGCCGACGTGATGGCACCCATCCAGCCGTGGTCAGCGGCGGGGGCCGAGAAGCCGATGACCAGCGGCTCTCCGGCCGCGTCATTGTCGGATGCGGTTGCGTTGCCGCCAGCTGGTGCTTCGCCCTCCGCTGCCGGCGGGGTGTTCGAGAGGCAACCGGTGAGCAGCAGCAGCGCCGATGCGGCCGTTGCTCCCGCTGCGAGGATCCGGCGCTTCCGGGAAGCTGTCTTCCTGAAGGAACTCGTGGACATGGGGATCTCCTTTGATGCTGCCCTTGTGGTGGGGATGTGGGTCTGGTGAGGGTCGATGAGTCGTGCAGATCGGGGCGTCGTCAGGACGTCTTCGCTCGTGACGAGAAGCGCTGCTGGAGGAGGACCGCGACCACGATGATCGCGCCCTTTGCGATGGCCTGGACGGAGCTGTCGAGGTTCGCCTGGATGAAGATGTTCGTGAGCGTCGCGAAGATGAGGACGCCGAGTACGGTGCCGACGATCGTGCCGCGGCCACCCACGAGCAGGGTGCCACCGACGACAACCGCCGCGATCGCATCCAGCTCGTAGAGCATGCCGTTCGTGGACGACCCTGCCGTCGTACGGGCGAGCATCATGACGGATGCGATACCGGCCGTCAGACCGACGAGTGCGTAGAGGTACATCGTGTGGCGCTTCACCTTGATGCCGGCGAGGCGCGCAGCTTCGGGGTTGCCGCCGACCGCCACCGTGCGGCGGCCGAAGGTCGTACGGTTCAGGAGGAACCAGCCGCCGACGGCGACGAGCACGAAGATCCAGACGATAACGGGGATGCCGAGGATGTCGCCACGGAACGTCTCGAGGAACGAGTCGACGTTGACGATCTGGGTGCGGCGGCCGGCGATGAGCTCGGCGAAGCCTCGGGCGGCGACCATCATGGCGAGCGTCGCGATGAACGCGACCACCTTGCCGTAAGCGATGAGCACGCCGTTCACGACGCCGGCTCCGAGGCCGACGAGGAGCGAGGTGAGCACGATGACCCACCACCCCCAAGCCTCGGCGTAGGCCTGCGTCGACAGCGTCGTCGCCCACACGGAGGCGAGCCCGAGCACGGAGCCGACCGACAGATCGATGCCGCCAGCCGTGATGACAAACGTCATGCCTATGGAGAGGACGCCGATGATCGAGGCCTGGCTCAGCACCACCATGAGGTTGTCGACGCTCGCGAAGCGCTCGCCCGCAGAGACGGTGCCGGCGATGCACAGCACGACCAGCGCGAGGATGAGGCCGAAGTTGCGGGCCGAGCTGCCCCGGAAGAAGCCGCCGCGCTTCGCATTGTCGTTTGCCACCTCGTGCTCGACCCGCGAGCTCTCGTTGGCGGCCGGGGCGATGACGCCGTCGCCGTTCGGGGATGAGGACTGGGGAGTCTGAGTGCTCATGCTGCGCTGCTTTCCATAACCATGTCGAGTACGGCGTGCTCATCAAGAGCGGATGCGGGGCCCTGGTGGACAACTTGTCCTTCTGAGACAACAAGCACCCGGTCGGCGAGGCCGAGGACCTCAGGGATCTCGCTCGAGACGACAACAACCGCCGCCCCTTCACCTGCAAGCTTGCGGATGAGGGCGTAGATCTCTGCCCTCGCCCCCACGTCGACTCCTCGCGTTGGCTCGTCGAGCAGCAGCACGCGGCAGCCGTGCACCAGCCAGCGGGCCAGCATCGCCTTCTGCTGGTTGCCGCCCGAGAGGGTGCGGATGTCGCGCTCGACGCCGGCGGGCCGCAGGTCGAGGTACTCGGCCTGCTCCTTGGCGGCCCTGCGCTCGTCACCCTCCTTCAGCCACGAGAAGGAGGCGAAGCGCTGGAACGTGGAGAGGGTGATGTTGCGATAGACCGGCTCGTCGAGGAGCAGCCCCTGGCTCTTGCGCTCCTCCGGAGCGAGGCCGATGCCCGCGTTGACCGCGGCGGTGACAGAACCGCGCTTGAGCGTCTTACCCTCGACCGTGACCGTGCCGCCCGTGGCCTTTCGCGCCCCGTAGATGGTCTCGATGATCTCGCTGCGACCAGCCCCGACGAGGCCAGCAAACCCGACGATCTCCCCGGCAGAGACCGTGAAGGAGACGTCCGAGAACGTGTCGGCGAGGGCGAGGTCCTGCACGTCGAGCAGAACGGGAGCATCCGCCGGAAGCTCCGGCGACTCGGGGAACAGGTACTCGACCTTGCGGCCCGTCATGAGCGTGATGAGCTCGGAGGTCGGCGTCTCGCTGACCGGGAGGTTCTGGGCGACCGTGCGGCCGTCCTTGAGTACCGTGATGCGGTCGCCGATGGTGCGGATCTCTTCCAGGCGGTGGGAGATGTAGATGATCGCGACGCCCGCCTTCGTGAGCTCCTCGACCACGCGGAAGAGGTTCGCGACCTCTTCCGAGTCGAGCACCGCGGAGGGCTCGTCCATGACGATGATTCTGGCGTCGTGCGACAGCGCCCGTGCCATGGAGACGATCTGCTTGCCGGCGGCCGACAGCTCGCCGACCTCCGTCGTCGGCGAGATCTCGGAGTGACCGAGCCGCGCGAGGATCTCCCTCGTGCGCTGCTTCGCCTCGGCGCGACGCGAGACGCCAGCCGTGTCGAGCTCGTGCCCGAGGTAGACGTTCTCTGCGACGGTCAGCCCGTCGACGACGTCGAGCTCCTGGTACATCGTCGCGATGCCGAGCCCGAGGGCGGCGACGGGGTTCGGGATGGTGATGGGCTCGCCGTCGAGGAGGAGCTGCCCTTCGGTCGGCTGGTGTGCGCCGGCAAGGACCTTGATGAGCGTCGACTTGCCTGCACCGTTCTGGCCGAGCAAGCAGTGCACCTCCCCGGGGAGGACGTCGAGGTCGACGCCGTCGAGAGCCCGTGCTCCAGGGAACTGCTTGACGATGCCGCGCATCTGCAGGAGTGGGGATGGACCCGATGTGGGGTCTTCGTTGACCATGTGTCGAAAGCTACCCTCACTTCTGTCGACGGTCAAGCAAAAGTCTCATGCCTGTTGCACAATTGAGATACGCCACCACGCAGAAGCATCGCAGTCACCGTCGACGAACCGCGCGGTAACGTGGCGAAGTCGGCTTCCACCGACAGCCGAACCGAGAAGGGAGACCCCCATGGTCGTTGAACAGCTGCCGAAGCCGGCGTCGCGCCAGACAGGACCCGGGGAGCTCTTCCAGATGCTCAGAGACGGGGCCCCACGCACACGCGCCGAGCTCGCATCCGTCACCGGCCAAGCCCGCTCCACGGTTGCGACCCGCATCGACATGCTCATGACGGCCGGCCTCATCGTCACCGTCGGCGAGGCCCACTCGACGGGCGGCAGGCCCCCCGCGGTCTTCGCCTTCTCCCCCGAGAGCCGAGTCGTTCTCGCCGTCGACCTCGGTGCCACGCACGCCCGCATGGCCCTCACCGACCTAGCCTCGAACATCATCGCCGACTCCGAAGACAAGCTGCCCATCGACCTCGGGCCGGACACGGTGCTCGCCTGGGTGTGCAACAAGGGCGACGAGATGCTCGCCGCCTCCGGCCGCGGGCGCCGAGAGCTCGTGAGCGTCGGCGTCGGGTTGCCTGGCCCCGTCGAGTTCAGCTCGGGCCGCCCCATCAACCCGCCCATCATGCCCGGCTGGGACGACGCCGACGTCGCCGGCAGGCTCGGAGCCCACTTCGACGCGCCCGTGCTCGTCGACAACGACGTCAACATCATGGCCCTCGGCGAGCACCGCAGCGAGTGGCCAGACGTCTCCGACCTGCTGTTCGTGAAGGTCGCGACTGGCATCGGCTCCGGCATCATCGCCGACGGCTCGCTACGCCGCGGCGCTCGGGGCGCGGCAGGCGACATCGGCCACATCGCCGTGCCGGGGGCGGACGACATCCCCTGCCGCTGCGGCAACCTCGGCTGCCTCGAGGCCGTCGCCGGCAGCGACGCGATCGCCCGCAGGCTCCGCGAAGAGGGCATCGAGGTCTCAGGCAGCGCCCAGATCGTCGCACTCGTTCGCTCGGGCGATCTCAACGCGGCCCGCGCACTCCGCCAGGCCGGGCGCGACGTCGGCACCGTGCTTGCCGCTTGCGTCAGCATGCTGAACCCGTCGATGATCGTCATCGGCGGAAGCATCGCCGAAGCCGGCGAGCAGCTCATGGCCGGCATCCGCGAGGTTGTCTACTCGCGCTCGCTGCCCCTCGCTACGCAGCACCTCAGGGTCGTCGCATCCCGAGCGCGGGGCGAAGCCGCCATCCTCGGGGCGAGCGCGCTTGCCGTCGACCATGTCCTTTCGGCTGACGCCATCGACGCGGCGCTCGCCTGAGAGCGCCAGCGCAGCCAGGGATGAGCAGCTACGGGACGACGCGCGTCGCGTCCCAGCCGTTGCCGACCCTCGTGAAACGGTAGCGCAGGTGCTCATCGGCTGACAGGTCGATCGCATCGATATTGTTCACGTGCACGGCGACCCACGCGAAGCGTGCGTAGGCCGCCTCGTCGTCGTTTGAGTTGGCGCTCGAGTCGCCGCCCGCAGCAGCATCGGCTTGAGGAAGCGGACTCCCCGGACTCAGCGGCGACGCGAACAGCTGCTTGGTTCCCGCGCCGAAGGAGTCCCAAGCGGTTCGACGGATGCGCTCGTCGGTGACGAGCTCGGCCCGGCCCTCGAGGCGCAGCTGCACATCCGCATCCGCGTCGTAGAAGGTGATCGCCACGAGCGGGTTCTGGTCGATCTCCCCAACCTTCGCCGAGAGCACGTGCGTCGAGAAGAAGACCGTGCCAGCATCGGCGTCGGCCTCGCGCAGGATGACGGCGCGCACGTGCGGCTGGCCGTCGATTCCGGCAGTGCTGAGGAACCCGAGCGTGAACGCGGTGCGGGCACGGGTCGCCGCATCCAGCGCATCCCAGATGGTCGATGCGCTCGCGATGCCGTTGTTGACTGCCATCAGACGAGGTCGTCGAGCAGGTCTCGGGCTCGAACCAATTCGGCGTCGTGCCGGTCACGGATGCGCTCCCGCGCACTCTCGAGCACTTCGACCGTCTCCCCAGGTAGCTCCACCCCGTCGCTCGCCTCGGCCTGGACCCGAGCGATCAGGCTCGTCAGCTCGTCGTCGAGGAGCGCACCATCCTGCACACCGCCGAAGACCTTCGCGACCCGCTTCCAGGCTTTCCGCTCGCCGCCAGCCTTGAGGTCCGGCAGCCCCTCAAGCGCCTCGAATGCGTACCTCACCGACTTCACGGACTTGCGCACATCGTGCCAGCGCTCAGACTTCTGCGGCTTCTTCCGCGCACGGTCGGTGCGAGCGGCCACTCGGCGCATCGCGTCCCGAGCCGCACGCCGCATGGCGCCCGCCGCGCGAAGCTCCGCGCGTGCCGCAAGCGGCGGATCGGCGAGGAAATCGACGATCTTGACGTGCAGGGCGTCCCAGCGGGCGCTATCCACTGCTGCCAGGAACTCGGAGAACGCGGCTTCGTGGCGCTCCCCCAGCCAGCCGAGGACAAGGTGCTGCACCTCGCCGACCCTGAGCTGCGTTTCATCCGCACCCAGCGCCTCAAACTCCGCCGCGAGCACCTCAGAGAGCACCTCAGCGTCGCGCGGCTCACCGAGCACGCGGCCCACCCATCGAAGCTCATCACGCAGCTCGTCCGTGGCACCCTTCTTGAACACGTCGGCGAACACCGTCAGCAGGCTGCGGAGGCGGCGGACGGCGACCCGCGTCTGGTGGACCGCATCCGGCTCATCGGTGCGGGCGAGCGCCTCGCTCGCCTGGAACTCGCCGAAGCGCCGCGCAAGCGCCGCTACGACGGCCGCGCCGACCGGGCCGCCCGCCGTTGCTGGCGGAGTCGCCTCGACCCCTTCGAGCGACCGAACCATCTTCGACTTGTGCGCGGAGGCCACCAGCCCGGCAGCGAAGAGGGCCGACTCGACCTCGTCGAAGACCCGTAGCGGGGCATCGCCTACAAGCTCGACCTCGTACTCACGCCACGCCAGCTCACGCTGGTGACCGAGCCGCACAACCTTCGCGTGCACGTCGTCCTCGCAGATGAGCGCCACGAGCGGTCGCTCGGCACCCTCGGTGTCCGCGGCGCCCCACACCTCGGTTGTCGTGCGCATCGTCGTCAGCTCGACAAGCGGCAGCACGGGGCGATCGCCCAGAATCTCCGCGAACTCGGCCCTCAGCTCTGGCGGCACGCGGCGCGGTGAGCCAACCGGCGCGTGCAGCTCGATGCGCTCGTCACCGCTGCGCGGCCGCTTCAGGTGCCACCCCTCGTCGTCCCCTCCCGTGCGGCGACGCAGCACGCAGCGCGCGCCGAGAATCACCAGGTCAGGGCTGTCGACGTACTCGGCAACAAGCTTCTCCGTGTTCGGCTCTCCGGCACTCAGGCCACCGCCGAGCTTCGACAGGTCCGGCTTGGCCGAGCCCTCGGGGATGTCGTACTTGCGCTCGACCTCCCGCTGCTGTGTCGGCGTGCGTGTCTGCTCAGTCTGCCCGGTCGAACTGCCCTGACCGCTCTGCCCTTCGATACCCATCAAAGCAGGCTAGCGCCCGCACCTGGCGGCGAGCGGCGCTTGCCCCGCGCACGGCTGGCTTTCACGGCCGAGCGTCGAACTTCGGTGACAACTCGGCGTCATGCGACGGTGAGCGGAGGGCACCAGCCGGTTGTCACTGAAGTTCACGGCGGATGCGCCGCCGCTCCACCGGCGGGGCCGGGTCTACGCGCGGAGCGCGGCCTTGATGAGCGGGACCTGCAGTGGAAGGCGCGCGACCGAGACGACAAACGCGACGGCGGACTTCGCGTCCTTCTTCCTCACTGCACGTCGCCCGAGGTCGACGCTCATCTGCGCGTTGGCGGGCCACACCGCGAGCAGCACGGCCGCGCTCGCGAGCCCCGCCGCCGGACGGGTGGATTCGCGCAGCAGGCCGGCAGCGCAGGCCAGCTCGGCGACTCCCGACGCAACAACAAGCTCTCGCGCTTTCCCTCGCAGCGGCTTCGGGATGATCGGCTCGAACACAGCAGGCTTCACGAGGTGGATGACCCCGGAGATAGCAAACGGAACGACGACGATCCACGGGATGCTTCCGTCGTGTTTGCGAGCGGGACGCTTCAGTGCCTTCGACATGTAGGCATCCTGCCGCCCACGGCCGAGCGCCGGCCCAGGCATCCCTTGACCGCGTCGGCTAGGTCCCGTCGCAGCGCAGGCGAGTCCGCACCGGCGCCGGGCTTCGAGTCGGCGTCAGGCTTCTTCCGCGAGGAAGGCGAGGGCAGCCGCGCGGAAGTCACGCGAGCCTGGCGCGTTGAAGTGGTGGCGATCCGGGATCTCGAAGAAGCGGGCCTGCGGCGTCGCAGCCGAGAGCGCCCTCGATCCCTCGATGATCCCGTCGAGGGAGCCCGTCGCGAACAGCACGGGCTGCTGCGGGACGCGTCCCAGGTCGGGGTCCGCCTTGCCGGATGCGCGCATCCCTTCTGCGATCGCGAGGAGCGCACGCAGGTCGTTGCCGCCGACGCGCTCGGTGAGGGCGAGGTAGTTCTGTGTCACCGGGTCCTGCACAGGCGTGCCGTGGTCGATGAGCTCACGGACCTGCCCGATGTCGAGGCGCCCGAGCGGCACCCCGTCCGGCACTCCGCCGAGCACAACGCGCGGGATGCGGTCGGCGAAGTCCTGGGCGACTTCCCACCCGACGCGCGCGCCGAGCGAGTAGCCCACGTACAGGGCCGTGTCGACGAGGTAGGCGTCGAGCACCGCCTCGACGTCGGAAGCAAGCGTGCGGATGTCGTAGTCGCGGCCCTCGTGCGGCTTGTCGCTCTGCCCGTGTCCGCGCTGGTCGAGCCCGAGCACGCGGTAGCCGGCTCGCAGCAGGTCGCGCACCCAGCCGGTCGCGACCCAGTTGTCTTTCGTGCTCGAGGCGAAGCCGTGCACGACGATGACGGTGGGCGCATCCGGCTCACCCCAGGTGTACGTGGCAATGCGGTGACCGTCGCCGACCATCACGAACTGGGGGTCAGGCAAGACGGTCAGGGCGGCGGGAGCGCTATTCACGTCGTCGATTGTCTCAGGCCGCGGGAGCCCCGCCGCTCACTCCCGCAACGCTGCGACTCGCGATGGGTTCCGCGTCCGCGGAAGTCTTCGCGGGGCCTCACGAAGGGGCACAGCGAGAAGGCCCGGACGGTCCCCATCTGGGGTTCCGTCCGGGCCTTCCTCGAACAACTGTGGCCGGCTGGCCCGTTAGTCGATGAGGTCGTGGATCTGGATGATCTCGTCGCGCTTCGGGCCGACGCCGATCGCGGAGATGCGGGCACCGGAGAGACGCTCGAGGGCCTTCACGTAGAGCTGCGCGTTCTCGGGCAGCTCCTCGAAGGTGCGGCAGCCGGAGAGGTCTTCCGTCCAGCCGTCGAAGTACTCGTAGATGGGCTTCGCGTGGTGGATGTCCGACTGCGACACGGGCATCTCGTCGAAGCGGACACCGTCGACGTCGTAGGCGACGCAGACGGGGATGCTCTCGATGCCACTGAGCACGTCGAGCTTCGTCATGACGAAGTCGGTGACGCCGTTGATGCGTGCCGTGTAGCGCGCGACGGGAACGTCGTACCAGCCGGTGCGGCGCGGGCGCCCCGTCGTGGTGCCGAACTCGCCGCCGCGGGTGCGGAGCAGCTCGCCCCACTCGTCGAACAGCTCGGTCGGGAAGGGGCCGGCGCCGACGCGCGTGATGTAGGCCTTGACGATGCCGATGATGCGGTTGATCTGGGTTGGCCCGACGCCTGCACCCGTGGATGCGCCTCCCGCGGTCGACGACGAGGACGTCACGTACGGGTAGGTGCCGTGGTCGACGTCGAGCATGGTGGCCTGGCCACCCTCGAAGACGACGTTGCGGCCCGCGTTGAGGGCGTCGTACAGCTCGAGCGAGGTGTCGCCGACCATGGGGCGGAGGCGTTCAGCGTGCACGAGGAGCGCATCCACGATCTCGTTGACCGTGATCGCGCGGCGGTTGTAGACCTTCACGAGGAGGTGGTTCTTGCCGAAGAGCGCGGCTTCGACCTTCTGGCGCAGGATGTTCTCGTCGAAGAGATCCTGCACGCGGATGCCGATGCGGTTGATCTTGTCGGCGTAGGCCGGCCCGATGCCGCGGCCGGTCGTGCCGATCTGGCGCTTTCCGAGGAAGCGCTCAGTCACCTTGTCGAGGGTCGTGTGGTAGCCCGTGATGAGGTGCGCGTTCGCGGAGACACGCAGCTTCGAGGTGTCGACGCCGCGCTCCTCGAGGTGGTCGATCTCGTGGAACAGCACGTCGAGGTCGATGACAACCCCGTTGCCGATGACCGGGGTCACGCCCGGGGTGAGGATGCCGGACGGCAGCAGGTGCAGCGCGTACTTCTCGTTGCCGATCACGACCGTGTGACCTGCGTTGTTGCCGCCGTTGAACTTCACGACGTAGTCGATGCGGTCGCCGAGGAGGTCAGTCGCCTTACCCTTGCCCTCGTCGCCCCACTGGCCGCCGATAATCGCTACGCCTGGCATGTGTGCCCCTGTTCTCTGTCGGATCGGCGCAGCTCGCGCCTGTCGTGTGCGTGGCGTGAGCCACGCGGTTGGGCTGGCCGATTCTGCGGCCCCGCCCCTTCCCTGCTTGTCCTGTGGTGTGACCCGGTGCGTCCGAGCGGATGCCCGCTCAGTCGGCCGCGTACGTCCGATCGATCTCGATGATCGCCTGCGGGTCAGCGTCATGCAGCAGGTCGGCGAGCCGCTCCGGCTCACCTTCCTCCCCGATCTCCGCCGCGCTTCGCCGGAGCGCGTAGAACGCGCGCAGGACTCCCCTGTTCGGCTCGTGCGACCACGGAACCGGGCCCTGCCCGCGCCAGCCCGCCTTGCGGAGCGCGTCGAGCCCGCGGTGGTAGCCGACCCGCGCATACGCGTACGCGCCGATCGTGTTGCCCTCGGCGTGTGCCGCATCCGCCAGCGCGGCCCAGGCCAGCGAAGACGCGGGGTGCTTCTCGACGATGGCCGCGAGCGCGGCCTGGTCGTGAGGCAGGTTCGAGAGGTCGTCGACGACCTCTGGCTCAGCAGCGAGGCGCGTCTCGGGGATACCGAGGAGATTCGTTCCGGTCACGGGACCCGATTCTATCCTGTGGTTGTTTCGGGGGCGCGGCCGGGCGCAAAGCTGTGGAAAGCGGCCGGCTCACCCAAGGGTCAACGGCTCGGGAAGATGGCGCAGGTACTCGTCGCCGTGGCGAGGAGTACCTCGCTGGAATCACGGAGCTCCGCTTCGACGAACGCTGCCCGCGCCCCCGACTTCACGACCCGGCCGCGGACTCGTACTGGCCCGGTCTCGGCCGTCATCGGCCGCAGGAAGCTGACCTTGATCTCGAGCGAGGTGTAGGCCTGCCCCGGACGCAGCGTCGTGTGGACCGCCGTCCCGCACGCCGAGTCGAGGAGCGTCGCGGCGAATCCGCCGTGGACGGTCCCGATCGGGTTGTAGTGCGTCCGGTCCGGCACACCCTCGAACACGACCTCGCCCTCAGCGAAGCTCACGACGGACATACCGAAATGCTGCGCGATCGGTGCGATCTCCGCCCCGCTCGCGAGGTGCGCCTGCAGTTGTTCGAGTCCGGTCATCGATGCGAGGTCGGTCATGTCGCTCCCTTGCGCCACGGCATCCGGGGTGGATGCGCATCCCGAGCCTGGCACCAATCGACCGGCCGGCCGAGCGCGTTGTGCCGACCATCCAAGTGAGCAAGACGACGTGCCGAGCGGGGCTGGGGCCTCCCTACCAGGACATCCTGCGCCTACCGGGGCATGAAGGCGAAGAAGGAGACGGCGATGCCGATCGAGATCGTGGCTCCGACGAAGCAGAGCGCGAGCAGCTCGCCAGGCATCACGGTGCGCTGGTACACATCCCAATATCGGTCCTCTGCCCGTCGTCGAGCGTCGGCTACTGCAGTGCGGTTGAGCCTTCGTCGTTGTCCGAGCATCTATGTAGCTTATCTAACTAAATATCTTGAACAAGGGGGTTGACTCGCATCGGCGCAGCGAGTAGGAAGCACCGCGACGATGCGGGATGCGGGATGCTCGACTAGCAGCCGTGCACAACCATGACCGGGGCATCGTCTGGACCCTCGGCCACTTGAGCGCCGGAGCCGTCGCCGGCGTCCACACCTTCAGGCTCTGGCGCCGCGACGGACCCGACCATTCCGGAGAGGAACTTGGCGACGCCGTCGAGCTCCTCGACACTCAGGGAATCCACGACGGCGATCATCCGCTGATGCATGACACCGAGGGTCTCTCGAACTTCCTTGTCCGACTCCCCGGTCGCCGCGATGATCGAAGCACGACGATCCGTCGGGTGCGGCCGACGTTCGACGTGACCGCTCTTCACGAGGCGATCCACCAGGCCCGTCACGGATGCGGAGGAGATATTGAGGCGCTCCCCAAGGTCTTTCTGCACAACGGCCTTGCCGTGCCTCTGCTGCTGGAGCAGGAAGCGAAGCGCGAGAAGGTCGTTCTCGTTCATGCGCATCGACGACCGCGTTCTGGCGCGCATCTTCGCCTCTGCCTCGCGGTACTCGCGAAGCAGGTTTAGCACGTCGACCGAGGTCGCGTGCTCCCCACCCGTGGGGTACCAGTACCCGGACGAGCGCTCGGCTGGCTTGTGCGCCATGGTCCTCCTCGTGCTGGCGCGCTGGACGCTAGGGAAACTAGTTCAACAAACTAGCAAAAGCGGATGCGGAACCGGCCACAAAACACAGATCGGCGCGCACATGCCGGTTTCCTGTCGACATTTCCGCCCGTGACGCCCGGGGAAGCTCCGCGACCGGCGACGACGCCCGAATGTCGGAGGTCGGTGAGACTGTCAGCCCAGCGCAGCGACTTCATCAGGCCAGCGCAGCAACTTCATGAGCCCAGCGCGGTAACTCTATGAGCCCAGCACAGCCACTTCATGAGGAGGAACAGGGTAGGCATGTCGGACGCACGACGGAACAGTTCGGGCAGACTCGCGGGATCCACCGCGCTCATCACTGGGGCGGCCGGCGGCATCGGCAGCGCCACGGTCCGTCGCCTCGCTCAGGAGGGGGCGAATATCGTCGCGCTCGACCGGGCGGAGTCGAGTGAGCGGCTCGCTGAAGTCGTGGCAGGCGCCGAGTCCCTCGGAGTTCGCGCCCTCGCGGTGCACGCCGACGTGACCGATCAGGGATCGCTTGATGCGGCCGTCCGGCACGGGGTCGACACACTCGGGGCATTCGATGTTGTCTTCGCGAACGCGGGAGTCCTCGGATCCGGGCTGGCGGAAGACGTCACCGAGGACGACTGGAACGCGCAGATCGACGTGAATCTCGGCGGCGTGTGGCGCACGGTGAAGGCCGCGATCCCCGTCCTCAAGGCCGAGGTGAGCCCTGGAAGCATCATCATCACCTCCTCGAGCGCCGGCCTGCGCGCCTCTGGCGGCGGGGGAACGTACGCGGCCGCGAAGCACGGCGTGGTCGGGCTCGCACGGGCGTGGGCGCACGAGCTCGGCCCATACGGCGTGCGGGTCAACACCATCCACCCCACCGCCGTCGCCACCCCTCTCGTCATGAACGACGCCAACCTGCGCGCATCCAGGCCAGACCTCGAGAACCCGACGCCGGACGACGTCCGAGAGCTCTGGAGTCGAGGCAAGCTCCTCGATGTTGGCTGGATCGAGCCCGTCGACGTCGCCAACGCCGTCCTCTTCCTGGCCTCATCCGAGGCTCGCTACATCACCGGAATCCAGCTGCCGATCGACGCTGGCTCGACAATAAAATGGGGCTGAACATGACCGCACTCACCGCAGACGAACTGACTGCAGACGACCGCTGGGGAATCCAGCAGACTCTTGCCCTCTACGGGCATTTCGTCGACAACGGCGAATGGGAGGCGCTCGCCACGATCGTCGGGGCGGATGCACGCTTCGAGACGCCAGCCGGCACCTTCGCAGGGCCCTCGGGAGCGCAGACCTTCGAGCTGCAGCTCGCCACGGCTTCGGGCGGGCACCTCCCGTCTCACCACACGCTCAACACCGTCATCCGCGCCGGTGACGCGCCGGGCACCGCCGTGGCCTGGAGCCGCTACGTGCTCGTCACCTACGAAGCGTCGGCCGCGGGCGGCGACTACCTCGATACCCTGGAAGAGCGCGACGGCACCTGGGTCATCACGAGCCGTCGGGTCACCGAGCGCAACCGCCAGCGACCGGACGGCGAGTACTCAGCCGCTGGCGCTGAGACGTTCGACTCGTTCGAGGCGTTCGAGGCGGGGCGATGACGACGGCAGCGGCAGGCACCGCGGATGCGCGGGACTCGACTGGAAACGTCTCTGATGCGCGGGTCTCGGCAAACGACGCCGCGGAAGTCCTTGACGTGCTCGCACGCTACGGGCAGCTCATCGACAACCGCGACTGGGCCCACCTGCGGAAGGTCTTCACGACCAACTTCTCGTTCGGAACCGGCCCGAACGCGGTGCGCGGCGACGAAGCGCTCGCCCGCGTCATCAACACCGTGAAGCCGTATCACCCGCACTACACGACCGACACGGCACTGCATCGCGTCGATGCCAGCACGATCAAGTCCTGGTCGAAGTTCCTCCTCGTCCGCACGGACGGCACGACGGCAAGCGGCGACTACATCGACACGTTCGTGCGCACGGCGGATGGCTGGCGCATCAAGGTGCGCGACTTCAGCCGAGGGACGCGCCCACCGAGCGACCCTGGCGGCGCATCCACGCGCACCTTCACGTCAACGTACTGGCGGGCTCCCTCCAGCTGAGGAACGAGCACCGGTGGCGTCCGGGCGTCCCGGCCCGTGCTTGACTGTCCCGGCTCAGCGCTCAGATTCGGGCGTCTGCTCGTCGAGCTCCGGACGGTAGACGTCGCCCGAATCGGGCACGTATGCGGTCCAGCCTGGGTCGACCTGGGCGCCCAGCGGGATGTAGGTGACGGCGCCGGTGCGGTCGCCCTCCGCCGTGGAGATGATCTCCATCCCACCTTCGCCCAGCTCATCGCCGCTCGGTTCCGTGCCGTCGCCGAGTAGCCGCCGTGTGAGCGCGGACTGCGCCGACATCAGCTCGTCGAGCTCGTGCAGCAGAATGCTGTCGTCAGGTTCGACGCCTGCCCTTGCCGCGGCGAGCACCGCACGGCGGACAAGCTCCTTCGCGAACGAACCCGTGGTCTGCTCGGCGCGCTCGGCCGCCTCCCTGAGCGCCGCCTCGTTGAAGGGCAGACCTGCTGAGTACTTCTCGAGGAGCCGGAAGCGTTCCGGCCCACCCGGGAGCGCGATCTCGACGGCAAGATCGACTCGACCTGGCCTGGACACCAGGGCGCGCTCGAGCACCTGCACTCGGTTCGTGGTCATGATGAAGGCGACGTCAGCGTCGCCGTCGAGCCCGTCGAGCGCATCGAGCACCTCGAAGAGCAGCGGTTGCGGCGACGCGTGCCGCTCCATTGCAACGAGGTCGATGTCTTCCATCACGACGATCGACGGCTGCAGCGTGCGCGCGAGCTCGGCCGCCGCACCGATGTATTGGATGCTTGACCCGGTCAGCAGCACGGCTGTCACTCCCTCGGTGCGGCTCAGGAGGTGCCTGACGGTGAGCGTCTTCCCGGTGCCGGGAGGGCCGTAGAGGAGCACGCCGCGCTTGAGGTGCTGGCCGGCGGCGAGCAGCGCCTCGCGCTGCTTCCCGATCTCGACGACGTGGGCGATCACCGAGTCGAGCACTCCACTGGGGAGGATCACGTCGGTGTCGGCCACGTTCGGCCGCTCCAGGAACGACGCACCAGCGTCCATCCGGTAGTCGCTGTTCTCGAAGGTGAGCACCTTGCCGCGCAGCACGGAGCGCTCGACCATGAGCGAGCGGACTTCGCTGAGCAGCTGGGAGACGAGCGGGGCGGATGCGGCGAGCACCTCGAGCTGCCCTTGCGGACGCCCCATGTCGCCGCGAGCGGCTCGCTGCATCACGACAACCGGCTCACCCAGGTAGGTGAAGAGGCGAGCGCCGAAGCTCACGACCTGTCGGGTGGTCGATGGGCCGGTCGCTTTCTCTGCGTATTCGGCCGGGCCGCTCCTGAAGCGCATGTGCGCACTCGTGATCAGTTCCGCGAGTCCGGCGTGGGCGTGGGCCGATCCCCCGGCCACGCCGATGAGCTGCGCGTCACCGCGGCCTGCGAGTTCTTCGAGCGCGAGATCTGCATCGACGATGCGGTAGCTCGCGAAGTCCTCCACGACGACCGGCAAGGCCGCGGCGTCGGCCCCGAGGAACTCGCTCAGCTCGTCCCCGAACGGTGTGCGCTGGGCTGCCTGCTCGGCCGGGGACTCGTTGACTCGGTCGAGGAAGCGCTTGAAGGCGCGCAGGAAGTCGTTGTCTTCCGTCGCGCCCGCGCTGGGTTCCCCGCCTGGCAGCGTGCCAGGCTGGTCGCTGGTGCGCCCGCCGCGTGCATCCGGTCTCTGCATCTCGAACATGCCCGCCTCTCAGCGGCGGGCGTCTCCCGCCGGTCGAGAGCATAGGGCTGCGCGGCTGGGAGCGCGCGAAGTCCAGGACACGGGGCGCCTGAGAAAAATGAACGACATTTAGTAAATCCGGTCCCGAACCCTGGGTTTCATAGGCCGCATCTCCTAGGCTTCACCCAATCGCGCGATGTTGCGCGCACGCATCCAATGTCTGGAGTGAGTTTGAGCACCTACGTAGTTGTGAACCCAGCGACTGGCGAGCAGGGAGAGGAATTCCCGCTCGTCACCGAGGACGGCATCGAGACTGCCCTGCAGAGCCTCGATGGTGCGTACCGCACCTGGTCGAAGCCCAGCACCGTCGCGGAGCGCGCCGCCCTCATGAGCCGCGCCGCCGAGCTGCACCGCGAGCGCCGCGAGGAACTCGCCGAGATCATCACGCGCGAGATGGGCAAGCCCATGGAGCAGTCGTACGGCGAGGTCGACTTCAGCGCCGACATCCTGCAGTACTACGCCGACAACGCGGAGAACTTCCTGAAGGATGCACCGATCGAGCTGCTCGGCGGCGAGGGCACGGCTCTCATCCGCCGCACCGCCATCGGGCCGCTCCTCGGCATCATGCCGTGGAACTTCCCGTACTACCAGGTCGCCCGCTTCGCCGGTCCGAACCTGGTGCTCGGCAACCCGATCCTGCTGAAGCACGCGGGCCAGTGCCCTGAGTCTGCGTCCGCTCTCGAGAGGATCTTCGCGGATGCGGGCTTCCCGGAAGGCGCGTACGTCAACATCTTCGCCACCAACGAGCAGATCGCCGACATCATCGCTGACGACCGCATCCACGGTGTCTCGCTGACCGGTTCGGAGCGCGCAGGCGCGGCCGTCGCCGAGATCGCCGGGCGCAACCTCAAGAAGGTTGTGCTCGAGCTCGGCGGGTCTGACCCGTTCATCCTGCTCAGCACCGACAGCGTCGACGAGGCCGTCGAGGCCGCGGTCGCAGCCCGCCTCGACAACTCGGGTCAGGCTTGCAACGGCGCGAAGCGCATGATCGTCATCGACTCGCTCTACGACGAGTTCGCCGAGAAGTTCACGGCCGCGATGTCCGCGGTCTCCCCCGTCGACCCGACGAAGGACGACGCCGAGCTCGGGCCGCTCTCGTCGGCACCGGCGACCAAGAACCTCGCCGAACAGGTCGAGCGCGCCGTCGCGCAGGGCGCGCAGCTGCTCGCAGGCGGCGGCCACGACGGGAACTTCTTCCAGTCGACGGTGCTCGCCGGAGTCACGCCGGATAACGACGCGTACACCGAGGAGTTCTTCGGGCCGGTTGCAGCGCTCTACAAGGTCAGCAGCGAAGAGGAGGCCGTCGAGCTCGCCAACGCGACCCCCTTCGGTCTCGGCTCGTACCTGTTCACGACCGACCAGGAGCAGGCGCAGCGCGTCGCCGACGCCATCGAAGCAGGCATGGTCTACATCAACGGAGTCGGCCTCGACAGCCCGGAGCTGCCGTTCGGCGGCGTGAAGCGCTCGGGCTTCGGCCGCGAGCTCGGCTCGCTCGGCATCGAGGAGTTCGTCAACAAGAAGCTCATCCGCCAGGTCAAGTAGGCCTCGTCGACCGGAAGCCCCTCGCGTCGGAGTTCAGCTCCGCCGAGGGGCTTCTTCGCGCCCTCAGTGATGTTTGTCGGCGGCACCTCCTAGCGTGTGAGCATGCTTGAACTCCTCGCCATCGAGAACTACCGGTCCATCAAGAGCGTCACGGTGGGGCTCGAACGCCTGAACGTCGTCACGGGCGCAAACGGCAGCGGCAAGTCGAACCTGTACCGCGCCCTTCGGCTACTGCACGACATCATCCGCGAGGGCGCCCTGTCGTCGCTGGCCATGGAGGGCGGCTTGCGCGCGGCACTGCACGCGGGCGAGCGATCGCGCGGAACCCCAGTCTCCCTCAAGCTCGGGCTTCGCACCTCGACCGCCTCGTACGCGACCGACCTCGGCATGCCACCGGTGAAGCATCCGCGGCCCCTGCAGAACTTCGCGATCGACCTCGGAATCCCGGTCATCTCAGACTTCCCGTTCGACCCGGTCGTCAAGAGCGAACTCGTCTGGTCGAGCGAGCTGCTGCGGCCATCGACGACGCTCGTCGAGCGGCGAGGGAACCTGGTCAAGGTGCGCGACGCCAACTTCAAACTGGTGCATGCCGAGTGGAGCGTCCGCGAAGCCGAGTCGATGCTCGCGACCCTCGCCGACCCATCCACGGCGCCAGAGCTCTCCGCACTCCGGGAGTCGGCGCGCGGCTGGCGCTTCCTCGACTACCTGCGCACCGACGCCGCGGCACCATCGAGGCTTCCGAGCCCCGCGACCTTCACGCCCGTGCTCCCGGACGACGGCTCACGGCTGCCGGCGGCGCTCGCGACCGTGCAGCGTGTCGGTCACGCGAAGGCCTTCCACGCCGCCATCGACGCGGCCTTCCCGGGGTCGCGGGTCGGCATCGAGGAGGACGAGTCGGGCATGGCGAGGCTCGTCATGTCGCAGCCTGGCCTCGCTCGACCACTGGATGCGCGGGAGCTGTCGGACGGCACGCTTCGGATGATCCTGCTCGCCACCGCCCTCCTGTCACCGCGGATGCCGGAGCTGCTGGTCCTCAACGAGCCGGAGGCGAGTCTCCACCCCAGCCTGCTCCCGACGCTCGCCGGCCTGATCCGACGCGCGTCCGAGCAGACGCAGGTCATCGTCGTCACGCACTCTCAGCCCCTCGTGGACGGGCTGCGCGACGACGCGAACGTCATCGAACTCGAGAAGGAAGGGGGCTCCACGAGCATCCGCGGCCAGCTCCAGTTCGAAGGGCCGCAGTGGGTGTGGCCGAAGCGCTGAGCCTGGGAGCGGCGTCGAGAGGCGCTACTTTGCCTCGCCGTAACTGTCGACGACGTGCGCGACAACGGGGAAGGTGACCTGGCTGCCCGAAAACAGAAGCCGTCCGGCCTCGGCCGCGGCCGCCACGACCTCCGCTGCCGCCCGCTCGGCGACTTCAGCGGGCGCGTGCACCACGACTTCGTCGTGCAGGAAATAGGCGAGGTGCGCGGTCTGCTCGAGTGGCGCATCCACGACGGCCCCGCTCGCTCCGCCTGCCACCGTGCCGAGCTTGGCGAGGCGCTGCCTGATGCCCGCCATCCAGGTGAGCGCCCACTCGGCGGCGGTGCCCTGCACGATGAAGTTGCGGGTGAAGCGGCCGAAGTCACGCGGCGAGAACTCCGCGGGTGGCCATGGCGAGGTGCGCCCAAGCCAGGTGTGCACCTGCTGGCCGCGCTCGCCCGACCGCGCGGCCGAGGCCACGAGCCCCATGGCCCGCGGGTAGGCCCGCTCCAGCCCTGGAAGCAGGACAGCACTCTGGCCGGTCGTCGCTCCGTACATGGCGCCGAGCATCGCGACCTTCGCGCTGTCGCGATCGGGCACGACGCCGCGGTCGACGAACGCTGTGTACATGTCGCGCTGCGCGCCGGCCCTGGCCATTGCCTCGTCGCCCGACATCGCGGCGAGGATGCGCGGCTCGAGCTGGGCCGCGTCGGCCACGATGAGTTTCCAGCCAGGGTCGGCGACCACGGCGTTACGGATCTCCTTCGGGAGCTGCATGGCCCCGCCGCCGCTTGTCGCCCAGCGGCCAGTCACGACGCCACCGGGGACATAGTCGGGCCGAAAGCGTCCCCCGTGGATCCACTCGTCTCGCCACGTCCACCCGTTCGCCGTGAAGAGGCGGTGCAGGCGCTTGTAATGCAGCAGCGCCTCAACGACGGGGTGCTCCTTCCCCCAGAGCTCCCACTTACTGGTGCTCGCGACGTCGAGCCCCGCCCGCCGCAGGGCCGCGAGCAGATCTTTCGGGGAATCGACGTTGAGCGTCGGCTCGCCGAGCGCGGCCCGGACCGCCGACGCTGCGGCTTCGAGCTTCGCGGGCCGCCCGCCGGCGCCCCGCGGCCCGAGCACGTCGACAAGCACACGCTCGTGGCGCTCAACACTGAACGGCATGCCCGCTGCGCGCAGCTCAGCGGCGACCAGTGCACCCGCGCTCTCCGCCCCGACGAGGAACGCGAGGGCACCCTTCCGGGGGCCCTCCTGGTCGGCGGCTTCGAGGGCCCCGAGCTGCGCCTCGAAGAGCTCACGAGTTGCGTCGGGCGTGCCCGGGTTCTCGGCGTCAAGGTCGAAAAGGCCATCGCCGGGGTGCGCGCCCCCTCGTGCGTCCGCGACGTCGAGGCTCGCATCGAGGTAGCCGGCCGTGATGAGGATGCGACCCGCAAGGCGAAGGTCGTGGCATCTGCCGACCCGCACGCCGTGGGCGAGAAGCCGCGGCACGATGTCCTGGCTGTTCCACACCCAGCGGATGGGATCACTCGCCGGCGCCGACCGCTCGCGCTCGGACACCAGCTGCGCGAGGGCGATCGCGTCAGGAGCCACCACGACCGCCGCGGTAGCCCTCGCCGCCGCGGCAGAGACAGGACCGGCGTCGCGGCGGTCTTCGAGCGCGAAACCGCGCTCGAGCGACGTGACCAGGATGTGCATCCGTTCATTGTGCGCCAGACCACGGACAAGCCGAGCCGCACCGACAAGCCGAGCCCGGCCTGATGATCCTCAGCGCCGATCCCGGTCGGGGCTCCGCGAATTCCCCGGGTCTGTGGGATTCCACAACAACGCCGGGCACTCTGGCCACATGGAAACGAAACCGGTATCCTCCGCCGGAGCGTCAACCGAGAGCCTCGAGAACGTCACGCGCAGCGTCGCGCGAGACGGCACGAGCTACGTGGTCACGCTCGAGCGCACCTTCCCGAACTCACCGGAAACCGTGTGGGCGGCGTGCACAACACCATATGGACTCTCCCGCTGGTTCGAGCCACTCGAAGGCGAGCTCACACGCGGCGGAAGGTACAGGCTGACCGCGAGCGGCACATCCGGCACCATCGAACGCTGCGAGCCGAACTCAGCACTCCAGGTGACGTGGGAGTACGACGGCGACGTCAGCCGTGTCCGCCTGACCCTCGAGCCCGCCGACACAGGCGGCACCGGCGGCACCCACCTCGCGCTGCACCACACCGTCCCGGACAACGAGCACTGGGCGCAGTACGGCCCGGCAGCCACCGGCATCGGCTGGGACGGCGCCCTCCTCGCCCTCTCCCTGGCCCTCGCCGACGAGGGCCTCGACGTGCAAGGCGCCATGTCCGCCTTCAACGACGCCGACGAGGGCAAGCAGTTCGTCGAGTCAGCTGCCGACCGCTGGTGCATCGCGCACCTCAGCGCTGGCGAGGATCCCGACGATGCGCACGACTCGGCCGCCCGCACCGCCTCCTTCTACCTCGGTGACGAGTAGCTCCAGCCTGGCCCGAGCTGGTCTCCCTGGGCCACCAGTGGGGCCACACGACACGCGACGCGAATCGCCGGGAACAGCAGTAGCGTGCGGACGGTTGCACTCAAGGTGACTGTTCCTCTCTCAATCCTTGACCTCGCCCCCATCGCCCCCGGCCAGACCGTCAGGGAGAGCTTCCAAGCAAGCGTTGAACTCGCCCAGGCCGCGGAACGGTCCGGATACCGCCGCGTCTGGTACGCCGAGCACCACAACATGCCAACGATCGCCTCGAGCGCAACCAGCGTCCTCATCGGGCACATCGCATCGCAGACCTCCACGATCCGCCTCGGCGCCGGCGGCGTCATGCTCCCGAACCACTCGCCACTTGTCATTGCCGAGCAGTTCGGGACCCTCGCCACCCTGTACCCGGATCGCATCGACCTCGGCCTCGGGCGTGCCCCTGGCAGCGACCAGGCGACCTTCCGCGCGCTGCGGCGCTCCCCCGCGTCAGCAAACGAGTTCCCGCAGGACGTCCTCGAGTTGCAGGCGTTCCTCCGCGGCGAATCGACCATCCCGGGCGTGCAGGCCGTGCCAGGCGGAGGCACCAACGTGCCCCTCTACATCCTCGGCTCGAGCCTCTTCGGTGCACAGCTCGCCGCGCAACTCGGCCTTCCGTACGCCTTCGCGTCCCACTTCGCACCCGACCAGCTGTTCCAGGCCATCGCGCTCTACCGCGAGCAGTTCCAGCCGTCCGAGCAGCTCGCCGCGCCGCACCTCATCGTCGGCGTCAACGTCGTCGCGGCCCTCGACTCGGCGGATGCGCAGGAGCAATTCACGCAATCCCGCCGGTCGCGCCTCCGCAGCATCCTCCTCCGCGGACCCAACTCCGACTTCACCGACGAGCAGATGGACCAGATCATCGCGAGCCCCCAGGGGCAGCAGATCGCGAACATGATGCGCTACACGGCCGTCGGGACGGGCCAGGAGGTGCGCGACTACCTCACCGAGTTCGCCGAGGCGACGGGTGCAGACGAGCTCATCATCGGGCACGGCGCCCTCCAGAGCTCCGACCGCATCCGCTCCCTCGAGATCACCGCCGACGCGATGCGCGACGCAGAGACCGCAGCGCGGCCGCTCGAGAACGCCGAACCCGCCTAGACGGCGAGCCCGCCGGCTCGGGCGGGGTAGCGTCGACGCATGGATCTCCTCGGGCACGCGTTCACCACAACCGACTGGGCGGCCCTGAGGCCAACCGTGCACTCGGGGACCACAGGCGAGGCGACCTGGCGCACCGAGCAGATCGGCGAGACGCGCATCCGCATGGTCGACTATTCGCCCGGCTACCTTGCCGACCACTGGTGCTCGCGTGGCCACGTGCCGTTTGTCCTCGAGGGCACGCTCGACACCGAACTCGACGACGGGCGCCGCGTCACCCTCAAGGCCGGTCAGAGCTACCAGGTTGGCACCGACATGGAAGCGCACCGCTCAATCACGACCACCGGCGCGAAACTCTTCGTCGTCGACTAGCCAGCGCTCCTGGCCGTCACGAAAACCTAGGGCGCGCGTCGAGCCCCGCCCGTCCCGCCGGTCCCGTCATCGTCTGGGTCGCTGGGGAGCCTTCCGTTGGCCGTCGCCGCGGCAGCCGACGCGTCAGAGGAGCTCCCGAACGCGAACACGTTTGCGAGCTTTCCGACAGCCCCCAGCAGGTCACCCTTCTCGGCGGCTGGCTCGGCTCCTGACTTCTCCTCGCTCGCGGTGAGGTCGGACGGGTCCCCAACCGGGTCTCCTGCGACCGACTCTCCGAGGCGCTCGTCGCTGTGCTGGTTGTCTTTCATGGTGGCTCCCGCCGTTTGGTTGCGGTGGTGCTCGCGGATGCTCTCCGCGGAGGTCGTCGGCCAAGGCAAGCACGCGTTCCTCCGCGTCTCGTGAGCGAAGACGGCGAAGGACTGGCAGAGAGTCAGCTGAAAATCGCTCAGGCGGGCAGGCGCGCCTCGATGAGGTGGCGCGTCGAGTGCGCGACGAAGGGCCCCTCGCTCTGGATGAGGTCGTGGAGCTCGCGCAGGCGTCCCAGATACGCGCCGACGGTGAAGCCCGGCACCCACCAGATCACCTTCCGCAGCAGGTACACGACCGCCCCGACGTCGCTGATCTCGACGCGGAGCCGCTCCTCACGGAGGTCGACGATCTCGAGGCCGGCAGCCCTCGCGGCGTCGGCCTCGACCTCGGCCCGCCGCTCCAGCCTCGCCTCGGGTTGGGGGCCGAGGAAGAACTCGATGAGCTCGAAGGCGCTGGCGGGCCCGACGTGCTGGGCGAAGTAGGCGCCGCCTGGCCGCAAGACGCGCGCGATCTCAGACCACCAGATCGTAGCGGGATGCCGGCTCGTCACAAGGTCGAAGGCTCCGCTCGCGAAGGGCAGCGGCGGCTCGTCAGGGTCGTCGACGACGGCCACTCCCCGTGGGTGCAGGAGCTGAGTCGCCTTCGCGACGTTCGGTGGGAACGACTCCGTCGCCACGGCGAGCGGCGGCACGATTGGTGACATCGCGAGCGCCTCGCCCCCACCGGTCTGGATGTCGAGTGATGCGCTGGCGTGCGCCATCCGTTCGCCGAGGAGGCGCGAGTAGCCCCAGCTGGGTCGCTCCTCCGTGGCCCGCCCCTCCAGCCAGGAGAAGTCCCAGCCGTCGACGTCGGCGGCCTCGGCCTCCGCGATGAGGTCCTCGAATGTTGCGCTCATGGCCCCATCCTCCCTGATGGCTGGCGGGCGCGTGTGACGATGGAGCATGCCCGTCGTCGAGTCTCGCTGCGTTGTTCACGTCGCCCCGGCGGTCGCGTTCGCCGTGTCCCAGACCACTGGCGAGGTGCGGATGCGGTGGGATCCGTTCATCCGCCGCCAGCACTTCCTCGACGGGGCCGCGCTGCCCGCGAAGGGTGTGCGCACCTTCACGGTGCAGCGCCTCGGCTTCCGCATGATCAGCGAGGACGTCTCCTACAACCCGCCGTCGAACGTGGGGATGAAGGTGACGGAAGGCTCCTGGTTCTTCGAGAGGCTCGGCGGGGGTTGGCGGTTCAGCCAGGCGCCGGACGACGAAGGCACCGGCCAGCCCGCGACTCTTGCCGTCTGGCGGTACAACTTCGCATGCAAGCCCAGGTGGCTCGCGCCCCTCGCCGAGCGAATCGGCGGGTGCCTTCTGCAGCGCGACATCGACCGCCGCATCGCGGGCTTCGTTCGTGGATGCGAAGACCCGGTTGTGCTCGCGGCGGTCGCTGCCTCACCGCTCACCTGAAGCCGAGCCCCTAGACCTCGTGGTTGTTGCGACGGCGAAGGCCTGCGACGAGCAAGGCTCCACCGGCCGCGAGAACAGTCAGCACACCAAGCAGCCACGGGCCGACATCGTCACCACCCGTGACAGCGAGGTCGGGCGAGCCGGGCGTTCCGGGAGCCAGCGGTGCGACAGACGGGGTCGCAGCTGAAGCCGTGGGGGCACCCGTGACGGTCGGGCTCTGGGTTGGGGTTGCGGTTGGGGTTGCGGAGGCGGTCGCGGTCGGCGTTTCCGTCGGCGTCACAGTCGCAGTCGCGGTCGCGGTCGCGGTCGCAGTCGCCGTCGGAGTCGCAGTCGCCGTCGCCGTCGGAGTCGCAGTCGCAGTCGCCGTCGGAGTCGCAGTCGCAGTCGCAGTCGGCGTCGCAGTCGGCGTCGGCGTCGGCGTCGGCGTCGGCGTCGGCGTCGCGGTCATAGTCGGAGTCGTGGTGGCGGTGGGCGTCACCGTGGGCGAAACGGTCGGGGTCGCGGTCGTCGGAGGGCTGGTCACAGTCGGCCCCGTCGTGCCGGTCGGCTCCGTCGTGCCGGTCGGCTCCGTCGTGCCGGTCGGAGGGACCGTGGTGACGGGCGGCACAGTGGCGCCTGTGCTGCATTCGCTGTTCGTGAACGTGTTGCTGTCGAGCGTGACCGAACCGTTCCGAGCGAGCGCGCGTCCGTCGACCGTCGAGGCCGTGTTGATGGTGATTGAAGTCAAAGCGAGGATCGAGCCGACAAAGCTCGTATCGGTGTCCAGAGTCGCTGAACTCCCGATCTGCCAGAACACGTTGCACGCTTGAGCACCGTTCAAGAGTGCGACCGTGCTGTTCGGCGCCGTCGTGAGCGCCGAACCGACCTGGAAGATGAAGACGGAATCGGGATCACCCTCGGCGTCGAGGGAGAGGGTCCCCGTGAGCCCGGCCGTGCTCGTCGCCTCGTAGACGCCGGGGGTCAGCGTCTGCCCGCCGAGGTCAGCGGTGATCTGTGAATCGTCAGCCTGCGCCGCGAGCGCGTTGTACGCGATCGTGAGGTCGGACTGCGCCTGGAGGGAGTGGGCGTCGGTGGCGTGCACATTACCGAGCACTTCCCCTGGTGGGAACCCGGTCAGCGCCGTCCCAGGGTTCACGCCCAGGTCAGCCCCAAGCTTGCTCGGCCCGGTGTTCGACACGCATTGGCCTGCCAGCACCGAGTAGCTCCCGGCAGTGCCGAGGTCGACGGCGGTTCCGATGGCCTGAGCCGATTGACTGCCGAGCATGCCGGGGAGCAGGCCTGCAACCGCGAGGGCCGACCCGCCGATGATGAGGAGGCGCTTTCGCCGCGAAAATGATTGGGAGGTGCTGTGGACGGGTGGTTTTCCCATGGGAGCCTCCTACAGGCGCTGGGGGACGCACGAGAGCCGCGACGGTATGCGGAGAGTATTTGACTCGCGACGAGACTTTTGGGGCTTGCGCATCGACCGCCCCGACCACAGAGTTGGTCGCCTCGTCCGCCGCAATGAGCCCGGCCTTGCCGCGCCGCGCGGATTGGCCCCGCGTCAGAGATGCTTGCCTGCCACCTCCGCCACGACCAGCGCAGTCCTCTGGAGCGCTGCCGTGTGCAGCTGCCACTGCTGCCAGAACAGGGGCACGTCGATCGACGCCCCTGGGTCGATCTCAACGAGCGAGGCGTCGTCGCCCAGCTGCAGTTCGGGGACAAGCCCCCAGCCGAACCCGAGGCGGATGGCGCGCACGAAGTCGGCGGACGAGGGCACGAAGTGGCACGGCGGGCTCGCCGGGTCTACGCCGAGGCCGCGCAGGTACCGATCCTGGAGCGTATCGGCGCGGTCGAACACGACAACCGGGGCGCGACCGAGCGAGGCAGCGAGCGTCCGCACACCGACACCGGCGCGGCCACGACCATCCCAATCCCCATCCCCATCCCCATCCCGATCCCGATCCCGAACCCGATCCCGATCCCGAACCCGATCCCGATCCCGATCACCGAACCAGCGATCCGCGAACTCGGGTGACGCCATCGGGATGTATCGCATCGCCCCCAACAGCACCGAGCTGCAGCCCTGCACCGGCACGGGGTCCGCCGTGATGGCGGCTGTCACGGTGCCCCGCCGCAGCAGTTCGGTGGTCTGGGTCTCGTCGGCCCGGCGCAGGTCGAAGGCGATCTCCCCGGCCAGGGACGCAAGCGCTGGCAGGAGCCAGGTCGCGAGCGAATCCGCGTTGACGGCGACCGCGAGCCGTTCGAGGACCGGCTCCTCGTCGCCCCCATCCGCGCCCACACCGGATGCACCGCCCACCCGGCCGAGGACACTCGACGCTTCCCTGCCGAGCGCATCCACCTGCCGTGCGAGGCGCAGCAGCACCTCGCCGGACTCGGTGGGCGCGACCGGCTTGCTGCGCTGCAGCAGCACGCGACCCGTCTGGCTCTCGAGCGACTTGATGCGTTGACTGATGGCCGAGGGCGTCACCCGCAGCTCGCGAGCGGCGGCCTCGAACGTCCCTGTCTCGACTGCAGCCCGAAGGGCGGCGAGGCGCTGAGGGTCGAAGTCGTGCACAGGAGAAATTGGCATGAAGCAATGCTAATGATTCACAAGAAACATGAGCTGGCATCAACTGCCAGCGCGGCAATATCGTCGCGGCATGACCTTGGATCTGCTCACGCCACTCGCCGGATTCGGCTTCGGCCTTTCCCTCATCGTCGCGATCGGCGCGCAGAACGCGTTTGTGCTGCGCCAAGGCCTGCTCCGCAAGCACGTCCTCGCGGTTGTCGCCGTGTGCGCCCTCTCAGACGCGCTCCTCATCCTGCTCGGCATCGGCGGCGCCGGCATCGTCTTCACGGCGCTCCCCTGGCTGACGACCGTTGTCCGGATCGCGGGCGCCGCCTTCCTCCTGACCTACGCCGTTCTCGCCGCTCGCCGGGCGATCAAACCGAAGGCGATGGATGCGGCCGACCCGCAGGCTTCGCCCACACTGCTCCCGACAGTGCTCACGGTGCTTGCACTGACCTGGCTCAACCCGCACGTCTACCTGGACACAGTGGTCTTGCTCGGCTCAGTCGCGAACACCCACGGCGAAGCGCGCTGGCTGTTCGGAGCCGGCGCGGCCGTCGCGAGCATCGTCTGGTTCACGGCGCTCGGCTACGGCGCGCGCCTCTTACAGCCGATCTTCGCGCGACCATCCGCCTGGCGGGTCCTCGACGCGATCATCGCGCTTGTGATGGCGAGCATCGCGGCGTCGCTGCTCATCGGGCTCTGACGTCGCTAGCGGATGCTGAGCTCAAGGTGCAGGAGTCGGAGGGGCAGCCGGAGCGCAGCTGAGCGCCCCGGCTACACCTGGGGCACCAGCATGGCCGCGCTCGAGCCGCTGCTCACCTGGGGAGGCCGCGTCGTTCGCGGGCTCGGCATCGCCCTGCTCTTCCTCGTCGGTCTCACGCACCGGAGCGGACGGGCGCGCCGGAGCGGACGGGCACGGCCATGAGCGAGGGCACGGCAGAGCAGGTCGCCGCCCACTTCCGTGGGCTGGTCCTCGCGGGGCGGATCGGAGCGGGCGAACGGCTCCCGACCGTGCGCCAGACGGCTCGGGACTTCGGGGTCGCGCTCGGCACTGCCGCCAGGGCGTACCGCATGCTTGAGGCCGAGGGCACGATCGTCACGCGGGGCGCCGCCGGCACGCGGGTGGCAGACCAGCCGTCAGCGCTGCCCGGCGGCGTCATCGCGAAGCTCCGTGCAGCCGTCGAGGATGCCAAGGCGGCGGGCACGTCCAAGGCCGAGGTCCTCAACGCTCTCCAGGCGATCTGGGACGCCGAGCACGAGCAGCCCTAGCCCACAGCGGAGCCCGAGGGAAGCCCCGCTGACTCCCCAGCCGGGAGCGCTATCGTCGCCCCAGTCAAGAAAGACCCCCGACCGGAAGGCCAACGATGAGCGACCAGAAGATCTCCCACGACAGCGAAGGCGAAGAGAAGCCGAACGGTCTCGGCGAGGACGGCACGATCCCCAACTCCGACGACGGCGTCGCGGTCGGCTATGACCCGGACGCCTCCACGTTTGAGCCAGAAGAGGACTGACCCGGCCTGCCCGAAAGGTGGAACGTGGCCCGCGACGCATCTGCTTCGCGGGCCACAGCCGTCGACAGTTAGGCGGGCTCGACCACGAGCCGGTACCCCATACCGGCCTCCGTGAGCAGGTGGCGAGGCTCCGAGGGCACCGGTTCGAGCTTCTTTCGCAGCTGAGACAGGTACAGCCTGAGGTAGCCGGTGTCGGTGACGTGCTCAGAACCCCAGATGCTCGTGAGCAGCATCTGCCGCGTCACGAGCTTCCCCGCGTTGCGGACGAGCAGCTCGAGCACCTGCCACTCGGTGGGCGTGAGTCTCACGTGCGTCGCCTCGCCGTCCACGGTGCGCACGACGCTCTTCGCCGCAAGGTCGACCGACACCTCACCGAATACGACAACAGGTGCGGCGTCGCCCTGCGGAACGCGACGCGACAGGGCACGGATGCGCGCGAGCAGCTCGTCCACGGAGAACGGCTTCGTCACGTAGTCGTCGGCCCCCGCGTCGAGCGCGTCCACCTTGTCGCCCGCACCGCTGCGCCCGGAGACGACGAGGATGGGCGCCTCCGACCAGCCGCGGATGACCTGGATGACCTCGAGCCCGTCGAGCTCGGGCATGCCGAGGTCGAGGAGGTACAGGTCGGGGTGGCTGTCGATGGCCACCGAGATGGCGTCCGCGCCGTCTCGGGCGACCAGGACCTGGTACCCCTTGGCAGTGAGGGTGATGCGTAGGGCGCGCAGCAGCTGCGGGTCGTCGTCCGCGATCAGGATCTTCACGCGCGGCCTCCCTGGCTTTCTCCGTGGCTCTCTCCGTGCACGTCGCCCGTGACCGGTAGCGTCACGACCATCGTGAGCCCGCCGCCCGGGGTGTCTTCCGGCACCAGTGTGCCGTGCATCCCCTTGACAAACCCCTTCGAGATCGCGAGTCCCAACCCGAGGCCGGTCGTGTTGTCCGTGTCGCCGAGGCGCTGGAACGGCACGAACTCGTCCTCGCGGCGCTCGGCCGGTATGCCTGGCCCGTGGTCGACGACCCTGATCTGCACGCGTCCCCCGAACTCGCTCGTCGCGAGCCGCACCCGCCTGCCCGTTGGTGAATGGCGCACCGCGTTGGCGAGGAGGTTCACGAGCACGCGCTGCAGCAGGGCCGGGTCGGCGGCGACGGATGCGGCGCTCGGGTCGAGCGCCAGCTCCACGCTGTCGGGGCCGAGCTGGAGCTCGTCGAGCGCTGGCACGATCACGTCGGCGGGGTCCGTCTGCATGATCGAGACGGCGAGCGCCCCCGACTGGAGACGGCTCACGTCGAGCAGGTCCGTGACGAGGGAGGCGAGGGTGCCGAGGCTCTCGTCTGCGGCCTCCAGGAGTTCCTCGCGATCGCCGACGCTGAGCTCCTGACCGGCCGAGCGGAGCCCGCTGACCGCCGCCGTCGCCGCAGCGAGTGGCCGCCGCAGGTCGTGGCTGAGCGCCGAGAGGAGCGCACGTCGCACTTTGTCGGACGCAGCGAGCGGGGCGACCTCGTCGGCCGCGTCCCGCAGGTCGCTGTGTTCGAGGGCCGCGCCGAGCTGCGCCACGATGACCGTGAGGAGGCGCCGCTCCGACGCGTCGAGCTCGCGCCCGTGCAGCTCGAGCACTGCCCCGGTGCCGTTCGCGGACGCCGCCGCCACGGGGACGGCCGTGTGCTGATTCCGCGCACCGGCTCCCCGCAGCTCGCGAGCACGCGAGACTCGGCTTCGCTCGCAACACGAGTATCCCGGCCACGAGCATCCTGAGCATCCCGGCCCCGCGCATCCCGCGCATCAACGAGCCGCACCCCGGCGAGCCCGAACGCCTCGCGAGTGCGCTCGACAAGCGCCTGCATGGCGTTCTGCCCCCGCAGCACGCTGCCCGCGACGGTCTGCAGGAGCTGCGACTCGGCGGCCGCCCGCCGCGCCTCGCGCGTCTTGCGGGCAGCGCGGTCGACGACGAGGCTCACGAGCGCCGCGATGACGACGTAGAGCACGATCGCGAGGAGGTGGCTCGGCTCCGTGATGAGGACCGTGCCGAACGGGGCAACGAAGAAGAAATCGAGGGTGACACCCGACAGCACAGCCGCGAAGAGCGCCGGCCAGAGCCCGCAGACGAGGGCGACCGCGACGACCAGCAGCTGGTAGCTGAGCGCGTGCGTCGTGAACGAGTCGACGCTGCCGAGCGACGCGAGCAGCCACGTGAGCAGAGGACCGGCGACGAGGGCGAGCACGAACCCGGCGATTCTGCGACGCATCGTGAGCGCCCCGCCGAACCTGGGCAGCCTGAGTCCGCCGCCTGCCTTCGCGTGGTTCACGATGTGGACGTCGATGCTGCCCGCCTCGCGCGTGACCATGCTGCCGACGCTGGGCCCCGTGAGCAGCGCCGAGAGCCTGCTCCGGCGGCTCACCCCCGATGACCAGCTGCGTCGCGTTGACCGATCTCGCGAACTCGATGAGGGCCGCGGGGATGTCCTCCCCGACCACCTGGTGGTAGCTGCCGCCGAGCTGCTCGACGAGTGCTCGCTGCCGCGCGAGGTGCGAGGGGTCGCCCGCGCGCAGCCCGTCCTGGCTCGTGACGTGCAGGGCGAGCAGCTCGCCGCTCCCCGACCTGGCCGCGATGCGCGCCCCGCGGCGCAGCAGCGTCTCCCCCTCCGCCCCGCCCGTGAGCGTCACGACGACCCGCTCGCGCGCCTCCCACGTGGAGTTGATGCCGTGCTCGTCGCGGTAGCTCTTCAGCGACTGGTCGACCTCGTCAGCGAGCCACAGCAGCGCCAGCTCGCGCAGCGCCGTCAGGTTGCCGAGGCGGAAGTAGTTGGAGAGCGCCGCGTCGACCCGCTCGGCCGGGTACACGAGCCCGCCGGCGAGCCGGTCCCGCAGGGTCTGCGGCGACAGGTCGACGACCTCGACCTGGTCGGCCCGGCGCAGCACGTCGTCCGGGATGGTCTCGCGCTGCGGCGCCCCCGTGATCTGCTCGACAACGTCGTTCAGCGACTCGATGTGCTGGATGTTCACCGTCGACAGCGCGTCGCGGCTCTGCCGTGGGTCTCGACAACCGCGACGACGACGTCTCGGCCGGCCTCGCGCATCCGCTTGCCCTCGTGGAGCATCGCGAACGTCTTGCCGACGCCGGGGGCAGCGCCGAGCAGCACCCGCAGCCGTCCCCGCTTCGCCATGGCTCAGTTCTCCTGGCTTCCTTGGGTCGAGGCGCTTCCGGGGGTCGAGGCCTGCAGCTCGCCAAGCGCCTGGTTGAGCTCGAGCACGTTGACGGTGGCATCCCCCAGGAACCCGAGGACGGGGCCAGCCGTATGCGCTGCGACAAGAGTACGGACCTCAGCGGGGTCGAGCCCACGCGCCGCCGCGACCCGCTCGACCTGCAGCGCCGCATACTCGGGGCTGATGTGCGGGTCGAGGCCGGACGCCGAGGCCGTCACCGCATCCACTGGCACCTCGTCGAGCGCAACCCCGTTGAACTCGGCGATCTGGGCGCGGCGCTCCTCGATGGCCGCGACCAGGTCGGCGTTCTCTGGCCCGAGGTTCGAACCGGAGGAGGCGCCGGAGTCGTAGCCGTCGCCCGCCGCCGACGGGCGCGACTGGAAGAACTCGGGCAGCGGGCTGCCTTCGGCGTCCAGGTACGCCTGCCCGATGAGGCTCGAGCCGACGACCTCGCCGGGCTCGCCCGCCTCCCCGCCAGGGCCGCGCAGCAGCGAGCCGTTTGCCTGCGCCGCGAACGCGAGCTGCCCGAGCCCAGTGATGACAAGCGTGCAGCCGATGCCGAGCACGGCAGTGAAGAGGAGCATCGCCCGAACGGCGACCCAGGTGGTGCGCGCCGTGGCGCGAGTTGACGAGTTCATGAGGAGTCCTGTCAGTTCTGTCTTGGAGAAACCGGTTGGGCGGCCGGGCTCAGAAGCCGGGGATGAGGCGCACGACGAGGTCGATGAGCCAGATGCCGACGAAGGGGGCGATGATGCCGCCGAGCCCGTACACGAGGAGGTTGCGCCCGAGGGTGCTCGAGGCGTTCGCGGGGCGGTACTTCACGCCCCGCAGGGCTAGCGGAACGAGCAGCACAATGACAACGGCGTTGAAGATGATCGCCGACAGCACGGCCGAGGCCGGCGAGTGGAGACCCATGATGTTGAGCACCCCGAGCCCCGGTAACACGCCCATGAACATGGCGGGGATGATCGCGAAGTACTTGGCGATGTCGTTCGAGATGGAGAACGTCGTGAGCGCGCCCCGCGTGATGAGGAGCTGCTTGCCGATACGCACCACGTCGATGAGCTTCGTCGGATCGGAGTCGAGGTCGACCATGTTGCCCGCCTCCTTCGCCGCAGACGTACCCGTATTCATGGCCACGCCGACGTCGGCCTGCGCAAGCGCAGGGGCGTCGTTCGTGCCGTCGCCCGTCATCGCGACGAGGTTGCCGCCCTCCTGCTCTCGGCGGATGTAGGCGAGCTTCTGCTCCGGCGTCGCCTCAGCGAGGAAGTCGTCGACTCCGGCTTCCTTCGCGATCGCTGCGGCCGTGAGCGGGTTGTCCCCCGTCACCATGACCGTGCGGATGCCCATGGAGCGCAGCTCCGCGAACCGCTCGCTCAGCCCCTCCTTCACGACGTCTTCAGGTGCACGACCCCGAGCACGCGGCCAGAGACCGCCCCCGCGACCGGTGTATCCATCATCGCGACGACCAGCGGGGTACCGCCGCTCTGCGAGATGCGACGCGTCGCCTCCTCGAGCTCCCCGAGCTGCGCGGCTTCCACCGACGAGCCCTCGTCGGCCAGCCAGGCGGTCACGGCAGACCCGGCGCCCTTGCGGATGCGCGAGCCGTCCGGTAGGTCGAGCCCCGACATTCGGGTCTGCGCCGTGAACGGAACGATCACGCCACGCGCGTCGCCGTCCGCCCCGCCCGCGGGGGCGCCGACGTCGACGCCCTCCTGGCTGGCGAGTTCGACGATCGAGACGCCCTCAGGGGTCGGGTCGGCGAGCGACGAGAGGGCCGCGGCCCTGACCAGGTCCTGCTCTCGCACCCCGACCATCCGCACGAACTCGGATGCCCGGCGGTTGCCGTACGTGATGGTGCCGGTCTTGTCGAGCAAGAGGGTCGTCACGTCGCCGGCGGCCTCGACCGCTCGACCAGACATGGCGAGCACGTTGCGCTGCACGAGCCTGTCCATGCCCGCGATGCCGATTGCCGAGAGACTGAGCATTATTCGTCTCGTGCGTGCCGCGGAACCGCAGGCTTTCGAGCCGGGCGCGCCACAACTCGAGCGAGGGTTTCGAAGGGTCGAGTTTCGAATCGAGCCGCTTGCGCTGAAATGGCGGCCGGTCGTGGACGTACTGGTGCGAAACGGGTCGATCTGACCTGGGTGCCAGAGGTGCGGTTAGCTCTCACTCGTGCATCATTGTTGAATCTGATGCAACACTTGGCGGGTGAGCGAGCAGCGCAGTTCTCGTGGCTTCCCAGGCAGACTGGATGCCAATGTCGTGCCCCTGAACCAGGAATGATTCTTGTTTGACGGCATGCTGGCGGGGTGGGCTGACCAGCAAGTGAGTCGTGGGCTCGCTCGATCAACGATCACCGCATGCATCGCGATGATCCGTCGTCTGCGTGAGTTCGCGGATGCGTACCCGTGGGCGTGGACGCCCGAGGATCTCGAAGCGTTCAGTGTGGAGTTGGCGTCGGGCGCGCGGCCGGTGACGAAATCGACACTGCGCGGATATCAGGTCGTTGTGCGCGCGTTTTGCGACTTCATCATCGATGCCCGCTATCCGTGGGTTGCCGAGTGTGTGGAGAAATTTGGGGAGCCTCCTGTCCAGATTTGCCACGAGTGGAACACGCTCGCGCACATCGTCGAGTACGAGGGGCGACCGCAGCGGCGAGCATTGACCTACGACGAGCTCGAACTGTTCTTCGCGGCCGCAGATGAGCGAGTGGCGGCGATCCAGCGCGCTGGGCGCAAGGGAGCGCTCTCTGCGTTGCGTGACGCCGTCCTCTTCAAGACCGTCTACGCCTTCGGGCTCCGCCGACGCGAAGCAGCCGGTCTGGATCTGGCGGACGTGAGATCTAGCCCAGGAGCTCCGAGATTCGGAGAGTGCGGTGGCGTATATGTGAGGTGGGGCAAGGCATCTCGAGGCTCCGGGCCGAAGCGACGAACGGTACTGGCGGTCCCGGAGTTCGACTGGGCAGTCGAGGGGCCTCGGCAGTGGATAGAGGAGGATCGAGCGCTCTATGGAGCTTCACGCTCTGATGCTCTCTGGCTGACCGAGCGAGGAACACGAGTGTCATTGCGGTATCTCGATTTCCGTTTCGCCGAGCTTCGAGACCATCTGGGACTGCCTCCGGAGTTGACTGTGCACGCGTTGCGACACTCGTATGTGACGAATCTGATCGAGTGGGGGTATGCCGAGCGCTTCGTGCAGGACCAGGTTGGGCATGCCTACGCGTCGACGACGGCGATCTACACCTCGGACGGTGATGACTTCAAGAACCGCGTCCTCGCTGCTGCCCTTCGACGAATCTATGGAGACGATTCATGACCACTCCCACCATCCAGTGGAATTTGCGAAAGCTCATGGCGGCCAACGGCATGTTCCAGACCACGGACCTCATCGAGCCGTTGCGAAAGCACGGCGTCAACCTGTCGCGGGAGCAGGTGTACCGGCTGGTGACAAAAGTTCCGGAGCGGCTCAACATGGCTGTCCTCGTCGCGCTGTGCCACATCTTCGGCTGTGGGCCAAACGATCTCGTAGAGATCCCGGACGTCGCGGCGGCGCGAGAGCGAAGCGTAGTTAACGGGTCAACGTCCTCGCCTGTGGTCCAACGTGAGCTGAAGCCGGTGCCGGCTCGGATTCAGCGTCCACCCAAGGCATAGAACCGTGGCGACGTGGGCGGATTGTTGCGACAACTGCCACCGAGACGTGATCAGTCGATACCAGCTGCTCGGAGGCCGGATCTGCAACGCCTGCTACAGCGGGTTGCGCAGGAATCCTGACCGATGCCCCGGTTGTGCAGAGATTCGCGTGCTGGCATATCTCGACAGTGTCGGTGCGCGCGTCTGTGCCGCATGCGTGGGGCGGGTCGATCGGTTCGGATGCAAGAGCAGCATTTGCAGCTCTCGACGATGGATCAGGCAGTCATTGATCGCTACTTCGTCGCGGCGTCCAGCCGTGATGTGCTGAGGCGGTTCCTCACCTGGGCAGCGGAGTCTGGGCTGTGCACGAGAGTCGAGGTTCCGCGGGTGCGCAGCGGGCCGCACCAAGCGGCCATGTCAGACGAAGCGCTGGCGGAACTCGCCGAGCGAGTCTTGGCGGACGTGGCGTTGTCTCCAGTCGGGCGCCTTCTCGCGTTGTTCGCGATCGTCTACGCGCAACCCGTCCGATCAAGCGTCGAGCTCCGCCTCGAGGCGGTGGAACGGCGTGAGGGGCGAGTGTCGATCAGGTTCGCTGCGACCCGAGTCCTCTTGCCGGCCACTATCGCCGAACTTCTCCAGGAGCATCTCGAGCAGCTTGAAGCACGCGGAAGCTACCACCCGATCGCGAATGAGTGGCTCTTTCCCGGCATCGTGCCAGGACGACATCTCGCGGCGGGCACGGGCATTGGGCTACTCACGCGCGCGGGCCTTAGCGCGCGAGCACTTCGCACGTCCAGGCTCGCCCTGCTTTCGCAGACCGTACCGGCCAGGGTGCTCGCTGATGTCATCGGGATCAGCACACAGACCGCGCATGCCCGGAGCGTTGCTTCCGGTGGTACCTGGCAGGACTATCCACACCTTCGAGTCACATGATCGAGCGGGGATCTCTAGTTCTTGAGCGCCAGCGGCATTGGCCTAGTGGCTGGAGGCCATTCCGCCGCTGAGTCGTTGGTGGAAGACCGTGGTCGCGTCGTTCATGCCCTCGATATGCACGGTCTTGTCGTTGGCTTCGTACTTGGTGACGATCGCGTCGAGCGCGGCGACGGTCGAGGCGTCCCAGATGTGGGATCGGGACATGTCGATGACGATGCGGTCCGGGTCGGCTGTGTACTCGAACTGCGTGGTGAGGTCGTTGCTGGAGGCGAAGAATAGCTCGCCTTCCACGTCGTAGTGGGCGGTGTCGCCGTCGATGCGGCGGGTGACGTTGGTGAAGTGCGCGACGCGGCGGGCGAAGAGGACCATTGCGACGAGCACGCCGAGCACGACGCCGATGGCGAGGTTGTGGGTCCAGACGGTCGCGACGACGGTGATGAGCATGACCGCGAGCTCACTCTTGGGCATTCGCTTCAGCGTGGCCGGGGTGATGCTGTGCCAATCGAAGGTCGCGATGGAGACCACGATCATCACGGCAACGAGGGCCGCCATGGGAATGACCGCGACCACGTCACCGAGGGCGAGGACGAGAACCAGCAGGAAGACGCCGGCGAGGAACGTCGAAATTCGGGTGCGAGCGCCGGACGCCTTCACGTTGATCATGGTCTGGCCGATCATCGCGCATCCGCCCATCCCGCCGAAGACGCCGGAGAGCATGTTCGCGACGCCCTGCGCCCAGGTCTCGCGGGTCTTGCGGGAGTGAGTGTCGGTGATCTCGTCGACGAGCTTCGCGGTCATGAGGGATTCGAGGATGCCGACGACCGCCATCGCGATGGCGAACGGGGCGATGATCTGCAGCGTCTCCAGGTTGAGTGGCACGTTCGGGATGAACAGCTCGGGCAGACTGCGCGGCAGCTCTCCCTGATCGCCAACGGTGGGCACGTTCAGGCCGAAGACCACGGCGGCACCGGTCAGCAGCACGATCGCCACGAGCGGCGCGGGTACGACTTTCGTGAGCCTCGGCAGCAGGTACATGATGAGGAGCCCTGCGACGACGAGCGGGTAGACGAGCCAGGGCACGCCGAGCAGCTGCGGCACCTGCGAGATGAAGATGAGGATGGCGAGGGCGTTCACGAATCCGACCATGACGCTGCGTGGGATGAAGCGCATGAGCTTCGCGACTCCGAGCAGGGCGAGGACGATCTGGATGAGCCCTCCGAGGATGACGGTGGCGATGAAGTAGTCCATGCCGTAGTCGCGCGCGACGGGTGCGATGACAAGCGCGATGGCGCCGGTCGCGGCGGTGATCATCGCGGGTCGGCCACCGAGGAACGCGATGGCGACAGCCATCACGAACGACGAGAACAATCCAAGTCGAGGGTCGACACCGGCGATGATCGAGAACGCGATCGCTTCGGGGATGAGGGCGATCGCCACGACAAGACCAGCGAGCACTTCGCGGGTCAGGATGCGGGGGCTCCGTAGCGCCTGCATGACGGTCGGTTCGATGCGGTAGCGGGAAGAGAGATCGGAAGTAGGGGCGACTGTTGTCACGGGAGCTCCTCGGTGGGTGCGGGAATAGGACGAGGGAGCACGCTCCGTTGCGCACCGCGAGAGCCTGAGCATCTCGGAAAGAGTGAGAGGATCGCGGAGAACCGCGAGCTCGCACAAACCTACCGTAACGTGAGAGTTAAGCCAAGAGGGGCACGAGATGACCGAGGAAACGATGCAGATCGGCAAGCTCGCCGACCGCACCGGCATGTCGATTCGGTCTTTGCGCCACTACGACGAGATCGGGTTGCTTGTGCCCTCGGCCCGCACCGAGGGCGGGTTCCGCCTCTACACCGCTGAGGACGAAGAGCGGTTGCTGCTCATCCGCCGCATGAAGCCGCTGGGCTACAGCCTGGAGCAGATGCGAGAGCTGCTGGACGTCGTCGACGAGCTCGAGGCGCACCCGGAGGACACCGAAAACCGGGCCCGACTGGATGAGATTCGCGCTGAAGCGCTTGAACGCCAGGCGAAGCTCCGCAAACAGGTAGCCGCCGCCGACGAGTTCGTGGAACGCCTCGCTGCCCTGGAGTAGGACCACCGGCTAGACGTGTCCTGATCATCGCATGCCTGTCATGCACGAATCACTCGACTACCAGGTACTCCTCGAGGAGCGCGAAAAGACGTTGCGCCATCAGACAGCGAGGGCAGTCGCGAGACCTACTAGCCCGACGCGCCCCGCAAGCATGAGTACGGAGTCGGCACGACCCCACCCTGATCGGCGCTTTCGCGGAGACCGATACATGCAGCCCTTGGAGGACAAGACCGAACAGGAGGCGCTCGACGTCGGCACTGCGGTTGACGCCGCAACGTCGTCGGCGACGCCCTCCATCCCCTCAGCGTCCGGAGCGCCCGAGAAGTCGAGCAAAGAAGCCGCCACCGCGTTCGGGTTTCTCGTGCCCCGCGCACCGCTCTGACCGCGGAACACCCCGGAGCACTTCGTCGACGTGCGCACCGCACCCCGCCCAGCTCGCCTTGCCGCAGGTGCGGCATGTCGTTCGTCGACACATCCTGACTCTCCTCTGCTCGTGGTGGCTCCAGTGGCCCACCTGAGTGAGCAATATACCCCATGGGGTATATTGCTCACATGCGAACAATCATCATCGGCGGAGTCGCCGCAGGCATGTCCGCGGCGACTCGCTTGCGTCGACTCGACGAGCAGCGAGAGATCATCGTCTTCGAGCGAGGCGAGTACGTGTCGTTCGCGAACTGCGGCCTGCCGTACTACATCGGCGGCGTCGTCCCGGAGCGCTCGGCGCTGCTTCTGCAGACGCCAGGGACCCTGCGCGCTCGCTTCGACCTCGACGTGCGCGTGCTCCACGAGGTCACCTCAATCGACCCCATCGCGCACACCGTGACCGTCACATCGCTCCGAACGGGCGACGTGTACGTGGAGCACTACGACGAGCTTGTCCTGGCCGCTGGCGCCGAGAGCTCCCCTGGCCTCGATCTGGGCGACGTCCCCACTCGAGACCTGCGCACGATTCCAGATGTCGACGCCATCATGGCGACCCTCGGGCAGTTGGAGACACCTTCGGACCTGCACGCCGTCGTCATCGGGGCCGGGTTCATCGGCCTCGAGGCCGCCGAGAACCTGCGCAGGCGCGGCGCGCACGTCACGCTGATCCAGCGGAGTGCGCAGATCTTCGCACCGCTCGATAGTGAGATGACCGCCCCGATCCTGCGTGAGCTCCGTGACGCAGGCATCGGCGTGCGCACCAGGACGACCGTGGCCAAGGGGGCGAGAGGCCACGTGGAGTTGAGTGACGGGAGCATGATCCGAGCTGACCTTGTCGTCACGGCCGGTGGCGTCCGTCCGGCCACCTCCCTAGCTCGCGGAGCAGGCCTCCGACTCGGCCCGACAGGCGGAATCGAAGTGGATGCACACCAGCGAACGAGCGACCCCTCCGTCTGGGCCGTGGGTGACGGCGTCGAGAAGATCGACCACGTCAGCGGGGAGGCGACGCTTGTGACGATGGCGGGCCTCGCCAATCGGCACGGTCGAGCGGCCGCAGACGACATCGCGGCCCACCGAGCGCACCCCGCGGCTCCAGCACTTGGCACCGCGATCATCGGCATGTTCGGCGCAACTGCCGCCAGCATCGGATGGAACGAGCGTCGACTGCGAGCGTCCGGCAGAGCGCACCGAGTCATTCACTCCCACCCGATGTCACACGCTGGCTACTACCCGGGGGCCCAGCAGATGTCGATGAAGCTGCTCGTCGATCCAACATCCGACAAGATCCTCGGCGCGCAGATCGTCGGCAGGGACGGCGTCGACAAGCGCATGGACGTCATCTCCGTCGCCATGAGCGCGGGCATCACGGCCAGCGGGTTGTCCCGTCTCGAGCTCTCCTACGCACCGCAGTACGGCTCCGCGAAGGATCCGATCAACCTGCTCGGCTACATCGCCGAGAACCATGCCACCGGGACGGCCGTTTCCGTGCAGTGGCACGAGCTCTCGGAGGCCCTCGCAGCAGGTGCCCACCTCGTCGATGTGCGAAGCCACGACGAGTACGCGGCTGGGGCGATTCCAGGCGCCGTCAACATCCCTCTCGATGAGCTGCGCGCGCGTCACACAGAGCTGCCGGATCGTCCGATCATCGTGCACTGCCAGGTGGGGCAACGAGGACACACGGCCGCACGCCTCCTCAGCCAGCTCGGGTACGAGGTCCGTAACCTCGATGGCGGCTGGCTCACCTGGAGTCACGGCACCGAATCCGCACCAGAAGCCGACACAACACCCCGGAGGGCATCATGAACACCATCACCGTAGACCGGCTCGCACACCTTGACGACGCCGTCGTCATCGACGTTCGCGAGGCGGACGAGTATGCGACGGGGCACGTTCCCGGCGCCGTGAGCCTGCCCCTGTCGACACTCCAGGAGAACCTGCAGAGCGTGCCCCGCGACACTCCAGTGCACGTGATCTGCCAGGCCGGCGGTCGCAGCGCGAAGGCGACTCAGCTCTTCACTGGCCTCGGCATCGACGCCACCAATGTCACGGGAGGCACGCAGGCCTGGATCGACGAGCAACTTCCCCTCGAGCGCCCGTGACCGAGCAGACAGCCGAAGCTGGCACCCTCCACGACGCCCAGGCGATGCGGAAGGTCAGAAGCCGCCTCTCCCGCGCGCACGGCCAGCTCGCAGCGGTGATCGCCGCCATCGACCGGGGCGGCGACTGCAGAGAAGTGGTCACTCAGCTCTCGGCGGTGTCGAGCGCAATCGACAGGGCGGGATTCCTCATCATTTCCACCGCGCTTCGCGAGTGCCTTGTCGATGAGCACGAAGCACCCGAGGATCCCGCTGGAGCGGCACTCCCGGTCGAGAAGTCAGCCTCCAAGAAGCTCACTGTCGATGAGTTGGAGAAGCTCTTCTTGAGCCTCGCCTGAACGACGGATGCAGGCCGCGAACATTGGCACGAGCTCGCGTGCAGGCGTCAGAGGCGCGTCAGCAGATCGCTGACGCGCGCTCTGATGTCGTCCCGCACGAGGCGCATGCGCTCCAGGCCTTCGATGCCGCGCTCGGAGGGCTCGTCCGTGATCCACGTCTCGATCTCCACACCAGGCGTCTCGGGGACGCGCGCTTCTGCGCCGAGCACGACGATGAGGTCGGCCGCGTCGATCATCTCCGGCGTGAGCTGCTTCGGATGCTCGTCTCCGACGCTCACGCCGATCTCGGCGAGCGAGTCCACGGACTGCTGATTGAGAGCAGCGCCGGGCTTGGTGCCCGCAGACGTGATGTGCACCTCGGGGCCGGCGACGGAGCGCATGAGCGCTGCGGCCATCTGCGACTTGCCGCCGTTCTTCTGGCAGACGAAGACGATGTTGCGAGGACTGGTGGTCATCGGGTCGCTCCGGTGAGTTCGTTGCTGGTGAGGAGGGCGGCGAGCGAGTCGAGCGCGCCAGGGACGAGACTGAAGTAGGCCCACGAGCCGCGCTTCTCGCGGGCGAGGATGCCCGCCTCGACCAGGATCTTCAGGTGGTGGGAGACGGTGGGCTGCCCGAGTCCGAGCGGCTCCGTGAGGTCGCAGGCGCACGCCTCCGCCTTCTCCTGCGCCGCGATCATCGAGATGAGCCGCAGTCGGGCCGGGTCGGCGATGACTTTGAGGGTGCGGGCGAGCTTCTCGGCGTTCTCCGCGGAGATCGCCTCGTCGGTGAGGGGCTCGCAGCAGGCGGTCACGTCGGTGAGCGGCAGGAGTTGTGTGAACGACATCTGAACGTCCTCCAAGGAAATTGACAGTCATCGATACCCTAGCCATACTCGTATCGATCCGCATCAATATCGACCGAGATCAATATCTCTCTGGAGCTTCATGACTGCTGTCACCCCGCCCGTCAAGCTCGGCACCACGGACCGGTTCCTGCCGGTCTGGATCATCGCGGCCATGGCCCTCGGCCTCGCTCTCGCGGTATTCGTCCCCGTCGTCGGGGAAGCGCTGCACGCGTTCGAGATCGGCTCGGTGAGCGTCCCGATCGCCATCGGGCTGCTGGTGATGATGTATCCGGTGCTCGCGAAGGTCCGCTACTCGGATGCCCGAGCCGTCGCCGGTGACCGGAAGCTCCTGATCTCCTCGCTCGTCATGAACTGGCTCGTAGGACCCGCCCTCATGTTCGCCCTTGCATGGCTGCTGCTGCCGGACCTGCCCGAGTACCGCACCGGGCTCATCATCGTGGGACTTGCTCGCTGCATCGCGATGGTGCTCATCTGGAACGACCTCGCCTGCGGGGACCGGGAAGCGGCCGCGTTCCTCGTGGCGCTGAACTCCGTATTCCAGGTCATCATGTTCGGGGCGCTCGGCTGGTTCTACCTGCAACTGCTCCCGTCCTGGCTGGGCCTGCCCACGACCAGCGCGGACTTCTCGTTCTGGGCGATCACCCTGAGCGTGCTCGTGTTCCTCGGCATCCCGCTGCTCGCCGGCTACCTGTCTCGGCGCATCGGGGAATCCACAAAAGGCCGCGACTGGTACGAGTCCCGGTTCCTGCCCAGGGTCGGCCCGTTCGCGCTCTACGGGCTGCTGTTCACCATCGTCATGCTCTTCGCCCTCCAGGGGCAGCAGGTCATCGACCGCCCCTGGGACGTCGCACGCATCGCTCTGCCGCTGCTCATCTACTTCGCCGTTACTTTCCTCCTCGGCTTCGGGCTCGGGAAACTCGTGGGTCTCGGTTACGAGCGCACCACGACGCTCGCGTTCACCGCGGCTGGCAACAACTTCGAGCTCGCCATCGCGGTCGCCATCGGCACGTTCGGCGCGACCAGCGGGCAGGCCCTCGCGGGCATCGTCGGCCCGCTGATCGAGGTGCCCGTACTCGTCGCCCTCGTCTACGTCGCGCTCTGGCTGCGCCCGCGACTCTTCCCCGCCGCAGCAGCCACCCCGGCACCCGCTGCATCGTCGACCACCCTCGTCTGACCCCGCTCCACCCAGCCCTTTGAAAGGCCCCTGATGTCCAAGAAACCTTCCGTGCTGTTTGTCTGCGTCCACAACGCTGGCCGCTCCCAGATGGCCGCCGGCTATCTCACCGCCCTCGCCGGCGGGCGCATCGAGGTGCTCTCGGCCGGGAGCGAGCCGAAAGACCAGATCAACCCCGTCGCCGTCGAGGCCATGGCCGAAGAGGGCATCGATATCGCGGGCAACACCCCCAAGGTGCTGACCACGGAAGCCGTGCAGGCCTCAGATGTCGTCATCACCATGGGCTGCGGCGACGCCTGCCCCTTCTTCCCTGGCAAGCGCTACGAGGACTGGAAGCTCGACGACCCCGCAGGTCAGGGCATTGAGGCCGTGCGTCCCATCCGCGACGACATCAAGCAGCGCGTCGAAGCGCTCATCGCTGACCTGCTTTCCGTGAAGGCGTAGCCGACCATGACCGATCTCAGCCAGCGCAGGGGCCTGCCCGGCCTCAGCTACCCCGAGGCGGCGCTGCACCGCCTCGCCGACCAGCTCGCCGAGCAGTTCACGGGCATCCTGAACAGGGAGACCGTCGAGCGGTACGTGCTCGAGTCGTACGCGGCACTCCTGCGCACCTCCGCCGTGAAAGCCCACCTGATCACCAACACCACCAGGTTCGTGAAGGAGCGTCTCACTGCTCTCGCGCAAGCCAAGGGCGCCATCGCCCGGCCCGTGCCGGAGATCCTGTTCCTGTGCGAGCAGAATGCAGGCCGCTCCCAGATGGCGGCCGTCCTCACGCAGGCGCTGGCGGGCGACCAGGTGCACGTGCGCTCCGCCGGCTCCGCACCGGCGAAGACCCTCCACCCGGAAGCGGTCGATGCGATGGCGGAGCTCGGCCTCGACCTCGGCCAGGAATTCCCCAAGCCCCTCACCGACGACGTCGTGCAGGCCGCGGATGTTGTCGTCACGATGGGCTGCGGCGACGCATGCCCGATCTACCCCGGCAAGCAGTACCAGGACTGGAACCTCACCGACCCCTCCGGCCTCGGGGCCGACGAGGTGCGGGTGATCCGCGACCAGCTCCACACGCACGTCACCGAGCTGCTCGCCAGCCTCGGCGTCACCCCCATCGCGCTGGAAGGCTCCCGCGCGTGAGCGTCGAGAACGTCATCGTCGTCGGCTCCGGGCCCGCCGGGTACACAGCTGCGATCTACCTCGCCCGCGCAGGGCTCTCTCCGGTGCTGCTCACCAGCGCGGTCGAAGCGGGCGGAGCCCTCGTGAACACCACGGAGGTCGAGAACTTCCCCGGTTTCCCGTCCGGCATCCTCGGCCCCGACCTGATGGAGAACATGCGGCAGCAGGCCGAGCGGTTCGGGACGCGCATCGTCATCGACGACGCCACGGAGTTGCAGCTCGAGGGTCCGGTCAAGACCGTCGAAACCGGATACTCGGGCACCTTCGAGGCGCACGCCATCGTCCTGGCCATGGGGTCCGCGTACCGGAAGCTCGGTGTTCCGGGTGAGGAGCGATTGACCGGGCACGGGGTGTCCTGGTGCGCGACGTGCGACGGGTTCTTCTTCAAGGGCCAGGACATCGCGGTCGTGGGCGGTGGGGACTCCGCCCTGGAGGAGGCGATGTTCCTGACTCGCTTCGCGAACAGCGTCACGCTCATCCACCGCCGCGATTCGCTGCGTGCGTCGAAGATCATGCAGGATCGCGCGTTCGCGAACCCGCGCATCACCGTGCGCTGGGACTCGGAGGTGCTCGAGGCCGTCGGCACCGATCACCTCGAATCGCTGCGCCTGCGCGACACGGTCACGGGTGAGCTCGGCGAGCTGTCCGCGACGGGCCTGTTCATCGCCGTCGGGCACGACCCCCGCAGCGAGCTCGTCGACGGGCAGGTCGACGTCGACGACAACCGGTACGTGCGCGTGAGCGCACCCACCACCCACACCTCCCTTCCCGGGGTGTTCGCGGCAGGCGACCTGGTCGACTTCCGGTATCGGCAGGCGATCACCGCTGCGGGCACCGGCTGCGCCGCAGCCCAAGACGCGGAGCACTACCTCGCTTCCGCGGGCCTCGCCACCTACCCGCAGGCCGCCACCGCACAACTCGACACGGTAGAGCTCGACACCGCCGCAACCACCGTCCGCTGATCCCAAGGAGTCACCCATGACCGCCTCCCCTGCCCTCACCCCCGCGGCGACCACCGCGCTCGACGCGTTGCCGGTCGCGATCATCGGCGCGGGGCCAGTTGGCCTCGCCGCCGCCGCGCAGCTGCTGGAGCGAGGGCAGGAGGTGGTCGTGTTCGAAGCGGGAGACCAGGCTGGAGCCTCTGTCGCGGCGTGGGGGCACACGCGCTTGTTCTCGCCGTGGGAGTACCTCGTCGACGAAGCTGCTGCGCGTCTCCTGGATGAGGCCGATTGGGAAGCGCCGCCTGCCAAGACTCTCCCCACCGGGCAGCAGCTCGTCGACGACTATCTCTTGCCGCTCGCCGCGGTGCCAGCTCTTGCGGACCGCATCCGCTACGGGCACCGGGTGCTCGCGGTCACGCGCCGTGGCCTGGACCGCACTCGCACGCTCGGACGCGAACGCGCCCCCTTCGTGCTCCGCACCGAATCAGCAGCTGGGGTCACGGAAACGCTCGCGCGTGCAGTGATCGACGCGTCCGGCACGTACGAGACGAGCAACGCCATCGGCTCCAGCGGCCTCGAGCCCATCGGCGCAGACCAGGTGCGCGAGCACCTCAGTCACGCCCTGCCCGACGTGCTCGGCAAGGACCGTGCTCAATTCGCGGGGAAACGCGTCCTCGTCGTCGGTGCCGGCCACTCCGCCGCGAACACCCTGCTGAAGCTCGCCTCCCTTGCGAAGCGGGAACCTGCCACGCAGATCTTCTGGGCCATTCGAGGCACGCAGCCCACCCGCGTGTACGGGTCCGCCAACGACGAGCTCGCAGCGCGAGGTGAGCTCGGCGGGGCCATCCGGGCGCTCGTGACCTCAGGGCAGGTGCAGCTCCTCGACCAGTTCGAGATCGACGCTCTCGCCCCCGCGGAGGATGGCGGCGTCCGCGTCACCGGACTCCGCGCGGGAGTCGCCGCCTCCGTCGACGTCGCCGTGATCGTGAACGCGACCGGGTTCCGCCCCAATCTTGACCTGCTGCGCGAACTCCGACTCGACCTCGACACCGTCGTGGAAGCGCCCCGAGCACTCGCGCCGCTGATCGATCCGAACGCGCACTCCTGTGGCACGGTCTACCCGCACGGCGTGGACGAGCTCACCCACCCAGAACCCGGCTTCTACATCGCCGGCATGAAGAGCTACGGCCGCGCCCCCACCTTCCTGCTCCTCACCGGGTACGAGCAAGTGCGGTCCATCGCGGACGAGCTCGCCGGACACCACGAGCAAGCGCGCCTCGTCACGCTCGTGCTCCCGGAAACCGGCGTGTGCTCCACCAGCACACACGAGGAGAGCGACGGCGCGAGCTGTGAAGCACCAACGCCAGTCAGCGCTGGCGGGCAGGAAGTAACAGCGCCAGCGTCTGGCTGCTGCGCCTAGACGGGCACCTGGTGCGACGGGCAGCTGGTGCAGAATCCAAGGAATCGGTCCTCAAGAGCGCGAGTAATGCTCCACGAATATTGCTCGGTACCAGTAGCATCCGCACGACGAGCGCGACGAAGCTCCTCGACGCCGCCGAGGAGCTGTTCTTCAGCCATGGCATCCATGCGACCCCAGTCGACGCCGTAATCGAGCGTGCCGGCGTCTCGGCAGCGACGATGTACCGCGGCTACGCGAGCAAGGAGGCGCTGCTCGCGGCAACCCTCGCCCGCCGCCAGGACGAGTGGCTCGAGACCTGGGATGCAGCGATCGCCCGCCAGGAGACTCGGGAGGGGCGCATCCTCGCCGTCTTTGATGCACTCGACACATTCCGCGGGCATCGAGTGCGGGCCCAGTGGTGCGCCTTTCTGGGCGCTGCGGCCGAGTACGCAGACGCTCCGACCGAGGTTCGGGACGCCATCGACACCGACACCGAATCACTGCGCGGGCGACTCACAGCCAGCATCGCGGGCGACGCGACCCCGTCGCCGGAGGGCGGCGAGCTGGCAGAAGCACTCCTACTGATCGTCTCCGGCGACCTAGCCATGCGCCTTCGGGACTCGAGACACACGACGGCCTCCGCTCGCCGCATCGCGGCCGCCCTCATCCGCGACCACGCGAAGGGCACCAAACTGGACCGGTGACCAGCTGGGAAACCTGTGGTTTCTCGACAGAGTTGATCACGTTCTGGCGAATCTGGGCCGCCTCACATGCGCCGGAGACTAACGTCGCTGACGCCAAGTGGCTGCACGCACGCTCGGCCCCACGGGGCCTCGACGCTGTGCATGCAACTCGCGGCGCGACTGGATCGGGGGATCGGGGTCGCGCCGCGAGTTTGGCATCGCAGGAAATCAGGTCGCGATCAGCGCCTGAGGAGCTTCCAGGCCGACGGCAGCAGCGCGCTCACGGCCGCGATCTTGATGGCATCGCCGATGAGGAACGGGACGACGCCAAGTGCGAGCGCGGTGCCGAAGTCGACGCCGAGCGAGACCGCAAGCCACGGCACGCCGGCCGCGTACACGAGGAGCGTACCCAGCACGGAGGCGCCGACCGTGGATGCGACGTGACGGTCAGCCCGGCGACGGGCGAGCGCCCCGACGGCGACCGCGGCGAGCACGTAGCCGACGATGTAGCCGAAGGACGGGAAGAGGACGCCGGAGGCGCCGTCGGCGAAGATCGGCGCTCCGAGAGCACCGAGCGCGAGGTACAGGCCGGCGCTCGCCGCCGCGCGGGCGGGCCCGAGGGACGCACCCGTCAGCAGCACGGCGAAGGTCGCGAGCGAGACGGGCACGGGCGTGAACGGCAGAGGGATGACGATGAAGCCCGCCGCGATGAGGAAGAGGGTGCCGCCGAGCACGAGCGCGACATTGCGGAGCACAGCACCGGAGAAAGCCCCGGATGCGGACCCGACTCCAGCAACGAGGTCGGCGAGGACACGCGGCGCCGGGCCGCTGGCGGGACGCCCGGAGGCGCCGATCGATTCGGTGCTCATGGGGGTGATGACCTTTCTCCGGAAACTCCTGAACGGTGTTCAGTGAACAGTGTTCAGTAGATTAGCGTCATGACACCCCGTGGTCCAACCGGAGGAGCTCCGCGTGACGCCCCACGCGCAGCCGCGAACAGCCTCGACAAGCTCAGCCGCAGCGAAATCGTGACGACCGCACTCGAAGTCCTCGACGAACACGGCCTCCCGAACCTCTCGATGCGACGTATCAGCGACTATCTGGAGGTGCAGCCGAGCGCCCTCTACTGGCATTTCTCGAACAAGCAGTCGCTGCTCGCTGGCGTGAGCGATCGCATCCTGCAGCCACTCACCGCTGAGACCTGGCTTTTCCCGGACCAAGGGACACAACAGGGCACGCAACAGACCCGCACCCTCGCAATTCAATTGCGCGGGGCGCTGCTCTCGCGCCGGGACGGTGCCGAACTCGTCTCGAGCTCCTTCGCCCTCGACCTCCTTACCGTCGACCTCGCAACGATGATCTCCGGTGCCGCCCATAGCGACTTTGGTCTGGGCACACCTCAGAGTCGGACTTGTGCGGAAGCGATCGTCCACTACACGATCGGGCAGGCCTTCCACGAGCAGCAGCAGGCCCACGCTGCAACAGTCGGCGCACTTCAACCGCGGAGCATCAGCCCGTACATCCTTCAGGACCCCACCGAACGCTTCACCGCCGGCCTCGACCTCATCCTCGCCGGAGCGGCAGCCCTCGCAAGCCAGACGGACACCCCGGACACACAGAGCTAGGCGAAGGAGTTAGGTGAAGCACCTAGGCGAAGTCGACGTGCTGGAGCACCCAGGTGTGCATGGCGACGGCGGCCGCCGCTGACGCGTTGATCGAGCGGGTCGAGCCGAACTGCGAGATCTCGAGCACCGCATCCGAGACCTCGATCGCCTCCTCCGAGACACCGGGCCCCTCCTGCCCGAACAGCAGCACGCACCGCTCCGGGAGCTCGTAGGTCTCCATGGGCACGCAGCCCGGCACATTGTCGATGGCGAGCACCGGCATCTCCTCGCCCCTCGCCCACTGGATGAACGCCGCGACGCTCTCGTGGTGCACGACGTGCTGGTAGCGGTCGGTGACCATGGCGCCGCGCTTGTTCCAGCGGCGCTTGCCGACGATGTGCACCGTGTCGGCCGCGAACGCGTTGGCACTGCGCACGATCGAGCCGATGTTCATGTCGTGCTGCCAGTTCTCGATGGCGACGTGAAACGCGTGGCGCTTCGTGTCGAGGTCGGCGACGATCGCATCCATCGACCAGTAGCGGTAGCGGTCGATGACGTTGCGGCGATCGCCGTGCTCAAGCAGCTCCGCGTCGAACCACGGACCCTCGGGCCACTCCTCGCGACCACCCGGCCAGGGGCCAACCCCGTGCGGGGCGTCGTCTTCACTGCCGAACTGCTGCTGTTCACTCACCGCCACAGCCTAGGCGGGCGTGGCGTACACTGCACTTAGAGTCGAACTGACCATAAGTGACAGGAGGAGCAAAGCATGCCAGGCACCAACGCGACCCTCGCCGTCTCCACGGTGATCTTCGCGCTGCGCCCGTCGCCCCCCTCGTCGCACCGCGCCCCCGCACCGACGATCTGGGTGCCCCTCGTGCGGCGACAGCGGCAGCCGTTCATCGATCTGCTCGCCCTGCCTGGCGGGCCGCTCGGCGACGAAGACCTCGCCGCCGCCGCCTCCCGCACTCTCTTCGAGACCATGCGCCTCGCCCCCAAGTACCTCGAGCAGCTCTACGCCTTCGGCGACGCCGACCGCGTCTTCGGCAGCGACCCGCGCGTCGTGTCCGTCGTTTACTGGGCGCTGGTCGGGAACGAGGAGGCAAGCTCGGCCCGCCTCGGCGACAACGTGCGGTGGCACCCCGTCGACAGCCTCCCGCCCCTCGCCTTCGACCACCGCCGCATCATCGACTACGCGCTCTGGCGTCTCCGCAACAAGGTCGAGTACAGCTCGATCGCGCACAGCTTCCTGGGCGAGTCCTTCACCCTCGCCCAGCTGCGCGAGGTCTACGAGGCCGTGCTCGACAGACCGCTCGACGCCGCCAACTTCCGCCGCGACATGCTCGCCTCGCAGTCCCTCGCCGAGACCGGCGAGACCCTCGCGGGTACGAGGCACCGACCCCCGAAGCTCTACCGCTACCTCCCCCAGAAAGACCAGAGCCATGACAACAACCGCTTCAGTGCACACGACCATCACGCGCATCCAGACCGGGAAGCAGGCCGGCGAGAGCTGCTCTCCGGAACTCGTGAAGTCGCCGTGGGTGTTCGACCTGCAAGCTCCGTCCTACGGGCCTGGGGCGTCAATGGCCGACCGGCTGCCAACAGCGGCGCCCCGGCAGGAGCTGCTGCCGGAGGAGTACCGGACGGCGAGTGACGAGGAGATCCACGCGCGCATCCTCGCCGCGAAGGCGACGCTCGGCGACCGGGTCGTGACCCTCGGCCACTTCTACCAGCGCAACGAGGTGGTGCAGTACGCCGACTTCATCGGCGACTCCTTCCAGCTCGCGAACGCGGCGAAGGCCAAGCCGGAGGCCGAGGCCATCGTGTTCTGCGGCGTGCATTTCATGGCCGAGACGGCCGACATCGTGTCCTCGCCTGACCAGGTTGTCATCCTCCCGAACCTCGCGGCCGGGTGCTCGATGGCCGATATGGCAGACAGTGACTCGGTCGAGGAATGCTGGGAGCAGCTCACCGAGCTCTACGGCACGGAGCCGGACGCCGACGGCCGCGTGCCCGTCATCCCCGTCACCTACATGAACTCCTCCGCCGACCTGAAGGCGTTCTGCGGGCGCAACGGGGGCATCGTCTGCACGTCGTCCAATGCGGAGACGGTGCTCAAGTGGGCCTTCGAGCGCGGGCAGCGGGTGCTGTTCTTCCCCGATCAGCACCTCGGCCGCAACACGGCGAAGGCCATGGGCGTGCCAACGGAGGAGATGCCCCTCTGGAACTCGCGCCGCCCCCTCGGCGGACAGACGCCAGAGACGCTCGACGCCGCCAAGGTGATCCTCTGGAACGGCTTCTGCTCCGTCCACAAGCGCTTCACCGTCGCGCAGATCGAGAAGGCTCGCGCCGAGTACCCGGAGGTGCGCGTCATCGTGCACCCCGAATGCCCCATGGCCATCGTCGACGCGGCCGACGAGTACGGCTCCACGGACTACATCACGAAGGCCATCGCGGCCGCCCCCGCCGGGTCCGTGTTCGCGATCGGCACCGAGATCAACCTCGTGCAGCGCCTCGCGGCCGAGTACCCGCAGCACACGATCTTCTGCCTCGACCCCGTCGTGTGCCCCTGCTCGACCATGTACCGCATCCACCCCAGCTACATCGCCTGGGTACTCGAGGGGCTCGTGGCAGGCGAGGTGCGCAACCAGATCAGCGTCCCCGCCCACGTCGCCGAGCCCGCGAGGGTCGCGGTCGAGCGGATGCTCGCGGCCAGGCCAGACACCACGATGGCGTCCTGACATGGCCGCGGCGGTTGGCCTGCCCAGGGAAGGCGGGCGCCTGCGAGTCCTTGTGGTCGGCAGCGGCATCGCGGGGCTGACGGCGGCGCTCGCCGCCTCCGCCGACGGGCACGAGGTGACCGTCGCCACGAAGTCGACGCTCGACGACACGGCAACGGCCCACGCACAAGGCGGTATCGCGGCCGTGATCGATGCCGGTGCTGGTGCTGGTGCTGGTGACAGCGTCGCGGCACACGTGCGCGACACCCTCACCGCGGGCGCTGGGCTCGGCGATCGGCGTGCGATCGAGGTGCTGTGCGGCTCGGCGGATGCGCGCATCCGCGAGCTAATCGCGCTCGGCACGCGCTTCGATGGTGCGTCGAGTGGTCAACTCGCGCGCGGGCTCGAAGCCGCGCACTCGCATCCGCGCATCCTGCACGCGTTCGGAGACTCGACCGGCCGCGAGATCCAGCGGGCGCTGAGCGGAGCCGTCCGCGGGGCGGCCGAGCGCGGAGAGCTGCGGCTGCTTGAGCAGACATTCCTCGCGGACCTCGCGCAGGACGTGGCGCACGACGGTGGGCGCGACGGCGCCCGGGTTGTCGGCGCGTGGCTGCTCGGCCGCGGCGAGACCTCGCCGAGCTTCTTCGCGGCCGACGCGGTGCTGCTGGCGACGGGTGGGGCCGGGCGGCTGTTCGCGCACACGAGCAACCCCGAGGTGTCGACGGGCGACGGCATCGCCGCCGCGGCGCGAGCCGGCGCGACGATCGCCAACCTGGAGTTCGTGCAGTTCCACCCGACCGTGCTTGCCGGGTCTGGCGGCGCGCTCATCTCGGAGGCCGTGCGCGGCGAGGGCGCCGTGCTGCTCAACGAGGCCGGCGAGCGGTTCCTCGTCGGCGTGCACGCCGACGCCGAGCTCGCCCCGCGCGACGTCGTGGCGCGCGCCATCGCCGACGAGATGGCGAAGCAAGGCGGGCGCCCCGTGCGCCTCGACGCGCGACACCTGGGCCGCGAGTTCCTGGAGCGCCGCTTCCCGAGCATCACGGCCCGCATCGACGAGAGCGGGCTCGACTGGTCGAGCGAGACGGTGCCCGTCACGCCGGCGGCGCACTACCTGATGGGCGGGGTCGTGACCGACCTGTTCGGTCGCACGAGCATCCCTGGGCTCTACGCGGCCGGCGAGACGGCCCGCACCGGCGTGCACGGCGCGAACCGGCTCGCCTCGAACTCGCTGCTCGAGGGTGCCGTCTTCGGGCGCCGCGTCGCGGAGGCTCTGCTCGAGCAAGCGCTCGACCCCGACGCGAGGCTAGAACGCTCCCCGCTCGCTGGCCAACATCCGTGCAGATCTGCCCCCGCAGACCCTGTTCGGCCGTTTTCTGGCCGGAATCGCACTCAAGTTGGACAGGCAACGTCGCGCGACGAAGGTCCGGCCTTCTCCAGATGGGCCCTGCAGCAGCTCATGTGGGCGAACGCGGGCCTGCACCGCAGCGGTCCGGCGCTTGAAGAAGCGATGCGAACACTCGACACGTGGTCTAGCTCCCGCCCGGTGGCGACGCCGGTCGCGCCGGTCGCGCCGGTCGCGACGGTCGCGACGGTCGCCGAGCGCGAAGACGCGAACCTGCTGCTCCTCGCGCGGCTCACGGTCGCCGCAGCCTTGGTCAGAGAAGAGTCGGTCGGCGCGCACTTCCGTACCGATCGGCCCAGCCGTACCGATCAGCCCAGCCGTACCGACCTGCCGAGCAACACCGACCTGTCCGCAGCCCGACTCCACCTCCCACAGAAGGCAATGGCCCACTGATGCTGACTTCCGCCCACATCGCGACGGCCGTGAGCGCCGCCCTGCTCGAGGACGCCCCTTGGGGCGACATCACGGTCGAGACGCTCATCCCGGGCGACGCGACCGCGTGCGCAACCCTCGTGGCGCGGGAGCCCGGCGTGCTCTCCGGCATCGAGGTGTTCGCTGCCGCGTTCCGGCTGACCGATGCGCGCATCCACGTCGAGCGGCACGCGGCCGACGGCGACGTGTTCGCTCCTGGGCAGACCCTCGCGACCGTCACCGGGCCGGCGAGGTCGGTGCTCACGGCCGAGCGGGTCGCGCTGAACTTCGCGCAACGCATGAGCGGCATCGCGAGCCTCACGCGGAGCTACGTCGACGCCGTGGCGCACACCTCTGCCCGCATCACCGACACCCGCAAGACGACGCCGGGCCTCCGCGCCTTCGAGCGGCACGCCGTGGCGAGCGGTGGCGGCCGCAACCACCGCTTCTCGCTCTCCGACGCCGTCATGGCGAAGGACAACCACCTGGCCGTGCTCGTGCAGCAGTCCGGCCTGAGCCTCACGGAGGCGCTGCTCGCCGCGCGCGCGAAGCTCGGCCACACGACACACTTCGAGGTGGAGGTCGACCGGCTCGACCAGGTCGCCCCGGTGCTCGCGGCGGGCGTCGACACGATCATGCTCGACAACTTCTCGATCGCCGAGCTGCGAGAAGGCGTGGAGCTCATCGCGGGCCGCGCGACGGTGGAAGCGAGCGGCGGGGTGAGCCTCGACACGGTGGCGGCGATCGCCGAGACTGGCGTCGACGTCATCTCGGTTGGCGCCCTCACGCACAGCGCGCGCGCCATCGACCTTGGGCTCGACATGACGCTCGAGGTCGCCACCGAGTCCGCCTTCGAGACCGCGCCCGCCACGGGGGCCGGCGCCTGACATGCTCCACCTCGACAACGCCGCGACCTCGCCCGTGAGGGAGGAGGCGCTCGCCGCGGCCTGGCCGTACCTGACCGCATCCTTCGGCAACCCGTCGAGCACGCACGGCCTCGGCGAGCAGGCGGCGGCCGCGCTCGCCGATGCCCGCAAGAGCGTGGCGGCGGCGCTCGGCTGCCGCGCCTCCGAGGTGATCTTCACCTCGGGAGGCACCGAGGCGAACAACCTCGCGATCAAGGGCATCGCCCTCGGCAACCCGCGCGGGCGGCACCTCGTGACGAGCCGAATCGAGCACGAGTCGGTGCTCGCATCCGTCGACTACCTGGCGCGACTCCACGGCTTCGAGGTGACGTTCGTCGAGGTGGATGCGCGTGGCCTGGTCACGGAGGAAGCGCTCGCGGCGGCTCTCCGCGACGACACGACGCTCGTCTCGCTGTCGACGGCGAACAACGAGGTCGGCACGGTGCAGGATGCGCCGGCGCTCGCAGCCGTCGCCCACGCCCGCGGGGTCCCCTTTCACGCTGACGCGATCCAGGCAGCCGGCTCGCTCGACCTGTCGATGGCGGCAACCGGCGTGGATGCGCTCAGCGTGTCTGGCCACAAGCTCGGCGCGCCGAAGGGCGTCGGGGTTCTTGCGGTGCGCGCGCGGCTCCCGCTCGAGCCGCTCATCCACGGCGGCGGGCAAGAACGAGGGCGCCGCTCCGGCACGGAGAACGTCGCGTTCGCGGTGGCGTGCGCAGTGGCCCTGCGGCTCGCCGAGGCGGAACGGCTGGCGCAACAAGAGCAGCCGGCCCGGGAGCAGCCGCTGCCGGGGAGCGCCCGCGACGCCTTCATCGCGGACGTGCTCGCGCGCATCCCGGATGCACGCCTCACGGGCCACCCATCGGCTCGCCTGCCCCGGCATGCCTCGTTTGTGCTGCCAGGTGTGAACGGCGAAACGGTGCTCCTCGAGCTCGAGCAGCGCGGCGTGCTCGCGTCTGCCGGAGCGGCGTGCGCGGCCGGGCACGACGAGCCGTCCCACGTGCTCCTCGCGCTCGGCATCGCGGAGGACGACGCGCGAACTGCGTTGCGGTTCACGTGGGGAGCATCCACCACTTCGGTGGACCTCGAAGGGGTCGCCGAGGCGCTCGCCGACGTCACCTCGAAAGTCTCCTCCCTTACACGCCCACCTGCTCTGCAATAGGGTTTGCCGTTGCACCATTCGATCGAGCACAGAGGAACACATGAGCTACGGACAGCTTCCAGCTAGCCAGCCAGCACTCGACCAGCCGTACTACGGGGCGCCCTTCCCCGTGGCCATCACGCGCTTCGTAAAGAAGGCGTTTGTCTACCGCGGGCGGGCGAGCCGCAGCGAGTACTGGTGGGTCGCCTTGGCCCTCGCAGGAGTCACGATCGTCTTCAACGCGATCTCGATGGGCTTCGACGCGTCCGACAGCAGGGGCCTCGCGATCGGCGGCGTCCTGTTCGGCCTCCTCAGCCTGCTCGTCAACCTCGCGCTGCTCCTGCCATCGATCTCGCTCACGGTGCGCCGCCTCCACGACGCGAACTTCTCCGGCTTCTTCGCGTTCCTCGGCCTCGTGCCGTTCCTCGGACCGATCGCCCTCATCGTGTTCGCGTGCCTGCCGTCCGTGCAGCAGGGAGCTCGCTTCGACGGGACAGGACAGTACGTCGCACCGGCTCAGGCCTACGGCCAGCAGCAGGGCTACGGCCAGCAGCAGGGCTACGGCCAGCAGCCCCACGACCAGCAGCCGCCAGCCCAGCCCTACGGACAGCAGCCGAGCGCCGCTCCCTACCAGGCGCCCGCGCAGCCCCAGGCACCCGCACAGCCCCAGACTCCGGGCCAATACCAGACCCCTGGGCAGTACCAGGCTCCGGGCCAGTACAGCGCACCGAACCAGTATTCGGCGCAGCCCTCGGCCCCTTCGCAGCAGACGGAGTCGGCCCAGTCGGACCCGTACTCCACTCCTGATGAGAGCGACGCCCCTTCTTCGACGAACTACGGGCAGCCCCGCTAGCCCGAAGCCGTCACGAGCCAACCCGGAGCCCTCACGGGTCTCCCGAAACGGGCCAGGCAGCGCCGCGACTCAGCGGCTCGGCCTGGCCCGTTTTGGTGCCGCCGACAGCAGCCGCGTGCCGTCCTTCGTGAGCTTGCGGTACTCGACGCCCTCGGGGCCGAGGCGCCCCCGCATGGTGCGCAGCGCATCCACGGACGCGTCCACGGTCACGAATCGGCGCCCGGTCTCGCGCGCGACGGCCGCCGTCGTGCCGGAGCCGCCGAAGAAGTCGGCCACCCAGTCCCCCTCGCGGCTCGAGGCCCGGATCATGCGCCGCAGCAGGCCCGCCGGCTTCTGCGTCGCGTAGCCGGTGCGCTCCTTGCCGGTCGGCGACACGATGGTGTGCCACCAGACGTCGGTCGGCAGCTTCCCGCGTTCGCGCTTCTCCTCGGTCACGAGGCCGGGCGCCATGTACGGTTCCCGGTCGACCTCGGCGGCGTCGAAGTGGTACCGCTTCGGGTCTTTCACGTAGACGAGGATCGTGTCGTGCTTCGCCGGCCACCGCTTCGAGGTGCGCGCCCCGTAGTCGTACGCCCAGATGATCTCGTTGAGGAACTTGTCCCGCCCCACGAGCGCGTCGAGCACGACCTTCGCGTAGTGCGATTCCCGGTAGTCGAGGTGCAGGTAGAGGGTGCCGGTCTGGTCGAGGAGGCGCCACGCCTCCACGAGCCGAGGCTCGAGGAACCCCCAGTAGTCGGCGAACTCGTCGTTGAACGCCGACAGCTCGCCCAGGGTGTGTTCGTAGCTGCGCCCCTGGAAGCCGGTGCGGGTGAGAGGTGTGGATGCTGGAGCGTCAGTGTCCGCCGGCGGCACGTCGTGCGCGAGCGCCTCACCCAGCTCGGCGGCCTCGACCGATTCTTCGACGGGCGACTGCCGCTTCACCTTCACCGACTGTCGCGTCTGTTGCTTGCCGGTGTTGAAGGGCGGGTCGAGGTAGATGACCTGGAAGGCACCGTCGGGGAGGCGACGCATGGCGTCGAGGTTGTCGCCGTGCACCACGAGGTCGGGGCTGGCGGCGTTCCACAGCGAGGTCACGTGTCGAGGTTAACGTGACTCGGCCATCTGAGGTGCAAGCTAGGGTTTTGTGCCATGACGCTGAACCTCGACGATGGCCGCACGATGAAGCAGCGGATGCTCGCGGGTGACCTCTATCACGCGGACGATGCCGAGCTTTCGGAGGGGTCGCAGCGCGCGATCCGGCTGCAGGCTGAGTTCAACGCGACGTACCCGGTCGACGGGGAGCGTGCATCCGAGATCCTCGCCGACCTCATCGGCGACCTCGGCAAGGACGTCGCCGTGAAGGCGCCGCTCTACGTTGATTACGGCTCGAACATCACGATCGGCGACGGCACGTTTGTGAACGTCGGGCTCGTGGCCCTCGACGTCACGCCCATCACGATCGGGGCGCACTGCCAGATCGGGCCGAACGTGCAGCTGCTGACGCCGACGCATCCGCTCGACCCCGAGCCGCGACGCGCGGGCTACGAGGCGGGCGAGCCGATCACGCTCGGCGACAACGTGTGGCTCGGCGGCGGCGTCATCGTCTGCCCTGGCGTCACGATCGGCGAGAACACGGTCGTCGGTGCGGGCGCCGTCGTCACGAAGGACCTCCCCGCGAACGTCGTCGCGGTTGGCAACCCTGCGAAGGTCATCCGGACTCTCGGCTAGCTGAGGAGACAAGACTGTGCGCACCGTCGATGAGCTCACCCGTTAGATGAGCTCCGACGGTAGATGAGCTCAGAGGGCGCTTCGATACTTCTCCACGTCGACACGCGCTTGGTCGAGTGCCCTTGCGCTCGCAATGACGGCCTCCGTCGCCTCCTCAACCGACCGAGTCGCCTGGCGATACGACGAGCGTGACGAGCCCTGCAGATACGCGTCGACGGACGCTCCAAGCGGCTTGATCCGTCCGGTCATGAGCTCCACAAGCTGGGCGCGCCCGACCTTGAGCGCGGCCACGAGTTCCCCGAGGCGCTTGTCGAGATCTCGAACGCTGCGGATCGGCCCCGATGGAGGAGCCGCAGCCGGGCCCCCCGCGTTCGAAATCGACCTCGTCGCCGATTGACGCCCTTCCGTGCTTGCGGAGCGCGGCGGAGCTGCCGTGAACCCCTTGATGAGTCCGCCCGCGAGTGTCATCGTCGTCGCCGCAACCATCAGCGGAACGGTCACTGTCGGCGCGAACAGGGGCGTCACGGACGCGACGCCTGAAGCCACGGCGCTCAGGTCGTTCAGGAGCGATGAGCTGGCCGCCAGAGCCGCCCTACCCCTGGAAGTGCCTGCTGGCGCGCTGTTCCACGCGTCGACGACCTTCATCGTGTCCTCGGCGGCGTTCAAGGCCCCCACGACGCCCTTCGGCACCGCGATCGCCGCCGTGATGAGCGCCTCACTAAGCCCAAATGCCGGCGTGCCGTCACCGAGGGTTTCCTTGAGGGACTTCGAAGCTTCCAAGGGCACGACAAGGAAGCCGTCGATGCGCGCGCCTACTCCCGCAAGCTTCTTGATCAGGTCGCGTGCAGCCCGGCCTTCACCGCCCGAGGACACGGATCCCGACGCCTGCGCACCGGTCACGTCGCCGGTGCGTCCGCACTCAGGTCGAGCCGGCCGAGCCCGTGCAGCAGCATGTGCAGCACCGTGCCCGCGACATCGGCGTCACTTGCCGCGTCCACGTGGGCCTGCTGGGTCAGAAATCGACGCACCTCGCGGATGCTCTGCCCGGTCCGCGCGTACAGCCAGAACCAGTAGTAGACCCCGCTCACAGCAAACACCTGGCCATCCCCGCGCTCGATGCCAAGCCCTTCACCCTTGAGACCCCTGCTGCGCCCCGAAGGGCGCACCACACAGTCGTCGAGCCAATCGGCGACGGTTTCGGGCGACCCCGATCGCACCAACCCAGCCTCCACCAGCTGCATCCAGTCGGCATGGGTCGCGACGCTGCGCTCGCTCTCGAGGAGCGCAACGATCTCCGCCCCTGTCCGCACCACACGGCAGTGGGCGAGGATCTCGGCGGTTCCGGGCCCGAGCCGGATGAGCGAGCCTGCACGCATGAAGGTCGCAACGGTTTCGAACGCCTCTTCGGGCGCCGAGTACGGGAGCGTGCCCAGGTACTCACCGACGCTCACCACGATCTCCTCAGCGGTGGGCAAGCCAATCGCTGCGCCAGCAGGTTCCGGGAGCCTCCACGTGTTGTTGTCGTTCACCAGGTCACCCCGCCAATCCGGCCGCGAACCTCGCTGCCTCTTGCGACGACGCCAGCGCATCCGCCGACATGGTCTGCCAAAGACGAACCGCGTCAACAAGTGCCGCCTGCGCCGAAGCCGCTTCTGGCGTCGCGTCGATGGCGGTTGCCGCGCTCGAGAGCGCAGAAGTTACTCCGGTTCGGTCGTTTGCGAGGCGCCCGCAGGATCCGCTGAGCAGCTGCACGGCTAGGCTCAGGCGCTTGAGTTCGCTCATCAGAACTTCCTCATCGCCTGCGCTGCGATCGCGCGCTGTCGTTCCAACTCCCGCAGCCGTTCGAGCTCGCGACGGCAATCCGCCTGCTCGGCTTCGAGGCGCCGCGCCGCGCCGTGCAGGTCAGCGAGCGCGCGCTCAAGGACGGCAACAAAGGCCCTCGCGTTGGCCTCCGTCGCACCGAGCGAGCGCGCCAGTCTGGTGTCAACGCCCGTCGCCGAGCCCGCCACGAGTGCGCGCGCGGATGCGGCGACGCCGCGGGCGCCCGAGCCGAGCGAGCGTCCGTCCGCAAGGCACGAGTTTGCTGCGCCTTGTGCCCTGCGCATCCCCGCCAGAGAATCGTCAATCTCTGCGATGCGCGCCATCAGAGCATGTTCGGTCGACATGCTCGACCTATAGGCTCGCCGCGTACTCGCGGCTGATCTGCGCGGCACGCTCCAGCGCCGCCGTTGCTTCCTGCACTTTGCGCGCCGCATCCTGCAGGCTGTTGACGACCTCCTTGTCTTTGCGCTGCGTCGAGCCTCCGATCGCCTGCTCGACCGCGGTGACCTGCGATCGGAACGTGTTCTGGAAACCTGTCAGGCTCGCCCCGGTCCTGCGGGTCTCCTGCGAGAGCGCGTCGATCTGCGACTTGAGCTGAGTGAGCTGTGAGGCCATGGCCTATCTCCGAGGTTCGGTCATACAAATGGGTGTGCGTAGGTCACGCGAGAACGAGGGATGGGAGGACGTGCAGCGTGATCATGCCCACCACTGCCAGGCCGAGCCAGGTCCACGTGAGGACCTTCCTCGGCGCAGCCAAGCGGCGCTCTTCCGCTTCCGCTCGCTCACCCGCCTCCAGTAGAGACGCGTGGCCCCACCGCTGACGGATTGCTTGCTCCTGCGCGTGAATGTCCTGCGCGGCGCGCACACGTCCGGGCGCATCCCACGATTCGACCCCCAGCGTCGCTCCCAGCGAGCCGACGCTGTCGCGCATGTTCGCAACGCTTGACGCCTCCGCGTCATGCTCAGCGCGTGCCGTGGCCAGTTCCCTAGCGGCTTCCGCCTGAGCGCGCCGCTGCTCCTCTTCGAGTCGGCGCTGGGCGCGCGCCAGCTGCGCGTCCGCGTGCGCAAGCTCGCGCAGTGCCTCGTTCACTCGCGTCGAATTCATGTGCGCACTCCAGGCTCAACGAGGGGACGTTCCACGAAAAGGCGGTAGGGCACGGCCACAGCTGCTTCAGTCGCCCCCGCGCGCACGTACACGAACCGAGGCTCCCCCTGGGGCGCTTCGGCGTTGTAGCCGAGCAGCTGCCTCAGCTCCGCGAGGGGCACCTCCGCGAGCGCGTAGCCACCGACCCCGCCGCTGCCATCTCGCGCGTAACCGAATACCTGATCGAGAGACGCGAACGACTGCGCGCTGACCACCAGGTCGCAATCGGCCGAGTGGCCCGTGGCGAGCCGTTGGAGAATCAGCTGCGCCGAGATCTGCTCCGAAAACGGGTCGTCCGGGTTCGCCAGCACTGCCTCGCTCAGTCCCGGAGCGCGCTGGAGGTCGGAGAAGACGACAAGCGTGCCGCTCCCACGCAGGGTCGACTCGAACTCGAACAGCCAACGCGCGGCGTCTGCGACGTCGACCGTGGTCAGTTCGGGCTGCGCGAGCTGCGCATGCTGCGTCGTGAGGGTCGCGAGCGCGCCGCGGCTCCAGTCGAGTAGTTCGCGACCGCCAACAACGACGACGCGCCGATAGGCGCCTCCCAGGAATGCGCTCTCGATGCTGGAGCGCACAAGCTGCTCCCGGACTGTGACATCCGACCCGACAACGGCGAGCGCATTCATGGGGTCGCTGCCGAAGACATGCGCGACGGACGTGCCGAAGACATCGACGGCGGCGCCTAGCTGAACGCATCGAAGCGGACCCGCATCCCGCGCGTGCATCGGCGGCTCAGCAAACGAAGTGCCGATGAAGACGTGTGGCCGGGCAGTCCCAGCGTGCTCCTCCCACAGTCGCCGCTGCAAGCGAGCGGTAAACGCGGCTTCGGCGTACGTCGACATGCCGACGATGTTCTCGTCCGGGTTCTGTCCGCCGCCGCTGTTCACGACAACCTCTCCGCGGAACCGCAACTTGGCGGCCGCCCTGTTGCCGGGGCTCAGAATGGTCTGCGATTCGCTCTCCGGATTCCAGAGCGATATGCGCGTGGACACCTGCGCGAGGATACCGTCGAGCCTCGTCGCTAGACTCCTGATGCCACTCAGCGTCTGTGTGGCGAGCACGATGTGGATGCCCGCAACGCGCCCCTGCCTCACGATCTGGTCGAGCAGCTGCACCGACGAGGACGCAAGTTCGTCTTCGCCGTCGAACAACACTTGGAACTCGTCAACGACGACCACAACACGCGGCAGCTCGTGGCCCGCCGCGCGGTACGCGTCGTAGTTGGCCACACCGACCGACTTAAACAGCGACGAACGCTCACTCCTCAATCGTGAGATGTGTCGAAGTGTGGCCACCCCGAACTGACGGTCGCTTTCGAGTGCGACGACCTTCGCATGAGGCAGCCAGCCCTCGGCAGAGTCGCCGGCGAAACGCTGGAACTCGAGCCCTTCCTTGAAGTCGAGGAGCAACATCTCGACCTCCTGCGGCGGATACTTGGCCGCGATCGCGTAGATCAGCGCGAGGAGCAGGTTCGACTTACCCTGGCCGACGGCACCGCCGATGAGCGCGTTCGGCGTAGGCGGGTTCTGGCTCCTGAGCCCAACCGTGAGCGGCTTCCCGTCGTGCCTCTCGCCGATGACCACTTCGATGCCGTGCGCGCTCGACACGTTCGTGGCGGCCGGGAGCAGCCGCTCCGCCGGCACGACGGGTCCAGCGCTTGACGTTGCTTCGCGGATACTCGCCGCCACAACTTCGCGTGCGTTCCCCGCGTCGAGCGGTGGCAGCGGCGTGAACGGCAGCTCAGCGTCGGCGAGGTGCAGGGTCGCGTTGCCGCGGTCGTCAAACGTGATGGTCGTCGCCTGGCCTTCTGCACCATCCAACACATCCTCGGTTTGAGCGATGCGCACGGCAAGCAAGCCGAGGGCAGCCCCGCGGTGCGCGACCCGGTCGAGCGCCGCGCGCTCGCGCAGCGAGCCGGGCACGAGGTCTACGACCAGTACGTCGAGGACCGGTGCGGGTGTCGCCTGCCGCCAGATGTCGGCGATACTCCCCGCACCGGCCACCCGCAGCTGCTCTGCCATGACCGTCATCGAATCGGTGAGCTGCTCGAGTCGCTTCTGGAAGTCGTACTCGTTCACGAAGGCACGCGGGAAGGAGCCACGTTGGGCGTGGTCGCGCAGTTCCGCGAACGCGCCGAGGATGCCGCGGACCTGAGGGTCGAACACGGTGAGGCGGAGCGAGGACAGCGGCACGGAGGCGACGATGCGCCCGAACAGCGCCTCGGCGAAGGCGGTCGCGTGTTCCTTGTCGCCCCGGAGCACGAGGCCCCGTGCGCCGAAGAGGGGAATCAGCACCGGGGCGCCCTTGGCGATTCCGATGGCGACACCCTGCGGCGGCACGTCAAGCAGACCGAAGTCGAACGTTCGCGCGACCACGCCCAGCGCACCCGGGATGCTCTCCAGTTCGTGCCTCAACGCCGCGACCGCGCGATCGCTGCGCTGATGCTGCTCCGCGTCCGCCATCGCATTCGCGGCCCGGTGGTGCGATCGAAGATCCGCCACCTGGTCCCGCTCACGGCGCTCAGCGGCCGCAAGGCGGTCGGCGTTCTCTGTCTGCCTGTGACGGGCGGAGGCGTCGACGTCGGCGAGCAGCGCCTTCATGTCGTCGCGTAGCTTGGTCGAGAGGGGCGGGAAGGCGCTCATCGACGACCGCCGATCGCCCAGGTCACGATGAAGAGAACGCCGAAAGCGAGGGTCGCAAAGACTGCTGACCCGGCGTCGGCATCGACTGCCCCGTAGGCGACAGGCTGCATGATCAGGAGGTAGAGCAGGCAGAACGCTCCCACGATGCCGAGAATCACGCGGAGCGCGCGCGGTACTGCGAGCGTCAACAGCAGGCTGCAGGCGAGCGCGATCGTGAGGGGCCACACGAACGTGCCTGTCGCGTCCTCCAGGACGGACTGCCTAGTAGCCCCGGGTGGGATGGCGCTCGGCGCCTCACGAATCACGAGGGCCAGGAGAACGACGAGGTAGACGCTCAGAGCAATTGCCGGAACAGCAAGTACCACTGATCGGATATCGACGATTCTCTGCCTCGGATACGGGTTCCGCAGCCGAGCACGCAGGAAACGCATCGATCGTTCGGCACGCTTGCGCTCCTCCGCCGAGATGCCCGCATCCGGTGCCTGAACCCAAGCGAGGGCTGCATCGAGCGACGACGACGTCACACGGTGCCCCTCCACGGCGATGCTCGCTTCTCCAACGGCGGCACCCGCCGCGTTTACCACCTGGTGACCAGTCATGTTCTCCTCGATTCCGCCGAGCGTGAGGCTAGCAGGAGGTTGGCCCGTTCCAATCGCCTTGGGGAGCACTAGCCTCCAGATCCGCGCATTTCACTCCCTCATCATGGAAACTGGTCATCGTGGGCACTTCCCGCCGCACCTCGCCCCCTCACGAGTACGGAGCATCCCCCATGGCTTCACGCAGCTACGCACGAGGCACCACGGAGTTCGATCGCGGGCTGACGTTCTTCGATGCGATCTTCGCGGTCGCGATCACGCTCCTCATCGTCAGCATCGAGCCGCCGACGGCGGAGCACTGGGCGAGCTGGGATGCGCTCGCCGGCTCCGGGGTACTCGACCAGCTGCTGGCGTTCACGATCAGCTTCTTCGTGATCGCGAACTTCTGGAAGGTCAACCATCGACTCATGGGCCAGGTGTCGGCCCTCGACGGGGCGCTCCTGAACGCCAATATCGTCGCCATGTTCTTCGTCGTCGTGCTGCCATTCACGACCGCGGCGATGAGCGAGGCGACCCTCGACACGCAGCCTCTGCCGGTGGTCGTCTACGCCGTGAGCATCATCTGCGCGTCGCTTGCGCAGCACATGATCTGGGTGGTCGCCGTGCGCCGCGGGCTAACGGAGGACTCGGCGGCTGCGCGTCGACGTTCGGCGTTCACGTTCGTGGTTCCCGCCGTCTTCGCGCTCTCGATCCCGGTCGCCTACCTCTTCGGCCCCGACCCGGCGCGCTACACCTGGCTGCTCCTTCTGCTCACGGGCCCCGTCACTGCGGCCATCCAGACGCGGATGGCCGCGCGCGACCCTGACACCTCGGCCTCTGACGCCCGTCCCCCGACGCCGCATCCCCAGGCCCCTCATCCCCGGCGCAAGAATGAGCCAGAAGCACGCTCCCTTCGACAGGAACGTGCTTCTGACTCACTCTTCGCGCCGGGACGGTGAGGTCTGGCGCCGAGCGCCGCCATGCCTAGCCCTGAGGCACGTACGCGTTCGTGAAGGCGTCGCCTTCGAGGGGCTTCTCGAGCAGGTCCTGCTCGTTCATGAAGGTCGCCATCGTTGCCCAGACTTCGGCGTCGTTCGTGAAGAGCGGCTGGCCGTCCTGCGCCGAGAGGAATGGGATGGTCGCCTCGAGCGTCGCGAGCGCGTCGCTCTTCGCCTCGTCCGTGTAGAGGGTGGGGATGTACTCGGAGGCGATGTCGATCGACTCCTCCGGGTTGTCGATCACGTACTGCGTCGCGAGGGCAAGCGCCTCGAGCACTGGCGTGATCGCCGCGTCGTCGCCTTCGATGATCGAGTCGGCAACTCCGAGCGACGGGCCGACGAGGGTCGGCGCATCCGCGGGCGCGATCTCGATGGTGCGCACCGGGAAGCCCGCCTTCTCGAACTGCACGGCGTCGTTGTTGATGTAGCCCATGACGCCGTCGACGGCGCCCGTCGTGAGGGCCGCCTGCTGCGTGTAGCCGATGTGCTCGATCTTCACGTCGTCGGCCGTCAGCCCGTTGCTCTGCAGCAGCGAGAGGAGCGCAAAGTACGTCTGTCCGTAGGGGCCGGGCGTTCCGATCGTCTTGCCGCGCGCATCCGCGGCGGTCTTGATGTCGGAGTCTTCCGGCACGATGAGCGTCGCCGGGTACGTGTTGTAGAGCGTCGCGACCGACGTGACCGGGATGTCGGCGGCGCGAGCCTGCGTGATCTCGTCGCCGCCGGCGTACACGAAGTCTTCCGTGCCGTTCGCGAGCGCCCCGAAGAGGTCCTCGCCCTCGCCGTGGTGGCGCAGCTCGACGTCCACGCCCTCGTCCTCGAAGAAGCCCTTCGCCTCGGCGACGTAGAACGGCACGAACTGGATGTTCGGGGTGTAGGTGAGGCCGATCGTCACGGCCCCCGCGGGCTGGGCCGTCGCATCCGTGCTGTTGCCGTCGGCGGAGGTCGAGCAGCCGGCGAGCACGGCGACGGCCGCCACGGCACCGGCCGCGATGAGGGAGCGCAATGCCCGCGAGCCGCGTGAGCCGCGGCCGGAGCTGGTGTGGCGAGTGTTCATGAGCGTCTCCTGGTCGAGAGATGAGGTGTGGGTCAGGCGGGGAGGGGCTCGTCGGCGAGCACGCGGGCGCGCCGCTTCGACTTGGGTTCGTCGTCGTTCCAGGTGACGGCGTTCTGGAACAGGCGCATGAGGATGTAGAGCGTCACGGCGAGGAGGACAAGCATGAGGAGGGTCGAGAAGATGCCGGGGATGTCGTTGGCGTCCCTGTTGAGCGTGAGGAGCATCCCGAGTCCCCTGCCGCCCATCGTGAACTCGCCGACGACGGCGCCCGTGATCGAGAGCGTCACGCCAGCCCGGATGCCGGCGAGCACGCTCGGCAGGGCGAGCGGCCCCTCCACCCACCACAGCAGCTGGTACCAGTTGGCGCCGTCAATGCGGCCGGCTTCGATGACGTCCTGCGGCAGCTGCCGCACGCCGAGGACGGTGGTGACGAGCATCGGGAAGAACGACATGATGGCGCACAGCACGACCGTCGGGGCGAGGCCGTAGCCGATCCACAGCACGAGCAGCGGGGCGAGCGCAATGGCCGGCACTGCCTGGGATGCGGCGACGTACGGGGTCACGGCGACGTCGACCCACGGAAGCCTGGCGATGAGGTAGCCGAGCGGCACGGCGACGACGATCGCGAGGAGGCTACCGAGGAGGGCAGCAGAGAGCGTCACCCAGGCGTGAGCCAGCATGGGCCCCTTCGTCACGTCGAGCCAGAAGCGCTCGGCGAGCTGGCCGGGGGCCGGCAGGAACTGCGGCGAGATGAGGCCAGCAGCCGTGACGAGCCACCACACAGCGAGCACCACTACCGCCACCGACATCGGTGCGAGGATGCGTGCTGACGTCGTGTTCATCTACCCGGCTTTCGTGAAAGCTCCGGGGATGACGAGGCGCGTGGGCTCGCCGAACGGGTCAGCGGGTTCCACGAGCTGACGGTACGCCAAGGCGTGCCGTCACGTGCGCCTCCCTTCCGGACTTTCACCGTCGGTTCCGGAATTTCACCAGATCAGCCACTCCCTTGCGGGAGCAGGTCGCGGACTATAACCGCCGGCTCGGAATTACACCGACCCCGGAGCACGTGGACTCTGCCGTCAGATTACGCCAGGTCCCCGGGAAGCGCGACATCGTGACGCTCCGCGACAAGCGAACGCACCCAGGGAATACGCCGCCGCCGTCGCCGCGATCATCTCGGGATGGGTTACACACACGCGGATGGCTTGCAACGCATCCCGAAGCGCGAAAGCCATCCCGAAACGTGGCTGGCTAGCTGGCGGCCTGCGCCTCCGCGGTCTTCTTCGCGCTGCGGAGCTCGCTGGCGATCGCGGCTGCTGCGATGGGCTTCGCGAGGCCGAGGCGCTCGGCGATGCCGCCGGCGTCGAACTCCGCATCCACCGTCACGCGGGTGCTGGCCGGGGTGATCGCCTCGGTGCGCACCTCGGCGGCGAAGGACGCACGGCCCTCGACCGATTCCCAGCGAAGGCGCTTGCCCGGCTCGTTGACGACGACCTTCGCGTCGATCGAGCGTCGCTGCCCGACGAGCTCGACGTCCCACCGGATGAGGTCGGGGCCGAGCACCTCGACGTGCTTCACGATGCTGAGGACGCTCGGGAGCGACTCCGGCTCGGCGTAGAGGTTGAAGAGCACGTCGACGGGCACATCGATGTCGATGGATTCACTCACGGAGGTCATGCGATGAGCGTAGCCGTCGCACGCTACCGGTTAGCCGCGAGCGAGCCGGTCGTGGTTGCCCCCGGTGTGGAGGCGAAGCAGCGGTAGCCGCGCAGCCCCGCGTCCCAGTCCGCCTGGTTCAGGGGGTAGCTGGCCTCGATGACCAGCCCTGGCACGGCCGCAGCCGCGGCGGTGTCGAGGACGTCGCTCGCCTGGCACGTGATCTGGGCGCGGTCCCTGAGCGCCTCCTCGCCCGGATACTCGGCGTCCGCAGACAGCGTCGTTGCCTCGACCTCGGCGAGCAGCTGCCCCGAGTGCTCGGCGTCGCACTCGACGACATCGAACCTGGGCTCCCAGGGCGAGACGTAGTCGCGGATGCACTGGCCCGGCTCGAGCAGCGACGCGTCGACGCCCGCGAGTGGCACCTCGGTGAGCGCGGGCCCGGCCGTCTCCTCTGGCGGGACCTGCCCGTCGCCGAACGGCTGGAGCCAGACTCCGAGCGCGGCCCCACCGAGGAGGAGGACCCCGATCAGCGCTGCGAGGACGCCGCGGTTGCGGCGCTTCGCGGCGCGCTCCACCTGCTGCTCGCGCGCCTCAGGCGTGGGGGTCGCTGCCATGGGGAGTGCCTAGGCGAGGCCCAGGTCTTCGAGGCCGATCGCGGCGCGATACGGGTAGCCCGCGGCTTCGATGACGCCCTGCGCTTCCGTGGCGCGGTCGACGATGACGGCGACGCCGACGACCTTCGCGCCGACCTTCTCGAGGGCTTCGATGGCCTTGAGTGGCGAGCCGCCCGTGGTGGACGTGTCCTCGAGCACGACGACCCGCTTGCCTTCCAGATCCGGCCCTTCCACCTGGCGGCCGCGGCCGTGGTCCTTCGGCTCCTTGCGCACGACGAACGCGTCGACGATCTTGCCCTGCGCGAGCCCCTGGTGCATGACGGCGCTCGCGAGCGGGTCTGCACCCATCGTGAGGCCGCCGACTGCATCCACCGGTGCACCCGTGATGGTCTCGAACTCTTCGATGACCTCGAGCAGCACGCGGCCGATGAGCGGCGAGGCACGGTGGTCGAGGCTCAGCTTGCGGAGGTCGATGTAGTACGTCGCCTTCTTCCCGCTCGTGAGGGTGAAGTCGCCGTGGAACACGGCTTCGTCGCGGATGAGTTCGATGAGGGCGTCGCGGTCTGTCGTCACGGGTCAAGCCTACAGATGTGCAACGGCCGCCCGGGCCGATGAACCAAGTACATGGTTTGACCTGTGGATAACCCCACTTCACCCCTCGGCCATGTAGGTTTCAACTTAGGAATCCAAGAGAACCAGGGGCACTCCATGACCGGAAGCAGCATTGACTTCAATCTTGACGGCATCGGCCACCAGCTGGGCGACCGCCTCATGGAAGTTCCCCTATATCAAAGATCTTATTCGTGGGGCAAAGACCAAGTTATGGACTTTAGGTCAGACATTCGGAACGCGTTTAATTCCGACATGGCCGAGCACTTCATGGGAACTATCGTACTGTCGGGCCCTCGGGGGGCCGCAGCGACCGTGATCGACGGACAACAGCGCCTGGCCACTACCACTCTCCTACTTGCCGCGCTTCGCGACTACTACGATTCTCGAGGTGACTCGAATCGCGCCAACGCCATCGATAGCGAATTCCTCAACACTTTCCGTGACGAGACTGGCACCCACGAACCCCGCTTAACGCTCAACGCTGAAGACAACGAGTTCTTCCGCAAATTTATTGTGAGAGGTAGCCCCACCTTGCTACCTAGTCGCGATTCACACAAACTTATAGCCGACGCGTACGAAGCGCTGTTGGAGTTCGTCACAGAGGAGGCATCCTTAGCTGGGAACGCCTGGGTCGCGCGACTAGTCAAGTGGCGCAAATTCATCGAGATGAATCTTCGCGTCATTTATGTCGCTGTGCCGACAGAATCAGACGCTTTCATGATCTTCGAGACCTTGAATGACCGCGGCGCCGACCTGACACTCGCCGATCTCCTAAAGAACTATCTTTTCGGAAAGGCGAGCAGTGCTACGAATGGCTTGGAGCAGGTTCGAGAGCGCTGGCTTGTCGCACTCGGAGCAGTCGATACCAACCAAGAGCTCTTCATCAACTTTCTACGCCAGCTCTGGAGTAGCCGCAACGGGGCAACTAGGGAAAGAGACTTGTACAAGAAGATCAAGAGCGAGGTCGTGACCGAACAACAGGCCATAGCCTTCAGCTCAGACATTCAGACTGCTTCTCGACTGTACGCGGCGCTCCTCGCTGGTGACCACGACTACTGGAGCAGTTGGGGGACCGAAACACGCAGCAACGTCGAAACACTGAATCGCCTTGGGCTGGAACAGAACCGACCGATGCTTCTAGCTGCACTGCAGCACTTCTCTCAATCGGAAGCAAAGAAACTTCTTCGACTCGCAGTCAGCTGGGGCGTTCGTGGACTTATCACCGGGGGTAGCGGTGCAGGTTCCACAGAAAAAGCTTACTGCGACGCGGCCGTCGCGATCCGGTCTGGGTCTGTCAAGATTGCGAGAGAGGTGCTGCCAAACCTTGAATCCATAGTTGCTACCGACAGCGAATTCGAGGCTTCGTTCTCAGTTGCGCGCGTCACCAAAACGAGCCTCTCCAGGTACTACCTTCTGGCGCTAGAGTCTCACGCTACCAGCCAACATGAACCCGAACTTGTACCAAATAAGGACGAAGAAGCGGTGAACCTAGAGCATGTCCTGCCGAAGAACTCCAGCCGCACTGAGTGGCCCAAGTTCACAGAAGAGGACTCACGGCAATGGGCAGACAGGCTCGGCAATCACGCACTCCTCCAGAAAAGCAAGAACAACAGGATTGGGAACAAAGCATTCTCTATCAAGAAGCCCATACTGGAGAAATCCTCGTTCAACCTCACCCGGTCAGTTGGCGAGAAAGCGGCATGGACATCGACTGAAATCGAGGAACGCCAGAAGAGCATGGCAGCATCTGCACCTAAGGTCTGGCCCAGAAACCTGTGATCGGAGCGACCCAGGTCGAGGGATCAAGAGCCCTGGATCATGCACCACAGACGCGGTTCGGACCTGATCTTTTGCGCCAATTCGTGGTGCTAGTGTCGCGTTTCTGAAGTTGGTTGACGGTTCGCTTTCGCGAGGATCTCGTCGCTGGTCTTGGTCCAGACGAATGGGTGCTTTCGGTCGTTCCAGCCAGTGATGAACTGCCGGATCTTCGCGTTGAGGTCTTTCACCGAGGTGAAAATCCCGCGACGGATCGCTTGCCGGTCGATGATCCCGAACCACACCTCGACCAAGTTCAACCACGACCCGGACGTCGGCGTGAAATGAACGTGGAAGCGGGGTCGTTTCTCGAGCCAGGTCTTGACCTCTGGCGTTTTGTGGGTGGCGTAGTTGTCCATCACGAGGTGCAGGTCCCGTTCCGGGTAGGCGCGGTCGAGTTGCCGGAGGAACGAGAGGAACTCTTGCCGGCGATGCTTGGGTTTGACCGCTCCGGTGACGTGTCCGGTCGCGACGTCTAATGCAGCGAACAGTGTGGTCGTGCCGTGGCGCTTGTAATCATGCGTGCGCTTCTCGGTGTCCCCGATCCGCATCGGCAGCATGGGTGCGGTCCGGTCAAGGGCCTGGATCTGGGACTTCTCGTCCACGCAGAGCACGATCGCGTTCTCGGGCGGCGCGAGATACAAGCCGACAACGTCGGTGACCTTCCCGACGAGCTCCGGGTCGGTCGAGAACTTGAACGTCTCCGACTTCCATGGCTGCACCCCGTACTCCCGCCACGCCCTGGCCACCGTCGCGTTCCCAACCCCCAGGCGCTGCGCGAGCAGGCGCGAGGACCAATGTGTCACGCCGTACTTCTTCGGCGGGGCCGTCAAGGTCGCTGCCACGATCTCGGCATGATCGAGATGCTTCGGCCGGCCAGAGCGCGGCGCATCGGAGAGCCCCGCAATTCCGGCCTCGGCATACCGTTTCCGCCACTTCCACACCGAGGTCGTCGTAGTCCCAACCTCGGCCGCGATCCGCGAGTTCGCGACACCTTCCGAGGCGAGCAGCACGATCCGCGCTCGCATCGACAGGCCCGCACGAATACTCGTCGACCGAGCCCACGACACCAACTCAACACGATCCACGTCAAGGAGTAGCAGAGCCGCAGCAGGAGAATTCGCCATTCCACATTCTCCCAAACACAAACCGTTTAGGAACTAACGACACGCAGCACTAGTGTGCTCACACTGATGAGCTCTGGGCTGGATGGCCTGGCGAAGGCGGCACGCAAACCGTTCACGTGGCGTTAGTAGGCAGCGACGGCATCTGCGATGGTTGCATCAGGATGCTCTCTGGTCCAAGCAAGCAGGGTGGCGCCTGTGGGCAATCCGTGTGCGTCCCGTTTCGGAGGATTAGGGCCGCTGGTCGTGCTCGACGTTCCTGATCCGTCTGCCCCGGACGAGGTGGTCGGGTCGAGTTCGCTGGTCTTCGTCACGGTGTTCGTCTTCATCACGCCTCCTCCGGCCAGCGCCTCGCTGGCCTTCGTTGTCTCGGGATGCTTCCGGTCCTGCGCGTCGAGCTGTGCTGCGTTTCGAGCTGCTGCCAGCCCATCAATCCCCTCGGCCTGCTGTCAAGCGCCCAGGGCTGTCGATGGCCCGGATTCGCCCGATCCAGCGACTCCCAGCGAACTCTGCGAACCCTGCAATGGCGGCGATCCCGTCGCCTCCAGGGCCGCCAAGCGCGCGCACACTGTGAGATCGCCGAGACGCCGAGACCCGGCCACCGAATGAACGGTGGCCGGGTCTCGGCGTTCGGCGGAGTTGGCGCCCTCCTCGCGAAATCAGCGGCCGAGGAACTCCGGCACGACCCGGTTCCACTCGTCGACGTGACTCACGTTGACGCCGTGGGGCGCATCCGCCACGACGTACAGCTCGGAGCCGGCGACGGCCTCGTTCGTGCGAGCTCCGGACCCCTCGAAGGGCACGGTCGCGTCGCTGTCGCCGTGGATGACAAGCGTCGGCACCTTCACGGCCTGCAGGTCGTCACGGAAGTCGGTGCTCGCGAACGCCGCCATGGCCTGCAGGGCGGCGGGCTTGAACGCCTGCTTGGTCAGCTCGATGGCAGCCTGGCGCTCCTGCTCGGAGACGACGAGCTTGTCGTCGACCGAGTAGAACGTGGTGATGAAGCCGTCATAGAACGTCTCCTGGTTGGCGGTGAGCGCGGCCGTCATCTTGGCGGCCTCTCCAGCCTCGAGGGGGCCGTCCGGGTTGCCGACGGTCTTCAGCAGGTACGGCGGGACAGCGGATGCGAAGACGACGCTGTGCACGCGCTCGTCGCCGAACTTCGCGAGGTAGCGGGCCACTTCGCCGCCGCCCATGGAGAAGCCGACGAGGGTGACCTCGCGCAGGTCGAGGGCTTCGAGCACCGACTGCAGGTCGTCGGCGAAGCTGTCGTAGCTGTACCCCGTGAGGGGCTTGTCGCTGCGGCCGAAGCCGCGGCGGTCGTAGGTCACGACGCGGTGGCCGGCGGCCTCGAAGGCCGGCACCTGGTGGTTCCAGGCTTCGCCCGAGAGCGGCCAGCCGTGGATGAGGACAACGGGGCGACCGGTTCCGCCCGTGTCGTCGACGTGGAGCTTCGTGTCCGCGAGCAGGCCGTGGTGTGCGGTGATCTCAGTCATTGCGATGCCTTCCCGCGCCGCGACTTGCGACGCATCGGGAATCATTCGGAACCGGCCTCCGCATCGGATCGGTGGCTCGGAGGCAACGCTCAGACGTCGATCGTGAAGGCGAGGAGCTGGAACGGCGGCCGCCCGTCGCCGGGGTCGACCGTGCGCACGCGCGACTCGAGGATGGAGAAGCCGAGCCGCTCGTAGAGGCGGTGCGCTCGCACCATCTGCGGTCCGCTGTTCATGACCACGCGCCGCAGCCCGCGCCGTCGCGCGAGCTCGATGACGAGCCTGGTGAGGATCGCGCCGACCCCGCGCCCGCGAGCGCCGGGATCGACGGCGAGCAGCCGGAAGTCGAGCTCCTCGTCGCTCTCGGGCAGCGTCGTGAGGTGCTCCCCCGGCTTCGGCGTCACGACGGATCCGAGCAGCTCCCCGCTCAGCGCATCCACGGCGACCCACACCTGACCGGCTTCGGCGCGCTCGGCGACGGAGACGATGTCGTCGCGGTAGTTGCCCGAGATCGTGTACTCGAGTTCGTAGGCGCGCAGCGAGAGGGCCGAGACGGCGTCGATCTCGTTCGGCCGCACGAGACGCACCACGACGCCGGGGTCGAGCTGCAACGGCAGCCGGTAGTCGATGTGCGGGATGCGGGATGCGTCGGCGACCGCCTCGGTGTCGCTCGCGTCGTCGGCCCCGTTGGTGCGCCGATACCCCAGGCCCTCGTAGAGCGCCTGCGCGGCGAGGTTCTTGCCTCCCGTGTCGAGCACGAGCGCGGATGCGCCCCACCCGAGGGCCGTCTCGCTCGCCGCCTGCATCAGGCGCTTCGCGACGCCGAGCCGCTGCGCGGTGGGTGAGACGGCGAGGAGGCGCACCTCCGCCTCATCCCCCGTGGCGAGGCGCGATGGGCCCGTGCCGGCGCGCGCGATGCTGAGCGTGCCCACGATCTCGGCGCCGTCGCGACCGCCGGAACCGTCGCGTTCGGCGACGAGCACGGCACCAGCTGCGGCTCGGCCTTCGACGTCGCGCACGAAGCGTCTGCGCTCTTCGCCGACCTGCAGGTGCCCGTACGGCCCAGCGGCGAACGCCGCCTCGCTGACACGGACGACCTCGGGCCAATCGGCGGGCGTTGCCTCGCGAACGCGGAGCACAGCGGGCACAGCGGGCACAGCGGGCACAGCGGGCCTTGCGGGCCCCGGCCCGGCCGACGCCGCCTGCGTCGGCACGGGTGCGGTCTGCGTCATGCGGCGGATGCCCCGACCAGCTCGTCGCTCCAGAGCGTCGTGGGGAACTCCTCGCGGAGCGCTGGGATGACGGCGGTGGCGAAGTACTCCAGCTGGTCGAGCTGCTGCTCGTGCGGGAGCGTGGTGGGGAGGCTGATCGACTGCAGGTCGTGGCCGAAGGCGCCGTGGAAGCGGCCGATCTTGTCGATCACCTGCTGCGGGCTGCCGACGAGAGCCGGCCCCTCGGCGATGGCGTGGTCGATGTCTCGGAACACGGAGTTGTTGCCTGGCACGTTGGTGGCGGCGACGAGGGCCTCGTAGACGGGCCCGTACTGCTCCTTCGCCTCCTGGGAGGTCTCGGCGATGAAGAGCGAGCCCGCGCCCGCGCCGACGAACGCGGTGCGGGGGTCATGGCCGTGGCGCTCGAACTCGTCCCGGTAGTGGCGCACGAGCACCTCGTAGTTGCGCAGGGGCTGGATGGCGTTCGCCGAGAAGAGCGGGTCGCCCCACTTCGCCGCGAGGGCTGCTGAGGCGAGCGTCGTCGCCGAGCCGTGCCACACGCGGGGCGGTCCGGCATACGGCCGCGGCAGGGTCGTGACCTTCGTGAGGGGACGCGTGAACTCGCTGCCTGGCCAGTCGAGGTCGGTCTCGCGCCAGAGCTGCCGCAGGAGCGCGTACTTCTCGGCGAGGAGCTCCCACTGGTCGTCGATCTCGAGACCAAAGAGGGGGAACTGGGCGACCTCGTTGCCCTTGCCGATCGTGATCTCGAGGCGGCCTCGCGAGAGCTGGTCGATCGTCGCGAAGTCCTCGGCGACACGCACGGGGTCGAGGATGGACAGCACGGTCACGCCCGTCTGCAGGCGGATCGTGGAGGTCTGGGCGGCGATGGCCCCGAGCAGCACGCTCGGCGACGACGACAGGAAACGGCCGGCGTGGCGCTCGCCCACGGAGAAGGCGTCGAAGCCGAGTTCCTCCGCCCGCAACGCGAACTCGAGGGTCTCGTGGAGGCGCTCCGAGGGCGTCAGCTGCTCACCCGTGACCGGGTTGGCGACGTACGGGACGATGTCGAGGACTTGGAACTTCACGCGGCCTCGCCCGCCTTCGTGAGTGGCGTCTTCTCGCCGGCCTCGATGCCGACCGGGAGGCGGTTCTCGGCGGGCGGCAGTGGGCACGTCGCGAAGACCGTGTACGCGCATGGGAGGTTCACGGCGCGGTTGAAGTCGACCGTGACGCGACCATCCGCATCCGGTGCCGCGATGGCGAGGGAGCGGTTCGCGGCGTACGTCGTGAGGCCGCTTGTCGCATCCGTGAACAGCACGAAGAGCGAGCCGGGCTCGTGGCCGTTGAAGGCCGTGAGCGAGAACTGCTCGCCCCGCAGCTCGAAGGTCACCTTGCCAGGAGAGGAGTAGACGTGCTCGAGGCCCTCGACGGCGGCGCCGACCGTGACGTCGCGCGGCTCATCGAACGCCTCGAAGGTGCCCTCCGCGCGCCAGCGCAGGTTCGGCAGGTAGGTAGGTGTCCCCGAGTAGGAGGCCAGGTAGTCGTAGTCGGGGTCGCGCGGGCGCACGATCGTGAAGCCGCCGCGCTTAGCGATCTCGATGAGGACCTTGCCTGCGCGCGCGTTCACGCCGTCGCGCTCGGCGATGCACGGGAAGCGGTGCAGGCGAGGGCCCTGGAGGAGCAGCCCGTCAGCCTCGAGCGTCTCGCCATCGGCGAGGTCGACGATCGCCTGACCGTCCTCGAGCGACCAGGTGCCAGGGATCCCTTCGATGGCCTGGGGCTCCTCCGAGAGGAAGTTGAGGCTCGTCACTGCGAGGAAGCCGTGGCCGTCGGTGCGCCGCTTCTCGTGCTCGACATGCCACGCCTCCCAGTCCCGGTTGAACTGGGCGCGGTCGACGGATGCGTCTTGGACGAGGGAAGCCGAGGTGCTCATGCGGGGATGGTAGGCAGACGCCGACCGCAACCGTAAGACGGGGACTACGCCGGGCTACTCAGGGCGTCACATTCCGCAAGGCAAGGCGTGCGCTTCCCGCGACACCGCGGAAACACGACCGCAACACACTTCGTTCGTTCGCGTAACACCACCGCCGCGCAGGCGAAACAGGCTGAGCGCAAGCTGAGTGCACCCCGACGCCCCACGTGCGTCCCTTGCAGAGAGGTCTACAACGATGGATCAAGGAAATACCGCATTCATCCTCTTCGCGGCGGCGCTCGTGCTGCTGATGACACCAGGACTCGCCTTCTTCTACGGCGGCCTCGTGAAAGCGAAGAGCGTCATCAGCATGATGATGATGAGCTTCGGCGCGATCGGCCTGATCGGAGTGCTGTGGGTGCTCTTCGGCTACTCGATCGCCTTCCCGGCGGCCGAGGGCCTCAGCCCCCTGTTCGCGATCGACCCGTCCGCGATGGGGCTCTCCAGCCTCCTCGAAGTTCCTGAGGACGCCGCCTACCCGCCGCTCGCGTTCGCCGCCTTCCAGGCGACCTTCGCGATCATCACCGTCGCGCTGGTCTCCGGCGCCATCGCCGACCGCGCGAAGTTCGGCTCGTGGATGATCTTCGCCGGCATCTGGGCGACCGTCGTCTACTTCCCCGTCGCCAGCTGGGTCTTCAACTTCGGCCTCGCCGAAGACGGCTCCTTCGCGTACGGCGGATGGACCACCTACGGGCTGCAGGAAACGTTCGGCCTCGGCGTCATCGACTTCGCCGGTGGCACGGCAGTGCACATCACGGCCGGTGCGGCCGCTCTTGCCCTCGCGCTTGTCCTCGGCCGCCGCGTCGGCTTCGGCAAGGGAGCGCATGTCCCCCACAACCCGCCGTTTGTGCTCCTCGGCGCAGGCCTCCTCTGGTTCGGCTGGTTCGGCTTCAACGCCGGCTCCGAGCTCGCAGCTGACGGCGTCGCAGCCCTCGCCGTCGTCAACACGATCGCGGCCCCAGCGGCGGCGCTCCTCGCCTGGCTCGTCGTCGAGAAGATCCGCGACGGCAAGCCCACCTCCGTTGGTGCCGCATCCGGTGCCGTCGCTGGCCTGGTCGCCATCACGCCCGCCTGCGCTTCGCTCGACCCGGTGTGGGCGATCCTCCTCGGCGTCATCGCCGGTGCGGTCTGCGCCATCGCGATCGACCTTAAGTTCAAGCTGGGCCTCGACGACTCGCTCGACGTCGTGGGCATCCACCTCGTCGGCGGCCTCATCGGAACCCTCTACCTGGGCTTCTTCGCCAACGGCACCGGCCTCTTCCTCGGAGGGAACGGCACGCAGCTGCTCGTGCAGGCCATCGCAGCCTTCGCGATCATGGCGTACTCGTTCGTCGGTGCCCTCGTCATCGGATTTGTCATCCACAAGACGATCGGCTTCCGCGTCAAGGACGAGGACGAGATCGCCGGACTCGACACCGTCTCGCACGGTGAAGCCGGCTACGTGCTCGAGGATGCCCGCGTCTAGCATCCGCACCGCACACCGAGCATCCGCTCACTGACCATGAAGGTGGCGGCACAGTTTCCCGACTGGCCGCCACCTTCTGGCCATTTCTCCCCCGGTCGGCTGACCCCCACCAACTGAGCTTCACGCAGATTGGACGCCGTTCGATGAAGATCGTCACGCCGCAGTCGCTGCCACGGGAACGACTCGGCACGGACCTCCGCTCCGGGAGCGTGCACGAGATCTGGCGCGACCCAGACGACGAGGTCGACCCGAGGTGGAGCCTCTCCCTCGTCGACGTGAAGCGCAACGTGAAGTCGCTGCATCGACCGGAGGGGACGGTCGACCACTGGCTCGGCATCAGCGGGCCGCAGCTTCGGCTCGTGGATGGCACCAGGCAGGAGAAGGTGCGGGCCGATCACCAGATCGTGGTCGAGTCGACGACGCCGCTGCTCCTGCTGCGCAGCTCCATCGGCCGCGCGAAGAGCACCCGACTGCTGCGGGTGACGCGCAAGTCGGAGATGCAGCCCATCATCCTCGGCCGGGTGTTCGTGAGCGACCCCATCGAGTTCGACCCTGACGTTCGGGCCATCTACCTCATCAGCGGTCGCCTCCGCCTCGCCGACACCGAGCTCGCTGAGGGCGAGGCGGCGATCTTCGACGAAACGGTGCCGCCGGTCATGCACTCTGACGGCGCCTTCGTGGCGACCATGGCGATCCCCTGCGTTGAGGTTCCGCCGGGCTCGTGACCCGCCCGTGACCTGCCGTGACCGCGCTGTCTCCGCCGGTGCCCAACCGTTACCGTCCGTGGCACCCCGCGCGCGCTGTAAGCCCATACGGTGATTCCCATACTGCGATTAGGGCGCCGCACGGTGCGGACGGACAGGGAGCATCCATGAGCATCAACTCGACGAGCCGGACAATTCTTGCGGCGGGGCTCGTGCTCGCAGCCCTCGGGCTCGCGGGATGCTCGTCGGCCGACTCCGAGCCCGCCCCGTCGGCATCCCTCGTCGCCGAGTACACGATCGAGCCGACGCTTGCCCTCACTCGCGAAGAGGCGGTCAGTAAGTGCGTCGCGGCGATCAAGGACCAGTACGCGGAGCCGGTGCCAGGAGACGAATCCGGGCTGACCTCGTATGACCGCATCTTCGGCAGCCTCGAGCCGGAGGTCTCTCAGGAGGGCAGTGACTGGGTTGTCTCCTACACGGGCGCCGAGGCGTTCTACCTCGAGTGCAGCACCCAGGGCGACCAGGTGAAAGTCGCGCTGCCCGGCTACTGATGACGCACTTACCTAAACAAATCTCCATGAGAAGTCAAGAGATTCAGGTCTAACTGCTCTGTTCAATACCGTCGTCTGGCGCGGAAATGCTCACCGCATCCGCGCCAGACAAACTATGGGCACCTTTATCTACGACAACACACCGGCCGAGTTCGACGACCGCGTGCTCGCGCACCTCGAAGCGGTCGTCGCACTGAAGTTCAAGCGAGGCGAGGCGTTCCTGCTGAGCTGCCGCAACGACGCCATGTCCGGCGGAGGCCGCGACACCGTGTGGATGAGCGCCAACGTACCCGTCCTCTTCAACTATCAGGGCGCGCGGCCCAGCGACCTCGACCAGAGCGTCATCGAGCGCCTCCTCCGCATGGCGAATAGCCCCGGCGGATTGGTTTCGCCGAGCCCGGACGACTTCGAGATGACGTCACCGGCGGGCCTGGCCTAGAAGCACCGCTCTGGCCTAGCCGTTTGGCGGGGTGCCGCCGTCGCTCGGTGCTCCCCCGCCGCCTATCCCGGTCGCCGCCGCCTGCGTGACGCTGTTCGCGTAGTCGTTTGTCGGGTCGCGGTAGATGGTGTGGACGTGGCCCCAGCCGCTCGTGGTGACGCCGCTCACATCCGCCCCCGCGGAGCCCTGCTGGCTCGCGAACTCGACGTACGCCTTCGGGCCGGAAATCTGGAAGTAGATGCCGTCGCCCTGCGTCATGTCGTAGACGGTCGACCCGGACCAGTTGATGTACGTGTCGTCGAGGGTCGCCTCGATCTCGGCGAGCGCGTTGGCCGTGGTCTCCTCGTCGGCGAGCCCAACCCAGTTGGCGATGACGTCGAGCAGGAGCTGCTTCTGCTCGTCCGTCAGCTCTGACCCCGCGAGCCCGGTGCCGGTCGGGTAGTCGCAGGTCGATCCTGGCGCGCAGACCATGCTCGCGACCTCTTCACCCTGGTACAGCTCGGCCTGCTGCTCGGCCGTGAGGCTGTCGTAGAACGCAAATGCGCTCTCGTAGAGAGCAGAGAAGGGCTGCACCTCGTTGCCGTTCTCGTCGGTGTAGACGGCGGGCTGCACGCCGAGGTGGGTCGGGGCGAACGTGATGGCGTCGGACGCTCCGTCGAGCGTCGCATTGATGCCGAGGTGGTGACCGCCGAACTGCACCTCCCACGCGCTCGAGTCGGAGGTGTCGCCGAAGAAGGCGATGTAGTACTGGCCGAGCGAGGCCTCCGTGCTGCTGCTGTTGTCGAGGAGGTACTGGTCGCCGTTCATGATCCCCGTGACCGTCGCGTAGCCCTCGTCGCTGAGCAGCGCCTCGAGCACCTTGAGGGCCGCGGCCTGCTGCACCTCGGTCAGGTCGGAGAGGTTGAGGCCGGCGCGCTCGACAAATGTGACGGGGAAGTTCGACCACGACGTCGACTTCGTCTCGTCGTCGTACGCGTAGGTGAGCTGCTCGACCTGCTCGGCCGAGAGGGTCGCCATGAACGCCTCGGCTGCGGCGGTCGTGTCGGCGATCGTCTGCGCGGTCGTTCCCGTCGACGCGTCGGCAGTGACACTCTCCGCCGTCGCGGCGGCCGAGCTGGTCGCCGAGGTGGCGGTCGTGGCAGCCGACGCCGCGCTGTCCACGGCCGCGCATCCCGACAGGGCGAGGCTTCCGGCGAGAAGGACCGAGGCGATCCAGGCCGTTCTCTTGCGGCCCGAGCGCCGCTTCGCATCCACGTCTACAAGCTTGATTTTCTCCATGAGGATGACCGTACGAAGCGGCACTATCGCTTCCCTACGCAGTTCCTATGAAGTTCCTACGACGCGGAAGCCTTGCGACGCGGTGTTCCTACGGTGCGTAGAGCTCGGCGTAGGCCGCGACTTCGCGGGCGTACTCGGCCGGCAGGTTGTAGGCCGAGATGGCGGAGTTCCAGCCCTCGTCGGTCGTGAGGTCTCCGCCCCGCTCGCAGAGGTACGCAGCGGCCGTCTGCACGGCGTCGTCGATGTGGTGAGGGTCGGCGACCCCGTCGAAGTTCGCGTCCTGCCCGTGCTTCGCCCACGTCTCCGGGATGAACTGCATGGGGCCGACCGCGCGGTCCCACTCGGTGTCACCGTCGAGGGCGCCGCCGTCGGTGTCTGGGATCGCGAGGAACCCGGCGCTTCCATCGAGGGGCACCCCGATGATGGGCGGCTCGACCTGGCCAGAGTCCAGCACCTGCGACCCGCCGTACGTGCCGTGCTTGGACTCGACCGCGCCGATGCCGGCGAGCGTGTTCCAGCCGATCCCGCACTCCGGACGTGTCTCCGCGACTCGGATCGCGGCGCCCGCGTACGCCGAAAGCGCCCGCACCGGGATGCCGGTCGCCTCGGAGGTCGCCTGCGCCCAAGTGGGCGACGGCAGCTCAGCCACCGGTACATTCCAGATGCCGTAGCCGGCCGACTCGGGGAGCAGTTGGGCCGGGGCCGTGGGGTAGCCCTCGGCGGACGGATCCAGATACGGCTCCGTCTGCACCTGCTGCTCCTGGGCCCTGCTGCCAACTTCGTCCTCGCCGTAAGCCGGCGAGAAGAAGGACCCGGCGCATCCCGTCAGCAGCGAAGCCGACCCGATGCCGACGCCGACGGTCAGGAGGAGACGGGTGCGAGCGGGGGAGCTTGCAGACGAGACGATGATGCGGGCCCTTCCTGGGTGCAGCGATGGGGTCGGCGGATTCAGCTGGAGCCGAAAGACACAGCGTACGTGCGACCGCGGACACTCGACTGGACGCACGCCGAGCACTTCAGTCGCGCGAGACTTCCCCTGCTGGTAGCGCTTTCTTCTCGGGCACAAGCTTCAGGCCGATGACGGCGAGGATGATGCCTGCGATAAAGACGGCCTTCCACGCGGAGAACGCTTCGTCGCCGGTCGCCATCGCGTAGATGACGGTGAGGGCAGCCCCAATGCCGACCCAGACGGCGTAGGCCGTGCCGATCGGGATGCGCGCCGCGGCCCAGCCGAGGCCGATCATGCTGAGTACGAGGGCGACGAAGAAGACGATTGTCGGGACGGGCTGCGTGAACCCGTCGGAGTGGCCGAGGGCCGTGGCCCAGACGGCCTCGAGGATTCCGCTGACGATAAGCGCGATCCATGCCATGGTCAGCTCACCACCTTGAGGCCGACGACGGAGCCGACGAGCAGCAGGAGCAGCAGCACTCGTGCGACGGAGACACGCTCCTGCTTCGTGATCATGGCCCAGATGACGGTGAGGGTCGCGCCGATGCCGACCCACACGGCGTAGGCGGTGCCGGTGGGCAGCTGCGTCATCGCCCACGCGAGGCCAGCCATGCTGACCGTGAGCGACACGAGAAACACGACGACGGGGACGGGCTTCTTGAACCCCTTCGAAGCGGAGAGAGCTGAGGCCCAGACGGCCTCGAGCATCCCGGACAGAATTAATACGAGCCAAGCCACGACATATCCTTCTGAGTCAGTCTTGTCGTGGTGCGGGTACTGCTCCCTCGTCCGCAAGCCCGATTCCGGGGATTCAAGGTCCAACGGTAGCAACACCCCACGCCAATGGCCAGGGTGCGTGCGCATGCGGATGCAGATGCGGTGCGGATGCACAGCTCAGGCACCCCTGACAAGGGCCAGCTGCATGCCCGGGCCGCGCCGCAGACTCGTTGCATGAGCTCCCCCGCACCTGCCTCGCCGGCGACCCCGGCCCTCAAACGCGACGTCACTGGGCTCCTGCTCTTCGTCTTCATCCTCGGCGACGTGCTCGGGGCAGGCATCTACGCCCTCGTGGGCACCATCTCGGGCGAGGTGGGCGGCGTCACCTGGTTGCCGCTACTGGTCGCGCTTGGCATGGCGCTGCTCACGGCGGCGTCGTACGCGGAGCTCGTCACCAAGTACCCGAAGGCTGGCGGTTCGGCGGTGTTCGCGCAGCGCGCCTACCGTTCGGAGTTCGTGTCGTTCATGGTCGGCTTCTGCATGCTCGCCGCCGGTGTCGTGAGCGCGGCCAGCCTCGCGCTCGCGTTCAGCGGCGACTACCTGGCGACGTTCATCGATGTGCCACCCGTCGTCGGCGCGACCCTGCTGCTCGTGCTCATCGCCCTCGTCAACCTGCGCGGCATCAAGGAATCGCTGCGCTCCAACATCGTCATGACCTGCATCGAGCTGACCGGGCTCGTGCTCGTCGTGGTGCTCGTTGGCGTGCTCGTCGCGGGTGGCAGCGGCGACGTCGGCCGTGCCGTGTCGTTCGGAGACGACATCGATCCGTTCCCCGCCGTGCTCGGCGCTGCGCTGCTCGCGTACTACTCGTACGTGGGGTTCGAGACGTCGGCGAACCTCATCGAAGAGGTACGCGAGCCGTCGAAGGTGTACCCGAAGGCGCTGTTCTTCTCGCTGCTGACCGCGGGCGCCATGTACATGCTTGTCGGCACCGCCGCATCCATCGCCGTGCCCTCGGGTGAGCTCGCCGAGTCGACGGGCCCGCTGCTCAACGTCATCGAGGCCACCGGGGTTCCCGTGCCGACGTGGCTGTTCAGCGCGATCGCCCTCATCGCCGTTGCCAACGGCGCCCTGCTGACCATGATCATGGCAAGCCGCCTCACCTACGGCATGGCGGGCGAGGGACTGTTGCCGCGGGCGCTCGGGCGAGTGCTCCCCGGCCGTCGCACCCCGTGGGTCGCGATCGTCGTGACGACGGCCTGTGCCATCGTCCTCACCGCGACGGGTGGCATCGCCGTGCTCGCCGAGACGGTCGTCATCCTGCTGCCCATCGTGTTCATCAGCACCAACCTCGCCGTGCTCGTGCTGCGCCGCGACAAGGTCGACCACGCCCACTTCAGAGCCTGGACGGCGCTGCCCGTGCTCGCCATCGTGTCCTGCCTCGTGCTCCTGACCCAGCAGAGCGGCGAGGTCTGGCTGCGGGGCGGCATCATCGTCACGGTCGGTGTCGCCACGTACTTCGTGCTGAGGTTCGCGCGACGGCGGGTCAGCGACGGGAACTCGAACCGGGCCTAGGGTTCTCCACCCTCGCCTCCGTCGGCGATACCCCTCGGGGAAACACAGGCCCGCTTGGTCTGGTGGGATCAACGGCGCCTCCAAGGCGTCGGGCTCGATGACGAAGAGACTCCCCCATGTACTTCCACGCACAGACCTGGATCAACGACATCGCCGACGGCGAACCCGACCCCGCGGCCGCCAATGCGCTGCAGGAGGGACTCGGCGGGCAGTTCGGCGAGATGCGCACCATGATGCAGTACCTCTTCCAAGCAATGAACTTCCGCGGCCCAAGCGCCAAGCCGTACCGGGACCTCATTCAGGGCATCGGCACCGAGGAAATCAGCCACGTCGAACTCATCGGAACCACCATCTCGCGCCTCCTCGACGGGTCGCCCAAGTACACCGGCAAGCTCACCGACCCCGTCGACAAGCCGGGCGCCGGGGGCGCGACGCCGCTGAAGATCGCCCTCGACACGAGCAACATCCACCACTACCTCGTCGGCGCGCAGGGTGCGCTGCCGGTGGATGCGGCGGGCAACCCGTGGAGCGGCAGCTACGTGTACAACTCCAGCAACCTGCCCCTCGACCTGCTGTACAACCTCATGCTCGAGTCGACGGGGCGCCTGCAGAAGTGCCGCATCTACGAGATGACAGACGACCCCACGGCCCGCGCGACGATCGCGTACCTGATCGTGCGCGATCAGGCCCACGAGAACGCGTACGCGAGGGCCCTCGAGACGCTCGGCGTCAACTGGAACGCCCTCCTGCCCATCCCGAAGACCAACGCCGAGTCGTTCCCCGAGGTGAAGAAGCTCCTCGAGCTTGGCCTGCAGAGCAAGCAGTACTCGTTCGACCTCGACGGGAAGTCGGAGGCGGGCAAGATCTTCCAAGGAGCTTCCCCGTCCAACGACGGCACCACGCTGGATGCCTCCGAGCAGGCGCCCGCCGGGGCTCCGTCGTTCATCGCCGACGAGCGCCTCGAGGAGTTCGCTCCCGGACTCGACGCCGACCTGCTCGCGCTCGTTCAGGCAACGGCCGAGCTCGAGCTCTCCGAGGTCAACGGGTTCTACGGGTTCTACGGGTTCTACGGGCCAACGACGAAGTAGCTCGGGCTCGCGCTGTTCTCGCCCGCCGCAGCCGCACGGAGCGGCCGGGAGCCAAACGGAATCGCGCGAAATCGCGCGTCGTCGGCGCCGCGTCGGCGCGCGACCGAGGGCGACAGCGGAACCGCCTGGCCAGTGCGGGACTGGGCAGTGCTGGTCCCGGGACGGGACCGGACGAGACCGGACGAGACCGGACGAGACCGGACGAGACGGGACGAGACGGGACGAGACCGGACGAGACGGGACGAGACCGGACGAGACGGGACGGGACCGGACGAGACGGGACCGGACCGAACGGGAACGGACGGGACGGATGCCGAGTGCCGGCACCCGGCACCTGACTCCGCGTCTCAGCCTGTCCCTGTACCCGCACCCGCACCCGCACCCGATGGAACTAGAACGGCGGAGGTTCGAGGCCAGGGTCGGGACAAGCCTCGTTCGACTGTCCCTCGCTCCACTGTCCCTCTCTTGACCGTCCCTCTCTTGACCGCCCGGTCTCACTGTCCGGCGGCCGCACCCTGTACGTTCGGCCGTCGACCTGCAGTCCTGGTTCGCCCGGCGGCGATGGCACGAAGGTCACACCTCGCGGTTCGGGGCTGTCGATGAGGGCAATGCCCGTGGGTGAAACCCACTCGATGACACCGCCGGGGAGCTGTCGCATCTGCCACCCGGTGTTGCCCTTGACCGTGTGGTTCCAGCGGCAGAGATCGGCGAGGTTGACGAGGCTCGTCGGCCCACCTTCCGATGCCGGGATCGTGTGGTCGAGGTCGCAGTTCTCGGCGGGGAGCCGGCAGCCCGGGAAACGGCAGTGCACGTCCCGCGCCCGCAGCCAGGCGCGCATGGCCTCCGTCGGCCGGTAGCGGTCAACCTCGACCACCGTTCCCGTGATCGGATGCGTCAGGATGCGCTCGAAGACCGGCGCTGCTGCGGCGAGCTCCCGCGCCAAGCTCATCGGGATCGGAGTGACGCCGTCGAGAAGCGCAGGGGTCGTATCGATGGCCGCACCGGCACCGCCGCCCGCGGCACCGCCATCCGCGAGCATCGTCAACACGGGGATCGCGACGGATGCCTTCGCGACGATCCCCGCGGCCTGCGGACACGACGTCAGCTCGCCCGTGAGCAACAGCTCGGCGAACACGTCGGCCTGCACCTGGTGGAACGTTCGAGGGTCGTCGGAATCATCGCCCCTCGCCGAGATGATGGCCTTCGCCATCTCGGACAGGCGCCCATCGATGGCAGTCAGCACGGGCAGCGAGTGACGCACGCCAAGCGAGCCCATGCCGTCCTGTTCCCGCGTGACGAGCACCGCCCGGGACTTCATCGCCTGCTCGTAGCGCTGCTCCAACGACGACGCTGTCAGCCGCTCCGCCTGTTTGATGGCGAAGTCCTTCAACCTGCCAGGCGACGTCGAACGCGCCTTCTCGAGCACCACCTGCACAAACAGCTCACGACGCGCGGCCTGCTCGGCGGGGTCGTCGTGCACGACGATCGCCCCGGCCGCACACACGATGCGGGCGTGCGCCATCGAGACCTCACCCGCCGCGAGCGCCGCGTGCACAAGCGGGAAGTCCTCCGTGAGAACCGCCGAGCGGCCCATGATGCCGGCGACGGCCTGCCGCGACGAGTTCGTGACCGCCGCGATCTCCGCCTTCCACGAACGCAGCGCCCACTCCTGTTCGAGCGTGCCCTCGCGCTCGTCCTCGGCGACGGCGGTTCGCGCCGCGAGCGCGTAGACGCGGGCCTGCTCGGCCTGCGCGCGGGCGAGGTCGGCGTCGGCATCAGCGACGAGCCGGACCACGAGGAAACGCTCGAGGATGCGCACGCGCTCGACCATCGGAGCGGGTGGCTTCCACCCCTCCGGGATCCTCGTCGCGAGCGCTTCATCGATCATGCAGACAGCCTCTCCCCGACCACCGACATTCTTGGTCCGGTCCGAACTTCTGCCCGCCTACCGACCCGTCTCCCCGTCTGCCTGCCTGCCGACCGATTTGCCTGCACCTCTTCCAGGGAACCAAGAAACGCGCTCCCCGCATCCGCTGATCCCCGCGGGGTAGAACGGACGGATGCAGACCTTCCTCCCCTACCCCGACTTCGCCGAGTCGGCCAGCGTGCTCGACCGGCAGCGCCTCGGCAAGCAGCGCGTCGAGACCCTGCAGGTCATGAAGGCGCTCACCGTGCCCGGGTACGGGTGGCAGCAGCACCCAGTCGTGAAGATGTGGATCGGCTACGAGCGCACCCTGCTCGACTACCAGGACGCGTTCTGCGCCGAATGGGTGGGGCGCGGATACGCCGACACGTGCGCCGAGAAGACGCTCGTCGTCTTCGAAGAGGCCGCGGAGAGCAGAGGGCCGGACTTCCGGGAGTCCGGCCCTCCGCCGTGGCTCGGCGATGAGGCCCTGCACGAGTCACACCGCTCGAAGCTCGTCGCCAAGGACGAGCAGTTCTACGGCGCGATCTTCCCCGAGGCCGAGCGCGGCCTCGACTACGTGTGGCCCGGCGTCACCTCGAGCTCGCAGGACCCGCCCGTCGGCGAGCGAACAGCCCCACGACAACGTCGACGGCCAGGAACGCGGCCAAGCTCACCCCGATGAGCGGCAGGAACATCCCGACAGCCAAGGTCGCAGCGAGCACAATCAGCGCGCCCCACCACGGCGCACGCAGCAGCGCTCCGCGCGGAGGCGCAGCACCCACACCCCGCGACGGGTCGTGCTTCGGCCTCCGCTGCCACCACATCACGTAGCCCCACACGACCATGCCCGCGATGCCGACCGCGACCGCGAAGAGCACCAGCTGGTTCGCGAGGCCGAACAGCGACCCCATGTGCAGGTCGATGCCCCACCGACTGAGCTTCGCGACGAGCCCAAACCCGGCAAAGTCGACCCGGTCGGTGACCTGCATCGTCGCGCCGTTGATCGCGACCGCGTCCACCTCCGTCGGGAAGCTCCGCTGGATCTCCTGCACAACCCACGCCGCCCCCGGCTCGGCAGGAGGCCTGATCTCGACAAGCCCCGTGTTGACGTTCACCTCGCGGGCGACGGACAGGACCGAGTCATAGGCGCCTGGGCTCAGCTCGCCTGCCGCACCCGCCGAACCGCTCGGAGCCGGCGCCCCGTGCCCGGCGTGCTCGCCGCCAGCCGCATCGGCCGTTCCGTCGAGGCTCGTGCTGAGCGACGGGGTTGTCCAGCCGACAGCCGCGCGCAGCTCGGTGAAGTTCGCTCCGCCGTACTGCGACCAGGTGATGCCCGTCACGGACAGGAAGAGCGCCCCGGCCAGCACCCAGATACCGGTGGATGCGTGCAGGCTGCGGGTGCGCACGTACCCCGTCGCCGTGAGGTTCGGCCGCAGGAGGTCGCGTTGCGACGCGACTCGCTTCGCCTTCCGCGCCCGCCGATAGCGGGTCGCCCAGAGGCAGGCTCCCGCGAGCGCGACGACACCAAGCCAGGAGGCCGCGAGCTCGCTGTACAGCCTGCCGGCGTCGCCCAGGTGGAGACTGCGGTGCAGGTCGGAGATCCACGTGCGCAGCGGCAGCGAGCCCGACGTGCCGTAGACGGGCAGGTGGCCGCGGATCTCCGCCGTCGCCGGGTCGACGAAGACCGCACGCGTCTTGCTCTCCCCGAGGCTCGCATCCGTGTACATGACTCGCGTCGTGTCGCCCGGGTTGGGGGCAGGGCGGACGGCGACGATCGTCGCGGCGGCGCCCGTCTCGATGTGCGAGGTGTCCGCGGCGACATACGCGTCCGCTGCCCTGATCTGATCGGCGAGCGGCAGGGAGCTTGCTGCGACCGGCGCGTGCAGCTCGTCGTCGTACACAAGCTGCTCGAGTTGCGGAGTCAACGCGTAGAGGGCGCCGCTCGCGGCCGCGACCAGAATGAACGGCCCGACGAACACCCCTGCCATGAAGTGCAGCCGCAGGAGGAGCTGGCCGAACCATCCGCCGCGCCCGGCCCGGCTTGCGGGAGATCCGGGCGCGGCGGCGAGTAGACGTGCGTGCAACACTCACCTCAGGATCCCCTCGCCGATGTATCCACCGTCAGCGCACCCAGGAGGGACGACGAAGACCGCCGAGCCGATCGGCGTTGTCCATTCGTTGAGCAGGTCGAGCTCGTCGAGGCGCTTCTGCACGGGCACGAACTGCGCGTCCACATCCGCTTGGAAGGCGATGAAGACCAGCCCCGAGTTGGAGATCTGCTCTCCCGTCGGGGCGTCGTCGTAGTTGTACGCGCGCCTGAAGAACCGCTCAGCGGTGTCCTCCGAGCGTGCCCGGCGCATGTGCGAGTACTCGGCGATGACGGGGAACCCGGCCGCGTTCTTCGCCGTGAAGTCGGGCTCGTCGTGCTCCTCGACGCCAGTGAGCGGCGCCCCGTTCGCGAGGGTGCGCCCCACCGACTGCTCGCGGCCGCTACGGTCGAGCCTGTCCCACTTGTCGAGGTCCATGCGGATGCGCCGCACGACCATGCCGGTCCCTCCCGCGAAGGCCCCATCCCGGATCCAGACGAGCTGCTCGAAGTCGGGCGTCGGCGGTGCCGGGTTGACGGTGCCGTCGACCTGCCCGAACAGGTTCCGCATCGTCGTGCCCGGGACCTCCGAGCCCCGAGCGCGCCGGAACCCTGGCTGCGTCCACCGCACGCTCGCGAAGCTGCGCGTGTCCTTCAGCAGCATGCGCAAGGCGTGGGCCACCGTGAACGGGTCGTCGGCCGCGACCTGCAGCAGCAGGTCGCCGTCGCTCCACGAAGCCTCGAGGCAGTCGATCCCGAACGCCGGAAGGGGTCGCAGCCAGGATGGTGCCTGCATCGCCGGGGTGGATGCGCGGCGCACGAACTCCGGGCCGAACCCGAACGTCACCGTCAAGTTAGCCGGCACGTGTGCGAGCTCGGGCTCCGAGTCGGCAAGCGCTGGTTCGCCGCGCGTGAGCCGCGCCGCGTCGTCGGTGAGGAGCTGCATGAGCCTCCGCAAAGCGTCGCGGTCGATGCCGTCGCGCAGGTCGAGCGCGACGAGGGTCGCCTGCGCCTGCGGAGGAGTCGAGATGCCGGCCTGATGAGCCCCGTGGAATGGCACGATGCCGGAACCCGCATCCGCTGCCCCGACCTCCGTTCCCCTGACTTCCGCCGGTTCCTGCCGCCCCGCGAGGCGAAGCGCCTGGTCTGCGCCGATGGCCGCGGCCGCGCCGAACCCGGCGACAGCTCCCCCGAAGAGGAGCTGCCGCCGAGTCGGGCGGGTGCGACCAGGAGCCTGGTCGCCCGTCATCAGCTGTTGTCCGCGTGCTCGGAGTGGTCCATCTCGGAGTGGTCCATCTCCATGTCGCCGCCCATGTCACCCATGTCGCCGTCTTCGTAGTTCTCGTTCGCACCCGCGTAGTCCTTCGCGGGGGCCGTGAAGTCGAGGGTCGAGTCGTCCGAGAATGTGAGCGTGAAGCTCAGCTCGTCGCCCGCGACGACGGGCTCCGGCAGGTCCATGAGCATGATGTGGTTGCCGCCGGGTTCGAGCGTCAGCGTCTCCCCTGGGGCGATCGTGAACCCGCCGCCCTTCTCGCGCATCGTCATCGCACCCGTCTCGTTCTCGACGGTCTCGTGAAGTTCGAGGGCCGTGGATGCCGGGCTCGCGACCGAGACGATCGTCACGTCCCCCTCACCCGTGTTGTTGATCTCGCCGAACGCGGCGGACATGCCGGAGTCGGCCGCCTTGACCCAGGTGTTCTCGACGGTGACGGACTCCGCGGCTGACGTCGCGGGTCCCGAATCGGGCGCCGACGTGGTCGAGGTACCGCATCCGGTGAGCATGAGGGCTGCCGAGGCGAGAAACGCCGCCGAGGCGAAGGGGCGGACGTGGGCGCGGCTCGGCGTGGGCGTTGCGGTGCTGTTCATGATCAGAGTTCCTTTGCAGAGAGAAGAGAAAGAGTGAGGGCCGGCAACGTCAGCGCGCATCGGTGCTGTCCGCGCTCGCGGTGCTGTCGGCGTCTGCCGCGGGCGTGGGGACCTTGCGAGACCGGACAACAACCCAGGCGACGCCGAGCGCAACCAACGCACCCAGACCGCCAATGAGGAGCATCCGGGGCACGTCGAGCGCCGACCGCGAGGTGATCTCGGCCGTCGGCTCCGTCGTCGCGCCGGAGGGGGATTCGCTTTCCGTAGGCGTCGCCGCGGTCACAGAGGGGGTCGGCTCGGGCGCCGACGTCGACGCGGCGGCAGCCGCATCCGCTGCCGCCGGGTCGCCGACCGTGAACGGGACCGTGCCCGTGATCGGGTGCCCATCAGACGAGACGACGCGCCAGTTGATGGCGTACGTGCCGTCTGGCAGCGCTTCGTCGATGGTGCTCGTGACGGTCGTGCCGTCGATGACGAGCTCGCCGGTCGCCCAGTCCTGGCCCGCCGCGTCCTGAAGGACGATCATCGGCCCGATCTCCATGATGTTGGCGGAGTAGGTGAGCGTGATGTCCGTCGGCGACGCGTCAAGCGCAGCTTCGGGAGCCGGCGAGCTCTGGACGAGCTGGTCGTGCGCCTGCGCGGGCGCCGCCCCGGCAACGCCGAAGAGGCAGGCGAGGAGCAGCGCGATCATGGCGGATACCGCCGCGGTTGCGCGCGTTGCTCGTAGGGAATTTGGAGTCGTGGATGTTGGTGCTGAGTCGAAAGACATCTCGAGAGTTCCTCGGGTCTGTCCGCCCGCGCACGAAGCGGACGCGCAGAGGGCGCGCGGCTGTCGCTGACGGAGAATGATCGACGCCGAACAGCACCGGGCGGCGCCTCAGCGGGAAAGCGGAGGCGCGGGAGTTGGTGCTAGTTCGAGGTCGCGAATGCTGATGGCATCGCGAAGACCGGCGGGCCGCGCCGCCGCTGCGCGCGCTCGACGCGCACCTGCAGCGCAGGCACCCAGGGCAGCTCGAGCGGCGCCGAATCGACGGCGGCGGCCGGGCGCAGGGCGCGAGCGAGGATCAGGAAGAGCATGCGGGCGGTCGGCAACAGCAGCTCGACGGCCGCATCCTTGGCCTTGGCGAGGCTCGTGAGAAGCGTCTCGCCGAAATACAGGGCGAGCGCCGTCAGCACTGCGGCGACGGCGTGCATCGCCCACATGAGCGGGGCATCGTGCCCCAGGTGAAGGGCGGCAGCGGATGAGCCTGCGCTGGCGTTCGTGGCGAAGTCCGCCAGGGCCGATGAGGCGGCGAGCTGCCCGTGCCCCGAGTGGCCGGCGTGCACATCCGTCGTCGCCCCGACCCCCACCGCTGCGGGCGGCGTGCCGAGCACAAACAGTGTGTGGAACAGGAACTGGCTCGCCCCGACGGAGAGCGCGAGGCGAACCGAGTCGGTGCGGATGCGCGCGAGCAGCAGGCAGGCGAGCACGGCAAGCCCGAACGGGAACGCGATGCCGACGAGGCCAGGCATGCCGCCGCCCGCGAAGACGTGCGAGGCGAGGGCAATGAACGTGGAGACCGACGCGGCGATAAACGCGAGGCGAACGCGGCGCACCCTCGCGGCGTCTCGCGGACGCGCATCGACGGGCGGGGCCAGGCTGGCGTCCCGGTCGAGGTGAAGGTCCCGGTCGAGATCGAGGTCCCGGTCGAGGTCCGGCAGGTCCACTTCACCCACGGCGGGGGTCAGCAGGCCGGGGGAAGTCACTCCAGAAGTCTATGCGCGTCTTCTACTGCTCGTAGACGCCACAGCTCCAGGCAACGTGGCGGGCTACGCCTCGTAGGCGCGGCCCTTCCACGCGACGCGGCGGCGCCCCGCGAGCGCGTACACGGGCAGCACCAGCAGCGGGCTGACCGGCCCGAGCAGCCCCTCCGCGAGGTCCAGCGGGCCACGCCTCCCCGTGACGACGTTCACGATCGCGCGGTCGAGCAGCCCAGCGATGCGCGCAAAGCGCAGGATGCGCCCGGTCGGAGAGTGCCGGTCCGCTGAGTCGAGTCCGGGGCGCAGCACCCAGGGCGCCGTGTACACGCACACCGTGAGGAGGCTCGTCGCGACCATGAGCGCGCGCGACCCGTGGTGGAGGCCGAGCAGCGACTTCGCGAAGCCGCGCACAGAACTGCGGTAGCCGTCGTACATGCGCACGCCGATCGCGCCGCCTCCGCGCGAGACGACCACCCGACCGCCGACGGCGCGCATCCGTTCGGCGAGGCGCATGTCCTCGACCAGCTCGCCCTTCACTGCCTCGTGGCCGCCGATTCGGTCGTAGGCGGCGCGCGTGAACGCCATCACCTGGCCGTTCGCGACGACCGGCGCCCGGCGCCCCTGCAGCGCCACGGGCACCGAGCCGAGGACGACGGCGTCGTTGAGCGGCGTGATGAGGCGCTCGCCGAGCGTGCGCGTCTCCTGTCGCGGGAACACCGTGAGGAGGTCGGCCCGGGATGCACGCATGGTCGCCAGCAGCGCATCGAGCGCCCCAGGATTCCAGAGGACGTCGGCGTCGGTGAAGATCAGCACGTCGTCGTCCGGGGGCCGCGCGGCGGCGTGCGCCTCGCAAGTCTCTGAAGTCTCTGAAGTCTCTGAAGTCTCTGAAGTCTCTGACCAACATCCGTGCGATTTCGAACGTTTTCGGCCTGAAGCGCGCGCTGGAGGCGGATCCTGCACTGAAGTTGGACACTGGCTCGCGCGAACGGCCGCGTCGCCGGGGGCGGGAGCAGCGGCCGCGGCGAGCTGCGTGCACGCCCAGTTCTTGCCCGTCCAGCCATCTGGCCGGGGCGAGCCCACCAGAACCCGCGCGCCCACCCCATCGGCGACGGCGCGAGTCGCATCGGCCGACTCGTCGTCGAGCACAACCACCTCGTCGGCGCCCTGGTCGAGGAAACCCGGCAGCGTCTCGCGCAGCGTCGACTCCTCGTCGCGGGCGGGAACCAAGAGGAAGACCCGCGAGGTCGAGGCATCGGATGCGCCACCGCTCCCGCCCTTGCTCCTAGCTCCAGGCCGGAGGCTCGGCTGTGTCAGGACGTTCGCCAGCAGGACGGCGGCCCTCGCCCCGAGATACGCGAGGGAGACGCCGGCGACGATTCGGCTCACGAGCGACCGGCTCACCCTCGGCCCCGCTCGCCTCGACGTGAGCGATGTATCCCGAGCCCCTCTGGCTTTGTCAGGTAGGCGAGCATCCGCCCTGCCACCCCGACCCGATCGCGCCGGAAGCGCTGCGCGTCGAAGACGACGCGGTAGCCGGGCAACGGGCGCGCGGGATCGGCCGCGTCGAGTGCGCGGTCGAGCTCCTCGAGCATGGATCCGAGCGAGGCGGCGAGCTGCTCGGGCCGCACGGGCTCCCCGAACCGGATGAACGCCTCGGGCTTCGCGGCACCCCGCAGGACAACGCGGATCGCGACGGGCACCAGAGGCACGCCTGCGCGCTGCGCGACCCATTCGGCCCCGGGATGCAGGGCCGCGAGGCCCCGCCCGGCCCGCAGCTCGCCCTCGGGGAAGATCAGCGCCCAGTCTCCCGAGCTGGCCCGTTCGGCAAGCAGGCGAAGCGCCCGCGGCGGCACCGCCCCGACGAGTCTGAGGAACGGGAAACGCTGCAGCTGCTCATCGCCCATCATGACGGCGACATCGGAGCCGATGTTTCTGGCGTAGAGACCGATCAGGTAGGCGTCCCACCACGAGGCGTGGTTGGCGGCGAGCACCGCGCCGCCAACCGGCGGCCTGCCGGTGACGGCGATCGACAGCAGCCCCGTTCGCACGTCGCGCACGGCGCTGCGGACGAGGAGTGCGCGAGCCAGGCGAAGCATCATGGTGTTCCCGACGCTAGCGCAGCAGCACCTGCGACGAGCCGAGAGCTCGACAGACCAACGAGGCCACGCATCACCAGCCGCGCAGGGCGGCCGCGACGACGCCGCCGACGACAAGCACGAAGACAAGAAGGTCGGTCCAGGTCGCGACGAGTTCGTTGGTGCCCTTGCCGCGCTTTCCGAGGTGCCGGATGCCCGCGAGCCCCAGGTAGATGGCGCCAGGCAGCGCACCGAGAAGACCCCAGCCGGGCACAAGCGATGACACGAGCGCCACGGCTCCGAGGCTGAGGTTGGCGAGCCCGAGCTCCTGGACGACCTGGGCGGTCGCGGTATAGGTCGCGGTATCAGCCGCGGTATCAACCTCTGTGCCGGTCGAAGTGGTCGCGGCATCGGCGTGGCCTTGCTCGTCCGCTCCTTCTGGCGCCGCCCCGAGGATCGTCTGCGTGGTGCGCCGCGGGTTCGTGAGCTGTCTGATGCCGGCGACGATGAGGCGCGAGCCGACGCCCCAGAACGCGAACCAGATGCCGAACACGAGAGCGGGGTTGCCGCCCGCGACGCCCAGGTGCACTCCACCGAAGACAAGCGGGAGCACCACGGTCTGGAGGATCACGAGGAGGGCGTACATGCAGGAACCGATCGCATCGGGATGCCCAGAACAACAGCACCGATCGGAGCGGTCGGCGCTGCAGGGTGACATCGAGGGGGTGATCTGCAACCTATTCCATGCCGACTCCCGCAGACAACACGGCGACGTGCGTTTGCATGGAACCAGGTACTGCAAGAATGCGATGGTGAGCATCCCCCCGAGTGTCACGCCGAGACCAGCCAAGAACGCGGCGAAGCCCTGGTACCGCCGCAAGAGCAGGACGGTGCCGCTTGGCGTGCTGTCCGCCGGTCTTGTGGGGGCGATCATCTGGGTGTCGAATCCCTGGCCGGCGGCAATGGTGATCCGCTCCCTCTTCGAGCTGGACGCGAAGCGCACGGTCACCGAGATGGAGGCGTTCGCGCCGACGGCCGACAGCCTGCAATCGCAGCTCGACGTGCCCTACGGCGACGACGGCGCCGACACGACGTTCGACCTGTACTCCCCCGCCGGCACAAGCGAGGCGCTGCCGACGGTCGTGTGGATCCACGGGGGCGCGTGGATCTCGGGCGGAAAGCAGAACGTCGACCCGTACGTGCAGATCCTCGCGGCCGAGGGGTTCACGACGGTGGCGTTGAACTACACGGTGGCGCCGGAGGCGACGTATCCGACGGCGCTCACCCAGCTCAACGATGCGTTGGCGCACCTCATCACGAACGCCGCCGCATACAACATCGACCCGAGCCGGATCATCCTCGCTGGCGATTCGGCGGGCGCGCAGCTCGCGAGCCAGCTCGCGACCCTTGCGACGAACCCCGAGTACGCGGAGCTCGTCGGCCTCTCCCCGGCGCTCGCGGCCGACCAGCTTGCTGGCATGGTCTTGAACTGCGGCATCTACGACGTGAGCGGCATCCCCAGCGCGCCCGGCCTCGGGGGCTACGGCTTCCGCGTAGCGCTCTGGGCCTACCAGGGCGATAAGGACTGGGCGACCACTCCCGCCGGTCAGGAGATGTCGACCCTTGACTACGTGACCGCCGACTTCCCGCAGACCTGGATCTCAGGGGGCAATGCCGACCCGCTTACGGCCAACCAGTCACAGCCGTTCGCGGCCAAGCTGCAGGGCCTCGGCGTCCCCGTCACGACAGTCTTCTACCCGGAGAACCACGAGCCGGCGCTGCAGCACGAGTACCAGTTCAAGCTCGAGGGGGCGGATGCGCAGAGCGCGCTGACCTCGACGATCAATTTCCTGAAGTCGGTCACGGCTCCCGAGTGAGCGAGGCCTCGTCCGGCTGGTGGCGACGGTTCCCGTCGGCCGCCGAGATGAGGAGCGCGCCAAGGGAAGCGGCGATCGTGATCGACGCGGCCGCACCGAAGGCGAAGCTCGCCGGCATGGTCGCCGACGCTGCCAGGTAAGTGCCCGCGTATATGGACAGCGCAAGCGCTGCGGAGAGCCGCTGGCTGAGCTGGTAGAAGCCCGCCGCCACACCGTTCACGCCCGCCGGCGCCTCGTTGAGGGTGAGCGACTGGTTCGAGGGTGTGAAGAGCCCCGCGAAGAAACCCTGCAGCGCGCCCGCCCCGACGACGCCGAGCAGGATGAGCGGCTCGGAGCCCGCTGTCACGAGCGCGACCTCCGCCGTCACGGCGAGCAGCGCGAGGCCAAGCGCCCACGTGATGCCGCTGCGCCCGAAGCGACGCACGAGCCGCCAGCTCAGCATCGAGCCGATCACCATGCCGAGCGCGCGCGGCGTCAGCAGCAGCGCCGCCGCGAAGGGCGAGTAGCCGAGCCCGTCGATGAGGAAGAGCGTCGTGAGCAGGCCCAATCCAAGTGCGGAACCGAACGTCAGCGTTGCCACGGCGGTGCCGAGCAGGTAGCCGCGGCTGCGCGCGAGCGCCGGGTGCAGCACCGCCGGCCCGTCGCCCGCGTGCGCGCGCCGTTCCCAGAGCGCGAACGCGACGAAGAAGGCCACCCCCGTAAACGCGAGCGCGGCCAGCAGCCAGCCGCCGCTCGCCGCCGCGACCAGTAGGGCGAGGGTACCGGCGCCGAGCAACACGACGCCCACCACATCCACCTGGCGCAGCGCGATCCGCAAACCACCCGGCACCGCCACAGGTCGCGGCAGCACAAACACCGCCGCGACGATCAGCACCACGGCGAGAGGGACGGCGAGGAGGAAGACGAGCCGCCATCCCGTGCTGTCCGGCAGAACAGTCAGCAGGATCCCCCCACCGAGCGGACCGACGAGCCCCGCCGCCGAGCCCGCGGTTGTGTACCCCGAGAGCGCGCGCGAGCGCATGATGCCGCGGAACGTGTCCTGGAAGAGCCCGAGGACCTGCGGGTTGACGATGCCCGCGCCGAACCCCTGCACGAGGCGCGCGACGATCACGGTCGTCGCGTCGTCCGCGAGCGCCGCCGCGAACCCGGCCACGGCGAACAGCACGAGCCCCAGCATGTACAGGAATCGCCGACCGAGCAGGTCGCCGAGTCGCCCGGCGCCGACAAGCGCGAGCCCGAACGCGAGCGAGTACGAGGAGGTCAGCCACTGCACCTGCGCGGCATCCGCATCGAGGGAACGCTGGATGCTCGGCACGGCGAAGCTGAACACGGCCTGGTCGAGGAGGGTCGTGAAGGCCGTCGCGACACCGAGGGCCAGCACGAGCCCGTTGGCTCGGCTCGACGTCGAGTGGACGGCTGGCGCGGCGAAACCCGCCGCACCCTCAACCTTCGAGGATGCGGCGGGTTCCGTCACGGATGCGTGGGAGATTTCTACTCCTCGCGCGGGAGACCCGCGGGGTTCACCTCGGAGACGTCGATGCGCTCATCCTGCAGGCCCCAGCGGTCGAGGATGGCGTCGTACTGGCCGTTCTCGATGGCGTGGTTGAGGACGATCTCGACTGCCTCGATGAGCCCGTTGTCCTTGGCCGTGCCGGCGGCGATCGCCGCGTTGGCCGGGTAGCCGCCGTTGACGGTTCCGACGAGCTTCGTCTCCCCGTCGGTGGCTGCCTTGAACGCTGCCGTCGCGTTGGGACCGAAGTTCGCGTCCACTCGACCGGACTGGAGCGCCAGCGTTCCGGCCGCGTCGTCCTCGTAGTACTGGAAGTCGACCGGCTCGAGTCCAGCAGCCTTGTTCTCCTCATCCCAACCGAGGAGGATCTTCTCCTGGTTGGTGCCAGCTCCGACGATGATCGAAAGGCCGGCGACGTCCTTCGCCTCGGTGATCGACTCGATCTCGCTGTCGGCCTTCACGTAGAAGCCGAGCACGTCCTGGCGGTACGTGGCGAAGTCGAAGAGGTCCTTGCGCTCTTCGGTGACCGTCACGTTCGACGTGATCAGGTCGTACTTGCCTGACTGGATGCCGAGGGGCCAGTCGGCCCAAGCCGCGACCTCGCCCTTGAGCTCGAGGCCGAGCCCATCCGCGATCAGCTGCGCGAAGTCGGCTTCGCTGCCGAGGCGGGTCACGTTGTCGTCCTCGGCGAGGAAGCTAAGCGGCGGGATGTACGCGCTGCCGACGACCGTGAGCTTGCCTGCCTCGGCCGGCTGCCAGCCGGAAGCCTCGAGCGCCGCGATGGCCTCGGGGACCGGGTCGATCTGCGGGCGGCCGTCGACGTTGGCGCTGGTCAGGTCGAACTGGATGAGGTCGCTCGCCGTCGCCGCACCTTCGGGCTCCGCCGCCGTGACCGGGGCCGACTGGCCGTTGACGATGAGCGTCGTCGCGACGACTCCGATGACGGCGAGCGCCGCCACACCGCCGGCGATGACGCCGACCTTCTTCTTGTTGAGCTTTGCCATGAGAGGCACCTTTCGAGGTGGATGTGTTGCTGAAGTTTCGGGGGAAATCAGGGTCGAGAAGGGGTGGGTCCGGAGGTTCCGGGCCCAAGAGGCGGGAGGGGCTGCCGTCCGCGGAAAGACGCCCTAGAGCACCTTGCGGATGAAGTCCTGCGTGCGCGGATGCTTGGGGTTCGTGAGGACCTGGTCAGGAGTGCCCTGCTCGATGATGCGGCCCGCGTCGAGGAAGACGATGCGGTCGGCGACCTCACGTGCGAAGCCGATCTCGTGCGTCACGATGACCAGTGTCGTGCCGCCGTGCGCGAGCTCGCGGATCACGTCGAGCACCTCACCGACCAGCTCGGGGTCGAGCGCGCTCGTCGGCTCGTCGAAGAGGAGCACGTCCGGCTTGAGGGCAAGCGCCCTCGCGATCGCGACGCGCTGCTGCTGGCCGCCGGAGAGCTGGCGCGGGTAATGGTGCTCCTTGCCCTCGAGCCCCACCCGCTGCAGGAGCTTGCGGGCCTGCGCCTCAGCATCCGCCTTCGACGCCCGCTGCAGCGCGACCGGGGCGGCCGTGATGTTCTGCAACGCAGTGAGGTGCGGGAAGAGGTTGAAGTTCTGGAAGACCATGCCAACCCTCGTACGGCGGCGAAGCGTTTCAGCTTCGCGCAGCTCGAAGAGGCGGTCTCCCTTCCTGACGTAGCCGATGTACTCGCCATCGATGAGGATCGACCCGCCGTCGACGGACTCGAGGTGGTTGATGGTGCGCAGCAGCGTCGACTTTCCTGAACCGGACGGGCCGAGCAGTGCAACGACCTCGCCTGGTTCGATCTCGAGGTCGATGTCGTGCAGCACCTCGTGGGCACCGTACGACTTGCTCACGCCGCACACGCTGACCTGACCGGATGCTGCGCTGCTGCGCTCGAGTTCGGCTTCGACGTTCCGGTTGATGGTTGCCTGGCTCATGCTTCGCTCACGTCCTTCCGTGCTGGTGCTGGTGCTGGTGGTGCTCCTGCTGGGATCCCGTTCTTTTTCCGGTCGAGGGCCTTCTTGCTCTCGGCAGCCTTTCCGTCCGGCTTCTCGGGGTCCTCGCGTTGTTTCTCTGTGCCTCCGCTTTGCTCACCGTCGTCGAGCAGTGCCCACTTCTCGGAGATCCAGGCCCTCGCCTTCTGGATGGGCGTCGGCGGCAGCTCACGGTGGGCGCCCTTCGAGAAGTGGCGCTCGATGTAGTACTGGGCGATCGAGAGGAGTGTCGTGATGATGGCGTACCAGACGACCGCGACGAGCAACAGCGGGATGATGCGCTGGTTGCGGTTGTAGATGACCTGCACCGTGTAGAACAGCTCGGGCAGGGCGACGACGAACACCACCGAGGTGCCCTTCACGAGCCCGATGATCTCGTTGAAGGCGTTCGGCGTGATGGCGCGCGCCGCCTGCGGCAGGATGATGCGGAAGAAGCGGTACCGGCGCGGGAGGCCAAGCGCGGCGGATGCTTCCAGCTGGCCCTGGTCGACCGAGAGGATGCCGGCGCGGATGATCTCCGCAGAGTAGGCCGCCTGGTGCAGGGAGAGGCCGAGCGTCGCGGCGGCGAACGAAGAGATGAGCTGCACGGTCGGGAACTCGACGAGCCAGAAGTCGGTCGTGAAGGGCGTCCCGAGGCCGAGCGTCGGATACAGGTAGCCGAGGTTGTACCAGACCACGAGCTGCACGACGAGCGGTACCGAGCGGAAGAACCAGATGAAGCTCCAGGAGAAGGAGTTCAGCAGCGGCGACTTCGAAAGGCGGGCGAGCGCGAGCAGGGCACCGAGCACGAAGCCGATGACCCCGGAGATGACTGTGAGCTGCAGCGTCAGGATGAGCGAGTTGAGCACGATCTCGCTGAAGAAGTACTCCCCGAACACGTTCCACTCGTAGCGCTGGTTCGTGACGAGCGACCACGCGAACTGGGCGACCGCGAACACTGCGACGGCGGAGAGGATCCACAGCACCCAGTGCTTGGGGTGCACGACCTTGAGGTGCTCACCCGGCCCGAGCGTCTGCATCCGGCGGCTCGCCAATGGCGTGGCGTCGTCCGGGGGCGTCGACGGCGGGCTGTCGGTGGTCGGTGCGGTGTCGAGTTGTGACATCGCGTTCTCCTCTCGGCGGTCCCTCAGGATCAAGGGGCTGGCCCTTAGGTTTGAGGGCATGTCGAGAAGGTATGGGCACGCGGATGCCCGTCAGTAGCGGCCGGTACTCGAAAGTTCCGAGAGGGACGCGCGGCGCAGTGTTGCGTCACACGCGGTCACGCCGTCGCCAGGTGAAGGGTCAGCGAGGGGGCAGCGAGAGGGCAGCGGTCGCCGTGCACAAGGTGAGACCTCGACAGAGTTGTGGCGGGATGCATTTCCGGCGCGCCCCAGGTGCACAAAGCCACAACTCTCGGGCCGCGGATGCCAATTCTCCGCAACGCACGGCACGCACGCAACGCGCACAACGCGCACAACAAGAGGCGCCCGCGGTCGTCTGATTAGCTGGCGACCTGGATATTCCAGGGCAGTGGGGTGCCATCGATCTTCGTGGCCTCGGAGACCTCGATGACGGAGGGCCCGGCGGGCCAGGAAGTCGCCACGACCTCCGGGATCTCTGCCGTGATGTAGTCGAACTGCGAGCCGTGCACTGAGATCGCGAGGCGTCCGTAGTCACCCGACGTGACCGAGACCTCACCGCCAGCACCCGTGTACAGGTAGAGACCTGGGCCGACCCCATCGACCGCTGTGTCGAAGGGCGGAAGCACCGAGATCGGCAGGATCTCGGCCGTCCACTCCCCCTCGCTCATGAACATGATGCTGTCGACTACCAACGGTGCCGGGTCGTCACCGATCGACTGCGCGAAGGCCGCCTCGGTGTTGATGAGCCACTGCGCCGTGCCACCGGTCGCTCGCTCCACGTACTCGAAGCCAATGACCTGGTCGCCGCTGTACATCGAGGCGGTGAGCCCACCGACCTTGTCGTCGACCTGCAGCACGGCCAGCTGGCCGATGCCTTCCGGCAGCACGACATTGAGGTTGGCCTCGCCGTATCCCCCAACGGGGCTTCCGGCCTGCAAGGTGAACTCGGGAAGGGCACCGGTCTCGATAGCGTCACCCTCGAGACCGACCGGCGTCGACTGGCTGATCGACTCGCTGCTGACGTCCTCGTCGCCGCTCGAGGTGCCCGGCAGCACCTGCAGGATCTGGACACCGGCCGCGGCCGCCAGCAGGAGGATGGCGAGGATCGCAGCCGCGATACCCTTCGAGCCCGACTTGAAGCCCCGCTTGATCGGCCCGGCCGAGAACAAGATTGCGATAACCACAGGGATCCAGTAGCCCAGGAACGCAGCGACGACAGCCGCGAGCCCCGCGAAGATCGCGAACCCTGGCCCGAAGCCAGGCTGCCCCAGGTGGGCGGCATTCTTCGCGGCTGGCCCCTTGGCCGCACGGCTCTTGGGCACGGCGGGGGTCGGATGCACGCCAGGCGTGGCGGCCTGCGAAACCGGAGGGAGAGGCGGGGCAGGGTTGGGGGTGAGCGCCTGCTGGGAGCCGGGTTCCGGGCTGTGCGCCTGGCTCGGCGCCTGGGCCGGCGTCTGCGCTCGCCGACGCTGCAACGCGTCGTTAGCAGAGCCGTGCGAGTACGCGAGTCCGCGCTGCGCACCCTCGCCGCTGCGGTCAAGGTCATAAGTGGCACGCGCGGCGGTGCTCGTCGCGGCCCGCCCCTCGTCGCGGGCGAGCTGCTCGGCCGCGCGCTGCGCATCCCGTGCCGCCTGACCGGCGGCCCGCTGCGCGTCCTGCGAGCGCTGCTCGAGCGCCCGCTGGCCGTCCTGCGCGCGCTGTTCGGCGTCGCGCTGCCCGTCTCTTGCGCGCTGCTCGCGCTCCAACTCGATGCGGTCGGCGCCGCGGCTGGCCGTGTCGGCCCATTGCCTCACGAAGTCAGGTGCCCGGTAGTCCGCCGGCGGCGTGTAGCCGTTCCTGCCATCACTCACGGTCGCACCCCCTCGTATTGCTGTCTGCGCTCATTCAACACCACACCTCCGACGCTGGAGCCGTTGTCGCACGGGCACCACTGACGTACCCTTGTCCTGTCATTAGAACGAATCGCTTCAGCGCAGAATCGAGAACCCCATGAGCGCATCCACCCCGTCCCGTATCGGCGTCGTCGGCTACGGGGCTGGCGGGCACCGTTTCCACGTGCCCTACATCCAGGCCGTCGACGGCTGGGAGCTGGCGGGCGTCGTGACACGCTCTCCTGAGCGGCGGGCGATCCTCGCCGCCGAAGCGCCGGGAGTCCCAGCCTTCGATTCCCTGGATGCGCTCATCGACTCGGGTGTGGACGCCGTCGTCATCACGACCCCGCCAGACACGCGCCGCGAACTGGTGCTGCGCGCCCTCAAGCGCGGCGTGCACGTGGTCGCTGACAAGCCCTTCGCGCCAACCGCGGAGGGAGCCCGCGAGCTGCAGGCCGCCGCCGAGCGCAGCGGACGCATCCTCACCGCCTACCAGAACCGCCGCTGGGACACCGACCTCGTGACCCTCAAGAAGGTCATCGACGACGGCAGGCTCGGCGAGATCTGGCGAGTCTCCTCGCGCATGGACCAAGACGACTCTGGCACCCTCGAGACCGGGCCCGCCCACGGGTTGCTCCGCGACCTCGGCAGCCACCTCGTCGACCAGATGGCGCACCTCTTCGGGCCCGTCGAGCGCGTGAGCGCCCATCTCGATATCACCTCCGTCGACGGCGTCGAGGTCGACTGCGGCTTCGACCTCGCCCTGCACCACGCGAGCGGCGCCTTCTCCCGCGTCGCCTCGAGCAAGATCAACCATCTCGAGGGCCGCGAACTCATCGCCTACGGCGACCTCGGTTCCTACGAGTCGCGGATGGACGACGTGCAGACCGCGCAGATCGACGCGGGCCTGCGCCCAGCATCCGCCACTGATGCCCCCGACTGGGGCCTCGAGGCAGAGGAGCGCTGGGGAGTCCTGCACACCGCAGCGGGCAGCACCCCCGTGCCGTCCGCGCGCGGCGACTACTCGGAGTTCTACCGGACGCTGCTCGCCGCAGTCCGCGGCGAATCCGCTCCCCCGGTACTGCTCGAACAGGCCGTGCACACCGTCGAGATCCTGGATGCGGCCAGGGAGAGCGCGCGCACGGGACACACCGTCTCCATCTGAGCGGCGCCCCGCCCCCTCCACCCCGGCTACCATCGAGGCACGGGGTGCGCTGGCGGGCCAATGGAGGCCCGCCCATAAAGGGGTAGGGAATGATCCACGGAACTGAATTCACTGGCCTGCGCGAGGTGCTCGACGACGTCGAGCCGAGCCTCAGGGCAGGCCTCGAGCGTCTGATCGACGACGTCGACGCTGACGACACCGCAACACGGGAACCGCGCGACATCGTGGGGGCGGCCGCCACGATGCGGAGGCTCGCGTCCCGCAGGCAAGAAGACGAGACCCTCGTCGCCGTGTTCACGCCGACGCTCAAGGAGGACGGCTGGAGCTCGCGGCGCACGATCGTCGACATCTGCACCTCGGACGCCCCATTCCTCGTCGACTCGGTGACGGCGGCGATCGCCAGACAGGGCCTGGCCGTCCATCTCCTCGCGCATCCAGTCGTCTCGGTGCGCCGCGACGAAGCCGGCGAGCTGCTCGAGATGCACACGCACGGCGGAACGCTCGAGTCGTGGATCCACCTCGAAGTCGACAGAGTCGCCACCGAGGAGGCGCGCGAAGAGCTGGCCGACCGGCTTCAGCACGTACTCGCCGACGTCCACTCCGCTGTTGCCGACTGGCGTCCGATGCGTCGTGCCTGCCTCGACCTCGTCACCGACCTGCGCACCGAGCCGCCCACGAGCGTCACGCAGGAGGAGATCGCCTCCGCCGTCGAGTTCCTGACCTGGCTCGCCGAAGACAACTTCACCTTCCTTGGCTACCGCGAGTACTCGCTGGAGACGGATGAGGAGGGCGAGGAGGTCCTGCGCCCGCTGCCACACACGGGGCTCGGCATCCTGCGCAGGCCATCGACGGTGAGCACCCGCCTCACCCCGGAGGCTCAGCGCACGGCACGCGAACCGCGGCTCCTCACCATCACGAAGGCCAACTCGCACGCCACCGTCCACCGCGACGTGTACCTCGACTACATCGGCATCCGCAGCTTCGACGAGGCAGGCAACGTCACCGGCGAGCTCCGCTTCCTCGGCATGTTCACCTCGGTCGCCTACGCCGCATCCGTGCTCACCCTGCCGATCGTCGGCGCCAAGGTGAGAGCCGTGCTCGGCGCGTCCGGCCACGCCCCAAACTCTCACTCAGGCAAGGACCTCCTCCAGACCCTCGAGCAGTACCCGCGCGACGAGCTCTTCCAGGACAGCGTCGAACACCTCCACGCCGTGGCCTCCGAGGTCAGCAGGCTTCGCGAACGGCGCCGCTACCGCATCTTCCTGCGCCGCGACGAGTTCGGCCGCTTCGCCTCCGCGCTCATCTACCTGCCGCGAGACCGCTACAACACCACGGTGCGCCTGCGCATCGAAGAACTGCTGCGCACGACGTTCGACGCGATCCAGGTCGACCACGCCACCCGCGTCGGAGAATCCCCCCTCGCCCAGCTGCACTTCGTCGTGCGAGCACCCAAGGGAACCCCGCTTCCCGAGGTCTCCGAGCAGGAGCTGCAGCCTCGCATCGAGCGCGCGATCCGCGGCTGGGACGAGGAGCTCGTGGATGGGCTGCACCGCATCTACGACGAGGAGCGTGCCGCGGAGATCCTCGGCCGGTACGCCTCGGCGTTCCCTGAGGGCTACAAGGAGAACATCCCCCGGAGGACGCGGTGCACGACATCGCGCTCCTCGAGCAGTTGGACGACACCACGGCCTTTGCTGTCCACCTCTACGCACCAGAACGGGACGAGCCTGGGAAGCGCTACTTCACGTTCGCCTCCCACGACGTGTACCCCATCACGAGGGTCCTCCCCGCGCTCACCGACCTCGGCGTCGATGTCGTCGACGAGCACCCGTACGTCATCACGCTGCCCGACGGCACGAACCTGCACATCTCCGACTTCGGGCTGACCGCGCCGAGCGCGGCGGTCTGGAACGACGCCGAGTGGGGCGCCGAGCTGGAGTCGGTGTTCACCGCCGTCTGGTCGGGTGAGTCGGAGACCGACCGTCTGAACTCGCTTGTGCTGCTCGGCGGGCTGCGCTGGCGCCAGATCGTGATCCTCCGCGCCATCAGCATGTACCTGCGCCAGATCGGCGCGACCTTCTCGGTCGAGTACATCGAGCAGGCGCTCATCGAGAACCCGCTGATCGCCGCCGACATCGTGCGGCTCTTCGAGGCGAAGTTCGACCCGGAGCTGACCGGCGATCGCGACGCCGAGCTTGTGAGCCTCACCGAGCGACTGCTCGCAGCGCTCGACGACGTCGCGAGCCTCGACCACGACCGCATCCTGCGCTCCATGATCGGCATCGTGGAAGCCACCTGGCGCACGAACTTCTACCAGGTGGATGAGGCGGGCAAGCCCAAGCACTGGGTCTCGATGAAGCTCGACTGCACGCGCGTGCCCGGGCTCCCGAAGCCGCATCCCATGGCCGAGATCTGGGTGTACTCACCCGAGGTCGAAGGCGTGCACCTGCGGTTCGGTCGGGTCGCGCGCGGTGGGCTGCGCTGGAGCGACCGCCGCGAGGACTTCCGCACCGAGGTGCTTGGCCTCGTGAAGGCGCAGATGGTGAAGAACGCCGTCATCGTGCCGACGGGCTCGAAGGGCGGCTTCTTCGCGAAGCAGCTGCCCGCCCCGAGCGACAGGGGTGCCTGGCTCGAGGGCGGCAAGTCCGCCTACCGCACCTTCATCCGCGCTCTCCTCGACATCACCGACAACCGCGACGGCACCGAGATCGTGCCGCCTGCGAACGTGGTTCGCCATGACGGCGAGGACCCGTACCTCGTGGTCGCTGCCGACAAGGGCACGGCGTCGTTCTCGGACATCGCCAACGGCATCTCCGAGGGCTACGACTTCTGGCTCGCGGATGCGTTCGCATCCGGCGGCTCTGCCGGTTACGACCACAAGGGCATGGGCATCACGGCCCGCGGCGCCTGGGAGTCGGTCAAGCGGCACTTCCGCGAGCTGGGCCACGACACGCAGACGCAGGACTTCACGGTCGTCGGCGTCGGTGACATGTCCGGCGATGTGTTTGGCAACGGCATGCTGCGCTCGGAGCACATCCGCCTCGTCGCGGCCTTCGACCACCGGCACGTGTTCATCGACCCGAACCCGGATGCTGCCGCGACGTTCGTGGAGCGGCAGCGGCTCTTCGACCTCCCCGGTTCCTCGTGGGACGACTTCGACCGCAGCGTCATGTCGGAGGGCGGCGGGGTCTTCCCGCTCACCCAGAAGTCGATTCCCGTGACGCCCCAGATGCGGGAGGCGCTCGGCCTCGACGCCGACGTGTAGCGCGTCACCCCGCTCGAGCTGAAGAAGGCCGTGCTCCTGGCCCCCGTCGACCTGCTCTGGAACGGCGCCATCGGCACCTACATCAAGGCCAGCGACGAGACGAGTGCGGAGATCGGCGACCGCGGCAACGACGCGATCCGCGTCGACGGCCGCGAGCTTCGGCTCCGGGTCGTCAGTGAGGGCGGCAACCTGGGCGTCAGCCAGCGTGGCCGCATCGAGGCCGCGCTCTCCGGCGTGAGCCTGAACACCGACGCCATCGACAACTCGGCGGGCGTCGGCACCTCCGACCGCGAGGTGAACATCAAGATCCTCCTCGGCGCCGTCGAACGCGACGGGCGCCTCGACCGCGAGGCACGCAACGAAGTGCTGCGCGCCATGACGGATGAGGTCGCAGCCCAGGTGCTGCGCGACAACTACGAGCAGAACGTGCTCCTCGGCAACTCGCGCTCGAACGCTGCGCAGATGCTGCCCTCGCACAAGCGCCTCATCACGTGGCTCGAGGAGCGCGACGAGCTCGACCGCGAGCTCGAGTTCCTACCGAGCAACGCCGAGATCAAGCGTCGAGTCGAGGAGGGGCGCGGGCTCACGAGGCCCGAGTTCTCCATGCTCGTCGCCTATGCGAAGCTCGCCCTCAAGAGCGACCTCGCCTCCACCGAGCTCGCCGACGACCCCTGGTTCGCGAACACGCTCGCTGCGTACTTCCCCGCCGAGGTACGGGAGCAGTACGGTGACGACCTGCACGCGCATCCACTGCGGCAGGAGATTGTCGTCAACGCCGTCGTGAACTCGATGGTCAACCGCGGCGGCATCACGTTCGCTTACCGGGCGGCCGACGAGACGGGCGCCACGAGCGAGGAGATCGCGAGGGCGTACGTCGCGGCCCGCGAGATCTTCGACCTGCGCGGGTTTGTCATCGAGATCGAGACGACCGACAACGTCGTCTCGACCTCCACACAGACCGAGCTGTACCTGGGCTTCCGCCGCCTGCTCGACCGCGCCACGCGCTGGTTCGTGCAGCACCGGCCAGACCGCATCGACATCGGCGAGGAAATCACCCGCTTCACCGAGCCGGTCGCCCAGTTCGCGACGCGGATCGGCGAACTGCAGCAGGGCGTCGAGCGCGAGCGCTTCGCAGAGCGCGTGAGCGAATTCGAGGCAGCGGGCGTCCCACACGCCCTCGCGCTGCGCGGTGCTGGCCTGCTCGAGCTCATGCCGCTGCTCGACATCATCGAGCGTGCCGGGAACGAGGGGTGGGACCTCGAGGAGTTCGCGGGCGTCTACTACTCGCTGTCGGCCCGCGTCAGCTTCGACGACATGCTCACGCGCGTCACGGCGCTGCCGCAGGACGACCGCTGGGGGTCCATGGCACGCGCCGCGATGCGCGACGACCTCTACGCAGTGATGGTCGAGCTCGCCGCATCCGTCATCTCGCAGACCGAGCCGACCGAACCGACCGAACCGGACGCGCGCGTCGACGCGTGGATCGCCGGGCTCGGCGTGACAGCTACCCGCGCGCTCGACGAGGCGTCGGATGCGGTGCACGCGGGCGAAGACACGGGCCTCGCCACGCTGTCGGTCGCGCTGCGCCGCCTCCGCTCGCTCGTGCGCTGACCCCGGCGGGCGGGCCGGGCGCATCTGCCCGGCCTCGACCCGCCGCCCGCTTGCTCGCCGCGCCCCAGCCCACCCGCCGCGAAAGTTGTGGCTGGTTGTTCTTGCCGTTGTTCGCAAGAGCAGCAAGCCACAACTCTGCGCGCCCTTGCGGGGCGGGGCGGGCAGTCGGAGCAGGCGTGCTCAGTCTCGGGTCGTGATGACGAGCGTCGAGACGGTCGCGAGCATGACGAGCTGCGCCTCGCGGATCATGGCGCCGAGCTCGCCGGCGACTGCGGCCGAGTCGACCAGCTCCTCCGCGCGCTTCGACATGGATGCACGATCGAGGTCGGGGAACACGCGCGGCAGCACCCGCACCGCGTGGAGCAGCGCGAGGGCCGCGGCGACCCGGTCGGCCTCACGCGGATCGGCGCCGCCCGTGAGCAGCGCTCGAGCCTCCGCCTGGATGGAGTCCTCGAGCTGCGCGTTCTCACCGCGCGGCCAGCGCTCCGAGAAGGTGCCGCCGAGGAACTTCTTCTCCTCGTGACCGAGCACCCCGGCGTCGACGAACTCCCCCGCGATGCCCTCCTTGAGCTTGGTCGCCTCCGACTTGGGTCCGCCGAAGCCGACGATGAGCTTCACCGCGGAGTCGGGCTTGCGGCCCACGGCTGTCTCGACAAGCGCCTCGAGGTTGGCGTCGGCACCCGCCGGGTCGAGCGGCTGGCCGACCGCGACGAACGTGCCGGGCTTGGCGTCAGCATCCACCCCCGACTCGGTCCCTGCTGAGCCCGCGATACGGAGCCTGCCGAGCATGATGAGCTCGATGAGGCCGGCCGCCGACAGCACCTGCGCAAGCGCAGACCTGTCGACGAGCGGCCTCCCCGTCTCGTCGTCGAGAGCCAGTAGGAACACGGCCTGCGGCACGGTCACGGTCACTTCCCCTGTGGTGTCCATGACCTGACGCTAGGGAACCAGGCTGGGCAGGGCCTCTATCCGCAGCCGTCTGACCTCAGGCCTAGGAGAACTTGCGGCCCTCGTCGCGCTTGTAGAAGAAGACGGCGAGGAAGCCGAGAACGGCCGTCCAGGCGAGCAGCCCGAAGAGTGCCCACGTCGGGAACTCCCCGCCAGAGACCACCGCGATGACCACCTCTCGCGCCTGCCGCACGGGCAGCGCCTTCGAGGCCGCATCCAGCCAGCCGGGGAACATCATCGGCGGGAGGAAGAGGCCGCCGCCGAACGCGAGCAGGAACATGAGCACCTGCGTGATCGCGATCGCCGCCTTCGGGCCGGCCGTCGTGCCGACGATCGCGCCGATGAGCGCGGAGGGAATGGCCGTGAGCACCACCGCGACGAGGCCGAGCACCACCTGCAGGAGGGTCGGAGCGGCGGCCGTGAAGAGACCGCCGACAACGAGCAGCGGGATGATCGAGACGGTCGCCATCACTAGCGTCCCGATCACGAGCCCCGCGATGCGCGCCGACGGCTTCCCCGGCAACGTGCGAAGGTACGGCACCCAGGGCTTCGAGCGCTGCTCGGCGAGATCCAGGCCGAGACTGAAGAGCCCGTTTGTCATGAACGCGAACACGATCATCGAGGCGACCGCCTGCGTCGCGATTGTCGGATCCTGGGCGATCGCGCGCTGCGGCAGCACGAAGAAGCAGAACGCGAGCGTCGGGAAGACGAGCGACCCGATGATGGCGATGGGCACGCGCGCCGTCTCGATGAGCGAGTACTTCACGTGCGTGGCGATAAGTGCTGCAGTGGACATGGTCCTCAGCTCCTGTTCTGGGAGTTCTTGCCGAGTTGCGAGGCCTGGGGGTTCTGCGTCATCGCGAGGAAGGCCTCCTCCAGAGTCGCCCCGCGCACCGTCAGGTCGGCGAAGGGGACACCGGATGCGACGAGCGAGCGGATGAACGCGTCTGAGTCGCGCACGAGCGCGGTCACGAGCCCAGCATCCGCCGTCTCGGTCAGGGCATCCGGGTCGATGGTCAGGATGCGATCCGCATCCACTCCCCGCATCGTGACGCGCCTGCGGGAGACACTGCCGACAACCGACGCGAGACTGCCATCGGTGATGACGTTGCCGTGGTCGATGACCACGACCCGCTCGGCGAGCTGCTCGATCTCTTCGAGGTGGTGGCTCGTGACGATGACGGCACAGCCGGCGCGATGCTTGGCACGCAGGGCGTCCCACAGACTGCGGCGCGCGTCGACGTCGAGGCCGGTCGTGGGCTCGTCGAGCAGGACAAGTTCGGGGTCGCCGACAAACGCGAGCGCAACGGCGAGCCTGCGCTGCTGGCCACCCGAGAGTGAGCCGCACTGCTTCTTCAGCAGCGGGCCGAGGTCGAACGCATCCACCAGCCCACCCCGAGCGGCAGGCTTCGGGAAGTGCGCCGCAACGTAGTCGAGGACCTCCCCGACCTTGAGCGCCTCGGGCAGCGCGCTCGCCTGCGGCGTGGACCCGACGCGGGTTCGCCTGCGGACGTCGAGCGGGTCGCCGCCGAAGAGTCGCACGGTGCCGGTCGTCGGTGACCGAAGGCCGAGGAGCAGCGAGAGCAGCGTCGTCTTGCCCGCGCCGTTCGGGCCGAGGAGGCCGACGCACTCGCCGGCGGCGACGTCAAGCGAGACGCCGTCGAGCGCGACGTTGGGGCCGAACCGCTTAACGACGTTGTCAACCTCGACGATGGTGGTGGGCTGTGCGTTCATGTCATCCCCCGAGGAGTTTCAGAAGCGCCGTCCGGTAGCTGCGAAACGCAGCTCGCCCGGCGGGGCTGATGGTCAGATACGTGACGGGCTTGCGCCCGGCGAAGGCCTTGTCGATGACGACGTACCCGGCGTCCTCGAGCTTCGAGAGGTGCGTCGTGAGGTTGCCTGCCGTCATGTCGAGGAGGCTGCGCAGCTTCTGGAACGTCATCTCGTCGCCGTCGTCGAGACTCTCGGCGAGGGTCGTCATGATGCGGAGCCGGGCGGGCGCGTGGATGATCGGGTCGAGATCGGTGCTCGGGTCACTCATGCTCGCGCCCCGTCCCGGAGGCTCGGTTCGCTCGAGATGGCACCAGTACGGAGCAAGACGATGAACGTGATGAAGATGAGCGGGCCAACCGTGCCGTAGACCAGGTAATGCGTCGGGGCTCCGAGCGCCGTGGCGACGACCGCCAACACAACGACCGCGACTCCAAGCGCGAACTGCGCACCCGAGCGCGACATCGCGGCGCCGGCCATGTAGAGCACACCGATCGTGATGACGAAGATGCCAGGCATGAGCAGCGGCGCGAGGGCGGGGTTCTGCACCTGACGCAGGAGCGACGCGGCGAAGCAGTAGGCGCCCATCATCGAGATCGACCACGAGAAGCCGTAGAGCGTGCCCGCGGTGTTGCTGCGACCCCGCATCCCTCGCCCCATCGAGATACCGGAGACGACAGACACGATGATGCCGACCAGCATGAGCGCGCCGAAGATGCTGAAGGCCGTCGCGGTCGGGATGCGCAGGAGCGGGTTGGCGCCGCCGCCTTCAGCGCTCCAGAGCGCCAGGAAGCCGACGAACCAGGCGACCGCCCAGGTGCCGAGGAGGATGTAGAGCGCCCGGTCGAGGCGGTTGCGCGTGGTGCGCTGCTGGCCCTGCATGAGGGCGAGCATCTCGCTTGGGGCGAGGGCCGCCTCGCTGTCCTGCGCCTGTGCAGGCGTGGCGTCGGCGGGGCGAGAGCGTCCGTTGGTGTCCATACAAACTAGTATGCGTTACAAACTGGTTTGCGTCAAGCGAACTGTCTGGGAGATAGCCTGGACGCCATGCGCATCGCCACCTGGAACGTCAACTCCATCCGGGCCCGCTCGGGCCGAGTCATCGACTGGATGGTGCGCGCCGACATCGACGTGCTCGCGATGCAGGAGATCAAGTGCAAGCCCGAGCAGTTCCCCCGCGAGGTCTTCGAGGAGGCCGGCTACGAGCTCGAGATCCACGGCCTCAGCCAGTGGAACGGCGTCGCCTTCGCGAGCCGCCTCCCCATGAGCGACCCCGAGATCACGTTCGCCGACATGCCCGGCTTCGGCAAGGTCACCCCTGAGGGCACACTCCCCCTCGAGGCCCGCGCGCTCGGCGTCACCGTCGAAGACGTGCGCCTGTGGTCGCTCTACGTGCCGAACGGCCGCGAGCTCACGAACGACCACTACCCGTACAAGCTCGCGTGGCTCAAGGCGCTGCTCGCCGACATGCGCACGTGGCAGCAGAAGCATCCAGACACCCCGCTCGCCCTCATGGGCGACTTCAACATCGCGCCGCTCGACATCGACGTGTGGGACCTCGCCGCGTTTGTCGACTCGACCCACGTCTCGGCGCCGGAGCGCGCCGCCTTCGAGGCGTTCCTCGAGGCCGGCTTCGTCGACACCGTGCGCTCGCGCGGCGTCGAGGGCTACACCTACTGGGACTACAAGTCGCTCCGCTTCCCCCGCAACGAGGGTATGCGCATCGACTTCATCCTCGGCAACCAGGAGTTCGACGACCTCGTCGTGGATGCATCCATTGAGCGCGACGAGCGCAAGGGCGACGGCCCGAGCGACCATGTGCCCGTCGTCGTGGAGCTCGACCTCGAGACCTCCCTCGACGATGACCGCCCCATGATCTTCTAGGTCACGTCAGCCCGCCCACCGCTGCCCGCTGCCCGCCGCTGCCCACTGCCGGCTGCCCGCCGGCTGCCCGCCGCCGGCTGAGTCTCGGGATGGGTTCCTCACCTCGGGATGGCTTGCAACCCATCCGGAGACGAGAAAGCCATCCCGAGACCACTCAGGCTCTGCCCCGGTAGTCGGCCGAGGCCGCCCCGTAGAGCGTGTTCGCCACGAGTGCCACCGCGAATTCCTCGTCGAGCGGCGCATCCGGCACCAGGAGCCGGTTGTAGCAGGCTCCCCAGAGCTGGTCGACAAGCAGCTGGAGGTCGACGTCGGCCCGCAGCTGCCCACGCTCCGCCGCCTTGCGAAAGTAGTCGACGGCGAGCGTCCGCCGCGGCCGGGTGTAGCGCTCGGAGACCGCCGCGGCGAGGTCAGTGTCGGACTGGGCGGCGCCGACTCCGTCGGCGCGATGTCGCCGACGAGACGGCGATGTCCTCCCTCTTCGAGACCGCAACTGAGCACTTCGGCGGCGTCGACGTCGTCGTCCACACAGCGGGCATCATGCCACTCGCCCCCATCGCCGAGATGGAGCTGGAGACCTTCGACCGCATCCAGCGCGTCAGCGTTCGAGGCACCTTCGTCGTCGACCAGCTCGCGGCCCGCACGGTGCGACCAGGGGGCGCGATCATCAACTTCTCGACGTCGATCACCCGCCTGCAGATGCCGAGCTACGGCGCCTACGCGGCGTCGAAGGCCGCCGTCGAGTCGCTGGCGCTGATCCTCGCCCGCGAGTTGCGCGGCCGAGACATCACCGTCAACACCGTCGCGCCCGGCCCGACAGCCACCCCTCTCTTTTTCGAGGGCAAGCCGCAGCGCGTCATCGATCACATCGCCTCGCTGAGCCCCATGGAGAGGCTCGGCAGCCCGGACGACATCGCCGAGGTCACCGCGTTCCTCGCCGGCCCGGGCCGCTGGGTCAACGGCCAGACCATCTACGCGAACGGCGGCACAGCCTGAGCAACCTCTGACCTCAGATCCTGAGCTACCCCTCAGGGAGCTCGAACTCCTGCGACTCGTCCCACGGCTCGGTCCAGCCGAGACGGTCGAAGATGCCGTCGAGCAGCATCGCCGTGAAGCCCCACACGAGGTGCTCGCCGCTGTCGTTCCTGACCATGAAGCCGGGGCCGCGCCACTCCTCCCCGTCGCGCCGAAGCACCGTGATGCCGCGGTTCGCGGGGTTCAGGAGGTCGGCGACGGGCGCCCGGAACACGGCAGCCGACTCCGCCTCGTCCACGACTCCCACCTCTGACGCGCGCCGCCACCAGGCGAGCACGGGCGTCACGAGGTGCCGCGAGTATGTGAGCGGAACGGGCTCGAGCGGGCCGAGCACGTCGATACCGTCGGCGTCGAGCCCCGTCTCCTCGACAGCCTCCCGCAGCGCGGCGGCGATCACATCGCGGTCTTCCGGGTCGACACGACCGCCGGGGAACGCGACCTGCCCCGGATGCGAGCGCAGCGTCGAGGCGCGAGCGAGCAGCAGCACGTCGAGGTCTCGCGAGACGGCGCCGGCCTGCGCGTCCCGGTCGCTGGGCAGCGAGTCGAGCATCCCGAACAGGATGAGCACGGCCGCCGAGCGTGAGACGCGCACGATCCGCTCGTCGACGGGCGAGAGCGGCACGGCGGGCTCTCGCCCGGCAGCGACACGCTCGGCGAGCTCGGTCAGCTGCGCACGAGCGGCCTTCGTCGTCGATTCGGGATGCACCGCTTCAGGGTACGCGGGCCCGCGCCTTCGTTTCGGGATGGCTTCCACGCTTCGGGATGGCTTGCAAGCCATCCGCGTGCGTGGAAGCCATCCCGAGCCTGCGGGAGCGCGGTGCCGGCGAGCGTCAGCGGCGGCGGCGAGGGTGGTCGTGGTGAGCGCCTAGAGCGCGCCGCCGGCCGCGGCAGGAGCATCCGCGTCCTGACCGCCGTCACCGATCGTCTCGCGAGCGATGAAGTTCTCGATGTCGAACAGGTTGTCGCCTGCGCGCTTGGCGATCGTCACGAGCGTCGACATGGAGGCGACCTCCTCTACCTGCTCCTTGAGGAACCAGAGCATCGCCTGCTCACCGATGGCGTCACCCTCAGCGCGCGCCGCGCGGAACAGCGCCTCGATCTGCGAGGTCACCTCCTGCTCCTGCGCGAGGGCAAGCGCGATGGGCTCCACGACGTCGGCGAACTCGGTCTTCGGGGCCGCGACGCCGGGGATCGTGACGCCCAGGTCGCGGTCGAGGCGGTACTGCACGAGCATCATCGCGTGGTTCCGCTCTTCCACCGACTGCTGATAGAAGTGCGCAGCGAGCTGCGGGAGGTCGTGGTTGTCGAACCAGACGGCGATCGCAATGTACTGCTGCGATGCCGCGAACTCGTTGCCGATCTGGGTGGTCAGAAGCTCATTGAACGTAGGCGTAGTCACGCAGCCACGCTACTCCCCGAGGGTTTCGCGTGGCGGTCAAGTTTCGTCGCGGTGCGGATCGTCCAGAACGCCAGCGCCACGCCGGTCGCCAGTACGAACGGGAGGCACGCAAGCACGAAGGTGTCACCGATGATCGCGCCAGTACTCCCCCAGTACTTGGTCTGGTCGGCATCGACCCCGATGCCCGCGACAAGACTGTTCACGATGACGGCCACGCTCAGGGCGGCGCACGCGGATGCCGCCAGGACCGCGATCGACGCGACCCAGAGCAGCGACGGGCGAAGGCTGAGCGCGATGGCTCTCGTCACGTCGAGCGCCAGCCACACGCCGAGCGCAACCGCTGCGGCGATGCACGCGTACGCAACTGCGATGAGCGTGCCGGCGAGGCGAGCACCCTCGGTCGAGTCGCGGTCGACGCTGGAGCCGGCTGCCGCGCCCGGGAAGACGAGCAGCATGTACGCGAGGAAACCAGCGATGACCGCGAGGAGCCCGGCCCTCAGCGCGACGCGCCACAGCCAACCCCGTTTGGCGCCTCTCCTCGTTTTCCCCATGCTCGCAACGCTAGGGGCAGGCGCGCCAAGCACCAAACGGCGCGAGCGGGCTGGGCGTCGAAGCTAGGCTGGAACGAAACCTCGGAGGCTGCATGAGCGACGCACACGACCACGACGAGATCGGCGTGGGGTCCGTGCACCGCGAGATCGACCCGGCCACGGTCGGCCCGCAGCCGGGCGACCTCGAGCGCGCCATAGCCGCCCAGGTGCGCGCGTACCGGCTCGCCACCGGCATGTCCGTCGCCGAGATGGCCGACAAGGTCGGCATCTCGAAGGCCATGCTTTCGAAGATCGAGAACGCCCTCACCTCCTGCAGCCTCACCACCCTCGGCCGCCTCGCCCACGGCCTCGACGTGCCCGTCACCGCGCTCTTCCGCGGCGTCGACTCCGACCGCGAGGCCGTTTACGTGCCGGCAGGGCACGGCGCGCAGATCGTTCGCCGCGGCTCACGATCTGGCCACCTCTACGAGCTCCTCGGCGCACTCCGCGGCCAGCACAAGCGTATGGAAGCCGTACTCGTAACCCTCACCGAGGCGAGCGAAGTGTTTCCCCTCTTCCAGCATCCCGGCACCGAGCTGCTTTACATGCTCCAGGGCCGCATGGCCTACGGGCACGGGGATGCGCGCTACGAGATGGGGCCAGGCGACACCCTGCAGTTCGACGGCGAGGGGCCTCATGGGCCCGAGGAGCTCATCGAGCTGCCCGCCCGCTTCCTGTCCGTCACGGCCTACGGCGACCGCGCGGAGGGTTGAGGCTCGGGTGCTACCTTGGCGCGCACGACGACTCGAGCACCAGCCGGGGGACTCATGGAACAGCCCGACCGCATCCCGACCGCCGCCAGCACCGAACCGCAGCCGCTGCTCGCGGAAGACCTGCTGCTCCTGCTCTTCAGCCCAGAAGACGGGACCATCGGCGGCGAAGGAACGCTCTTCTACGTGCTCGGCGGCGCCGTGCTCACCGAGCTGGCGCTGAGCGACCAGGTGGCGATCGAGAAGGCCGGCTTGCGCGGCACCCTGGTTCTCTCCGTCGGGGAGACCCCGCCGGCCGACGAGATCCTTCGCACGGCGTGGGAGTACTCGAAGGACAAGCGCCGCGAAGTGCAGGGGATGCTCACCTCGATCGGGCCGAGCCTGCGCGGCCAACTGCTGGAGAGCCTCGTCGACCGCGGCGACCTGGAGCGCGAGAAGGGCAAGGCGTTTGGGTTCATCCCGACCACCACCCTCAGCGAAGGCGATACCGGTCGGCGCGCGGCGCTCATGAGCCGTGTCCAGGCCGTGCTCATCGACGGCGCAGAGCCCGACGCTCGCACGGCCGCCCTCGCCGCGCTCCTCTCGGCGAGCGGCGCCCTGCCCACCCTGCATCGGGAGATCCCCTGGGAAACTGACGTCATCAACCGCGCCAGGGCCCTCGAGGAGGGCGACTGGGGCGCCGCCGCGGCGAGCTCCGCCGTCGCGCGCACTATGAACGCGATCACCATCAACGCCGCAGTCGCGGCGAGCGTCGCCGCCAACGCGGCCAACAGCTAGGCCCCGCGGAAGGTCTCGCAGCGGTTTCGGGATGGCTTCCGCATCTCGGGATGGGTTGCAAGCCATCCCGAGATGCGGAAGCCATCCCGAGTCGGCGCCGTGGCGCCGCCGTGGCGCCACGGAAGCGCTAGACCGCGGCGACTTCCTGGACGTGTGCGGCAGCGGGTGCAGTGGCCGGCTTCAGCCGTTCGCGGCGCCGCTTGATGACGATCGACAGGGTCGTGAGCGTGAGGGCCGCGACGAGCCAGACGGTGAGCATCCCGTACGCCTCGCCGATGCCGATCGAACCTCCCGCGACCAGCGAGCGGAACGCGGTGACGGCGTAGTTCAGCGGCAGCCACGAGTGGATGAGCTGGAAGAACGCCGGCGTCGTCTCGACCGGGTACGTGCCGCCGGCGGAAGAGAGCTGGAGCACGATCATGATGAGTGCGAGGAAACGGCCGGGAGGGCCGAGCAGCGCGTTGAACGCCTGGTTGACGGCGACGAACGTAACGCTCGTGAGCAGTGCGAGCGCGACGAGCCCAAGCGTGTTCGCGGGCTCGAGCCCCAAGCCGAAGCGTACGATCGTGAGCATGAGCAGACTCTGCGCGGCTCCGAGGATCGCGCCGGGGGCGAAGCTGCGCAAGGCCACAACCAGCGCCGGTTGGCGGCCGAGCACAAGTCGTTCCCGCAGCGGCGGGAACATCAGGTAGTAGGCGAGCGCGCCGACCCAGAGGCCGAGCGTCATGAAGTACGGCGCGAGGCCGTAGCCGTAGGCGGGCACCTCGTTGAGGCGGTTCTTCGTGATTTCGACGGGTGTCGATGTGACGCCGGCGAGGTGGTCAGCCTGCGCGTCCGTGTAGCTGGGGATGTCGGCAACACCGTCGTCGAGGCCGTCCGCGAGCGTCTTGCTGCCGTCGGCGAGCTGCGTGATGCCGTCGTTCAGCTTCGTGCCGCCCGACTCGGCGTCGGCGGTCCCGTCGGCGAGCGTCGTCGCGCCCGACGAGAGCTCGGCTGCGCCAGAGGCGAGTTTCGGCGTCGACTGCGCGAGCGTGGATGCGCCCTCCGAGAGCGCCTGCGTTCCCGTCGCGAGCGTGGATGCGCCGTCGGCGAGCGACTGCGTGCCGGCCGCGAGCGTGGATGCGCCGTCGGCGAGCGACTGCGTGCCGGCCGCGAGCGTGGAAGCGCCGGTCGAGAGCTGCTCGACTCCGGTCGCGAGTTCGGCCGACTTGCTTGAGGCTGTCGAGACCGCGGTGACGAGCTCGTCGATCTTACCGCTGAGCGGCGAGACGCCGCTTGAGAGCTGGGTGGCGCCGGCCGCGAGTTCGGTGGACTTCGCTTCCAGGTAGCTCAGCCCTGTGCCCGCGCCGGCGTCGCCGACGAGCGCGGACGTGCCGCCGGAGAGCTCAGCAGCCTTCGCGCCGAGGGTCTGCCCTGACGTAGAGAGCTGCGTCAGCAGCTCCTTTCGCTGCGCATCGGACAGCGAGTCGTACTGGGCGAGCAGTGCATCGATGCCGCCGGAGAGTTCCCCCGCCCCGGTGGCGAGCTTCGTTGCGCCCTCGTTGAGAGTCCCGGCCGATCCAAGCGCTGTGTCGAGCCCACCGGCGAGCGCTGTCGCGCCGCTGTCGAGGGTCGTCGCCCCTGTCGTCAGCGTTGTGATGCTCGCAGGCAGGTCGGTCGTCTGCGAGTTCAACTCCGCCAGCCCGGCGCTGAGGAGCTGCGCCCCGGAGCTCGCCGTGGCCAGGTTCGTGCTGAGCGTTTGCGCACCCTCGTTCGCGGAGCCCGCGCCCGTGCTCAGCTGCTGGGCTCCCGCGTTTGCGGTTGCCGCGCCCGTGCTGAGCTCCTGCGCGCCCGAGTTCGCGGTCGCGAGGCCCGTGTTCAGCTGCTGCACACCAGCGTCCACCTGCGTTGCCCCCTCGGCGAGGGTCGCGCTGCCGTCGGCGAGCGTGAGCCCGCCCGCGCGCAGCTGACCGAGACCGACAACGAGCTCGCCGGAACCCGTGCGCGCCTGCTCGGCGCCGTCGTTGAGCTCGGTCGCACCATCCGCGGCCTCGGAGACGCTCTCGTGGATGTCGGTGAACCCCACGTAGACGTTGCGCAGGTACTCATCGGAGACCTCCGCAGCGAGCTCGTCGGCGACGGTCGTGCCGACGGTCGACGCGATGTTGCCGACGATGATGTTCGCGCCGTCGTTGGTCGTGATGGACAGGCGCGCGATTGCCGCGTCCAGCGGGTCGTCGCCGCCCGCCGAGACCGCGGCGGCCGAGAAGCCGTCCGGAATGTCGAGCACGGCAAGCACCTTGCCAGACTCGAGCGCGCTCTGCGCCTCGTCCGCCGACATCTCGTGCCAGCTGAAGTTGTTCGACTCGGTGCTGTCGACGAGCTTCTCGGTGAGCGTCGCCCCCAGGTCGACGGGCTCGGCGGGCTCTCCGTCTGTCGTGGTCGCGGGGGTCGCGGGCTGGTCGCTATTCACAATGGCCGCGTTGATGTGGTCGAGGCGGTGCGTCGGGTCTTCGTTCGACCAGATGAGCGAGCCCGCGTAGATGAGTGGGATGAGCGCGATGCCGACGATGACGATGAGCGTCCGCCGGTGCGTGCGCACGAAATCGAGGAGAGAGAAAGAACGCATATGCGTGGGAAGTCCTATGAGCGAACGTGCTCGACGCGGAGGGCGTCAAGCTCGGCGACAGTCGCGCCGGAGGATGCAAGAAGCAGGGAGGAGAGGCGCTCGACGAGCTCGTCGATGGATGCGCGTGCATCCGCCGAGCTCTCGCTCCCGGCCTCGGAATCGGCGGCAGCGAAGAGCCACCTCGTGACGTGCCACATGGCGCCGGCCGCGAGGAACTCGGCGCGATCCCGTGGGGAGTCGGGCCCTGGGCGGCGGCGGATGACCGGGCCGAGCGGCGAAGACTCGAGGAGCCTCGTGGCGAGGTACGTGATGACGTCGCCCGTGAGGAGGCCGAAGCTGGTCTCGAGCGCGGCCCGGTAGAAGGGGGCGTCGGCGGCGAGCTCGTGGAGCAGTGCGCGAAGCGTCCCGCGCACGAACATCGGCCACGATGGGTCGTCGCCGAGGCTCGGGATGCGCTCGAACGCCGCCTGCAGCCGACGGAGGGCTGCCTCGCGGATGAGCGCGGCCGTGTCGTCGAAGTGCTTGTAGAACGTGGGGCGGCTCACGCCGGCCCGGCCCACGATGTCAGTGATGCTGCGCTGAGCGGCGTCGGTTCCCTCGTCGAGCAGTTCGACGACGGCGGCGATGAGCGCCGCCCGCGAGCGGACGAACCTCGCATCTTCCTGGGTCATTGCTCTCCTCGATCACAACTAATTTACAAATGTAAATTAGCACGATCGACTGACATTGCAACAGAGGCTGATCAAGCTCGCTGCAGTCCCGACTCTGACCAACTTCCGGGACGAAACGCGCGCATCCACCCCCGAGGGCCACAAATGACACGTCTGATCACACAAGTCGGCCACGTCGCGCGCTGGCGGGGCCGGCGCCCAGCCGCCGACCTACCGCAGCACGCACCGCGTGAAGTCGTTCGCGAAGACGCCGTTCGGGTCGTAGCGCTCGACGAGCTTCCGGAAGTCACCGAACCGCGGGTACCGCTCAGCGACGGCAACTCGCTCGTCGAAGACCTTACCCCAGTGCGGGCGACCGCCGAGCGGCTCGAAGATCTCGTCGAGCAGCGGCAGCAGCTCCGCGACCTCCGGGTCCTGCTTCCACGTGAAGTGCAGGCCGACAGCGTCGTTGCCGTGCATGGGGCTCAGCCAGAGGGAGTCGCGTGCAATGGTGCGCACCTCGTTGACCAGCAGGTGGGGGCGGATACGGTCGGCGATGCTCGAGAGCGCGAGCAGAGCATCCTGCGCCCGGAGGCGTGGGATGAGGTACTCGCTCTGCAGCTCCTCGCCGTTGGAGGGCTGGAACTCGAGCTTGAAGTGCGGCAGACGCTCGTACCAGGGGCCAGCGACGCCGAACTGCTCGCTGCAGGCGACGGCGGAGATGCCACGGATGGGGTGCAGCGCCTCGGTCGCGGGCATCGCGCCGTAGAAGTCGCGCGGTGAGAGCTCGCTCGCGAGCTGCTTCACCCACACCTGGTCGATGACCTCGGGCTCCGCCCACGTCGTGAAGGCGCTCACGCTGTAGCCGGCGCCCGTGATCTCGTCGAAGTTCTCGAGCAGCGCTGCGAACGGCAGGTTCTCGAAGACCCGCTGCCGCACCTCGAAGTGAGGCACGACATCGAGGCGGATGCGCGTCACCACGCCGAGAGCGCCCAGCGAGACGACGGCCCCGTCGAAGCCCTCGTCGCCGCGCTGCAGCACGACCACCTCGCCGTCGCCCGCGACGAACTCGATGGCCGCGACGGCGGCGGCAAGGCTGCGGTTGGTGTTTCCGGAGCCGTGGGTGCCCGTCGCGACCGCCCCCGCGATGGAGATGTGCGGGAGGGAGGCGAGGTTCGCGAGCGCCAGGCCGTGTTCGGCGAGGTCGATCGCGAGCTCGCCGTAACGAGTGCCAGCCCCGATCGACACCCAGCGCCGGTCCTCGTCGATGCGCAGCGGGCTGCGCAGGCCCCGCGTCGAGACCTGCACCCCGCTCGTGTCGGCGATCCGATTGAACGAGTGCCCGCTGCCGAGCGCCCGCACCGACTGCCCGGCGGCAACGGCGGCGCGCACCACCTCGCTGACCTCGGCGGTGCTCGCCGGGACGGCGACGCGCTCCGCCTCGAAGGTGATGTTGCCAGCCCAGTTGGAGGTCACTGCTGTCCTGCTTTCTGCGACGTTGCGAAGTGGATGCACCCGGCGGGCTCGAGCGGACCGTCAGGCCTGGAGCTCTACCGCCGTCCACGATACGGGGGGCAGGGTGAGTTGGACTGTCGCTGGCCAACTTCCGGGACGAAACCGGAGCATCCGGCTCGCTAGCCCCTCGAGGCACCCTCTGATCACGGAAGTTGGCCAAGCGGACTGTGGCCTAGAGGGTGGTAGGCGGAGTGGCGGCCGGCTGCACTGAAACGCGAGCCAACTGGACGCACGAACAGCATCGCCTGACCAACATGAGTGCAATATCGCGCCTGACGAGCGCCAAACACGGAGAAAGCGCCGATATCGCACTGATGTTGGCCAGAGGGAATGGCTAAGAGGGTGGAGACGGAGTGTGAGGCGGCGGCGAAAGCGATGGCGATGGCGCGTGCGACGCCCTAGGCTCGCTTGCCATGCGGATCGTCGTGTCGGGAACTCATGCGAGCGGCAAGAGCACGCTCATCAGCGACTTCGCGGCCGCGCACCCCGAGTTCACGGTCTTGCCTGACCCGTTCGAGGAGCTACCGGATGACAGCTTCGACGAACTCGACGCCGGCCTCTTCAGCCGGCAGCTGGACATCGCCGCACGTCGCCTGGCCGAGTTCCCGGAGGGGTCCGACCTGATCGCCGAGCGCGGGCCTCTCGACTTCCTCGCCTACCTGCACGCGCTCGAGGCGCTCGGCCGAATCGGCGAATCCACCTCGGCGCTCGAGCGCGCAGCAGCCGTCACGCAGCGCGCGGCCGAGCACGCCGATCTCCTCGTGCTCCTCTCCCTTGGCTACAGCGACCAGATCCGGGTCGGCGACGATGAAGACCCCGAGCTTCGCCTCGCGATGAACGCCGCCCTCCTCGACCTCGCAGGCGATCCAGACCTCGCGGGCACCCGCATCCTCGAGCTCGGAGGCACCCAGGCGGAGCGCCTCGCGCAGCTCGAGGCCGCGCTCCGAAACACCTGAAACCCTCGACGCATGACCAACTTCCGTGATCAAGCCTGTGACCGCCGCGTCAGATCCGCCCACGGGGCAGGCTCGTCACGGAAGTTGGCCGGGTGAGACGGGAAGGGCCGGGCCCACCGCCGCGGAAGTGGGGAGCCCGCCACCCTCGACGTGGGACCAACTTCCGTGACGAAACCGGGGCATCCGACGCTTTCGGGGCCCCGGCAAAGTGTCTCGTCACGGAAGTTGGTCAGGCAGCGGAGATGGAGAGGCGGAGGAGGAGGAGGCGGAGGAGGCGGAGGAGGCGGAGGAGGCGGAGGCGGAGGAGGCGGAGGAGGCAGAGGCCTCGCTCCGCCTCAGCATCAGTACTGCTTGCCGGGGATCCAGCTCGTGCCGGCGAGCGGCACGTTCGCCATGGCGGCGGACTCGACGGTCAGCGCGACGAGGTCCTCCGGCTCGAGGTTGCGGATGTGCGACTTGCCGCAGGCGCGGGCGATGGTCTGCGCCTCCATCGTGAGCACACGCAGGTAGTTCGCGAGGCGACGCCCGCCCTCGACGGGGTTGAGGCGGGATGCGAGCTCCGGGTCCTGCGTGGAGATGCCTGCCGGGTCGCGCCCGTCCTGGAAGTCGTCGTAGAAGCCCGCGGCCGAGCCGAGACGCGCGTACTCCTGCTGATAGCGAGGGTCGTTGTCGCCGAGCGCGATGAGCGCGGCCGTGCCGATCGCGACCGCGTCGGCGCCGAGAGCCATCGCCTTGGCCACGTCGGCGCCCGTGCGGATGCCGCCCGACACGATGAGCTGCACCTTGCGGTGCATCCCGAGCTCCTGCAACGCCGCGACGGCCTGCGGGATCGCGGCGAGCGTGGGGATGCCGACGTTCTCGATGAACACCTGCTGCGTTGCCGCGGTTCCACCCTGCATGCCGTCGAGCACCACGACGTCGGCACCGGCCTTCACGGCGAGCGCCGTGTCGTAGTAGGGCCGCGATGCGCCGATCTTCACGTAGATCGGCTTCTCCCAGCCGGTGATCTCGCGCAGCTCGGCGATCTTGATCGTGAGGTCGTCCGGGCCCGTCCAGTCGGGATGCCGGCTCGCGGAACGCTGGTCGATGCCGATGGGCAGGGTGCGCATCCCGGCCACGCGCTCGGTGATCTTCTGACCGAGCAGCATGCCGCCGCCGCCCGGCTTCGCGCCCTGCCCGAGCACGATCTCGATCGCGTCGGCCTTGCGCAGGTCGTCGGGGTTCATCCCGTAGCGGGAGGGCAGGTACTGGTACACGAGGTGCTTCGACTGCCCGCGCTCCTCCGGCGTCATGCCGCCGTCGCCCGTGGTGGTCGACGTGCCGACCTCGGACGCGCCGCGCCCGAGCGCCTCCTTCGCGTTCGCGGAAAGGGCACCGAAGCTCATGCCCGCGATCGTCACGGGGATGTCGAGGTGCAGAGGCTTCGACGCGAAGCGGTCGCCGAGCACGACGTCGGTACCGCAGCGCTCGCGGTACCCCTCGAGCGGGTAGCGAGACATGGATGCGCCGAGGAACAGCAGGTCATCGAAGTGCGGCAAATGGCGCTTCGCACCCCAGCCGCGGATGTCGTAGATGCCCGTCCGTGCGGCGCGCTGGATGTCGGAGATCGTCGCGCGGTCGAAGGTGGCCGACTCACGGAGGCCGAGCTGGGCGAGCTCCGCGGGTGACTGCGTGGCCGACTGGCTGGCCGTGGAGGTGGGCTGCTCGATGATGGTCATGAGGAACTCTTCCTTCGGCCTAGTAGGCGTTGTCGACGTTGAAGTGGTAGAGCTTGCGGGCCGAGCCGTAGCGCTTGAACGCGGCCGGATCGTCGTCACGACCCGCCGCGAGCAGCAGCTCGGCGAGCTCTGCGAGGTGCTCGTCGCGCATGGGCTTCTCGATGCAGTCGGCGCCGAGCGATTCGACGGTGCCCTGCACGTAGATGCGCGTCTCGTAGATGGAGTCACCGAGCGCCTCGCCCGCGTCGCCGCACACGACGAGGCGTCCGGCCTGCGCCATGAACGCCGACATGTGGCCGATGCTGCCGCCCACGACGATGTCCACGCCCTTCATGGAGATGCCGCAGCGCGCCCCGGCGTTGCCGTCGATCACGACGAGCCCGCCGTGGCCGGTCGCGGCCGCCGACTGCGAGGCGTCGCCCGTGACGTGCACGGTGCCGCTCATGATGTTCTCCGCGAGCCCGACCCCGGCGTTGCCATTGATCGTGACGGTGCCCCGCTGGTGCATCCCGGCGGCGTAGTAGCCGACGTGCCCGTCGATTGTGACGTCGATGGCCGAGTTGATGCCGACCGCGACGTTGTGCTTACCGGCGGGGTGCTGGATGCTCCAGCGCGTCCCGTCTTCGGCCGCCTGCACGGCCGCGTTGACGACCCGCACATGCTGGCCGGCGAGGTCGATCGCGGTGGGGCCCGACGCGGCCGAAACGGGGGCGGGTGCTGCTGCGGCCACTGGCGCTGCCGCGTACTGGGTGCTGTCTAGAGTGACCACGTGTAGACCTTTCCGGGGACTGGTTCGAAGATGTCGGCCGATTCGATGCCGGGGAGCTGCGCGAGGGCGCGGTACTCGGAGGCCATGGCCACGTAGTCGTCGGTGACGGCGACGATGGCTGGCTTGCAGGCGATGGGGTCGCGCACGATGGCCATGCTGTCGGCGGTCGTGACGACAAGCGTGTAGAAGCCGTCGAAGACCTCGCCGAGGTTGATGAGCGCCTCCTCGAGGGTGTCGCCCTGCTCCAGGCGGGAGGCGATATAGCGCGCGCCGACCTCGGTGTCGTTCTCGGAGTCGAACTGAACGCCAGTGCGCTTCAGCTCGCGGCGGATGGACGCGTGGTTCGAGAACGAGCCATTGTGCACAAGGCACAGGTCGTCTGCGACGGCGAACGGATGCGTACCGCCGGCAGTCACGGCCGACTCGGTGGCCATACGGGTGTGCGAGACGCCCTGGCTGCCTGACATAGACTCGAGGCCATGGTTGGAGGCGACATCCATGGGGTTGCCGACGCTCTTCATGACGGCGAGGTGGCCGCCGCGACCGATGATGGTGGCGGTCGGAAGGGCCGCGCTGACGGCATCGGCGAGGATGCTCGTGGACAGCTCGCCGCTCACGAGCGTCGTGTCGCCGACCACCGACACCTTGGGTGCGGCCCCTGCAGGCAGGGTGCGCTCGAGCTCGGCGGTCAGCTCTTCGGCGGTGAGCAGCTGCGTGCCGCCGAGCAGGCTGAGGGTCGACGCCGCGCTGCCGGTGAGGTCGGGGTTGTCGTAGACGGCGAGGCCCGCGGAGTCGGGTCCGCGGTCGACCATCTCGCACAGCATGGTCGAGAGCAGGTCGCCCATCTGCGGCCTGAGCTGGGGGTTGCGCAACTGCAGCGCGGCGATTCCACACACGGGCGTGGTCCTTTCGAGGTTGAGCTGGTTGTTCTTCAGAGAGCGAGGGGCTAGAAGGCGGTGAGGTAGGTGTCGAGTTCCCAGTCGCTGACCTGGGCGTGCCAGGTGAGGAACTCGGTCTCCTTGGCGTCGGCGAAGTACCGGCCGGTGGCTTCGTCGCCGCTGAGGCTGGCGAGGATCACGGGGTCGCGGCGCAGCGCTTCGACGGCGTGGAGGAGCGTCGCGGGGAGCACGGCGGCGCCTTCGGGCGCCTGACCGGGCCCCGAGGGGTGGCCGGGGTCGCGGCTGTTGTCGATGCCGTCGATGCCCGCCATGATCGACGTCGCGACCGCCAGGTAGGGGTTGGCGGCGCCGTCACCCGAGCGGAGCTCGACGCGCTTGTTGTCCGGCACGCGCACCATGTGGGTTCGGTCGTTGCCGCCGTACGACGCCTTCCGCGGCGACCAGGTCGCGCCGGAGCTCGACGTCGCCGAGCCGATGCGCTTGTACGAGTTCACGGAAGGTGCGAGGAACGCCTGCAGCGCCGGCGCGTGCTCGAGGAGACCTGCCACGAAGCCGTACGCGACAGGCGAGAGGCCGAGGCCCCGAGCATCCGCTGCCGATTCGGTCGAGTCGGCGGGGAAGAGCGGCTCGTCCTGGTCACTCCAGAGGGAGAGGTGCAGGTGGAGGCCAGTGCCCGTGCGGTTCGTGAAGGGCTTCGGCATGAACGTCGCCGTCATGCCGCGCTCCTCGGCGAGCACGTTGAGGATGTAGCGCAGCGTGATGACGCGGTCGGCCGTGGTGAGGGCGTCGGCGTAGTCGAAGTTCTGCTCAAACTGGCCCGCGCCGTCCTCGTGGTCGTTGGCGTAGTTGCCCCAGCCGAGCGAGTTGATGGCCGTCGAGACGGATGCGAGGTGGTCGTACATCCGCGTCACGCCGCGGGCGTCGTAGCAGGGCCGCGGACCGTTGTCGCGCTTGTCTGCGGGCGAGAGCTTGCCGTCTTCGGCGCGGTCAACGAGGAAGTACTCGACCTCGGCGCCGACCTTGGCCGTCATGCCCCGCGTCGCGAGTTCTGCGATGGCGCGCTTCAGGATGTTGCGGGGCGCGTACGGCCACGGCTCCCCGTTGACGTACGGGTCGCAGTGCACGAGCGCGAGGCCTTCGCGGACAAACGGCAGCGGGGTAAACGAGTCGAGGTCGGGGATGGCGATGAGGTCGGGGTCGTGCTGCTCCTGGCCGATGAGGCCGGCGGCGAAGCCAGCGAACCCGAGCGCTCCGGCCTCGAGCTCATCGGCCGCCGAGGTCGGCACGAGCTTCGCGCAGGGCTTGCCGTTGAGGTCGACGAAGGTGGCGAGGATGAACTGCACGCCGTGCGCCTGGGCGAGGTCGCGGAGCGTGATGCGGTCGCCCGCGATCTCCCTTTCGACCAGCTTGGGGGCTAGTTGTGTCATCGTCGTCTCCCGCATGGTGTTGATGTTACCTGACATGAAACCTTGTTCGCCAATAGTAGACATGCGGATGTTTCGAGAGCGTTCGTGCCTGTAAACACTGGGTTACGGGAAGCGGCGCCAGCACGAAGGGGGACCTCGCAGGCACTCCCTCACTGATGCTCCTATTGGTTGTCAAGCCGCGGTGAGCCATTCGCGGTAGCTGTTCGCGAGGTCGTCATCGCGGTGTTTTCCGAGCTCGAGTTTCGAGATCGTGGCGGGCCAGACGTTGAAGTGTTCCGCGACGGTCGTGAGGCTCAGTTTCCGTGCCTGTCGCAGCGGGCGAAGGTCATCGGTCACTGGGACCTCTACGATCGTGGTGAGCAGGGTGAACACCTCGCGCGCGATCGCTCGCTTCAAGCAACGGATGATCTCCTTGTTGCTGTGCCCCAGCGCGCGCTTGCGCGCGACGTAGTCGCGCGTGCGAGGCTCGTACGACATACGAACCAACGCGATCCGGTGCAACGCGGCGTTCGCTTGCCGGTCCCCGCCTCGATTCAACCGGTGACGCGTCGTCTTCCCCGACGAAGCCGGGATCGGACTGACCCCGGCCAGCGCCGCGAATGAGGCCTCGCTGCGGAGCCGGTCCGGATTGTCGCCCGCGGTGACCAACAACTGCGCAGCCGTGATCGTGCCGATGCCTTTCGCCGCGACAAGAGCCGGGTTCGCGGCCGCAGTCAACGCCGCCAGCGCTTGATCGAGGTCGCTGACCTCCTCGCCCAACAGCTGGTGACGCCTCGCGAGCGATCGCAGGCCCTGCCCGACCGCGGCGAGTAACGGATCGGTCGAGAGCCGCAACCGGGCCAGCGCCGCGATCAGTGCCTTGTCGCCCAGCGACCGGTAACGCTCCCGGATCAGGTCCGGAGCCGTGACCAGGAGAGACTTGATCTGGACTATCGCGGCGGTGCGCGCCTTGACCGCGCTGCGACGCGCGACCACCAGATACCGGATCGCCTCGACCTGCCCGGCCCCCGCTTTCGGTGTCGCATGCTCCTCCTGGGCGAGCGCGGCCCGCGCCGCCGCGTAGGCATCCAACGGGTCAGACTTCCCGCGCGTTCGACGGAGCTGTCGATTCGGCCGCAACACCTCAACAACCACGAACCCAGCCGCTCCCAGGTGGCGCGCCAGGCCAGCACCGTAGGAACCGGTCCCCTCGACCCCGACGCGCACGGCCATCCCGAAGGCGGTCAGGAACGCGGCCAGCGCCGCGTAGCCGGCCGGTGTGGTCGGGAACTGCGCATCACCGAGTTGTTTCCCGTTGCTATCGATCACCGCGGCATGATGCGTGTCCGCGTGCGTATCGACACCCGCGAAGATTTTCTCGAGTCTTGTTGTCATGATGGTCCTGCCCTTCTTGATCGGATCGGCAGCCGACCGGGCGGGCAGACAGGACGTTGATGGGGCCTCTTCGACCAGGCTCCTATGAGGTCATGTCCGCCTGGTCGGCGCACTCACAAGGCGCCCCGTCCCAGCCGACGGATCAAAGCAAAGACACGAAGTCAGTCGGTGGCAGAGCCAGACCAAAACGAGGCCCTATAAGCATCAACGTCGGTGGTGCGCCATACGCTTCAGGCATGGAGTACACGAACCTCGGACGAACCGGCCTGCGCGTCAGCCGCCTCGCGCTCGGCTGCATGAGTTTTGGCGACCCGAAGCGCGGTCTGCACAGCTGGACCCTCGACGACGACGCGGCGGCACCGCTGCTCCGCCAGGCCGTTGAGCTCGGCATCACCTTCTGGGACACCGCGAACGTCTACCAGCAGGGCACGAGCGAGGAGGTCATCGGCCGCGCGGTGCGCCGCTTCAGCCGCCGCGAAGACATCGTGCTAGCGACCAAGCTCTCAGGAAAGATGCACGACGGCCCCGGCGGATCGGGCCTGTCGCGGAAGGCGATCCTCGAGCAGGCGAACGCCTCTCTCGAGCGACTCGGTACCGACCACATCGACGTGCTCTACATCCACCGCTTCGACGAGAGCACCCCCGTCGAAGAGACCATGCAGGCACTCGACAACCTCGTCCGCGCAGGCAAGGTGCGCTACCTCGGCGCGTCGTCGATGTACGCGTGGCAGTTCGCGAAGCTGCAGCGGGCCGCGGCCGTCGGCGGGTGGACGCCATTCGTCGCGATGCAAGACCAGTACAACCTGCTCAAGCGCGAAGAGGAGCGCGAGATGATCCCGATGTGCGCCGACATGGGCGTCGGGCTCGTGCCCTATTCACCGAACGGCAAGGGCCGCCTGACTCGACCGCGCGGCGAGTCCTCGTCTCGAGCAGAAGTCGACACCGTTGCGAAGGCGTTCGACACCGACTTCGACGGCCCGATCATCGACGTCGTCGAGCAGATCGCCGCCGAGCGGGCGGTACCGATGGCACGCGTTGCCCTCGCTTGGGTACTGCGCAACCCGACAGTGGCGGCACCCATCGTCGGGGCGACGAAGGCCAAGCACCTCGACGACGCCGTCGCAGCGCTCGACCTGCAGCTCACCGACGACGAGGTGGCGCGACTCGAGGCTCCGTATGTGACGCAGCCGCCCTTCTGGTGGTGATGGGCGGCACCGAGCGTAAACAGTGCGTTAAGAGCAGTCGCGGGCACGTTTCGGGGGCAACTCCTGGGCGACCCTGCCGGTGAAATGGGCGCACCCACTCCTTCGCGAAAGGCGCCCCATGCCAACTGCTCCACTCTTCGACCTGTCCGACGCTCGCGTCGTCATCACCGGCGGCACGAAGGGAATCGGCTTCGGCATCGCCAGCGTCTTCGCGCAGGCCGGCGCACGAGTCGCCGTTACTGGTCGCTCGCAAGCCGGGGTGGATGCGGCGGTCGCGGCACTCGCGGCGGTCACGCGGGAGGCAATGCGAGAGGATGCGTCAGGCCGCATCGCGGGCTTCACCGTGGATGTGACCGACCCCGAATCATGCCGGGCGATGGCGTCATCCACCGTCGAGGCGTTCGGTGGCATCGACGTGTTGTGCGCCAACGCGGGCATCTTCCCCCAGGCCGACCTCGCGACGATGACGCCCGCCCAGCTCGACGAGGTGCTCGACACCAACGTCAAGGGCACGATCTACGCCGTCCAGGCTTGCCTGACGGCCCTGCAGGAGTCGGGCCGTGGGCGAATCGTGCTCACCTCATCCATCACCGGCCCTACGACCGGCTACCCGGGATGGTCGCACTACGGCGCCTCGAAGGCGGCCCAGTTGGGGTTCATGCGCACCGCCGCGATCGAGCTCGCGAAGCACGCCATCACCGTCAACGCCGTCCTGCCTGGCAACGTCGAGTCAGCGGGCCTCGAGGAGATGGGCGCCGACTACCTGGCCTCGATGACCTCCGCAGTCCCGCTGCGCAGACTCGGGCGCGCCGAGGAGATCGGGTACGCCGCCGCGTTTCTCGCGACCCGGGAGGCCGGGTACATCACCGGCCAGTCGATCGTCGTCGATGGCGGACAGACACTCCCCGAGTCACCTGATGCGGTGAGCTGATGCACCGCAGCAAGCTGCACTCAAGCAACCCTGTGCCGTTTCCCAGGATTAGCTAGCTAACCTAACTATCGGCTTCCACATCGATCCAAGGAACACCATGAGCCTGCTCGAGATCCCCCGCGAGTCGACGACCCACCCCGTTGTCGAAGCGGCCCCTCGTCAACTCCGCTGGCTGTCTCCCGCCAGCGGCCTCTGGGTAGCCATGCGCGAGACCTCCGCTGGAGACGACTTCGCTGGATTCGTCGAGCTTGTGCAGGGTGAGTTCCGCGCGCACGACGGGCAGGGCAACTTCCTCGGGGCGTTCGCGACGCGCGAATCGGGCCGCGACGCGATCGAGGGCGCAGCGCACGGCTGACGCAACCGGACAAGCGGATACGGGATCAAAACCGACCAACTGGTAAAGTTGGCGGAACCAGACACCAACGACCAGCGACTCCCCCTGTCGCCGGCCGTCACGCGCCAGGGCTGAGCCCGCGCGTAGCGGTCCGCCGAGGATGCTGCTGGCCTACCGCGAGATTGGATCCCATCCCGCATGCCTCTCCTCACCATCCTCATCGGTGCCGCCCTCGTCATCACCGGGGCTGTCGCGTACTTCGTCAGCGACACCGGAAGCCTCACGGCGCTCATCCCGGCAGCCGTCGGCCTACTGCTCGTCATCGCCGGCCTCATCGCCCGCAACCCGAAGCTTCGCAAGCACGCCATCCACGGCGCACTCGCCGTCGCTCTGCTCGGCGCGATCGGCTCGCTCATGAACGTCGCGAAGCTCGGCGACCTCATCGCCGGCACGGCTGAGCGTCCGGGCGCGATCATCAGCAGCACGATCATGCTCGTCCTGCTGGTTGCCCTCATCACGGCCGGCGTACGCTCGTTCATCGCCGCCCGCCGCGGCCGACAGGCACCAGCCGTCACACAGAGCTAGCTCGCCTCTCACCGCCCAGGCTCTCCTGGAAGCGGATGAGGTAGCCGTCGGGGTCCGTCACGAGAAATTGGCGGACCCCGACTTCGCGCTCGCCGACCCGGTACCGCGTCTCCGCGAAGGCCATGAACTGCCCCAGAGCAGACGTGGAACCAGGAGAGCCGCCTGCATCGCCGAACGTCGATCCAAGCACGTGCTGGCGGAGCTAGTCTTATATTCCTATTAGGTATATAAGACTGGAGTTCGGTGCGCATGCGGTTTGTCATCCTTGGTCTCCTCCTCGGCGGCCCACTCTCGCTCTACGAAGTGCAGCGACGCTTCTCGAGCGTCATCTCGCTGTTCTACAGCGCAAGCTCCGGCAGCATCCAGCGCGCACTCCGGACGCTTGTCGACGACGGCCATGTGACCGTCGTCGACGACGACACATCGCCGCGTGGCCGCAAGCTTCACCACGTGACCGAGGCGGGCCGCGACGCCTGGCGAACCTGGATGCTCGAGCCGGCCACCGGCTCCGACCTGGAACAGGCCATGCTCGCGCGTGTCTTCTTCCTCGGCCATCTCGCCGACGCGGATGAGCGGATGCAGGTGCTCACAAGCATCCGCGCACGAGCTGAATCAGAACTCCAGCGACTCGATGCCATCGCGGCGATCAGACCAGACACAGCTCAATTAGGACCGTCGCAGGCTTACCCATTTGCGACCCTCGACTACGGACTCCGCTCGACCAGACTCGCCCTCGAGTGGCTGCGCGAGCTGGAGACAACTGAAGCGAGATCATGAGCATGCTCTTCGCCGTCATCGCCACGGCGGTACTCGCGGGCATAGCCGTCGTGCAAGTTCTCGGCGCCTTGGGCAAGCCCGTTGGTCACCTCCTGTGGGGCGGGCAGCACGAGACTCTGCCCAAGAAGCTGCGCATCGGAAGTGCACTTTCCCTGCTGCTCTACGCGGCCTTCGCGGTGTTGCTGCTCTGCAGGGCAGGAGCCCTGCCGGGCGGCAACTCCGCCTTCGTGGTCGTGGCCACCTGGGCGCTGTTCGGGTACTTCGTCATCGGCATCGTCATGAACGGCATCTCGCGCAGTCGCGCGGAGCGGGCCACGATGACACTGGCCTGCCTGGCCCTCGCAGCATTGACTCTCGGCGTCGCCCTCGAGATCTGAGCCAGAGACTCACCCCGCTGAGCCTGTCCAACTTCCGTGACGAGACCATGCTCTGGTGCGCGCAACCGCCTGGAGGGGAGCATCCATCCCGGAAGTTGGACGAGAAACTAGCTCTAGTCGCGCGTGAGCACCCGCAGCCCGGCGATGGCGCAGTCGCTACTCGCGTAGCCATCAAGAGCGCGCACCGAATCGCCCGGAGCGAGCCGCGTCTCGGTCGACGCGAGCACACGCTGGGACGCGTTCACGACGCTCACGTCGCCGAACTCGCGCAGCGCGGGGAGCAGCTCCCGCTCGACGTCGTCGACGAGGAGGTCCATGGCGACGACCCCCAGGAAACGCTTCCCGTGCCACACGGGCAGGCTGACCGTGAGCGTGTACTCGTCGCTGCAGAGGTAGTCGACGTGCGGGCCTGCGACGTGCCCCTCGCCAGTCTCGTGCGGCACCCGGAACCACTCGAAGCCGCTGTAGTCGATGTGTTCTCGGCTCGGGCTCTGCGCCGCGAGCCGCAACTGCGAGCGCATGGGCCCCTGCCACCAGGACAAGTGGCCGCGCGACGGACCGCGAAGGTCGAGGGATGCGACAAATCCGGCACCGAAGGCAACGGGCGAGGTGCGTTGGAACACCGCGAGTGCGAGCGGCTCGACCAGCTCGTCGAGGTGACGATCCGTGAGCTCGCCCCGCGCCTCGAGGTCGCCGAGCACAGCGCCGAGATTGGCGCTCGCCGAGGCGAGCACGTCGAGTGTCGCCTGGAAGTACTCATCGAGGATGAACGAGGGCCCGTGCCGCACCGCAGTGGCGTCGATCGTCATGGAGCCGCTCCTCTGCATCGGTGATGGCCGATGTTACACAGCCGAGCGCCGCTTGCACAGAGGCCGGGTGATCGGCATCCTCTCCAGACACGCCTCGCCGGACGTCAGTCACCAGGACAGCGGTGGCATCCGCCCGTTCAGGAGTACGCGGAGCGCGGCGTGCATTTCGAGCGCTTGCGTGCGGAGGTCACCAGGGGCGACGTCCTGCACCGCCAGGTTGCACACGCCATTGATCTCCCCCTCGCTGACCCCCTCGGGCAGGCACAGCATCCACTGCACCGCCCGGGGCGGCTCGGGGACTCCCGCTTCCGCGAGGTACTCGACCATGTCGTCGTGGATCTCCGTGATGACGGCCTCGCTCGCCGACATGTCGGCGGGTCCACCGACGCGTTGTCCACCACCGAAGGTCGCGACGACCGGTTCGTACCGTGCAGCCTCCTGGTACACCCAACTCGGGCCGGCAAGGAAAGCGATGAGCGCGAGCCACCCGTTCGGCTCGAGACGCATGAGCTGTGCGGTCTGCGGTGGATCCTGCGGGAAGTCACCCCACGACCACGTAGGAAGTCCCGCGAGCGCGGCGGCGCGCACCTCGTTGTCATTGATCGGCATCTCTTGGCCCCCAGCCATCATTCCCCCTGCTCTCAACCGATTCGCACGGTTAAGAGACCTACTGCTCGAGCAGCGACCTGCGCTTCAGCTCGAGCCGTGCCACGACGTCGACCATGGTCGAGCGCAACGCTTCGCGCGCACCGACAACATCTCCCCGTTCGACCTCGTCGACAAGTCTCAGTATCTCGCCTCGCTGCACCTCGCGCTCCGCGTTGTCCACAGCAAGGAGCCCGAGCAGCGGCGAGACCTCCGATTGCACCCGCATCTGCTCCTTGGTGAGCCGCACCGACTGCCCGAGAGCGCACAGCTCGACGACCACGTCGTCTGCGACGTGGCGCCACTGAGCCGGCGTGGGCTGACTCCCCTTGCCATCCGGGCCCTGCGCGAGGTGCCCACCGAAGGCCATGAGCCTGGAGCGGATCGCATCGACTTCGTTTGGTGCAGCACGGGATGCGGCGAGCTCCAGGCATCCGGCAGTGACGGCGAAGTAGTGCGCGGCGAGGTCGCGCAGTGCAGTACGCGAGATGGAGGCGAGCTCGTCGGCCGCGTGCGACGCAGGGTCCGCGCCAGCCGTGACGAAGCTGCCGCCTCCGCGCCCGCGCTTCGTCGTGACCAGGCCACGCTGGCGCAGCAGCACGAGCGCCTCGCGGACGGTGACCGGCGAGACGCCAAGCGACTTCGCGAGCTCGCTCTCAGGCGGGAGCCGTTCTCCCGCCTGCAGCACGCCCCGGTTGATGGCGACGCTCAGGCGGCGCTCGACCAGGGCCGCCTTGCCCTCGTCAGCGACCGCTTGGAAGACGGCGTTGCGCAGGCGCGACGGCACCCCGGCTTCGGGTTCTGTCTGAGGGATCTGCGGCACCTCGCCATTGTGGCGCATCCGCACTGTTACAACTTGGACACGAGATTGAAATATGACTTCTGGAACTATATGTTTGCGCTTAATCCGCAGACAGCGCCGTTCCAAGGAGGCCCACTTGTCGACCACCGACACACGCGAAGGCGTGACCAACCAGCCAGCCCAGGCAGCCGCAGGCGTCACCCTGACGGGCGTCAGCAAGAGGTTCGGCGACTTCACCGCAGTCGAATCGCTCGACCTGCAGGTCCGCTCCGGCGAGTTCTTCTCGATGCTCGGCCCATCCGGCTCCGGCAAGACCACCGTGCTGCGCATGATCGCCGGATTCGAACAGCCGACAGCGGGCACCATCAGTCTCGGCGGCACCGACGTCACCAACGTGCCGCCGTTCAGCCGCGAGGTCAACACGGTCTTCCAGGACTACGCCCTCTTCCCGCACATGACCGTCGCCCAGAACGTGGCCTACGGCCTCCGAGTGCGCCGCGCGAGCAAAGCAGAGCGCGCCGAGCGGGTACAGCAGGCCCTCGAGCAGGTGCAGCTCGCGCACCTCGCCGACCGCAAGCCCAGCCAGCTCTCCGGCGGGCAGCGGCAGCGCATCGCCCTGGCTCGTGCCCTCATCCTGAAGCCCCGGGTGCTCCTCCTCGACGAGCCCCTCGGCGCCCTCGACAAGCAGCTGCGCGAGCAGATGCAGATCGAGCTCAAGCAGATCCAACGCGAGATCGGCATCACCTTCATCTTCGTCACGCACGACCAAGAGGAGGCGCTGACCCTCAGCGACCGCATCGCCGTCTTCAACAAGGGCCGCATCGAGCAGATCGGCACCCCCATCGAGGTGTACGACTCCCCCGCGACCCCGTTCGTCGCCGGCTTCCTCGGCGTCTCCAACCTCCTCGAAGCGGATGCGGCCAGGTCGGCCACCGGAATCGACGGGCTCGTCAGCATCCGCCCGGAACGCATCACGCTGCACGCCATAGACGAAGCCGTCTCGCCCGGCCTGCACGGGGCCGTCGGAGTCATCGAAGAAGTCGTCTACACGGGCCCGAGCACCCGGTTCATCATCCGCACGGACACGGATGTGCGCCTCATCTCTGAAATGCACAACACCGAGACGAGCACCACGGGCCGCGGTTTCGCGCGCGGCTCCACGGTACGGGTGACCTGGCACGAAGAGCACGTCGCCGTCATCTCCTGACCCGTCTTCCCAATCCGCTCCACCAGTTCCACCTTCCACCACCTGACCCTGAAACCGAAGGACAGCACCATGAAGAAATCGCATGTGGCATTCGCTGCCATGGCCGCCGCATCCGCCCTGGTCCTGACGGGCTGCAGCTCCGACGCGGGAGGCGGGGGCGGCGAAGGCGGCCTCAGCATCGACGTCCCCGACGTGCCCATGCTCGAGGAGCTCGGCGAGGGCGAGGGGCAGGTCAACATCGTCGCCTGGAGCGGATTCGTCGAGCCTGCCTGGAGCGACCAGTTCACGGCAGAGACCGGATGTGTCGTCAACCGCCGCGTCGCCGGCACCAGTGACGAGATGGTCACGCTCATGCGCACGGGCGAGTACGACCTCGTCTCGGCCTCCGGCGACGCGAGCCTGCGACTCATCGCGGGCGGCGACGTCGCGCCCATCAACGTCGACCTCATCCCCAACTTCGGCGACGACATCGTCGAGGGCATGAAGGGCCAGGTGTACGACACGATCAACGGGAAGAGCTACGGCGTCCCGATCGGCCGCGGCGCGAACATCCTGCAGTACAACAGCGAAGTCGTCACAGAGGCGCCCACCAGCTGGGACGTCGCCTGGGAGGCAGACAGCCCGTACGCCGGCCAGATCATCGCGTACGACGCCCCCATCTACATCGCCGACGCCGCCGTGTACCTCATGGCTACCCAACCCGACCTCGGCATCACCAACCCGTACGCGCTCGACGAGACGCAGCTGAACGCGGCAGTCGAGCTGCTCAAGACTCAGAACGGCATCGTCAGCGAGTACTGGAGCGACCCGGTTGCGCAGATCACCTCGTTCACGGGCGGCACGTCGGTTGTCGGCACCTCGTGGGAGGTCCTCCGCAAGCTCTCCGAAGACGACCGCCTCAAGGGTGTGCTGCCGGAGGAAGGCTCAACCGGCTGGTCCGACGCCTGGATGGTTTCCGCTGAATCCGCCAACCCGAACTGCGCCTACCTGTGGATGGACTACACAAGCGCAGCCGAGGTCAACGGCCAGATCGCGATGAACTTCGGCATGGCCCCGGCCAACGGCGCCTTCTGCGAGCTCAACGCCGAGGCGACCGCCCACTGCGAGGAGTTCCACGCCCTCGACGAGGAGTACTTCTCGAAGGTGTGGTTCTGGACCACCCCCATCGAGCAGTGCGTTGACGGCCGCACCGACGTGCAGTGCACGAACTTCCAGGAGTGGACCAACGCCTGGCAGTCCGTGAAGGGCTAAGCCCCATTCCACCCCGGTCGGCGGCGGCGAGACAGCCGCCGCCGACCACCCCTCAGGCATCGCCCACCCAAGCCGTCGACCACTGAAAGGCACCCCTCGTGACGACACTCGACTCGTGGCTCCACCGGCACCGCAGCGCGCGGCTCGGCGGGCTCCTCGCAGCTCCCATGCTGTGGCTCGTCGGCATCTACATCTTCTCGCTGGCCTTCCTGCTCGTGACGGCTTTCTGGGTCACCGACCCGTTCACGTCGAAGGTCAAGCCCAGCTTCACGCTCGCGAACTTCGAGGCGATCATCACGACGCCCGCTTACCTCTCGACGAGTTTCCGCACTCTAGGCATCGCGATCGCCGTGACCCTCATCTGCGCGGCTATCGCCATCCCGCTCGGCATCTTCATGGCGAAGATCGCCAGCCCACGCAACCGCGAGCTCCTGGTCATCGCCATCACCATGCCGCTCTGGGCCGGCTACCTCGTCAAGGTGCTCGCGATGCGCATCACCTTCACGGAAGACGGCCTCTTCAACTGGCTCATGAACCCGTTCGGCATCTCGGGGCCGGGCTTCAGCATCCCGACCGTGATCCTCACGCTCTGCTACCTGTGGTTCCCGTACATGGCCATGCCGGTCTACACGGCCGTCAGGCAGATTCCAGACAATCTCTTCGACGCGGCCTCCGACCTCGGCGCTGGCAACTGGCTCACCGTGCGCTCCGTGGTCCTGCCGCTCATCGTGCCTGCGCTCATCGCCGGCTCCATCTTCACGTTCTCGCTCAGCCTGGGCGACTACATCACCGCCGAGTTCGTGGGCGGCTCAACGCAGATGATCGGCAGCATCATCGCCTCGAACATCAACCTCAACCCGCCGCTCGCCGCCGCCTTCTCCGTCATCCCCATCGCGTTTGTCCTCATCTACCTGCTCTCCGTGCGCCGCACCGGCGCGCTCGAGCGGCTCTAGCGCCTCTAGGAGTCAGCATGCTCAGGCTTTCCAAGACCGCACGCTTCACCCTCGGGGCGTTTGTCATCGCCGTCCTCGGGTTCATCTACGTGCCGCTGCTGCTCGTGGTCGCGAACTCGTTCAGCTCCGCCCGCATCTCCGCCTGGCCGATCCCCGGGTTCTCGCTCGACTGGTGGATCAAGGCGGCAGGCGAGACGTCGCTGCACACGGCGATTCTGAACTCGATCATCACCGCGACCGGCGCGACGATCATCGCCTGCATCCTCGGGACCCTCGTCGCCTTCGCGCTCCAGCGGTACTCGTTCTTCGGGCGCGACGCCGTCAACCTGCTTGTCGTGCTGCCCATCGCGCTCCCCGGCGTCGTCACCGGTGTCGCTCTCAGCAACACGTACTCGAGCATCCTCGACCCCATCGGCATCCAGCTCGGCTACTTCGGGATGATCATCGCCCACGGCACGTTCTGCATCGTCATGGTCTTCAACAACGTGCTCGCGAGGCTGCGGCGCATGAACCAGAGCCTCGAGGAGGCGTCGATGGACCTCGGCGCCGGCATCTGGGAGACCTTCCGCCTCGTCACGTTCCCGCAGTTCCGCTCGGCGTTCATCGCTGGCGCGCTCCTCGCCTTCGCGCTCAGCTTCGACGAGGTTGTCGTCACGATCTTCACCGCCCCGCCGGGCGTCGACACCCTGCCGCTGTGGATCATGAACCAGATGGGCCGACCCAACGAGGCGAGCCTCGTGAACGTCGCCGCGACGGTCCTCATCCTGCTGTCGTTCATCCCCGTCTACTTCTCGCAGCGCCTCACCCGCGGCGACGAGTAGCGCCGCGGGCGGGTCTCCGGCCTTTGCCCACCGGCCAACTTCCGGGACGAGATGCCCTGTCGTTCGCCGTTAGACACCGGATGCGGCCACCAATCACGCAAGTTGGTCAGGGTCCGCTCGCAGACGCCGAGCTCACGGGCAGCGGCGGGTGTCAGCGAACGTGCACGCGCGGCCGGAAGAACGGCAGCGCGACGGGCTTGAACACCCGACCCCGGGTTGCTTTGACGCAACCGACAATCGAAAACACGATGTGCACCGCCGACACTGCCACCCAGATCGTGATGGGGATGCCGATCGGGTAGAACGACGTCGCGAACGATTCGTTGAAACTCGCCAGGTTGACCAGCAACGAGAAGTGCAGCGTCACCAGGAGAACCGTCGCGATCAGGTAGGTCAGGCCCCAGTTCGAGGCAGCCGTCCGGTTCCGCTCGCCAGCGTCGGTCGCCGGACCACGCGACCGACCCGTGATGATCATGACGATGCCCGCGGCAAGCGCACCTATGAACGGGAACGGGATGAGCGCCAGCAGCCCGAGCGCCCACTGGGTGGCCCCGTTCGAGAGCGGCCTCGTGAGGAGGACCTGCTGCGGCTGACCAGTCGGCGGCGGGAACTGCGGTGCCTGCTGGTTCGCAGGCAGCGCGAGCTGAGGCGCCGCCTGAGGTGGCGTCGTCTGATCCCAGGCCTGCGACGGCACCGCGATGTCGACGGCGGGCTCAGCCTGCGGCTGCGGCTGCTCAATCTGGGGCGCCTGCTGCGGATCTCCAGTCGGCGCGAAGTACAGATTGTTCGCCCAGGAGCCGGAGCCCGTGAGTTCGTCGAGCTTGTCCGCGGGCTGCTCAAGCGCATAGCGGATGAGCAGCTCGACGTCGCGCTCAGAATCGCAGACCATGCCCTCGGCTTCCGTGCGCATCTCAGGGAACGGGTTGTCGTCGTCGGTGACGCCGAGCACGTGGATCTCGGCGACCTCCAGCAGCAGGTACCTGCCCCGCTTGTCGGGATCGGCGAGCGCGCTTCGCGCTTCGGCAACCTGCCGCTGCGTTTCCTCATCCTGTGGGAGCTGCGCGAAGAGGCGCTCGAGGTTGGCGACGCCCTGGTCGAAGTCGCCGAGGATCGCCGTGGCGGGCGCGTCCCAGATCGTCGAGGGAACAAGGCGCCCGGAACCCGAGACGAGCAGCTCGTGCACAAGCGGCACGTCCCAATTCCACTCGGAGAGACCGGTGACCCTGGTGAGTGGAGCTCCCTGCCCCGGGGCCTCGTCGACAACGTAGAGGTAGCTGCGATTCGCCATCAGCCGAGCCTAACGGGAACCAACTTCCAAGCCCGTCCTGGCCAACTTCCGTGATGAACGAGGCCACCTACCGCGACAGCAGGCTTCGAAGCCAGATCCATCACGGAAGTTGGTCAGAGCAAGCGGCGCCGCTACTTGCCGAAGAGGTCGCCGAGGCCCGGAATGTCGAAGCCGAAGTTGCCCGCCTGCTCTTCGATGCCGCCGAGGAACTGGTCACCAGCGCCCGTCAGCTGCTCGCCGGCACCGCTCAGCTGCTCGCCGAACCCGCCGACCTGGTCGCCGAGACCGGACACCGCGTCGCCGATTCCGCCGATTCCGCCGAACTCGCCGAGGTCGGCCGTGAGCCCCTCGAAGCCTTCAATTCCGGATGCGGCCATGCCGTCGAAGTCGATACCGGAGGCCATCGCGTCACCGATCAGTGGAAGTGCGACGGAGCTCGCGACGGCTCCGCCGACCACCCCAAGGGCGATGCCGCCGAGCGCGCCAGCACCCGCTCCCGCCGCCGCCGCACCCGCGACCCCCATGCCGCGGCCGAAGCGAGAAGAACCGCCACGGCTCGACCCGGGCGTGAAGTTCCCGCCGCCCCGCGATCCGGCGATGCGCTTGCCCGCGCCGAGCACCTTCGCCATGAAACCGGGTCGCTGCACCTCGCCGCGCGTTGCGGCGCGCGCCAGGTCGTCCGGCGAACTCGACTGCGGGCGATCGTACGGCCCGGACTCGGCGCTCAGGCGCTCCCGCACCTGGTCGCGCTGGGCCGGTGTGAGCCGCTGGAACGCCTCTCGGTGCGCCTGCTCGAGCTGGTCGGGCGCCGCTGTCTTGAGGAGATAGTCGTACTTCGCGATCGCGGCCTTGTCGGCTGCGGTCCCAGAGGCCGCGCCCGCACCGGGGCGCGATCCATAGTTCGGGGCGCTCGGTGGCTGCTGCGCGTACCGATCGTGCTGGGAAGAGGAGCTGTCGCGGCGCGGGTACGCCTGCTGGCTCTGTTGGCTTGGGTTTCTCTGCTGGCTCGGGTAGCTCTGCTGTCCTCGCGGCTGCTGACCGTCGCCCGTCACCTGGTCAGCGACCTTGCGAACCATGTCCTTCCAGTCCCCGGAGCCGCTCTTGCCGCCCCGGTTTGCGCCCGAGTTGCCCGAGTTACCGAGGGCCTTGGAGGCCGCGCCGAGGATCTTGTTGAAGTCAACCATGCGCACATCGTGACCTACCGATCTATGGAGAACGCATGGATCGCATCCGTGTCCGCTCAGAGCGTCGCCGCCGCATCCCGCCGGTCGGGACTGTCCCACCAGTCGAGGATGCGAAGCGCCTGCAACGTGACCCACTTCGACGGCTCACCCTTCGGGGCGTCGACGTGCGCCCAGACATCGCCGAGTAGCCGATGCCCCTGCAGCCAGGTGCCGTCCGGCTGGCGCTGGGAACGGATGATCTCGACCGCCTCCGCCATCCTCGTGTCCGGCCTCGTGCCGTCCGCGAGCGCGGCTGCGCGGAAGTAGTCAGCCGCTCCGAGCACGGAGTACCAGGCGCGGCGCGGGTAGACGAGGCTCGTGGCCTGCTCGTAGAACGGCTCCCCCGTCGACAGCCTGCGGAACAGCGAGCGCTCGAGCAGGTACTCCTCGCCGCGTCGGCGGGATGCGCGCACGCGCCCCGCGTCGCCGGTGGCGAGCTGGTAGTCGAGCAGGCCGATGAGCGAGTTAAGGGTCGAGTGGAATGAGGACTTCGCGGAGCCCTCCACCCACTCGCAGTTCCAGCCGCCGTCGCCCTGCTGGTGGTCGAGGAACCAGGTCACGATGCCATCGACGCCCGCACCGAGCCAGAGCCCGTTCGACAGGGTCCAGGAGTTGATGCAGCAGTCGACTTCGCCGTGCCAGTAGGGCAGGTCGTCGTACTCCCACGTGACCTTCTCGAGCTTCTCGGCCGTGCCTTCGAGCATCCGCGCGTCCATCCCCCACTCGCGGAGGTCCTTGAGCACCCAGGTTGTGGTGGTCCACGGCTGAGGATCGTTGTTCTCCCATCCCCAGCCCTCGGGGAAGAACGCGCCGCCGGCCCAGGTCCCGTCTGGGTCCTGATGCGAGAGGAGCTTGGCCCCGAACCCCTCGGTCGCCATGCGTGAGCGCGTAGCCTTCCACTGCTCCTCGGGCGCACCAAGCAGGTCCCGCTCAACCTGCCATCGCAGCGCAGGGTCGGAGTCCAGCAGCCACGTCTCGAGTTGTGTATCCATGCGGCGCTCCTCGTGCTTGCACCGAGGGTAGCCCGGTCATCGGGCGAATTCGAGAGCTGAACGCACCGCGAGAGGCACGCTCGGCTCGGATGTCAGTGGCACCAGCTACGTTGACGCTATGCAGTCGAGCAGCCGAGTCCCCGCTCAGGAGTTGAGCACCCAATGAGCACGCGCGCAGTGCAGGCAGGCGCAGCCGCCGCGGTGCTCGGCCCCTACCTGGAGCGGCTCCGCACCGAGCTCGAGATCCCTGTCGACTACCCCGCAGATGCGCTTGCCGAGGCGGAGGCCGCGGCGTCGCGGTCGTTTGAGGCAGGGCCCGGCCGACAAGACCTGCGCGAGCTGCCTTTCGTGACGCTCGACCCGGTCGGCTCCCGCGACCTCGACCAGGCCTTCTTCCTGCGTCGGGTCGACGATGCGGTCGGATCAGGCATCGATGACGTCGCCGCCTACGAGGTTTTCTATGCGATCGCCGACGTGGCGGCATTCGTCGAGCCTGGCGGCGCGCTGGACGCCGAGACGCACCGTCGCGCGCTCACCGTGTACGGGCCCGACGGTCGCTACGGACTGCATCCGGCCGTACTCAGTGAGGGTGCCGCGAGCCTGCTCCCAGACGTCGACCGGCCTGCCATCGTGTGGCGGATGCGCCTCGACGGCTCGGGTGAGCTTGTCGGCGACATCGACGTACGTCGATCGATCGTTCGCTCGCGCGCGCAGCTCGACTACCCCGCCGTGCAGCGGCAGCTCGACGAAGGGACCGCGGGCGAGCTCCTGCAGCTCCTGGCCGAGGTGGGCCAGCTGCGCATCGATGCCCAGTTCGCTCGTGGCGGTGCGACCCTCGAGGTGCCTGATCAGGAGATCGAACGCAGCAATGACGGCGCACGCTACACGCTCGTGCTGCGCAAGGCGCTCGCGTGCGAGGAGTTCAACGCGCAGCTGTCGCTGCTCACCGGCATTGCGGCGGCCCGGTTGCAGCGCCGCGCCGGCGTGGGGATCTGGCGCACGCTCGATCCGGCTCGCGACGAGGACGTCGACCGGCTACGCCGCGTCGCGATCACGCTCGGCTTCGAGTGGTCGCCCGGCAAGTCGTACGCGGAGTTCGTCAGAACCATCGACTCGTCGCAGCCCGAGCACGCGGCGTTCGCGACCGAGGCGACCCGCCTGTTCCGCGGTGCCGGCTACGTCGCCTTCGGAACACCAGCCAACCCCGAAGTGCCAAGCGACGCATCCCACAGCGCCATTGCGGCCGAGTACGCGCACGTCACCGCTCCCCTGCGACGCCTCGTCGACCGGTACGGCACCGAGATCGCGCTCGCCTTCTGCGCCGGTGAGCCCGCTCCGGCCTGGGTGGTGGATGCGCTGGACGCGCTCCCCGGCGAGATGGCCGACGGGTCTCGGCGCGCGAACGCGTACGAGCGGGAGACGGTCGACCTGCTCGAGGCCGTGCTGCTCGAGCCGCTGCTCGGCGAGGAGCTGGACGGGATCGTCGTCGAGTCGTCACCAACCGGCGGCGCCGACGGCGGGCAGGCGAAGGCTACGGTGCTGCTGCGAGACCCGGCCGTGCGGGCCAGGCTCGTCGGTGACGCCTCGGCCCTCGAGCTGGGATCCGCGGTGCGAGTGCGCGTCGAAGCCGCGGACCCCGAGAAGCGGGCGGTCACCCTCAGCGTTGCATGATCTGTCAGATCGACGTCCAGGTGAACGAGTAGCCATTGCCGTTGCGGTGGCATGACTCGGTTATCTTGGTCCACGAGCTGATGTAGGTGCGCTGCACGGCCTGGCAGTCGGCGAGCGAGCCGCCGGTCCAGTACATCTGCTCGGTGCCTGCATTGGCGATCGCAGGCGCTGAGACGGCGATACCGACGGCGAAGAGCGCTGCGGTGATGCTTGAGGCGATTCGACGCATGGGGACTCCTTCGACAGGCCCGGCTGGTCCGGGGTGTGGGCGAGCGTAGCCCCGCGATTTGGGGCCATCGGGTGCGTTGGCGTCTCGGCGCGTGACGGGGAGAACTGCCCTCCGCCCTCTCATGCACGACGCGGCCCGGACCTGGGCGTTGCCTTGGCAAAATCGCGCGCGCTTGCAGGCTGCGGTGCTAGCGCAGGCGGCCGTGCAGGCTGAGACTTTGCGTGGGCGGACCCCGAATAGGATCGAAAGCGTGCATTTCTCGACCTCCCCCAAGCTCGCAATCGCCGCCCCGATCATGAGGACGGCCCGATGAGGCTCGCCGTGATCGGCGCGGGGCAGATCGTTGCCGAATTCCTGCCGCACGCCACCGAGGTGCCGGGGCTCGAGCTCGCCGCCATCCAGGGACGCAGGCGCGAGCACCTGGAGACGCTCCAGGAACAGTTCGGGATCGAGCGCGTCTACACCGACCTCGACGAGTGCCTCGCGGACGCATCCATCGACACGGTCTGGGTCGCGCTGCCCAACTCTCTGCACTTCGAGGTCTCACGCCAGGCGCTCGAGGCGGGCAAACACGTCATCTGCGAGAAGCCGTTTGTGCTCGAGGAGTCTGAGCTCGAGGAGCTGCGCGCGCTCGCCACGGCGCGTGACCTGATCCTCATCGAAGCCATCACGACGCAGTACCTTGCGAACTACCGCTGGATCAAGGAGAACCTCGATCGCGTCGGCAAGGTCAAGCTCATCCAGTCCGACTACTCCCAGTACTCCTCGCGGTACAACGCCTTCCGCGAGGGCACCGTGCTGCCCGCCTTCGACCCTGCCCAGGGTGGCGGCGCGCTTATGGACCTCGGCATCTACGCCATCCACTTCGTCGTCGGCCTGCTCGGCCGACCACTGAAGGTCACCTACACGGCGAACGTGCAGCGCGGCGTGGACACCTCCGGAGTGCTTGTCCTCGACTACGGCGACACCACCGCAGTGTGTGTCTGCGCGAAGGATTCCGCAGGGCCCATCCGCAGCAAGATCCAGGGCGAGGACGGCTGGATCGTCGTCGACGGCTCACCGAACGTCATGGCCTCGGTGACCCACGCAGCCAACGGCGGCGACGCAGAGCACGTCGATCTCACGAAGTACCCGCACCGCATGGTGGAGGAGTTCCTGGAGTTCGAGCGCATCATCCGCGAGCACGACACGGCGGAGCGCGACCGCCGCCTCGATCACAGCGCCGACGTGCTCTCCGTCGTCACGACCGCCAGGGCCGCAACCTCAACCGCAACGCAGGAGGAAACCGAATGACCACCCAGCTTGTACTCGTCGCGAACGCCGGCGAAGGCTCCATCTCCGTCTTCCGCTTCGACGGCGCGACCCTCGAGCGCCTGTCCGTTGCAACAGACCTGCAGGGATGCTCGAACTTCGTCGTCGACGCCAGCCGCGACCTCGTCTACGCCGCGGTCAAGGGCCGCCCTGCCGCGATCGTCACGCTGCGCCTCGACCGCGCGTCGGGCGAGCTGAGGTCCATCTCGCGCCGCGATACTCCTCGCGGCGGCCTGAACTATGTCGCCCTGACGCGTGACGGCGGCGCACTGCTCGGCGCTGCCTACTCCGCGAGCTACGGCCTCATCGCGCCGATCAACGACGGCGAGGTCGGCGAGGCGACGACGATCGTCGAGCACCGTCACCTGCACTCGGTCGCCCCGAGCAGCGACGGCCGCTTCGCGTACTTCGTCTCGCTCGGCGACGACGTCGTCGGGCAGTACGCCATCACCGACGACCTCGAACTCGAGGCGCTCGACCCCGTAGGCGCGGTCGCTCCGGCCGGCAGCGGCCCGCGCCACATCGTGCTGAACGGCGCGGAGACCTTCGCCTACGTGATCACCGAATTCAGCGGCGAGGTGCTGCGCTTCGAGCGCGATGCGAGCAACGGCACGCTGTCGTTTGTCGACTCGGCCAGCTACGCGGATGCGTTGCAGGGCCTCCAGCGGGGCGTCCTCGGCGGAAACCCCCTCGAGCCGCGCTCGATCTGGGGAGCGGATGTGCACTGGGGCGCGGACGAGCAGTTCCTGTGGACGTCGGAGCGCACGACAAGCACGCTCGCGCCGCTCACGGTGAACAGCGACGGTTCCCTCGAGGACGCCGCGTCGTTCACCGTCACGCAGCAGCACCCGCGTGGCTTCGGCCTCAGCCCCGACGGCCGATTCCTGGTGGCCGCAGGCGAGGGCGCGACCCAGGTGTCGCTCTACGAGGTCCGCGGCGACCACCTGACGGAGCTGCAGCAGGTCGAGACGGGCGCTGGCGCGAACTGGGTCCGCTGGGTCTGAAGCCCGGTCGCGGTGCTACCTTCGTGCCGTGACTGAGCCGATCATCCGCCCCGCATCTCCCGCCGACGTTCCGCAGATCCTCGATCTGATCCACGGCCTCGCCGTGTACGAGCGCGAACCGGACGCCGTGAAGACGACCGAAGAGCAACTGCACCGCAGCTTCTTCGGCGAGCACCCGGCCGTGTTCGCGACCGTCGCGGAGGCGCCGAACAGCTCCACCAGCGGCGACGCGGGCGGAACCGATGCCGCTGCCCCGCGACTCGATGGCATGGCGCTCTGGTTCCTGAGCTACTCGACGTGGGAGGGCGAGCACGGCATCTGGCTCGAGGACTTGTATGTGCGGGAGGATGCGCGCGGCGGGGGCCTCGGCACGGCGCTGCTCACGTCGCTCGCGGAGGAGTGCGTCGCGAAGGGCTACCGCCGCCTCGAGTGGTCGGTGCTCAAGTGGAACGAACCCTCGATCGGGTTCTACAAGAGCCTCGGCGCGTATCCGATGGACGAATGGGACACGTTCCGGCTCACGGACGAGCCGCTGCAGGCGCTCGGCCGCTGAGCAGGATCTCCGCGAGCCAGCCCGCGGCCGGTGGCGCCGCGCACCTGCGCGTGACGTAGGAGACGTGCCGCTCCCCCAGGTCCTGCACGGCGGGCCGCAGGACGACGTCGAAGTCGGGGTCGATGGCCGCGTTCGTCGAGAGGGCGAAGCCGAGCCCCTCAGCGACAAGCCCGTGGATCATGTAGAGGTCGTCGGTGCGCATGAGTTCGCGCACGGTGTAGCCGAGTGACTGCCCGACGCGGCGCAGCACCCGATCGGACGCCTCGTCGTTGCTACGACTGAAGACCCACGGCACCTCGCGCAGCTCGGCGAAGTCTATGCTCTCGCGGGCGGCCCACTCGCTGTCGCGAGCCACCATGACGCCGTACGGCTCAGTGAGCAGCCGCTGAAGTACGAGGTCGGGCGCGTCGAACGCAGGCTCGACGGACACGTCGTAGATGAGTCCCGCGTGCACCTCTCCGCTCCTCAGCATCCGCACGACCTCCGTCGGCTCCCCCTCGACGACCTCGACGCGCACCGACGTCCGTTTCTGGAGGGCAGCGATCGCGGCGGGCAGGAGGCGCGAGCCCATCGACGCGAACGTGCCGACGCGAAGGGTGACAACTCCGGCGTCACGCTGGTCGGCGACGACCTGCTCCGCCCGGTCGATGCGCGCAACCACCTGTGCGATATCGGCGGCGAATGACTCCCCGAGCGGGGTCAGGGATGTCCCACGCCGCCCGCGGTCGACGAGGCGGGCGCCGAGGTGTGACTCGAGGTTGCGCAGGTGGTGCGTCACCGTCGGCACCCCGTACTGCAGCGCCTTCGCGGCGCCCGTCAGGCTCCCGTGCTCCCGGACGGCGAGGAGCACACGGAACTGCTGCCGGTTCATCACACATAGACCGTGTGTCACTGGGAGCAGGATCCTGCTATATCGCCGTCGCCAGTTCGTTCCTAGCCTGAACCCATGTCCATCCTCCACGCACCCTCCCCGAGCAGCGCCGCTCAGGACACCAGCACCGCCGCACCGACCGAGCGGCACATCCCGAGCGAGCAGTTCGAGACCCCATACGCCGACGCGCTCCGCTCCCTCGCCACCCACGACTGGCAGCGGATGCACGTGCCGGCTCACCACGCGAAGGCCGAGAACGCGCCAGGTGTCGCGAGCCTCGTCGGCGCCGACGCGCTCACCTTCGACTTCCCCATGCTCTTCAGCGGCGTCGACCAGGAGACGTGGCGCCTCACGACACCAGGCCGCGTCACCCCGCTCATGCGGGCGCAGGGCCTCGCGGCCGACGCGTGGGGCGCGAGCCGCGTCTGGTTCACCACCAACGGCGCATCCGGCGGCAACCACGTCGCGACCACGGTTGTCCGCGGTCTCGGCACCGAGTTCGCGGTGCAGCGCAGCGTGCACTCGAGCGTCATCGACGGCATCACCCACACCAGCCTGACGCCCAACTTCGTGCACGGGGCCGTCGACTCCGGGCTCGGGGCCGCGCACGGCGTGACCGCGGCGCAGGTCGCCGCGACCCTCGCCGAGCATCCACGGTCCGCCGCCGTGTACATCGTCACGCCGAGCTACTTCGGCGCGGTCGCCGACGTAGCCGCCATCGCCGCGGTCGCCCACGGGCACGGCGTGCCGCTCATCGTCGACGAGGCTTGGGGCTCGCACTTCGGGATGCACCCGGAGCTGCCCACGAACGCGGTACGCCTCGGCGCCGACCTCGTCATCTCGAGTACCCACAAGGGCGCGGGCTCACTCACGCAGTCGGCGATGCTCCAGCTCGGGCACGGGCCGCACGCGCAGCGACTCGAGTCGTTGGTCGACCGGGTCGTCCGCTCCTACCAGTCGACGAGCTGCAGCGCGCTGCTGCTCGCGTCTCTCGACGAGGCGCGGCGCCACCTCGTGACCCGGCCGGACGCGATCGAGGCGGCCCTCTCATCTGCCAAGCGCATCCGCGGACTCGTGCACGACGACCGCCGCTATCGCGACGCGACGCCGGACATTCTCGCGAGCCCCGACGCCATCGCGAACGACCCGTTCAAGATCGCCATCGACACGCGCGGCGCGGGGATCACTGGCACGGATGCGCACTACCAGCTGCTGCGCGACCACCGGGTCTACTGCGAGCTCGCGACCCCGTCCGCGCTCCTCGCGCTCGTGGGCGCGACCGCGCACGTCGACGTCGACCGCCTCTGGGGCGCACTGCAGGCGCTGCCGGAAGCCGAAGTCGAGCCGGTTCGCCCGGTCTCGCTGCCCGCGAGCTGCGAGCGGGCCATGGGTCTCTCGAAAGCATTCTTTAGTCCCGTCGAGACGGTGCCGTACACGGAGGCGGTGGGCCGAATCTCGGCCGACTCCCTCGCCGCGTACCCGCCAGGCGTACCCAACGTGCTGCCGGGCGAGGTACTCAGCCAGGAGGCCGTCGACTTCCTCAGGCACATGAGCTCGGCCCCGTCCGGCTACGTCCGCGGCGCCAACGACCCGGAACTCAGCACGTTCCGCGTCGTCGCCTGACCCTCGACCCGGCCAGCAACATCCATTCAGACCTCATCGCCAAGACATCAACACAAGGGAGTGTCATGTCCACGACAACCACCACGAAGCCGCCGCAAGGCGAGATGCAGCGGGGCCTCAAGAACCGCCACCTGCAGCTCATCGCCATCGGCGGCGCCATCGGAACGGGACTTTTCCTCGGCTCCGGCAAGCTCATCAGCGTCTCGGGCCCGTCGATCATCTTCGTCTACATGGTGATCGGGTTCTTCGTCTTCTTCATCATGCGAGCCCTCGGCGAGCTCCTCCTCTCGAACCTGCACTACAAGACCTTCGGCGACATCGCGAAGCACATGCTCGGCCCCTGGGCCGGGTTCTTCGTCTCCTGGAACTACTGGTTCTCGTGGGTCATCGCGTGCGTCGCCGACATTGTCGCCATCACGGCCTACGTGCAGTGGTTCAACGCAGACATCCCGAGCTGGCTGCCCGCCCTCGTCGCCGTTGTCGTGCTGACGGTGTTGAACCTGCAGCCCGTGAAGTGGTTCGGCGAGACCGAGTTCTGGTTCGCGATCATCAAGATCGTCGCGATCCTCGGCCTCATCGCCGTCGGCATCGTGCTCATCCTCACGCGCTTCCAGAGCCCGGACGGCGACACCGCCACGCTCTCGAACCTCTGGGAGCACGGCGGGATGTTCCCCATGGGTGCCAGTGGGTTTGTGCTCGGCTTCCAAATGGGTATCTTCTCGTTCATCGGGGTCGAGCTTGTCGGCACCGCCGCGGCCGAGACCGAGAACCCGCGGAAGACCCTGCCGAAGGCCATCAACTCGATCGTCGCGCGCATCCTCATCTTCTACCTCGGGGCCCTCATCGTCATCATGAGCGTCACTCCGTGGGACAAGATCGAGCCGGGCAAGAGCCCCTTCGTGTCGACGCTCGCGATCGCCGGCTTCGGCCTCGCCGCGTTCGCGATCCAGCTGGTGGTGCTCAGCTCGGCCGCCTCGAGCGCCAACTCGGGCCTGTACTCGGGCACACGGATGCTCTTCGGGCTCTCGAAGGACGGGCACGCCCCCAAGGCGTTTGCGATGACGAGCTCAAGGGGCGTGCCGACGAAGGCCGTCTTCTTCACGTGCGTCTTCCTGTTCTCCGCCATCCCGCTGCTCTTCGCGGGCGACGAGGTCATCGCGGCGTTCACGTTCGTCTCGTCGATGTGCGCGACCCTCATCCTCTTCACGTGGGGCTCCATCGTCGTGAGCTACATCGTGTACCTGCGGCGCTACCCCGAGAAGCACCGCGCGTCGAAGTTCAAGCTGCCGCTGGCCCGCGTCGCCCCGTGGCTCGTGCTGGCGTTCTTCGTCTTCATCGCCGGCACACTGCTCTATGGCGACGACACCCGACTGCCGTTCCTCGCCGCGCCGGTGTGGTTCCTCATTCTCACCGTTCTGTGGCAGTTGCAGAAGCGGAAGCTGCAGCGGGACGGGCGGCCGCTGACGGCCCCGATCCCGACCATCGCGCATCCGCTCGACGAAGAAGAGTAGGCGGCGGAGCAGTAGCGCGTGGAGGTCCGGCATCTGCGTCGCGCCTCCACGTCGTGTTCAGGACCAGCGGGCATGCTCTGCTCATGAAGAAGCTGATGCTGAACACCTACATGTGGGTCGCCGTCGCCTTCTACGTCGTCGCCCTCATCGACCTCGGGAACGACGGCAGCATCTGGATCGTCTGGTTCGCCCTCGGCCTGGTCTTCACGATCATCGCCTACCGCCGCCCGTCGGGCATCGCGAAGACCGCCGCAGCTGAAGAGAGCGAGGACACGCCGTGAGCACAGACCTCAGCATGGGCGACCGCGTGAGCTGGAACACATCGCAGGGCCGCACGCAGGGCAAGATCGTCGAGAAGAAGACGAAGGACTTCCAGTTCGACGGGCAGAAGTTCACGGCGTCCGCCGACGAGCCGTCGTACCTCATCGAGTCTGAGAAGTCTGGGGCGAGGGCTGCGCACAAGGGCTCGGCGCTTCGGAAGCTCTCGTAGGCTGGCTGCATGGCAGACACCGTTCTCGAGACCGCCGACCGCCACTACGAGGCCTCCCTCGAGGGGAATGACGTGCGGCTCGTGGTCGCCGACATGGACGGCACGCTGCTGCTCGACGACCACACGGTTCCCGACGAGTTCTGGGGGCTGCTGCAGCGGATGCGCGCGGCTGGCGTCGAGTTCACCCCGGCGAGCGGGCGCCAGTACGCGACGCTCGCGAAGCTCTTCGAGCGCGACTCCGACGGCATGTCGTTCATCGCCGAGAACGGCACGTTCGTGGTGCGCGACGGCAAGGAGGTCAGCTCGCTGACGCTCGACGCCGCGTTCATCGAGCGGGCCATCGCGCTGCTGCGCGGCCTCATCGAGGCCGGCCACGACCTCGGGGTCGTGCTGTGCGGCAAGAAGTCGGCGTACATCGAGCGCGGCGACGATGTCTTCATCGCGGAGGCGCGCAACTACTACGAGGCGCTCACGATCGTCGACGACGTGCTGGACACCGACGACGAGTACGTGAAGATCGCGGTCTACGACTTCGCTGAGGTCGAGACGGGTGCGGCCGCCGAGGTCGACGAGCTGCGCGAGTCGCACCGGGTCGTTGTCTCCGGCCACCACTGGATGGACATCATGCCGCCCGAGGCCAACAAGGGCCTCGCGGTGCGACAGCTGCAGGAGCGCCTCGGCGTGACCGCCGCCCAGACGGCGGTCTTCGGCGACTTCTTCAACGACGTCGAGATGTTCGCCGAAGCCGAGCGCTCCTACGCCATGGCTGGCGCGCATCCCGAGGTCAAGGACATCGCCAAGTACCTCGCGCCCTCCAACCAGGAGCAGGGCGTCGTCACCGTCGTGAGCGCGCTGCTCGACGCGCAGGCATAGGTGTCGAAGCAACCTCCACCTGGCGCCGCGCGACACAGTTACGACACTGATGGGTCTCACCAACCGGTGATGGGTTCCGCCGGACCAGCGTGATGGGTTTCGCCGACTGGTGGTGGGAATTTACCCATCACCAGTCGGGAAAACCCATCACTGACCGGCTGGGACCGAGCCAGCGCAGCGGTCAGCCCGGCGGCCAGCACAGCGCAAAGCAGTTGTGGCACTGTGCTGTTCCCCGGAGCGGGAGCAGCACAGTGCCACAACTTTCCTGCGTGAACGTTGCGCGACCGACGGGCGCATCCGCCGGTCAGCGCGAGGCCTCACCAGCCTCAGCCCTCGTGGGCGCGCAATAGCAGCAGGACGAGCCTGCCGGAACTACGCGCGGTCGGGGGCCGCTTCGATGAACGACGTCGACACGTAGCGCTTCAACTGCGTGACGTGCGACGGGTTCAGCTCTTCGAGGGAGTGCGCGCCGAGGAGCTTCATGGTGCGGATGATCTCGTCGGAGAGGATCGCGATGGTGCGGTCGACGCCCTCACGCCCGCCGGCCATGAGGCCGTACAGGTAGGCGCGGCCGATCATCGTGAAGTTCGCGCCGAGCGCGACCGACGCGACGATGTCTGCACCGTTCATGATGCCGGTGTCGACGCCGATCTCGAGGTCCTTGCCGACCTCGCGTGCGACGGCGGGGAGCAGGTGGAAGGGGATCGGAGCCCGATCCAGCTGCCGCCCGCCGTGGTTCGAGAGGACGATGCCGTCGACGCCGAGGTCGGCAAACGTCTTGGAGTCCTCGAGGTTCTGCACGCCCTTGATGACGATCTTGCCCGGCCACATCTCGCGGATGACCTTGAGGTCCTCGAAGTTGATCGTCGGGTCCATGGCGGAGTCGAGCAGCTCGCCGACCGTGCCGCCCGTCGTCGCGAGCGACGCGAACTCGAGCTTCGGGGTCGTAAGGAAGTCGATCCACCACCAGGGGCGCGGGATGGCGTTGATGATCGTGCCGACCGTGAGCTGCGGCGGGATCGAGAAGCCGTTGCGCTTGTCGCGCAGGCGGGCGCCGGCGACGGGGGTGTCGACCGTGAAGTGCAGCGTGTCGAAGCCTGCCTTCGCGGCGCGCTCGACGAGGCCGTAGGAGATCGAGCGGTCCTTCATGACGTACAGCTGGAACCAGTTGCGGCCGTTCGGGTTGACCTTCGCGACCTCTTCAATGGTCGTCGTGCCGAGCGTCGACAGGGTGAAGGGGATGCCCGCGGCCGCGGCAGCACCGGCGCCTGCAGTCTCACCCTCGGTCTGCATGAGGCGCGTGAACCCGGTCGGGGCGATCGCAAACGGCATCGCCATCGGCCCGCCGAGCACGGTGCTCGACGTGTCGACGTTCGCGACGTCGCGCAGCACGGACGGGTTGAACTCGACGTCTCTGAACGCGGTGCGCGCGCGGCGCAGCGACAGCTCGCCCTCGGCGGCGCCGTCGGTGTAGTCGAAGGCCGCCTTCGGGGTACGTCGCTTCGCGATGCGCCGCAGGTCCTCGATCGTGAGCGCCGAGTTGAGGCGGCGGCGACGGCCGTTGAGGTCGGGCTTCTTGAACTGCATGAGCTCGAGCAGCTCGAGGGGCTTGGGGGCTTGACGTTTCACCATGGGGCAGCTGCCTTTGCTTCTATCGGGTCATCTTCGGGTCGTAGCGGATGATCTGTGTCGATCTGGCGACGATGGAACGGATCTTAGAGAGATTGTCGGGGATCCAACCGTGAGCGCGCGCCTGCACAAGCAGGTTACCCATTGCGGTTGCCTCGACGGGCCCGGCCAGCACGGGCATGCCCGAGCGGTCGGCCGTCGCCTGGCAGAGGAGGGCGTTCTGCGAGCCGCCGCCGACGATGTGGATGACGCTCACGGGATGCTCGGCGAGCGTCGATGCCGTCGTGACGGCGTCGGCGAAGGCTTGCGCGAGGCTCTCCACGATGGAGCGGACGATGCCCGCTGGCGTCGTCGGCGCATCGAGGCCACGCTCGGTGAGCCAGGCCGCGATGCGTCCAGGAATGTCGCCCGGCGCCATGAACACGGAGTCGTTGACGTCGAAGATCGGCACGTCACCGGCCACCTGGGCAGCGTCTGCGAGCAGCTGCTGCAAGGTGGACGAACGCTGCGCGTCCGTCGCCGCTGGCTCCCAGTGGCGCTGCGATTCCGACAGCAGCCACAGGCCCATGACGTTGTGCAGGAAGCGCACGCGGCCGTCGACGCCGCCCTCGTTCGTGAAGTTCGCCTCGCGCGCGGCGTCGGTGACAACCGCCTCGTCGAGCTCGAGGCCCACAAGACCCCACGTGCCGCACGAGATGTAGGCGAAGTCGCGGCCCACGTTGGGGATCGCGACGATCGCCGAGGCGGTGTCGTGCGAGCCGACGGCGACCACGTCGATGTCGCGCCCGACAACCCGCGCCGCTTCGCCCTCGAGCGAGCCGAGCACGGAGCCAGGGTCGACGAGGTGCGGCAGGATGCGCGCGGGCACGCCCACGCGCTCGGCGAGCTCCGTATCCCATCCCCGAGTGTCGGCACGCAGCAGACCGGTCGTGGATGCGTTGGTGCGCTCGGCGACCTGCGCGCCCGTGAGCCAGTAGGCGAGCAGGTCGGGCAGGAGCAGCATCTGCTCGGCGAGGCCAAGCAGCTCTCCGTCGGTCGCGAGCTGGAAGACCGTGTTGAACGGCAGGTGCTGGAGCCCGTTGCGGCGGTACAGCTCCTCCGGCGAGGCGATGGCGTGCACCGCCTCGACGCCGCGCGCGGTCCGCTCGTCCCGGTACGCGTACGGGACGCCCAGCACACGGCCGTCACGCAGGAGCGCGTAGTCGACAGCCCAGGAGTCGATGCCGATGCTCGCGATCTGGCCCGGCGCATCCCGCTCAGCCGCCGCCAGCCCGTCGAGGACGTGCTGGTACAGGCCGAGCAGGTTCCAGTGCAGCCCGTCGCGCGTGCGCACTGGGTTGTTCGGGAAGCGCGCCTCGTGGCGCATCGTGAGCACGCCATCCGTGATCGTGCCCGTGATGACGCGACCGCTCGTGGCGCCGAGGTCGACCGCCGCGACCGTGCGAGGCGCATCCGCCCCACCGCGGCCGCCGGCGGCCGAACCCTGCGTTGCAGCGTCCGTCATCAGCGGAGGAAGGCTGCCGCGACGCCCGAGTCGACGGGGATGTGCAGGCCGGTCGTGCGCGTGAGCTCTGGACCCGTGAGCACGTACACCGCGTCGGCGACGTTCTCGGGCACAACCTCGCGCTTGAGGATGGTGCGGTTCGCGTAGTACTGGCCGAGGTCCTCTTCCTTCACGCCGTAGGTCGCGGCGCGGTTCGCGCCCCAGCCTGCCGCGAAGATGCCGGAGCCGCGCACGACTCCGTCCGGGTTGATGCCGTTGACGCGGATGCCGTGCTCGCCGAGCTCGACCGCGAGGAGGCGGACCTGGTGTGCCTGGTCGGCCTTCGTCGCCGAGTAGGCGATGTTGTTCGGGCCGGCGAAGACGGAGTTCTTCGAGGAGATGTAGATAACGTCACCGCCGAGCTTCTGCTCGATGAGCGCCTTGGCGGCGGCCTTCGACACGAGGAAGGAGCCCTTCGCCATGACGTCGTGCTGCAGGTCCCAGTCCTTCTCGGTCGTCTCGAGCAGCGGCTTCGAGAGCGAGAGGCCAGCGTTGTTGACGACGAGGTCGATGCCGCCGAACGCGAGCAGCGTCGCGTCGATGGCGGCCTGCACGCCGGCGGCGTCCGCGACGTTCGCGGCGACGCCGATCGCGACGTCGGTGTTCCCGAGCTCGGCGGCGGCGGCCTGCGCCTTCTCGAGGTCGAGGTCGGCAACGACGACGCACGCGCCCTCAGCCGCGAGGCGGGTCGCGATTGCCTTGCCGATACCGGATGCAGCGCCAGTGACAAACGCGATGCGCCCCTGGTGCGTCTTCGGCTTCGGCATCCGCTGCAACTTCGCCTCCTCGAGCGCCCAGTACTCGATGCGGAACTTCTCCTCATCCGAGATCGGGGAGTAGCTCGAGAGCGCCTCGGCGCCGCGCATCACGTTGATCGCGTTCAAGTAGAACTCACCGGCGACGCGGGCGGTCTGCTTGTTCTTGCCATACGAGAACATGCCGACGCCAGGCACGAGCACGATGAGCGGGTCCGCGCCGCGGATGGCGGGCGACTCGGCCGTCGCGAACTTGTCGTAGTAGGCCTTGTAGTCGGCGCGGTAGGCCGTGTGCAGCTCCTCGAGGCGAGCGAGCTGCTCCTCGACGGATGCCGTGGTCGGCAGGTCGAGGACCAGCGGCTTGACCTTGGTGCGCAGGAAGTGGTCAGGGCAGCTCGTGCCGAGAGCGGCGAGCTCCGCGAGCTTCTCGCTCGCGAGGAAGTCGAGCACGCGCTCGTCGTCGGTGAAGTGGCCGATCATGGGGGCGTCGTGCGACGCAACGGCGCGGATGGACGGCGCAAGGGCCGCCGCACGTGCGCGTCGCTCGTCGGCGGGGAGCGCCTCGAAGCCGCTCATGACGCCGCCAAACGGGTCGGCCTTGCCGTGTGCATCGATGTATGCCGCTGCAGTGTCGATGATCCAGAGCGAGTTGCGCTCCGACTCCTCGGACGTGTCGCCCCAGGCGGTGATACCGTGGCCGCCGAGGATGCAGCCGATCGCCTGCGGGTTCTCGTCCTTGATGTTCGCGATGTCGAGGCCGAGCTGGAAGCCGGGGCGGCGCCAGGGCACCCAGACGACCTTGTCACCGAAGATCTTCGCCGTCAGCTCTTCGCCGTCGGCCGCCGTCGCGATCGCGATGCCGGAGTCGGGGTGCAGGTGGTCGACGTGCGCCGCATCCACGAGGCCGTGCATGGCCGTGTCGATCGACGGGGCCGCGCCGCCCTTGCCGTGGAGGCAGAAGTCGAAGGCGGCGACCATCTCGTCCTCGCGCTCGACGCCGGGGTAGACGTTCGTGAGCGCCCGGAAGCGGTCGAGGCGGAGCACGGCGAGGCCCTGCTCCGTGAGCGTCCCGAGGTCTCCCCCGGAGCCCTTCACCCAGAGCAGCTCGACGGGCTCACCCGTCACGGGGTCGGTCTCGGTGCCCTTCGCGGAGGTGTTTCCACCCGCGTAGTTCGTGTTCTTCGGGTCTTCGCCGAGGCGGTTGCTGCGCGAGATGAGGTCGGCCGCTGCTGGGTTCGTCATGTCAGTTCCTTCGAAGCTCGTGAGGTCGTGGTCGCGGGGTGGGGTGGCGCTTACGCGCCCCAGCTGGCCTGGACGCCGCCGACGCGCTCCTCGGCGACCTGCTGCTCGTATCCGGATGCACGGAACGCGGCGAGCGGGTTCGCGGGCAGGCCGCGCGACTCGCGCCACTCGGCAAGGGCCGGGCGCACGTCGGTCGAGAACGCGTCCATGTAGATCTCGTGGGCGACAAGCACGTCGCCAGACTTCTGCGCCGCGGTGAGGGCTTCCTTGTCGATGAGCAGCGCACGCGCCGTCATCTCCTGCACGTTGAGGACGGAGCGCATCTGGCCCTGGATCTTCGACTCGACGTTGTGGCACTGGTCGAGCATGAAAGCCACGTCGGGGTTGTTGAGGCCGCCGCCGCGGATGACCTCGGCGAGGATGCGGAAGAGCTGGAACGGGTCTGCCGAGCCCACGATGAGGTCATCGTCGGCGTAGAAGCGCGAGTTGAAGTCGAACGAGCCGAGGCGACCGAGGCGCAGGAGCTGCATGACGATGAACTCGATGTTGGTGCCTGGCGCGTGGTGGCCCGTGTCGAGGCAGACCATGGCCTTGTCGCCGAGGGCGGCGACCTGCACGTAGCTCGTGCCCCAGTCCGGAACGTCCGTGTGGTAGAACGCCGGCTCGAAGAACTTGTACTCGAGCACGAGGCGCTGGTCGTCGCCGATGCGCGCGTAGATCTCCTGCAGCGAGTCGTGGAGGCGGTCCTGGCGGCCGCGCAGGTCGGCCTGGCCCGGGTAGTTGGAGCCTTCGGCGAGCCAGATCTTCAGGTCGCGCGAGCCGGTCTCGTCCATGACGTCGATGCAGCGCAGGTGGTGGTCGACGGCCTTGCGGCGCACGGCGGCATCTTCGTGCGTGAGGGCGCCGAACTTGTAGTCGTCGTCCTGGAACGTGTTGGAGTTGATCGTGCCGAGCTCGACGCCGAGGTCTTCCGCGTGCTTGCGGAGGGCGGCGAAGTCGTCGACGACGTCCCACGGGATGTGCAGGGCCACGCTGGGGGCAAGCGCGGTGTACTTGTTCACCTGGGCCGCATCCGCGATCTTCTCGAACGGGTCGCGCGGCGTGCCAGCCGTCTGGAAGACCTTGAATCGGGTGCCTGAGTTGCCAAACGCCCAGGACGGGAGCTCGATGCCCTGTCCCTCGAGCGCTGCAAGCTGGTCTGCGGAGAGGATGCTCACGGTTCGTCGCCTTCGTTGGTCGGTTGCGGATGCGCTCCCGGGCCGAACGACGTCGTCCACGGCTTCGGAAACACGATCACAGAATTGAATCGTTTCAGTAGGTTCAGGTTACGAGCCGGCGCGCGTGAAGTCAAGAACGTTTCAATCGTCCGTGTCGCTCGCGCGCATCCGCCCTCGCATCCACCACACGCCACCCGAGGAGCCTCACCTCGCGAGTCGCCCCAAATGGTCGCCATTCGTTGCTCAAAACGACCCTTTGCGGCACCTCGCGCGAGCCGGTGGCCTATCCTTCAGACAACCAAAGGAGGCCCATGGCAGTCAGCGTGCGCGACGTCGCGACACTCGCCGGCGTCTCCGTCGGCACCGTCTCGAACGTGCTCAACCATCCCGAGAAGGTCTCGAAGGCGACCGTCGACAAGGTGCAGGCCGCCATCGAGGAGCTCGGCTTCGTGCGCAACGACGCCGCCAGGCAGCTGCGCGCCGGTGAGAGCCGCACGGTCGGCCTCATCGTGCTCGACCTCCGCAACCCCTTCTTCACGGAAGTTGCGCGCGGCGCAGAGGAGCGCGCCGCCGAGCTCGGGTTCTCGGTGCTCGTCGCCAACAGCGACGAGCAGGAGGAGCGCGAGCGCACCCACCTCGGCCTCTTCGAGGAGCAGCGCGTCTTCGGCGTGCTCGTCACCCCGATGGCCGCGAACATGCCCCAGCTCGAGCGCCTCCACAAGCGCGGCACCCCCGTCGTGCTCGTCGACCGCGAGAGCTCGGACGAGCGCTACCCGTCCGTCGCCGTCGACGACCGCACGGGCGGCCGCATCGCCGTCGAGCACCTCCTCGAGACCGGCCACCGGCGCATCGCGTTCGTGGGCGGGCCGATGGAGATCCAGCAGGTCACCGACCGCTTCGAGGGCGCCCGCGACGCCGTGCGCGAGGTCTCCGGCGCGACGCTCGAGGTACTCGCGACGGATGCGCTCTCCATGTCGGAGGGCAGGCGCGCGGGGCTCACCCTCGCCGACCGCGAAGCCGCCGAGCTGCCGGACGCGGTCTTCGCCGCCAACGACATGCTTGCGCTCGGCCTGCTGCAGAGCCTGCAGGGCACAAGCCACGCCACCGTGCCGGAGAACATCGCGCTCATCGGCTACGACGACATCGACTTCGCCGCTTTCGCCTCGACGTCGCTCAGCTCCATCCACCAGCCCGCGCACCTCATTGGCTCGAAAGCCATGGATCTGCTGGTCGCCTCAGCCCGCGACCCCAAGGCGACACCGGAGCACATCCGCTTCACCCCGGAGCTCGTGGCCCGCGCCTCCACGGCGCCCCGCGCCTAGCGCCCTGGCGTCGCGCCCCGCCCCCGTTACCTTCTTCATACCCAGTTCGGGGAGTGATCCTTGGAGGGTGTTGGCCATCCCGGGCTCGGCATGACTCTGTGCCCCCTGTCGCTGTTCATGATCTGGGGGGTGTTGTCACCGAGTCCCGGTTTGGCGGCTTGTGATCGCTGATAGGGACAGGGCCCGGACGTGTTCCGAGTGTCGTTCGTAACGTGGATGTCGAGACTCGCCGCTTCTTGGTTCGGCCAACGCTGGAACCGAAATTTGAGAGGGGAAGGGCTGATGGAAACAAGCATCACCGGACACGACAGCGTCGACGTGTTCATCGGTGTCGATGTCGGCAAAGGCGAGCATCACGCGGTCGCGATCGACCGCACGGGGAAGAAACTCTTCGACAAAGCGCTGCCCAACGACGAGAGCAAACTCCGCGCGCTCATCGATGGGTTGAAGGACCACGGGACGCTACTGTTCGTCGTCGATCAGCCTGCCACGATCGGCGCGCTGCCGATTGCGGTCGCGCAAGCCGCGGGAGTCCTCGTCGGCTACCTGCCGGGGCTCGCGATGCGCCGCATCGCGGACCTCCACGCGGGCGAAGCGAAAACCGACGCGAGAGACGCGGCCATCATCGCGGAAGCCGCCCGGACCCTCCCGCACGCCCTCCGATCGATCCAGCTCGCGGACGAGCAGGTCGCGGAACTCTCGATGCTCTGCGGCTTCGATGACGACCTCGCGGGACAAGTGACCGCGACGAGCAACCGCATCCGCGGCCTGCTCACGCAGATTCACCCCGCGCTCGAACGAGTCCTTGGCCCGCACCTCGATCACAAGGCCGTCGTTGATCTCCTCCAGCGTCACCCCGCGCCCGCGGATCTCGCGAAGCTCGGCCCGACACGGCTAGCCAACCGACTCGTAAAGCTCGCTCCCCGCATGGGCAAACGCCTCGCGGCCGAGATCATGCAGGCGCTCTCCGAGCAGACGGTCGTGGTCGTCGGCACGAACGCTGCCAGCCTCGTCCTGCCGCGCCTCGCGAAACAACTCGAAGACCTCCGCACCCAACGGGCCGAGATCGCGGTCGAGGTTGAACGGCTCGTCGATGCGCACCCTCTTCACCCGGTCTTGACGAGCATGCCAGGAGTCGGCGTCAGGACCGCAGCGAGACTCCTCACCGAAGTCGCCGGGAAACAGTTCGCGACCGCAGGTCACCTCGCGTCCTACGCCGGACTCGCGCCCGTCACGCGACGCTCCGGCTCTTCCATCCGGGGCGAGCACGCCTCCCGACGCGGGAACAAGATCCTGAAACGGACTCTGTTCCTCTCCGCGTTCGCGGCACTGAAAGACCCCGTCTCGCGCACCTACTACGACCGGAAACGCGCGCAAGGCAAACGCCACAACCAAGCCCTCATCGCACTCGCCAGACGACGCTGCGACGTCCTCTACGCAATGCTCCGAGACGGCACCATCTACCAAACCCCGACACCCCAAAACCCTTGACAAAACCATAGGGACACCCTCCTGCAGACCTGGGGCTCGCGCACCTCCCCGCGCCGCCCGGCATGCACAACCCCCAGGTCTGACGGCAACCCGAGCGCAGACCTCGCACTTGCGCACGCGCATCCGGCAAAGCGGATGCGCAACCCCCAGGTCTAGCGAATGAGGTGGCGGCGGGGAGGGAGCGTGCTGACACAGAGCGTGCAAGCGGGCGGGGCGCACGTATCCTGAAGCGGTGACCCCAGAGCTCGCGCGCGCCGAGTCGCTCATCGCGACCATTCCGGACTTCCCAGAAGCGGGCATCCAGTTCCGCGACATCACGCCGCTCTTCGCTGACGGCCCCGCCCTCCGCACCGTGGTCGATGCGGTGATCACGCCGTTCGCCGGTCAGTTCGACGTCGTCGCCGGTGTCGAGGCTCGTGGCTTCCTGCTCGCGGGCGCCATCGCGAACGCGGCGGGGGTCGGCCTCATCCCGATCCGCAAGGCCGGAAAGCTGCCCCGCCCCGCGGCATCGATCACGTACGACCTCGAGTACGGGACGGACAGTCTGGAAGCGGCGCAGGACCTGCCGGCGGGCACCCGCGTCCTGCTCGTCGACGACATCCTGGCGACAGGCGGAACCCTCCGCGCAGGTCAGCAGCTCCTCGAGCGACTCGGCTACGCGCTTGTCGGCACGGCCGTCCTGATGGAGCTCGTCGACCTCGACGGCCAGCAGGTCGCGGGTCCCGTGCATACCCTCTTCGAGGTCTGAACCGCAGCTCGCCACGCGACGCCGCAGAGCCGTGACAGGCCCGAAACATGGGCTGGTTAGCGTAGCGAGCATGTCCCTTCTTGTCACTCACGCGCGCCTCATCACGATCCCGACGGGCTCCACGGATGCCGGGTACATCGAAGACGGGTGGATGCTCGTCGAAGACGGCCGCATCGCCGCGATCGGGAGCGGCACCCCGTCCGTGACCGCCGATGAGACCCTCGACGTGGCCGGGAAGTTTGTCGCCCCCGGGTTCGTCTCGAGCCACTCCCACCTGTTCACGAGCGGACTGAGAGGGCTTGGCGTCGCCGACACCCTCTACGGCTGGTGCGACTCGATGCTCGGCACAACCGCGCACATGACGCCTGAGCAGCTGTACTGGTCGACCCTGCACGGCGCGCTCGACTTCCTCTCGAACGGGGTCACGACCGCCTACAACTTCACCGACCCGCTGCAGGCGTGGGAGTCTATGGTCGACGGGAAGCGCACGGGCACGGCGGGGATCCGCCCGCTCGAGTACCACTACCGTCAGGCGGACGGAACGCTCGACTCCGGCATCCGCTTCGTGGATGCGTCCGGCATGGACGCGACGGTCGGCACCGACGAAGAGATTTTCGCCAGGCTCCAGGCCGAGGTCGCGCACACGAGGGCCATGGACCCGGCGTTTGCGCTCGGCTCGTCCATCATGGGCCAGGTGCAGTGGTCGCCTCGCGACGATTCGGCGGAGCTCGAGGCCGAGGCCATGCGCCGCTTCGGCATCACGAACCAGGCGCACTTCCTCGAGTCCCCTGAGGCGGTCGAGCACCAGCAGTCGAAGTTCGCGCTTTACCGGGATGCGGGCGCCCTCGAGCTCGGCCTCATGTTCGGCCACTTCATCCAGACGACGCCCGAGATCATCGCCGAGGCCGCAGAGCGTGGCGCGAGCATGTCGTGGCAGCCGGCCTCGAACGGCCGCCTCGCCTCGGGCGTCGCGCTTGTGCCGGAGATGCTTGAGCTCGGCATGAAGGTCGGTGTCGGCCTCGACGACCAGGCGTGCACCGATGTGAGCGACCCGTGGCAGAACATGCGCATGGGCATCTACATGCAGCGGGCCCGCACGAAGGACCCGCTGTCGATGATGCCCGAGCTGATGCTGCGCCTGCACACCCTCGGCGGAGCCGAGATCATGGGCGTCGCCGACCAGGTCGGCTCGCTTGAGGTCGGCAAGTTCGCCGACTTCGTTGTCGTCGACCCGCGCTCCCCCGACGTCGGGCCGCTCTGGCACCCGGTGCGCTCCTACGTGCTCGCGATGAACCCCAGGAACCTGGAGGCCGTCTACGTCGGCGGTGAACTCGTGAACCGGGGCGGCGCATCCACCAACCCCCTCGCGGCGGAGGCGTCGGCGAAGCTGCACGAGCTGCCAGCCGCGGTCATCCCGCTGCGCGGCCACCCGCACTGAACGGTGTCGGGGCCGGGAGCAAGCTCCCGGCCCCGACCACTCTGATGGACAGCTCAGCGCTGTGAGACGCCCATACCCATGCGGTCGAGGACAACGTTCTCAATGATCTGCACGAGGTTGTACGACACGAGCGTGATGATGGTGATGAGCGCGATCGAGGTCCACAGCTCGGAGAATTGCGCCTGCGCGTTGAACTTGAGGATCGCCCCGCCGATGCCGGTTCCCGTCGAGAGCCACTCGGCGAGCAGCGCACCAGTCACGGCCCCCGGCACCGAAACGCGGGCGGCCGCGAAGATCGACGGCAGGGCGCCTGGCATGTTGACCTTCAGCAGACTCGTGAGCCGGCCGCCGCCGAACACGTGCACGACGTCGAGGCTCTGCTGACTCGCCCGGCTGAGGCCGAACAGCACGCTCGCGAGCGCCGGGAAGACCACCACGATCGTCCCGATCACCGCGACGGATGCAGTCGTGCCGCGGCCCGTCATGAGGATGATGACGGGCGCGATGGACACGAGCGGGATCGTGCGCAGCAGTAGCACAAGCGGCATGACCCCGGCCTCGATGGCGCGAAAGAGGCTGAAGGCCACCGCCAGGACAACCGCGACCGCCATGCCCACGACGAACCCGAGCGCCGAGTCGGCGAGCGTCTGCCCCACGAGGGGGAACATCTGCGCTCGGTTGTCCGCCGCATCCTCCGACATGAAGAGGAACTCCCACACATCCAGCGGGCCCTTCGCGATGAACGAGGAGATGCCGGTAAGGCTGACAACCGCCTGCCAGAGCAGGAGCAGCACGACGAGCGTGATGCCTGCGGAGCCCAGCGAGCGCAGCACCGTCTTCCGCAGAGCAATGCGACGATCGCGCACGATCCGCACCTTGGCGGCGTCGTCGATCGTGGCCTTCGTCTGCTCGCTCTGCACTGTCGCGGTCATCGCACTGCCTTTCCGGAGACCCACGGCGTGATGAAGCGGATGACAAGCCCGAAGAGCCCGTACGCCGCGAGCGCGAACACCGCGCACAGCAGGAACACCGACCAGACGCCGGCCGAGTCGAGCTGACCCTGCAGGCGGATGAGGGTGGGCCCGACTCCCGCGGTGATGGACCCGAGGTACTCGCCGAGCACCGCGCCGAGGAACGCCGATGGCACGGCGATCTGGAGCGCGTTGAGGATGGCGGGGAGAGCTGCGACGAGGCGAACCTTGCGCATCTGCATCCACGAGCCGCCTCCGAAGACGCGGACGACGTCGAGCGACGCCCGGTCGGCCGATTTGAAGCCGAGGATCGCGCCGACGACCGTCGTGAAGACGCACACGAGCGCCGCGAGGAAGATGGCCGTCTGCGATGGGTCGCCCGGGTTCTTCGCGCCACCCAGGACGACGATCGAGATGCCGCCGACGGCGACGATCGGGAGGCAGTACGTGACGACCGCGACCTGCGTGATGACCGTCTCCAGTCGCGGGAAGACCAACACGACGGTCGCAAGCAGCAGCGCGATGCCGTTGCCCCACACGTAGCCGATGGCCGCAGCCGTGATGGTCGGCGAGAACACGCCCCACGTGCCCGCGATGTTTCCTTGCACGAAGAGCCAGTCGAACACGGCGATCGGCGAGGGCACCGGGGTGAAGCTCGTCCCCTCCGATGGCTGGAAGGCCACGACCGAGACGAGCCACCAGATGAGGATGAGGGCGGCCCCGCCGATGAGCGCGGCGAGCCAGCCGGGGATGCGCTCCCTGGCCATCGTCAGGCCTCGGCTTCTGCGTGTCCGTGCACGCCGAACAGCAGCTCGGACGCCCGGTCGACAAGCGCGTGGAACTCCGGGGTGCGCATCATCTCGGGGGTGCGCGGCCTCGGCAGGTCGACCTCGATGATCTCCTGCACGCGACCTGGCCGCGCCGACATGACGGCGACCCGGTCGGCGAGGAAGATCGCCTCGCTGATGCCGTGCGTGACCAGCAGCGTCGTGGCGGGCTTCTCGGTCCAGATGCGCAGCAGCTCCAGGTTGAGGTTCTGCCGCGTCATGTCGTCGAGCGCCCCGAAGGGCTCATCCAGCAGCAGCACAGAGGGCTTGAGCACGAGGGCCCTCGCGATCGAGGCGCGCTGGCGCATGCCGCCAGACAGCTGGGCGGGCTTGGCGTTCGCGAAGTCGCTGAGGCCCACGAGCGTGATGAGCTCATCCACGTACGCCTTGTCGACCGGGCGCCCCGCGACCTCGAACGGCAGCTCGATGTTCTTGCGGATGCTCCGCCAGGGCAGCAGCGCGTGGTCCTGGAACGCGATCCCCAGCTCGCTGTTCGCGCGAAGCTGGTCCGGCGTCTGCCCGTCGACAAGCGCGCTGCCGGACGTCGGGTGGTCGAGCGCCGCGAGGATGCGCAGGATCGTCGACTTCCCGCATCCGGAAGGCCCGAGCAGCGCGAGGAACGAGCCCTTGTCGGTGTGCAGGTCCGTGTCCTGCAACGCGAGCAGCGATTTCCCGCCGCGCAGGTCGAAGGACTTGGACACCCCGGTGATCTGGATTCCGGTGCCGGTCTCGGCACCGGAATCCGTCGTTGTATCGGTGAGGGTCATGGGATTAGGGCTGGTAGTTCTTCAGCTCGGGGTTCTCGGTGTAGATCTCATCGATGATCGTCGTATCGAAGAGGTCGTCGACCTCGAGCTCCCAACCTGCGGCGGCGAGGGAGGCGATGGACTGCGCCTTGAGCTCGTCCGAGATCGTGAACAGGCCGTTCTCCTCGGTCTCTGGGGTCGAGATGAGCTCGGCCTGGGCCTCGAGGCCCGCCTTGACCTTCGCTGGGTCGAGCTCGCCGAACGTCAGGTCGCCTGCTGCGGCCGACGCGTTGTAGTGCTCGGTCACCTTGGTGACGGTGTCGTCCACCGGCTGCGTGAACGTGTCGGTCCAGCCCTTGATCTCGGCGATGAGGAACGCCTTCACGAGGTCGGGGTTCTCCTCGAGGTACTGCTGCGTCACCGTGATCGCCTCGGCGACATACGGCAAGCCGTTGTCGGCGTAGGCCAGGTTCGTGACCTCGTAGCCCTCCATCTCGACCGTGATGGCCTCGTTGGTCAGGTACGCCATGAAGCCGTCGACCTCACCGTTCATGAGGGGCGTCGGGTCGAAGTCCACGGGCACGACAGTGACCTGGTCCTCGCTGATGCCGTTCGCGGCGAGCAGGGCGTTGAACACGGAGGCGTTCGAGTCCTGCACGCCGATCTTCTTGCCGACCAGGTCCTCAGGCGTCGCGATGTTGCCCTTGTCCGTCAGCGAGAGGATCGTGAACGGGTTCTTCTGGAAGGTCGTCGCGACGATCTTGAGCGGCGCATCCTGTTCCGCGACCGCTGCCCCGACGGAGGCGGCGTCGCTGAGCGCGAACTGCACCGAGCCGGAGAGGAGCTTCGCGACGCCCGTATCGGGGCCAGCGACGCCCTGCACCTCCGAGAACCCGGCCTCGTCGTAGTAGCCGTTGTCGTAGGCGTAGTACTCGCCCGCGAACTCCTCGTTCTTGATCCACGAGTACTGCACGCTGATCTCGCCGTAGTCGGCGGATGCACTCCCCGGGGACGTCTCGGATGCGCTTGGTGAGCACGCGGTGAGGGCAAGCGCGGCCGTTGCGGCGAGAGCGAGTGCCGCAGTTGCGCGGCGGCGAGTTCTGGTGAGTGTGTGCATCGGATCTCCTTGAATGCAGTGGGCTAGTCGCGACACTAGGCAGTTCATATTTCGGGGACGGGTTCGTAGGTGTTACGGGCGTGATTCGCTATCCGCCAGACCCGGTCGCGACTGAAGGGCTGCTCGAACGGACGGCTCCCGAGCGCGCGGGCGATGGCGTTGCCGATGGCGGGAGCAACCGGGTTGTACGGCGACTCGCTCATCGACTTCGCGCCGAAGGGCCCGAGGTCGTCGCTCGTGTCGGCGAAGTACACCTCGGTGTCCGGCACGTCGGCGAACTGCGGCACGCGGTACAGGCGGAACACGGGGTTGGCGACGCGGCCGGTGTCATCCACCAGGACTTCCTCGTACAGGGCGCTGCCGAGGCCCTGTGCAACACCGCCCTCGATCTGCCCGCGGCACTGGGCCGGGTTCATGACGTAGCCGGCGTCGGCGGCGTGCACAGACTGCAGGACGCGCACCGTTCCCGTCTCCGGGTCCACGGCAAGGCGCACGGCGTGCACATTGAACGCGAGCGAGCGGTGCTCGCCGAGTTCGCTGCCGTCCGCCGTGATCTCACCGCCGTTCTCGTCCGCCGCGAGGCGCGCGAACACGACGAGGCCGTTGGAGGTCTCCACGCCGTCCGCCGTGAGCCTCGCCTCTTCCGGGGCGGTCCCGGTGAGGGCCGCCGCGCGCTCGCGCATCCGCTCAGCCAGGGACAGGCAGGCCGCATGCAGCGCCTTCCCCGCGACCGTGATGCCAGCTGACGCGAAGGCGCCAGTGTCGTGCTCGACCGCATCCGTGTCCGAGTTCCACAGCTGGAGTCGTTCGAAGCTCGTGCCGAGGTCGGTGGCCGCGATCTGCTTGAGCACGGTTGTCGTGCCGTTGCCGAACTCGGCCGTGCCCGTCCGCAGCAGGTACGTACCGTCGGCACGAACCGTCGCGGTTGTGTGCGCGATGTGCCCGAAGGGGGCCATCGTCGCGATCATGGCCGCCGCGACGCCCTCGCCGACGAGCCAGCCGGGCGGCGCATCCACCCCGTTGCCGCGGCGCAGCGCGTCCTGCGCGAGGTCGAGGCACTGGTCGAAGCCGTAGCTCCCCCACACGAGGTCGTCGTGCCCCGGGTCGTCGCCCTCGCGGATGGCGTTGCGTCGCCGCAGCTCGAACGGGTCCATGCCGAGCTTCTCCGCGAGCATGTCCATCGCCGACTCGACGCCGAGGATGACCTGCCCGAGCCCGTAGCCGCGGAAGGCGCCGGACGGGACCGTGTTCGTGTACACGACCTCCGCATCCATTCGCCGCAGCGGGACGCGGTAGATGGTCGTCGACTCGGCGAGCGAGTGGAAGAGGACGCCGCGCGAATGGTTGCCGTACGCGCCCGTGTTGCTGAGCAGGTCGAGCTCCATGGCGGTCAGCAGCCCGTCCGCATCGGCGCCGAGCGCGACCTTGACGCGCATCGGGTGCCGGACGGCGGCTCGCTGGAACTCGTCGGTGCGCGAGAACTCGTAGGCGACGGACCTGCCGGTGGCGAGCACCGCGAGCGCAACGAGGTCCTCCGTGAAGATCTCCTGCTTCCCGCCGAAGCCGCCGCCGAGGCGCGCGGCCAGCACTCGCACCCGGTCACGGTCCAGGTCGAAGAGGTGCGCGATCTCGTCGCGTGCGAGGAACGGCACCTGCGTGGAGGAACGGATCACGAGGCGGCCGTCGTCGTCGAGCCAGCCGATCGAGCCGTGCGTTTCGAGCTGAGCGTGCGTGACCCGCGCGGTCTGCCACGTGCCGGAGACGGTGACGGCGCTCGAGGCGAGCGCCTCGGTCACGTCAGGGCCAGCGTGGACGCTTGTGATGACGTTGCGGGCGGCCTCGTCGACTCGCTCCTCCGGCGTGCGGTCCGGGTGCAGGAGTGGCGCCCCCGGCTTGCGGGCTTCTTCCGGGTCGAAGACGGCCGGCATCGGCTCGTACTCGACGCGGACCAGGGACCGCGCCGCATCGGCCGCCTCTGCGGTCTCGGCGACGACGGCCGCGACGCGCTGCCCGATGTGCCGCACGACGCTGTCCAGCAGGAGCGTATCGTCCGGGTCGTCGGTGCGGTGCTCATGGCGGGCCGAAGAGTAGCGGCGCTGCGGCACATCCTCGTGCGTGAAGATGCGCACGACGCCCGGCACGGCAAGTGCCTCCGACGTGGTGATGCTCAGGATGCGCGCGTGCGCGTGCGGGCTCGTCACGACCCGCAGGACGAGCGCGTCGCTCGCGGGATGCCCCGGCGGCAGGTCGAACGTGAACGGCTCGAGGCCCTGGACGATGCGGCGCGCGGCCTCGGGGACCACCGAGTGGCCGACGGTCTGGGCGGGTGGCTCAGGGGCCTGTTTTGCGCAGCTCTGCGCGCACGAGCCAGCGCGTACGGACCCGCAGATCGCCTCCCTTATGGGGCGGTAGCCCGTGCACCGGCACAGGTTTCCCCGCATCCGCTTGTCGAAGTCGTCGAGGTCGGCCTCTCCCAGGGTCGACGCGGTGACGCTCATGCCCGGCGTGCAGAAGCCGCACTGGAAGCCGAACCCCTCCGCCAGTGCCTCCTGGACCGGATGCAGTTCGTCACCCGGCGCGAGGCCGGCGGCGGTCGTGACCGTGCGCCCGTCGACGCGTACAGCCGGGATGAGGCACGAGTGCACGGGAGTGCCGTCGAGGAGCACCGAACATGCGCCGCAGTCGCCGGCGTCACATCCCTTCTTCACAGTCGTGGAGCCGGTCTCCCTCAGCAGCGTGCGCAGGCACTGACCGGGTCGGGGCTCGGAAGTGCGTTCGGTGCCGTCTACTTCGAACTTCACGAGAGCCGCCCCCGGATGCGCTCGGCGAGCACCAAGCTCACGGCGCGACGCCAGTCGGCCGAGCCGAGCGGGTCGGTGTAGTAGCCGTCGGTCTGCCCGATGCGCGCGGCGAGCTCCTCGGCGGTCGGCAGCTGCGCGAACGCGAGCACAGTCGGCCGACTCGTGGCGGCCGTGATCGTGAAGACGCTGCGGCCGTTCCGGTCGATTCGCCCCGTCACGACGGCGCCGGAGCGGCCGTACTCGGCGAGCGCGATCTTGAGGAGCAGGGCGCGCGAGCGCAGCGCTGTCGCGGGCAGGTGGATGCTGTGGAGCACGTCGCCGGGCTGCAGGGCGGTCGTGCCGTCTCCCGTCACGAGCTCCGCGACGGGCATCAGCACGTCCTCGGTGCCGCGCCAGATCTCTGCCGTCCCGTCGAGCGCGACGCACAGCGAGACCATGCCAGCCGCCGCGAAGGCGCGGCAGATGTTGCCCCCGACTGTTGCCGTGTTCCAGATCTTGAACGAGGCGAGAAGCGCATCCGCTGCAGCGCGAACAAGCGAGACCGCCGGCCAGTCCTCCTGCGCCGGCAGCGTCTCGCCCTTGCGCACGCGCTCGGCCCACGCGACCAGCGTCGCGATCGTGCAGGTCGCCGAGATGCGCAGTCCGTCAGCGTCAACCTCGAAGTCTGGCCACAGCATTCCCGTCAGGTCGACGAAGCCGGTTGTCGTCGGCTGGGGCTCGCTCATGAGCCACGTGCCGCCGGCCATGATCGCCTCGCCCGGGGCGAGGAGCAGCTCCTCGCGGCTCCGTGCGACGCGGTACGAGCGCACCGTCGTGATGTCCATGGCACCTCCCGGTCGTGACGCACGCACGAGCATCCACCGGTGCGCGAGATTGATGCTCGGGAGTGAATCAGACGGCCGTTTCGTCGGTGTTTCGATTGTGGGTCGTGAGTCGCGGTCACCTTCACCTGCCCGCAACAGGCACGCAACAGGGCGCGCCTAGCGTTTCGGCATGCGTGGAATCCTGCCGAGAGCCGCCGAGTGGGCGCGGAGCGGTCGCCCGTTCGCGATGGCGACGCTGGTCGCCGTCCGCGGCAGCGCGCCCCGGGAGGTGGGTGCGAGCCTGATCGTGTCGGCCGACGGCGAGGTGTTTGGCAACGTGTCCGGAGGATGCGTCGAGGGCGCCGCCTACGAGCAGTGCCTCGTGGCGATCGAAAGCGACACCGCGAGCGTCGAGACGTTCGGGTACAGCTCAGCGGAGGCGTTCTCCGTCGGACTGAGCTGCGGCGGAGTCGTCGAGGTGCTCGTGCGGCCAGTGCTTCCGGGCAGCGCGGCGGCGCGGGATGTGCTGCTGCTTGCGGAGCGGGAGGCGCGCGCCATGCCAGTGACCTACACGCTGACGGTGACCGGGGCCGATCTCGGGCGAGGCGTCATCGACCAGACGGCGCCGGCCTCGGCGGGGACCGTCACCATCAGCCTCGGTTCGCCGCCTCGGCTCATCATCGTGGGCGCGGTCGAGTTCGCCGTCGCCCTCTCACGCATCGGCGTCGCCGCGGGCATGAGCGTCACGGTTGTCGACCCGCGCGAGGTGTTCGCGACGACGTCGCGGTTCCCGGGCGCGGAGGTTGTTGTCGCCTGGCCGCACCGCTACCTGGCGACCGCCGAGTTGGATGCGCGCACCGCGGTGTGCGTGCTCACGCACGACCCGAAGTTCGACGTCCCGGCGCTGCGCGTCGCCCTCGCCTCCGACGCCGGGTACGTCGGCGTGATGGGAAGCCGGCGTACGCACGAGGAGCGTCTGGAGCGGCTCACGGGGCGCGTTGGATCGTCAGCACCTGGGCAACCAGTGCCTGCGGAAGCGTGGAGGTCCGCGGAAGCTTCGGCGCCGGCGGAGCCGTCGGTGCATGCAGAAGCGTCGGCGCTTGCGGAGCGGCCCGTGCCACCCGAGCAGCTGAAGCGGCTGCGTTCCCCCATCGGCCTCGACCTCGGCGGGCGGACCCCGGAGGAAACGGCCCTCTCGATCCTCGCCGAGATCGTCGCCGACCGGCACGGCGCATCCGGCCGCCGCCTGTCCGAGCTGTCTGGGCCGGTGCATCGGCCGCTTGGCGTGCGCGTCGCCACGTGAGGTGACGCGGATGCGGATTGCTGTGAGGGAGCGCGTGCTGATGCGAGTGAGCCCACGCGTGCGGCGAACCCCGGGCGCTCGCCCTCGGAGTCACTCCGCAAAGACATGCGGCTTGCGCAGCTCGGGCGGCGGATGCGCATGCCAAAGGCCCAGGTCTGCTGCGGCTGAGAGAGACGACGCGGAGACCTGTGGGTTCCGCAGCCCGGGCAGCGGATGCGGGCGCCCAGGGCCCACGTCTGCTGCGGCCGCCGGCAGCAGCCCCGCGGCGACCTGTGGGTTCCGCAGCTCGAACGGCAGATGCGCGTGCCGGAGGCCCAGGTCTGTCGCAGAGGCGCGGAGAGACGTGGGGCAAACACATGCGCAGAGGCAGGCCGAGGTGCTGACGGGCCAGGTCTGCGGATGAGCGTGTGCGGGGTTGTGCTCGCAGCGGGGGCCGGGTCCAGGTTCGGCGGGCCGAAGTCACTGGCGAGCCTTCCGGACGGCACGCCCTGGGTTGCCCGTGCCGTCGAGACGCTGCTCGCATCCGGATGCTCGGACGTGCTGGTCACCCTCGGCGCGGGGCGCGGCGAATCGGCGGCGCTCGTGCCGCCGACCGCGACGGTCGTCCCCGTGCCGGACTGGGCGGAGGGCCTCGCCGCCTCGGTCCGCGCCGCGCTGCGAGCCGCCGAGGCGACCGACGCGGACACTGTCCTGCTGGTTCTGGTCGACACGCCCGACTTGCCGGCGGCTGCTTGCGAACGGGTTCTCGGGGCTGGCGGTTCACTCGCGCGGGCGACCTATGGGGGCAAGCCCGGGCATCCGGTGCTTATCCGGCGCGAGCACTGGGCGTCGCTCGCCTCGAGCTTGGACGGCGATCAAGGCGCCGGCCCGTATTTGGCGGCACACGGTGCGCGCACGGTGGAGTGCGGCGACCTGTGGCACGGCCGCGACATCGACACCCGCCCGGGTTGAGCATCCGTCGGCGCCTGCGCAGCGAACCGCAGGGAACCTCAGCGCGCCCCTCGTGCCCCTCACCTTCTGGCCTTCTGGCCTTCTGGCCCACCCTCCCCTGGCATCCACGCGGCAACTGCCCGTTCGTGTCGAAACGATGAAGCATCGCTCGTGTGGATGCGCGGTCAAGCAGGTCGGGGGCAGGAACCGGCGGAACGTCGCCGGAGTTACCTACGCGCCGAGCTGCTCTTCCAGGTTGAAGACCTCGACGAGGGGCGACGCGGCCTGGTCTGCTCGGCCTTCGAGGCCGTCGAAGAACTGGGACATGTCGGCTTCCCAACGGGCCGCGACGGGCGAAGCCGCGAGATACGCGTTGGCGGCAGCCTCGTCGTCGACGTCGTAGCTGCCGAAGAGCGTGCCGTCCGGCGCGAGGAACAGTGAGTAGTTGCGGCGGCCGGCTGCCGCGATCTCTGCGAGCATCTCTGGCCACACCTCGGCGTGGCGGCGCACGTACTCGTCGATGTGCTGCGGCGCGACCTTGAGCTGGAATCCGATTCTGGGCATGTGATCTCCTACGTTCTGCAGGGCGACGGGCCACAAACGCTGAGGTCGTTGGGCGTGCCCGTCCGAGTTGCCCCGGCTTCTGGTCAATTATCGGGCGAAGTGCGGCGGTCGCCCGTCCGCTCCCCCGGAGTTCCGGGCATCGCCTCCAGCCCTGCGCGCACTTCGCCCGAAAATTGAACTGCGAGTGAGGAGGCGAGCGACGGCGACTGCGCGCGGCGCGGGATGCGCAAACGCCGCGCCGGGAGATGGTCCCGGCGCGGCGTCTGCAGTTCGGTTCGGCGAGGCGACTAGCGCCCGCCTTCAGCGCTGAGGAGGTCCGAGGAGCTCCTCACCACTTCGGCTCCTAGAAGCTGAAGTCGCCGATGTTGTCCTTGTCGAAGACGAAGGGGTCTCCGAGGAGGACGGTGCCGTCGGGGCCCACCGTGTACTCGCCGAGCTCGCCAGCGGTGAACGTGTCGCCTTCAGCACCGGTGATGTCGCCGGCGATGAGGGCCTGAGCGGCGAATGCCGCAAGGTAGCCGAGGTCTTCCGGGTTCCAGAGGGCGAACGAGGTGACGGTGCCGTCTTCGACGAACTCGCGCATCTGGTTCGGCGTGCCGAGACCGGTCACCGCGACCTTGCCCTTGAAGTCAGAGGTCTGGATGTAGCGTGCTGCAGCCGCGATGCCGACCGTCGTGGGCGAGACGATGCCCTTGAGGTTGGGGTGGGTCTGGAGGAGCGCTGCGGTCTTGTCGAACGAGGTCTGGTCGTCGTCGTCGCCGTAGACGGTCTCGACGATGGTGATCTCGGGGTACTCGGTGCCGACGTACGCTTCCATCTTCTCGATCCAGGCGTTCTGGTTCGTGGCGTTGGCCGTTGCGGAGAGGATGGCGATCTCGCCCGATCCACCGATCTGCTCGGCGATGAGGTCGATCTGCGCCTTGGCGATGCCATCGGCGTCAGCCTGGTTGATGAACAGGTCGCGGCACTCGGGGTTGGTGTCGGAGTCGAACGTGACGACCTTCGTGCCAGCGTCGCGTGCCTCGTTGAGGGCGTCGCAGATGGCCTCGGGGTCGTTAGCTGCGATGACGATGCCGCCGACGCCCTGCTGCGTGAGGGTGTTGATGTAGCTGACCTGCGCGTCGGGAGTTGCCTCCGACGGGCCGACCTCGGCGAACGTGCCGCCGAACTCGGTTGCAGCTGCCTCGCCGCCGACGCTGGACGCCTCGAAGTACGGATTTCCAAGGTTCTTGGGGAGGAAGGTGACGGTGAGGTTGCCGGTGTCTCCGCCGCCTGCTGCGGTGTCGTCGCCGCCGGTGGTGCATCCAGTGAGCACAAGTGCTGCACTCACTGCGAGGGCGCCAGCTGCGCTCAGCCGCTTCGTTGCGAGCTTCATGGGGTTTCCCTTCGGGTACTGAGCCGCTCGGTGTTCCGGGCGACGGTTGGGGTGTTGCGTGTGTGGGTGGATGTGGGGCTTAGGACTTGGTGACTTTCCCGCTGGTCGTGCCGACCAGCGGTTTCTCTACTCGGGGCCGCTTGCGGCGGATCCTGGGCAGGAGGCTCGCTCCGACGACGGAGGCGATGAGGAGCACTCCGGTGATGATGTTGATGACGTCGGAGGTGACGTTCGCGAGGCGCAGGGCGCTGGCGAGGACGCCGATGAGGAGGACGGCGGCGACAACTCCGTAGAGCTTGCCGCGTCCGCCGAAGACGGAGACGCCGCCGAGCACAACCGCCGCGATGACCTGCAGTTCGAGGCCGGTCGCGTTGTCGCCTCGTGCCGAGCCGTAGCGGAGCGTGAAGTAGATGCCGGCGAGGGCCGCGAGGAAGCCGGATGCGACGAAGAGGATGAACTTCGTGCGGCCGACGGGGACGCCCGAGAAGTGGGCGGCTTCCTTGGAGAGGCCGATGGCGTAGACGCCGCGGCCGAAGGGCGTGTAGTGGAGCACGACGATGAAGATCGCGAGCAGGATGAGGAACGGGATCATGATGGCCGGGATGGGCGTTCCCACGATCTTGGCCTTCGCGAGGTCCGTCCAGAACTCGGGGAACGAGGTGACGGCGACCGTGCCGAGCACTCCGACGGCGATGCCGCGGAAGAGTGCAAGCGTACCGATGGTGACGGCGAGCGATGGCAGGCCGACCTTCGTGACGAGGAAGCCGTTGAAGGCTCCGCCGAGGAGGCCGACGACGAGCGCCACGAGGGCTGCGAGTTCGAATCCGACGCCCGCTTGGACAAGCGCGCCGGTTGTGACGCTCGAGAGGCCGACCATGGATCCGACCGACAGGTCGATCTCGCCCGTGATCATGATGAGCGTCATCGGCAGGGCGATGATGAGCACCGCGGCGACGTCCATGAGCAGGTAGGTGATGGTGATGGGCTGCGAGAAGCCCTTCACCGTGGCCATCGAGACGACGCAGACCACGACGAGGAGGGCGACGATCGCCATCTCTCGGGTGAAGAGGATGCGGCGCCAGGCTGGCTGCGAGTAGTTCTCGATCGTGCGCTGGGTGGCAGACGACGTTGGGGTCGTGAGAGCGGTCATGATTCCTCCCTCGCTTCGACGAGCTTGCGGGATTGGCGGATGGCGAGCACGCGGTCGAGGACGATCGCGGCGAGGATGAGCACGCCGACGACGGCGCGCTGCCAGAAGTCGGGGATGCCGACGAGCGGGAGCACTCGGTTGATGGTCATGAGGAGCATCGCGCCGATGGCCGCGCCCCACAGGGTTCCGACGCCACCGGTGATGGCGACGCCGCCGATGACTGCAGCTCCCACCGCATCCAGTTCCCAACCGGCGCCGGCCTGGGAGCTGACGGTGCCGTAGCGGGCCGCGTAGAAGACGCCGGCGAGGCCAGCGAGTGCGCCGGAGAGTACAAACGCGGTGAGGACGCGGCGCACGTCGGGCAGACCGTAGAGCTTCGCGGCGTCCGGGTCGGAGCCGATGGCGTAGAACTCGCGGCCCGGGCGGGTGTTCTTCATGACCCAGGCGGCGATGGCGAGCACGACGACGGCGATGATCGTGAGGATCGGGATGGTGAGGATCTGGCCGGTGCCGAGCGCGAGGAAGTCGCGGGGCATGTCGCTTGCATTGATGCGGCTCGATCCAGCCCACATGACGTTGATGCCGCGGTAGGCGTAGAGCGTGCCAAGCGTGATGACCATCGCGGGCACTCGTACGTAGGCGACGAGCGCGCCGTTGACGAAGCCGAGGATGGCGCCGAACAGCACTGCCGCGATGACGACCACGGGGATCGGGATGCCGGGGAAGTCGATGAAGAGGCGGCCCGTGAGGAAGGCGGTGAGGCCGATCACGGAGCCGACCGACAGGTCGACGTTGCGGGTGATGAGCACGATGGCCTGGCCGACGGCGACGAGCAGCAGGATGGACGGCGTCAGGAAGAGGTCGCGCCAGCCGTCTGGGCTGAACAGGAAGTTCGGGTTGGCCACGGTCGCGACGACGAGGACGATCGCGAGGGCGAGGAGGATGCCGAGCTCGCGGGCCTTGCCGAAGTTACCGAAGCGGATGGCCTTCTTGGGCGGCATGGGTGCGCCGGCGGTGGGGTGTGGCCCCTGAGTGGTGGTCGTGGTCATCAGAGCACCACCGTCACTGCGCCGGTCGCGGCGCGCATGACGCTCTCGCTGGTTGCCTGGCTGCGGTCGATTTCCTGGGCGATGCGGCCTTCGTGCATGACAAGCACGCGGTCGGCCATGCCGAGGACTTCTGGGAGCTCCGAGGAGATCATGAGGATTGCCATCCCGGTGCCCGCGAGCTCGGAGAGCAGGCGGTGCACTTCTGACTTGGTGCCGACGTCGATGCCTCGCGTCGGCTCATCGATGATGAGGAGCTTCGGGTTCGTCGCGAGCCACTTGGCGATGACGACCTTCTGCTGGTTGCCGCCCGAGAGGGTGCCTGCGATCGTGTCGAGCGCTTGCGCCTTCACTTCGAGCTTCGTGGCCCACTCGCGGGCGTCGTCGTGCTGCTTGCGGCCGCTGATGACGCCGAACTTCGTGAGCTGGTTCAGGATGACGCTCGTGATGTTCTCGCCGACGCCCGAGTCGACGACGAGCCCCTGCTTGCGGCGGTCTTCGGGGATGAGCGCGAGGCCTGCCTGCATGGCGGCGACGGGCGAGCCCGGCTTGACGACCTTGCCCTCAACCGTGACGCGTCCCGACTTGTATTTGTCGACGCCGAAGACGGCGCGGGCGACCTCGCTGCGGCCGGCGCCGACGAGGCCGGCGAGGCCGACGATCTCGCCGGAGCGGACCGTGAAGTTGATGTCGTGGAAGATGCCGGGGCTCTCGAGGTCCTCGACGACGAGCACGGGCTCGCCGATGACGGCCTCCTGCTTCGGGAACAGCTCGGTGACCTCGCGGCCGACCATCTGCTGTACAAGCGCATCCACGGTCGTCTCGCTGATGAGGTTCGTGGCGATGTAGCTGCCGTCGCGCATGACGGTGACCTTGTCGCAGAGCGCGAAGACCTCGTCGAAGCGGTGGGAGATGAACATGAGGCCGCGGCCCTCGTCGCGCAGGCTGCGCGCGATGGCGAAGAGTCGGTCGACCTCGACGCCGGAGAGGGCGGCGGTCGGCTCGTCCATGATGAGCACTCGCGCGTTGAGGGAGACGGCCTTGGCGATCTCGATGACCTGCTGGTCGGCGATGGAGAGGCCCTCGGCCGGGCGGTCCGGGTCGATGTTCACGCCGAGTCTGGCGAAGAGCGCCTTCGCCTCTTCGCGCATCGCCGCGCGGTTGATGCGGCCGAAGCGGTTCGTGGGCTGGCGGCCCATGAAGATGTTTTCGGTGACCGAGAGGTCGGGGAAGAGCGTCGGCTCCTGGTAGATGACCGCGACGCCCGCGGCCTTCGACTGGGCCGTCGATGTGAAGTTGACGTCTTCGCCGCCGAGCTGGAAGGTGCCGGCGTCGCGCTGGTAGAGGCCAGCGACGATCTTGACGAGCGTGGACTTGCCGGCGCCGTTCTCACCCACGAGTGCGTGGATGGAACCGGACTCGACGGCGATCGTGCCGGATCGGAGTGCGACGACGGATCCGAATGACTTCTGCACATCGCGCAGCTCGAGTACAACTTGCGAACTCGTCACGGTGGCTCCGTTCTCTTCGTTGAGTGTTGCGAGGGATGTTGATGGGGATGCTCGGTGTTGAGCGCTGCGGGCCACTCGTTCTTCACGTACTTTGTGAATCGTTTCAAGCGGCTGGGTGTGACACTACGCGACGCTCGCAGAAAACGTCAAGCCAAGGATGCAGAGTTGTTATCGGCGGGCCACAACCTGCGCCTAGAGCACCTCGGTGACGTAGGACTGGAGCTGCAGTCGGACGGCCGCGGTGGCGTCAATTTCGGGAGCCAGGAGCCATTGCTGCGTGAGCCCACCCCTGAGGCCGGCAATCTGCACCGCCGCAACCTCGATGGGAACGTCAGTGCGGGCGTAGAGCCCCCTCTGGTCGAGATCCGTGAGCGCGTCGAACGCTGTTGAACGCAAGAACTCGTACCAGCGCGCGATCGAGGCGTGTGCTGGATGAGTTGGCGCCAGCGCCTCGGCGGACACGATGCTGAACATGAGGAGGCCGTCCGGCTTCTCAACGTCATGCTCGGCGAGGGCAAGCAGCCCCCTCAGGTACGAGAGTCCAGTCGAGAAGTCGAGACCAACCTCCGCGGCGGCGCGCTGACCGCGGCGCTCGAGCAACGTCTCGAGGAGCGCGGCCTTGTCTGGGAAGTGGTGCAGCACTCCGGTGTGGGACATGCCGGCCTCCACGGCGATCTCGCGGATCGACGCCGCATTGAAGCCCTTGACCGTGAAGACCCGCGTTGCCGCATCCAGGATCTCGTCGCGTCGCGGATGTGGCGTGACGTCCCGTTGCGAGAACCGCGGAACGGGAGAGGCGGCGGTTTCGGGAGGCATACCGCCATTGTCTCTTGCCCGGTTTCCCTAACACGTGTTAGGTTCCCCACTGAATCGATTCAACGCCTGAAGATCGGTTCCAAACGCGCCTGACGCCCCCGCGAATCGGCGCGACAGTTCACACCCCGTCATTGGCAAGGAAGCCAGAGAGGTCCAAAGATGAACGATCCACGAAAACGAGGGCGACGCGCGTTAGCGGTCGGTGCTGCCCTCTCCGTCGCCTGCACGCTCGCAGTCGCCGGTCCAGCCGTCGGAGACGAGTTCTCCACGACGACCAGTGCCATCGACCCGACCCAGTTCGCAGAACCGGGCGTCGACTTCCGGCCGGGCGTTCGCTGGTGGTGGCCGGGCAACGCGGCCAGCCAGGAGGACCTCCTCGCCCAGGTTGACTACCTGCACGAGAACGGCTTCGGCGCCGTCGAGATCGTCGCCTTCTCGAAGGGGTTCCTGACGGAGGAAGGCATCGCTGGCAGCGGCGGCAACGGCGGCTCGATCTATGACGCGGCTCCCGGCTACGACACGGAAGCCATCCTCGGCTACGAGTCGCCCGAGTACTTCGCGAAGCTTGACGCCGTCATCGCGCGCGCCAACGAGCTCGGCATCACCGTCGACCTCAACATCGGCAGCGGCTACCTCGCGAGCGACGACTCCATCGACCTCGAGGACAGCCAGAACACCATGGCGCTGGGCCGGGCTACCGTTCGCGTGGATGCAGCCGGGGCGCTCACCCTCGTCTCCGGTGACGTGTCGGTTCCGACCGGCACCGGCAAGCTCTCGCTCGGCATCCCCCAGGCAGAGGTCAGCCCGTTCTTCGCCTCAGAGAAGTTCGGCTTCGACTTCGGCGAGTGGGACCCGGAGAACGTGCACCTGAACTCGGTCATGCTCGCCCCGATCACGGGCCAGGGCGCAGACCTGACGACGGCCAATCAGACGCTCACCTCCGACTTCAGCTCGGTCAAGACCTACGAGCAGCAGTCGGTGCTCGACCTCGACGCCGCGCAGCTCTCCTACCCGAGCGACGGGGCGACCTCCTTCGCAGTCGACACGTCGACGCTCACCGAGGGCGACTACGAGATCGTTGCCCTCTACAGCGCGACGACGGGCTCGTACGGGTTCAACTCCATCATCGAGAACACCACGACCGACAAGCGCAACTCCGTCGTCGACCACCTCAACCCGGTCGCGATCACGAAGCTCGTCAACGGCTGGCTCGGCGAGGCCGCGCTCAACGACATCGTCGAGTCGCGCGATGTGCGCGCCGCGTTCAACGACAGCTACGAGTTCTACACCGACCGTCACTACAACGACCTCATCCAGGCCGCTGCCGAGTCGCAGGAGCTCCTCGGCTACGACATCACGCCGTACCTGCCCTCGCTCTACTCGATCTACCAGGACTCGTTCCTCATCGACGGGACGCCGACGGTCAAGCCGGAGTACGCGGCGCTCGGCCTGCAGACGCCCGAGGTCAGCCGCTTCGGCGGCGGCAGCGGAGTTCCGCTCCTCGCCACGAACCTCAGCGAGGAGGAGTCGCAGCGCATCGTGCACGACTACGGCGTGCTCCTCAACGACTCGTTCCTGCAGGGCCTCGAGGCCTTCTCGACCACGCTCGGCGAGTACGGCATCGACTACCGCCAGCAGGCGTACAACCCGCCGATCGACACCCTGAAGTCGTCGCAGTACGTCGACATCCCGGAAACCGAGGGCCTCGACGAGTACTCGCTGAAGAGGGTTGCCTCCGGAGCGCACCTCTACGGCAAGAACCTCGTGACCTCCGAGGTCTTCACGCTTGGTTCGGTGCCGTTCCAGATCACGCCCGAGTTCATGAAGCAGGGCTACGACCTCATGGCCACGAGCGGCGTGAACAACTTCTTCTATCACGGGCTCAGTGCCACCTATAGCGGCAATGACGACCCTGCCTTCACCTCGGACGACAACCTCTTCGCCGAGGAGGGGTGGCGCGCCTGGCCCACGATCGGCGTGGAGATGGCCGACACCGCGGGCATCGCCGACTACTACGCATCGATGAACTCCTACGCGTCGCGTGCCAACTACGTCATGCAGTCGGGCACCAACAGCAGTGACGTCGCGATCTACATGCCACTCTTCGGGGCGCTGGCGAGCGGCGGTGGCTTCGGCGGCGGCTCCACGCCACTCGCATCCGTCACCACGGCCCAGGCCAACGGCTGGGCGTGGGATGCGATCAACGACGACACGATCCAGACCGGCCTCAGCTGGGACGGTTCGCACCTCGTCGCGAACGGCGGTAATGCATCCTTCGATGCCATGCTCGTCGAAAGCGGCACCGTGCCCCTCGAGACCATGCAGGCGTTGCAGAAACTCAAGGACGCCGGCGCGCCGATTGTCTTCGTCGACACTGCCCCCGCAACCCAGCCAGGCTACGCGGGCGGCGAGTACGCGGCACTGGATGCACAGGTGAGCGGTATTGCCGCCGCCATGGTCGGCGCCATCGAAGCGGCGGCTGTCCCCGCGGCACTCGCGACTTCGGTCAACGCGCCTATCTCTTATGAGGAGAACGCGGACATCCGCTTCGGTCGTCGCACGTTGCCGACCGGGGGCGAGCTCGCGTACGTACGCAACACGTCCGTGGAGGCGGCCACAGGCGTCAACCTGACGGTGGGCGACGGCCTCGAGACGTGCTGGTGGCTCGACCCGGAGACGGGCGAGATCTTCGACGCGGAGGTCGACGGCAACGTCGTCTCGGCGACGCTCGACGCGAGCGGAGCGGTTGTCCTGCTCTGCGAGCCAGCCGGCACCGGCATCGCCGACGCAGCGGTCTCCGACGGAACTCCGTCGTCGATCGACACCACCGAACGGGGTGTCGCCCACGAGCTCGGCGCGTTCTCACTCGAGGTGACGGCCGACAACATCGGCACGAACGCACCAGGAGAGACGAGCACCTCCGACTACACGGGTGACGTGCTCGGCGACTGGAGCGCCGACGGATTCCTCGGCAACGAGCTGCGCTACGTCACCGATTCGGGCACCTACCGCACTTCAGTCGAGGTCCCGGATGCGGCCGACCTGCTCAAGGATTGCGCCGTGCTCGACCTCGGCATCGTGAACAACGCCGCGACGGTGCGGGTGAACCCCGGCACCGAGCACGAGTTCGAGACGCAGCTGTACGCCGCGCCCTACGAGGTCGACATCGCGCCGGCGCTCGTGAACGGCTCCAACGTCATCGAGATCGACGTGCAGCCTGTGCAGAGCAACCGACGCGAAGGCCTCAAGGAGCTGTACAACAGCGATCCGGTCGCGAACGTGAAGTACCAGGCGTACAACAGCGTGCACGGCGGCTCCGGCCTCATCCCGGCCGGGCTCGTTGGTCCGGTCACGCTGAACAGCGCGGTCGAGAGCATCGCAGAGCCAGAGCCCACGGGCACGGCCGAGCCGACCCCGCAGCCCACCTCAACCGACGGCACGGGGACGACCGCGCCGACCTCGACGCCGGGCAACGGCGGCGATGGCGGTTCCGGCAACGGTTCCGGCGGCTCGGATGCTGGCGGCCAGGACGGCGACCTCGCCACGACGGGCGTCGATGGCAGCCTCGCAGGCTTCCTGTCACTCCTCGGCGTCGTGCTCGCCGGCACCGGAGCGGCGTTCCTCATCAAGAAGCGCCGAGGACGCGTGACGAGCGAGTAGTCACGACGGTCTCGCAACCGCGGCCCCGTGCCTCCACTTCACGAGTGGATGCACGGGGCCGCGGTTCGTTGGTACCGGCTAGGAGCCGATCGCCTCGTCGTCGAACCGATCCCGCGCGGCTTCGATGCGCGGCATCTGCTGCGCTGCCCAGTCGAGGATCGCGTCGATCGGTGGCCGCAGCGTCTTGCCGAGCGGGGTGATGCGGTACTCGACCGCCACCGGCCTTGTGCTGAGCACGATCCGCTCGACGATGCCGTTGCGCTCGAGGCGGCGCAGCGTCGAGGTCAGGGACTTCTGCGTGACGGCGGGGATCACTCTCCGCAGCTCACTGAACCGTGACGGGCGTTCGCACAGTTCGTTGAGGACCTGGAGCGACCATTTGTCGAGGACCTGATCAAGCAACTCGCGATGCGGTGCGGCGATCTCGAACCGCCCCGCGGCATGACTGGTGGTATCCGGCATGACACCCAGTCTCGTTGAAGTGCCTTCCGAACACCAGGTATCCCTGAGATACCACAATCGACCAGAAGGACACCATATGCCCGTCACGCTCTCTTCCCCTGCAAACCTGATGCAGGGAACCCCGTACCACCACGTTGCCGTCGCGACCGGCACGCGGCATGTTTACGTCTCAGGGCAGATCGCCCGCACCGCAGACGGCACTCACGTTGCCCCCGACGACCTCGCCGGCCAGGTGGAACAGGCTCTGCGAAACACTCACACGGGCCTTTCGAGCGCTGGCGCGACCTTCAGCGACGTCGCCCGCCTCACGTTCTACGTGACCGGATGGACGCCAGACAAGATGGGCGCGTTCATGGCCGGCGTTGAGGCCGTCGCAGAGGAGGTGGGCTTGCCGCTTCCGATGCCTCCGGCATCCCTCATCGGCGTCGACTACCTCTTCGAGCCGGACGTGCTCGTCGAAGTCGAAGCGACCGCGATCCTCGACTGAACACCCGCGGACGCCAAGCGGCCTCGCGCCTCGAATCACCCCGACTGGTCGCAAGAGAACGAGCCTTGACGACTACCAAGGGAATCTCACGGGCTACCGGTCTTCTCGAGCACCCACCGGCTAGCTTGGCAGGCATGTCGGATGCCCAGCGGGACCAGCCCACGCACCACGCGACCCGGGGCCGAGCCGCCTCGATGCGCGCGATGGTGAACTCCACGGACGGAGGGCCGCGCAGCCTCGAGCTCCGCGACGTCCCCGTCCCGCACCGGCCACCCGGGCACGTGCTCGTCGAGGTGCGTGCGGCCGGCGTCGCGTTCCCGGATGTGCTGCAGTCGCGCAGCGAGTACCAGCACCGCATCCCGACCCCGTTTGTGCTGGGCAGCGAGTTCGCGGGCGTCGTCGCCGAGGCCGGCGACGATTCGGGCTTCGCGGTCGGCGACCGCGTCTTCGGCGTCGCGAGCCACGGCGCGTTCGCCGAGTACGTCGTCGCGCCCGCCGACCGTGTTCTCCCCTTGCCCGACTCGATCGGCTTCGTCGACGCCGCCGCGCTGCCCATCAACCTCCTGAGCGCCGACTTCGTGCTCCGCGACCGCGGGCAGGTACAGGCCGGCGAGAGTGTGCTCGTCCAGGGCGCGGCGGGCGGGCTCGGACTCGCCCTCATCCAGCAGGCGAAGCTCATCGGCGCCACCGTCATCGCCGTCGTCTCGACCGAGAAGAAGGCAGCCTTGGCACGCTCAGTCGGTGCCGACCACACGGTGTTCGCGGCCGACTTTCTCTCCGAGGTCCGCCAGCTCACGGATCACCGCGGCGTCGACGTCGTGCTGGACCCGGTTGGCGGCGACCGGTTCACCGACTCGCTCCGATGCCTCGCGAAGCGCGGCCGCCTCGTCGTGCTCGGCTTCACGGGCGGGAGCATCCCGACGATGAAGACCAACCGGCTCCTGCTCGGCAACATCTCGGTGGTCGGCGCCGCCTGGGAGGGGCTCATGCCCGAGTGCCTCGTGTCGCTCCCCGAGCAGTGGCAGCGGCTCGTACCGGCCGTCGAGCGCGGCGAGCTGCACGCCTCGATCAGCGAGGTCGTTCCGCTCGAGCAGGCCCCGGAAGCCGTCGCGAGCCTCGACGAGCGCAGGGCCCGCGGCAAGATCGTGATCGATCTCTCCTTGTAACAACCGGGGATTGCGGAAACAACCCGGCGGCGCGTGCTCGCCCGAGCTCAGCGCGACTGAAAGCCCTCGACTCGCTCCCTCCCCAGTGCCAGACTCAGACGATGACCACCCCCGCATCCCCCGCGTTCGTCGCCGGGCTTCCCGCCCCGATCGCCCGCCTCGCGCAGGGCGTCGAGTTGCTCGACCCGGCGGATGCACCCCCGCTCCGCTGGGGGATCCTCGGTGCCGGCCACATCGCGCGCAGGTTCGCGCAGGAGGTGCCCCGGCACACCCGGTCGACGATCACGGCGGTCGGCGCGCGGGACCTGTCTCGTGCCGAAGCCTTCGCCCGGGACCTCGGCGTCGGGCGTGCCCACGGTTCCTACGCCGAACTCATCGCGGACCCGGACGTCGACGCCGTCTACCTCGCGACCATCAACTCGACGCACCACGACCTCGCGCTCGCGTGCATCCGCGCAGGCAAGCCGGTGCTCGTCGAGAAGCCGTTCACCCTCAGCACCGCCGAGGCCCGCGAGGTCTTCGCCGCCGCAGCAGCGCACGGGGTGCTGGTCGTCGACGGCATGTGGACCCGCTTCCTCCCCCAGTTCGTGGTGGCGAGGCAAATCGCCGCGAACGGATCGCTCGGCCGCCTGGTCACCGCGCACGCGAACTTCGCCGGGATCATGCACGCTCCGGTCCCGCGCATCGTGAACGTCGAACAGGGCGGGGGCGCGCTGCTCGACATCGGTGTCTACTCGGTTGCCGCGGTGCACGACCTCCTAGGCCCACCGATCGAGGTCGCCGCGGCAGGCAACCTGCTGCCCGGATATGCCGTCGACGGCTCCGCGTCCGTCATCATGCGCACCGCGAGCGCCGTCGGCACAGCCCGCTGCAGCTTCGAGGGGCGAGCCTCATCGAGGGCGGAGTTCGTCTTCGAACGCGGCATCGCTGAGCTGCCCGAGGAGTTCTTCGTTCCCGGGATGCTCCGCGTGAGCGAGTTCGGCGGCGACGGTTCCGAGCAGTCCTCGGGCGAATCGACCGACGGCGTCAGCGGCGCCGCTGTCACCGAATGGGACGCGACGGTGCCGGGCGGATTCCAGTTCGAGGCCGCCGAGTTCGCGCGCCTGCTGGCGAGCGGATCCACGCAGTCACCGGTGATGCCCTGGCAGGCATCCGTCGAGATCATGGAGATCCTCGACCAGGCACGGGCCGCGATCGGCGTCGTCTACCCGGGCGAGGGTACCTCGTGAGGCGTCGCTAGGCTGGATCTTCTCTCCCATCCTGAAACGGACCCAATGACCGCCTCCCCCCAGCGACGTCGCCTTGCGCTGTTCGTGCTCTTCTTCCTGCCCGGCATCACGATCGCCTCCTGGGTGACACGCACCCCCGACGTTCGGGATGCGCTCGGCGCCTCCACCGCGGAGATGGGGCTGATCTTGTTCGGCCTGTCGGTCGGCTCGATGGTCGGCATCCTCAGTTCGGGACGGCTCGTCAGCAGGTTCGGCGCCCGCCCGGTCATCGCCGTCGGAATGACGCTCGTCGCGGTGAGCGCGCTCACGATCGGGGCGGGGGCCGCGCTGGCGTCGGGCGTCGTCGTCGCGCTCGGTCTCGCGTTCTTCGGCCTCGGCATGGGCGGCGCCGAGGTGGCCCTGAACATCGAAGGGGCCGACGTGGAGCGGCAGCTCGGTAAGTCGACGCTGCCCGCGATGCACGGCTTCTTCAGCCTCGGCACGACCATCGGCGCCGTCGGCGGCATCGTGGCGACGGCCACGTCCTTCCCGATCCTGGCGCATCTCAGCATCGCCGCGGTGGTCGTCGCGGCTGGTCTCGTCTCCTCCATCCGCCTCCTCCCGCCCGCCACCGGCAAGTCGGCGCTTATGGCGAGCAACGTGAGAAAAGACGCGCCAGCCCTCAGCCCGCTCTGGCGCGACAAGACGCTGATGTTGATCGGCGTCATCGTGCTCGCGCTCGCGATGGCCGAGGGCAGCGCCAACGACTGGCTTCCGCTGGTCATGGTCGACGGCCACGGCTTCGACGCGGCCTGGGGCTCCGGCATCTTCGCGGTCTTCGCCCTCTCGATGACCATCGGCCGGTTCGTGGGCGGCTTGTTCGTCGACCGCTTCGGCCGGCCCGCGGTGCTGTGCGCGAGCGCGCTCATCGGAGCGGCGGGGCTGGCGCTCATCATCTTCGTCGACAACCAGGCTGTCGCCGCCGGCGCCGCGATCCTGTGGGGCCTCGGCACCGCGCTCGGCTTCCCCGTCGCGCTGTCGGCGGCCGGAGCATCGGGCGATCGGCCGGATGCACGCGTCGCGTTCGCCGCCACGCTCGGGTACATCGCGTTCCTCGTCGGGCCGCCCGCGCTCGGCTTCCTCGGCGAGGACTTCGGGCTCAGGTCGGCCCTCATCGCCGTGCTGGCGCTCGTCGTCTGCGCCGCCGTCGCGAGCTGGGTGGTCGCCCGTGACGCGTCGCGGCGGCGGGCGGCGGCGGTTACCAACCAAGCCCGCGTCGGAGACCTTGCGGACTGACGCGGGACACGCGCGACACGCGCGACACGCTCACATTCCTCCGGGTCAGCGAAGTGTGCCAGCCTGGAAGGACCGAGCGAGGAGGCTTCATGCGCACCATCCGGCAATCGAAAACCGACGCAGCAGCCGAGCTGTCGCCGCTCCCCGGGGCGCGGACCATCCGCGACATCCGTCACCTCGTGGTTGCCGCGGCCGCCGCGGCAGGCCTCTACTCCATGCTGATGCTCGCTGGTCGTGGCGGCTGCTTCGGCGGAATCAGCGCAGCTTCCGGCGACTTCATCGACTTCGACGGGCAGCCCACCGAGACCGAGCCGCTCTGCTACTCCCTGCAGCTCGGGCCGAGCCCGTTTGTGCTGCTCACCCTCGGCATCATCGTCGTGTCGGCGCTCACCCGCATTCTGCGCACAGCGAGAAGCGAAGCGGATGCGCGCCGCACTCTCGCGCGTGCCACCCTCGCGGTCGTGCTGGTGACGCTCGGATCGATGGTTATCGCCGTTGCGTGGTTCATGCTGCTCCCGGTCGAAGATTGGCGGGGCACGGGGACGCTGATCTTCCCGTTCCCGTTTGCCAACGTCGACGTCGAGACCTGGCCGATCTCCCAGAACTGACTGCGGCCCGGCACGGCTCAGCGCACCGCTGCCTAGAACGCCCGACGGAACGCCTGCGCGTTCGCGACGACCACGCCGACGATCACGATGCCGCCGCCCACGAGCTGTCCGACCGTGAACGGCTGACCCGCCAGCAGGGTGAACGCGACCGTGAACACCGTGATCAGGTTCAGGAAAACGCCGGCTCGAGCCGCCGGAATCACGGCGAGCGCCCGGTTCCAGAGCAGGTAGGACAGCACCGACGGGAACAGGGCGATGAGCAGCAGTGAGGTGAGCGCATCCGCTGAGACCGGGAGCTGCGGGCCACCCGTCACGAGGGTCGCCGGCGCGAGGATGAGGACAGTGACAACCGCCTGGATCGACGTCGACGTGATCGGCGGCAGCGGCGGTGACCTGCGACCGATGATCGTGTAGGCCGTCCAGATGCCCACGGCGCCGAACATGAGCAGCTGCCCGAGCCCGAATCCCGTCTCAAGGAGCGCGCCGATGTCGCCGCCGCTCACGACGATGAACACCCCGACCAGGGCGATCACGACGCCCCCAACCGCGGTGCGCGTGAGGCGCTGCCCCAGGAAGACCGCCGCAGCGACCGCGATGACGGCGGGGTTGAACGCGTTGATGAGCGAAGCGCTGAAGGCGTCGCTGTACTGCAGCGCTGCGTAGAGGCTCAGGTTGTACCCGACCAGCCCCGTGCAGCTGAGCGCCAGCAGCCACGGCCATGCCCGCAGCATCTCTCGCCATTTCGGGCGCTCCACGAAGTGAGCGATCGCGAGCAGCGGCACGGCGGCGAGCGTCCACCGCCACAGCACGAGGCTGAGTGGGTCCATCGTCGTGAGCACGGCCTCGCCGATGATGTAGTTGCTCGCCCAGAACAGGGTGGCACCGAGCAGCGAGAAGACCGCGATCAGCAGCGACCGGCGAGCCGCCGCATCCTGCGTCGCCCCCACCGACCCCACACTCACGAGCGCCCCTCTCTGACCTCGCGCAGCGGAGCGCGCCTCGACGCCGCCAGCCTAGCCAAGCTGCGGCGCGGGTGCGGCCGTTCCGCACCGGTCGGAAGGCCTGGAACTCCCGGTCAGCGGGTCACCCTGACAACTTCGGTGACTCCACGGCTCGAACAGCCGCTTCCGCGGCAGAAAGCTCGCTTCAGTCACCGAAGTTGTCAGCCGCGCCAGACCTGACCGCCCCGCCGGGCGCGTTCGCGTAGCGTGGCGCGGGTGAAAACCGTTGGCGTCGACCTGGCAGCAGAACCCACGCGCACGGCGCTCGCCGGCATCGAGTGGGGTGCGGACGGAGCACGCCTCAGCAACTTGCAGCTCGGCACCTCAGATCCCGAGATCATCGAGCTGGCCGAAGACGCGGTCAGCGTCGGCATCGACTGCGCGTTCGGCTGGCCCATCGAGTTCGTGGAGTTCGTCGCCGCCCACGCCGGCCGGTTGACTGGCGAGCGCACGCACTCCGGCATCGACCTGCGCCGCCGCCTCGCCTACCGGCACACCGACCGGGTCGTGCGCGAGCAGACGGGGCGCTGGCCGCTCAGCGTCTCGACCGACCGGCTCGGCATGACGGCGATCCACTGTGCCGAACTCCTCGAGGGGTTCGCGTCCGCGGGCGAGCGCGTCGACCGCTCGGGCGGCGGGCGCCTCGCCGAGGTGTACCCGGCCGCGGCCCTGCGCGCGTGGGGCCTGCTGACGCCGGGCTACAAGACCAAGCCGGAGGCGCGCATCCTGGCGGCGCAGGTTGTCATGGATGCGCTCCCCCTCCTCGAGACGACGGCCGAGCAGCGCGCGCTCCTGGGCAGGTCCGACGATGCGCTGGACTCCCTCGTCGCTGCCCTCATCGCCAGGGCCCACGCGCTCGGGAAGACACTGCCCGTGCCGCCCGAGCTCCGCGAGGCGGCGGAGGCCGAGGGGTGGGTCGCGCTGCCGACCTGTGGCATCGGCGAGCTCGTGGGCGTCGCATGAGACGCATGCTCCGCTCGATCCGCCGTTCGGCCAAGCGCCTCGGCTGGTGGACGCTTGACTACGCCTACGTCGTCGCCCAGCAGGCCCGGGCCGCGCTCGACCGCACCGACGCCGCAAGCTTCCTCGACGGCCACCGTGCTCCCGTCGTCGTCATCCCCGGCGTCTACGAGCCGTGGCGCTTCATGCTGCCGCTCATTCGCTCCATCCACGCGACGGGGCATCCGGTGCATGTCCTCGACCCGCTCGGCTTCAATACGAAGCCCGTGCCAGAGGCGACCACGCATCTCGTCGACTACCTCGAACGCCAGCGCCTCGACGACGTCATCATCGTCGCCCATAGCAAAGGCGGGCTCGTCGGCAAGTACGCGATGACGCAGGGGGCTGGTGTTCCGCGCATCTGCTCGATGCTGGCGGTGGCGACGCCGTTCGGCGGATCGTCGTACGCGCGACTGCTGTTCGCCCCGAGCCTGCGGATCTTCTCGCCGCGCGACCGCACGATCCTCGCCCTCTCGAGGGAGGAGGAGGTGAACTCGCGCATCGTCTCGGTCTTCGGCTGCTTCGACCCGCACATCCCGAAGGGCAGCTTCCTGCTGGGGGCCGAGAACGTGCGGCTGGAGACGGGCGGGCACTTTCGCGTGCTGCGGCACCCGCGCGTCATGGAGGAGTTCGAGCGCCTGGCTGGCTGACGCCACGGGCGCTTCCCCGACGAACAGCCCTAGCATCAGCACCATGACCCACACGGATGCGCGCAACTGGTTCGACGAGGGCGGGCAGGCCTACGCCCAGTTCCGCCCCACCTACCCGACCTCCCTCGCCGCCGAGCTCGCCCAACTGGCGCTGAGCACCGACCTCGCCGTCGACGTGGGGTGCGGGAACGGCCAGTTCACGACCACGCTCGCGGAGAGCTTCGATCACGTCGTCGGCCTCGACCCGAGCCACGAGCAGATCGCGAACGCGGCCCCGCATCCGCGCGTCGAATACCAGCAGGCGCCGGCCGAGTCGCTGCCGCCGACCCTGGGCGACGGCTCAGTCGGGCTCGTGAGCGCCGCCCAGGCCGCGCACTGGTTCGACCTCCCCAGGTTCTACGACGAGGTCACCCGCGTGAGCGCAGACGGCGGCATCATCGCGCTGCTCTGCTACGGCATCCTGCGCATCGACGACCCATCCATCAACCGACGCGCCCAGCAGTTCTACGCCGAAGACCTCGACGCCTACTGGCCGCCGTCTCGGCGCCTGGTCGAACGCGAGTACCGCGACCTGCCGTTCCCGTTCGAGGAGATCGAGTTCCAGGCCCCGAGCATCCAGAAGCGGCTGACGCTGGATGCGCTGCTCGGCTACTTCTCGACCTGGTCAGCCGTGCGGGCCGCGCGGGAGGCCGGGCAGGCGCGCCTCCTCGAAGACGTCGGGCGCGACCTCGCCGAGCTCTGGGGCGACCCCGCTACTGAGCGACTCACGACCTGGCCCATCGGCGGCCGCGTCGGGTGGGTGCGCCGCACCGGGGCCTGAGCCGCGCGAGGCGCTCTCGACCAGGCTGGGTAGCATGCGGAACATGCCCATCAAACTTGAGAACGTCGGTATCGCCGTCCGCGACATCGAAGCCACCATCGCCTTCTTCACCGACCTCGGTCTCACGGTGCTCGGCCGCGACGAGGTCAGCGGTGACTGGGCCTCGACCGCGGTCGGCCTCGACGGCAACCACGCCAAGATCGCGGTGCTGCAGACGCCGGACGGCCACGGACAGCTCGAGCTCTTCGAGTACATCCACCCCGACGCCATCGAGACCGAGCCGACGCTGCCCAACGAGATCGGCATGCACCGCGTCGCGTTCTCTGTCGACGACATCGACGAATCGCTGGCCATCGCCGCCAAGCACGGCTGCCACCCGCTCCGCGGCGTCGCGAACTACCAGGACGTCTACAAGCTCACCTACTTGCGCGGCCCGAGCGGCATCATCGTGATGCTCGCCCAGGACCTCACGAAGAGCTGACGCGCGCCGCTAGTCGCTGACGCCGAGCTCCCCGCCTGCCAGGTACTCCGCGAACGACAGCGCCGCCCGGCCGGTGATCCGCTCCACATCGTCGGAAACGCGCGACAGCTCACCGCTCGCGATGGCCGTGTACGTGCTGACCCAGGCGTCGTTCTGCCAGGCGGGTGCTCCCCATTTCTTCCTCGACTCGTACGCCTCGTCGAGCGTCTCGTCGTGGAACGTGATGTCCGCGCCCCAAACGTGGGTGATCGCCGCTGCGATCTCGGTCGCCGTGAGCGCCTCCGGGCCAGTCAGGTCGTACGTCGCCCCTTGGTGCGCATCCGGTGCGAGCAGCACGCTCGACGCGACCGCCGCCACGTCGGCGCGGCTCACGATCGACACCCGACCGTCGCCGGCGGGCCCGCGGAGCACGCCGTCGTCGCCCACGAACATCGGCATGACGTCCATGTAGAAGTTGTCGCGCAGGAAGGTCCACGTCATCCCGGAGGCCTTGAGGTGCTCCTCCGTCGCGAAGTGGTCCCGGGCCAACGTGAACGTCGAGTCGGGCGAAGCTCCGAAGAAGGACGTGTACACGACGTGCTCGACCCCGGCGTCTGCGGCCGCGTCGATGAACGCCTTGTGCTCGTCCAGTCGCGACTCGCTCTCCGCCGCCGACACCATGAACAGCGTGCGGATGCCCTGGAGGGCTTCCGTGGATGCGTCGCGATCCGCGTAGCTGAAGGGCGCGACCACGCACCCCGGCAGCCTCGGCGCCTTCGCCGGAGTGCGCGCGAGGAGGAGCTGGGCGGCCCCGGCATCAGCGAGCCGGCGCGCGACGAGGCCGCCGACCGCTCCCGTGCTGCCGGTCACCGCGATGCGGTCGGTGGGTGCTGCGGTCATGATGAACTGCTCGAACTGTCGGTGCTGCTGCGTTGCTGTTCTGCTGTTCTGCCGTCGGTGCTTTTGTTCTGGCTCCGTGCTCGGCTTGCGAGCTTCCTGTTTTCCTGTGTTCGCACATCCGGGCTCAGGCCGGCGGGTTTATCCGCTCGCGGTGTCGTACTCCCGCTGCGCCTCCGCGACACCGGACATGTGCTCGGTCGCCCACTCGGTGAGGACGCGCAACGGGCCGAGCAGGGTGCGACCGGATGCCGTCAGCTCGTAGGCGACGCGCGGCGGCACCTGCGGGAACACGGTGCGCGTGACGAGGCCGTCGCGCTCCAGCCCGCGGAGCGTCTGCGTGAGCATCTTCTGCGAGACGCCGTCGACCGCCGCCTGAATCTCAGAGAAGCGCTTCGGGCCCTCGTGCAGCGTGCCGACGACCAGCACCGTCCAGCGATCGCCGATGCGGTCGAGCAGCCTCCGCGACGGGCAGTCGCGAAGGTACGGGTCCCACAGCGGCTCGGACATGCCCCACCTTTCTTCGGGTAACTGCACGGTACTCAGTTACCGAAGGAGACTCAAGGGATGCACCACAGGCACTTTGCGGTAACTGACGCCCTGCAAAGTGCCTTCTTCCCCTCCCCGCAGTCGGTCTCCTACGGTGACTGTCGGCGCCCGAGACCGGCCGCCGCGACGAAAGGACCACCATGGCCAAGATCACCATCCTCGGCGGAACCGGATACGCCGGAAGCAACCTCGTCAAGGCCGCCGCAACCGCGGGCCACGAGGTCACCTCCGTCAGCCGCTCCGCGCCGGACGCGCAGCTCGACGGCGTCAGCTACGTGACCGGCAGCGTGCTGGAAGACGGCGCCCTCGACCGCGCCTTCGACGGCGCCGAGGTTGTCGTCTCCGCCCTGTCGCCGCGCGGCGAACTCGAGAGGCGCACCCGCGGCGTCCTCGCCACGGCCGCGGCGCTCGCCGCGAAGCAGGGCGTGCGCTTCGGGGTCGTCGGTGGCGCCGGTTCGCTGCTCGTCGCCGAAGGCGGTCCTCGACTCGCCGACACCGACGGCTTCCCGGATGCAGTGAAGCCCGAGGCCGCCGAGATGGCGGGCGTGCTCGACGACCTGCGCGCATCCGACCCCGGACTCGACTGGTTCTACGTGAGCCCCGCCGCCGCCTTCGGCGCGTGGGCACCAGGCGAGGCGCTCGGCGAGTACCGCATCGGCGGCGACGTGCTCCTCACCGATGCCAACGGCGACTCGAACATCTCCGGCGCCGACTTCGCGGCAGCGATCGTCGCCGAGATCGAGTCACCAGCCCACCGCCGCGCGCGCTTCGGCGTCGCGTACTGAGCCGCGCCAGCTCGCGCCCGGTCGCCCCACCTGCCTGGCGTAAGGCGCATCCACACGAGCGGTGCATGTTCGTTTCGAGATGAGCATGCATTGCTCGCGTGGATGCACGCGGGAGCCGGACGGGCGAGAGGGTAAATGCTTGCTACGGGACGATGACCGCGCGGCCGCGGATCTCGCCGGCGTGCAGCTTCTCGTAGGCGGCGGGAGCCTCGTCGAGCGAGAACTGCTCGACGTGGATGTTGATGGCACCGCGCTTCGCGAGCTCCACGACCTCCATGAGCTCCGTCCTGGAGCCCCAGTTGATGGCGCGGCCGGTGACGTCGAGCGGCACCGTCGTCTGACCGATGGGCACAGCCCCGCTCGCGACTCCGACGACCACGACGGACCCGGCGGCAGCGACCATCTTCGCCGACAGGTCGGCGGTCGGCTGGATGCCGACGAAGTCGAAGACCACCGTCGCGCCCAGGCCTCGTGTGAGGTCCTTGACGGCGGGGATCGCATCCGGGTTCGACAAGAAGGTGTGGTCCGCGCCGACTGTGCGGGCGAGCTCGAGCTGCGCCTCGCCGACGTCGAGCACGACAACCGTCGCCGACGAGAGCGCCTTAAGCAGCTGGATCGCGACGTGGCCGAGACCTCCGGAGCCGATGACAACCGCGGTCGTGCCGGGAACGAGCTTCGGCAGCGCCGACTTCACCGCCCGGTACGGGGTGAGTCCGGCGTCGGTGAGCGACACGTTCTTGACGGGGTCGAGGTCGCCGATCGGCACGAGGTGGCGTGCGTCGTCGAAGATCATGTACTCGGCCATGCCGCCGTCACTGTAGATGCCGGGCGCGCGCATCCCCTTCTCGCAGTTCTGCTCAGCCCCGCCGGCGCAGTGGTAGCAGCGTCCGCAGCCCCAGGGCCCGTAGACGATGACAGCCTCGCCGACCTCGACGTCTCGGACGCCGCTGCCGATCGCCTCGACGACACCCGCGACCTCGTGGCCGAGCGTGAGCGGCAGCGGCTTGAAGGAGTACTCCTCCTCGGAGGCGCCCATGATGAACTCGTCCGAGTGGCAGGCGCCGGCGGCCGTCACCTTGAGCAGGATCTCGCCCGCGGCGGGCGTTGGGGTATCGATCTCGACGAGTTCGGGGCGCGAGCCGATCGCGCGGTACTGCAGTGCTTTCATGGCGCTGCCTCTCTCCGGGCGGAGCGACGGCCCGGCTTCAGTGTGCGACGCGAGGCGCCGCGAACCCGGGAGGGGGGTTCCTTCCGATGCTACGCCTCGCTATGTGGAGGGTCAGCGAGTTCCGGCTGGGCGAGCACCGCGCGGCGGCCCCACCAAGCCCTGACACCGCTCCTGACGCCCACCCAGACCGCGAGCAGGAGCAAGACCAGCGCCCCGCATCCACTCGTCGCCCACATGACCGCGCCCAGGCCAGTGTGGTCACCACCGCTGGTGCCGAACGCATCCGCGATATTCATACCGACACCGAACCACGCCCAGAAGAAGGGAAGCCCACCGAGGAAGAGGAGGCCGGAAGCCACGGCAGCGCTCTGGACCCACGTCGCGCCCCGCCTGAAGGAGAGCACAAGACTCCCGAGCCCCAGCAACAACCCCGGGCCCAGGAGCGTGACGACGACCCAGACGTGAATGGTCTCGTTGGAGCGAGCTGCGTGTATGTAGATCTCCTCGAGGCTCATGTCGGGGACCGCCGCGAGCGGGTCGAGCACGAGAACCTGCAGCGTCCCGAGGACCGCGTACCCGGTCACGAGCAGGAACCCGACGCAGCCGACCACGATGGCCGCGGTCGACCGCGGCGCTTTCTCGATGCTCATGTGAGCGAGACTACTCACGACCGCCGAGCCACCCACGACGCTCAGACGAAGAAGGCGGCCACCACGAAGCAGGCCGCCGCGATCGCGAAGTGCAGCCCCGCCATCGGCCGGCTCGCCCTCACCTCGCCGCCGGTGAGTCGGTCGTAGACCTCCCGGAAGCGGTCGCGCGGCCGGTCCTTGAAGACGATGCCGAGCACCAGCGCGAGCACCGTCGGAATGGCGTAGACCACCGTGTAGCCCGCGAGCGCGGTGAGTGCGGCCGGCGCGGGGACGTTGGCGTCGATGAGCCGTTCGACGGCGAAGAACATGGGGAAGGCGTTCGGGAGATCGGCGAGCGTCGCGACCATGCCCAGCGGGAAGGCGGTGATCGGGTTCACCCAGCGCAGCAGCGGATAGCCGCGGCGCTCGCGTGTGCGGAAGCGCCGCACGCCGAACACGACGAACACGACCCCGAAGCCGACGAAGATGATGCGGCGCATCCAAGTCGCGAGATCCTCCACGAGCGTGCCGGCGAAGCTCGCCCCGAAGTAGACGAGCATCGTCAGCCCGAAGAACGCGACGACGGCGCCGGCCGCGTAGACCCATCCGGTTGCCACCGGCCGTTGCACCGTGAGCAGGATGAGGATCACGACGGCGATCGTCGAGAGGTTCAGCGAGTCGACGATCGCGAGCCCGAGCAGCGCAGCGACCAGACCGCCGCTCACTCCTTGCTCTCCCACATGCCGTGGACTCTACCGCGGGCGGGCAACGCAGGCCCCGCCTCGCCTCCGGACACCGGGACGCCTGGCCAACTTGAGTGCTTGTTCGGCCGAAATCGCTCCGAATCGGGGCGCGAAGTTCGAATTGTCACCGAAGTTGGTCACTCGACCCGCCGCGCAACGACCAGGTCCCCGCCTCGCCGCTCGCCTCAGCGCACCGGCACGTCCGCGAGCGCCGCGGCGAGCGCATCCGTGAAGCGGTCGATGTCATGCTCCTGGAACGACAGCGGCGGTCGCACTTTGAGCACGTTGTTGTGCGGCCCCGCTGTCGACGTGAGCACTCGGTGCTCGCGCAGCGCGTTGACCAGAGCGAGTGCCGTCTGGCCGTCCGCCGTCTTGAGCTCCGGGTCCGAGACGATCTCGACGCCCGTGAACTGCCCGGCCCCGCGCACGTCGCCGATACGAGCATCCCCCACCGAGCGGATCGCGGCCCGCAGCTGGTCGCCGACGACTGCCGCACGCTCGGGCAGCCCCTCGTCGCGCAGCACGTCGAGCACCGCCTGAGCTGCCGAGATCGCGACGGGGTTGCCGCCGAAGGTGTTGAAGTACGGGATGCCCGTGGCGAAGGGTTCAAGCACCTCGGGTCGCGCGGCCATGCCGGAGACGGGGATGCCGTTGCCCATGGGCTTGCCCATGGTCACGATGTCCGGCACGATGTCGTGCCGCGAGAAGCCCCACATCCGGGGGCCGAGGCGGCCGAAGCCGGGCTGCACCTCGTCGGCGATCCACACGCCACCGGCCTCGTGGACGGCGTCGAAGGCAGGCCTGAGGAACCCAGCCGGGTCGGCGGCAACCCCGTCGGACGAGAACACCGAGTCCGCGAGGAACGCCGAGAACTTGACGCCGTACTTCGCCAGGTCGGCGATGGCGGCGCGGATGTCGGCCGCGAGCTTCTCGCCGACCAGCTCGGGCGCCGTGCGGTAGGTGTCTGGCCCCGGCACGGTGCGCACCTCGAGCCCGAGCGTCTGCCCGCTCCCGAGCGCGGGAGACACCGCCGAGGTGAGTCCCGACGTGCCGTGGTACGCCTCGCTCGTCACGATGACCCCGGTGCCACCCGTGTAGGCGGCGGCGACGCGCAGGGCGAGGTCGTTCGCCTCGGAGCCCGTGCACTGGTACATGACCTGCCCGATCTCGGCGGGCATCGTCGAGAGCAGGTCCTCGGTGTAGTCGAGGATCGCCTCGTGCAGGTACCTCGTGTGCGTGTTGAGGGTGCCGGCCTGCGCGGCCATCGCCTCGACGACCCGCGGATGGGCGTGTCCGAGGCTCGCGACGTTGTTGTACATGTCGAGGTACTCGACGCCGTCGCTGTCGTACAGGTACGTGCCGCTGCCGCGCACGAGGTGCACGGGGTTCGAGTAGAAGAGCCGGTAGGAGGGCCCGAGGAGCCTCGTGCGCCGCTCGACCATGGCTTCGGTCTCGGCCGCCGCTGAGGACTCCCCCACTCGGTAGCTGTTGCCGTCCATGATCGTGGATCTACTCACGTGGCTTGTCCTCTCCCGCGGGCGCACTTCGCCCGGTCGGCGCTTCGATCCTGGCGGCCCCACACGAGCGGACTGTTTCCTCCTGGTAAATCGTGTGTAACGAGTGTCACTAGAAGCCGCATTTCCAGCGAATCGGCACCTAAACATGGATCACCCCGCACTCAGCCGGCACACACCAGAGCCGCCGCGATCCGCGCATCCGCTGCCCGGATCGCCCCAGCCCGAGGAGACGACCATGATCGAGGCACCGCTCAAGCACCCCGTTTCGGGGCTGCGCGTCTTCGACGCCCTCGTCAAGGGCGAGGCTGCTCCGGCGTGGCTGCACGACGGGATGCTCGCGGCGTTCGGCATCGCGCCCGAGGCTGCGACGAAGCTCATCTCGGTCTCAGAGAACGCGTCCTACCTCGTCGAGCTCGACGACCAGCCCGTCGGGGTCGTACGCCTGCAGCAGCCCGGCTACCAGGAAGGCGACGAGCAGCTGCGCTCCGAGATGCTGTGGGTCGAGGCGATCCGCGACTCCGGATGCGCGGAGGTGCCGTCCCCGATCCCAGGCGCCGACGGTCGGGTGACGCAGAGCATCCAGTCACCTGACGGGCTCACGCTCAAGGCGGTCTACTTCGAGCACGTGCGCGGCTCGATCCTGCAAGACGTGGACGACGCCGCCCCCTGGTTTACGGAGCTCGGGCAGATCACAGCCCGCCTGCACGACCACGCCCGGAGCTGGCGGCGACCCGCAGGCTTCACGCGCTTCACGTGGGGCCTCCCCGACCTGCTCGGATCGACCGCGAGGTGGGGCGACTGGCGCCGCGCATCCCTCACCCCTGCCCAGCTCGACCACCTCGAGCGCGCCGAGATGGCCGCCCTGACACGCGTGCAGGCGGCCCCCGCGGGCTGGCAGGACTGGGGGCTCGTGCACTCCGATCTTCGGCCGACCAACGTGATCCGCGACGGTGAGCGCCTCATCGTCATCGACTTCGATGACTCCGGCTTCAGCTGGTTCCTCTACGACTTCGCGTCAGCGCTCACGTTCCAGGAGCACAAGCCGGAGCTGCGCACGATGGCGCGCAACTGGATCGACGGGTACCGATCCGAGGGGCAGCTGACGGACGCCCAGCTCGAGCTCGGCTGCGCCCTCTCGATGGTGCGCACCCTCACGATGCTCGGCTGGAGCACCACCCACCGCGACGAAGCCCTCCCGCCCGACCTGCAGGGCGGCGGCGTCATCGACGCCGCCCTCCTCGCCGCCGACAAGTTCAAGGCCTCCCCCACCTGGCTCGTCGACTGACTTCGGGGCGTCCACGCCCCGACTGCTCCACCCGTGCATCCCGCACGCTCTTCTCCCATGACCCCCACACAAGGAGCCATGTATGCCCGCTGCCGATCTCGGCTGGATGCTCGCCGCATTCGGCCTCGTCCTCCTGATGTTCCCCGGAATCTCGTTCTTCTACGGAGGAATGCTCAACAGCAAGAACATGCTCAACATGGCCATGATGGTCTTCGGATCCATGGCCGTCGTCGCCGTCATCTACGTGCTGTTTGTGCACGGCATGGTGCTCGGCAACTCGGTGGGCGGCGCCGGCATCATCGGCGACCCGCTCGCGTTTGTCGGCATGGAGTCGTTCATGACCGACTCCTCTGACGGCGACATGATCACGGTCGACGCGTACTGGGGTGCCTTCTACATCCTCTTCGCCGCCATCAGCATCGCGATCGTCGCATCCGGCGCGGCTGGCCGCATGAAGTACTGGGCGTGGCTGGTCTTCGCCGCCCTGTGGACGATCCTCGTCTACGCACCCCTCGCCCACTGGGTGTTCGCGTTCACGAGCGAAGACGGCGAGACGGTCGGCGGGTGGATGCGCAACGTCCTCGGCCTGCACGACTACGCCGGCGGCACGGCGGTGCACATGAACGCTGGCGCTTCGGCCGTTGCCCTCGCCATGGTGCTTGGCCGCCGCAAGAACACAGAGATGCGGCCGCACAACATGCCGCTGGTGCTCCTCGGCGCCGGCCTCCTCTTCTTCGGCTGGATCGGCTTCAACGGCGGCACCGCAGCCGGAGCGAACTTCCTCGCCGGCTACGTGGTGCTCACCACGACCCTCGCCGCACTGACCGGCGCGATGGGCTACTTGCTCATCGAGCGCATCCGCGACAAGCACGCGACGACGCTCGGCATGGCAACCGGCATGATCTCGGGCCTCGTCGGCATCACCCCGGCAGCGGATGCGGTCACCCCGCTCGGCGCCCTTGCGCTCGGCTTCGTCTCCGGCGCCGTCGTAGCGCTCTGCATCGGCTGGAAGAACCGCGCCAAGATCGACGACGCGCTCGACGCCTTCTCCGTGCACGGCATCGGCGGCATCGTCGGAGCGCTGTTCGTGGTGTTCCTCGGCGCGGCCGCGGCACCGGCCGGCGTCACCGGCCTCTTCTTCGGCGGCGACGCGAGCCTCCTCTGGCGCGAGCTCATCGCCATCGTCGTGACCTGCGTGTACGCGTTCGCCGTGACCTACGCGATCGCCTGGGTCATGAACAAGATCGTGCCCATCCGCGTGCCGGACGAGGTCGAGGCTGTCGGACTCGACCGAGGCATCCACGCGGAGCGCGCGTACGAGATGGAAACCCGCTGACGATGATGGATGCACGCAGCGGGGACACCCGCAGGCCCCAGTTCACCCCGCGCGACCAGAACACGCAGACGACGCGCGTCCCGCACGACCAGAACGCCCAGACAACGCCCGCCCAGAAGAGGAGCGCACGCCGATGAAGCTCGTGACCGCAGTGATCCAGCCGACGAAGGTCGACGACGTGAAGGACGCCCTCGAGGCCGCAGGCTTCACGGGCCTCACCATCACCGAGGTGGAGGGGCACGGCCACCAGAAGGGCCTCACCGAGTACTACCGGGGGCAGGCCGTGAAGGTCTCGTTCCGCGCCAAGACGCGCGTGGAGGTGCTTGTCGCCGACGAGACCCTCGACAAGGCGCTCGAGGTTGTCGTCGCCGCTGCCCGCACCGGCAACGTCGGCGACGGCAAGGTGTGGGTGACCGACGTGAGCCACGTCATCCGCGTCCGCACTGGCGAGTCGGGCCCCGCCGCGGTGTAGCCCACGCCGGCCGCGGCGCCCAGATCGTTGTGGCCCGTTGTTGTTCCCGGCACTGGGAGCAGTAATGGGCCACAACTCTGCGCGCTGGTGTCAGCCGAGTTCGAGCCTCATGAAGGTGTCGGCCCGCGCGTAGTAGTCCGCCACGGGCAGTTGCTCTCGAGTGATGCGCGTGAAGCCTGCCGTCTCGTAGAGGTGCAGCGCGGGCAGGAGAGTCGAGTGGGAGCCGAGGAAGACCACGCGACCGCCGAGCTGCGGGGCACGCTCGATAGCCGCGGCGACAAGGCGCCGACCCACTCCCGCCCCCTGAGCCTCCGGCGAGACGCCCATCTTCGCGAGTTCGAACACCCCTTCCCCGTAAGGCAGGAGTGCAACGCAGCCGAGTACGCCGCCGGATTCCGCGCGCGCGAGCAGCACGTCACCACCCGGCTCGAGAATCTCACCGAGGGGGTCGTCGAGCAGCCTGCGATCGTCGGCCGTCACGCTGAAGAGGCGCGAAATCCAGGCTTCGCTGATCTCTCGGAAGGCTGCGGCGTCTTCAAGGGAGGAGAGTGAGGTCACGGTGATGTGGGTCTGGAGCTCTGGCACTCCTCAAGGGTGCCGCGCTCGCATCAAGAGGTCCAATACCGGATGACCGCGACATCAATAAGCTTGGGTTATGGATCCCCGTGTTGAACTGCGCCACCTCCGCTATTTCCTCGCGCTTGCCGAGGAGCTGCACTTCGGCCGCGCCGCCGCTCGCCTGCACATCGCACAGCCCGCACTCTCGCAGCAGATCCGCCAGCTCGAACAGCTGATGGGCGTCCTGCTCTTCACTCGCACGTCGCGTTCCGTCGAGCTGACGGAGGCTGGACGCGGGTTCCACCCGAGAGCGCATGGACTGCTCGCTTTGCTCGCCTCCGATGTGGATGAGGCGCGCCGCGTCGCGCGCGGCGAGTCCGGCCGCATCGACGTCTCGTTCATCTCCTCCGGGGCTGGCATCGTGAGCTCGACGCTGCGCCACTTCACGCTCAGCCGACCAGACGTGCTCGTCGAGCTCCATGAGGGCCCCACTTCAGTGGTGCTGGAGCGCCTGGAACGCGGCACCGCCGACGTAGGGATCGTGCGCGACGCCGACGAACACGATGGGCTCACGATCTCGACCCTCTTCGTGGACCCCTTCATGGCCGTCCTACCAGCCGATCATGAACTGGCCGAACACGAGACGGTCACCGCACCCCAGCTCGCATCGTCACCGCTTGTGCTCTTCCCGCAGGCGTCCGGGTCACGAGCCCACACCCTCACGCTGCGGCCCTTCCGCGAGGCGGGCATCGAGCCACGACTCGGCCACAGCGGTGCGGAGTGGGGCACCATCTTCCACCTTGTCGCGGCGGGGCTGGGCGTCGCACTCGCCCCTGCCAGTGCGGTCGGGCCGCTACCGCGTGGAGCTGTCGCGGTCCCACTCGAGTCAACTCGGACCGTCAGCTCGGTCCAGCTCGCACACAGGGCCAACGACACGAATCCGCTGGTACGCGCATTCAGCGCGACAGCCACGGAAGCGAGGGCCGCGGCCTCGTAACCACCAGGTCCGGCGGTCCTCGTCAGAGCTCCGGATGCTCGCGGCGGCGAGCCCGGTAGGCCGCGACGGCAGACCGGTTCGCGCACCTCGTTGAGCAGAAGCGCTTCGTGCGGTTGCGGGTGAGGTCGACGACAACACCCTCGCAATTGTCGGCGTCGCAGGTGCCGAGGCGGGACATCTCGTCGGCGCGGATGAGGTCGACGACCGCGAGCGCCGTCTCGACCGTGATGCGCTCGTCAAGCGGGCGTTCGGAGTCGACGGCGTGCAGGTGCCAGTCGGCGGTGCCGTGGCGCACAAGCTGCGGGGTCGCGTTGTACTCGACCAGCGTCTGGTTCACGAGCGAGGCTGCGGCATCTCGGTCGGCGGTGAGCAGCTCCCTCAGTCGTGGGCGGATCGCCCGGATGCGCTGGAACTCTGCCTCGTCGCCGTCGAAGCGGCCCGTGTAGCCGAGGTCCCGGAAGAAGTCGGCGAGCTCGCCGCGCGTGCGCAGCGTGACTGGCTCGACGTCGCTGTTCACGAGCGCCGCGGCTGCGGAGAGCGCCTCCTCGGTGTCATTAGTGAAAAGCACCTTTGCAGATTACCAAACCGCGGCTAGTGTCATCTTCTATGAAGGTGAACGCCAATGACACACACAGTGTTGGAACGTCTGCGAGCGCGATCGGGGCATCCGCGACCCCGCTCGTCGCTCCCTCCTCGGCGAACTCTCGCCTTGCATCCGGCCTCCTCTTCGCCCTCATCTCGGCGGGCGCCTTCGCCCTGTCCGGTCCGTTCGCGCGCGGCCTGCTCGATGCAGGCTGGACGCCGGGTGCCGCAGTCACCGCCCGCGTCTCGCTCGCGGCACTTGCGCTTGCACCCGTGGCTCTGATCGCACTGCGCGGCCGCTGGTACCTCCTCGCCAACCGCGGCAACCTCGTGAGGCTCGCGGTCTACGGCGCGATCGCCGTCGCGGGCACGCAGCTCGCCTACTTCACAGCCGTAGCGACCCTGCAGGTTGGTGTCGCGCTGCTCATCGAGTACACGGCACCGGCCATCGTCGTGCTGTGGATGTGGCTGCGGCACCGCCAGCGTCCGCACGCTCTCACCCTCATCGGCGCCGCCGTCGCCGCCGGCGGGCTCTTGCTCGTGCTCCAGATCTTCGGCGGCGTGCAGCTCGATGTCGCGGGCGTACTGTGGGCGCTCGGAGCGATGGTCGGCGTCGCCTTCTACTTCGTCATGTCGGCCGACACCGACACGGAGCTCCCCGGGACGGTGCTCGCCGGCGGCGGGCTCCTGGTCGGCGCTGTTGTGCTTGGCCTCGGCGGCCTTGTCGGCGTCCTACCGATGGCGGTGACGGATGCGCCCGTCGAGCTGGGCGGGGCGTCCATGCCGTGGTGGGTCGCGGTGCTCGTGCTTGGACTCGTGACTGCGGCCGGTGCCTACGTCGCCGGCATCGCAGCAGCGCGCCGCCTCGGGCCCCGACTGACCTCGTTTGTCGGACTCTCCGAGGTCGTCGCAGCGGTGCTGTTCGCGTGGTTGCTGCTCGGCGAGCTCCCCAACCCGGTGCAGCTCGTGGGCGGGGCACTGATCATGGTCGGCGTTGTTGTCGTCCGGCTCGGCGAGGCAAAAATCTCGCGCTAGGCCCCAGGCCACTCAATCTGGCTTCCGACCCGGCCAACTTCCGGGACAAACGGGCGCAGACCGAGGAGAAGCCAGCCCGGCGGGCGCGTCCATCACGGGAGTTGGACGGGCGCGCGTCTCGTCCGGTTGCGGCCCTGGCGCACATCAGCGCGATTCTTGGGAGAATCCGACGAGAACGGCCGCTGCGCCGCAGATCTGCACTGTGCTTGGTCAGCGAAGCTGCTGCGTGGTGCCCGCGCGCGCGTCCCAGAGCCGCAGCTCGGTGGCCAGCACGTGCATCGGCTCGAGGTCGAGCGCGGACACCGCACGCTCCAGGTCGGCGAGCTTCAGCCGTTTTGCGAGCGTGACGTGCGGAGTCCAGCTCCCTGGCGTCCTGTGTGGCAGATCGACCGCGACCTCCTCGCGGCCGGCCAATCGGTGCAGCTCCGCATGGAATTCGAGGAGACCGACGGACGGCACGACGCTCCGCGCGAGGACCGCGCGCGTGCCGTGCACGAATAGCTGGGGCCCGCCGAGCGTGAGAGCGATCGGCAACCGGCCCGCCGCATCCCGGACGGCTTCGACGTCGACGAGCGACGGCTCGCTAGGACCAGGCTCGACCGGCGAAGGACCGGCCGCCGCGCCCGCAAGGTCAGGGCCGGCCTCACACTGCGCCCCCCCCTGCGACCCGCTTCGCACGAGCAGCGAGAGGTGCGGACGATTGCTCACCGAGGCGTGCGCGCCCATGCTGGACACGCCGAGCTCCTGCAGCGCCCGCCACTCGCCTCGGATACGCGCTTCGCTCGCGTGATCGAAGAGCAGTTCGAGGCTCACGATTTCACTCATTAGCCACCGGCCAAGAGCGCGCTCAGTGCAGGCACGGTGCGGGCACGCGTCAGATCGCGCGGAGTGCCGCCGCGACGGCGCGCTGGCCTGCGCCATCCAGCTCGTGGACGGGCCTCGGCAGGTTGACGGTCGGCACGAGGCCGAGCTGCGCGGCGATCGCGGATGCGACTCGATAGCTGCCGTGGGCCCGGAACAGCTCCCACAGCGGGTCGAGGCGTGCAGAGAGGCTCAGCGCGAGTTCGGCTTTGCCGCTCAACGCAGCCCGCGTGATGGCGAGGCTCTCGGCCGGCAGGACGCCGGCGAGCACCGAGTACCAGACGTCGCATCCGCCGAGCAGCCCGGCGGCAGCGTACGGGTCGCCGCTGATGCCCACCGAGATGGGGCCACCGACCTCATCGCGAAGGGCGGTGACTCGCTCGCTCACCTGGGCGACGTCGAGCGACGCCGGCGGGATCTTGATCGATCGCACGAGGTCGAGCCCGGCGATACGCGCGTGGAGGGCGTCGCTCACGACGATCCCCGTCGTCGTCGGGTTGTCGTAGACGATGATCGGCAGGCTCGAAGTCGCAGCGACGTCCTCGTAGAGCCCGTAGACCTCGTCCTCCGTGAGCGGCTGGTACGACACCGGGGCGAGCAGAACCGCCGAGGCACCCGCATCCTCAGCCGTCCGGAGGTTCTCGAGCACGTCACGAGTGCGGAGCGCGCCGATGCCGACGATGACGGGCACCGATCCCGCGTGCTTCACGGTGAGCTTGGCGACGGACGCCCGCTCGCCGAGGTCGAGGTACGCGTAGCTGCCCGTCGAGCCGAGCGCACTGATCGAGTCGACGCCAGCAGCCTGGAGTCGCTCGACGAGAGCCGCGTAACTGGCTGCATCGACGCCCGTCGAAGTGATGGGGGTGAGCGGGAAGGCGCTGACGCCCCGGAAGAGTGAATCAGGCATGCGTTCCTCCTTCGCCAGGCTGTCCTTCAGCGGCGGGCCACGGCAGGTTGAGGGCTGCCCATTGCAGGAGCAGCACGGTCTTCGCATCCTGGATCTCACCGGTTGTGATCATGCGCAGCGCCTCGTCGAAGTCGAGGGCAACCGACTCGATCTCCTCGCCTTCCTCCTCGACGCCTCCCCCGCCCGTGATGGGGGCAGCGGCCGACCAGGGCGCGGCGAAGAAGTGGATGCTCTCGGTCACCGAACCGGGGCTCATGTACAGCTCGAAGACGGGAGTGACCTGCCCGACAACAACCCCGAGCTCTTCCTCCGCTTCGCGACGGATCGCGTCTTCAGGGGAGTCGCCGTCGAGGAGGCCCGCGGCCGTCTCGAGGAGCATGCCGTCCTCGTGACCGTTGACGTAGACCGGGTAGCGGAACTGGCGTCCGAGCAGGATCTGGCGACTGTCGAGATCGTAGAGGAGGATCGTGGCGCCGTTGCCGCGGTCGTAGGTCTCGCGCTGCTGCGTCGCCCATTCGCCGTCGCGCCCGCGGTACCGGAACGTCGTGCGCCGCAGCACGTGCCAGCCGTCTGAGGTGACCTCGACGTTCTCGACCTCGACGTTCGGGTTGCGAGTCAGCTCGCGCCCGGCCTGGTCGAGCCCGGTGCGGCCGCGGCTGTCTGGCACGTCGACGCCGAGGTGCCCGTGGGTGAGTGGATGCGACATGACCCCAAGATACGCAGGGCCACCGACGTTGATGATGGGAGAACTGGTTTCGGGTCTGTCTCTGCCACCGACTGGCACCTGCTTGCGGGGTTGTCTTTCGAATGATTCGACGGCCCGAGGCCAGTGTTTGCTTGGTGTTCTGGCCGGGCGGACGTGACTTCATAGGAGCCTGACCAAAGAGTCCCGTCAACGTCTTGCCTGCCGCCCGACCAGAGTGCCCCTCTTGGGAAGGAAGCACGTCAATGATGACAAACAGTGTTGGGAATGTCGTGGCCGGCGTCGATACGCACGCGGACACGCACCACGCGGCCGTGGTCTCGATCACGGGAGCGCTCCTCGGGGACGCGGAGTTCCCCGCGGCGGGGTTGCAGGTCGCGGAAGTGATCCGCCCCTCGAGAGCAGCGCGTCGGGGCGGGAAGTCCGACCCGATCGACGCGTATGCGGCGGCGCGGGCGGCGCTCGCTGACCCGACGTTGCCGGTCCCGAAGTCCGCGGTCGGGGACAGTGAATCGTTGCGGGTGTTGCTGGCAGCGAGGCGCTCCGCGATGCGCGCGCGAGTCGCAGCTCAGGTCCAGATCACGTCGCTGCTCGTGACCGCTCCCGAGGAACTCCGAGCGCAGCTGCGAGGCTTGTCGGCGCTGCGTCGGCACGCGAAACTGCGCTCGTTGCGCCCGAACGCCTCGGACACGGGATCGGTCACCGAAACGACGCGGGCCGTGTTGCGGCTGCTCGCTCGCCGTTGCGCGGCGCTGGACGAGGAGGTCACGGACCTGGACGAGCAGATCGATGCGCTCTCCCAGCGGGCCGCTCCCGCGTTGCGGGCGGCGTTCGGCGTCGGGCCGGTGACCGCGGCGCAGCTCGTGGTCACCGCGGGCGATAACCCGGAGCGGTTGCGATCCGAGGGAGCGTTCGCGATGCTCGCGGGTACTGCCCCGATCCCAGCGTCTTCGGGGAAGACGACCAGGTTTCGCTTGAACCGGGGCGGGGACCGGGCCGCGAACGCCGCGATCCATCGCATCGCGCTCGTCCGTATCTCGCACGATCAACGCTCGAGGGAGTACTTCGCGCGGCGTCTCAGCGAGGGCAAAACGAAGAAGGAAGCGTTGCGGGCGTTAAAGCGCGCGATCGCTTGGGAAGTGTTCCAACATCTCGTGAAACCGCAGCCCGTCGAAGCGATCGACGACCTCCGCGCACACCGCCTCAGGCTCGGCTACTCGATGAACCACATCGCGCCGCTACTCACGACGAACATCAACCACATGTCACGCGTCGAGCGAGGCATCATCCACGACCCAGACTTCACCCACCGCTACCGACAATGGCTCACCAACGCCGCTTGACAGACATAGGAGCATCAGGCGCATCCGGAAATACGCCGTAACGCTGACGAACACACCCAGCTCGTGGGAATAGCTTGCAGGTACAAGTGGTTGTTGCCGTACGAGTGGCTCCGGCCATGTTCCCCGCAAACCACGAGCGTAAGCGCTTTGAACGGAGTCACATGACCGAGCAGCTGACCGTCCGCAACGAGACCTCCGTCCCGATCCTGGACGCCCTCTCCGACCGCTGGAGCCCACGCGGCTTCGACGCCACGCATGCGATCTCCGACGAGGACATCACGGCGATCCTCGAGGCAGGACGCTGGGCCCCGTCGGCGAGCAACACGCAGCCGACGACCCTCGTCGCGGGTGTCCGCGGGACCGCGACCTTCGACAAGATCTACGGCGCGCTCATGGACTTCAACCTCACGTGGGCCGACCGCGCCTCGCTCCTCATCGCCGTGACCGTCGAGACCGAGCGCGACGGCAAGGCCCTCCGCTGGGCCGAGTACGACGCAGGCCAGGTCGCCGCACACCTCACGATCGAAGGCCAGTCGCGCGGCCTCCACACGCACCAGATGGGCGGCTTCCACGTGGATGCGCTCGCCGAGGCCCTCGAGCTGCCTGCCGGCCGTATCCCGATCACCGTCATCGCCGTGGGCCAGTACGACGCCTCCGACGCGGTGAGCGAGAAGATCCGCGCCCGCGACACTTCGCCCCGCTCGCGCCGCGAGCTCAGCGACTTCGCTTCGATCGAGCGCTGACCAGCCCACGACGGGCCCCCGCTTGGCCTCAGCCGGGTGGCGTATACACGTTGACGGCGGCCGAGACCGCCAGACACGGCCCAGGTGCGCGGCGACCAGCTTCGACACCAAAGCAGCAACTCACGACACGACCGAAGAAGTAAGGACAGCACGATGACAGATGTCAGCACCGCCGACCTCGCCAACCGTTTGGCAGACCTTCACCGAGCCCCCGAGATCCTCCGAGTTGTGAACGTCTGGGACGCGATCAGCGCGAAGACCGTCGCGGCCCTCCCCGAGACGAAGGCCATCGCGACGGCGGGCCACTCGATCGCCGCGTCCTACGGATATGCGGACGGCGGCATGCCGCTCGACGTGGCCCTCGCCGGCGCCAAGGTGATCGTGGATGCGGTCGACCTGCCCGTCACGGCAGACCTCGACGACGGCTACGACGACCCGGCCGAGACGATCCGCCGCGCGATCGGACTCGGCATCGTCGGCGCGAACGTCGAAGACCGCCTGCGGCCGTTCGACGAGTCCGTGGCCCGCGTTGCCGCGATCATCGCCGCCGCCGAGGCGGAAGGCGTCAACTTCCAGCTCAACGCACGCACCGATGCCATCGTGCGCGGAGGCGAGCGTCCCATCTCGGAGAGCATCGACGACGCCATCGCCCGCGGGCGCGCGTTCCTCGACGCCGGCGCAGCCCTCGTCTTCGTGCCGGGCGCCGTCAGCCGTGAGGTCGTCGAGCCCCTCGTCGAAGGCCTTGGCGTCGGCAAGCTGTCCGTCATCGGGCTGCCCGGCGCGCTCACCGCCGCCGAGTTCCAGGAGCTCGGCGTCGCCCGCGTCTCCTACGGCCCGCTCACGCAGCGCGTCGCCCTTCGTGCACTCCGCGACCTCGCGACCGACCTGTACGGCAACGGAGTGATCCCGACCGACACTCCCGCGCTCAACTAAGCACGAGCATCCGCCCTCGCGAGGGGAAACCCTCGCCTGGCGAAATCACAGAGCGGCCTGGTGGTCGTCAGAACTGAGTTCTGACGACCACCAGGCCGCTCTCGGCGTTCAGGTGGCGACGCCCACCTCGCCGGTCGCTGGAGCCGCATCCACCGCACGCTTGCTCGCGCGCGCGCCGAGCGTTCCACGGAACCAGAGGGCGCCCGCAACGGCGAGACACACGATGAACGCGACGAGCGCGCTCACGACGGGAACAAGCGCCTCGCTCGGCCCCGCGACGAACGGCATGAACGCGACGACGAAGAAGACGACGACCGCGATGGCCGGCGAGAAGAGCAGCGGCAGCGTCCACGCCGTGAAGAGGGGCGTCTCGCGCAACGCGATCCACCCGAACGTCGTGCCGACCGCATAGACGGCGTACGCGATGAGACCGACGATGAAGAGGAGCAGCACAAGCGGCACGAGCATGCCGAGGAAGAACTGGTAGGCGTCGCGGCCGAACAGCACCATGACGTCGTCGCTCGCGACAGGTGCCGACGTGAGTCTCCGCAGCGACAGGGCGATGACGCCGACGATGCCGAGCACGGCGACGACGGGTGCGGCAATGAGTGGCAGTATCCAGCGCAGGTGCTCCATGCCGCTCAAGATAAGCGGGCTAGTGGATGCTCCGCTGTCGCGACGCGCCCGAGTTACCCACCAGAGACGTCCTGTCGTCCTCCTTAACGCAGAAGAGTGAGCCAGACGCACCCTCCAGCGAATTGGAGGATGCATCTGGCTCACTCTTAGGTGGGTGTTCCGGCGTCAGCCCAGCCTCAGGCCAGGGCCAGCCCGCCAGTGCCTACTCGACGGCGGCCGTGTGCGGCGTCGTCGACTGCACGTTCAGGGAGTCGCCGTCGCTCGCGACAACCACCGAGACGGTGTCGCCGTCGCGCACGGTGCCCGCGAGCAGCGCCCGCGCGAGGCGGTCGTCGATCTCGCGCTGCATGAGGCGTCGCAGCGGCCGCGCCCCGTAGATCGGGTCGTAGCCGCGCTCGGCCAGCCAGGCACGGGCGTCGTCGTCGACCTTGATCGTGAGGCGACGCTCGCCGAGCCTGCGCTGTAGGCGGTCGATGTAGAGCGCCACGATCTGCGCGAGCTCGTCCTGCGAGAGCGCGCTGAACACCACGATGTCGTCGAGGCGGTTCACGAACTCTGGCTTGAACGACTGCCGGACGGCCGCCATCACGCGGTCCTCTCGCTCCTCGGGAGAAAGGAGCGGGTCGATGAGGAACTGCGACCCCAGGTTGGAGGTGAGGATGAGGATGACATTGCGGAAGTCGACCGTGCGGCCCTGCCCGTCGGTGAGTCGACCGTCGTCGAGCACCTGCAGGAGGATGTCGAAGACCTCCGGATGCGCCTTCTCGACCTCGTCGAACAGCACCACCGAGTACGGCCTGCGCCGCACAGCCTCGGTGAGCTGCCCGCCCTGCTCGTAGCCGACGTACCCGGGAGGGGCGCCGACGAGCCTAGCGACGGAGTGCTTCTCTCCGTACTCGGACATGTCGATGCGGATCATCGCCTTCTCGTCGTCGAACAGCAGCTCCGCGAGGGCACGCGCGAGCTCCGTCTTGCCGACGCCCGTCGGGCCGAGGAAGAGGAACGAACCGGTGGGGCGGTCGGGGTCGGCGATGCCGGCGCGGGTGCGACGGATCGCATCCGCCACCGTTGCCGCCGCCTTCTCCTGGCCGACAAGCCGCTTGCCGAGCTCGGCCTCGAGGTGCAGGAGCTTCTCCATCTCGCCCTGCAGCAGCCTGCCGACGGGGATGCCCGTCCACGCAGCCACGACCCCGGCGATGTCTTCGGCCGTGACGTGGTCGTTGACGAGCTTGGGGCCGCCGTCTTCCGTCGCCTCAGCCTCGTGCAGCTGCTTCTGGATTCCAGGCAGCTCGCCGTAGAGGAGGCGCGACGCGAGCTCGAGGTTGCCCTCGCGCTGCGCCCGGTCGGCGCGCATGCGGATGTTGTCGAGCTGCTCACGCAGCTCGCCGATGCGGTTGAGGGATGCACGCTCGACGTTCCAGCGCGCCTTCAGCTCGCCGAGGCGCGCGTTTTTGGTGTCGAGGTCGGCCCGCAGCGCGGCCAGGCGCTGCTTGGACGCGTCGTCGTGTTCCTTCTTGAGGGCAAGCTCCTCGAGGCGAAGCCGGTCGACCTGCCGCTGGAGGGTGTCGACCTCGACGGGCGAGGAGTCGATCTCCATGCGGAGGCGCGAGGCGGCCTCGTCGATCAGGTCGATCGCCTTGTCCGGGAGCTTTCGGCCTGTGATGTAGCGGTTCGAGAGGGCGGCCGCGGCGACGAGCGCCTGGTCGGCGATCGAAACCTTGTGGTGCGCCTCGTACCGTTCCTTGAGGCCGCGGAGGATCGCGATCGAGTCCTCAACGCTCGGCTCACCGACAAACACCTGCTGGAAGCGGCGCTCGAGCGCCGCGTCCGACTCGATGAACTGGCGATACTCGTCGAGGGTCGTCGCGCCGATCAGGCGCAGCTCACCCCGGGCGAGCATGGGCTTGAGCATGTTGGCGGCCGAGATGCTCGACTCGCCGCCTCCCGCACCCATGAGGGTGTGGAGCTCATCGATGAACGTGATGATGCGGCCGTCAGACTCGGTGATCTCCTTGAGGACGGCCTTGAGACGCTCCTCGAAGTCGCCGCGGTACTTGGCGCCGGCGATGAGCGCCGACATGTCGAGGCTCACGAGCTCCTTGTCTTTGAGCGACTCGGCGACGTCGCCCGCGACGATGCGCTGCGCGAGCCCTTCGACGACCGACGTCTTGCCGACGCCGGGCTCGCCGATGAGGACCGGGTTGTTTTTGGTGCGGCGAGTCAGTACTTGGCTGACGCGCCGAATCTCAGAGTCACGCCCGATGACCGGGTCGAGCTTGCCCGAGCGGGCGATGTCGGTGAGGTTGATTCCGTATTGTTCGAGTGCGCTCTTGGCCTCTTCGTCTGGTGCCTGAGCGCCTTGCATGTTGGCCATGGGGCTCCTTGTTCAAAGTTGCTTTCGACTCGGATGGATCGAGACCCGAACGGGTCAAGAGTTGAGTCGGTGTGACTCAAGTTTAGAGCCTGGAGCGCGCCATTGCCACTCCAGAGCGCTTCATTCAGTCAACTCTCAGCGATGCGTGCTCGCTTGTACTTTGCGGCTGACCGGGGCTTCTCTGAACGTGGCAGAGTTCTCGGCATGGCCCCTGCACCCGAAGCGACCACTCTCCCGCTCCGCACCCTCCGCGTCGGAAGCGTCGAACTGCTCGGCGAGTGGTTCTCGATTGTGAAGGCAGGCGACTCGCAGGCCGTGCGCGCCGCCGGCTTCGGCTGCCCAAGCTCCCTCGCGTATTCGGTCTTCGGCCGCCAGTCGGAGCTCCTCGAGACGGAAGCGCTCGACGACGACGACAGCGCCCTCGCCGCCGTCCGCGCCTACGACAACGGAGACGCATCCCTGCTCGACGCAATCGACGTGCACCAGGAAGGCACCGAGCTGCGCCGCGCCATGTGGCGTGCGGCGAGGCTCGTCGAACCCGGAACCTTGGCGAGCTACGGCGACGTTGCCGCCATTGCCGGGCATCCACGCGCCGCGCGGGCAGCCGCGAGCGCCTGCGGGGCCTGTCTCGTGAGCCTGTTCGTCCCCGTCCACCGCATCGTCCGCGCCAGTGGCAAACTCGCGGGGCACGCCGACGACGTGTCCGTGCGCCAGGCGCTCATCGACCACGAGCAGGCGATGGGGATGGGGATGAGCGCGCCCGTCCGATAGGGGCTCGCCCCGCATGGCTAGCCGTCCAGCCTTCTGCCGCGCCCGTTCGATAGCGTGGCCGTCGACCCAGCGCACGGCAACGCCGGCGAAGCTGCGATCTGAAAACGGGGCGCCGATGCCGAGAAACCGCAACCGCAAGGGAACGCTCGCGGTCGTCGCGAGCGCCCTGCTGCTCATCGGCATCGTGGCGGCCGCGGCACTGCTCGGCGCCCAGACCGGCTGGGTGATCTTCATCGCCCTCGTCGGGTTACCACTGGTCCTCGCGCCTGCCGCGTTGCTTGGGCTTCGCTGGGGCGACGCCCGGATGGCCAAGGCCGGCCCGGGCGTTCTCACCGCCCTCGGTCCGGGCGAGATCCGCGAGGTGGACGCCACAGCCACGCCTGTCACGACCCTCGGCTGGCGCGCCGCCGTGCAGCATCTCCCCTCGCTGCTGCCGCCAGCACGCATCCGCACCCTGATGATCACGGGAGCCGTCGGCGCAGTCTCGGGTGTCTGGCTGACCTTGACCCTCGCCGAGGCGCCCGATCCGTGGCAGAAGGGGGTCGGGGCAGCACTCTTCGGCGTGACCGGGGCCCTTGCGTTCTCCCTCGTGTTCCTGCTGGCCTGGCTGGCCATCGCTCACCGAGACACGCAGCTCGATCGCGGCGCGCGCAGACTCCTCGAGCAATCCGTCAACCCAGCCAACGACCGTATTCGCATCAACATCTCGAGAATCGACGAGCTGCAGGCCGCGATCGATCAGCGACGCGCCGTCTCGCCCCTGCTCCTGCCCATCGCGGCCGGCGCTACCGCTGCCGTGGTCGCCGCCACGGCAGCAGAGCTTGTCCTGTCGGGCGGCGACTTCCCGCGCCTCGCATCCTTCGCGTCGACAACGATGATGCTCTGGCTGGGGCTCACGGGCCTCGGAAGAGTCGAGCAGATCGCCGCAGCTCTGAGCGAAGTGCGATCAGCCGATGGGGCAGCCTGACCCGAACGACTCCGTTCATTCCGCGAAACTGCTCCGTCCTAGCGAAAGGTTCAGTCCTCGCGAATGAAGCGGGCTTCTCCGGCAGAGGTTGGCATCACGATCTCTTCACCGTCGATGGACATGCCCGTGAAGCCGCTGTAGAGCAGGTCTTCCACGATATGGAGATTCGGATCGCATCCGACCTCAGACGCCGCCCAGGAGTCAATACGAATCCGACTACCTGCCACCGAGTACGCCCCACCGGCACCGTTGCACCCGGCCCCGGCGGAGGCGTACTCGTCGGTGAACTTGAGGGTGGCCGTGGCGAACTCGGCAGGAACGCCGCTCGGCGATTGGCTCACCGTCCAGATACCGACCAGCTCCGCCTTGGAGAGCGCCGGTGCGGCACAACCCGTTAATCCGACGACGACGAGGGCCAGCGATGACAGCACCACCCGCGTGCGGCCTGACGTGGGCACGGTGTGCATGATTCCTCCTGTGTCCGCGAGCGTGGTGCTACTTGTACTCGAGCCGCAGACGGAGGCGCTCGCCGACCTCGAACTGCGCGTCGACGAGCTTCAGCGGGTCGAGCTGCAGGTCGCGGAGGTCGATGGGATCCGCGAGCTCGCTGCGGATCTGGCCACGGACGGCAAGGAGCAGCAGGCCGATGATCGGGTTCCGGCTCGTCAGCCGCGGATTGATGAGCTGCAGCTTCAAATCGTCGCCAAGCTGCGCCTCGGTTGTGAACAGCAGACTCGCTCGCAGGAGACCGCGCCTGACCTTGCCCGCCGCGTGCAGGTGCGCCCCGCGTGGCCCGGCTTGAGTGAGCTCGAGGTCGACATCCGAGAGGTGGAACCCCTGGCCCGCGCCAGACTCCGTGACGATGGCGACCAGTGCATCCACGACCTCCTGCTGCTTCGCCGCGACGTCGAGCAGGAGCGTGTCGACAGGGAAGACAGTTGCCGCCTGACCACCTGCCGTGCCCTGCCTCAGCGCGAGCGCCAACTGGCCGCGGTCGTCCTCGGCCCAGTCGACGTGCACACCGCCAGCGGTGATCGTCGCCTCGACGCTCGCGCCCTGGATCCGCGCGGGGACTGCGCGCACACGCACCTCGGCGAGGCGAGCATCCGCCCTCGACGCCTCGGTGCCGAACTCGGGGAACACCGGCGGCGGGGGCGCATCCTCAACCGTCGCGTCGAAGGCCACGTCAAGACCCGTGAGATCGACGTCGAGGCCGAAGAGGTCCCCGGCGAGCGGATGCGCGGTGACGCGTGCCAGGTCGAGGCCCCGCACGTCCATGGTGTTGTCAGCGTCGAAGATCGGCGGCATCGTCTCGCGCACGAACCGCTCAAGGACACGGGCCGCCTCTTCGGGTGTGGTCGGGCGGGGGCCGGATGCGATCACCAGCGCCTCGGGCTCAGCCCCGGAAGATGCAGCGCTGTCTGGGGCCTGCTGGGGAGTCTCCATGTCCTCAACCCTACGGGCGTGGGCTCGGCCGACCCTGGCCGCGTGCCAACACCAAGTAAGATCGATCCTCGACGCGACCCAAGCGGACGCAACAGTTCACTCCGGCTCGACGAGCCCGAGCACCAATTTCGAGAGAAACGCAGCCATGGACAGCAAATTGATCGCGTGGAACGGCGACGTGCAGCCAGAAGCCGTCGAGATCCTCACGGGAGACGGCGGACTCGTCGTCGTCCCGACGAAGGTCGGCTACATCATCATGACCTCCGACAAGGAGGGACTCGAGCGCAAGTTCGAGGCGAAGGAGCGCAACCGCAACAAGCCAGGTGTTGTGCTCTGCGGTTCGCTCGAGCAGCTTCGGGCCCTCGCGCAGCTCACGCCTGAGATCGACGCGTTCTACGAGCGTCACTGGAACGACGACATCCTCCTCGGCTGCATCCTGCCTTGGAAGGAAGAGGCCGTCGCGGCCCTCCCGGATGACGGCACGAAGGAACTCATGATGGACGGCCGCGGTACGAGCTGCTTCGTCATCAAGTTCGGCGTCCCCGGCGAGAAGCTCGCCAAGGAGCTCTACGAGAACCACGGGCGCTTCGCGTTCGCGAGCTCCGCAAACCCTTCCGGCAAGGGCAACCGCGGACTCGTCGAGGGCATCGGCGAGCGCATCCACGACCGCGCTGACCTCATCATCGAGGCCAACGACTACGTCGCATCGATCCAGCCTGAAGCGACGACGGAGACGCGTCACGAGCAGGGCGTCATGATCTCGATGGTCGACGCCGATGGCACGCTCATCCCCGAGCAGGGCGGCCAGCGCTCCATCTCCCCCGCGCCCGTCGTGATCCGCAAGGGCCTCGACATCAACCGCATCATGGCGATCCTCGCTGAGTCGTTCAACAGCTGGGACTTCCGCCAGGGCGAGTACTACTGATTCGCGCCTGTCACGTGGGCTGATCGATGCCCGCGTGACTGGCCGATTCGCTTCGTGAATTGTCGGACGGGCTCGCTACGCTTTCTGCGTGCGAGCCCGTTCTTCTTTTGCTGACCTCACCCGCCTGATCGAGTCGAGGCCCATATCGCGCGGGCGACTGCGCCGCGTCCTCAACGCACCACCTTCCGCTGCGACGACGCGCGAGTGGTGGGCTTCGCTCCCCGACGCCGAGCACAGCCGCCTGCTCAAGCAGGTGCCGCTGCTCGTCGGAAACCTCGACGGCATCCCGTGGGCGGTGCGCGTGCGGGCGAACCGAGAATCTCTCGGGCGGGCCATCAACGCGCTCGAGTCCGGAGCATCCATCGAGCGGGCCCTTGGCAGCGCGAGCGCGTTTGCGGGCGGCGAGATCAAGAGCATCTTGGCGGATGCGAGCCGGGGCGAGCTGCGAGACCGCGAACGGCTTGTGCACCAGCTCAAGGAACTGCACAGCGGGCGTGGTTTTGTCGATCGCGGAGGCAAGCCGAGGTTCGTGCTGGCGTTCGATCCCGAGCGGGACTCGATCGTCGAATACGTGGGGCCAGCGATCTCAGAGTCGGAGGATCCGCTGGCGTCTCCCTTTGCAGAGGGCGTCACATCGGTAGGTGTGTTCGTGCCCGGCAACGAAGCTCGCCTGCTGGACTTCGAGGGCAAGGCGCACACGATGTCGGAGCTGCTGAAGCTCGCGCCGGCAGGCAAGGCTGGGCTTGTTGTGTGGCAGGGCGGCCGGTTCCCGCGCGGGCCGTTGGCGCTGTCGGCAGCGATGGCCGACGGTCTGGCTCGCAAGCTCGGAACGTTCGTGAACTCGATTCCGCGCGACGGACGTGTTGCGTTGACGGCGTTCGGCTTCAGCTTCGGCGGCGGGGTCACGGGGCGCGCTATGTCGCTGGGGATGCGCGTCGATCGGGTTGTGCACGTGTCGAGCGCTGGCCTCGGGCACGGGGTGACGTCGCTTGACGACCTGCCGGCGTCGGCCCGTGTTCCGCACTATTCGCTGCTGGCTCCCGTGGATCCGTCGGTGGGACTGATCCTCGGCATCAACGTGCATCTCCCATTCCTGGGGCGGGCGGGCCATTTCGGCCATGGCGCAGACCCCGCGAGCACGCCCGGAGTGGTGAGGCTGGAGACGGGCGTGCTCGGTGCGGCTCAGGAGAAGCGGTCGGCCGGCGCGCCGCTGTCACTGGGCGACCTGCTGACGGGGCATACGACGATCCTCGAGCAGTGGGGCACAACCGCGAAGCAGAACATGGCGGCGGTCCTCATGGGCGATGGCGCCGAGGTGGAGCTGGCTCCCGATGCGGGGGCGCTAGCCCGCGTCGCGCAGCGCTTCATGCTGCCGTACGCGCCGTTCCTGAAGGTGCGGGAGCCGGAGCTGCGCCGGGTCGGCTGATCCGACGCAGCTTCGGCGGACGCACGTCCCCGGTGTTGCGGGCGCGGTGTTCCGGGGGCAGTGTTGCAGCGGGCAGCCGTTCCAGGTTCAGTGTTCCGAGGTCAGCCGTTCCGGGTTTGGCGGTTCCGGCGTCAGCGGCCGTGGTCGAGTGTCGGCTGCTCGGTTCGACTGCGGGCTGAGTCCAAGAGCTGTTGCGGGTTGGCTTGGAGCTTGGTGCTGGTGTTTCGGCCGAGGTTCGTGCTGAGCTGCGTCTGAAGCTCCGAGTGGAGCTGCGTGTTTGTGATGCGGTTGCGGCTCTGGCCCAGTTGCTCGGCGCGGAAGGGTTCGCCTGTTGCGCCCGCCTTCAGCTGCTGCTCGTTGCGTTCGAGGAGCTCCCGCGCGGCGCTGGTGCGGACCCCGAGGACGGCGAGGTTCGACTCCGCTGCGGTGAGCGAGGGGCTGCCCTGTTCGTGCGCGAGCCTGGCGATTCGGTCGCCGTCTCGGCGGAGGTCATCGATGGTGGCGACCACGTCGCTGCCGAGGTCGGCGCGGTCGAGGACGAAGTTCGCGTCTCGTTCGAAGGTGCCAAGCCAGGTTCGCGCCGCCTCGCTGTCGAGGGTTTCGATCCGCCTCCCGGCGTCGACGGCGGTGCGGGCTTCGGCTCCGTCTCGCGCGCCTGGCGAGCTCGCGGCTGTCGCTTCGATATCTGCGGTGTACACGGCGCGGCCGGCGCGATCGACGACAAGCACCCTGTCGACGTGTCCCTCGGCGATGACTCGCTCCAGCGATTTGGGCATCTGCTCGGCGGCGGCGTCGTGGAACGCCTGAGGAGTCCAACGACCGACGCCCTGGTCACGCACCTGCTCCGCGTAGCGCGACAGCACGCCGAGGCGCGACACCGCCTCGGGAACCGCGAGCGCCCGAACCTCAACTCGGTAGCCCGCATCCCGGAACTCCTTGGCCGTCGCCACGACCGCATCGGGCTGCCTGAAGGTCGTCTCGAAGACAACCGACGCCTGCCGCTCCCGCAGATAGTCGCTCGACATGCGCGCCCACGCGCCAGCTGCCTGCGCCGTCACCTCGGGCATGCGCAGTGGCTCCTCCCGCATGAGGCGCGCATAGTCGGGATGGAACTGGCGGAAGTCGTCACCAACCACGGCAACGGCGCCAGAGTGAGCGCGCTCGGCCAGCGCAACGACACGTGTCTTCCCCGCACCGGGTTGGGCTCCAACCAGGACGAACGTCGGGTCCGGAACTGCGGACTCTGTCTTCAACTTGTCGCTGATAGATCGGTCGAAGATCTCGACAAGCTCCTCGCGACTCAGTTCGTCGCGGAACATCACAGTTCCTCGACCCTGAAACGCGCCACAAAGTCAGCGCGGGCGCGTTGCACATCGTCAAGAGAACCCGGGTCGATATCGCGCGATTCACGCCACACTCGGTGGTTGAGGGAGAGCCACTTTTCCTTCTCCGCTTCGTTCGTCGCCAAGTGCCAGCGCTCCATGTACAGCCCGCCAAGCCGATTCGCGGCTTCACGCATGGCGTCGTAAATCATGGGGTCGTAGTCGTCGACGGGGTCGCTGTTCGCTTCGTCGGTCATGGTCGTCCTCTCGTCGTGGGTGTCCTCGGAGCCCGCGTCTCCATGTCGATCAGCTTGCGCCTCGCGCCGTTCCGCTGCTTTCGCTGCCGCTCGTCTCGACTCGATAGCGCTCGAGAAGCTCATTGCGCTTGCCGACGACGCTCACGTTCGACTGAGCGTCGACGTCGGCGATCTCCTCGCGCAGCGCGGCGAGCTTGTTCTGCCAACGCCGGTATTCGGGAGCGTTTCGTGCACGAGCGGCTTTCGCGGCGTAGAACGCCGCCAGCCGACCGCCCGCATCAAGCAACAAGTCGTAGACCTCGGGTGAGTAGCCTCCGGTACTCGGCACCCCGCGCGGGTCGCCAGGCGAACTGTTGAACGTGTCCTTGCTCGGCACATACATCCTTCCGATTGCGTACTCGCGAAGGTAGTCGTGCGGCGGCAACCCAAACGATGAGCTGGCGAATCTGTGGATAACCTCGACCTCGACGAGGACATGCACGGGCACGGCACGGGCATCCAGGGACAACCCGAACCGCGGACCCCGGAAGCGCCGCCGCCGCGACTGCAGCTGCAATTGCACCTGCGCCTGCCGCTGCCGCCTTAGGCGAGGATGCGCTGCACGGCCCTGACGGGGATCCTCAACCATGCTGGCCGCTGGGATGCCTCGTAGATGACCTCGTACAGGGCCTTGTCGAGTTCGAACACCCTGATGAGCGCGGCGGCTTCCGCGGCGCTCAACGGACGGTCCTCGAGCGACCTGCCGCCGCTGCCGCCGGCCGCACCGGCAAGTTCGCGGGCGTCTGCGGCATCGTGAGCGTCCTCGGCCTGCCGACGAGCGGCCCGCCCCTCGAGCGTGATCGCGCCCGTGTGGCGCCCGACCCTGGCCTCGCCGCTGACGGCGGCCGCGTATCCGTTGAGGAATGACTGACGCGCCCGCGCTGCCCAGTCGCCAGCGACATTGCGCCCGGTTGTCATCTCGAGCGAGCCCGCGACGTAGTCGAACGACCGAAGGATGCCAGCGATATCGCGCTGCGGTGCATCCGCCGTGTTGCGCTGCTCGATGGTGCGCAGCGGCTCCCCCTCGAAGTCGAGGAACACCCAACCGCGGTCCTGAACGGCAAGCACCTGCCCCAGGTGCAGGTCGCCGTGCACTCGCTGCAACCTGGGCCAGTGCATGTCTGCGGCGTGCGCGTACACCTCTTCCGCTGCCCCGCGCAGGCGCTCCAGGGCCGGCGCGACGGCGATCGCCGCGTCCAAGCGCTGACGCATGGCGGCCACCTCGGCCTGCACCTTCGGCACGGTCGATTCGACGCTCGGCAGCACCTCGCGCAACGTGCGGTGCACCTCAGCGGTCGCCTCGCCGAGCGTGTAGGCGGCGTCGCCGAAGTCGTCGCCCGTCTCGGCCGCGCGCAGGGCCACACGCCACGCATCCTCGACACCCGGCAGGAACTCCTGAGCGAACACGAAGTTGCCGGATGCTCGGCCGTCTCGTGCCCGCGGGTCCGGCCAGTACCCCGAGAGGTGGCCGATGGCTGGCGGCACGCGCACGGAGCCGGCAGCGGCGAGCGCCGACTGCAGCGTGACCTCCGGGTTCTCGCCGTCGTGCAGCATGCGGAAGACCTTGAGGATGAGCGGTGCCGCGTCACTGCCATCGGGCAGGCGCATCTCGCAGATGATCGAGGTATTCGACTGCTCACCAGACAGCACGCGGCTCGTCACGAAACTTCCGACGACCGCTCCGGGCATCGGCAACCCATAAGCGGCGATGTCGCTGCGTCCGCCGGCCCCTGGCGCATGTCCCTCGCGCTCGAGGAGCGTGAGGAGCGCTTTCGCGAAGGCAATGTCGTGCGGCCCGTCGACGACGGCGCTCACACGCCCCGACGCGTTGCTGATCGACCCGATGTAGCCGAGGGCAGGCACTCGCGCATCTACCTCGCGAAGCACGGTCGGGACCTGGTACACGACCGGCTCGTCGCCGGAGGAATCGAGGATGCACGGCACGGTCACAAGGTGCACGCCAGCTTCGCCGTTCGGGTTCGCGAGCACGTAGCTACCGAGGTGGGTGAGCTGCGGCGCCCGGCCCTCCCCGCCCGAGTACCACCGCTGCTTAGGCATCCAGTCGCGGAGCATGTGGATGAGATCGGTCATAGCGCCTCCGGTTCAGATCATCAGCCTACCGAACGGATGCCCTCGCGTGGCGCGCATTTGGGCGACAATCAGACACGTTTGTGGCTGATCACCACCGTGAACTTCGCGCCCCGCGCGATCTGCCTGCTCTGACCCACGATTCGCTCGAGCGCGGCACGGTGCGCGAGGCCGGAATTGAACACCGTCAGCATGCTCCCGTCCGGCTTCAGCATCCGCGCCGCCTGCTCGAACAGCGGATGCGCCATGTCCTCGACGACCTCGTGACGGTCGTGGAACGGCGGGTTGAGCAGCACGACGTCGACCGTGCCCGTCTCGATGCTCGAGCCAGAATCTTCGCGGCGGACCTCGACCCTGTCCCCGACCCCGGCGAGGCGGATCGTCTCGCGGGCAGAGGCGGCGGCCGCCCAGGAACGGTCGCTTGCGATGACCTCGAGCTGCGGCCTGAGTCTTGCCACCGCGACAGCGAGCACACCGGTGCCGCAGCCGAGGTCGACGGCAAGGCCGTCCTCGGGCAGCGCGTCCGCGGGCAGGTACTGCAGCACTGCGAGGAGCTCGCGCGTGCCGAGGTCGAGACGAGGACCCGCGAAGGCCCCGCCGTGGCTCGCGATCGCGAACCCGAGCTCGTCGGAGTTCTGCACGATCGGGTACCCCGACTCGGCTCCGAGCAGCTCGGCCCTCGGCGCGCTCGCGTGCAGCACTCGCGATTTCTGCCTGCCGAGGCTCGCAGAGACCTCGCTGAACGAGCGCTCCAACGTCTCGTTCATGCCGCGGCTCATGTGTTTGATGCGGCCTCCCGCGACGATCCGAACGTCAGGATGCGCGTGCGCGGCAACCAGGCGGACGATCTCGTCGAGCTCGGCGAGCGACTTCGGGAGCCGCAACAGCACGAGCCGCACCCCCTCGAACAGGGCCGGCTCGAGCCCAAAGCGCACGGCCTGAAGCGAACGGAAGCTGGCTCGCACCGCTTCATCACTTGCCCGCTCGTCGGTGACGGAGTCGTGGAAGGTGCGTACGACGTCGAGGTCGAAGCGCTCCGCGGCGGCGACGGCGAGCGCACCAGTGGCGTCGCCGACAACGGCGAGCGGCGAGCTCGGGCCACCGAGTGCTGCGGCCTCGTCGAGGATGAGCCGGTCGACGGGGTCAGGCTCAGCGCCGGCCACTACCCTGCCCAGTGCAGTGTCTCCCACGCCTAGGCGACGGTGTCGATGAGGGGCTCGAGCTCTTCGCCCGTGACATAGCGACGCCCGGAGACCTCCACCACCCTGATGGCGACGTACTCGTTCTTGGGGGTCGCGATGAGGGGGCTGACGTCGAGCCCAGCTGCCCACTCGAGCTCAGACTCCGTGCTCAGCACACGCGCCTCACCACGCGCGACGATGCTCGTCGCGAAGCCGTCGCCGAGCGCATCCGCCTGGAACACGACCTCCTTGGCGATGGACGCACCGGCGAGCTTGAAGCCCGGCGCCGACTTGAAGACGATCTCGCCAGCGCTCTCGCTACCGCTGCCTTCGCTGTAGGCGATGTTGAGCGGGTAGATCTCCACGCGGCTGTTCAGTGCAAACGCGATACGCCCGAACGTCGTGGCGCTCAGGAGCTCGCGGCTTTCCTCGTCGCTCAGGACGGTGATGAGTTGCTCGTCTTCCATATCTCCATCATGACCGCTCGAGGCGCGGCCCGCGCGACTTTTCCACAGGTGGATGCGCGGGTCCCCGCAGGAAACGCGGGACGGGCTGCTGCACAGCCCGCCCCGCATCCACTCAAGCCGAGACGAAGAAGAGGCGCTTGTTGGCGAACTCCCCGATGCCGATGGGGCCCATCTCGCGCCCGAATCCGGAGTTCTTGACCCCGCCGAACGGCAGCTCGGCGGCCTCGGCCGCGATCGTGTTCACGTGTGCCATGCCCACCTCGAGACGCTGCGCGACGCGAGTCGCGCGGGCCTCGTCCGTCGAGAAGACGGAGCCGCCGAGGCCAAGCGCGCAGTCGTTCGCGAGCTCGAGTGCCTCCTCGTCGCTGGAGACCCGGTACACGGTCGCGACGGGGCCGAAGATCTCGACGCCGTAGGACTCGGAGTCGCGCGGAACGCCAGTGAGCACGGCGGGCGAGTAGTAGGAGCCCGGCCCATCCGACAGCACGCCGCCGGCCTCGAGCGTCGCACCCTCCGCGACCGCCTTCTGCACCTGAGCGTCAACCGTCTCGGCGGCCGCTCGGCTCGACATGGGCGCAAACTCGCCGTCACCGAGATCCAGCTGGTCCCCAGGCACGAGGCCGGTCGCGAGCTTCTTCAGCTCCGCCACGAACTCGTCGTAGATGTCGTCCATGACGATGAGCCGCTTGTTCGAGTTGCAGACCTGGCCGACGTTGTAGACGCGGAAGTCCCACGCCTGCTTCGCGACGGATGCGACGTCGTCGGAGTCGAGCACCACCATCGGGTCGATGCCGCCGAGCTCGAGCACACACTTCTTCAGGTTGCTGCCCGCCTGCGCGCCGATGATGGCGCCCGCACGCTCCGAGCCCGTCAGCGAGATGCCCTGCACGCGGTCGTCCGCGATGAGCGTCGCGATCTGGTCGTGCGACGCGAAAATGTTCTGGTACCCGCCGACAGGAACACCCGCCTCCTCCATGATCTCCTGGATGGTCAGGGCGGACCGCGCGCAGATGTCGGCGTGCTTGAGCAGGATGGTGTTGCCGAGCACGAGGTTCGGGGCGGCGAAGCGGGCCACCTGGTAGTACGGGAAGTTCCACGGCATGACCCCGAGGAGCGTGCCCACCGGACGGTGCTCGATGAACGCCTTACCTGGAACCGTGCTCGGGATCTCGTAGTCGGTGATGAAGCTCGGGCCGTGGACGCCGTAGTAGTCGATGATCGATGCCGCGAACTCGACCTCGTCGATCGACTCCTGCACGGACTTGCCCATCTCGACCGCGATGAGGTTCGCGAGCTCGTCCTTGCGCTCGAGGAAAATCGCTGCGACGCGCCTCACGACGGCCGCGCGGTCCTGGACGCTGCGCTCCCGCCACTCACGGTAGACCGAGTCGGCACTCGCTACGGCCTGCTCGATCTGCGCATCCGTCGCGTCGTCGAAGGTCTCGACGACCTCGCCAGTTGCGGGATTCTGCACTCGGTACTTGGACATTTTGCTCCTCGGCTCGGTCGTGTTCTCCGTGCCAGTCTGACGCAAAACGTGTTGCCAGTTTGGTCGAATAGCGCCGAGCGCCTCTACAAAGCCGCCACTCGAGCGTCGGTGGCCGTCCGTAGTCTGACCTTGCTTCTGTTCAGCAGACACAGTCAGCCCCACCAGCCCAGCCCAGCTCAGCAAGCCCGAGGAGTATCACGTGGACTCTGCCCTTCCCACGATCCAGCACTGGATCGACGGCGCCCTCGCGACAGCGACCCCCACCCGCACTTCGCCCGTCTTCAACCCCGCGCTCGGTGTGGCCACCGCGCAGGTCGCGCTGGCGGAGCAGGCGGAGATCGACGCGGCCGTCGCCGCGGCGAAGGCCGCGTTCCCTGCTTGGTCGAACGCATCCGTCGCGAAGCGCCAGGGAGTGCTGTTCCGCTTCCGTGAGTTGCTGAACGAGCGGAAGTTCGAGCTCGCCCGCATCATCACGTCCGAGCACGGGAAGGTCGTCTCCGACGCCGCTGGCGAGATCCAGCGCGGCCTCGAGGTCGTGGAACTCGCGACCGGCTTCCCCCACATCATGAAGGGCGACTTCACCGAGAACGCCTCCACCGGCGTCGACGTGTTCTCCATCAAGCAAGCCCTCGGCGTGGTCGGCATCATCAGCCCCTTCAACTTCCCCGCCATGGTCCCCATGTGGTTCTTCCCCATCGCGATCGCCGTCGGCAACACCGTCGTCCTCAAGCCCTCCGAGAAGGACCCATCCGCCGCGATCTGGCTCGCCGAACTCTGGAAAGAAGCGGGCCTTCCCGACGGTGTCTTCAACGTCCTCCACGGCGATAAGCAAGCCGTCGATGGCCTCCTGAACCACGACGACGTCGCCGCGATCTCGTTCGTCGGCTCGACCCCGATCGCGCAGTACATCTACGAAACCGCGTCCAAGAACGGCAAACGCGTCCAGGCGCTCGGCGGCGCGAAGAACCACATGCTCGTGCTCCCAGACGCGGACCTCGACCTCGTCGCCGACCAGGCCATCAACGCCGGCTACGGGTCCGCGGGCGAGCGATGCATGGCCATCAGCGTGGTCCTCGCGATCGAACCCGTCGCCGACAAGCTCATCGAGAAAGTCACCGAGCGCATCGCGAAGCTCCGCATCGGTGACGGCACCCCCACCGACACCCACAAGGAACCCGACATGGGCCCCATCGTGTCGGAAGTACACCGCGACAAGATCGCCTCCTACATCCAGATCGCGAAAGACGACGGCGCCGACGTCCTCGTCGACGGCCGCACCATCCAGGCCGAAGGCGCGGACGGCGGGTTCTGGCTCGGACCGACCCTCATCGACAACCTCCCCACCACCAGCCGCGCCTACACGGAAGAGATCTTCGGCCCCGTCCTCGGCATCGTCCGCGTCAAGAGCTTCGAGGAAGGCGTTGAGCTCATCAACACCGGCCAGTTCGGCAACGGCACCGCGATCTTCACCAACGACGGCGGCGCCGCCCGCCGCTTCCAGAACGAGATCCAGGTCGGCATGATCGGCATCAACGTGCCCATCCCCGTCCCCGTCGCCTACTACTCCTTCGGCGGATGGAAAGACTCCGCCTTCGGCGACAGCAAGGCCTACGGCCTCCAAGGCTTCCACTTCTACACCCGCGAGAAAGCCGTCACCAGCCGCTGGCTCGACCCCGCCAAGCACGGCGGCATCAACCTCGGCTTCCCCGAAAACGACTAACCAGCCCAGCACGACTAGCCAGCTGGGGGCCCTGCGCCCCAGGGTTGTGGCGTTGTGTGGTTGGCCCGCGAGCCAACCGCACAACGCCACAACTATGACCAGCTGCTCGTGCAGGTGCCGTGCGGGAACGCGCGGGAGGATGCGTCCGTGCGCATCCTCCTGAAGCTCGAGCTCGACTGCCCCACCGAACTCCTCGCCGACGCCTTGCAGCGCCCCGAGGCGTTCCGGTCCGTCGCCGCTCCCCTCGCCGAGGTGCGCTCGCTCGAGCCCGGCGGCTTCCCGGAACGCTGGTCGCCAGACAGCCCGCACCGCGTCGAGATCAGTTTGCTCGGCGTCGTGCCGATCGGCACGCAGGTGATCGACGGCCAGTACCGCGAGCTGGGGAACGGGATGCACGAGCTCCGCGACCGCGGGTACCCCGAGTCAGGGCTGCTCGCCGTCATGACGACCTTCGAGCACACCATGGTGGTTGCGCCGCTGCCGGGCGGGCGCACCCTCTACCGCGACCAGCTCAAGGTGAGTGCCGGGCTCCTGACGCCATTCGTGTGGTTCGGGATGTGGACGTTCTGGCAGAAGCGGGCCATCAGCATGCGGCAGCTCGCGGCGAGACTCCGCGACGAGCGGTAGCCGCTGTCACGCAGTCACGCAGTCACGCAGTCACGCAGTCACGACGAAGCGCGTCACGCCTCGTCGAGGAGCCGCATCGCGGCCCACACCTCGGCGCGGCCGGCGAAGGTCTGCAGGTCGACGCCGAGGAGCTGCTCGGCCGTCGACACGCGGCTGCGCAGCGTGTGCCGGTGGATGCCAAGCGACTTCGCGACCGGATCCCACGCGCAGTTCCCCTCAGTCCAGGCCGCGAGCGTCTCCAGCAGCAGCAGCCCCTGTTCACCGTGCTCGAGCAGCGGCTGCAGGACCCGGCGGGCGGTGACCCGACCATCCGCGGCCTCGAGCGCCCCGAGCATCCCCGTCGTGGCGAGCTCTTCGAATCGCACCAACGGCCGAGTGGGGGTGCTGCGCTCTGCGGCCTTGCGCGCCTCGGACAGGAGACGGGGCAACTCGGGCCAACCGCCTGGCGCGGAAGCCCCAGCCGAGAAACCTGCGTCGTTCAACGCCTCGAAGAGGTTCGCACCGCCCGCCGCTGGCACGATCGCAATGAGCTCCTGCTCCCGCGCAGCGAAGAACAACGGCTCGCCGCCGGAACCCGCCAGTCGTTCGAGCCGGTCGAGGAGCGCCTGCCCCGGCTCGCCGCCTCGCACCTGAGTGACTCTGATCGGGGCCTCCGGCAGCTTTCCCCACACCGTCCCCGCCGTCCGCGTCGCGACCTCCATCTCACCCGCGAGCAGCAGCTCGAGCAGGCCAACCCGCAGGTGCCCGCGCGCCGCATCCAGTTCCCGGTTCTGCTCGAGCGCGATCGACGCGTGGCCGATGGCGCTCGCAACCAGGTCGTTGCCCGCGAGGTCGAGGGGCGCGCGTCCTCCGACCGCGAGCACCCCGCGCAGCTGTCCGTGCTGGCCGACCGTCTGCAGGGTCACGTCCCCACCCTCGCCGTGCAGCCGCGCGCCGGAACGGCCGCCGCGCGCGAGCAGGCTCTGCACCATCCGTTCGACTTCGGGGGCCTCGGTCTCCGGTACCTGGATGCGCGTCTGCGCCTCGACGCGGAGTCCGGTCGAGTCGTACAGCGCAACCCAGCTCTCCAACTGCCGTTCGAGCTCGACGAGAATCGCGCCGAGACCACCCGGCCTGAGCGCCGCCCTGGCGAGCTTGCGCTGCGCCTGCAGCGACCACTCGAGCCGCGCGCGCTGCTCGAGTGCACGCTGGTCGGCGAGGTAACGGATGATGCCGATGAACGGGGTGCGCTCGGTGACCTCGACGAGCGTCAGCCCGTGGCGCCGGCACGCAGCGACGAGGTCGGCGGGAACGGCCGCGTGGATGACCTCGGTCGCGAAGCCGAGCACCGCAACGTCGGCCTCTCGCAACCGCGCCACGTATGCGTCGAAGACGTCCTCGCTGGCGAGCGACTGGAAGCGAACCGTGGCGGTCGCGGAGACGGGAGAGCGCGAGCCAGCATCGGAGAGGTCCGTCGTGCCATCCGACCCCAGAGCCTCGGGCACCGCGAACTGCATCCCGTCGGTGAGCAGCAGTTGGCCTGCCTCGAGCCACGGGGTGGGGTCGACCAAGTCGGAGCTATGCGCCCAGACGAGCGGGCGGTCCAGCGCACCCCCGTCAGCGGCGTGCAGCACCCGCAGCTTGAACTCGGTCTCCTCCACAAGCTCGCGCAGCGTGACACTCATGACAGCCCCCTGTCCGCCAGAGCGTTCTGGCGCTTTTGTCGAGTCATGGCACCCATTCTCACCGATTTGCTGACCGACTCGGTGCATCCGCGGCTCCAAAGTGGATGCATGACCGCTTCAGCCCTCAGCACCTCCCTCAGCAACGCCGACGTCCGCGAGCGCGACCTCGCCTCGGTGTTCCACTCCTGGTCGGCCCAGGGGAAGATAACGCCGCTCCCCATCGCGCGCGGCGAGGGCGCGAAGCTGTGGGACTTCGACGGCAACGAGTACCTCGACTTCTCGAGCCAGCTCGTGAACGTCACCATCGGATACCAGCACCCGAAGGTCATCGCCGCCATCCAGGAGCAGGCGGCACAGCTCGTCACGATCGCACCGGCCCACGCCAACGAGACCAGGGCACGGGCCGCCAAGCTCATCCTGTCGCACGCCCCGGAGGGCTTCTCGAAGGTGTTCTTCACGAACGGCGGAGCGGATGCGATCGAGAACGCCATCCGCATGGCCCGCCTCTCGACGGGTCGCGACAAGGTCGTCTCGCTGTACCGCAGCTACCACGGCAACACGGGCTCGGCGATCGTCGCGACCGGCGACTGGCGCCGCATCCCGAACGAGTACGCGCGCGGCCACGTGCACGCGTTCGGGCCGTACCTGTACCGCTCGGAGTTCTGGGCGGAGACAGCCGAGCAGGAGAGCTCGCGCGCCCTGCACCACCTCGAGCGCGTTATCCAGGCGGAGGGGCCGGCCTCGGTCGCCGCGATCCTGATCGAGAGCATCCCGGGCACCGCCGGCGTGCTCCTGCCACCACCCGGCTACCTCGCGGGCGTGCGCGAGATCTGCGACCGCTATGGCGTGCGCCTGATCCTCGACGAGGTCATGGCCGGCTTCGGGCGAACGGGCGAGTGGTTCGCGTTCGACGCCTACGACGTTCGCCCAGACCTCATCACCTTCGCGAAGGGCGTCAACTCCGGCTACGTGCCGGTCGGCGGCGTTGTCATCTCCGAGGAGATCGCCGCGCACTTCGACGAGCAGGTCTTCCCCGGAGGCCTCACCTACTCGGGGCACCCGCTCGCAGCGGCCTCCATCGTCGCGACGCTCGAGACCATGGAAGAGGAGGGCATCGTCGAGAACGCGGCCCGCCTCGGCCGGGAGGTCATCGGCCCAGCACTGCACGACCTCGCCTCCCGCCACGACGTCGTCGGCGAGGTGCGCGGCAAGGGAGTCTTCTGGGCGGTCGAGCTCGTGAGCGACCCCGCGACGCGTGCCCCGCTCGCAGCCGCCGACATGGCGACCATCAAGTCGCAGCTCGTCGCCCGGGGGCTCCTGCCGTTCATCGCCGACAACCGCATCCACGTTGTCCCGCCCGCCGTCATCACCGACGCGGACGCACGCCGCGGCATGGCGATCATCGACGAGGTGCTCGCCGGCTTCTAGGCCTTCGGCCCGGCCCACCGCGCCGCCCGACGCGGATTCGGATGGCTTTCGCGCACGCAGAGGGGTTGCAAGCCATCTGCATGCGTGGAGGCCATCCGGAAACGCGCGGCGGTCACGGGCCCCGCGCTACTTGTCCTTGGGCGGCGGGATGAGCGCAAGCAGCGTCGTGAGACCGCTGATGACGAGGCCTGTCTTGGTATGTGCGGCGACGACCCCGCGCTCTGCCCGGCGCTCGCTGAACCTGTAGATGCCACGCTCGGCGGCAGCGATTCCGGCGGCCGTCGCGATCGCACCCGCGATGCCGAGGCCGCTCAGCCCCGCACGCCGTGCCGGCGTGAGCGAGAGCCAGAAGTCAGAGAACCCCTCCTGCGAGCCCGTGCCACCTCCGTCACGCCGACCCTCAGCCGGGTGCGGCTCGTCGTTCCGATCGCTCGGCCCGCCGATGAGCTCGCCGGGAGCCTGCGCCGCGGGCTGCGCGAGGAGGTCACCTCGCTGCACCGCCGCCTGCTTCTCGTCGCGGTACTCCAAAACTGCCAGCCCGGTGACGCCGAGCGTGATCGCCGTCTTCACGACACCGCGAGCCAACTTCGAAGGGATGAAGTCGGGGGTCGAGTAGTAGACGGCGGTCAGCACCCCCTGGCTGGTCGAGAGAATCGCGCGCTTGCCGAAGGCCTTGCTCTGAGCAGTCATTTGCCAAGTCTCGCGGTCGCACCTGACCGGCCCCTCTGCGCCGGAGCTGTCGGTTGTGCCTCCACCGACCGCACGGCACGGCCGGCGACCCCGAGTCGTGAGAACGGGAGGGACGCGAGCCCGGACGAGGCGGCGCGGGGACTACGCGGCGCCGCCGCCGGCTGCCATCCGCATGAGGTCGGAGTTGAGCTCGATGCCGAGCTCTGTTCCGCCAGCGCTGCCAAGCTCGTGCTGGTAGCCACCCCAGTTGTCGCCGCGGATCGTCTGCTCGATTCCGGCTTCCATGAGTGCGAGCAGCTCGACGGATGCACGCTCGATGCGGGAGCCGAGGCCGGAGTCCTGCCAGTCCTCGGTTGAGGCGAAGAGCGACGTCGGCACGGTCATGCTGCGCAGGTACGCGAACATCGACCGCATCTGCTCGTCGACGACAAGCGCGTGACGGGCGGTGCCGGCAGTTGCCGCGAGCACAACCGGCTTGGCGATGAGGAGGTCGTTGTCGAGGGTCTGGAAGAACGACGTGAAGAGACCGCTCGGCCCGGCCTTGTAGACGGGAGCCGCCGCGATGATGCCGTCCGCGTCGCGGAGCGCCGCGATCGCGCGCTCGAACTGGGGGCCGAAGCTCTGCGAGCCGAGGGCGGCGGGGAGCTCTGGCAAGAGGAGCCGTAGATCGATGTGCGTCGATACAACGTCGCGGCCTCGTGTGGCGGCGAGCTTCGCGACTCCGCGCTCGATGCGGTCTGCGAGGAGCTTGGTTGACGACGGGTCGCTGATGCCTGCGTTGACGACGACGACCCGGTAGGCGCCTTGTGCGTTGGTCATGGGAGTCCTTCCGAACGTGTGCGAGTCGAAGAGTGAGAAGACGAGCGGATGCGCGGGGCCAGCCAGCGGGGCCGGCCCCGCGCATCCACTTCGGGAGCTACGCGACGAGCTCGGTGTCTTGGTAGGGCGAGGAGCCGGTGACGTTGTCGCCGCGGTTCTCGTTGGGGCGAGGCTGGCGAGGAGCCGCGTCGCCGTACTTGGCGAGCACGAGCGACTCGTGCGTGGGGGCGTCCGGCACCTCGGCGGGGCGCAGCGCTTCGAGCTCGCGACGCAGCACGGGCACCACTTCGGAGCCGAGCAGCTCGAGCTGGTCGAGGACCATGCCGAGCGGCAGGCCCGCGTGGTCCATGAGGAACAGCTGGCGCTGGTAGTCGCCGAAGTGCTCGCGGAAGGTCAGCGTCTTGTCGATGACCTCCTGAGGGCTGCCAACCGACAGCGGGGTCTGCTGCATGAAGTCCTCCATGCGCGGGCCGTGGCCGTAGACGGGTGCCTCGTTGAAGTAGGGGCGGAACTGGTCCTTCGCGTCCTGCGAGTTCTTGGCGATGAACGCCTGCCCGCCGAGCCCGACGATCGCCTGCGACGCCTTGCCGTGGCCGTAGTGCTCGTAGCGCTGGCGGTAGAAGTCGATGAGGCGCATGTAGTGCTCCTTCGGCCAGAAGATGTTGTTCGCGAAGAAGCCGTCGCCGTAGAAGGCGGCCTGCTCGGCGATCTCCGGGGTGCGGATCGAACCGTGCCACACGAAGGGCGCCACGTCGTCGAGGGGGCGCGGCGTGGAGGTGAAGCCCTGCAGCGGCGTGCGGAACTTGCCCTCCCACTCGACGACGTCCTCGCGCCAGAGGCGGTGCAGCAGGTTGTAGTTCTCGAGGGCGAGGGGAAGCCCGGAGCGGATGTCCTTGCCGAACCACGGGTAGACAGGGGCGGTGTTGCCGCGGCCGAGCATGAGGTCCATGCGTCCCTTCGACAGGTGCTGCAGCATCGCGTACTCCTCGGCGATGCGCACGGGGTCGTTGGTCGTGATGAGGGTCGTCGACGTGGAGACGCGCAGCGTCTTCGTGAGCGCCGCGATGTGCGAGAGCAGCACGGCGGGCGAGGAGGAGAAGAACGGCGGGTTGTGGTGCTCGCCGATCGCGAAAACGTCGAGGCCGACCTCTTCGGTCTTCTGGGCGATCTTGACGATCGCGTCGATGCGCTCGGCCTCGCTCGGCGTCTCGCCGGTGACCGGGTTGCGCGTGATGTCGCTGACGGAGAAGATTCCGAACTGCATGATCAGCCCTTTCGTTGTGGATGCACGGGGCCGGTGGGTCCGGGAGGGGGAAGGATCCTGAGTCCCAACTCCATGCATATGCATACAACGTAGCGCGTGCGGATCTATTCCCGCGGTTTCGGAGCCGCCGGAACAACGGCCCCGGGCGCCTCGACATCGACCCGATTCCGCCGGCTCAGCGCGCGCATCCCTGGCATGCGCCCCTGGCTCGCGAGCACGCCGACCACGACAATGAGGCCGCCGAGCGGCTGGTTCCAGTGCACCGACTCGCCGAGCACCACGACACCGAGGACAACCCCGACCACCGGTGAAAGGTAGGTCACGGTGGATGCGCGCGCCGGGCCCCAGTCGCGCAGGATGCGGTTGTACCAGATGTAGGCGAACCCGGTCCCGAGCACCCCGAGACCGGCGACGGCCAGGAACACCGGCAGATCGATGGAGACCTCGCCCCGCGCGGTGAAGGGCGCGAGAAGCCAGACGATGACGGCAGCCAGGCCAATCTGGACGGTCGACAGCGTGATCGTGTCATAGCCCGAGTTGGTGAGGAACCGGCGCATGTAGAGTCCGGCGAAGCCGTAGGAGATGGTGGCACCGAGGCAGGCGAGCTGCGCGGGCAGCAGCTCTGGCGACTGGCCGACGCCGACGAGCTGCCAGGGCGCCGCGAGCACGACGACACCGCTGAGCCCCACGACGAGCCCGACAACCTGCGTGCGCGTGAGCCGCTCGCCGACGAGTACAAGCGGCATGAGCAGCAACGTCATGATGGGCGTCGTCGCGTTGTAGATGCTCGAGAGGCTGCTCGGCATGTACTGGCCCGCCCAGGCGAAGAGCGAGTAGGGCACAACCGCAAGCGCGAGGGACACGACAAGCATGTGCACCCAGATCGTCCGACCCCGTGGCCAGCGTCGGCGCGTGACCAGCATGATCGCAATGAGCGCTGCGGCCCCGAGCGTGAGGCGGCCGAGGACAAGCTGCGCGGGGCTCAGCCCCTCGAGCCCGACCTTCATGAAGAGGAAGCTCGCACCCCACACGAGCGACAGGACCACAAAGGCGGCGACGGTGCCGCGCGTGTTACCCGCGTCTCGGGTGTTGCCGGAAGGTCTCATGGGACTTATTGTTGGCCGCACCCCCGCATGAGGCAAATGCATTCGGCTCATTCCCACATGAAGAGAACTCATGACCGTCACCATCGCCCAGCTCCGCGCCCTTGTCACGGTCGTTGACCGTGCATCCTTTACAGATGCCGCCGCCGAGCTCGGCGTCGGGCAGTCGGCGATCTCGCACTCCGTGACCGGGCTCGAGAAGGCCGTCGGCGGTCGCGTCCTCCGACGCGACGGTGGGATCGCCCTCACCGCGCTCGGCCAGGGTGTCATCGAGCACGCGCGGGCGGCCCTCGCCTCCGTCTCCGCCCTGGAGAGCGCCGTGCGCCGGGACGAGACGCTGGCGGGCACCGTCCGACTCGGCGCGGTGGCCACCGTGTGCCAGGGGCTCGTGCCTGACCTGCTCGCCCTGTGGTCTGCGCGGCTGCCGGGCATCGCCGTGTCGATCTACGAGGGCGACGACGAGGAGATGCCGGAGTGGCTGGAGGCGGGACTCGTCGACGCCGCCGTCCTGGTCGAGCCGTCCCCCGTTCCGCCTGGAGGACTCCTCGTCGCGACGGATGAGTTCGCTGCGCTGGTACCTGCCGACCATCCGCTCGCGCAGCAGGACTCCATCCCGCTCGATGAGCTCGACGAGGACGGCCTCATCGTGTCGACCGGCGGGTGCGAGACGCACGTGAAGAAGATGCACGACGAGCTCGGTCTGCCCTACGTGTTCTCGCACCGAGTGCGCGAGATGAGCACGATGTTCCGCATGGTGCAGCAGGGCATGGGCGTCGCCGTCATCCCCTCACTGGGCCGCGGGATGCTCCCCGGCGACCTCCTGATGCGCCCACTCACGGCGCGTAGGCCGCGGCAGCTGGTGCTGTCCGGGCCGAACACGCGGCCGTGGCACCCACTCGTGGATGCGCTGGTCGATGCCACCGGCTCCGACTTCGCGAGCACGGTGAAGGTCGAGCTCTGACGGCGCGGCCTCAGGCCTCGGAATCTCCGGAGGGCGCGGGCCGCGCGAGGTACTCGGCGACCACATCCACGATCTCCGCGGGCGTTCCGGCCACGGGCACGACAACTCCGGCCTCCCACGGCGCGAGCGGCTCGAGCACCTCGAACTGGCTGTCGAGCAGGGTCGTCGGCATGAACTCGTGCTGCCGCGTCGCGAGGCGGGACGCGACGAGGTCGCGCTGACCGGCCAGGTGGATGAACTGCAGCTCTGGCACGCTCGAGCGCAGCAGCTCCCGGTACCAGCGCTTGAGCGCGGAACACGCGACGATCGTCGTGCGCCCCTCGGCGGCGTTCGCGACGATCGTCGCACCGACGATCTTGAGCCACGGCACGCGGTCTTCGTCCTCGAGTGGAGTGCCCGCCGCCATCTTGGCCTTGTTAGCGGGCGGATGCAGGTCGTCGCTGTCGATGAACGTCACGCCGAGCCGCTCCCCCAGCGCCGAGCCGATCGTCGTCTTCCCCGTGCCCTGCACGCCCATGACGATCATGGGCGGGTACGCGAGGGCGGGATGCGCGGCTGTGGTTGCGCGCGCCTGCCGCTCGGTCTGATCACAGCTCACGAGAGTGCCCCCTCTGCTGCCGGGCCGGTGCCCTCGGAAGCGAACGAGAGCAGCACCTTCGATGACTTCGACGCGTCGCCCGCGACGGCAAACGCGTCGAGCGCCTGCTCGACGGGGAACTCGTGCGTGAGTACGGCATCAACGACCAACGACCCGTCGGCGAGCGCCTCGATGACGGCGTCGATCTCGTCGCCGAAGCGGAACGAGCCGACGAGCGTGAGCTCGCGGGTGATCGCGAGCGAGAGCAGCGCCGGCACCTCGCCGCTGCGCTGCAGGCCGAGCAGGACAACCCGTCCCCCACGACCGGCGCCACGGATCGCGCTGGCGAGCCCCGGAACCGTGCCGGACGACTCGATGACGACGTCGGCATGCACTGCGGCGATCGCGTCGGCGTCTCGCGCGTTGATGACGCGGTGGGCCCCGAGCTCAGTCGCGATCGAGAGTGGCAGTTCGTGGAGGTCGCTCGCGATGATCTCGGCCGCGCCGTGGTGCTTCAGCACGGCGACGACAAGCGCGCCGATGGGACCAGCGCCGATGACAAGCACACGCTTGCCTCGCACGTCGCCCGCCTGTCCCACGCCGTGCCAGGCGACGGCGGCGGGCTCTGCGAGCGAGGCAAGCTTGAGGTCGAGGCCCTCCGGCAGCACGCGGAGCATGCGCGCCGGCAGGGCGACTCGACGCGCGAACGCTCCCTGCGTGTGCGGGATGCGCGCGGCCGAACCGAGGTAGGTACCGGCAGGCGAGAGGTTCGGCCGGTCGGCCGGGTAGGGCGTCACGCCGTCGTCGCCAGGCGTCGCGGGGTGGACCGCCACTCGCTGGCCGGCCGCGGGGCCGCTGCCGTCAGCCGCGGCTTCGAGAACGGTGCCGACGATCTCGTGGCCGAGGATGAGCGGGTCGCGGAGGATCGACTCCCCCGCGGCCCCGTGCATCCAGTAGTGCAGGTCGGACCCGCACACGCCGCCGTAGGCGATCGCGATGACGGCCTGGTCTGCAGTTGGCGCAGGCTCCGGCAGCCCGTCGAGCCGAAGGTCGCCCTTCCCGTGGGCAACAACCGCGAGATTCTCCTGGGTCACGACTGGCCTCCCTGTCGGTCCTGTCGGTCCTGCTTCACACGCACGATGTCCACACGCACGACGCTCACACGCACGGCGTGACCAGCGGCACACCGGCGACGGTGATCTCGATGAGGTCGCCCGGGTTGGCGGCGAACGCCGACTTCGGGGCGCCCGTCATGATGATGTCGCCGGGGCCGAGCGGCACCCAGCTCGTGACGTAGGCCACGCACTCGGCAACACCGGCCGGGAGCTCGTGGCTTCCGGTCAGCACCCTGCATTCGCCGTTGATGCGGACTTCGAGCTCGGCGTTGGCGAGGTCGGCGCCCGTCTCGATCCACGGGCCGAGCGGCGTGTACCCCACGCCGCCCTTGCCCTCGAAGTTGCGGGGGTCGACGCTGGCACGGTCAGGGTTGGAGATGTCGTTCACGGCGGTGAGGCCCAGGATGACGGTGTGCGCGTCCTCGACGGACACGTCGACCGCGTCTCGACCAATGACGACGCACACCTCACCCTCGACGACCACGTTGCCGACGTTCCGGCGCAGCTCGACGGGGGTCCCGCTCGGCACGACTGTGCGCGGGCTCTTCAGCCACGCCTGAATGGGTGAGGGATGCTCTGGCCCGTTCTGCGCGATGCCCACGACGATGCGCGGCTCGCTCGGGGCGAGCAGCGTCGCATCGGCGACGGCCTCCCCCTGCCGCGTCGGCTCGACGCCACGCGCGAACGCCTCGTACGGGTCGCTGCACGGCACCCACGAGTCGCCGTCGGCGAACGCGTGCGTGACGGTGCCGTCACTGGTCTGGATCCTGGAGATTCGCATCACACAACCGCCGTCATTCCGCCATCGACATAGATCGTCTGGCCGTTCACGAACGCCGAAGCGTCACTGGAGAGGAACACGAGCGTACCGACAAGCTCATCCACGTGGCCCCAGCGTCCCGCTGGCGTTCGCTGCGCGACCCAGGCAGAGAACTCGACGTCGTCGACCAGTGCTCTCGTGAGCTCGGTCGCGAAGTAGCCGGGGGCAAGCGCGTTGACCGTGATGCCCGACGGGGCGAGGTCGGCGCAGAGGCCCTTCGTGAGCATCACGATGGCACCCTTCGTCGCGCTGTACGGCGCGATCGAGGGGCGGGCGATCTGCGACTGCACGCTCCCGATGTTCACGATCTTGCCGGTGCCGCGAGCTTGCATACCGCGGGCCACACGGCGCGAAAGGAGGAACGCGCTCGTGAGGTTCGTGGCCAGCAGCTCGTGCCAGTCGGAGTCAGTGAACTCGGCGATGGGGGCACGGCGCTGGATACCCGCGTTGTTGACGAGGATGTCGACCGTGCCGATGCTCGCCTCGAGTTCGCCGATGCCGGCATCCACCGCGGACGCATCCGTGACGTCGAAGGTCGAGACGATCGGCTCGGCCGGGGTTCCTGCAAGACCGAGGGCGTCGGAGATGGATGCGGCGGCGCGCTCAGCCTTGGCGCGGTCGCGGCCGTGCACGACCACCCTTGCGCCTGCTGCGGCGAGGCCGCCGGCGAGGGCCCGGCCGATGCCCTGGCTCGAACCCGTGACGAGGGCGGTCCTGCCCGTGAGGTCGAAGGCCTTCAACCCGCCGGGGAAGCTCACGACTTGGCCCCCACGGTGGCAGCGGATGCAGCGCCGGCGCTCGGCGCGGCCTCGTAGATGTCCTGCAGGTCGATCAAGCCGGTGTCCTCTTCGTCGGTGGAGACGCGGATGGCGTCCTCCTTGCGGAGCAGGTCGCGCCCCTTCGTCTCTGGAACGAGGAACGTCGCTGCAGTGGTGATGGCGGCGAGTGTCGCGAGGTAGAGCCCCATGACGACCCAGTTGCCGCCCGTGAGCGTGAGCAGCCAGGTGCCGACGACTCCGGCGAGTCCACCGGCGAGCACGGCGGAGATCTCTCGGGCCATCGCGACGCCGAGGTAGCGGTGCTTATTGCCGAACAGCTCGGGGAGCATGGCGCACTGCGGTCCGAGCATCGAGTTGACGGCGACGCCGATGCCAACCGCGATGACCGCGATCGTGAGCGGCCCGTTGCCGAGCGACAGCATCCACCAGGCGGGGAACGCGAAGAGCAGCATGAAGACGGCGCCGAAGCGGTAGACGGCGCGGCGGCCGAGCTTGTCGGAGAGGTGCCCCGTGAGTGGCACCGAGAAGATGCCGATGAGCGAGCCGATCGTGACACCCCAGGTCGCGATGCCGCGGTCGACGGGGTTCGCGATGAACGTGCCTGCGACGAACGCGAGCGACACGTTCTGGAAGATGTACGAGCCGCCGTTCTCGGCCATGCGCAGGCCGACGCCCGTGATGACGCCTGGCATGCCGCGCGTGAAGATCTCGCGGATCGGGTGGTCTGCGACCTGGTCGCTCTTCTCGAGCTCGACGAACGTCGGCGTCTCGCGGAGGCGCATGCGTATGAACAGCGCGACGAGGATGAGCGCAAACGACCCGAGGAACGGGATGCGCCAGCCCCAGGACAGGAACGCCTCGTCTGGCATGAGCGTCAGCAGGCTGAAGACGACGGCCGCGAGGAGCGTGCCGGCCTGGATGCCCACGAACGGCAGCGCGGAGAAGAAGCCGCGACGCTTGACGGGCGCATACTCGGCCATGAGGACCGTGGCACCCGCCTGCTCTGCGCCGGCGCCGAAGCCCTGTGCGAGGCGGAGGAGCACGAGCAGCGCGGGAGCCCACAGCCCGATGGTCTCGTACGTCGGGAGGAGGCCGATGGCGGTGGATGCGCCGCCCATGAGCACGATCGTGATGACCAGCACACCCTTGCGACCGAGGCGGTCGCCCATCGTGCCGAAGAAGAGCCCGCCGAACGGGCGGGCGACGAAGCCGACGCCGTAGATCGCGAACGCGCCGATGACGGCGACCGCGGGGTCGCTCTGGTCGAAGAAGAGCTTGTTGAAGACGAGTGCGGTCATGAGGCCGTAGAGCGCGAAATCGAAGTACTCGAGCGCGGATCCGATGCTCGAGGCCAACGTCGCGCGGCGCAGGTTGTCTGCGTACTCCGGGTCGTCCGACGGCACTGGAGGCCTGGTGTTCTCAGTCACGAAACATCTCCTTTGATGTGCGGTGCGCCACAGCGTCGGTGTTCCCGAGCGACTCGCGGTGCATGCTTGCTCATCGCAAGCTAACACTCCGTTGGACGACGTTCAACACTTTGAACGCGACAGATGTCTCCGCGCGTCCGAACTATCGGCCCGCGAGCGGGTTAGTGAGCTCCCGGGCCGCCTCGATGAGCGCCTCCCCGACGCGCGCGACGTGCTCCGCGTCAGCGAGCTCTGTCGGCAGCGCTGCCCCGAGCGCAAACGGTGGGTCGCTCGGCGACCACGAGGCGAGCGGCACTGCGACGCCCGTCACGCCGCCGACCGAGCCGTTCGCGTCGATCGAGTAGCCGCGCTCTCGAGCGACCGCGAGACAGTCGAGCAGCTCCTGCATCGTCCCGATGCTCTCGGCGGTGAGCTTCGGGAAGGGCGCGGAGTCACCGACGAGCTCCACAACCTCCTCGTCGTCGAAAAGCATGAGCAGCGCACGCCCCGACGCCGTGAGCGCAGCCGGCAGCCGCGACCCGAGCGGTGTGCCGAGCTGGTACCGCCGACGCCCCTCATGACGCGCGAGGTAGACCGTATCCGGACCGTCGAGCATGACCACCTGCACCAGCTCGCTCCGGAGCACGGGCGACGCGTCGCACACGCCGAAGAACTCCCTGATCTGGTTGAACTGCTGCGCAAACGCGCCACCAAGCTCGGCCGTGCGCCTGCCGAGCTGGTACCCCTGGGGCACACGCTGCAGCATCCGCCCGTCCTCGAGCACAGCCACGAGGTTGGCGGTCGACGACTTCGCGATGCCGAGCGCACGTGCGATATCGCTCAGCGTCATGGGCGCACCGTCAGCCTCGGCAAGCAGGGTCAGGATGCGCAGCGAGCGCGTGACGGCGGGCGCGAGATCGCGCTCGGGCGCGTCTTGCCCGTCTGACTTCGTTGATGCATCCGGTTCGTCTGGCACGGTGCCGCTCCTCGCTTCGTCGCGCCCGCCTGCCCGCCGCCGATGCAGCGGGCCCACAGGTGGGGAATCAGTAGAACTCGACGATATCGACAACGTTCTTGAGCGGCTCACCATCGAGCAGTCGACGCGCGTTCTCGGCGAAGAGCTTTGCAATGCGGGACTCCTCGGCGCTCGAGAGCGCCGCCGTGTGCGGGCTGACCAGCACGTTCGGGTGCGACCAGAGCGGGCTCTCGGATGGGAGTGGCTCGACCTCGAAGACGTCGAGCGCCGCGAAGCCGACGCGGCCGTCGTCGAGCGCGCCGAGGAGTGCGGATTCGTCGATGACGGTACCTCGGCCGACGTTGGAGACGATGAGGCCCGGCTTCACGTTCGCGAAGACCTCCTCGCTGAGGAGCCCTGTCGTGGCGGCGGTACCCGGCAGGGTGACGACGATCGCGTCCGCCTCAGACACGGCCGATGCGAGCTGGTCGATGGGCACGAGCCTGTCGACGCCCTCGACAGCCTCCCCGCTTCGAGTCGTGCCGAGCACCGTCGCGCCGAGGGCCGAGAACTTGAGGGCGGCTGCCTTGCCGATACCGCCGAGGCCCACGATGAGCACGGTCATCTCATCGAGCTGGCGCATCTCCCAACGGTCCGTCCACTGCTTCGCGGACTGCTGCTGCTGGAGCCGCGGGAGGTCCTTCGCGCCTGCGAGCACGCCGAAGAGCGCGAACTCCGCGAGCGTTCCGCCGTGGACTCCGGCACTTGTCGTGAAGACGATGCGTTCGAGCGCCTCCTGATCGAGGCCGGCAGCCTTGACCTGCCCGCCGCCGCCCGCCGCCGTCGCGTGCACCCAGCGGAGGCGCGGGTTCGCCGCGACGGTGCGCGCGAGCGAGGCTGGGTCGACGTCCGGGAGCCCGAAGAGCACGTCGGCCGAGTCGACCAGTTCATCAAATGCGGCCTGCTGCGCTGAGGTTCGGGTGACACTCGGGTCGCCTGACCAGTCGGCGGGGCCGCGCATGGGGCGGTAGAAGGTGTGGTCACGCACGACCTCGAGTCGCGGCTCGAGGCGCTCGACGAGCTGGCAGAGCTCTTCGCTCAGGTCGACAGCGACGACCGCGCGCAGTTTCTGGGGACTGTCAGTCATGGGATCCTCTTCGATTCGTGGCGACAGGTGAAGCTTCTCGAGCTTGAGTCTACGGTGATTCAACACTGTGAACACTGTCCTACACAATGTCCATCAAGCTAGGGTGTGCTCATGACCACTGCTGCTCACACCCCTCGCGTCGGCGTTCTTGGCCTCGGAGCCATGGGCCTGCCCATGGCCGGCCACCTGCTTGCTGCCCACGGCAGCCTCCACCTCACGGGCCGTCGCCCCGAGCGAGCGGCCGAGCTCGTCGCGGCGGGCGCCACGTGGCACGAGTCACCCCGCGAACTGGCCGCAGCGAGTGACGCGGTCCTCGTCGTGCTTCCCGACCTTCCTGAACTTGAATCCGTGCTCGCCGGGGAGGACGGCCTCCTCGCGGGTGCAGACGAGCTGCTCATCATGGTCAGCTCCACGGTCTCCCCAACTGGCCTCCGCGAGCTCGCCGAGCGCCTGGCCACAGAGACCGACGGGCGCGTGGGAGTCATCGACTCACCCGTCTCCGGCGGCGAGGACGGCGCGAGGGCGGGAACGCTGTCCATCATGCTTGGCGGGCCAGCCGACGACGTCGCGACGGCCACGAGCATCCTGAGCCCGTGCGGTCGCCCCGTGCACCTCGGCCCACTCGGCGCCGGCGAGGTCGCGAAGGCCTGCAATCAGATGATCGTTTCGTCGACGATCCTGGCCCTCGGCGAGGCGAGCGTGCTCGCCGAGCGCAGCGGCATCGACCTTGCCGTGTTGTGGGATCTGCTCGGGGGCGGCTACGCGGGTTCGAACCTGCTCGAGAGCAGACGCGAGAAGCTCGTCACGGGCGACGACTCCCCTTCTGGCGTCGCGAAGTACATGGTGAAGGACCTGACCTTCGCGGCCGACGTCGCAGACGCGACCGGCACGCATCCGGTGCTCCTGCCCACCCTTCGGGCCGCCTTCGACGAGCTCGTGGATGCTGGCCTCGGCGAGCGGGACATCGCCGTCACGAGGCGGTTCGTCGCCGAGCGCTGAGCGGCCGTGCGACGACAACCCCGCTTCAGGAGAACGGCACCGCCGCCAGGATGCTGACGCGCTGCTGACCGGCAGGTGGGGTGAACGTCACCGTACTGCCCACTCGACTGCCCAAGATGGCCTCGCCGAGCGGCGACTCCAGCGAGTACACGTCGACAGCGACATTCGGATCCAAGCCAGCCAGCGCGCGGCTTCCGAGCAGGAACGTCGCCTCTCGCCCCACGTCCTCGAAGCGCACGGTGACCTGCATGCCTGCCTCGACGAGCCCGTCGTCGGGCTTCGCCGCGACCTCGGCGTGCTCGACGAGCTTGCGGATCTCCCTACCGCGCGACGTCGCGTCGGCTCCGCTACGCACCAGCGCCTCGAGCTCGTCCTGCAGAGCGCGCAGGGCCGTCGGCGTCATCCAGACCGTTTCCACGTTGGCCTCCTCGTCCGTGTCGCGAAGCGACAAAGGGTAAACACTCACCATAGCTCGAAAGTCGAAGAAAAGCCTTTTCCGCAGGGAGGCGAGAAACTTCTCGAAATGGACTATGGTCATCCGGATACCCGCCAGCTGAAAAAAGGGAAGCGAGCAAGAAAATGGCAGACCGGAAATCGAAGGAAAGCGCCAAGAAGGCGCCCCAGCTCAGCCTGAAGGAGCGCCGCGCGCTCAAGCGTGACAAGGCCCAAGCCGAGGACGTGTTCAAGCGCAAGAGCTAGAACAGGCGGCCGCCCGGCGCGGCCTGCATGGACGGGAGCGCGCACGCGGATCCCTGGCAGTTCTGAACGAGGTGTCAACCAATGTTTTCGTCGAAGCCCGGCGCCGAAACGGCGCCGGGCGCTCGTCACGCACGACCAGCAAATGGGCAAATTGCGCCCCGACTCATTATCCGGGGCGACGCTTTGTCGTGCTTCACCCTGCTACAAAGGCGATTCCGCACGGAAGTCAATGCGCCTCCGCAATTCGAGGCGGCTGGGGCGAACCCTGTTTCTCTCGTTATCGGCAGAGAAGCTTCCCGAATAACAAGTCGCCGAGGCCTTTCCATTCTCCTGCGCGAGGTCACGAACGAGTGCGTCGCCCTCTCCGCGAAGCTGCCGACGCTGCACCACGCCATCGTGGTGCTCGCGCACCCGGTTCTCGATGCACGGGTCGCGCTTGCCGCCTGCGAGCGGGCCGCCACACGACTCCACGAGCAGGTTGCGAGGGAGCACGGCGACTACCTTGTTGCCACCTTCCTGCTCCTCACCGACTGCGACGACCCGGACCTGCTCGCCCGGCGCATCCTCGACCGCGCCGCCCAGCCGCAGGCTACCGATTCGGCCTGCGCCCTCAGCTGGAGCGATATCAAGACCGTTTCGATCGAGTTCGCGGCCATGAACCAATACGTGTGACGCCCGCTCACCTTAGGGGCGACCGGCCTCATCGCTGAGGCCCACGCGCGACAGGCGCTGCCCCCAGCTCCGCAGCGCGTCGACGAGCTCGAGCGGGCCGACGACCTCGCACGAGGCGTCGAGCCTCGCGAGAAGGTAGACCACGTAGTCGAGGTCGTCGGTGCGCATTCGCACTTCGCTCCAGCCGCCCTCGCGCTCGCGCACCTCGCCCCACTGGCCAACCTCGGCGCGGATCTGGTCGGCGGGCACCTCGACTCGCACAACTGCCTCGTAGCGGGCAGGCAGGTTGCGGATACTCGACTGCACAAAGGCCTCGGCGGTCCCGCCAGGGATCGGCCGCGTGCCGAAGCTCTTCGGCCGGGACTCGACACCGCGCATCCGGTCGATGCGGAACGTGCGCCAGTCACCCGCTCCACCGTCGAACGCGACGAGGTACCAGCGCCTGGCGACCGGGACAAGCGCGTGCGGCTCGACCAGGCGACTCGAGAGGGATCCGCCTCGCTTCTCGTAGTCGAACGCCAGCATCGTGTGGTCGCGGCAGGCCGTCGCAACGCTCGCGAGGACGGCGACCTCGACCTGCGGGGCACCCTCGCGCGCCTGCCCGGCGGAGACCATCGCACCGATACCGGCGGCCAGTTTCCGCACGTGCATGGGCAGCACCGGGACGATCTTCGCGAGCGCGCCAACCGCCGCATCCTGCACCCCCTGGACACCGCTGGCCGTCACGGCCCTCAGGCCGAGCACGATCGCGAGAGCCTCCTCGTCGCTGACCATGAGCGGCGGCAGCGAGCCTCCCGCGCTCAGCCGATAGCCGCCGCCGACCCCACGCGTGGCCTCCACCGGGTAGCCAAGCTCGCGGAGCTGCTCCACGTCTCGGCGCAGGGTGCGTGGGCTCACGTCGAGCTTCGACGCGAGCTCGTCGCCAGCCCAGAACCGGTGGTTCTGGAGGAGCGTGAGGAGCTGCAGCATGCGGGAACCGGTGGACATGCATCCATCGTAGGGAAATTGTGGCCAGTATCTGGCCGTAATGACTGGCAACCTCATTCTTGCAACCATCACCCGAATGGCTTTCGAATGTCGGAGGTCAGGTGAATGATGAGATCACCGATTCACGAGACCAGGAACACGCATGACTGACAAGCCGACTCCGCCCGCCCTCCCCCACCAGGACGTCCCAACGCTGGCAACACTGCGCAGTTTCTACCAGGTGCTCGTCAACACGCTCATCGCCAACGTCACGACGAGTTACCTCTGGTTCGCGCTCACATTCTGGGCGTATCTCGAGACCGGCTCAGTGCTCGCCACCGCGATCATCGGCGGCAGCTACATGCTGCTCGTCGCAATCTTCGGCATGATCTTCGGCGCGATCGTCGACCACATGAAGAAGAAGGCCGTCATGCTCATCTCGAGCGCGGTCACCCTCATCACCTACCTGCTCGCCGGCGTGCTCTACCTGAGCTTCCCGGAGGAGTCGCTCATCGATTGGAACGGCATCTGGTTCTGGCTCTTCGCGGGTGTCATCCTCGTCGGCGGTGTGGTCGAGAACCTCCGCAACATCGCGCTCTCGACGACCGTCACGCTGCTCGTGCCGGCCGACCGCCGAGACAAGGCGAATGGCCTCGTCGGCACGGTGCAGGGCATCGCGTTCATGGTGACCAGCGTCTTCTCCGGGCTCTCGGTCGGCCTCCTCGGCATGGGCCCGACCGTGTTCATCGCAATCGTGGCGACGGCCGTGGCATTTGCGCACCTGCTGTTCGTCTCCATCCCGGAGCGCGGCATCGCGCACAACCCAGAGGGCGGCGCGGCCAAGGTCAACTTCCGCGGCGCGATCCCCGCTGTTCTGCTCGTGCCTGGTCTGCTGGCGCTTATCCTCTTCACGACGCTCAACAACCTCGTCGGCGGCGTCTTCATGGCACTCATGGACCCGTACGGACTGACGCTCTTCTCGGTGGAGATGTGGGGCGTCTGGCTCGGAGTCACGAGCATCGGCTTCATCGTGGGCGGTGGCCTGGTCGCAAAGTTCGGGCTCGGGAAGAACCCCGTGCGCACCCTGCTGCTCGTGAACACCGGCGTGGCTCTCCTCGGAGCGACGTTCACGATCCGCGAGTACGGCTGGCTGTTCATCGTGGGCATGTTCATCTTCATGGCGATCATGCCCATTGCCGAGGCGGCGGAGCAGACCGTCATCCAACGCGTAGTGCCGTTCGAGAAGCAGGGGCGCGTGTTCGGCTTCGCGGCAACGGTCGAGTCGGCGTCCACCCCGATCAGCGCGTTCATGATCGGCCCGATCGCCGAGTTCTGGCTCATTCCCTACATGGAGACGCGCGAAGGCCAGGATTCGCTGGGGTGGCTGCTCGGCGACGGCGACGCCCGAGGCATCGCCCTCGTGTTCCTGATCGCGAGCATCCTGCTGCTCGGGCTGGTCATCGTCGCGTTCGCGTCCCCGCAGTACAGGCTCCTGTCGAAGTCGTACGCGGAGACCCCGCCGCCGAACTCTGACGCGGCAGAGTCGGAGGCCGGCGCAGCCACCCCGGAGGTCAAGGAGCCAGAAGCCGAGCGTCGAAGCTAGGCGTCGCGCCAGGTCTTCGCCACGACTCGGAAGGCCCCGTCGATGCGCGCGATCGAGAGGTGATCCTCGAAGACCTCGTCGAGGATGCGCAAGCGCACTTTCGCCACGGCGAGGTCGGGCGAGAGGAAGTCGAGTGAGATGAGCTCATCCTGGCGCGGCTGCCCCACGGAGTGCGGCGAGGGTCGATTCGCGACGATCTCACGCCACTCGGCGAACGGCATCGCCGTGAACACTCCGTCGGTGACGTCGTAGAGGCTCGAAGTCTCGTGGAAGACCCTGTCGAGCTTCGTGACGTCGCACTCATGCAGCGCCTCGAAGTAGAGCTCGATGGCTGCCGCGGCTGACGGGACTGAATGAAGTGACATGCGGGTTCCTTCGCGTTAGTGGTCCCTACAATCCAAGCGCCGAGCAGGCAACTCCGAAAGGCCCACACAACGGCATCGACCCCATTCGGAAACGAATTCCACGGTAGTTTTGAGCTCATGCCAAACGATCAACGGCCCAAGCTGGACGGCACCGATCATGCGATCCTCGCGCACCTGCAGGCCGACGGCCGGGCCAGCATCACCGAGGTCGCTCGAGCCGTGTCGCTCTCGCCGAGCGCGACTGCGGAACGGGTGCGCCGCCTCACCGAGACCGGAGTCGTCACCGGCTGTTCGATCACCGTCGACCCAGAAGCCCTCGGGTACAACGTCATGGCGTTCGTCCGGCTCGCCTACCCCTCCGGCAACTACACGCCATTCGACGACCTCGTGGCGGCGACGCCGGAGATCATCGAAGCGCACCACGTGACCGGCGCGGACTGCTTCATCATCAAAGTCCTCGCTCGGTCGATGCGGGACCTCGAGCGAATCACGGGGCGCATCGCCGGGCTCGGCGGCATCACGACGAGCGTCGTCTACTCGAGCCACCTCCCGGCTCGCCACGTCTCACCGGCGTAACTCACCTGCTTCGGCGACAATCGCCGTCATGAGCGATCGAGTCTCCCCCAAGCAATTCCGCCAGGCCGACGGCACCGGCGACTGGCGCGTCGTCGGCGACGGTGCCCGCGCGAACTTCGCCACAGGCGACTTCACGAAGGGCGCCAAGTTCGTGGCCGAGATCGCGCGGGCCGCCGATGAAGCCAACCACCACCCAGACGTAGACCTGCGCTACGGCTCCGTGATGGTGCGCCTCATCAGCCACGACGTCGGGGACGTCAGCGAGCGAGACATCGCCATGGCATCGAGAATCTCCAAGATCGCACGCGGGCTGGGCATCGAGCCGACCCCGAGCACGGTGCAGAGCATCCAGCTCGCGATCGACGTCGTCGACCTCAACGCCGTGATCCCCTTCTGGGAGGCGGTCCTCGCCTACGAGCGCCGCGGCGGAGAAGACCTTGCCGACCCCATCGCCGTCGGGCCGAACATGTGGCTCCAGCAGATCGACGCACTCCGCGCGGAACGGAACACGATGCACATCGACGTCTACGTACCCCGCGACCAGATTGATGCGCGCCTTGAGGCCGCCCTCGCCGCTGGCGGCCACGTCGTCAGCGATGACAGCGCCCCCGAGTACTGGACGCTCACCGACCCTGAAGGCAACGAGGTCGACCTCGCACCGTGGCGCGACGACAGCCCCTGGAAGCCCGAGTAGCGCGCGACCCGCAACTGAAGCGCGTCAAGCTGAGAGTCGTTCGTCAAGCTGACGCCGAGCGACGAAAAGTTGAGCTGCGAGACACCCGGAGACACCCACCGTTTCGCATTCGACGACCTCCGCATACGTTGGCCCGACCGTGCCCCGTACCAGCGATGTGAGGAGTCCAGATGTCCGCGCTACCGAAACCCACCGCACTGATGTCGATGGGCACGCTTCGCCTGGTCGAGACGAGCGAACAGACGGAACCGCGGAGGCTTCCGCACGCCAAGACTGATGCGCAGTTGCTCTCAGAGCTCCGCGCGCTCCGGCGTGAGAATGCCGACCTCGCCGACAAGCTGCAGGACTCGGAAACCCGGCTTCGCGGGACGCAGAAGAAGCTCCGCGGACTCCAGAAAACGCGTGACGAGGCAACACCGAGCATCGACTTCGCCGACGCCGAAGAGTGGGTACGCCACCACGTGCACCTCGGCTGGCTCCAGAACTACTCTGCGATCGACCGGGCCGCGCATCCGCTCGGCGAGTACCTCGTCGGTGCGGCGTTCGCGGATTCGGTCAGGCCCCTCGCGCCCCAGTTGCAGGCGAAGGTGTGGCGGGCCGCCGTCGACGTCGTCACCCGGCGCGGACGGCACCTCCATTCCCGGGAGGCGCACCCCCTGCGCAGCGGCACCGGGGCACGCGCCCCCGAAGTCGTCCGCGCCGAGGACGATGCGAGGTGCTTCCGCTACTCGGTCGGCTTCAAGGCGGCCGGTGCCAGGCGCCTACACGCCTGGCACCTCCAAGACGGCCGGATCGAGCTCTGCCGCGTCGTCACTCACGGCGACATGTCACCGTGAGTACCAAGCGCTGGAACCAGCGCTGACGCTCAGACCGAGACTGCCACGTCGAGCACCCAAGTGACCCCGAAGCGGTCGCGCAGCATCCCGAAGCCTGCCGACCACGCGGATGCGGCGAGCGACTCGATGATGGTGGCCCCGGCCGAGAGCGAGTCCCAGTAGCCGCTGACCTCGTCGAGCGTCTCGCCACTCACCGCGAGGAAGAACGGCTGGGTCGTGACCGTCGTGCCCTGCTCGCGCTTGGTCTCCCCCGCGGGGCCCGCGAGCCCCGCGGCCGGCTGGCCCGGGGTGTCGTACGCGAGCACACGGAAGCCGTTCGGGGCATCCACTCGCCCGAACACGACGTTGGATGCGCCAGGCAGCTCGGCGGGTATCCCGAACTGCGCGTAGGTGGCGATGGAGACCTCACCGCCGAAGACCTCGGCGTAGAACTCGAGCGCCTCCCGCGCTGTGCCGGCGAAGTTGAGGTGGGTTGTTGTGGTGATGCTCATGATCTTCCGCTTTCTGGTTGGGGTGCTGACCGCGGCCCCGTGCCGCGACGCGAGCCTCCCAGCAGTAGAGGACTCCTTCGGTCCTCTACTTGAGCGAGACTGATCGCATGACTTCGGCAACGTCCTCGCGCATCCTCACCCTGCTGTCGCTGCTGCAGACCCGGCGCGGTTGGTCGGGGCAGGAGCTGGCCGAGCGCCTTGGCGTCACTCCCCGCACCGTGCGCCGCGACATCGACCGGCTCCGCGAACTCGAGTACCGGATCGAGGCGTGGAAGGGGCCGGCCGGCGGCTACCGCCTCGCCGCCGGCTCAGAGCTACCGCCACTGCGGTTCGACGACGAGCAGGCCGTCGCGATCGCCGTGGCACTCCGGGGCGCGCCGGCTTTGGGCGTCGACATCGACGAAGCCGCCGCCCGGGCCCTCGAGACCGTCCGGCAGGTCATGCCGTCGCGGCTGCGGCACCGCGTTGACGGCATCCGGTTCACCGGTCCAGCGGATGCGAGCCCCGCCGCCCGCGTCGCCCCCTCGGTGCTCGAGATCGTGAGCCAAGCCGCCCGCGAGCGCCACGTCCTCAGGTTCGACTACACGCCAAGCCCAGAGACCGCCCCGGCCGCGGCCGCGGAATCGACACCGGCCGCCCCCCGCCGGGTCGAACCGCACGCGGTCATCGCGCGGGGCGGGCGCTGGTATCTCGTGGCGTGGAACCTCGACCGCTCCGAGTGGCGCGTCTACCGCCTCGACCGCCTGACGCCCCGGTCTCCGCTCGGGGCGAGCTTCGACGAGCGGACCATCCCAACCGGGGACGCTGGCACGTTCCTCGAAGCCAGGTTCAAGGGCACGAGCGACGCCAACCAGTGGCCCTGCGCAGGGGACGTTCTGCTTCGGGTGCCCGCGCCCGAGGCGGCGAACTGGCTACCAGACGCGACTGTCATGGAAGTCGACGCTACGACCTGCAGAGTGCACTTGGGCTCTTGGTCGTGGACCGGCGTGCTTGCGTCCATCGCCAGGTTCGACGCCGACTTCGAGGTGCTCGGCCCGCCAGAGCTGGCCGTGGCATCCGCTGCCCTCGCCACCCGCTTCGCGCCCGCGAACGGGACAGCTCTGCGGAAGAGGCTCAGGGACGAGAGCGATGGCTGCGCCAGACCGAGCTCACTCGGCATCGCCGATTTAGGTGATACCCCGTGAGGTTTTGAACCGGACGACGTCGGCGTACGGCGGGTGTAGGACGGCGAGGAGCACCGTGAACTCGATGTCCTCGAGGCGGAGCATCCCACCGTTCTCGAGGTTCCAGAACGGTTGCTGCTGCTGAGCCCCGGTCGATCCTCAGGGTGCGCGGCCCGAACGAACTCAGCGCATGCTGGCCCGGGCGAGTTCCTCTTCGCGTTCGATCGTCGCGTACTCAGGCGAGAGGATGATCATGACGATGGAGGCAGCCTGCGCGAGGGACTTCACCCAGATCCGCCCTCAGTCAGGGTCGCGATGGCGGGGTAGCCGCCGCTCCATGGCGTTGTGAAGTCCGTGCCATTCTCATGATTCGGCGGCGCGCGTCCAGCCGAGCGAGGCAGCGATCGCGTCGACCGCAATGAGCTGAGTCCCATAGTTCTTGACGCCGACGGCGCTGAAGCTGCGCGGACCGGCATCCGTCGCATCTGCGATAAGCGACGCGCCCTCTGCGCGCAACGTCTCGTGAGCCGCGGCGATGGCAAGCTGCGAATTGGCCCGCCCGACGTCGACCGTGCTGCGACGCTCCTGCCAGGACGTCTTACGCAAGGATTTGATCAAGTTCAGCGACCGAGCGCGCGCCACTGCGTCATCGGCATGCTTGATAAGAGCGTTCGTGACGAGGATCTCGGTCGTGTCATCGATGCGTTCGGGCGTGAGCGACTCATGAGACATGCTTCCGCTGGGTTCCTTCCACGCCGGGGTGTCGCACGCTTCGACAAGCGAATCGATCCACCGCTTGTGACGCTAGCGACTCCTGGAGCGGAATCCCGCTTATCCACAGGGAAGTTTTCCCCGGATTCCACACACGACTTCGCGCTGCTCAAGGGCTGGATCGACCGCGTCTTCATCACGGGCTGGGCGTTCGCGCTCGACGACGAGCGCGTGCTGCCCAAACTCGGGCACCTGACCGCGCACCTGCTACCCGTGTCCGGCTTCTCGGAGGCCTCGTTTGCGCGCCACGGATATGAGGAGTCGTTCAGCACGCAGATCGAGCAGGCGTCTTCGACTACTGCGGCATGCCCCGAGGCGCGAAGGCGTTCATCCGCGAGTCGGAGGACGCGGATGCGGCGAAGGCCGGCCTCGAGGCCGCCGTCGCGCAGGTTGTTGCCGCGATCACATCACCCCGCACGAGCTGATCCGGGCGCGCTACGCTCGCCGCATGACTGACAAGCTCGTGTTTACCGGTGCAATCGTCAACCCAGAGTGGATGCCCACCTGGTCGGTCATCGAGGTGCCCGGCTCGAAGGAGTTCTTCGGGACCGGCAAGTCCGTGAAGGCCGACACGACCGTCGATGGCTTCGTGGTGACCTCAGCACTCATGCCGACAGGACAGGGCGACCATTTCATCTCGATGAGCGCCGCACTGCGGAAGAAGCTCAAGAAGGACGTCGGAGACAGCGTCGACGTGGTGATCGGGCGACTGAACGCATGACGGCCATCATGCGCCTGAAAACCGCGTCAGCGGTGGCGCGCGAGCAGCACGTCAAGTTGTTGCTGGGCGGCTGAACGAACACCGACGAGCACAAACGCGACCATGAGCGTGGCGAGCCCGACAAGGAACATGACGGTGCCCACCATGGTGGATGTCTTCGCCAGGTCGTAGGTGGCGAGCGTCGTGCCCGCCACGGTGAGCCCGCCGAAGACGATCAGCAACGGCGACACGATGAAGAAGGCAACGGCCAGCCAGTGCAGGCGCACGCGAGGGTGCCCGGGAGCGGCCACTTCGTGGAGCTGATTTGTCATGCCCCGAGACTAGCGACGAGGCCCGCGCCGTACGGTGAGAGGACCGATCGCCGCTACTGACGGTTCGCCTGATAGGCGGCGCCGAGCACGATGCCGAGCAGCATCCCGATGCCGCCGCCCATGGCGAGGTTGTCAAAATTAGAACTCGGCCGCGTCGCCGCAACTGTCGCAGCAGCGAAGACCGCCACCGACAAGGCGGATGACGCCAAGTTCGTGGCAGATGCGCGCGTCGCCTCCGCTGTCGTGGCGATGAGCCGTGAGCGGTACGCACGCGCCGACATCGCAATGATCCTCGAGATCGATCGCAGCCGCGTGGACGAGATTCTCCGAAGTAGCGACTCTCACTGACGGATTCCTGCGCCAGACCGTCAGTCGCTCGTCCCGGCTACCGCTGCGACATCGTCGAGAAGTCCCGGACCGCGGTGGTGGTCCGAATCATGGCGTCGGTGGCTATGCGGAACAGGCAGCCGTGGAGCATTCAAGGGGCTGTTACCCGCTGCCCGCCGCCCTCCGCAACGCCGAACGCACCTGCTCAACGAAGCGCGTCGGTGTCGGCCACAGCTGCGCAGTGGTGGCCCGGATCGCGAACCAGTCGATCTCCTGCAAGCGGTTGATGCGCCCGATGTCCTTCCGCCACTGCCGCTTGTCGGTGCGGTGATGATCGCCTTCGTACTCGATGGCGATCCTCTGAGCCCGATACGCGAGGTCGATCCGCCCGACGAACTCCGCCCCGTCCCAGACCTCGACGCCGACCTCCGGTTCCGGAAGCCCGGCGGCGACGATCACCAACCTGGTCCAGGTCTCCATCGGTGACTCGACCCCAGTGCGGATTCGCGCAAACGCCGCCCGCAGGGACGCCCCACCGACACCGTTGCCCCAGGTTCGCGCGATCTCCTCAAGCTCCTCCAGCGTCGCGAGGGGCGGCGCCGTCCGAGCTCCCTCCGGTGGCTGCTCGGGCCGCACGATGCCCTCGTAGTTCGTGGACGTAGCGACCAGCGCATCCCCCAGCACGACCAACTCGTTGACGTCGAGGTGCCGGGCACAGGTCGCCCAGGTCAGCGCGGGCGACGCGACCGGTGCGCCGCGCAGTTCGCGAGCGTCCCACAGCTGCGCCCTGACGCTTCGTGACGTGACACCCAGACCGGTCGGCCTGTTCCTCCCCGCCGGTACAAGCAGGTACACGGTCGAGTCGCCTTCAAATCGGCGTGGCACCGGCAAACCCCAGATTCTCGCGGCAGTCAGTCCGCCCAGCACGCAGCGATCCCTGACCCTCGGCACGAAGGCGCGCGCGATCTCGAGCGGAGACTGCACTGCCCCACGCATCCGCACGCCGCGGTGAGGTTTGGAGAATTCGCAGCCGTTCAGTTGCTGCCGTGTCAGGCCCGCGCGCAGCCCATCCCTGAACGCGAAGGGTTCGTTCCCCACTCCGGAGAGCATCTCCTCAGGCCCAGACATGGGCCAAGGGTAGAGGGATGCAGAGCTTGCCTTCCGAGATATCCACAGCCCGAAGGTGCGTTGAAAGTGACACCGAAGGTCGCGGCAGCCCGTCCCGGCGGACCATCCTGATGGGTTTCGCCGAGTCGTGATGGGAATCCCCCCATCGCGAGTCAGAGAAACCCATCAAGGTGAAGGATCGACTAGCCCTGCGCCAGACTTCGATGGGTTTTGCCGACCGGTGGTGGGTAACGCGCCATCACGAGTTAGAGGAACCCATCAAACGACGCGCTGGGGCCAGGCCCAAGCCCGCGTGCTGCGGACCGCGCCGCAGCAACCGGCGACCTAGCTGCCGCCCTCCACGAGGTACAGCTTCCGCAGTGGCGCGCCGGTGACGGTCCACCGGGTGCGCATCCCCTCGCCGAGGCGCACGATGGAGCCCGGTTCGAGGTCGATCGGCGGCAGCGCAGGCTCGAGGAACTCGACCGTCGCCGTGCCGCTGATGACGAGGAACACCTCGTCGGCTTCGACGTCGAACATCGATCCGGCCGACATCTCCCACAGCCCGAACTCCGCGCCCGCGAAGGCACCGAGCTCGAGCGCGGCGGTCGTCGGCTCACCACTCACCTTCTGCCATCCCTCGACGGGTTCGTGTGAGAGGGATGCGCCCCGCGCGTGCACAACCGAACCGGGCTGCATCCCGATCACGCCTCCCACCGAGATGTTTCTCGCGGCGCCATCAACTTCGCTCATACCGTCTCCCCCAGTAGCGCCCGTTTCGCTCACACCTTCCCCGCTCACGAGTCGAACCCCAGCCCGACCGCATCCATCGTCTTCAGCCACAGTCCGCGCTTGCCTTCGTTGCGGTCGGCGCGTGCCATCTCGGCGAGCGACACCTTCGCGCCGAACGACGCGAACGGCTCCGGCGGGAACGGCAGCGGCTTCTTCTTGACGAAGTCCATGCGCGTTCGCTCGGTCTCCTCGCCGCTGAGCAGGTCGAGGAGCACGTTGGCCGCGTACCTGGTCGCGCCGACGCCGAGGCCAGTGAAACCTGCGGCATGCGCGACCCGTCCGTCGTACTCGGTGTCGAAGAACGAGAAGAAGCGCGTGCACGTGTCGATGACGCCGCCCCACTTGTGCGAGAAGCCGAGGCCCTCGAGCTGCGGGTAGGTCGCGATGAAGTGCGCCGCGAGCTTCTCGAACGTCTCGGGCCGCTGGTCGTACTCCTTCTTGATGCGCCCGCCGTAGTTGTAGACGGCGTCGTACCCGCCGTAGAGGATGCGCGTCCGCCCGTCCGCGTCCTTCACAAGTCGCGAGTAGTGGAAGCGGTTGTTGAGGTCGGTGATGCCCTGGCGTCGCTTCCAGCCGATCGACTCGAGCTGCTCGTCGCTCAGCGGGTTCGTCATGAGCACGTAGTCGTAGACGGGGACCGTGTAGAAGCGGTCGCGCTTGATGAGCGCGGGGAAGGCGTTGGTGCCGAGCGCGACTCGCTGCGCGTAGACGCTGCCCTCGTCGGTTGTGACGGTGACGCCTCCGCCATCAGCGTCGAGCGAGCGAGCGGGGGTGTTCTCGAAGATCGCGACGCCCATGCCGAGCACCACCCGCCGGAGTTCCCAGACGAGCTTCGCGGGGTTCACGAGCGAGGTTCCCTCGCGTTCGTAGGCGCCGGCCAGATACAGCGGCGAGGCCACCTCTGCCTGCACGTGCTGGCGGTCGAAGTACTCGATGCTCGAGTCGCCGACTGCCTCTTCTTCGAGTTCCTTGACCTGGTGCGGCTCTGTGGCGACCCGCAGCACGCCGGTCTCCTCGTAGTCGCAGTCCATGCCGTACCGCTTCACCGTGTCGCCGATCTCGCGGAGGTTCTCGAGGCCGAGGGCCTGCAGTTTCGCGAATTCGTGAGGCAGGCGGTCTTTGCCGTTTGAGGCGCCGTGGGTGAGGCTCGCCTCGCAGAATCCGCCGTTGCGACCGGATGCGGCCCAGCCGACCCGCTGCCCTTCCAGGAGCACGACCTTCCGTTTCGGGTCGCGCTCCTTCGCGAGCAGCGCGGTCCACAGCCCCGTGTATCCGCCGCCGACGATCACGAGGTCGGCCGTGTGGTTGCCGCGAAGCGGAGGGAGGGCCGCCGGGCGGCCGGGGTCGTCGAGCCAGTAGGTCGCCGCCTTCGCACCGGCGAGGGACGCGGCAACGCGCTCCCCGCTGATCTCGGCTTCTGCTCGATCGAACGTGGTCATTGGTGTCCTCCGTTTGGGGGTGATGGCCATCTGTGTGCTGCTGCCTAGTCGTGTCTACCCTGCGTACCTACCGTTTGGGTGGACGCGCTGTCGGGTGTTGGTGGATGTGCTCGACGATCCGTCCCTCGCTGCACGAAGAACCAGATCACGACGCCCAGAGCTAGCAGCCCGAGCGCGATCCCGAGCTCGAGGAAGCCTCCGTAGCCGGTGACCGAGAAGCCCGTGGCTCCGACGACGAGGATGATCGCGAGGATCACGGAAAGGACGATCGAGAGTGGGACGAAGAAGCGGGGCAGCTTGATCGGTCGCTCGGCGTCTGGCCGATCCTTGCGGAGCAGGAAGAACCCGGAAACGGCGAGCAGGTGCGTGAGGATGTAGCCGAGGTTGCCCGTGACGATGATCGCGAGCGGGTTCTGGAGCACGACGAGGATGACGACGTTCATGACGAGCATCACGTTGAGCGAGCGCAGCGGCACGCCTCGCTTGTTGAGCACGCCGAGCCCGCGGACGGTCACGCCTTCCTTACCCATGTTGAAGAGCACGCGCGACGCATCCGCCACTGACGTGGTCATGATGAGCAGCAGCGATGCGATGAGGCACACGACCATGAAGTCGGATGCGCCGCCCACGAGGTTCGCGAAGCTCGCGACGAAGAACGTGGCGGGGTCCTCCGCGATGGCGGCTTCTCCTGCGTAGCCGCCCAGCGTGAGGGGCACGAGGAAGAACACGCCGAGGCAGAAAAGCACGGACGCCTTGATGGCGCGCGTCGTGTCCTTCACTGAATCGCGGTACTCGGGGGCAAAGGTCGCGCACACTTCGATGCCGAACGTGGTCCAGGCCATGATGTACAGCCAGACGATCGCCGTGTGGAGGCCCTCGATGCCGTGCAGGTTCCACGTGAGGTCCATGGGCGCCCAGTCCGACTGGAACAGCGGGAAGACGATGAAGACGAACAGGGGGATCATGAGGATGGCCGCGGTCACGTAGACGAAGGTCATGGTGACGCGAACGCCGATGACGTTGATCAGGTACATGATGCCGATGACGATGAGGCCCACCATGACGGGGAAGGTGATCGAGATCGGGCCGAGCTGCAGCACCCAGTCTTGGTCTGGGAACCACTGGGCCATGACGAGGGACCCGGTGACGGCACCGTAGGTCGCCAGGTTCGTGCCCCAGGGCAGCCAGTAGCCGACGCCTGCGAGCGGGGCGACCCACGGTGCCCGCTTCTTCCACGCCTCGGCCGCGTAGTGGGCGATGCCGCCTGACGAGTCGGGGAACATGGTCGCCAGCTCGGTGTAGATCCAGTTGACGCCCATCGCGAGCAGCATTGAGATTGCCCACAGCACGGCGGCGCCCCAGCCGCCGAGCCCTGCGATGGATGCGCCGAGCGTGGCGATGAGCGCGGCGGGCATCGTCATCGCCATGGCGAAGCCGTCGAACCATCGCATTCGCTTGGGGAGGTGCTCGGCTTGGGCCGCAGCGGTGATCTGTTCTGTCGACATGCGTGACTCCATCGATTCGGGGGCGGCGATGCTCTCGCCGTCGCGGTGCGCCAACTCTGACTCCGACTTCTTCGTCAGCGCAAGATATTGGCACCCAAGTTGCTCAAAACGTAACTGATGCGAAACATAACTGCTTGTTCGTGAGAAAGCAACGCCGTATGGTGAAGGAGATCGTTCACCACACAAGGAGGTGCGGAGTGACAACTCTGCCTGCAGCAACCCGTACCCAGCTCTTCCTCGCTGGAGACTTCGTCAATGGCTCCACCGGGGAGCAGACTGACGTCGTGAGCCCCGTGACCGGCCAGGTCATCGCGTCCATCGCAGTGCCGGGCCAGGCGGATCTCGACAGGGCCGTCGAGAAGGCTCGGACCGCCCAGAAGGCGTGGCGCAAGCTCGGCGTCTTCGAGCGCGCCAAGGTCTGCCACCGCATCGGCGACGCCATCGAACACCGCGTCGACGAGCTCGCGCGGCTCCAGACGCTCGAGCAGGGCAAGCCCGTCGCGGAGTCGATCGCAGATATCAAGGAAGCCGCACAGCTCTTCCACCTGCACGCCGAGGACGCACTGCGCCTCTACGGCGAGACGCTCCCCTCGAGCGACGTCGACAAGCGCATGTTCACCTACCGAGCGCCCGTCGGCACGTGGGGCATCATCACTCCCTGGAACTTCCCGCTCCTCATGTTCACGGAGTTCGTGGCCCCCGGCCTCGCGACCGGCAACGCGTGCATCGTCAAGCCGCCGAGCAACACGCCCCTCGCCGTCCTCGCAGCCATGGACTGCCTGCTCGAGGCGGGCGTTCCCGACGGACTCGTCAGCGTGCTCCCCGGCGACGGCCCATTCGGCGCCCAGCTCGTCTCGCACCCCGGCATCGACGCGATCGGCTTCATCGGGTCCTCCGCGACCGGCGCGAAGATCGTCCAGACGGCCGGCCTCAAGCGCTCGCTCATGGAGTGCTCCGGCAACGGGCCGATCGTGGTGCTCGAGGACGCGAACATCGAACGCGCCGCGAAAGCCGCTGTCGACTCCGCCTTCTACTGCGGCGGCCAGGTGTGCTGCGCGACCGAGCGCCTCATCGTGCACCACCGCGTGCACGACGCCTTCGTCGAGTCGGCGCTCGCCTACGCGAGCTCGCACGTTGTGCTCGGCGACCCGTTCGATGCATCCGTCAACCTCGGCCCGCTCAACAACGAGGGCGTCGCCGCCAAGATGGATCGGCACCTCGACGAGGCCCGGCGCCTCGGGTTCGACGTGCTCCTCGGCGGCGGTCGCGCAGCTGGGCACCCCACCGACCTGTACTACGACTTCACGATCGTCGACGGTGTCAGCGAAGCCAGCCTGCTCTCGCAGGAGGAGTCGTTTGGTCCCGTGCTGCCGATCCTCACCGCGAAAGACGACGACGACGCCCTGCGGATCGCGAACGCCGACCGCCTCGGCCTCCAGTCGGCCGTGTTCACGGAGAGCCTCAGCAAGGCGTACCGCTTCATCGAAGAGCTCGAGACCGGTCAGGTCATCGTCAACGACTCGAACGGCTGGTGGGACATCAACATGCCGTTCGGCGGTGCCGGCGGCAAGGGCACCGGATGGGGACGCATCGGAGGCATGTACACGCTGCACGACATGACCGACCTCCGCACCGGCGCCATCCACGTCGGCTCCTAGTTCGCCCCCCCTCGGCCGGGTCCTGCCTGCAGCATGCGCGCTGCGGCAGGACCCGCCCCGTCGTGCGAGCATGAAAGCAGGTCAGAACGTGATGACACCGCAGCACAGGAACCGAGGAGCAGCCGTGAACGAACTCGACGACATCGATCGGCAGCTCATCGCGATCCTCCAGAAGGACGGGCGACGGTCGTTCAAGGACATCGCCGATGAGACCGGCCACCCGGCGTCGTCGGTCAGGTACCGCGTGCAGCGTCTCGAGGACTCGGGAATTCTGCAGATCGTCGGCATCGCGAACCCGCTCTCCATCGGCTTCGATCACCTCGCCATGGTGGGCATCCACTGCGAACCCGGCTTTGCCCGCAGCGTCTGCGAAGCACTCTCCGCACTTCCCGAGACCAGCTACGTGGTGCTCACGAGCGGCGGCTTCGACGTCATGGTCGAGGTCATCTGCCGCGACATGGAACACTACAAGGAGCTGCTCCTCGAACGGCTCCAGACCACCGAGGGCGTGCGACGCACGGAAACGTTCTTCGTGCTCGAAGCCCACAAGCTCGCCTACGGGTGGGGCGTCGGATAGGCGGCGGCGAGAGTCCCGACGTCTCGTCCGAGATACATCCGCAGCTTACGGCGGATGCACCACCCCCACCGCTACCCTCTTGGACACGCGGCCCCATGATCGGTGCCGCGCCATCGATCAAGGGGAACTCATGACCGACATCTCAGAACTGCTCTCGCTCATTCCAGTCGACGACATCGCCAGCCAGCTGGGCGTCGACAAGCAGACCGCACAGCAGGGTATCCAGGCAGCGCTGCCGACCCTCATTGGCGGCCTCCAGGCGAATGCGGCGGACCCCGCGGGCGCCGCGTCGCTCGAGCACGCGCTCGAGCAGAAGGACACGTCGCTCATCGATGGCCGCGTCTCGCTCGCTGACATCGACACGACCGACGGCGAGAAGATCGTCAAGAACGTCTTCGGCGGCAACACAGATCAGGTCGCCGCCGCCCTCGGCTCGGCGCCGGGCGGCCAGACCTCCGGCCTCGTACAGAAATTGCTCCCGATCCTCGCGCCCATCGTGCTCGCGTGGCTCGCGAAGAAGTTCCTCGGCGGCCAGCAGGGCGCATCCACCACCGCAGGTGCGAGCACCGGCGGCGGGCTCGAGGACCTCCTCGGCGGAATCCTCGGCGGCGGTGCGAGCTCCGGGAGCAAGGCGGGCGGCTCAGCGGGTGGCGGCCTCGGGGACATCCTCGGCCAGGTTCTCGGCGGGGCGGCAGGCGGCTCAGGCGGTTCGGCCGGCGGCGGCCTCGGCGACATCCTCGGCGGACTGCTCGGCGGCGGCAAGCGCTGAGCCGCGGCTGAATTCGAGCGGCAGCGGATACGCGAGGAAGCGCCGGCCTAGAATCGGCTCGGCCCTTCCTCGCGTCTTCGCGTCCCGACCCGACGAACGCCCCGACTCCACCGCAGCTCCGAAACGAGTCCCGTATCTCCAACGCCGACTTCGAGAACCTCTGGCACACCCTCGCCCTCGTGGCACTCGCGCTCGTCGTGACCTCGGCGCTCGCGCTGTTCCTGACGAAGCTGCCGATCTGGTCGCGCTCCCGACTCCTGCTCACCCCGCTCGCCGCGCAGCACCGACTCACGCGCCTCGACGAGGACCTACGCGGATGGGAGACGGCGTTCGCCGGGGAGGTGACCTGGCTCGCGCACCGCGGGGTGCTGCGCATCCACGAAGTCGAAGACTCGGGCGCGGCCGCCCGCATCACGACCGCCGGGTACCGCGCACCACGCTCGAGCGGATGGGAGGTCGAATGGCTGGGCGACGACCCGTCGCTGCCAGCGTGGTCCAGTGCCGTCATCGACGCCTACTTCCCGGGCGGGCGGCGGAGCCGCGGGAACCGGGCCAGAGTCGATCGCACCGGCGCGGACGATCCGGCACGCCGCTCCGCGCTCAAGACCACTGTCGTCGCCGAGCTCGATCGCGCACGCGTCGATCACACCGACCGGGACTCATGGGTGACGCTTCTGCTCGCGAGCCCGTACAGCCGAGCCTCGGCGGGACTTCTCTTCGTGCCGCTGGCGCTCGTGCTGCTCGCCCCGTGGCTGCCGTCGTGGGCCGTTCCGCTCTACCTCGTCGGGCTCGCCTCCCTCGCTGCGCTCACGCTCATCCGCCCGCCGCTGCAGCGCCGGTGGACGAAGCTGTGGGAGCGGTACCGCACCGAGACCCGGCATCTGCACGAGCTGCCACTCGCCGAGCGCGGCATCGGCGCAACCCGCGTCACCTACCTCGATGCCTTCGCTGAGAACCTCGGCTTCGCCGACATCGTCATGTTCGGCTCTTCAGAAGACGTGGCACGCGGATACGCGCAACAGGCCGACATCATGGTGCGGGAAGGGCTGCTCGACGACATTCGGCCCGACTGGCTGACGCCGCTGCACGAACAGCTCACTCCCGAGCAGCTTGTCGACCTCATCGACGGGTACCTGTTCACGGTGCGCTGAGGCCGCTCCACCGAGGGCGCTTCGAATCTCGTAGCGGGACGTGATCGCCCGCGAATTGAGGACGGCTGCGATACACCCGACCTTGTTTCTTCTTCATTCCACGAAATGCGATCTGAGGTAACGCGAACACGTCGCTTTTCGAGGCACTCCGCTCCCCCGTGGGTCTGCGCTGTCGCGCAGGATTGCTGCAACCCAGCAAAGGACCCACATGACTCAACTGCGACCCGCTCAACGGGGCAAGGCAGCACAACCCAAGCCGACGCCAGATCAGCGCAGCTCAGGCAACGCCGCCGGCTACCTGCTGATCCTGCCAGCCGCCCTCGTCATCCTCGCGCTCGTGATCCTGCCGATGCTCCTCATCATCCGGGACAGTTTCGCGATCAGCGACCCGCTCGGCGGTGACCTCGGCGGCTTCACCCTCGACAACTACCTCACTCTGCTCGACCCCGTCTACGCGAAGACGATCGGATACAGCCTCGGCATGGCGCTGCTCAACGCGGTGCTGTGCGTCGTGCTCGGCTACGCCGTGGCCGTGTACATCACGACACGGCCCGCGCGCGTCCAGCCGATTCTGCTCGTGCTCGTGATCATCCCGTACTTCACCGACTTCATGGTCCGCAGCTTCGCCTGGATCAACATCCTCGGCAGCGCCGGCCCCATCGTGTGGCTCGTGAGCCTGACCGGCCTGCCGGCCGAGTCGCTCGTCCCATCGCAGTTGGCGGTGACGCTCTCGCTCATCTACGCGTTCCTGCCGGTCGCCGTGTTCCCCATCTACGCGTCCATGCGCACGATCGACCCATCGCTCCGAGAGGCGGCGGCGGATCTCGGGGCGGGCTGGTGGCAGACCCACGCGCGCATCTTCGTACCGCTCTCTGCTCAGGGCATCGCCGGCGCCGTCATGCTGACCTTCGTGCCGACGCTCGGCGTCTTCGTCATCCCCGTGTTGCTGGGCGGCGGCAAGGATCCGCTCGTCGGCAACCTCATCGTGACCCTCTTCACCGAGTTCCGCAACGAGCCGCTCGGTTCGGCGCTCTCCGTGGTCGTCTTCGTGCTCATGCTGCTGTCGGTCGTCGCAGCGGGCCTCGTGCTGCGCGCCATCTCCAGGAAGAAGGCCAAATGATGGACCGCCTGCTGAACTGGATCGCGCGCCTCGCGTTCGTCTTCCTCTACGTGCCGATCGTCGGCCTCATCGTCTACTCCTTCAACGCGTCAGAAGTCAGCTACCGCTTCGACGGCTTCAGCCTCCGCTGGTACGCAGAGCTCTTTCAGGACACGCTCCTGCTCAACACTCTGCAGACAAGCGCGATCGTCGGAGTGGTCTCTGCGGTGCTCGCGACCGCAATCGGCTTCGCGACGGCCCTCGCAGTGAATCGCTACCGCATCAGTGGCCGCGGCTTCTTCCTCGGCGCGATCCTCGTGCCGCTCATCGTCCCTGAGATCGTGCTCGGCGTCTCTCTGCTCTCGATCTTCCAAGGGATCGGCGTGCCGATGGGCTACCTGACGCTTGTGCTCGGCCACCTCGTGGTGACGCTGCCGCTCGCAACGCTCATCATGATCGGTGCGCTCAGTGCGCTCGACCCGAGCCTTCCGGAGGCTGCGAACGACCTCGGGGCAAGCGGCTGGACGAGCTTCCGACTCGTCACGCTCCCCCTGGTGCTGCCATCTGTGCTCGCTTCCTTCCTCCTCGCCTTCACGACCTCGTTCAGCAACATCGTCATCTCCACATTCACCGCGGGCGTCGGAACCACGACGCTTCCGTTGCGTATCTACAGCTCGGTCCGCACCGGCCTCAGCCCCGAGCTGAATGCGCTCGGAACGCTCATGGTCGTCGCAACCGTCGTCCTGATCCTCATCATCGGCGTCGGGCAGCTCCGACGCATCCTCGCCGGCACACCCGCCAAGTAGTCCGCACATTTCACCCTTCTGCTCACCGTTAGGAACTCGCATGAAGCACACCACTCGAGCTGCGTCCGTCGCAGCTGTCGCCGCCGCCCTGGTCCTCACCGGATGCTCAGCATCCGGTAGCACCGAAGGCGCGCCCAATTCCCTCAGCATCTACGCCTGGGCCGGGGAGATCCCAGACTCCGTCATCGCCGGGTTCGAAGCCGAGACCGGTATCAGCGTGACCGTCGACACGTTCGACAGCAACGAGACCATGATCGCCAAGCTCCAGGCAGGCGGCAGCGGCTACGACATCGTCGAGCCGAGCCAATACGCGGTCGGTCTGCTCGCAGAGCGAGAACTCATTCAGAAGCTCGACGAGAGCAAGATCGAGGGCTTGGACAACATCGCGGAGAAGTTCCGCGACCCGTCGTTCGACCCCGGCAATGAGCACAGCATCCCGTGGGCGTGGGGCACGACGGGCATCCTCTACAACGAAGCCTGCACGGGGCGCGAGATCACCTCCTGGGAAGACTTCTGGGACCCGAAGTTCGCCGGCAAGGTCTACATGCTCGACAACATGCTCTCGGCCTACATCGCCGGCTTGCAGGTGAACGGATACTCGGCCACTTCGACGTCCGAGTCCGAGATCAGCACAGCCACCGACTCGCTGCTGGAGCAGAAGCCGAACCTCGCCGGCTACAACAGCACGAACTACGCCGACCTGGTCGGCGCCGGCGACGCCTGCATCGCGCAGGCCTACAGCGGCACGGTCGCGGCAACAGCCGTCGATGCCAACCCCGACGTGCGCTTCACCCTGCCAACGGAGGGCGGAACGCTCTGGACCGACAGCTTCTCGATCGTCAACGACTCCGATGCGACGGATGCCGCCTACCAGTGGATCAATTACACGCTCCGCCCGGAAGTCGCAGCCCTCGTGACCGACGACGCCAGCCTCGCGAGCACCAACGCGGCCGCCCTGGAGGTCATCGCCAACCAGGACCTCGTCTCCAACCCCGCCATCTACGCCCCGGAAGAGCAGCTCACCAACGCCGAGTTCATCACCGATCCAGGTGCTGCCCTCAGCTTCTACCAGGCCGGCTGGACGCGCGTTCGCGCGTCCTGAGCCAGAAACGAGTCTCGAACATGGCACTCACAATCCAGAGCGACCAAGGCGCCTCCGCGTCAGCACACACCACTCCGAAGGTCGCTGTCCGACTCCGCGGTCTCACGAAAACGTTCGGAGACCACCAAGCAGTCGCACCCACCGACGTCGACATCTACGAGAACGAGTTCTTCAGCATCCTCGGCCCCTCTGGATGCGGCAAGACCACCCTCATGCGCATGATCACGGGCTTCGAGGCGCCGACAGCGGGCTCCATAGAGCTGGACGGCCGAAACGTCGATGGCGTCAGCACACGCGACCGTGATCTGAACATGCTCTTCCAGAGCTACGCCCTCTTCCCTCACCTCACCGTCTACGAGAACGTGGCGTTCGAGCTGCGGGTCCGCAAGACGGCGAAAGACGAGATCGACGGTCGGGTTCGGGATGCAATCGAGCTCGTGCGTCTGGGAGATTTCGCTCAGCGCAAGCCGAGCCAGCTCAGCGGAGGGCAGCGTCAGCGCGTCGCGCTTGCGAGAGCCGTCATCGGCCGCCCAGCCGTTGTCCTCCTCGACGAGCCGCTCGGCGCGCTCGACCAGAAACTCCGCAAGGAGATGCAGTTCGAGCTGAAACGCATGCAACGTGAAGTCGGCATCACCTTCATCTACGTCACACACGACCAGGAAGAGGCGCTCACCATGTCAGACCGCATCGCGGTCATGTCGGAAGGGCGAATCCTGCAGCTCGCAAGCCCCACGGAGATCTACGACAAGCCCAACTCCAGGTTCGTCGCCACATTCATTGGCGAGTGCAACATCGTCGAGGGCGTCGCGCTCGAGTCCGGCGTCGAGATTCCCGAGGTTGGCCCGGTGCCCACGACAACAAGCATTCCGACGAGCGCCGGCTCGGCCGCGGCTGTCGCCATCCGACCCGAGCGCGTGCAGATCTCAGTACTGCCTCCCGACGACCGCCTCGCGCTGCGAGCGACCGTGAAGGAGCGCGTCTTCCTCGGCGACGAATGGATGTACCGGGTCACCCTCGACGGTGGGCAGCTGCTGAGCGTTCGCGTCGCGAGCAACGAGGTGATGGCCGACGTGATAGCGCTGCCGAACGGAGCCTCAGCCTGGATCACCTGGAGCGCCGCCGACGCGCAAGTGCTCGCCGACGACTCAACGACCGCAGTCTCACCCCTCAGCGAAGAGGTCGCCGCATGACCAGCAATCCTTCCCTCACCGTCGCCGTCGCCCAGATGGCGCCGACCGTCGACGCCGAAGTCAACCTGCAGACGATCGCTCGGCTCACCGCCGAAGCCAACGCCGACGGCGCCCGCCTCGTGGTGTTTCCCGAAGAGGCCATGATCCTCGCCTCCGACGTGCCGGACCTCCAGACCGCGGTCGCGGACGCGTGGCCGAAGTTCGTGGCCCGACTCTCAGCACTCGCCACCGAACACGATGTCTGGCTCATCGCCGGCGGGTACGAAGACAACAGCTCTCCGCGTCCGTTCAACACACTCGTCGTGATCGACCCGACCGGAGCGATCATCGACAGCTACCGCAAGCTGCACCTCTACGACGCCTTCTCCTACCGGGAATCCGACTACGTCACCAGCGGTACCGAAATGCCGCCCGTGGTGATGATCGAAGGCGTGGCCGTCGGCCTCGTCAACTGCTACGACATCCGTTTCCCCGAGCTGAGCCGGGACCTCGTCACTCGAGGCGCTGATGCGCTCGCCGTATCTGCAGCCTGGGTTGCGGGGCTCCGCAAGGAAGAGCACTGGTCGACGCTCCTGCGCGCCCGCGCCATCGAGAACACCTGCTGGGTGCTCGCGGCGAGCACGTCGTCCGAGGACTGCATCGGCCAGAGCTCGATCATCGATCCCCTCGGCACCGCGCGCGCATCGCTCGGCCCTCGAGGCGACGGCGTCATCCACCAGGTGATCTCACTCGACGAGACCGCAGCCGTGCGACACACCGTGCCCTCCCTTGCGAACCGGCGCATCATTTCCACCGTCACCATCGAACAGGAGGCCTAATGGCCATCGTCATCGGCGATTCCCCAGCACCGCTGAACCCCGAGCTCGTCAGCAAGCTCGCCCGCGCATCCGTGCCAACTTTCGGGCACTACCTCGAGGTCGGATTCGTATCGCCCGAGATCCACCGCCTCTGCGGCGCGGGCCGCCTCGTCGGTCGCGCTGTGACCGTGCGCCTGACTGCCCAGGACTCAACGCTGCTGCACCACGTCGTCGGTCAGCTCGAGGCTGGCGATTTCCTCGTCATCGACACTGGCGGCGACCGGACGCACGCGCCAGTAGGCGAGATGATCGCGAGAGCTGTCGCGGCACGCGGCGGCCTCGGCGTGCTCGTCGACGGAGCAGTCACCGACCTCGACGAGATCGAGGCGCAAGGCATCGCCGCGTATGCGCGTGGCACGAGCGCTCTCACGACCAAGCTGCTGCACCTCGACGAGGGAGGCATCAATGTCCCTGTCGTCGCAGGTGGAGTGCTCGTGCGCCCCGGAGACGTGGTGCTCGCCGACCGCAACGGCGTATTCGTGGCCCCCGCTGAGCTCCTCGAACCTCTTGTCGACGAGATCCTCGCCGACGACGACGACGAGATCGATCTCGCGCAGCAGATCGCAAACGGCGCCAGACTCGGCGAACTCACGGGCGCGAGCGAGGCCGTCGAACGCCTGACCGCGCGGCGGGAGAGGGCGTGATGACTAACACACAGCGCACGCTGATCAAGGTCGCGGTCAACGGCGGCCGCACGAAGTCAGAGCACTCAGCGACGCCGGTCACGGCGCAGGAAGTGGCGATCGACGCGGCTGCGGCCATCGCTGCCGGAGCCGACGTCATCCACGCGCACGCCAGGACCAGCGATGGCGGACAGACGATCGACGCAGACGCCGTGCGAGAGCTCGTCCAAGCCTCGCACGCGGTGAACCCGGGAATCCCGATCGGGACGACAACGGGCCTCTGGACCTGCGACGGGCACGAAGACCGGATGCGGACGCTGCGTTCGTGGCACGACGACGGCCTCCCCGACTTCGCCTCGGTCGCATTCTGCGAGGAGGGGGCCGCGGAGGCCGCCGACTACCTCATCGAGCGCGGAATCGTGCTCGAGAGCGCTGTCTGGTCGGTTGAGGATGTCCCAGCTCTGCTCGCCGCTCCATCCCTGCACCACAACGTGCGCATCCTCATCGAACCGGAAGACGAGGACCCCGCGGCAGCTGTGGCGCACGCGCGCCGCATGGCCGCGCTCATCCGGGATGCGGGCGTGACGACGCCCCTGTGCTATCACGGCTTCGACGGGGCCGCATGGGCGGTCGTCGCCGCGGCCTTCGAAGACGGAGCGGAGACCCGCGTCGGGTTCGAGGACATGCTCGTCGCACGGGATGGCAGCCTGTCGCCGAGCAACACTGCCATGGTGCTGGGAGCTCGAGCGCTCGAGGCTGAGATGCGCGCTAGGGAGTATCGTCATCAACCATGACTGGTGCTCCACGTGGCTGTTGATGAACTCGATCGCAGGCTCATCGACCTGCTGGCGACCGACGGTCGGCGAGCGTTCACCGACATCGCCGTAGAGCTGGGGGTCTCCGAGGCCACGATCCGCACGCGCGTCAGCAGACTCACGTCTGACGGCACGCTGCGGATCGTGGCGCTCTGCAATCCGTTGACGCTCGGACATCAGCCAGTCCGCTTTCGGATCACCGTCCGCGATTTCACGCCAGCAGATGTCGCGCGCACCATCGCGGACATTGCGATGGTCGGCCACGTGGCCCTCATAGCGGGCCGCAACGACATCTACCTCGAGGCGACCGCGCGAGATCTGGACCAGCTCATGACGTTGCTCGATGAGCTCCGCCAGATTCGCGGAATCGCGGACATCGAACCCAATGTCATCTCGCGTCTCTACAAGGACTACTCCTGGCGTGGGCTCCGCAATCGCTCAGGTGACTGGTCGCTCGGCGGTTCGGGCGAACGCGCGCACACCTAACGTCAGGGCCGCGCCCTACCCGACTTGCCCGGTACTCGGGTGCGGGCGCGTCCCGCGCCGGACCGGGTCGCGGAATCCCGCCCACACGTACTCGTCCTTGACGACTTCCAGCACCGTCTCGACCTCGACGCGCTGAACTCCAGGGACCCTCCGCAACGTCTGGGACAGGAACGTGGCCATATCTGCCGCGGTCGCGCACCGAACATCAACGGAAAGGTCATAGCGACCGACGCAGGCCGCCACGAACTTCACCTCGTCGAAGGCCGACAACGTCGCAGCCACGGTCTCGAGCTCGGCACCACGCACCTGCAGGAAGACGTGCACCTCTGACTGACCGAGTCGCAGACTGTTGGGCATGCCGACGACCTGAACGACTCCGAGAGCGAGAAGCCGCTTGTAGCGGGTTCGAACGCTGGCCTCAGAGAGACCGACGTATCGACCGATCTCGCTGAGGGAGCGACGACCGTCCACGCGAAGCTGGTCGATGATCTTTCGGTCGATGACATCAATAGCTTCCAAGCCCATGCCGACAGTCTCCCCCACTCCGGCATTCGCACCTACCGGTGCGAAGGTATCCGGAACTTCTTCACCTTGTCGCCCTCGACGGTCACGAACGCACGCGATGTGCCGTTGAAGCAGTTGCTGCGCCAATCGAAGAACAGCTCCGTCGTGTCGTCCTCGGTCGTGGCCTCCTTGATGACCATCTGAGCGCTCTGCCCGATCGCGTCGCTCTGCGCCCAACTGCTGACGCCCTCGCGACCTTCGAGCACGCGACCCCAGTCATCGACCGAGCCGTCTTCGGTGAACGCGTCGACAAATGCGTGCTCGTCACCGCTGTTGATCGCATCAACAAGAGCCTGCACCGGCGCAGGCACTGTGATTTCAGTCATGGGACCCCATCTTTCTGCGGGCGATGGACGCCCGAACGGCCACAATGTAGCAAGGCAGCCTCCGGATTCCCGGGCATGGCCGTAAGCTCGGAATCTCGGGATGTGCGGCGAACCGACCCGCGCATCCGCCCTGCGGCTCCACAAAGGCAAGCCCGGCTGGTCAAAAACTGGCCCCGTCAACAAGCAGAAGGTGAACTGAGCATGAGCGACTTCTCGCCCCTTGAAGTATTTGACCGTCGCGAGTCAGAAGTCCGCGGATACATCCGCTCGTTCCCCGTGGTGTTCGACCGCGCACTCGGCTCGACCCTCGTGACTGCCGACGGCGACGAGTACCTCGACTTCTTCGCGGGGGCAGGCGTGCTCAACTACGGGCACAACAACCCGCTCTTCACGAAGGCGCTCGTCGAGTACATCGAGCACGGCGGCATCCTGCACGGCCTCGACATGGCAACCTCCGCGAAGCGCGCCTTCATCGAGGCGTTCGAGCAGTATGTGCTCGAGCCGCGCGGCTACGACTACAAGATCCAGTTCACGGGCCCGACCGGCGCGAACGCAGTGGAAGCGGCCCTCAAGGTCGCCCGCCAGGCCACGGGACGCACCAACGTCGTCGCGTTCACGAACGGCTTCCACGGCCTCAGCCTGGGCGCCGTGGCCGTCACGGGAAACAAGAAGTACCGCGACGCCGCGGGCACGACCCTCGGCGATGTCACGCGCCTCCCCTTCGAGGGCTACCTGGGCGACAAGCTCGACACGCTCGACCTCTTCGAGAAGATGCTCGACGACACCGGCAGCGGCCTCGACCTGCCTGCAGCCGTCATCGTCGAGGCGATTCAGGGTGAGGGTGGCATCAACGTCGCGAGCCCCGAGTGGCTGCAGCGTCTCCGCAAGATCACCGAGGAGCGCGGCATCCTGCTCATCCTCGACGAGATCCAGGCAGGAATCGGCCGCAGCGGTTCCTTCTTCGCGTTCGAGGAGTCGGGCATCGTCCCCGACCTCGTGACGCTGTCGAAGTCGATCTCCGCCTCCGGACTCCCCATGTCGCTGGTGCTGCTGCGTCCAGCCGTGGATGTGTGGAAGCCGGGCGCGCACACGGGCACGTTCCGAGGCAACAACCTCGCGTTCGTCACGGCACGTGTCGCCCTCGAGAACTACTGGGCCGACGACGCCTTCATGACGACGGTCGCCGAGCGCTCAGCAGAACTCCGCGCCGGCCTCGAGGCGATCGCCGCCGACTACCCGCAGCTCGCCTTCACCGTGCGCGGCCGAGGCCTCATGTACGGCATCGTCAGCTTGAACGACCGAGACCTTCCGTCGCGCATCTCCGCTGAGGCGTTCCAGCGCGGCCTGGTCATCGAGACCGCCGGCGCGTTCGAGGAAGTCCTCAAGTTCCTCCCAGCGCTCACGCTCACAAGCGAAGAACTGCAGTCCGGCCTCGGCATCGTGCGCGAGAGCCTCGACGCCGTCCTCGCTGGCGACGACACCGAGGCCCAGCACGCCGTCGAGGACCACGTCGCGTCGCACGCGTAGCACTGCGGTCACTGCTCCGCCGGGCCCGGCCGCATCCACACGAGAAATGCATGTTCGCTCTCGCGCGAACATGCATTTTTCGTGTGGATGCCCGCTGAGTGGAGAGCGCTCGAGGGCGTTCAGCTTCTGCTGGTGCCGCCGCCGGAGAACGTCGAGCCGTAGGAGTGCGGTGCCGGGTGAGCGGCCGGTGCCGAGTCAACCGGCTTGGGCGCCACTCGGGGCGAGGGAGAGGACGGCGCCTGCTGCACTGAAGGCGCTCCCGCCGGTGGCGCCGTGCTCGACGCTTGCCACGCTGGCGGCGGAGGGCCCTGCCGTTGCGGCCCGGGCTCCGCTCGCCCAGACGCCTGCTGCACCGAGGCCGGCAGCCAAGCGGCTGGCCGTTCGACTGGCCGGGGCGCCGCCGCCCAGGGCGATGGGGCTGGCGGCGCGACTGCCGACGAGTCGGGCACGGCCTGCTGCACGGACAGCCCGAGGAGCGAGATGCCGCCGCTCGTTGCAGTGTCTTCATGGAGTCCCGCGACGCCCAGCTCCGCGGCTCTCAGCCGTTCGGCCTTGCGCTGCGCAGATGCAGCCTTCGCTTTCTTCGTGCGCCGACGCTGCACGAGGATAGCGACGAGGAGGCCGAGGCCGAGCACAAGCACGACGAGCAGCGCAAACGCGACGATGGTGAAGATCTGATTGGTGCCGGCCATGACGTGGTGCGTCCGATCAGCGCATCGGGCGGATCTTGAGTTCGTCGACCGCCCCGCCTGCCGGGGTATCGACGGCGAGGCGCACGGCCTGCGCGACGGCTTGCGGGGTGAGGTAGCGTTCCCGCTCGTAGCTGCCCTGCTCGAGTTGCCGCAGTTCCCGCTGCATGTCGGTGTCGACGCGGCCGGGGTGGATGCTCGAGACGCGCACTCCGTGCTGGCGTTCCTCTTCGCGGAGCGCATCCGTCAGTGCGCGCAACGCGAACTTGGTGCCGCTGTACACGCTTGTGCCCGCGCCGCTCGCGTAGCCGGAACCCGAGTTGATCATGACGATCGTGCCCTTGCTCGCGCGGATGAGCGGTAGGAGGAGGCGTGTGAGGTCGGCCACCGCGAACACGTTGAGCTCGAACGCGCGGCGGAATCGCTCACGGGAGCTCTCGGCGATTGCGTCGTGCCCGCCGAGCACGGCAGCCGAGTGCACGAGCACGTCGAGGCGCTGGATGCTGCGGGTCGCCTCGGCGAGCTGACGTTCGTCGGTGAGGTCGGCGACAAACGGCGTTGCGCCCGGGATTCGAGCGGCGGCCTCGGCGACGGCTCGCGGCTCGCGACCACCAACGAGGACGTGGTGGGTCCGTCCCAGCTCCTGGGCGATAGCTTCGCCGATGCCGCGCGTTGCCCCCGTGACGAGCGCGACGGGCCGTCGGCCCTTGTCTTGGGTCTCAACAGGTGCGGCGAACTGGCCTGCTTCAGTCATGGTCTTCCCCCGGGGTTCTGCGGTGCGTGACCGCGGACAGCGGTGGCCTGAACATTCTGCCACCGTCCTGCTACGCGCTCCCTCCGAGGATGCCGCCGTGTGGAGGACGCGCGCCCCGCATCGGCTGCCGCGCCCTGTGGCAGTCTTGTGCGGCAGACCCGCTCGAGAAAGTTCCCAGTGCTTCCCATTTCTTCTTCCAAGGCCGCCACTCGCCGAGCCGGCCGCATCCTGCTCGCGACCATCGCTCTTGTCGGCGTCGCGAGCCTGCTCGCGGGGTGCACGCCCCTTGCCACGCAGTCGACGCGCTCCACCTCCGGCACCGCCTCACCGCCTGCGAGTCAGCTGGTTGCGCTGTCCGAGGAGGTCGAGGCCGCGACCGCGGAAGGCGACGCGTCGACGTCGTTTGCGTCGGACGCACTCGACGTGCTCGGCAAGCTCCCCATCGCCCCGCGTGACGAGTGGGAGGAGTTCGACCGTGAAGGTTCGTTCGGCGAGGGCTGGCAGGACCCGGACGGCAACGGCTGCGACGCACGCAACGATGCTCTCGCCGCATCCATGACCGACGTCGAGCGCAACCGTGATGCGTGCCGCGTTGACACCGGCGTCTTCGTGGACCCGTACTCGGGTGACGAGATCGACTTCGAGCGCGGGCCGAACACGAGCCCGCTTGTGCAGATCGACCACGTCGTGGCGCTCGCGAACGCGTGGAGGACGGGTGCGAAGGAGTTGTCGTTCGAGGAACGCGTCGAACTGTCGAACGACCCCATGAACCTGCAGGCGACGGCCGGGTGGGTGAACGACGACAAGAAGAGCCAGGATGCGGCGAACTGGTTGCCCCCGCAGGAGTCGTACCGCTGCACCTACGTGGCACGGCAGATCGTGGTGAAGGCCACCTACAACCTGTGGGTCACGCAGGCCGAGCACGACGCGATGCGCGACGTACTCGCGGACTGCGCGTAGCAGCTCACACCACGAGCAGCGTCGACACGAGGATCACCACCACAACCGCGAGGCCGACCCAGCTGAGCCACGCCCATCTCTTCGGCTGGAAGCGGAGCGTCGGTGAGCGCAGGATGCCGACGACGAGTACCGCGAGCGCGGGGGCAAGCGCGAGCCCGAACGCCCAGCCGCCGACGCTCGCCCAAGGACCCGCAACCCAGAGGCTCACGAGACCAGACACTGCGAGCAGCAGCCAGTTCACGATGGGGAGCGCGGCCTTCGAGCGGAACGCGAAGAGCAGCGCGAGACCAGAGGCGACAACTGCGAACCCGAACGTCACCCAGAGCAGCAGCGAGCCCTGCGCGCCAAGGTCTGGCACCTCGGCCTCCGTGAGCAGCGCGACTGCGATGGGGTCGACGATCTGCTGCGTGTTGCCGAGCACCACGACGGCCCTGTCTGCCTCGCGATCGAGCATGACGACGGACGTGAATCCGCCAGTGCCACCGTTGTGCCATGTGAGGGTCGGGTTGCTGTCGGCGCTCGGGTTGGTGACCTGCGTCGACTGCCAGATCCAACCGATGCCGGAGCCCTCGGCGAACTCGGCGGTCGGCTCGAGCGCGGCGCTGCCAGGCGCGGTCCCGTCGAGGTTCGCGGCTGCCCACGCCGCGAGGTCGTCGATGTTCGTCGTCGTGGAGGAGCCGGTGGGCGCGTAGCCCTCACCCCACCAGTGGTCGGTCGGGGCCCCGTTCGTCAGGAAACCGGGAGTGGTCTCCTCCGGCACTTCGGCCTCGGTCGTCGCGATGCTCGTCGAGTCCATGCCGACTGGGCCGAGGACCCGCTCGTCGAGGAGCGCCGAATAGCTCTCAGCGCTGGCGGCGTTGGCGAGCGCCTCACCCAGGAGCGCAACCCCGAGATTCGAGTAGACGGGCCCCTGCGCGGGGTCGACCGGCGCGGCCGCCGCATCCTGGATCAGGATCTCGGTCGTCTGCGGCCCGTAGGGGTTGCCGCCCGAAAGCGATGCCGCGAGCGACTCGATGGCGAACGCCGGGCCGAGCCGCGGGAGGCCGGAGCTGTGCTGCGCGAGGCTCGCGAGCGTCACCCCACCCGCAGGAGTTCCGTCGAGTTCAGGGATGTGCGTTGAGAGCGGCTCCTCGGGACTGGCCTCGCCGCGCTCGATCGCGTCAGCGAACAGCGACGCCGTGAACGTCTTGGTGACCGAACCGAGCTCGTAGAGCGTCTCGTCGGTCGGCGCCGGCCCGTCGCGTCCGTCGCCCGTCTTGCCGACCCCTGCCCACGTTGTGCCGGCGGGAGTGACCTCGGCGACGACAACGGAGCGGTAGCCACCGTGGCCTCCAACCGCATCCACAACCCTCGCCGCGAGCGCCTCGTCGCCGGAGACCTGCGTGCTGAGCGCCTGCCGCTGCGGCCCGATGAGCATCCCGAGCACCACCGCGGCGAGCCCCGCCACGATTGCCGCGATGACGAAGATGCGCTTGGCGGGGCCGCGGGGAGCCTCCACCACCTCGAGTGGGTGGTGCTGCTGACACTCGTCTGACATTCGTTTCCCCTGCCTTCAGTGCCGACTCTCGACCCGTGCTTCAACGCTACGAGCGACCACCGACGTTGATGCTTATAGGGCCTCGTTTTGGTCTGACTCTGCCACCGACTGACTTCGTGTCTTGCGCTTGATCCGTCGGCTGGGACGGGGCGCTTTGTGAGTGCGCCGACCAGGCGGACATGACCTCATAGGAGCCTGGTCGAAGAGGCCCCATCAACGTCCTGTCTGCCCGCCCGGTCGGCTGCCGATCCGATCAAGAAGGGCAGGACCATCATGACAACAAGACTCGAGAAAATCTTCGCGGGTGTCGATACGCACGCGGACACGCATCATGCCGCGGTGATCGATAGCAACGGGAAACAACTCGGTGATGCGCAGTTCCCGACCACACCGGCCGGCTACGCGGCGCTGGCCGCGTTCCTGACCGCCTTCGGGATGGCCGTGCGCGTCGGGGTCGAGGGGACCGGTTCCTACGGTGCTGGCCTGGCGCGCCACCTGGGAGCGGCTGGGTTCGTGGTTGTTGAGGTGTTGCGGCCGAATCGACAGCTCCGTCGAACGCGCGGGAAGTCTGACCCGTTGGATGCCTACGCGGCGGCGCGGACCGCGCTCGCGCAGGACGAGCATGCGACACCGAAAGCGGGGGCCGGGCAGGTCGAGGCGATCCGGTATCTGCTGGTCGCGCGTCGCAGCGCGGTCAAGGCGCGCACCGCCGCGATAGTCCAGATCAAGTCTCTCCTGGTCACGGCTCCGGACCTGATCCGGGAGCGTTACCGGTCGCTGGGCGACAAGGCACTGATCGCGGCGCTGGCCCGGTTGCGGCTCTCGACCGATCCGTTACTCGCCGCGGTCGGGCAGGGCCTGCGATCGCTCGCGAGGCGTCACCAGCTGTTGGGCGAGGAGGTCAGCGACCTCGATCAAGCGCTGGCGGCGTTGACTGCGGCCGCGAACCCGGCTCTTGTCGCGGCGAAAGGCATCGGCACGATCACGGCTGCGCAGTTGTTGGTCACCGCGGGCGACAATCCGGACCGGCTCCGCAGCGAGGCCTCATTCGCGGCGCTGGCCGGGGTCAGTCCGATCCCGGCTTCGTCGGGGAAGACGACGCGTCACCGGTTGAATCGAGGCGGGGACCGGCAAGCGAACGCCGCGTTGCACCGGATCGCGTTGGTTCGTATGTCGTACGAGCCCCGCACGCGCGACTACGTCGCTCGTAAACGCGCGCTGGGCCACAGCAACAAGGAGATCATCCGTTGCCTGAAGCGAGCGCTCGCGCGCGAGGTGTTCACGCTGCTCACCACGAGGGTCGAGGTTCCGGTGATCGATGATCTCCGCCCGCTGCGACAGGCACGGAAACTGAGCCTCACGACCGTCGCGGAACACTTCAACGTCTGGCCCGCCACGATCTCGAAACTCGAGCGCGGAAAACACCGCGATGACGACCTCGCGAACAGCTACCGCGAATGGCTCACCGCGGCTTGACAACCAATAGAAGCATCACTGTCCTCGGCCGTGGGCGGGAGATGCATCCGCCGCGCGCCGGAGATCTGACCGAGATGCGCGGTTTCGACTCACGGGGTCGCGCGGCTGCACGGCCACGAACGGCGTGGCAAGATCGGGGGATGAAGATCCTGTCGATTCAGTCGTCGGTCGCCTACGGGCACGTGGGCAACTCGGCTGCGGTGTTCCCGCTGCAGCGACTTGGACACGAGGTGTGGCCGGTCTCGACGGTCGTGTTCTCGAACCACACGGGGTACGGCGCGTGGCGTGGCCCGCTGCTGCCCGCATCCGACGTTCGCGACGTCATTCTCGGTGTCGAGGAGCGCGGCGCGCTCGCGCAGGTCGATGCGGTGCTGTCCGGCTACCTGGGCGGCGAGGAGATCGTCGACGTCGTCGTCGACGCGGTGAAGCGCACCAAGGAGCTCAACCCCAAGGCGACCTACACGTGCGATCCCGTCATGGGGAACGCGAAGTCGGGCTGCTTCGTGGCGCCCGCGATCCCGGAACTCATTCGCGAACGCGTCGTCCCGGTCGCCGACATCCTCACGCCGAACCAATTCGAGCTCGGCTTCCTCACGCGCACGACGCCCGCGACGATCGACGAGACCCTGGAGTCCGTCGACCTCGCTCGCGAGCTCGGACCGCGCACCGTGCTTGTCACGAGCGTGGAGCGCCCCGACCGCCCAGAGGGCACCATCGAGATGATGGCAGTAGACAACTCGGGCGCCTGGATCGTGCAGACGCCGTACCTTCCGTTCAAGGCGAACGGCTCCGGCGACGTCACGTCGGCGCTCTTCACGGCGCACTACCGCACGTCGGGCTCCGCAGCCGAGGCGCTCGCAGCAACGGTCTCGAGCGTCTTCGACCTGCTGCAGGCCACGCTCGACTCGGGCGAGCGCGAGCTTCAGATCGTCGCAGCGCAGGATGCGTTCGCGAACCCGCGCATGCAGTTCGAGGTGCGGCAGATCCGGTAGCCACTGCGCTCGGCTCCAGAGCCCGCGTTTTCCGCTTCGCCGTTCGGCCAAAGTTGTGGCGAAGTGCTGTCCGCGCAGGCCCAGACAGCACTTCGCCACAACTCTTGCGAGAGTTCTCTGTGCTCATCGACCCCGAGCGGCAGAGTAGCGCCGGCCGAGGAAGCTGGTCCGCGAGCGCGAGTTCAGAACATGGGGTGGTCGTGCACGCTCGTCCCGGGCACCGGCTGGAGCACGTCCCAGTGCTCGACGATGCGGCCGCCCTCGAAGCGGTAGATGTCGGCGACGGCCGCATCGGCGGTGCCCGGCCGGGAGGCGCGCACGTGCACCATGGCCAGGTCGCCGTCGACGAGGATGCGCTCGACGCTGAACGTCGCATCCGGCGACCCGTCGAACTTCGGGGTCAGCGCTTCGACGGCCGCCGCCGGCCCATCCGGGATGTTCGGGTTGTGCTGCCGGTAGTCGTCGGCGACGAGGTAGTCGAACGCCTCGGCCACGCGCTTCCGCGTGTAGAAGAGTTCGACGAAGTGGTCGAACGCTGCGCGGTTGTCCGTCATCGGTGGGTCTCGACCTTCAGTCGGCGGGCGTGAGCGGGCATCGCGCCGGTGCCGACGCTGGCGACTCCAGCTTGCCCGTCGCCGTCCCGAAACACACATCACGAGTGCGGATGCGGGGCATCAGCCTGCGAGACCGTCATCGTCCCGACCGCCGCTCACCCCTTCGGATGAAAGGAAGCGGCGGATGCACGCCCCGGCCATGCCTGTCGGACGCATCGCACGGGGTGCCTCCCCGGCCACGGAACCGGTCGAGATCGCGCCCCGCCCCGACCTCGCGATCGCGGCCCTCTCGCCACGCGAGCGCGAGATCTTCCTCCTCGCAGCGAAGGGCCTGCGCAACAGCGAGATCGCGGCCGCCGCGTTCGTGAGCGAGGCGACCGTGAAGACCCACGTGCGCAACGTGCTCGCGAAGCTGGAGCTCACGAGCCGCGCCCAGATCGTCGTGTTCGCCTACGAGCACCGCCTCGTCACGGGGTGATGGGTCGCCGCTTCCGCACCTTCCGATAGGGGTGCTCCTCCACTCGCTGGATGATCGCCACGACTGCCCGGTCGCCGCGACCCTGCCGACGTGAGACGGCGAGGAGACGGCGCGTTGTCCGAGTGGCCGCCCGCAGACTCATGGGCCGCCCCTCGATGCCGTACAGCTGGCGAGCCCACTCGGGCAGGATCGCGAGGATCCCGTCCTGGATGGAGACCCCGATCAGCACGGCGACGGGGTTCCCCTTGAGGCTCGGCTTGCGCAGGTTCCTCGCCAGCTCGTTCGCGGCCATCGTCAACGCCATGTGCTCACCCTGGCGCTGAACCTCGGCGTCGAGCTCGGCCCAGGTCGAGGGCAGCCTGAAGGCGTCCATGCCGAGGAGCCTGGCGGAGGCGTGCTGCTCGCGGACGAAGCGGTCGCGTTCGTCGCCCGTCAACGCGGGGCCATAGAGCGCCGCCGCCCGCACGATGGACCACACGAGCGTGTTGTGGGTCCAGTCCTGCCAGCTCTCCGTATCCGCCTTCCACTCCAGCCCGGTCTCCGGGTCGACCCAGCGCGCGTGCGCGTGCATCCGCCGGACGGACCTGGCCGCGGCGTCAGCGTGAGCTCGATCCCCGTAGGTGATCGTCTCGAGGTAGCGACCGGTCCGCTCCGAGCGGCCGGCGGCGTCGCCGTAGAAGTCGCTCACCTTCGTGAAGAGCCGCATCATGTCGGGGTTGAGCGCCTGCAGCAGGATGGCCGCGATGCCGCCGAGGGAGAGACTCGGGTCGGCGAACAGCCGCCAGGTGACGCTGCCCGGCCCGAAGTAGCCGTCATCCTCTCTCGGCTGCCCAGCCGCGCCGGGCGGCCTGGCAGTCACGCTTGTCATCTCTCGCCCGCTCGCTTGCGACTGGCCGCGACGACCGCCGCGATGCCAGCGGCGAGCGCGAGCGCTCCGGCAAGTACGCCGAGGCCGAGCGTCGCATCCGCACCCGTGGATGCGAGCTGCTTGTCACCTGCCGCTGGTGTCGGTGTCGTGGTCGCCGGCGTCGGCGTCGGCGTCACCACGCCTGGCACTGGAACTCCGGTCGGTGTGACGGGCACAGCAGTCGAGGTGGGGGTCGGGGTCGGGGTCGGCGTCGGCGTCGGCGTCGGCGTCGGCGTCGGCGTCGGCGCGACCCCTGGCAGCGCCGCGAGGAACCCGACCGCATCCACAAGACCGGCTCCCGCCGAGTCAGCAGCCGAGACGGACTCGACGATGCTGTCGATCGGGGTGGCAGTGTCCGTCAGCGCAACCCGCACGTCCTGGGGCGTGAGGCCGGGACTGAGCTGCATCCCGAGCGCGGCTACGGCCGCGGCCGATGGTGCTGCCGCCGAGGTTCCGGTGAAGGAGTACGCGCCAGCCTGGCCTTCGACTTCCCGTCCGAAGAAGTTCGTCCAGCCACCGTCCAGCGAGGTCACCGTCGGTGCGCCGGCGATGGGTTCCGGGAGCGCGTTTGTGCTCGGGAACGGCTCGAAGTACAGCGTCATGGGCCCCGTACCGCTGAAGCGTTCGAGCTCGGTCGGCGTCGCCGCGTCGGCGGCGACGATGCTGAATCCACTCGGCGTGCCTGCGTGTCCGTAGATGGACGGTCCGACGATATCGCCGCCCTCGCTCTGCGAGTACTCCGCTGCCCGGAGGTGGCTGCTGGCGAAGATCGTCTTCACCCGCGGGTTGGCCGAAGGAACCTCATCGCTCGTGTCGCGCACGATGGTGTAGTCGTAGTCGCCCGCGGAAGGTTGGAATGCGGCGATCTGCACCGCCGAGCCGGCGGCGGCGAGCGGGCTGCCCGCGACGAGCTGACCGGCGGCATCCGTCACTGCGATCAGGAGACCGTTGGTGGCTGCCCCGGCAGGCTCGGCCCACTGCAGCATGAAGAACGCGGTGAGGTCGTTCGCCTCGAGATCGGGGTAGGTGAGCGTGTTCGTGGGGTCCTCGCCCGTTCCCGGATCGAAGTCCATGCAGTCAAAGCTGGTCATGCCGCTCTGAGCCAGAGTCTCTGTCAGGGCTGCGGGGCACTCCGTGGGCCGGTACTCTGGCGCCTCCCACGAGGAGATGACGCGCCCGTCGCTGTCACCGATGCTTCCGATGGACGTGTCATTTCCGGCAGCGGTGAAGAACGGGATGCCGAGCGCTACCGCGTCGTTCATTGCATTCGCGGCGACACCGTCTTGGAACATGGTCTCGTCGTAGTAGCCGAGGTCGTCGACGATGATGTCGGCGCCGGCACCGGAGAGCGTTTCGACGGCGTTCGCGAAGCCCGCTTGTCCGCCCGCTCCGGATGCGAACAGCAGCGTCGCGCCTGGCGCGATCGAGTAGACGAGCTGCGCCATTGCACGCCCCTCGTCTGCGGACGGGGTTGGGCTCTCGCGCAGCACCTCGACGGGCTGCGCGTCCCCACAGGGGTTTCCTGGTCCGGGGAGGAGCCCCGCCGCGATGTCGTCCGCGGGAGTCGATGGCAGGGGTTCGGGCGAGAAGTCGTACGAGTCGGAGATGATCCCGATGCGGACGCCCTCGCCGTCGACGCCGTACAGCTCGCGGGCGAGGGGCACGTTGAGCGGCTCCGTGAGGTTGGCGGGCACGGCTCGGCACGAGTCTTCCGTGACCTCCGTGCTGGGCTGCGCGGGCGCATCCGTGTCAGTGTCCGTCACCTTCAGCGCGTTCGCCGTGTTCCATGCAGACCCACTGGAGGCGGGAGTGAGCGTCTCCTGGACGGATTGCACGTTGCCGAGGGCGGCAACCGCCTCGAGGTTGCCAACCGGAACCGTCGCGCCGATGACGAGGTACTTCGCGGCGACGGAGTCGACGGTGCCGAGTGCCGCGAGCGCGTCGATGTCCGCGGCAAGCGGCGGCGTCGAGTAGTAGACGGTGACCGCCACGCTGCCGCCATCGAGCTGCAGGCTCGCGGGGCCAGACTCTGGCAGCGCGAGCTCGGCGGGCGACGCTGTTGCGAGCTGCTGCTCGGCCACAGCCGGGTCGGAGGAGACGTCGACTGCCGCAAGCGCGGTCAGTCGCCCGGACAGTTTCTCGCTGCTGTCGGATGCGGGTGCCGCGGTCGCGGCCCCGACCCCGAAGCCGCCGACAACAAGGCCGACTGTCAGCGCGGCGACTGTGACGCGGGAGAGATTTCGAACGATCTTCACGTGAACACCTTTGGGGGTAGGTACTGCACCGTTGCGGGTCATCGCTCGCCTGTCCGTCGGCGGAGCGTCAGGATCGTGATGCCCGCCGCGAGGACAAGCGCACCGACGAGTGCGGCAAGCCCAAGAGGGGCGTCTTCTCCAGTGGATGCGAGCTTGTCGTCTGCCGAGGGGGCGGGCGTTGAGGTCGCGGGAACCGGTGCCACTGTCTCGACGCCGGGCACGGGGACTGCTGTTGGGCTCACGGGCACGACGGTCGGAGCCGTGGTCGGCTCGACGGTCGGCGAGACCGTCGGCGAGACGGTCGGCGTGACGGTCGGGGTCGGGGTCGGCGTCGGAATGGGGGTCGACGAGGGGAGGGCCGCGAGGAGCCCAACCGCATCCACGAGTCCGGCACCAGCTGAGTCGGCCACTGTAACGGACTCGACGATGCTGTCGATCGGGACGGCCGTGTCCGTGAGCGCATCCCGCAGTTCTTGCGGCGTTGCACCGGGGTCGAGCTGCAGCCCGAGCCCGGTCACAGCGGCCGCGGCCGGAGCAGCCGCGGAGGTGCCCGTGAACGAGTAGACCCCCGGCTGACCGTCGACGGGGTTGCCGAAGAAGTTCGTCCACCCGCCATCAAGCGAGGTCAGGGTGGGTGCGCCCGAGATGGGCTCCGGCAGCGCGTTCGTGCTGGGGAAGGGCTCGAAGTAGAGCGTGGTCGGCCCGGTCGAGCTGAAGCGCTCGAGCTCCGTGGGCGTGGCCGCGTTCGCTGCCGAGACGCTCACGACGGCGGGCGTGCCGTTGTGCCCGAAGATGGACGGGCCGACGATGTCGCCGCCCGTGCTCTTCGAATATTCCGCGGCCTGGAGGAAGCCGCCCATGAAGATCATCTTCACGCGCGGGTTCAGCGCGGGGACCCCGTCGCTCGTGTCACGGACGATCACGAAGTCGTAGTCACCAGCGCTCGGCTGGAAACCTGCGATCTGGATCGGGGAGCCCGCGGTACCGGCGAGGCTTAGCCCGACGACCGTTCCCGAGTCGTCGAGGACGAAGACGGCGAGTTCGTTGGTTGCAGCGCCCACCGGCTCAGCCCACTGCAGCATCGTGATCGCGGTGAAACCGCGACTTTCGAGGTCCGGGTACGTCAGCGTGTTTGTCGAGTCCTGGCCGGCACTAGGGTCGAAGTCCATGCAGTCGACGCTCGCGGCACCAGACTCGGGCAGCAGATCGGTCACCACCGCCGGGCAGGCCGTGGGCCGGTACTCTGGGGCCTCCCATGAGGAGATCACGCGCCCTGCGCTTTCACCCTGCGTGCCGATGCTGGTGGTGTTGCCAGCCGAGCTGAAGAAGGTGACGCCAAGAGCAACCGCATCGTTCACGGCGTTGGAGGGAACCCCGTCCTGGAAGATCGGTTCGTCGAAGTAGCTGACGTCGTCGACGATGATGTCTGCACCGGCTGCGGTCAGACGCTCAACGGCCTCCGCGAATCCGGCCTGGCCGTCCCAGCCGGACGCGAACAGTAGCGTGGCACCCGGGGCGATGGAATGCACCAGCTGCGCCATGCCGCGACCCTCGTCGCTGGCCGGGTCCGTGCTTTCCATGAGGACCTCGACAGGCTGCTCGTACCCACACGGGTTTCCCGAGCCGGGGAGCATGCCAGCAGCGACGTCCTGTGCCGGTGTGCTCGGGAGCAGCTCGGCTGCGTGATCAAACGAGTCGGAGATGATCCCGATGCGGACCCCCTCGCCGTCGAGCCCGTAGAGCTCGCGTGCGAGGGGCACGTTGAGCGGCTCGGCGAGGTTCGCGGGCACTGCGCGGCAGGTGTCGGCATCGGCCGACGCCTCGGACGGCGCATCCGTTTTGGTATCGGTCTCTGTCACCGTTGGCGCGATGGCGCCGTCCCATGCGGTTCCGCTCGAGCCGGGGGTCAGCGTCTCCTGCACGGACTGCACGTGCTCGAGCGCGGCGACCGCTTCGAGGTTACTCGTCGGGATCGTGGCGCCGATCACGAGGTACTTGGCTGCCACGGAGTCGACGGTTCCCAGCGCTGCGAGCGCCTCGATGTCGGCGGCGACTGGCGGCGTCGAGTAGTAGACGGTGACGGCGACGCTGTCGCCGGTCACACGCATACTCGCAGGCCCGGAGTCGGGAAGGGCGAGCTGCTCGGTCGTCGTCGACTTGAGTTGCTCTTCAGCGACTGCCGGGTCGGACGAAACGTCCACTTCGGCAAGGGCTGCGAGCCTGCCAGAGAGCTTCTCGCTGTCATCGGGCGCTGGAGCCGCGGAGGCCGCTCCGACGCCGAAACTTCCGGCGACGAGGCAAGCGGCGAGCGCGACGACAGTGGCGCGGAAAAGGGTACGGAAAGGTTTCACCAGAACACCTCGGGGGTAGGCACTGAAACAGGGGCAGAGCTGGAGCAGGAGCTGATGGAGCGGCGGTGCAGGGGGAAGCAGAACGTGCGGGTCGAGCAGGAAGCGCGGTCGGAAAGAGGCTACGAGTGGGGCGGGGAGTGCGGAAGGGCGCGGTCAGTCGAGGACGACGCGCACTGCGTCGAATGCGCTCGTGATGTCGTCGTCGCTGACTTCGAGGTCGCCGAGGTTCGAGGCGGCGTCGACCATGATGGAGCTGAAGGCGGCGTGGCAGAGGCCTGCCGCGATGACGGCTTCCCGCCCGGGGTCACCTGGCAGGCGCGCATACTCGGGGCGACGGACGAGCCAGCCGACCCCGACTTCGAGGAGCTGCGTCCCGATCGCGAGGAGCGTTCCCGTCGAGCGGGTGATGGTGTCAGGCTGCTCTGCGCTGAGCTGGGCTCGCTTGCGTGCCACGTCACTGTTGATATGGGCGTGGCCGATGGATGCGAGGACCAGCGCGAGCATGCCGTGTGCGAGGTCCGGCGCATGTTCGTCGAGGATGCGGTCGGCGTCGTCGCCGCGCAGGAGCTGCACCATTCGCCCCGTGATGGCCGTCTCACGGCTGGGGAAGTAGTTGAAGAACGTGGACCGCGAGATGCCGGCGCGCTCGCAGATCGCCTCGACCGTCGTGGCGTCGAAGCCCAGCTCAAGGGCCAGGTCGACGGCGGCGTTCTCGATGGCATTCTCGGTCTCTCGCTTCTTACGGGCACGGAGGCCACCAGAAGGCGAGTTGGGTGCATTCATGGTGTGCTTCCGAGAGTAGTGAGAAGTTTGGACTCTGGTCAAGTTTGGACTTCGTCCAAAGATTTGCCCGGGTGCAGCCCCGGGGATACGTGGCCACCCTCCAGAACCAGGCCGAGTACGCCTCGACGAGCGTAATCGAAGCCCTCAGGCCCGGCCTCCGCCCGCCACTTTCGACTTGACACCGACGCGCGCACGAGCAAAAGTACAACTGGTACAGACCAGTGAGCCGAACCCTCGAAAGACGGAGCTAGCAGAATGATCGTCAGCGCTGCAAACGTCATCACTCCGAGTCGTCTCCTCTCGCCAGGCTGGGTCGAGATCGACGGCGCTTTTGTGCACAACGTCGGCGCGGGGCAACCTCCAGCCGGGCGGAGCGACGTCATCGACCTCGGGGATGCGACGATCGTGCCCGGATTCGTGGATGGGCATGTGCACGGCGGCGGCGGCGCCTCGTTCGACGGAGGCGCCAGAGAGACAGCCGAAACTGCGGCCCGCACGCACCTTGAGAGCGGCACGACCTCGATCGTGGCGAGCCTCGTCACGGAAGAGGTCTCCGCACTGTGCGACTCAGTCTCCGGGTTGGCCACGCTCGTCGAGGAGGGGACGCTCGCGGGCGTCCACCTCGAGGGCCCCTGGCTCAGCCCGCTGCATCCGGGCGCGCACGCGCAGCAGCACCTCATCGAACCCAACGATGAGGATCTCGCCGCCCTCCTCTCGGCCGGGCGTGGCCAGGTGCGCATGGTCACGCTCGCGCCCGAGCTGCCTGGTGGCCTCGAGGCCGTCAGCGCGCTCACCGAAGCCGGCGTCATCGCCGCGATCGGACACACGGACGCGAGCTACGACATTGCGCGCGACGCACTCGATCACGGCGCGACCGTCGGCACCCACCTCTTCAACGCGATGCGCGGACTGCACCACCGCGAACCGGGCCCAGTTGCCGCACTGCTTGAGCATCCGGATGCGGTGATCGAGCTCATCGCGGATGGCACCCACGTGCATCCCGCGACCCTCAGACTTGCGGCGGTCGCCAAGCCGAACCAGTTCATGCTCGTCACCGACGCCATGTCGGCGGCGTGCATGCACGACGGCGACTACGTACTCGGCTCGCTCGACGTCGAGGTGCGCGACGGCGTTGCCCGCCTCACCGAGGGCGGCGCCATCGCGGGGTCGACACTCACGATGGCGCAGGCCGTGCAGTACGCGGTTGCCGTAGTTGGGCTGCCGCTCGCCGACGTCGTGCGCGCCGCGACCGCGACCCCCGCCGCAACCCTCGGGCTCGACAGAGTCGGCGCGCTCGCGCCGGGAAACTACGCAGACCTTGTTGTCCTGGACGCCTCTCTGGGCGTCCAGCGCGTCATGCGTCACGGCACGTGGGTGCGCTGACCGCGACCCACGGGACGCCGACACGCGCGAACTCCGATACACGGAGGACCGCGATGCGCGAGAATGACCCGTCCGATCGCGGCGCGTGTGATGGGTTCCGACGACTGGTCATGGGTTTTTACCCATCACCCGTCACCAAAACCCATCACTTGTATCCCGAAACCCATCAGGGTCGCTAACACCACGAGTGCTAACCATGGCGCAGCACGTCGCCAGAGCTGCAGCCCCGACTACGCCTCCGGCTGCACGCCCGCTCGGTGCTCGACCGTGTACCGGTAGTAGTCGGCCATGGCGAGCTCGGCGGCTGCGGCCTCGTCGATGACGATCGTCGCCCTACGGTGCAGCTGGAGGACGGAGCCCGGCCACATCGAGGAGACTGGTCCCTCGACCATGGCGGCGACCGCGCGCGCCTTGGAGGCGCCCTGCGCGACGAGCACGACGCTTCTCGCGTCGAGGATGGTGCCGAGCCCCTGCGTGAGGCAGTGCACGGGGACGTCTTCGGGCCTGTCGAAGAAGCGCGCGTTGTCGGTGCGGGTCTTCGGGGCGAGGGTCTTGACGCGGGTGCGCGAGGAGAGTGAGGAGGTGGGCTCGTTGAAGCCGATGTGTCCATTCGCGCCGATGCCGAGGAGCTGCACGTCGACGCCTCCCGCGGCGAGGATCTTGGCCTCGTAGTCTGCGCAGGCCGCGTCGAGGTCGTCCGCGAGGCCGTCGGGAACGTGGACTCGCGCGGGGTTGAGGCCAAGCGGCTCCACAACCTCGCGCCCGACCACGGCGTGGTACGACTCGGGATGCGATCGGTCGATCCCGACATACTCGTCGAGCGCGAAGGCGCTCACCCGGCTGAAATCGAGCCCCGCCTCCCGTCGGGCGGCAAGCGCCCGGTACGTCTCCAGGGGGCTCGAACCGGTGGCGACACCCAGCACTGCCTCCGGGTTCGCGTCAACGACATCCGAGATGCGTCCTGCTGCGAAGGCACCGACTTCTGCCGGCCCGGCCATGATGACAACTTCCATGTGCTGCTCCTAGAGATCGACGACGATCGGGATGCCTCAGTCCAGTCTCATGGAGTTGCAGTCTGATCGGTGAGGCGTGTTGCGCTTCACAATACCGGCAAACCACGGCGTGGTCTAGTCCACCATGGCAGAAGGGGTGAGCTCCCGAGTCCGGAAGCCCACCCCTTGCCGTTGAGCGATTGTCGCTGAGCGGGCGGTTAGACCTCGCGCAGCTTCAGCTCGACGTCGGCACCCCCGAGCACGATGACGGGAGTCACGGCAGGATGCCCGGCCGCGCGGATCGCGTCGAGGTCGAACCGCAGGAGCGGCGTTCCCTCTGCGACCTCGTCCCCGACGGAGACGAGGGTCTTGAATCCCTCGCCCTTCATCTCCACGGTGTCCACACCGACGTGGACGAGGAGCTCGGTGCCATCGGTGAGCTTCAGCGCGACCGCGTGGCTCGTTGGGAAGATGTGCGCGACAGTGCCGTCGGCCGGGGCCCACACGGTGTCACCCGTAGGCTCCACTGCCACGCCTTGACCCATGATCCCCTCGGCGAACGTCGCATCCGGTACCTCGGACAGCGCGACGACGCGACCCGCCAGCGGCTGGCGCACGGTGAGCACGGTCTTCGTAGCCACACCGCCCTGCGGGACCTCGGCCACAGCAGCATCAGCGGCGACAACCGTCGCGACTGGCGCCTCGACGCGACCGGCGATGAGGTCCTCCATCGCATCCTTGACGAACTGCACTTCGAGGCCGTAGATGACCTGCACGGACTTTCCGCCGGGCTTCATGATTCCGGCAGCACCCGCGCGACGGATCGCCGCGTCGTCGACCTTCGACACGTCAGCAACCTCCATGCGGAGTCGCGTCGCGCAGTTGTCGAGCTCGAGCACGTTCTCCTTGCCGCCGAGCCCCTTGAGGATCGCGGAGGCCTGGTTGAGGAACTTCGACGACCCTGTCGACGCCTCGTCCACCTCCACCTCTTCGTCTTCACGACCCGGCGTCTTCAGGTCGAAGCGCTTGATGATGAAGTAGAAGGCCGCGAAGTAGATGACAAACCAGACGGCGCCGGCAAGGAAGATCATCCACGGGTTCTGCGCCAGCGGATTGACCCAGCCGAGCATGAGGTCGATGAAGCCACCCGAGAACCCGAAGCCCATGCGCACCGGCAGCAGCGCCATGATGAACATCGAGATGCCAGTGAAGATCGCGTGGACCACGTACAGGGCAGGCGCGAGGAACATGAAGGCGAACTCGAGCGGCTCGGTGACGCCGACGAAGAACGACGCGAAGGCGCCGGAGAGCAGGATGCCCGCGGTGACCTTGCGGCGGTGCGTCTTGGCCGTGAGGTACATAGCGAGGGCGGCACCCGGCAGGCCGAACATCATGATCGGGAAGTAACCGGTCATGTACTGGCCGGTGACACCTGCCGTGCCAGTGCCGTTCAGGAAGTTACCGAGGTCGTTGATGCCGGCGACGTCGAACCAGAACACGGCGTTGAGCGCGTGGTGCAGGCCGAGCGGAATGAGCAGGCGGTTGAAGAAGCCGTAGAGGCCCGCGCCGACCGGGCCGAGCCCGACCATCCACTCACCGAATGAGACGAGGCCGCCGAACAGGATCGGCCACACGAAGTACAGCACGAGTGCGACAGCCAGGGATGCACCGGTCGTGACGATCGCGACGGAGCGCTTGCCGGAGAAGAACGAGAGCGCCGATGGGAGCTTCACGTCCTTGAACTTGTCGTAGCAGTAGGCGCCGATGAGGCCGCAGATGATGCCGACGAACGCATTCTCGATGCGCCCGAAGCCGATGTTGACGTCCTCAACCGCGATGCCCTGTAGCGTCGCGACCGTCTCAGGACTGAGGAGCCGAGTCACCACGAGCCAGGACACGAGGCCTGCGAGTGCGGCGGTACCGTCTGGCTTCGATGCCATACCGATCGCCACACCGAGCGCGAAGAGCAGCGGCAGATTGTCGAGCAGCGCGCCTCCTGCCGCGGTGAAGAAGGCCTGGACGAAGTTCTCGCCCGCTGTGTTGAGGATCCAGTACCCAATACCGGACAGGATCGCCGCTACCGGCAGGACAGCCACCGGCAGCATGAGCGACTTGCCGAGTTTCTGGAGATATTTCATGGCGTGACTCCATGGTCAAAGGAAAAGTTAGGGGGACTCTACTTGGAAAATCCGCCCTGGTATAGACCAGAGTTCGCCAGTGGTTCGGTTTGGGTCAGGAGTGGGGCAGCGAGAGGCGCTCCACGAGAGGGAACGTCAGCTCGAAACGGTCGGCCGGGAACGTCGCCCGCGAGTAGGACATCGGCAGCCCGCGGGCGATCGCGGCGCGCGAGAGACGCAGAACGGGGTAGCTCGCCGCGATACCGAGCAGCTCGATCTCCTCGGAGCTCGGCAATGTGGCCGTGACGACCTCGACGCCCTCCGTCGGCAGGAGGTCGAGACCCTCGAGCATCTCGTAGATGCTCCCCTTCGCGGTCTCCTCTTTGAGCTGCGGAACGAGCGCCGCGGGCAGCCATTCGTCTTCGAGAGCAAGCGGACGGTCATCCCCGAGGCGCAGCCTGCGCAGGTGGATGGTCTCAGCGCCCGGAGGGAGCTGCAGGTGCTCCTCAACTTCGGGCGGGCGCTCGGTGCTGCGGACGAACGAGAGCACCTGCGTCTCGGCGCGCATCCCGTGCTCGCGGACGGCACTGGCAAACGACCGAAGCCGAACCTGCAGGGAGACGGGTGGTGCGAGCTTCTCCGTGCCGATGCCTCGTTTCGTGCGGACGAGACCCTCACGCTCGAGCACATCGATTGCCGCGCGGACCGTCATGCGCGCAACCCCAAGCTGCGCGGCAAGCGTGCGTTCCGACGGCAGCAGCTCGCCTGGCGAGAGCGTTGCGGCGAGGGCGCGGACGCCCTCGAGAGCTGTTGACCCACTAGCACTTGCCATGTCGTAAGTATCCCATCGCGCAATCAACCCTTCTCGCGGGGGCGTCACAGACGATGCACTCACGCCGAGCACTCACACCGGGACACGAGGGGCCCGTTGCCGACCTCACTCCAGGTCCGCTAGCGTCGCCGCATGGGAACAGGAGCGAGGAAACGTCAAGCGCTACCTGTCTTCGCTGCGCTCATGGCGACGGCCCTGCTCGCCGGCTGCGCTCCTGAACCTGATCCCGTCGACCTGCCACTTCCAATCGACTACGAGAACCTGGAATGGCCGCCGGGGTATGCCCCGACACTCATGTGGACGGCTGACCGGAAGAGTGTTGCCGTCCAGTTCCCGGATAGCTTGCTGACGTCATGCTCGCAAGAGCACGCCGCAGACATCACTCAGGCCGATGACCACAACTTCACCATCGAGATCAAGACCACATCGGACTCGACTGCGTGTCTCGGTCTTGGGCATATCTACTCTGAAACGCTGGACTTCCCGAGCGGTCAGGTGCCCGATGTCCCGGTTTTCGTCGACTTAGTCTTCCCCGACAGCGGCAAGGGGTTCGAGCTCACGATGAGCTAGACCGGCCAAGGCTCCGCACCGAGCACGTCACCCTGAGCACGGGCGTCAGCCGATGCTGACCTGCGACTTGTCGAAGGCGACGTAGCCGGCGAAGTCGTGTCCGACCCGCTCGGTCGATCCATCGAACGGCTCCGGGTAGCTCCAGGCGGCGTCGCGGTGCACCTCGCCGTCGACCACGACGTCCCAGTATTGTGCGTGCCCCTTCCATGGGCAGGTGTACTGCGTGTCGCTCTTCGTGAACGACCCGGAGTTCAGCGACGCCGGCGGGAAGTAGTGGTTGCCCTCGATGCCGACGAGCTCGGACTCGGGCGCTTCGGCGATGACGGTTCCGTTGACGGTTGCCTTCATGGTGGTTCCTCCGGTGGGGATCGAGTGGGGAGACGGGAAGCGTCGCCCCACAGGCTGGGAGAACGGTGATGCCCGTGGATGCGCGCCGCGCGTACCTGGGAGAACGTCGGCAGAGCCGCCCCGCGCCTGCCTTACTCTCAACGGCGGGGTTCCGCGCCAGGGCCCCGATCCCCCGCCACTGGAAGGCCTTCCGTTGCCGCACTCCGATCGCTCCCGCCCGTATCCGCTCGGCTTCAGCACTGTCGACGGCCGATCGAACTTCGCCGTCTACTCGGAGACCGCCGACGCGGTGTACGTGAGCACGTTCGACGAGGCCGGGGCTGAGACCCGCACGCGCCTTGACCAGCGCACGGGGCACGTGTTCCACGGATTCGTCGACGAGCTGCAACTCGGCTCCCGCTACGGACTCCGGGTCGACGGCCCGTGGCAACCGGAGCATGGCCTCCGCCACAACGTCAACAAGCTACTCCTGGACCCGCACGCCACGGCGATCGAGGGCCAGTACGCCTGGTCGCAGGCAGTGTTCGGCCACGACATGAACGAGCCAGAGCAGCGCGACGACACCGACTCGGCGGGCTCCGTGCCCCTGAGCGTCGTCACCGACCCCAGCGTCGACTGGGGCGATGACGCGGCTCCCCGCATCCCGCTCGACCAGACCGTCATCTACGAGGTGCACGTCAAGGGCTTCACGCAGCTGCACCCCGACGTGCCGGAGGAGATCCGCGGAACGTACGCCGGGCTGGCGCACCCCGCCGCCATCAAGCACTTCGTCGACCTCGGCGTGACCTCCGTCGAGCTGCTCCCCGTGCAGCAGTTTGTGCAGGACAGCCACCTCGAGGAGAAAGACCTGCGCAACTACTGGGGCTACAACTCGATTGGCTTCTTCGCACCCCACGGCGACTACTCCTCGACGGGTGATGGCGGCGGACAGGTCGCCGAGTTCAAGGAGCTCGTGAAGGCTCTGCACGCCGCGGGCCTCGAAGTGATCCTCGACGTCGTCTACAACCACACCGCCGAGGGCAACCACATGGGCCCGACGCTGTCGTTCAAGGGCCTCGACAACGCCGCCTACTACCGGCTCGTGGAGGGAGACGAGGGCCACTACTTCGACACGACAGGTACCGGCAACAGCGTCAACGTGGGCCACCCGGCGGCGCTCGGCCTCATCATGGACTCGCTCCGCTACTGGGTAACCGAGATGCACGTCGACGGGTTCCGATTCGACCTTGCGACGACCCTCACCCGCCAGGGTGGCGACGCCGAGCTGCACAGCGCGTTCCTCACGCTCATCCAGCAGGACCCGGTGCTCGCACCGGTCAAAATGATCGCCGAACCGTGGGACACCGCCGGCTACCAGGTGGGCGGGTTCCCCGCGGACTGGTCGGAGTGGAACGGGAAGTTCCGCGACGACGCCCGCGACTTCTGGAACGGCAGCGACGCGACGCTCGGGACGACGGCCCAGCGCATCCTCGGCTCACCGGATGTGTACGAGCTGAGCCGACGCTCGCCGCTCTCGAGCGTGAACTTCATCACCGCGCACGACGGGTTCACGCTCGCCGATCTCACGTCCTACAACGACAAGCACAACGCCGCGAACGGCGAGGACAACCAGGACGGCGAGAGCGACAACCGCTCCTCCAACGGCGGCGCGGAGGGCCCCACTGACGACGAATCGGTGAACGAGCGCCGCGGTCGCAAGCGCCGCAACCTCCTCGCCACGCTGCTGCTCTCCGCGGGCGTGCCGATGATCCTCGGCGGCGACGAGCTCGGCCGCACGCAGGGTGGCAACAACAACGCCTACTGCCAGGACAACAAAATCTCCTGGTTCGATTGGGAGGCCGTGGATGCCGACCTGCTCGAGTTCACTCGGACGCTCATCTCGCTGCGTGCCGAGCATCCCGCGCTTCGGCCAGCCTGGTTCCGACAGGCACCGGATGCGGACGCACTCGACACCGTCGACGTCCTCCGATCGGATGCGCGCGGCTTCGACGACGCCGACTGGGAGAACCCGGACGCCCGCTCGATCGCGTTCGTGTTCTCACACACGGGCGCCGACTCGTTTGCTCTGCTGTTGAACGCCGCGGAGAACGCGGTCGAGTTCACGGTTCCAGATGCGCCTCTCGGCACCTGGGAGCTGGCACTCTCGAGCGATGGCGATCAGCGGGTGAGCGACCCGGTGACGACGCTCATGGTCAAGGAGGGTTCGTTCACGCTGCTCCGTTCGCTCGCCCAGCGCTGACCCTCATTCCGCCCGCGTGGCCTCTCCGGTGTGCACCCTCCGGAGAGGCCCACGCGTGCCCCACGTTCCCCAGCGCCAGAGCCATTCGAGTGGGCCCTGCGTGAAGAACCGGAGCCAGAGCGTGCTCGCGATCCACTGCAGCGCGAGGATCACAATCGCGCAGCTCAGCAGCAGCCCCCACGAGGTGCTGTGGGAGAGATCGAAGAGCGCGCCCGCCGCGAGCATGAGCGGGGCGCCAACGACGTAGTTGGTGAGCGCCATCTTGCCGAGTGGCGCGAAGACGACCTCCAGCGGACGTGCGAGGCCCGTCGTCATCATGAGGGAGAGCAGGGCCACGTAGGCGCCGGCCATCGCGAGCCCCGCCAGCCCCGAAGCGAGGTCGAAGCCCGACATTCTGATATCGCCCGCCTGCCAGATCGCGAGTGGCACCGAGGCCACGGCGAAGGCGATCAGCGCGACGACCGAGCCGCCGCGCGAGCGGCCGATCGAGCGCACCACGCCGTATCGGGTCAGGCTCGCGCCGAGCAGGAAGAGGCCGGGGATGAGGCTGATGCCGCCGCCCGTGAGCGCGAAGCTCGCGACGATGAGCACGACTGCCCCGGCGGCGCTGACCCAGCGTGGCAGCCAGGTGCTCGGCAACAGCACGATGAGGCCCGCGACTGCATACGGCCACAGGGCTGATCCAGGCTGGAGGAAGTCGAAGGGGATGCCGATCGCGAGCAGCAGCAGAAGCCGTCGGAGGAGGAGCACCCTCGGCCGCGCGGACCGCCTCGCGGCGGATTCGAAGAACAGGGCGAAGCCGATTCCGAAGAGCAGCGAGAAGATCGGGAAGAAGCGCTGCTGCACGAACAGCTGCAGCCACCCAGTCGGGTCGCCGAGGTTGGTGGGCTGGGGCACGCCGGTGTCGTAGCCGAAGTGCACGAGCGGCCCGATGTTGACGAAGAGGATGCCGCAGATGGCGGCTCCACGGATGACGTCGAGCGCCGCGATCCGCCCGCCGGATGGGGGAGTGCGGTGGGTGCAGTGTGTGCGGAGGAGGTTCGCTCGGGGGAGGAGAGGGAGGTCAAGACGTGCCTTTCGCGGCGCGGCCCGGATCTCAGGATTGGCGCGACGACCCATCATGGGCCGACTGCGCGCCGGACCGCGTCGTGCCCGGGATGGACCGGCGTCATCCTCTGGGGTGACGTCGCGACCACAGCTGCCCGAAGCCCAGCCGGGCCTCGCCGCGCAGGCTCGCAACTCGTGCCACTAGCTTGACTGCCATGGCATCCCCCGCGCACGCATCCCCGGACCTCCTCCCGACCCGAGTGATCATCGTGCATGGCTTCCGCGCGCACGTCGACGCGCACTGGTTCCCGTGGCTGCGGAGTGCGCTCGCTGATCGGGGCATCGACGCGATGAGCGTCGACCTGCCGCTTGCGGACTCGCCGAACGCCGCCGACTGGGAGCGCGAAGTCTCGCTCGCCCTCGGCACCCCGGACGAGAAGACCTGGATCGTCGGGCACTCGCTCGGAGCTGTCACCAGCCTCCGCGCGCTGGCCGCCCAGCTCGGCGACTGGCGACTCGGCGGCGTGGTCTTCGTCGCCGGCTTCACCGGCAGGCTCGACACGCTCCCCGCCCTCGACGACTATCTCGCCGGCGACGTCGACGCGGAATCGGTCGCCGAGAACATCGGCACCCGAGTCGTCATCCGCTCGGACAACGACACGCTCGTGCCAGCCGCGGCCGGCGACGCGCTCGCGGAGCGCCTCGGCGCGGAGGTGCTGGTCGTGCCGGGAGCCGGGCACTTCCTCGAGGTAGACGGGATGACCTCCCTCACCGTCGTGCTCGACGCCCTCGTAGGTCGTGGCTCGGACCGCTGAAGCTGAGCGCTCCCTGTGAGCACAAAACGGGTTTGTGACACATCGGGGGTTGGTTGCGTCTCACCTGTACAAGCCCACACGGTGCAGCCGCACCGGGGCAGAGACCAGAAAGAAGAGCATCATGGCGAACACGACCCCCAACACCGCTTCCGCCCCCAAGACGGTTCAGACTTCAAGCAGCGTCGTCCCCACGGACCACTCGGATGGACGCGGAACGACGACGATCGTCGACAGTGTTGTGGCCCGCGTTGCTGGCATCGCCGCACGCGACGCTCGCGGCGTCTACGACCTCGGCGGCGGCGCGGCACGTGCCATCGGCGCCATCCGTAACGCCATCAACGCCACCGACCAGAGCCAAGGCGTGAACGTCGAGGTCGGCGAGAAGCAGGTCGCCGTCGACGTGACCATCGTCGCCGAGTACCCCGTCTCGCTGCAGGACGTCGCAGACGGCGTCCGCGCCGACGTGATCCGCGCCATCGAGACCATCGTCGGCCTCGAAGTCACCGAGGTCAACGTCACGGTCAACGACGTGCACCTCCCCTCCGAAGACGACAACAACGACAAGACGGAAGAAGCGCGAGTCCAGTGAACACCGCATCCCTCACACGAACCGGCATCCTGATCGGCGCGGTCCTCGCGCTCACCTGGATCATCCTGGGCTTCTGGGCGTTCTTCTTCGTGGCGATCGCGATGATTGTCGGCGGCATCATCGGGCGCATCCTCGAAGGCAAGCTCGACGCCACCGCGCTCGTTGACGTCATCCGAGGACGGAACACCTCCTCATGAGCGCGGCCGCGACCACACTCAGCGGCGCGGCGCAGCGAGGCACAACACGACTCACCGCGAAGGCCCTGACTCGTCTCGTGTCAGCTGTCGCCGGTGACGCGCTCGGGGTCGACGCTGGCAGCGTCAGCGTCGACCTCGACGACCACAACGGCAAGCTCGCACTCCGCCTGCGGACCCCCATCCGGGTCCCATCGCTCGCCCGCATCCGCGAGCAGCCAGGCGCACTCGAGCGCAGCGGCGGCCCACTCCTCGAGCGAGTCGAAACCGCGAAGACCACCATCCGCGATCGCGTGCAAGCCCTCACCGGCTCGCACGTCAGCCTCGTCACCATCCGAGTGACCGGGCTCAACATCAAAGCCGAGGAGCGAGTCAGATGAGCACCCCCACGTCGCTCTACTCACGCATCTCGCGACGAGAGACGCACTCCCCCCGGTCGCTGCTCGCGATCATCCTCGCGGTACTGCTCATCATCGTCGCGGCCTGGATCGGCACGGAGATCGTGCTCTCGCTCCTCGCCCAGCCGGCGTTGCTCGTCGCCCCTGTCGACATGTTCAACTCGGCGCTCGGGATACTCGAGAAGCCCGCACAATACGTCGGGATCGCCGGTGTGATCGCCGCCGTCGTCGGCCTGATCCTGCTCATCGCGGGGCTCGCCCCCGGACGACGCGCACGCCACACCCTGAACTCCACTCGCACCGCGACGATCGCCGACAACGCGGTCATCGCATCTGCCCTCGCCCGCCACGCGGCTCGCGCCGGCCACGTCAGCCCGGACAACGTCACCGTCTCGGTCTCGCACCGACGCGCGGATGTCCATCTGGTACCCGCTTCTGGCGTGCCCGTCGATGCGGCTGCGATCTCCGCGGCGGTCAACGAGCAGCTCGAGCAGTACAACCTGAAGCCCAGCGTCACCGCGAAGGTGCGCATCGCAGAGAACGGGAAGGTCGGCGCATGAACAGCACGAACCGAGGCCTCAACCGCCTCCTCATCGTCGCCCTCGGCCTCCTCCTCCTCCTCGTCGGCGCGGCAGCAGCAGTCGGCGCGTGGGTTCCCGGCGCGAAGGACACCTGGACCCCCATCGCAGACGGCGTGAACACGCAGGTCACGAGCTGGCTCCAGCAGACTCCGCTCGCGAACACCGGGTCCAGCTGGCTCCTGATCGCCCTCGTCGCGGTGATCGTGATCGGCATCATCCTGCTCCTCGCGTTCAGCCTCCGTCAGGGGCAGGGCAGGACGGGCACCATCATCAGCGACCGCACCCCCGACACGGGGCGCACGATCGTCGATGTCACCGTCGCGAAGGATGCACTCTCGGATGCGCTCAGCGAGCGTGACGAGTTCCTCACGACAAGCGTGTCTGCCTACGACGTGAAGCACACCCCAGTGCTCAAGGTCTCGGCGACCTGCCGACGCGGCGTCTCGCCCAGAGATGCGACGGCGATTGTGGAGCAGAACCTCGAGGCCCTGGATACGCTCCTCGGCCGGGAGATTCCTGTTCTGCTGCAGCTGAGCGGCGGGTTCCGAGCCCGAGTGCAGCAGTCGACGCGCCTGCAGTAACCACGACTCCCTCACCGCGGCACCCCGATTCCGAGGCACCGCAACCCCCAACAGAAAGGAACTGCCATGAGCGCAGGAGACAAGATCAAGAACGCAGCTGAAGAGTTCGGCGGCAAGGCCAAGGAAGCACTCGGCAAGGTCACCGACAACGACAAGCTCGTCGCCGAAGGCAAGGCTGACCAGGCCAAGGCCGACGTGAAGCAGGCTGGCGAAGACGTCAAGGACGCCTTCAAGAACTAGCTCCCACCGGCACAGCGCAGCGGCAGTCGACCCTCGGGTCGGCTGCCGTTTTGCTGTACCGAGAATCAGCTCGGCAGCACCGCTGCGACCTGCGCGCGAACCCGGTCGATGATCTCGTCGTTCGTCAGCGAGACGTTGATCGACGCCGCCATGGTCGTGAACATGATGGCGGAGATGACCTGCGCGAGGGTGCTCGCCGTGTCGGCAGTTGCCGCGGTCTCGCGCTCGATGACCTCGGCCACGAGCACCTGGGTCTGCAGCGTCAGCGTCAGCGCCTCTGCATGCCTCGGCTCCTCCGGGTCACCGAAGACCATCTCACGCAGGTAGGTTCGGCCGTTGTCGATCTGCTTGCGGTTGCAGGCGACGACAGGGTGAAGCACGGCGAGCACGGAGTCGAGAGCGCCGTCTGCCTTCGCCGCGGCGGCCCGACCCTCTTCGAGCGCGGTCTCGTACATCGAGTTCTGCACGAGCAAGAGCAGCTCACCCTTGGTCTTGGCGTAGAGGAATAGCGTTCCGGTACCGATGTCGGCCCGGTCCGCGATCTCCTGCGTGGTGACGTCGCCGACCCCGCGCTCAGCGAAGAGCTCGCCAGCCGCCGCCGTGATGCGCTCGAGCTTGTCGAGTTTGTTTCGCTCGCGGCGACCCATCGGACGGGCGTCGGTGGTCATCCAGATCTCCCCGGGAAGAATTCGTGAGTATGCTCACTTATGAGCTTAGTCGCTAACGCGTGGAATCAGTATCTGTGCCGATTCTTCCACGTCCGGTCGACGACCTCATCGACCGGACACCAGGGACGCATCCCGATCGCGACTGAAGGAACACCACCATGCCATCACTCTCTGGAGCAGTTGTCCTCGTCACCGGCGCGAACGGGGGCATCGGTACGAACTTCGTCCGCGAGGCCCTCGCGCGCGGCGCCGCCAAGGTCTACGCCACGGCCCGCACGCCACGCACCTGGGACGACGATCGCGTCGTCCCGATCACCCTCGACGTCACCGACTCGGCATCCATCGCGGCCGCCGTCGGGGCGGCGCCCGACGTGACCGTGCTCATCAACAACGCCGGCACCTCGGTCTCGTCCCCAGGCATCCTGTCGCACAGCGACGAGGAGATTCGGGCTAACGTCGAGACCAACTTCCTCGGCCCGCTCTTCCTCGCGCGCGCCTACGCGCCGCTCCTCGCGAACCGTGAGGGCGCAGCCATCATCGACGTACACTCAGCCCTCAGCTGGTACGCGGTCAACGGCATCTACAGCGCCACGAAGGCAGCACTCTGGTCGGCGACGAACTCGCTGCGCCTCGAGCTTCAGCCAGCAGGTGTGCACGTCGTCGGCGTCCACGTCGGCTGGGTCGACACAGCCACGGCCGCGCACACGGATGACCCGAAGACCGACCCGGCCGTGCTCGTCTCGAAGGTCTTCGACGCGACCGAGGCTGGTGAGTACGCGGTGCTCGCCGACGAGACGTCCGTCCAGCTGAGGGCAGGGCTCAGCGCCCCGCCCGAGGCTGTCTACCCGCAACTCAACCGCAGCTAGATCACGACCAGCGCCCGCCTCCCCAGTGGGCACGACGAGGCGCCGCCCGGAGCATCGGCTCCTGGCGGCGCCTCGTGCATGCGGAGTCGCAACGGGCTGAGCGCGTCCGTCCTGCAGACACCTCAGCTAGGCAACTGGCTAGGCTTCGCGTGTGCAAGCAGTGCGATACGACGCGTACGGCGTCCTCCCCTCGCTCGTGGAGGTCCCGGATCCGGAGTGCCCAGACGATGGTGTTGTCATCAATGTGCGGGCCACGGGAGTGTGCCGGTCGGACTGGCACGCCTGGCAAGGGCACGACCCCGTGGCGCTGCCACACATCCCGGGTCATGAATTCGCCGGCGTCATCGTCGCCGTGGGCGCACGAGTGCGTTCGCACGCCATCGGCGACCGGGTGACCGCCCCGTTCGTCTGCGGGTGCGGGAAGTGCTCGTGGTGCCTCTCCGGCGACGCCCAGATCTGCCCCGACCAGTCGCAGCCCGGTTTCACGATCGACGGCTCATTCGCCGAACTCGTCGCGATCCCCGCCGCCGACTTCAACGTCGTGCCCCTCCCCGCCAACCTCGATTTCGTCGCGGCAGCCTCTCTTGGATGTCGTTTCGCCACGGCCTATCGCGCGATCACTGTGCACGGCCGCGTCGAGGCGCGCCAGTGGGTGTCGGTCTACGGATGCGGTGGGTCGGCCTGTCAGCGGTCATGATCGCCTCCGCCATGGGCGCGCGAGTCATAGCCGTCGACCGGTCGCCCGCGGCGCTGGAGCTTGCCAGCGAGTTCGGCGCCGAATGCGTGCTCGAAGCCGAAGGCGACACCAGCCGACGCGTCGTGGAGCTGACGGACGGCGGCGCCCACGTCTCCCTCGACGCCGTGGGCTCCACCGACACATCGATCGCGTCGGTGAGGTCGTTGAGGCCGCGCGGTCGGCACATTCAGGTAGGCCTCCTACTCGGCGCAGATTCGACGCCACCCCTGCCGATGGGTGAGGTCATCGCCAAGGAACTCGAGATCTACGGATCCCACGGAATGCCCGCACACGACTACCCGGGAATGCTGGAATTGGTCGCATCCGGCACCCTCAGGCCCGATCGCCTCGTGGGCGAGCGAATCGAGCTGAGCGAAGCGGCAGAAGCCCTGGCCGATATGAGCGCCCCCTCGGCTGGCCACGGCGTCACCGTGATCGAGATGCCGTAGTTCCTGCACGACAACCCCGCAGCGCTACGGGTTGCTAATGACCACCTTGCCACGGATGCCGCCAGCCTTCAGCGACTCCAGCGCCTGCACCGCCTCAGCGAACTGGAAAATTCGCCCCACCACGGGCCTCAGCGCGCCACCGTCGACGAGCTCGGAGATCTCGCGCAGCTGCTCGCCGCTCGCCCGCATGAAGAGGAAGCGGTAGTTGACGCCGAGCCGTTTCGCCTGCTTGCGGACCTTGCCACTGAGCCCGGCGATCGCGAGGCGAAGCACGGGGTTCAAGCCGGCGCTCCGGGCGAATTCGGGGGTGGGTGGACCGGAAATGCCGACGGCGATTCCGCCAGGCCTCAGGATGCGGAGCGACTTCTCGAGGTTCTCGCCGCCGAGGCTGTCGAGGACGAAGTCGTAGCCGGCGAGGCGCTGCTCGAAGTCCTCTGACCGGTAGTCGACCAGATGGTCTGCACCCAGCTCGCGAACGAACGCCTCATTGGCGGCGCTTGCGGTGGTCGCGACCTCGGCCCCGAGGTGCTTCGCGAGCTGGATCGCGATGGACCCGACCCCACCGGCACCGGCGTGGATGAGAACCTTCTGCCCGCGCTGCACGTTGCCGATCTCGACGAGCGCCTGCCAGGCGGTGAGGGCGACGAGGGGCAGCGAGCCCGCCTGCTCCATGGAGATGGAGGACGGTTTGGGCGCCGCATCCGCCTCGTCGATTGCGATGCGCTCGGCGAACGTGCCGATGCGGTGGTCGCGGGGCCTCGCGTAGACCTCGTCTCCCGGGCGGAACCCGCGAACTGCGGCGCCGACCCGGAGCACCGTACCGGCGACATCGTGCCCGAGGGTCAGCGGCAGTTTGTACGGCAGGATCTGCTTGAACTCGCCGATGCGGATCTTCTCGTCGAGCTGGTTCACGCCGGCGGCCTGGACTTGGACGAGCACGTCGTGGTCACCCACGATCGGCTCTGCGACGTCGGCCTCGCGCAGAGGCCCCTTGTAGTTGGAGAAGGTGAACGCTCGCATGGGTGAGACTCCGGATTCCGGATCGCGTGGGTGAATCGCTCCGCAACTACCGAGTCTACTCAATTCTGAGTCAACTCAGTTTCTTTGTCAATGACGACGAAGGGCTCGACAGCAGCGTCGAGCGTTCCACCCGTGGCGATGGCCCCAGCACCGGTCGCGGTGCCCGCCTGCAGCGCACGCGAGCGGCGTACGACCTCACCCCGTCAGGCCACGAGCCGAGCGCTGTCCTCTTCGCCATGAAGCAGTGGGGTGAAACACATGTGCCCCGAGAGGTACCGGCGAAGGTGGATGCCCGCGTCCGCGACGGCGAGAGCTCCGTCACCTCCCAGCTCGTGGACGAACACGATGTCGCCGTCCCGGCAGACGAAGTCACGTTCGTGCGGAGCTAGGCCTCACTATGCCCCGCCCCTCCTGTTGGGCCCCCGTTCTCAACCCTCACCTTCCGCGCGCGCCGTGCGCACCGCCGAGGCCCAGGCTTCCGCATCGATGAGCAGCAGTTGCGCGTTGAGGTCACCCCTCGGCCAGGGAGGAGACGACACCGCGTCGGCGCCGGGGACACCTCCCTGAGTCTTCTCGAAACGGAGCTGCCGCATCACGAGGTTGTGCCTGGTCACGTAGGGCTCGGTGTAGGTGAATCCGAGATAGTGCTCGTTGTGCGCGGCGGCGTATGTCGCTTGGAAGACCCGCTCCATCCGGATCCGGAGAGACTCCTCAACGCTCATCGGCCAGCACTCGATGCCTTCGATATCCGCGAGCAGTGAGGCGTTGTCGCGATGCAAAGCCGGTTCGGCCACCCCCGCCGCGGTTGCCTCTCCGTACTGGACTCGCCAACCACCATCCACCTGTGCGATCCGTGTTGGCATCAGCCACGGAGTCGGCTCTGGCTCCCCCAACCTCGCCCGGTCTCGGGTCACCACGGCAGGTTCTGGGGGTCGCCTCCCGTAACCATGGGGTGCCGTCGGCGGCCAGAAGAACTCCATCGGCTGGTCATCCTCGACCCGAGCGTCAGTGACCGCCCAACCGCGCGCTAGCAGCGCGACCTGGACTTCCTGGCGCATCTGCCGCACGGTCTCACTCAGCCTGCGCGCTTCCCCGCCAAAAAGACCCATTGCAATACACCGCCCCGTTCGATTCGTTGCCGCCAGTATGTTGCCCACCACCGACATTCTGAGTTCGGCGCTGAGCACTCACCCAGGGATCGGGAATCCCTGGATGAGCGAGTCCTGAATCGAAGAAGATCGAAGCATCACACTGGTTCCAGCAGCCAGACTGCACTGCAGATTCACTTCACCACCACTCGCGAGCTTTGCGCCCGCACAATTCAGGAGAATCCCGTGCCGAAGAACATCGACATCCAGGTCCCGTCCCTCAACGGCAAGCTCGCTCTCGTCACGGGCGCCAGCGACGGCATCGGGTTCCACATCGCAGCGCGTCTGGCCCGCGCTGGCGCCGAAGTGATCATGCCCGTGCGCAACCGCGAGAAGGGCGAGAAGGCTGCCGAGCGCATCCTGGGCTCGAACCCGAGCGCGAAGCTCGAGCTGCGCGACCTCGACCTCTCCTCCCTCGCATCGGTCACGGCCCTCACCGACGAGCTCGTCGCGGAGGGGCGCCCCATCAACATCCTCATCAACAACGCCGGGGTGATGACGCCGCCCGAACGACGCGCGACCAGTGACGGCTTCGAGCTGCAGTTCGGCACGAACCACCTCGGCCACTTCTCGCTCACGACCGGCCTCCTCCCGGTACTCAAGGAGGGCAAGGCGCACGTCACGACGCAGATCAGCGTCGCCGCCAGCCAGGGCGCCGTGAACTGGGACGACATCAACTGGGAGCGCAGCTACAGCAACATGGGCTCGTACAGCTCGTCGAAGATCGCCACGGGGCTCCTCGGGATGCACCTGCACCGACTCAGCGAGGCGAACGGCTGGGGCATCACGAGCAACCTCTCGCACCCCGGCATCTCCCCCACGAACCTGCTGTCGGCGCAGCCTGGCATGGGCCGCACGAGCGACACCACCGAGGTGAAGGTCATTCGCGTCCTCTCCCGCATCGGCATCGCCGGGACCCCGCAGAGCGCTGACCGCCCCGCCGTTCTCGCGGCAACGAGCCCAGACGCGAAGGGCGGCCGCCTTTACGGCCCCAAGGGCCCGGGCCACATCGGTGGCGGCCCCGCCGAGCAGAAGCTCTACTCGCGAGTCACGAGCGAAGCGGATGCGCGTCGCCTGTGGGAGCTGTCCGAGCAGCTCGTCGCCGAGCACGTAGCCCGCTAGCCTCGCCTCATGGACAGAGCCCAGCTTGCCGACTTCCTGCGCAGCCGCCGCGAGGCGCTGCAGCCGGAAGACGTTGGCCTGACGAAGGGGCCGCGCCGCCGGACGGCGGGCCTGCGGTGGGAGGAGGTCGCCGCGCTCAGCGACATGACGGTCGACTACTACAGCCGACTCGAGCAGAGCCGTGGCCCGCAGCCGTCCGAGCAGATGCTCGCCGCCATCGCGCGCGGCCTGCACCTGACTGTCGCGGAGCGCGACCACCTCTTCCACCTCGCCGGCCACCAGCCGCCCGCACGCACCTTCAATGGTGAGCACGTCTCGCCTGGGCTCATGCGCATCCTCGACCGCCTCGCCGACACTCCGGCCCAGGTGATGACCTCGATGGCCGAGACGCTGGTGCAGACACCGGCGGCCAGGGCGCTCTTCGGCGACGAGACCCGCTTCACCGGCAATGCCTGCAACGCCGTCTACCGCTGGTTCACGGATCCCAGCACCCGAGGCGTCTACCCGGAGTCCGACCACACGAAACTGTCGCGCGCGTTTGTCGCCGACCTGCGCGGTTTCGCGGCACAGCAGGGGCCAGGCTCCCGGGCGCACCGGGTGGTGGATGCGCTCCACCAGGAGAGCCCCGAGTTCGCGGAGATCTGGGCCGACCACGAGATCAACGCGGTGCACGACATGGAGAAGCAGGTGCAGCATCCGGAACTCGGGGTCATGACCGTGCAGTGCCAGTTCCTCGTGGACCCGATGCAGGGGCAGACCCTGCTGGTACTCACGGCGACTCCGGGCACGGACAGCTACGACAAGCTCCAGCTGCTCGCCGTGCTCGGCACGCAGCGCCTCACCGCCGACGCTTGAGCCCGCGCCGCCTCCGCGCGCCCTCCCGCAGACACAGTTGTGGCCCGATGCTCTTCCCGTTTCCGGGAACAACATCGGGCCACAACTCTCTGGGCTTCGGCGTCGGCGTCAACCGCAGCGGCGCCTACTCGCTCGCGGGCTCCTTCGCGGTGGGCCGGCGCCTGCGGACCGTGCGCGGACGCTCCGCAGCGTCGACGTCCGATCCGGCATCGTGCATCCGGGCAGGCCGCCACACGACGACCTCCGTGCGGCGTGCAGTGCGACGCCCGTGTGCGAGAGGTACAACGTCGCCGCGCTCACCGGCCGCGAAGATGCGGCCGCCGAGCCTGGTGAGGCGCTCGTCGGCCAGCTCACCCTCGAGCGCGCGGACGCGGCGGCGCAGGCCGAGCACCTCACGTTGCAGCTCGAGCACGCGGGCGATGCCCTCGAGGCTCACGCCCTCGTTCGAGAGCACCGCGATTTCGCGCAGCTGCGCCACGTCGCGGAGCGAGTAGCGGCGCAGACGGCCAGCCGTGCGCTGGGGCGTGACAAGGCCCATCCGGTCGTACTGCCGCAGGGTCTGCGGGTGCATGTTCGCGAGCTCGGCCGCCATCGCGATCGCGAAGATCGGGGAGTCCTCGTCGAGGTCGGAGGGGAAAGCCATGAGGGCTCCTTACCTGCCCTGGCGGGCGAGGCGGAGGAGGTCTTCGCGCGGGCTCTCGTCACCGGATGCGGCGACGAAGTCGGCGAGCGCCTTCTCCTGCGCGCTCGAGAGGTGGTTGGGAACGGCGACCTCAAGGTGAACGAGCAGATCACCCTTGCCCTTCTTGGACTCGATTCCTCGACCCTTGACACGCAGCGTCTTGCCGTTCGGGGTGCCGGGCGCGACCTTGACGCGCACGGTCTTGCCGTCGACAGTCGGCACCTCGATGGTGGCGCCGAGCACTGCCTCCGCGAAGGAGACGGGCACGGTCACCTCGAGGTTGAGACCCGAGCGGGTGAACACCGGGTCGGGGCGCACGGTTACGGTGAGGATGAGGTCTCCGGGCTCGCCGCCGTTGGGGCTCTGCCCGCCCTTGCCACGAAGTCGGATCTTCTGCCCGTCCTCGACACCAGCGGGAATGCGCACCTTCACGACACGCCCATCCTGACCCTGCAACTCCACGGTGTCGCCCTTGATGGCGGTCATGAACCCGAGAGTCGTGGATGCACTCTGGTCGCGGCCCTTCCGCGGCCCCGTCTGGAACCCGGCAGGTCCGCCAGCGCCTCCGCCGAAGCTGCCTGCGCCGAATCCGCCGCCACCTCCGCCGAACATGGAGCCGAGGAGGTCCTCGAAGTCGGCGTTGGACGCCCCGCGGCGCCCACCACCGCCGCCGTTGAACATCCCGCCGAACACATCCTCGAAGCCCGCGCCGCCTGGCCCGCCTGGGCCCTGTTGGAAGCGGGCGCCTGAGCCCATGGCACGCATCTGGTCGTACTCTGCGCGGTGCTCTGGGTCGGAGATGACCGAGTACGCCTCGGAGATCTCCTTGAACTTCGCCTCTGCTGCGTCGTCGCCCGGGTGCGAGTCAGGGTGATACTGACGCGCGAGCTTCCGGTACTGCTTCTTGAGGTCTTTTTCGTCTACGTCCTTCGATACGCCGAGCACCGCGTAGAAGTCCTTGTCGAACCAATCTTGACTGGCCATATGGTCCTTCTGTTCCTAGATATGAGCACAAGAGGGGGCCCGCATCAGCGGTGCCCCCTCCCGTGTTCGATCGGAGCGGATGCGCCGATCGCGGTGCTTATGAAGCGGGTACGAAGACCGCTGCCTTCGCGACGCGGACCACGCGGTCGCCGACCGTGTAGCCGCGCTCGACGACGTCGGCGACCGTGTCGGTCGTGACGCTCGGGTTGGGCAGCTGGGCGATCGCCTCATAGCGCTGCGGGTCGAACGCTTCGCCGGCCGCGCCATAGGCGGTGAGGCCGAGGCGCTCGACTGCGGTGCGGAGCTTGTTCGCGATGACTGCCATGGGCGTGTCCTCGACGAGGTCGCCGTGCTTCTGGGCACGGTCGAAGTCGTCGAGCACCGGGAGGAGGGAGCGGAGCACTTCAGCCTTGGTGGCGTCGTATGCTTCGGCCTTCTCGCGGTCGGTGCGACGGCGGTAGTTGGCGTACTCCGCCTGGACGCGCTGGAGGTCCTGCAGGCGCTCCTGGGCGAGATCGCTCTCACCAGGGGCACCCTCGGTTGGTGCGTCCTCCGCACCTTCGCCACTGAGGAGCTTCTCGAGATCCTCAACGCTCAGGCCTTCAGCCGCGGCGTCAGCAGCCTGGCCGGCGGCCGGGTCGGCGGCGTCCGTGGTGGACTCCGCCGACTCGGCTCCGGCAGCCTTGCCGAGGTCGCGAACTTCGCCAGTCTCCGGGTCGATCCGACGCTTGTCGTTGATGATCGGCTCGTTTGCTTCGCCCGAGTTCTCGGGACCGCGTGCTTCTGACTCGTTTCGCTCTTCAGCCATGACTACTTGTTGTCCTTGTCGTCCTCGTCGTCCACGACCTCGGCGTCGACGATGTCATCGTCAGCTGCCTGATCTCCGGCGGGTGCGTCAGCCGCGGGGGCTTCTGCTGCCTGCTCAGCCTGGGCTGCGGCGTAGATGGCCTCGCCGAGCTTCGTCTGGCTGGTGTTGAGCTTGTCGAGCGCCGACTTCACTGCTGCGTCGTCGTCGCCGGCGAGGGCCGTCTTGAGGGCGTCAACATCGCCCTGGACCTCGTTCTTGACGTCGGCGGGGAGCTTGTCGTCGTTCTCCGTGAGCACCTTCTCGACCTGGTAGACCGTGGTCTCGGCGATGTTGCGCTGCTCGGCGCCCTCACGACGCTTCTTGTCCTCTTCTGCGTGCTCTTCAGCTTCGCGGACCATGCGCTCGATGTCTTCCTTACCGAGGCTGGAGCCACCGGTGATCGTCATCGACTGCTCCTTGCCCGTGCCCTTGTCCTTTGCGGAGACGTGCACGATGCCGTTGGCGTCGATGTCGAACGTGACCTCGATCTGCGGCATGCCGCGCGGGGCGGGTGCGATGCCGGTGAGCTCGAAGGTTCCGAGGTTCTTGTTGTCGCGGGTGAACTCACGCTCGCCCTGGAAGACCTGGATCTGCACGGAAGGCTGGTTGTCGTCAGCCGTCGTGAAGGTCTCGCTGCGCTTGGTCGGGATGGCCGTGTTGCGCTCGATGAGCTTGGTCATGATGCCACCCTTGGTCTCGATGCCGAGGGAGAGAGGCGTGACGTCGATGAGGAGGACGTCCTTGCGCTCGCCCTTCAGCACACCAGCCTGGAGTGCGGCGCCGACGGCGACGACCTCGTCAGGGTTGACACCCTTGTTGGGTTCCTTGCCGCTGAGCTTCTTGACGAGCTCGGCGACTGCCGGCATACGGGTGGAGCCACCGACGAGCACGACGTGGTCGATCTCGTCGACCTTGATGCCTGCTTCGCGGATGACGTCTTCGAACGGCTTGCGGGTGCGCTCGAGGAGGTCCTTGGTGAGGTCCTCGAACTTCGCGCGAGTGATGCTCGTGTCGAGGTTGGCTGGGCCGTTCTCCGTGAGGGAGAGGTAGGGCAGCTGGATGCTGGCGCTCGTGGAGCTGGAGAGCTCCTTCTTCGCCTGCTCAGCGGCTTCCTTCAGACGCTGGAGTGCGATCTTGTCGTTCGAGACGTCGACGCCCGTCTGCGACTTGAACTCCGTGATGAGGTACTTGACGAGACGGTCGTCCCAGTCGTCGCCACCGAGGCGGTTGTCGCCGGCGGTCGCGCGCACCTGGATCGTCGAGAAGTCGTCGTCCTTGCCCACTTCGAGGAGGGAGACGTCGAACGTTCCGCCACCGAGGTCGAACACGAGGATGAGCTCGTCTTCCTTACCCTTGTCGAGGCCGTACGCGAGTGCCGCGGCGGTGGGCTCGTTGATGATGCGGAGCACGTTGAGGCCAGCGATCTCGCCGGCTTCCTTCGTAGCCTGACGCTCGGCGTCGTTGAAGTACGCGGGGACCGTGATGACCGCGTCGGTCACCTTGTCGCCCAGGTACTGCTCTGCGTCGCGCTTGAGCTTGCCGAGGATGCGCGCGGAGATCTCCTGCGCGGTGTACTTCTTGTCGTCGATGGCCTTGGTCCAGGTGGTGCCCATGTGGCGCTTGACGGATCCGATGGTGCGGTCGACGTTTGTGACGGCCTGGCGCTTGGCAGTCTCGCCGACCAGGACGTCGCCGTCCTTCGTGAATGCGACGATCGACGGGGTGGTGCGGAAGCCCTCGGCGTTTGTGATGACCTTCGGCTCGCCACCCTCGAGGACTGCGACGCAGGAGTTCGTGGTTCCGAGGTCGATTCCAACAGCACGTGACATGTGTGGTTCTCCTTTTGTTGAGCTGCTTGTGTGAGTCTGAGTCGGCTCGAGCTGCTGCCTCGTGGTGATTGAGATTGCTGCAGACCTGAGCCGTATGCACTCAAGTTTACTCATCGAGTCGCGACCGTCAAGCTCACTGGCTGAGAGTTGAGTGTGAGCGACTCAAGTCTTAGCGCGGTCACGCGGGGCAACCATTCCGCGCGCATAGTCACAAGACTTCAGCCCCGGCCCCTCTGTTACGCGCTCCCTGGACGCCGCCGGAGCTTCCTGCCACGCTCTCGCCAGCCCGCCGCACCAGGCGGAGGCGCCGCAGCGCCACCCCGCGCATCCACTCACGACAGGACCGTCATGACCAGACGCCGCTCCATCTTCTCCGCCGCCGTCATCGGCGCGGCCCTCACCTCCCTCCTCCTCAGCGGATGCGCCACCGGGCAGAGCAGCGCGAGCGCAGGCTCGGACACCCCCGTTGAGGGCGGCGACCTCGTGCACGCCGTCACAGCGATCGCTGACGGCTGGCAGCAGCAGCAGGCGAACAACTGGCACAAGAGCCAGGTGTGGACGCAGCTCGTCGAGACGCTCGTCTGCGTCGACAACACGGGTGAGGTTCATCCGTGGCTCGCCGAATCGTGGGAGGAGAGCGAAGACGGCCTCCAGTTCACGCTGAAGCTGCGCGACAACGTGACCTTCTCCGACGGCACCGCGCTGAACGCCGACATCGTCGCGAAGAATCTCGAGGTGCTCGGCCTCGGCGACGAGAGCAAGGGCATCACGCGCTCTCCCATCGTGCCTGGCGAGTTCGCGAGCGCGGAGGCCGTCGACGATTCGACCGTGCTCGTGACCCTCAAGTCCCCGAACCGCGGGTTCATCCCGAGCCTCGGCTTCTTCGCCGCCGGCTTCTTGGGCGAGAGCACGATCAACCTGTCGCTCGAGTAGCAGGCGAAGCTCGAGAACGTCGTCGGCACGGGTCCTTTTGTCTTCGAGTCGCAGGTGCCGGAGCGAGAAATCGTGCTCACGAAACGAGACGACTACAACTGGGCGAGCGAGGCGTTTGACCACGAAGGTCCCGCCTACCTCGACTCCATCACCTTCAACGTGCTCGAAGAGGATTCCGCTCGCCAGGGCGCCCTCGAAGCCGGCCAGGTTGACTCCGTCCACTTCGTGCAGCCGAGCGAGGAGCAGCGCCTCATCGACGACGGCTTCAACGTCATCTACGGCGAGTACCTGGGCACGCCCATCAACTTCGTGCTGCGCCCCAACGCCGAGATCACGAACGACGTGAACGTGCGCCAGGCCATCCAGCACGGCGTGAACCGGCAGGAGATCGTCGACACAGTCTTCAACTCCAACTGGAAGCCGGCGACCTCCTCCGTGCAGGCGGCGACGCCGGGCTGGGTCGACCTGAGCGAGAACCTCGCCTTCGACCAGGATCTCTCGAGCACGCTCCTCGATGAGTCCGGCTGGACGGAGAAGGATGCGGAGGGCTACCGCGTCAAGGACGGCACGCGCCTCACGATCCCCGCATACACCTCGCCGTTTGTGAACGGCTCCGGGCAGATCCTCGAGCTCGCCGCGCAGCAGCTCAAGGCGGTCGGTATCGAGCTCGAGATCCGCCAGACGGATGCGAGCACGTACAGCGACATCTTCGCGGCGGGAGGCACGCCGATCTTCCCCGTCGCCAACTCGTTCCTCGACGCCACCACACTCCGCCAATACTGGGGCCAGGACTACACGAACCAGTTCCAGTTGAAGAACGGCGAGCTCGAGGAGCAGCTGCTCGGCGTCTCCGAGACGGCCAACGGCACCGACGAGCGGGCCGCGAACCTCGCGAAGCTGCAGGAGACCGTCCTCGAAGAGGCGTACACGGTGCCGATCGTCGACAACTACCAGGTGTTCGTCACGAGCCCCGAGGTGCACGGCATCGAGACCAACGCCGTGGGGCGTCCGTACTTCTACGACACCTGGATCGGCCAGTAGGAGCACGCCGGCGCTCGCCGCCTGGGCTGCGCCCACACCGTCGAACTTCGGTGACAACTCTGCCTTTCCTGCTCGTTTCGAGCGGGCTCGGTGGAGTTGTCATCGAAGTTCGCAGGCGGCCCACTCGCCCGTTCGCCTCCGCGCCGCCTCCCGCGCATAGAATCCGCGCATGGCACTCCCCGGCCGCGCCGACGAAGGCGCACCCTCCCCCAGCGACCCCACCCCGAGCGGACGGGTCGAGACCGTCGACGGCGGGGCGGCGGTCACGCCGAAGGAGCTGAAGAAGCGGGCGACCGCCTGGGCGCTGTGGGACGTCGGCAACTCCGCCTTCCAGGCCGTCGTCGTCACCTTCGTCTTCGCGACCTACCTCGCGAGCGACCTCTTCATCGACCCGCAGGTCGCGGCGCTCGGCGACGCGAACCCGCTCGACCCGCAGTACCTGGCAGCTCAGGCCGCATCCACCAACGTCATCGCGAACCTGAGCACCGTCGCCGGTCTGCTGGTCGCGCTCATCGCGCCCGTGCTCGGCCAGCGCTCCGACGGCTCCGGCAGGCGCAAGCTGTGGCTCGGCATCTTCACGGCCGTCACGGTCGTGATCATGCTGGCCATGTTCTTCATCCAACCGGGCGAGGAGTACCTCTTCTGGGGCGCGCTGCTGCTCGCGGTCGGCACGATCTTCGCCGAGCTGAGCGGCGTCAACTACAACGCCATGCTCTCGCAGGTGTCGACGCCGAAGAACGTCGGCCGCATCTCGGGCATCGGCTGGGGCCTCGGCTACCTCGGCAGCATCGTGCTGCTTGTGCTCCTGCTCGTACTGTTCATCCAGTCGTTCGGCGTCGAAGGGCGAAACGGCGTGCTGGCGGTGCCGAGCGGGGTGGATGGGGGCGCGCTCGACATCCGCTTCGCCATCGTGCTCGCGGCGGTCTGGTACGTCGTCTTCGCACTGCCGGTCATGTTCAAGGTGCCCGAGATCCCGAAGGACACGAACCGCCCGAAGGTGAGCTTCTTCGCCTCGTACGGTGTGCTATTCAGGGTGATCGGGAAGCTCGCGAAGAGCGACCCGAAGCTCCTGCTGTTCCTCGCCGCGAGCGCCGTGTTCCGCGACGGGCTGCAGGCGATCTTCGCGTTCGGGGCGATCCTCGCGGCCCAGGTGTACGGCTTCGCGCCGAGCGAAGTCATTTACTTCGCGGTCGCCGCGAACCTCGTCGCGGGGCTCGGGACGCTCGCCGCCGGCTGGTTCGACGACCGCTTCGGGCCGAAGCTCGTCATCATGGCGTCGCTCGTCTCGCTCACCGCGTTCTCCGTGGTGCTCATCTTCCTTCCCTCAGAGCAGACCGTGTTCTGGATCTTCGGCCTCGCCCTCTGCCTCTTCGTGGGACCTGCGCAAGCCGCGAGCCGCTCCTACCTCTCCCGAGCCACGCCTCCCGGCCGCGAGGGCGAGCTGTTCGGCCTCTACGCGACCACGAACCGGGTCGCGAGCTTCATCACGCCCGCCCTCTTCAGCCTCTTCGTATTCCTCTCGGGAAACCCGAAGATGGGCATCATCGGCATCGGCATCGTGCTCGCCGTCGGCTTCCTGATGATGCTCCCCGTGCCAAGCAAGGTGAAGCAGGCGAGCGCGTAGCTACTGTTACCCCCGGGGCAGGGCCCGCTGGCGGAATGTCGGTGGTGCGCACGACACTTGATGCATGACGCACGAGACGAACGGCCCCGCAGCTGAACTCCCCACGACCCTCCTCGGCGACGGCCTCGTGACGACGGTGCAGGGCTACGGCGCCATGAGCCTCAGCGACGCGTACGGCCCCATCGACGATGAACAGGCCCTGCGCACGCTCCAGCACGCGGTGGATGCAGGCATCACGTTCATCGACACCGCCAACATCTACGGCGACGGCCGCAGCGAGCTCACGATCGCGAAGATCTTGCCGGCGCAGCGGGAGCGCATCCAGCTCGCCACGAAGTTCGGCATCACGAAGGGCGACGGCGTCGGAAAGCGCGGCGTGCGCGGCGACCGCGAGCACGTGCGCGAGCAGGTCGAGCTCTCCCTCAAGCGCCTCGGCACCGACTACATCGACCTCTACTACCAGCACCGGGTCGACCCGAACGTGCCCATCGAGGAGACTGTCGGCTTCGTCTCCGAGCTCGTCGCCGACGGCAAGGTGCGGCACATCGGGCTGAGCGAGCCGACGGGTGCCGAGATCCTCCGCGCCGCCGCCGTGCACCCCATCGCGGCCGTGCAGAGCGAGTACAGCATCTTCAGCCGCGACCTCGAGGCGCACGTTATCCCCGCCATCCGCGAGGTTGGCGCGGGCTTCGTGCCGTACTCCCCGGTCAGCCGTGGCCTGCTCACCGACTCGTGGGCTGAGCTCGGCGCCGAGAAGCCCAACGTACGCGCCAACTTCCCCCGATTCTTCCCTGAGAACCTGCCCACCAACCGCGCCCTTGCCGGCGAGGTCGCGGCCGTCGCGCAGCAGCTGAGCGAGCAGCACGGCCAGCACGTCTCGGTCGCCGAGGTCGCCATCGCCTGGGTGTACGCGAAGTCGGCCGAGTTCGGCGTGCGCGTCTCCCCTATCCCGGGAACCCGCAGCCCGGAACGCATCGACGAGAACCTGCGCGCCATCGGCCTCGAGCTGTCCGGCCAGCAGCTCCAGCAGCTCGACGGGCTCGCGGAACGTGTTGTCGGCCACCGTTCGGCCGACCCCGCGTGGACGTCGCAGGGCAGAGAAGAAGGCGTTCTCTCAGCTCTCTGAATTGCATGCAAACGAAAGCTCACTAGAATCTCCCCTCATGGAAGACCCTCCTAGTCATAGTCCCAAGCCTCTCGACGTTCCGGCCGCACTCTCAGCCGCCACAGTCTGGAGGCACCACGCATGAACGAATGGGTGATGCTCGGCATCGGCCTCGTTCTCACAGTCGGAACCGGGTTGTTCGTCGCGAGTGAATTCGCTCTCGTCAACCTCGACCGAAACGAACTCGAAAAACGGCAAAGCCGCGGAGAGAAGCGACTCGGGCCCACCATCAAGGCCCTGAAGATCACGTCGACGCACCTCTCCAGCGCGCAGCTCGGAATCACGCTCACGACCCTGCTCACGGGATACACGTTCGAGCCGGCCGTCAGCTCTCTCCTCGAGGAGCCCCTCACTGGCCTCGGGATCCCCGCGGGCCTCGTGCCCGTCGTGGGAGCAATCGTCGGCATCGTCCTCGCGACGCTGTTCTCGATGATCATCGGCGAGCTCGTCCCCAAGAACTTCGCGCTCGCCCTCCCCCGGGCGACGGCGAAGATCGTCATCCCGTTCCAGGCGCTCTTCACGACGGTGTTCAAGCCCGTGATCCTGCTCCTGAACAACACGGCGAACGCCATCATCCGCTCCATGGGCATCGAGCCCAAGGAGGAGCTCTCCGGCGCCAGAAGCGCCGACGAGCTGTCGTACCTCATCCGCCACTCGGCGCTCTCCGGCCTCCTCGAGGAAGACGACGCAGCCCTGCTGCGCCGCACCCTCAAGTTCGCCGAGCACGACGCATCCGACGTCATGACACCCCGCGTGCGCATGGCGAGCGTTGAGGTCTACGACACCGCGCAGGCGATCATCGCCCTCGCCATCGAGACCGGGTACTCCCGGTTCCCTGTCGTGGACGGCACCCCCGACAACATCACGGGGTTCGTGCACGCCAAGCAGGCGTTCGCGGTCGCCGTCGAGCAGCAGGCCGAGGTCACGGCCCGCGACCTGCAGACCGAGGCGCTTCGCGTGCCCGAGTCGATGGGGGCATCCGCCCTGCTGACCCTGCTGCGCGCCGAACGCCACCAGGTGGCCGTCGTCGTGGATGAGCACGGCGGCACGGCCGGCATCGTCACGCTCGAAGACCTCGTCGAGGAAATCGTCGGCGAGCTCGAGGACGAACACGACCGACACCAGACCGGATTCATCCGGCGCGGCCGCTCGGTCACGTTCGACGCCTCCTGGCGCCCGGACGAGGTGCTCGACCGCCTCGCCATCGAAGTGCCGGAAAACGGCGACTACGACACGGTCGGCGGATTCATCACCGACACCCTCGAGCGCCTCCCCGAGCTCGGCGACGAGGTCGCCATCGAGACGGGTACGCTGCGCGTCGAGCGCATCGACGGCACCCGCATCGTGCGGGTCCGCTACCTGCCCAACGAACCGGACGGCGACCAGAGCCTCATGACCAATCAGGAGCTCGCGCACGACAGAGCGCACGAACGAGTCAAGGAGGTGATGACCAATGAGTGAGTACCTGCCAGGAATCCTGTGGCTGTTTGTCCTCCTCATCGGCAACGCCTTCTTCGTCGGCGCCGAGTTCGCGGTCATCTCCGCGAAGCGATCCCAGATCGAGCCGCTCGCCGAGCGGGGCAGCCGGGCCGCGAAGACGACCCTCTGGGCGATGGAGCACGCGACGCTCATGCTGGCGACGAGCCAGCTGGGCATCACCGTCTGCTCGCTGCTCATCCTGAACGTGTCGGAGCCGGCCATCCACCACCTCCTCGAGATCCCGCTCGGACTCACCGCGCTGTCGTCCGAGGTCATCAGCGCTATCGCGTTCATCGTGGCGCTTGTGCTGGTCACGTTCCTGCACGTCGTGTTCGGCGAGATGATCCCGAAGAACCTCGCGTTCTCGGTGCCGGACCGCGCATCCCTCCTCCTCGCCCCGCCCCTCGTTGTGGTGTCCAAGATCTTCAACCCGATCATCTGGAGCCTCAACACGATCGCGAACGGCGTGCTCCGCCTCTTCAAGGTCGAACCGAAGGACGAGGCGACAAGCACGTACACGCTCGAGGAGGTGGCCGGAATCGTCGAGCAGTCGACCCGCGAGGGAACCCTGAACGACACTTCGGGCACGCTCGCGGGCGCGTTCGAGTTCACGGAGAAGAAGGTCAGCGACGTCGACGTGCCGATCGCCGAGATGGTGCTCCTGCCGGCAGGCGCTCGCCCCATCGACGTGCAGAAGGCAGTCGCCGAGCACGGCTTCTCGCGCTACGTCGTCACCGACGAGCGCGGCGAGCCGACCAGCTACATCCACATGAAGGACGTCATGGACCTCATGGGGGCAGACGCCTTCACGGCGCCGATCCCGCAGAAGCGCCTGCGGAGCCTCGTCTCCGTGTCGCGCGACGCGGAGCTCGAGGACGCCATGGCGGTGCTCCGCAACCGCGGGGCGCACGTCGCGAAGGCCCTCGACTCCGAGGGCAACGTGACCGGCCTCCTGTTCCTCGAGGACGTCCTCGAGGTGCTGGTCGGCGAGGTCAACGCGACCGCCGCGGCCGCCTAGCGGCAGCTTCGAAACCAACCACGGGATGCCCCCGCTCGGAGACGGGCGGGGGCATCCTCGTTTCTCTCACGCATCCGCGTCGTCGCGTCTGTGTGCCTGCGGGTCGTTGCTCGTTGACAGCGCACCCAGCGAAACGAGAGGGTGGGTCCGTGCAGCTCACCTCGCTGACCGCCAAGACCACCCCCGCTGCGAGCGGACGGGAGAAGCTCGCGATCGGCGTCTTCCTCGCCTTGGCGTTCGGCCTTCCATGGCTCGTGACGTTGCCTCTCTGGCTTGGCGAGGGCCTCGCGCACCCCTGGTTCACGGTCATCTCCATCGCGATGATGCTGACGCCCGCCATCGCGGCTCTGGTCGCGGTCTTCATCGTCGAGCGGCCAGCGCGGCCGTGGCGTGCGCTCGGCATCGTCCCCCTCAAGCCGGCTCGAAGGCTCATCGCGTACCTCGCGCTCGCCGTTGTCGTCCCGTCGCGCTTGTCCTCATCGCGCTCCCTATCGGGGCGCTCTTCGGCGTGTACTCGATGGACCTCGTGAACTTCTCCGGCTACCAGGAGAACCTCGACGAGCAGCTCGCCGCCGCGAGCGCCGCCACCGGAACGGAGATCCCCGAGATCGCCCTCCCGATCGCGCTCCTTGTCCTGCTGCAGCTTGCGAGCATCCCGCTCGGCGCCGTCATCAACGTCATCCCCGCGCTCGGCGAGGAGCTGGGCTGGCGCGGCTGGCTGCTCCCGAAGCTCCTGAAGTTCGGCATTGTCCCCGCGCTGCTCATCTCCGGTGTGATCTGGGGCCTCTGGCACGCCCCGCTGATCCTGCTCGGCTACAACTATCTGGATGCGCCTGGCTGGCTCGGACTGACCATGATGACCGGGATGTGCATCCTGGTCGGGTCGGTGTTCGACTGGTTGCGCATCCGCTCGGAATCGGTGTGGCCTGCGGCCCTCGCGCACGGTGCGTTCAACGAGGCCGGCGGCTCCTACCTGCTGTTCGCGGCGGCCGGAGAGCGCGTCGACACGACGCAGGCGACGATCGTCGGCTGGACCGGCTGGATCGTGCCGCTCATCTTCGTCGGCGTGCTGCTCGCGACAAAGCAGTTCGCGCCCCCGAAGCCACTCCCCGCGCCACCCCTAAGCCCTCACCCAACCGCTCCCCCAAACCATCACCCAGCCGCGCCCCTGCGACAGGAGTGGGTGAGATGCAGGTTCGCTGGCGCGCGAACCTGCATCTGCCTCTCTCTTGCGGCCGGTTCTGGTCAGGGCGGAGCCAGGCCGGGCGCAAGGCCGGGCGCAGGCCGGGCGCAAGGCGGAGCCAGGGCGGGCGCAGGGCGGGCGCAGGCGGAGGGCACAGACTTGGCGGATGAAGTCCCCCACACCAGCAGGCAGCACTGAGCCAGGCGCCCGCACGTCACGCATGCCAAGTACGCCAAGCTCACCGGGCACGCCCCGCACTTCGCTGCCGCGGACGCTCGCGCGCGTGGTGCTCGGCGGGTTCCTGCTCTTCGCCGGGACCGCACACCTGACGTTCGCGCGGGCCGATTTTCAGGCTCAGGTGCTGACGTGGCTGCCGCTCGACGCCGACTTCGTGGTGCTCGCGTCCGGCGTCGTCGAGGTGCTGCTCGGGCTTGCGCTCATCGTTGCCTGGCGCTGGAGGGTCGCGGTCGGCTTCACCGTGGCCGCGTTCTTCGTCGCGGTGTTCCCCGGCAACATCTCCCAGTACGTGACGGGAACGGATGCGTTCGGGCTCGATACCGACGCGGCCCGGCTCATCCGCCTGCCGTTCCAGGTGCTGCTCATCGGGCTCGCGCTCTGGTCTACGGCCGCCTGGCGCGACCGCCGCTTGCTGCTCACGCCATTCCGCCGCCGCGACGCCGAGCATCCCAGCTGACACGTCAGCCCCAGCACGTCAGCCCCAGCATGTCAGCCCCAGCCCGCCCGGCCCGGCTCGGCCCGTCAGCACACGAGAATCGCTGGCTTGTTCGCGTGTGAGCCTGCATATCCCGCGCGGTTGAGCGGATGGCGGTCAGGTACGCGAGCGCTCTCCTAGTCCGGCAGCACCCAGTCGAACGCCGGCGCCTTCGACCGCGCTCCCTGCCGAGCCTTCGAACGGTTCGGCTCGTCGAGTTCGGTGAGCAAGCTCTCGGATGATCGCACGATGCGCGCGAACCGGTCTAGTGTGAGCCACTCGGGTCGCATCGCGAAGAGCAGGTCCTCGGTGGCGGTGTTGCCGCTCGCGCCGGGAGCGAACGGGCAACCGCCGAGCCCGCCGAGCGCCCCGTCGACGACGCTCGCCCCCGCCTGCACCGCGGCCAGCGCGTTGGAGACACCGGCGCCCCAAGTGTCGTGGCCGTGGAAGACGATCTCGCGCTGGGGTGTCTCGGCGACGACTCGCGAGATGAGCGACGACACCTGCCCCGGATGTGCCTGGCCGAGGGTGTCGCAGATCACGATGTCAGCGGCGCCCTCGGCTCGTGGGTCGTTCGCGATGGCGATGACCCGGTTGGGGTCCACCTGCCCATCGAAGGGGCACGTGAACGACGTCGCGATGCACAACTGGATGCGCCCGCCCGCCTGCTGCGCGAGGGCCATCGCGTCTGGCATGGCCGCAAGACTCGCCTCGGTGGACCGCCCGATGTTTGCTTCGTTGTGGGCGTCGGATGCCGAGAAGCAGTACTGGAAGTTGCGGGCTCCAGCAGCGGCGGCCTTCTCGACGTGCCTTGGGGTAGCGACCCACACCCAGCAGCGTTCAAGCTCCTCGGGAGTGAGCGCCTCGATCACCTCGAGCGTGTTGGCCATGGGAGGCACGAGGTCGCCCCTCGCCATGGAGCCGATCTCGAGCTCCGGGATTCCAGCCGCGAAGAGCTCCCGCGCGAGCTCGACCTTGCGCTCGGCCCCGAGCATCCGCCCTGTGAGCTGCAGTCCGTCGCGCAGGGTCACGTCGCGGAGTCGCGCCGCGGCGAGTGGCGTCTGCCTCATCGTGTGTCTGCTCCTTCGTCGTCGTGGTCAGCACCTGGGCCGCCTGAGTCGCCTGGGCCGCCCGGTGCGATCGGTGCGGAGGGAAGCCCGAGGTAGGCGGCGAGCACGGCCGCAGTGTCCTGCCCGAGTTCGGGTGCGAGCGAGCGGATCGGGAGGGAAGAGGGGCCAAGCACGGGCACGATACCGGGGAAGCCGACACCCTCGATGGTCCGTTCTCCGTCGGCGACGTCGAACTTCTGGATCATGTCCCGCGCCTCGTATTGGGGGCTCTCGCTGATGTCGGCGGCCGTGTAGATGGGGCCGGAGGGAACGCCGGCCTCGTCGAGGATGTCCAGCACCTCGTCGGCCGCGAGCGTCGCCGTCCAGGCCCCGATCGCTGCGTCGAGCTCGTCACGACGCTCCCAGCGGAGGTTGTTCGTCGCCAGCCCCGAGTCTTCCGCGAGGTCGTTCCTGCCGATGATCACCATGAGGCGCTGGAAGATCGCATCCGCATTGCCGGCGATGACAACGTTCTTCCCTTCGGCGCACACGTACGCGTTGGTGGGCGCGATGCCCTCGATCCGACCGCCGACCCGCTCGCGGACAACTCCGTGCGCCTGGTAGTCGGGAATGAGCGACTCCATCATCGAGAACATGGCCTCGTTGAGGGCGACGTCGATGACTCGCTCCTCGAGGGGCGCGGGCTCGAGGCCGGTGCCGCGGCGTCGCTCGCGCTGGAACATCGCCATCATGACCCCGTAGGCGGCATAGACGCCTGCGATGGAGTCGCCGATCGAGACGCCGACGCGCACGGGGGCACGGTCTGGGTCGCCGACCAGGTTCCGGAATCCGCCCATGGCCTCAGCGACCGCCGCGAACCCTGGCCTGCTCGAGAGCGGGCCCGTCTGGCCGAACGCGGAGATCCGCCCGATCACGATCTCCGGATTGATCGTGTTGAGCACGTCGGGCCCGATGCCCCAGCGTTCGATCGTGCCCGGTCGGAAGTTCTCGAGGATCACGTCGCAGTCGACCGCGAGCGCTCGGACCGCGTCCCGCCCCTCCTCCGTGCGGAGGTCGAGGGTGATCGACTTCTTGTTGCGGTTGATCGTGTGGAAGAGCATCGACGTCGTCGATCCCGGATGCAGGCGCCAGGAGCGCAGCTCGTCGCCGGTCCCCGGCCGCTCGACCTTGATGACCTCCGCGCCGAAGTCGGCGAGCATCCGCCCGGCAGTTGGGGCCGCGATGAAGTTGCCGAGTTCGAGCACTCGGACCCCGTCGAGTGGGGCGATTCGACCTGCCGAGCTCATCGTGTGCCTAGCGCCAGCGCGGCTCGAGGAAGCCGAGCGCGACGAGTTCTCGCACGTCGGGGACGAGGCTTGCGCGCAGCGCCTCTTCCTCGACGTCGACGAGCGAGGCGATGGCGGTGACGATCTGCGACCCGACCAGCTCGCCGTCACACACCGAAACGAAGCCAGTGAGCTCGGTCGACATGGACATGGTGCGGCGGAAGCCTGCCCCCTGACGGAGCATGATGATGCTCGGGTCCTCGTCGCCCGGCCGCGAGTGCCGCTCCTCGGTGACGTCTCCGGCAACGACGAGCGGCTCGTCGAAGAGCTCGGCGTCGTCCACGCCGCGAAGCCAGGTGATGGCCTCGAAGCCGTCGCGGATGTGCTCGGCCAGCGGGTGACCAAGCGCGTGCGTGAGGTGCTCGAAACGACGCAGCGGGCCGCCGACCGCGCCCTCGTGGGTGCGACGCAGGAAGAACATCCCCATTCCGATCCGTTCGACGTCGCGACTCGCGAAGTCCTGGAGGTACCGGCGGAACGCGTGCTGCCAGCTCGACAGCTCGGCGTTCTCTGCCGCATCCTTCAGCCACATATCGGCGTACTCGACCGGGGTCGCGTCTTCTCGCTGCACAACCCACAGGTCGACGTCGTTTGCTGGCCACGCCTCGAGACGCGAGTGCCAGTTCGCGTCGCCCTGGCGCACCTCCCAGTTGCCGAGCATGCACGCCACTCCGCCGGGCGCGAGCACCGTTCCGAGCTCGCGCACGAGGCCCTCGACGATGCTGTCGCCTGGCTTGCCGCCGTCGCGGTACGTGTATTGGTCGCTGCCCTCCTCGCCCTCACGCCGAGGCGTGATGACAAACGGCGGGTTCGAAACGAAGAGGTCGAACTGCTCGCCTGCAACGGGCTCGAGCATGTTGCCGAGGCGCAGGCTCACGCGTTCGTCGAGGCCGCCGGGTGCGATGCCGAGAGCCGCGGCGTTGAGCAGCAGGTTGAACTTCGCGAACGCGAGAGCGCGCTCCGAGATGTCGGTCGCAACGACGTGGCGCGTGTGCGCGAGGAGGTGCATCGTCTGCACGCCCATGCCGACGCCGAGGTCGAGTGCGCGGGCCACCGGCTCGCGCGGTGTGAGCTGCGCGAGCAGCGTCGTCGCGGGCCCGATGCCGACGACGTGGTCGCGGCGCAGCGGCTGGTCTCGCCCGAGCTGCACGCCGCCGAGGTCGGACGCGACCCACATCTCGACGCTGCCGTTCACGCCCTCGCTCGCGTAGGGCCGCACGTCGACGAGCGCCGTCACGAGCTCGTCGGCGAGCTGCTCGGTGCAAGCCTCGCCGGACGCATCCACTGCCGACTCGCCCCGCACACGCGGGAGGCGTTCGACGAGGCGTGCCGCGAGCAGCGCGTCGAGTGCCGGCACGTCGCCCGGCTCGACGGGCTCGGCAAGCACGAACAGGCGGATGAGCGCGGCGAGCGCGTCGTCAGGCTCACGCGACAGGGCGAACGAAGCGGGCTCGAGCAGGTCGCGGTGCAGCGCATCCGCCGCCTCAGCACCGAGGCGCGACTCGACGCCGTCAACGGTGAAGCCCACCTCCGCGAACGTCACCGCGAGCGCGCGGAGGAGTGCCTCGTCGGTGCTGTCTGGGGCGTCGCTCGGGTCATCGAACGTGAAGGCCTCCGGGACGGAGTCCGCAGTTGGGAGATCAGAGCTGGCATGGCGCGCGTGGGAAGTCACCTGTCAATTATGCGGATGCGCACCGACACTCGTGCGCGGCTCCCAGGCTGCGGGGTCGCGCAGCTCCGCGAGCGCCTCGATCGTGCGGATGCGCACCTCGACGTCGTGCGTCGTGGCGGCGAGGATCACCTCGTCGGCACCCGTCCGCTCGACGAGCCGGTCGATGCCGTCCGCCACCATCTGGGGTGTCCCAACCAGCTGGGTTCCGGTGGTCGCGTCGTACAGCGAGCGGTCCTGCATGCGTGTGGCGTACGCCGCCGCCCCCTCCGGGGTGAGGACCCGAGTGGGCTTGCCGAAGCGGATCTGGTGCATCGCGGCGCGGCTCGGGAGAGCGAGGCGCGTGGCCTCTTCGACGGTCTCGGCGGCAATAGCCGACACCGACACCATGAAGTGCGGCTCTGCGAGAACTGGCGACGGAACGAAGTGCGCGCGGTAGTGGTCCGCGGCGGCTTTCGGGTCGGCGTGCATCGCGAAGTGGTGCGCAAACGTGTACGGCAGGCCGAAGGCCGCCGCGAGCTCAGCCCCGTAGAGGCTCGATCCGAGCAGCCAGATCTGGGGGTGCGTCGCCGCGTCTGGTGTCACTCTCAGGCGCGCCAGCACCTCCCGGTCGTGCTCGTCGCGCACGTCGCCGAGGAAGCCCATGAGCTCGAGCACGTCGTTCGGGAACTCGTCGACGCGGTCGCGTGCCAGGTCGCGGCGGAGGGCCGCTGAGGTGAAGGGGTCCGTGCCAGGCGCTCGCCCGAGCCCGAGGTCGATGCGCCCGGGATACAACGATTCGAGCGCCGCGAACTGCTCGGCCACGACAAACGGCGCGTGGTTCGGCAGCATCACGCCGCCAGAGCCGAGGCGGATACGCTTCGTTCCAGCGCCGAGGGCCGCGAGCAGCACGGGCGGGGTCGTCGACGCGACGAGCTGGGTGTTGTGGTGCTCAGCGACCCAGTACCGGTGGAAACCGAGCTCGTCCGCGCGCTGCACGAGGCGGCGCGACGCGGCGATAGCTTCGGCGCTCGACTGCCCCTCGGCAACCGGGATGAGGTCGAGCAGGGAGAGCTTGGGCGTTCCTGGCATAGCAGGGGCAACGTGCGCCCCCACAGCCCTATTCCTCTCCCCGCCCCTCCCCTTCGTCTCGCGGCGCACCGCCAAGCAGGGGAGAACTCCCCGTCACCTGGGTTTTCGGCCAGTTCGCGGCCGGACTGTCGGTGGCCCTGCGTAGCATGACAACGAACGGCATACCCAGCGTGCCGAAGGAGAACCCATGACTCGACACCGCCGCCGACCGCGGGCTCTGCTCGCGAGCATCGGAGCGCTTGCCGCGGTTGTCCTGCTAGCCGGATGCTCGGTGAGCGCGACGGCCGTCCCGTCGGCCAACGGGTACGACGCCGTCGACGCTCCCATCGAAGGCGGCACGGTCAGCCTGCGCGACTCGTTCGAGTCGTCCCCCCAGGAATCGCACGACTTCTGGTCAGACCCCGACATGTTCAAGAACGCCGAGGGGTTCGACTACACGTCGCCAGACAATGGCATCACCGTCGGCGTCGGCGACCCCGCCACTGGTGCGTTTGTCGCCCCGACGACGGCTGTGCCTGCGGCCGAGTCGGCCAACGGCTACGGCGACGTCTCGGAGGCGGTACCGTTCGACCGGGCTGGACTCGGCGCATCCACGTTCGGGCGTCTCTACATGTCGTTCGCGAGCGGCCTCGCCGTCTGCTCGGCGACCGTTGTGAACTCGGGCGAGCGCAACATCGTCGTCACGGCGGCGCACTGCCTCGTCGACTTCGAGAGCAACAAAGCCGTCGCGACCAACGTCGTCTTCATCCCCGGCGACCGCGGCGACGGTGCCGAGCAGCCGTACGGGCGCTGGGCAGCGACCGACTACAGCATCCCGCAGCACTTCCTCGACAACGCCAACTACGGCGACCAGGGCGTGTACGGCGACGGCTGGAACAACGACTTCGCGTTCCTCGTCATGGAAGAGAAAGACGGGCAGCGCATCCAGGACGTGACGGGCGGCCAGGGCATCGCGTTCGGGGTTCCAGCCAAGGCGATCACGCAGGTCGGCTACCCGAGCGCCAGCCCGTACGACGGCTCGGAGGAGTACATGTGCGCCTCCAGCCAGTGGAAGGAAGGCTCAGCGGGCGGGTACACGCACATGTGCAGCATGACCCCGGGTGGGTCCGGCGGGGCCTGGCTGGTCTACTACGACAAGGTCATCGGGGCGGGCTACCTCGCAGCCACCTCGTCGACCGTCCTTTCATCGGCGAACCCGCCGTTCCGCTGGGAGGGCTCGGTGCTCGGGCAGACCGCGCTCTCGCTCTACAACGAGCTCGGGGGCTCCTGATGCGCACTCAGCGACTGATCGCGGGAGCAACGACTCTGCTCGTTGGGCTGGTGCTCACAGGATGCGCGACAACCACGCCGACGGCCGTCGCCAACCACGAGGCGAAGCTCGAGTACCACGCAGACACTGGCGCGGAGCTGCTCGGCGACTCCCTCGTCGAGGGCCTTGCGGGGGTCGAGAACTTCTCGGCTACCGCCTACACGCACGGCAAGGCCTCGACCGGGGCGACGCTCAGCACGCAGCACGAGACGACCGTGGTCGGTGCCTCCTACGTCACGAAGGAGTCGACGGCCGAGCCAGGCATGTCCATCGACGAAGTCCACATGGCGGGTAGCGGCTACACGTACTACCTGTTCGGCAGCGCGTACACGACGGTCGTCGCAACGCCGTGGGCCCGCCTCCCAATGGGCGACCTCGACCGGGCAGGCGACCCGCAGCGCACGTGCATCCTCGGCACCGTCATCTTCATGTGCAATCTCGTCGAGGCGTGGCAGCTGTCGAAGGAGACCAAGGGCGAGGAGCTGCCAGAGAAGCTCGAGGTCTCGGCCGACGGCAGCAGGCACTTCACGTCGGCTGTCACCTTCGACTCACTCGAGGAGGCCGGGCTGTACACGCTGGGCGACGACCTGCGCTCGCAGCTGAGCGAGGAGGAGCTGGGCACGCTCCTCCCCCTGCACGTGTGGGTGGGCGCAGACGGCATCATCCAGAAGATCGAAGTCAACGGAACGATGGACGCGGCCTCGCTCGACGTCGAGGTGCAGTTCGGCTTCGAGATCACGGGCACACCGACGACGGACGACCTGCCGGACGACCCTGCGTCGCTCGCGCCGCAATACGTCACGAACGTCACCTCAGACCAGGCGAGCGCGTTTTGGGATGCCATCGGGAACGCGAGGACCGGCTAGGCGCCGGGCAGAGCTCATGAACGCAGCAGCAAGCAAGCTGGAGGAAGCAAGATGACCTTCCCACCCCAAGGCGGCCCGCAGGGGCCGTTCGACCCGCGCAACCCCAACGACCCACAGAATCAGCAGGACCCTCGCAACCTCCAGCCGGGTCAGCAGGCTCAGGGGCCTCAGCAGCCGGGGCAGGGGCGTCCGGGTCAAGGGCAGCAGCCGAACCACGGGCGGCAGGGCCCATCGGGACCAGGCGCGTACGGCAGCCAGCAACCGCAGTCAGGGCAGCAACCGCAGTACGGGCAGCATGGCGCACCCGGCTCGAACTCGAACTCGAACTCACCCTTCGGGTCGGGCGCTGCCTCCGCGTACGGTCAAGGCGTTCCGTCGGCCGGTGTGCCGCCGACCGGCGCCGCCACAGGAAGCGGCTACGGCCCAGCAGCAACCAATGCCTCCGGCTATGGCGGAGGCGCGACCTCCGCCTACGGTGCACCGTCGGCGGTGACTCCTGGCTATGCCACCCCGAATGGCACCTACGCCAGTCCGAACAGCACCTACGGGGTTCCGGGAACTGGCTACGGCGCGCCAACTGGGGCGCCTCCGGTCGGGAATCAGCCGGCCCAGGGGTTCGGGTACCAGCAGCAACCTTCGGGCTACCTCACGCCGGGTGCTCCCGGCTCCGAGTTCGGCGCGGGGTCCGCTGCGGCGCAGCCGGGCAAGACGAAGCGCAACTCTCGCCTGCTGCTTGTCCTCGCGATCCCGGCCGCGGCACTCATCGCGGGCCTCGGCGGTTACTTCATCGGCGAGAGCAACGGCAGCGTGCTCGCGGCGGAGCCGCTCCAGGCGGAGGTCACTCGCGTGCTGCAGGACGACTTCGGCCTCGTCGAGGTCAGCGACGTCGTCTGCCCTGAACAGGTGAAGGTCGACCAGGGCTCCGAGTTCCAGTGCACGTTCACGTATGCGGAGCAGGACCAGTCGGTGACCGTCACGGTCTCCTCCGCAGACGGGCAGGTAGTGGTCGGCGCCCCCGAGTAGGACTCCCCGAATCGGCTACCCGACGTTGCTCGGACCCACGATCGGCAGCGCGACCCCGTCAACCAGCAGCTCGCACTCCGGCCTGTCGGCGACGGCGACCGCGACGCGCGACGAGAGGTGCTCCGGCATTTCGGGGAGCGCATCCACTGGGAACCAGGCCACGTCCACCGACTCGTCGTCACCGACGGCCGCCTCGCCCGAGATCCACGAGCAGCGGAACACGAGGTCGCAGTACTGGGCACGGTCACCCGTGGCGTGCACGATCTTGGGCGACACACTGAGGCGCACGAGCCGGTCGACGCGCACCTCGACCATTGCCTCCTCGAGACTCTCGCGCACGGCGGCGGTCGCGGGATGCTCGCCAGGGTCGACGATCCCCGTCACGGGGCTCCACACTCCGTTGTCGGAGCGCCGAACGAGTAGCACCTCGTCGCCGGCCGCGCCCGCGCGCGGGCGGATGATGACAGCCGTGGCCCCGGCCAACCACAGCGGGTGCTCAGGCCCGATCTTGGCTCGGAGGTCGGCGACAAATTCAGGAATCGGCATGAGCCCTATCCAATCGCAACGCCGAAGACGAGGCCGAGCACGTAGGTGACCGCTGCCGCCCCGTAGCCGATGAGGAGCTGGCGACCAGCCCGACGCCACGGCGGACCGCCAGACAGCACGCCGACGATCGCGCCGGTCGTGAGCAGTGCGATTCCGACCACAACGGCGGAGACGACGACAGCCGCGAGTCCGCTCATGCCGAAGATGTAGGGCAGCACCGGCAGGAGCGCACCGCCGGCGAAGAAGCAGAAGCTCGAGAGGGCGGCGGTCCACGCCGTGCCGAGCTCCTCGTGCTCGTCGTCGCCCGAGTGCAGGGCGATGGGGCCGGACTCCGGGTCGGCGCCCTGTAGCGCGAAGACCCGGTGGGCGTACCGGCGGGCTTCGCCCTCATCCATGCCTCGAGCCCGGTACACGAGCTCCAGCTCATTGGCGTTGACGTCGAGCTTCTGAATGGTCTGCGGAGTATCCGGGCTCGGAGTGGAAGCCTGCAGCAGCTCGCGCTGCGACCTCACCGAAACGTACTCGCCGGCAGCCATCGAGAGCGCACCGGCGAGCAGGCCGGAGAGGCCGGTCGCGAGGATGATGACGGTCGGTGCGCCCGTCGCGCCGATCCCGAGCACGAGGGCGAGGTTCGAAACGAGACCGTCGTTGGCGCCGAACACCGCGGCGCGGAACATGCCGGACATGCGGGAGCGGCTTCGCATCGCGAGACCGCGGACGACTTCCTCGTGGATGCGCTCATCTGCGGCCATCTCTGGCGTCGCATCCGCTTCCCGCTCGTACGGGGAACGCGACTCCGCTCGCTGGATGAGCGCAAGCACAAACAGCGAACCGAAGCGGCGCGCGAACCACCCGAAGAGGCGCGTACCGAGCTGGGCGCGCACGCCACCGTCTCCGGCGGCGCCAAGGAGGCGCAGCCAGTGCTCTTCGTGACGGACCTCAGCGTTGGCGAGGCCGAGGAGGATCTCTCGCTCTTCACCGTCCCTCTTCGCGGCGAGGTCACGGTAGACGGCCCCCTCGGCACGCTCGTCCGCGAGGTAGCGGCGCCAGCGCTTGATGTCTGCGGGGCTCGGTTCCCGAGTGAGGTCCCCTGTTCCTGGAACCTGGGGCGGCGTCTGTGGCATGACCGTGCATCCTTCGTGCGGAAGCCTCGAGCCCAGTGGAGCACGGGCATCGTTGACAACGTGGGCTCCACGCTACGGGCGGGCCACCCGGTTTCCGCAACCTCTCGCAGATGTTCGGCGCACCGAAGCAACCGCGAGCATCCGCCACCCCAGACGACCCGACCCCTAGGCTCGCCATGCTTTCGGACTACAGGCCTATCGTTCTCGGGGTTCACTTCCTCGGCCGTCGCTCTGAATTTCGAGCCACAGTTCGGACCGATCTAAGGCATATGGGACGCCAGTCAGAGTTCTTTTTGACTCACGGCTCCAGACCGTTTTGAGGCCAGCGTCCGCAGGGGGATAGATCACTGTGCAAGAAAACAAGGCCATCAGCCGTCGAACACTCGCGAAAGCGTCAGCTTGGGCGGTGCCAGTGCTCGCAGTCGCCGCTGCGGCGCCCGCCCATGCCACATCCACCGACGTCGAAATTCCGTGCCCGGACAACGTCTTCCCGGGCAGCGGGTGGGTGACAACATTCGGCGGCAGCACGAACAGCGCCGGGACGCGGTGGAACGGGGAGACCATCTCCGTCATCACGGATGCTGACGACGACAAAACCGGTTTGATCACCACGACCAACACGTTCCAGGCCGTTGCGGGTCGCACGTACAAGCTGCGCTTCAGGGGCCAGACGAAGAAGGGCTACATGTACCCGAGCTCGTCCTGCACCACGGTGAACTCCAAGATGACCATCAGCCTCATCTCGGCGGGCTCGACTCTGCCCGCGTTCCGTGGCCACACGCAGTCCGGACCGGCGGGTAGCGTCCTCGTTCAGCCGCCCACGAACTGCTCATCTGGGTCGCCCCACAACGGCAGGCCCGTCCGCGGAGCCAACGGCACCTCTGGACTTTTCCACACTGTGAACTACACCTACACGGCCACGGTCACGGTCACGGGAACCACAACCGTGCAGATCCGCCTCGACATGGATGCAACTTCGTCGGGAAACAACGACGACTGGCACATCACGCCGAGATTCACCGAGTGCACGCGACCGGCTTGGCGTCGGCTCGCGTAACGCCGAACGTGCCGTGGCAACCCTCCTGGGTTTGCTACGGCACGTTTTTGGTTGACCCACGATCAAGTCTCGCCACATGAACGGGAAGCCCCGGCCGGCGCCTAAGGCAGACTTAGCCGCCGGCGGAACCCGCTTCAGTCACCGAAACGTCGGCGCGCGTGAAGTTCATGAACGACCTGGATGCGGTCGGGCCCCGCTGCCCGAGGTACCTGGAGCTGTAGATGGCGGAGCCGTACGGGTGTTCGGCAGCGCTGGACAGTTGGATGAAGCAGAGTTGCCCGATCTTCATGCCTGGCCACAGCTTGATGGGCAGCGTCGCGACGTTCGAGAGCTCAAGGGTGACGTGTCCCGTAAAGCCGGGGTCGATGAACCCCGCCGTCGAGTGCGTGAGCAGCCCGAGGCGACCGAGCGAGCTCTTCCCCTCGAGACGAGCAGCGACGTCGTCGCCGAGGGTGACGCGCTCGAACGTCGAAGCGAGCACGAACTCGCCGGGGTGCAACACGAACGGCTCGTCGGGTTTCGATTCCACGAGCCTCGTCAGCTCCGGCTGCTCTTCCGCTGGGTCGATGAACGGGTACCGGTGGTTGTCGAACAGCCGGAAGTACCTGTCGAGCCGCACGTCGATGCTCGACGGCTGAATAAGGTCAGGCTCGTACGGCTCAAGGCCGATGCGGCCCGACTCGACGCCCTGCTTGATGTCCCGATCACTGAGAAGCACGTCGCCAGCCTAGTTGCTTGGTGGATGCACGCGGCAGGTTCCGCTGCGCCTACGAGGGCGACAGCGAAGCGTCGATCTCTTCCGCCACCGCTTCTGCCGTCCGCGACGACCGTCCGCCCGGGATAGAGGGCGGCAGGTTGGGCGGAGTGTTGTCGTTGAGCGGCGTGTAGTCGAGCTGGTCGCGTCCGCGGCGGAACGCGAGCTCTACACCGTCGACAACGACGTAGCGGTCGATGTAGTGCGACGGCTTCGTGTCGAACGTCATCCTGCTCGCCTCGAAGTACATGTCGTTCTGGATCTTCGTGACCCCGTCGGTCGGAACGACGGTGCCGATGTAGTCCATCCGGTGCGACTGGTGCTCGACACCGTCGATGACGGTCGTGCCGACCGGCACGAGGTCGCTCCAGTTGGAGGCCGGCACTCGGACAGACCAGGACTCTGGTGCAGGAAGGTAGTGCAGGAAGATTCTGATGTTGGTCACTGACGAGGAGGCCGTCGTGTTCGTCACCCAGAGCCCGTAGGTCCCGTGAGGGTGGGCGCCACTGTTGTAGCCGCGGACGGTGTAGCGAGACGTCGACCCTCGCTCGGGGTGGTGGAACGCTATCCACCCCTGCAGACCCGGAGGCTGCGCCGCGGGCGACCCGGCGTGCGCCGGCGCGGCGACCGCAAACGCGATGGTCGGAGCTGCCCAAGCCGCAGCCTTCGCAACAGATCGACGGCTCGGCAGATTCGTTTCGGAGCGCGTTGAATCGCTCATGAGTTCCCCCCAGAGTTCATGAAAGTCGCCGCTCAGTTCCCCCTGCGCAAGCAACTTAGTACCGGTCCAGAGTTTCATGGGGCAGGTAGGTTCGCAACCGCCAGGGCAGTTCGAAGGGGACTTGGGGATCAGGCCCGCCGGACTACGCTCGACGCGTGAGCAAAAACGTGTGGACCGTCGTCGGAGTCGTCGTTGCGGTAGTGATCGCCTGGTGGCTCGTCGATGTGCTGTTCCACTTGGCGTGGATGGTCGCCCGGCTCAGCATCGTCGCGGTCGTGGCCGTCATCGTGTTCTTCGTGATCCGAGCGCTTGTCTCCAAGCGCGACTGAACCCGCCCGGCACGCAGCCGGTCGGGTTCATGGCTTGCCGCGTCAGCCGAGCGCCGCGTTCTCTCCGAGGGGCTCGAAGTCCTCGGAAGCCGAGGACGAGCGACGCCCCCCGGGGACAGTTGGCGTGTTTGGCATGTTCGGCGGGGTGTTCGTGTTGAGCGGCGTGTAGATGTTGGTGCCGACCTTGCGACGGAAAGCGAGCTCCACACCATCCACAGTCACGTAGCGGTCGATGTAGATCGACGGCGTGTTGTTGCCAACACGAACGTTGCCAGTGAAGCGGAGGTCGTTGACGAGGTTTGTGACGCCCTCAGCCGGCGAGATGGGCCCTGTGTACGTCATCTCGTAGCTCTGGTGCGTGCCCTCAAGGAAGGCGTGTGTTCCGATGTGGCTGAGGTTGGACCACGCCGACGAGGAGCTTGCCGACCAAGAGTCCGGACCGGGTCGGTAGTGCAGGACGATTCTGATGTCTTCGATCACAGAGGAGCTCGTCGTGCTGGTGACCCAGAGCCCGTAGGTGCCATACTCGTGCGACCCACCCGAGCGACCGTCAACACCGTACGAACCGTTGCCGTTCCGTCCGGGCCAGGTGAAGTGGATCCATCCATTCAGCCCAGGAGGCTGAAGGCCTGGACCGGAGCTGGCCTGGGCCGGCGCGGCCACCGCGAGCGCGATCGTGGGTACGGCCCAGGCTGCTGCAGTTGCTACAGCCCGACGGCTTGGCAGTTGATTTTCGGCGCGCGAAATATCGCCCATGAGATCCCCCTGGAAGTTCGGAGCAGTGAACCCGCGTTTCCCCTTGCCGGGCCCACAGCTATGTTTCTCCACACTCCCAGATCCAAGATTGGACCGCAACATTGCGGGGAGTTCGACGGGCACCCGGGGAAGAGTGCTCGAAATGAGTGTTTCTCACCTACGCACGGCTTCGATGTACGATGGTCGAGTTCGCGGGCGGATCCCGTGAATGCGCGGATGTAGTTCAATGGCAGAACTTCAGCTTCCCAAGCTGATAGCGCGGGTTCGATTCCCGTCATCCGCTCCAGTTCTCAACTCCGGTAGCGCCGCTCAGGTGGGCCAACAAGAAACGCCCCTCGCCGAGGGGCGTTTCTTGTTGGCGACGCGAGTCAGAAGTCGGCGATGACGAGCTTCTTCATCTGCATCATGTGCTCGTAGCCGTCAGGCCTTGCCATGAGCTCACCCATGTTGGCGGGCACGATCTGCCACCTGACGCCGAACTTGTCGGCCAGCCACCCACACTGCTCGGCCTCGGGTACAGCGCTCATCGCGTCCCAGTAGCGGTCGATCTCGGCCTGGTCGGCGCAGTCGACCTCGAGCGAGACTCCACAGTCGAAGCCGAACTCCTGGTCGGCGCCGTTGTCCATGGCCACGAACCGCTGACCGGCGAGCTGGAAGTCGGCGTACATGATCGCGCCCGCGGGCGCCGGACCCGACTGGGCCGGGTACTCGGCGATGTTGCCGATGCGCGCATCCGGGAACAGAGAGACGTAGAAGTCGATGGCCTCGCGCGATCGGTTCTGCGCTTCACGGCCGAAGAGAAGACTCGGCACGATGAAGGGGCGCGCCTCGCCAGCAGCACTCAGCGCGCCGGAGTCGACGAGCATGAGCTGCCAGCTCACGCCGTAGCGGTCCTCGACCCAGCCGTAGTGCGGGCTGAACGGGTACTCCTGCAGCGGCATGAGCGCCCTGCCGCCCTCGCTGAGCTTTGCCCAGGCGTTATCGAGGGCTTCCCGCGCAGATGCGGCGTCTCCCCCGAGCACGCGCGGGTCGAAGTTGAGCATGAACGAGATGGACGGGTTCGGCCTGAACTGGTCACCCGCGTTGATGAGAGTGAACCGGTAGTCGTCGATCTCCACGCCGACCACGAGGGGCAGCCCCGCGAAGTCTTTCAGGAAGTCGAGGAGATCGGTCTCCGGGTAGCGCGCCTCCACTGACGTCGTCGTCTTCGGGAAGACGGAGGCGTAGAACTCGCCCGCTTCTTCGGCGTTCTTGTTGAACCAGAGGTTCGGAATGATTTTCTGCATGCCTCGTTACTCCTGCACGCGTCGGCCGTTCTGGGCTCGATCGAACCCAAGCGCAAAGTTACTCCCGGCTACCGACATTCGCGGCGCGCCCCGCATCCACATTGGAGCGAACACCCAGGCAGCCCCTACTGCAGCCCCGCCGTGAGCCTCGCGAGGTTGTCGAGCACGGTCGAGCGGAGCGGCTGCTTGCGCCACTCGAACATCGTGAGCTCGCGCGAGTTCTCGCGGTAGTCCTGCTGGACTTCCCGGAGGTCCTCGACGAAGTCCGCGCTGCGCACCATGAGGGAAACCTCGAAGTTCAGCGAGAACGAGCGCATGTCCATGTTCGACGAGCCGATGACGGCGACCTCGTCGTCGATCGTGAAGTGCTTCGCGTGCAGGATGGTCGGCGACTTGTACATCCAGATGCGCACCCCGGCCAGCAGCAGAGCTTCGTAGTAGGAGCGCTGCGCGTGGTACACCATCGCCTGGTCGCCGATCTCGGAGACGAAGAGCTCCACGACCACCCCACGCGCCGTGGCGGTGGTGATGGCGTAGAGCATCGACTCGTCCGGCACGAAGTAGGGGCTCGTGATGATGATCGACTTCTGCGCGACGTAGAGGAGGTTGAGGAAGAGGCGGAGGTTGTTCTCGCTCGGGTAGCCGGGGCCGCTCGGGACGATCTGGCAGTCCATGCGCGCCTCCTGTGGCATGGTCTCGAAGTCGGCGAGATCCTCGGGGATGATCGTGCCCGACTCGGAATACCAGTCGGTGATAAAGACGGCGCTGACGGCGTGCACGGCCGGTCCCTCGAGGCGCACCATGAGGTCGTGCCAGTGGAGGCCGCGGCGGATGTTGCCGCGCTTATTGTAGGTGGAGTCGACGACATTCTGCGAGCCGAGGTAGGCGGAGTTCCCGTCGACGATGAGGAGCTTGCGGTGGTTGCGCAGGTCTGGCCGCTGGTACTCGCCGCGCCACGGTCGGACGGGCAGCATGTAGTGCCACTCGGCTCCGGCATTCGCGAGGGCCTTGAGACGCGTGAGCGTGTGCTTGCGGTAGCCGGGAACACGGATGGACGCGATGTGGTCGAGCAGGATGCGCACGCTCACACCGCGGTCGACGGCGCGGTCGAGGGCGTCGAAGATCGGCCGCGTCGTGTGGTCGCACGCGAGGATGTAGAACTCGATGTGCACCCACTTCTCGGCAGTGTCGATCTCAGCTGCCATGGCGAGGATCGTCTCCTCGTAGCTCCCTTGCAGGACAACTTCGTTGTCGCTGATGAGCGGCATGGCCGTGTAGGTGCGGTTGAGGGCGACAACCGAGTCGAACCAGGGCGGGTCGTTGTGATGGGTCGGTTCGACCTCCACGCTCGAGACGGCCATGTTGATGTAGGTCGTGACCTCCTGCTGGCGCTCCATGCGCTTTGCTGGCAGGCGGAAGCTGCCGAGGAGCAGGAAGGCGATGACCCCCACGTAGGGGATGAGGAAGATGGCCATGAGCCAGGCGATGCCGACGCTCGGCTTCCGATTCCTTGGCACAACGATGATCGCGATGACGCGAATGATCAGGTCGATGATCGCGAAGATGAACCCAGCGCTGATCGTGATGTGCGGAATCTCGGCCATCTGGTCTCCTCGGGGGTCCTTGGGGGTCCTAGGGGGTCCTAGGGGACAGCGTAGGCCAAGGGATGCACGCCGACTCCGCTTCGCATCCACTCACGGAGTTGTTGCACTTCGGTCCATTAGTGCAATACTGCACTTGTGACAGATAGTGCAACGAGTCTTCGAGCTCGCAAGATGGCGCAGACGAGCCGCGAGCTCGCGGCGGCCGCCCGCCGACGAGCCCTCGACGACGGCCTCTCCGGCTTCACTGTTGAGGAGCTCTGCGAGCAGGTCGGGATCTCCCGGCGCACGTTCTTCAACTACTTCGCGTCGAAGGAGGACGCCGTGCTCGGCATCTCCGCCCGGCGAGAGACTGCGCACCTCGACGAACGCTTCGTCGCCGGCGGCGACCCGCAGAGCGAACGGTTGAGCCCAGACCTGCTCGAGGCGTTGACGCAGCTCGCCCTTGAACGCTGGCGGGAGGCCGACCCGGAACCGAACCCAGACCAGGTTCGCGAGGTGATGGCCGTCATCGACCAGGAGCCCAGGCTCTTCAAGCGCGTCCTCGAGCACATGTCGAGTGACGAGAAGCGAGACGTCGCGCTCGTCGAGCGGCGAGAGGGGCTGCCTGCTGGCGACCTACGAGCCGCCGCGGCCGTGCAGCTCCTTATGTCCGCGATGCGGGCAAGCGCGTTCGAGTTCTTCACCACCGGCAACACCGATGACATGGAGACGGTCGTCGCCAAACGCGTGGCCGCCATGCGTGCCGTACTCAGCGGCTGACCGCACTCCTCAACTCTGCCACCCGCCGCACCACACCCGCCTCTCACGTTCTCCCGTCTCGGCACTCTGCCCTGACACTTCCCGACCTCACTTCTTTGAACGGACCCCGCATGACCAACACAGCTCCGGCGCCTGTCGCGCCGCAGTTCCTGCTCACGAAACGCAGGATCTGGACGATCTTCGGCGCGCTCATCGCCGGGATGCTCCTCTCGAGCCTCGACCAGACGATCGTCTCGACCGCCATGCCCACCATCGTGGGCGAGCTGGGCGGCGTCGACCACCAGGTCTGGATCACCACTGCCTACCTCCTCGCGACGACCATCGTCATGCCCATCTACGGCAAGTTCGGCGACGTCCTGGGCAGAAGGAACCTGTTCCTCATCGCCATCGCGATCTTCACGCTCGCCTCGGTTGGCTGCGCCTTCGCGGACAGCTTCTGGGCGTTTGTCGTGTTCCGCGCCATCCAGGGCCTCGGCGGCGGCGGTCTCATGATCCTGTCGCAGGCGATCATCGCCGACATCGTGCCTGCCAGCGAACGCGGCAAGTACCTCGGTCCGCTCGGCGCGGTCTTCGGCCTCTCCGCTGTGGGTGGCCCGCTCCTCGGCGGCTACTTCGTCGACCACCTCACGTGGCAGTGGGCGTTCTACATCAACATCCCGGTGGGCATCGCGGCGTTCATCATCGCCGTCGTCGCGCTGAAGTTGCCGAGCAAGAAAGCCACGAAGCGCATCGACTACCTCGGCGTGCTGTTCCTGTCCGCCGCCACGACGTGCCTCATCTTCTTCACCGACTTCGGTGCGGATGCTGAGCACGGCTGGGGCTCGATGGTCACGTGGGCATGGGGTCTCGGCCTGCTCGTCGCGGCTGCCCTGTTCATCTTCGTCGAGTCGCGTGCCGAGGACCCGATCATCCCGCTCGGCCTGTTCAAGAACCCGATCTTCGTGAACGCCACCGCCATCGGCCTGACGCTCGGCATCGGAATGTTCGCGGCAATCGGCTTCGTGCCGACCTTCCTGCAGATGTCGTCTGGCACCTCGGCTGCCGCGTCCGGGCTGCTGATGTTGCCGATGATGGCGGGCCTCATGGGCACGTCTATCGCGTCCGGAATCCTCATCTCGAAGACGGGCCGCTACCGCAGCTACCCCATCGTGGGCACCGTGCTCACGGGCCTCGCGATGGTCGCCATGACGACACTCACGGCGGAGACGCCGATATGGCTCATCTGCGTCTTCCTGTTCTTCTTCGGCGCAGGGCTCGGCCTCATCATGCAGGTCGTCGTGCTGGTGGTGCAGAACGCCGTGCCCGCTGCCGAGATCGGCACGGCCACGAGTACCAACAACTACTTCCGCGAGGTCGGTGCCGCCCTCGGCACCGCGGTCTTCGGCGCGATCTTCACGACGCGTCTCACCGAGAACCTCACGTCGGTGTTCACGGCGAGCGGCGCGAGTGCGGCCGACGCCGCGACGGCGACCTCGACGATCGACCCGCAGACGCTCTCGCAGCTGCCGGACGAGGTTCGCGACGGCATCGTCACGGCCTACGCGGACGCGCTTGCTCCAGTGTTCTGGTACCTCGTGCCGTTCATCGCGCTCGCCTTCCTGCTGTCGCTCTTCCTGAAGCAGATCCCACTCTCGGATGTCGCTGGTCTTGTAGCCCGCGGCGAGGTGGTCGGAGGCGACGAGGCGGAGGAGCTGGATGCGGCGAGCCGGGCTGCGCAGTCCTCGCACGCTGTGCACGCCGGTGCCGCTGCCCCGACTCAGACCAGCTCAGCCTCCGGCATGGGCACAAGCACAGGCGCTGGGACTGGGACTGGGACTGGGACCATCACAGACACAGACACAGACACAGACACAGACACGTCACCGCAAACACCGGCGCCCCGGGACTAGTAAGGCGTTCCTCGGCGACGCAGCCGGCTGAGATTTCCTCAGTCGGCTGCGTCGCTCGCGCTCGACCTCAAGAAATCCGCGTGACAGCGAGACGCGAACGACCTCACGGCCCGAGCGTCGCCGGCGGCCACTCTGGCGGCGTTTCTCGAAACTCCACGGCACTCGACGACCCGCCAAACCCGCTGGGCCCGCCAAACCCGTCGGACGTGCTGGACGTGCTGAACCCGCCAGACCCGTCGGACCCGCCAGACGCGCTCGTCACCCGGAGGGGATCACGACTTGTTCTTGGTCCGGTTGATGGCTCCACCTTCCACACTCGGTCGGCTGAGGGCACGATGATGAGCCTCTCGAGGTGGACTTCGTGGTGGTGGAACGTACACAGCGCTATGCCATTGCAGGTGTCGGTGAGACCGCCCATCCACCAGGGGGTGACGTGGTGAATCTCGACCATGTCGAGAGTGAGCTCGCATCCGGGTGCTCTGCACCCACCGTCTCTCGCGAAAATCGCCCTCCGTTGTGCCGAACTGAAGAGCCTGCGTTTTCGGCCCAGCTTCAGGACTTCGCCGTCGGCGTCGACAAGCGCGGCCCGGATGATGCCATCGCAGAGGATGCGCCTTGCTACCTCGATCGACGCCGGCTCACCCGAGTGCTCGTAGCGAGGCACATCCGCGAGGGTTTCAACGGCTTCGATCAGCCCGGCGCGAGTGACCGCAACCACCATGGTCGGCGCCTCGCCGCCCGTGCGTGGCGCGGTGGGTGACTCGGCATGCCGAGCGAAGACCGACACAAGGGCGTCGATGCGCCGCTGCGAGACACTGCGCTCGTCCCGGATCGGCGGCGCCTCCTGAGGCTCTCCGGAAATGCCATCGAGCGCCGCGTCTTCCTCATCGCAGGCCTGCTCGCGGCGAGGAGAGAGGTAGGCATCCAGGACGCGCTGCAGGACTTCGCCCTGTTCGGGCGTCGCGAGGAGCCGCCCCTGCACCATGCCGTCGGATCGTCGGGTGAACGAGAGCCCGCGCTTCTCCGCCTGGCGCTCAGCGTTCGGCTCGGCACCGTCCGGGTCGAGGAAGGCGACCCACACCGCCGCCTGCTTGGCGAGGCTCTCCGGCGAAGCGGGCTCGTCGTCCTCCGGCGTGAGTCCACACGCTGCCCGCACAAGCTCGAACTCGGCGCTCTCAAGGTCTGCGACGTCGGCTCGGCGGTCGGCCTCGCGCAGCCCATTGGCGATCGCCGATGCCTGCGAGAGCGTGACTCGCCCCTCGGCAACTGCGACCGCAACGTGGCCCCTCGCAGGCGGCATCGGCTCGCCGGTCATGCTTATGGTCTGGCGGGTCGCCTCCGCGAGCGCGCGCATGGCCCCCGCCTCGGCTCGCCTGAGCCCGAGCGTCTGCTGCACCGCCTCGTGCACAGACCGGAACCCGCCGCGACGTACGAGTGAGCCGGAGAACGCCACGGGCGTCACCTCATCCCGCCCGAGGAGCTCGGCCGTCATCTCGAGCAGCGTCGCGTCGAGCATCCGCTTGCGCGCGGCCAGCTCCTCGAACGCGGCGAAGAACTCCACGTCGAGCAGAGAGGCAACGGGTCGGCGCCCATCGATGAGCGCCTCGACCTCAGGTGTGGCGGCTACCGCACTCTCGCGCGCAGACGCGGCGACGTCCGCCGGAAGTCCGGGAGGAGGCGCCCAGGCCGATGCGGGACCCTGCGGGTCGGGGCGCTGCGGGTCTGGACCCTGCAAGTCAGCGCCCGGCAAGTCAGGGCTCTGCAGCTCAGGGCTCTGCAGCTCAGCGCTCTGCAGATCAGAGCTCTTCGGCTCTGGATCGCGGAAAAACGCGGTTCGCGCGGCTTCGTTGCCTCGCGACTTCTGCGTCTCGTTGTCCATCCTGACCTCCCCCAAGATCACGTTGAGTCTAACACAAATTAGTAGCTATGTTCTATTTCTCTCTTGATTCCAAGACTAGATCGAGCCACCGACATTCGGACCATGCCCCCCTTTGAAAAGACATCGAACTCTGCCGAAACACCCGCGCCGATCACGTCACAGGCGCTCGTTCCGACGCGAACTCAGACCTGGTCGACGCCTGCAATCAGCTCGTCGGCGATGGGTTCCGGCGAGCGGCTTTCAGCGCCGAGCAACCGCATGCGCTCCTACGCGCGCTCGCACGGCGAACCGCTCACCGAGGTCGCTCAGCGCATCATCGACTTCGAGCTCGACCTGTATCGACCCTCCGCCCGGTTCAGGGTCGTCATTGGAGTTTCACCCCATCCGCAGGGGATACCCTTCGTTCACCTCAAGAATTCTGCGACTGGATGCATCTTCCGTGGTTCCCACACTCTTCCCCTGGCTCGACCCTGAAACGATCATTCACGGTGCGGGCCCCTGGGCGCTGCTCGTCGTGTGCCTCATCGTGTTCTCGGAGACGGGCCTCCTCGTCGGCTTCCTACTGCCGGGAGACACGCTGCTGCTCATCACTGGGCTCCTCGCCTTCTACCCGGGCATCGGCTTCGACATCTGGTGGGTGTGCCTCGCGATCGGCTTCGCCGCGTTCCTCGGCGGTGAGGTCGGCTACCTGATGGGCAGGAAAGCCGGCCCGAGGATCTTCGAGCGCAAAGAGAGCGGCCTCTTCAGCATGAAGAACGTCGAGCGCACCAACGCGTTCTTCGAGCGCTTCGGCGGCCTCGCCGTCATCGTCGCGCGCTTCGTGCCGATCGTGCGCACCTTCGCCCCGGTCGCCGCCGGCGTCGGCAAGATGGACTACCGCAAGTACACGATCTACAACCTCATCGGCGCACTCATCTGGGGATCGGGACTCACCTACGGCGGCTACCTGCTCGGCTACGTCCCGGTGCTCGGCGACTTCATCCGCGAGTACATCGACGTGATCCTGATCCTCGCCGTGCTGGCGACCGTCGTGCCCACGAGCATCCACTACATACTGAACATGCGGAAGTCGCGCCGCGAGGCAGAACGCGTGAGCCGCGAGGAGGCCGAGGCCCTGGCCCTCGCGCCGAAGGACTTCGACCAGAAGCTCGGCGACTAGACCGAGACCCGCCCCTAGCCCCGGCGCCAGCCCCAGACCGGAACGTTCGCCGTCCGAGAGCGACCAGCGAGGGCGCCACACCTCCGAGCGGGCTCCGCGAACCCGCCATCACAAGACCAGTGGCCCCGGGTTGCGGCACGTTTCACACCACAAGCCGACGGCCTTCGTGCGACGTAGGCTGGCATGCGCGGCATCGTCTGCCGCGACTTACGACGGCGTTGCAGTGAGGAGTTCTGTTCTCGGATGAGTGGCATCTGGCGGTACCAGTCGACCTCGATCCCCCTCCGACTGGCGAACGCCGGAGCCGTCGTCGCCCTCCCCCTCCTCGCCGTCGAACAGCTCGGTGACGTCGCCGTCGGCGGGTTCCTCGTCGCCGTCGCACTCTTCCCGAGCGTCATCGCCGCCCCGCTTGTGGGCGCGCTCCTCGATCGGATGCGCCGCCCACGGCTGCTCCTCGTCGCCGGGGGCGCGATCACCGCCGCCGCGTACCTGTTCGCATCACAGCTCGGCACGCTCCCAATCGGGGTCATCGCGCTTGTTCTTGCGGTAGCTGGCTTCGTGACGCCCGCCTACATGGGCGGGCTGTCGAGCTTCGCGCCAGACAACATCGCACCAGTCCGGAACGCCTACGCACAGGACGCCCTCTCCTACACGATCGCCTCGGTCGGCGGCCCGGCGCTCGCGGCCCTCGCTATCCCCCTCGCCGGATCCGCGCGCCTCGCCATGGTGCTCCTCGCTGGCCTCGCCTTCGTCGGGGCGATGGCCGGTTTCGGCATCAGGATGCACCCCAAGGAAGGCACCGTCGAGGGGCTCGGCCGCACGATCGCGCGCGGGATGACCTACCTCGTGAAGCACAAGCCGATCGCCATCGTCACGACTGCCGGCACCGTCAGCCAGATCGCCGGCGGAGCGCTCGGCATCGCAGCCATCGCCATCTCCCTGGAACGCACCGGCTCCGAAGCATCCGCCGCCTGGATCGTCACGGCGTACGCCATCGGCGGGCTCGCCGGAGCTCTCTTCATGGCCATCAGGACTTGGACAACGCGCGGCCCCGTCTGGGTGATGGGCATGGGCTTCGTCGCGACGGGTGCGTTCCTCCTCGTCGCCGTTCCCGCGCTTCCCGTCGGGTTCACGTTCGCGGGCGTCTTCATCTCCGGCCTCTTCGCCGCGCCCGCGAACGCCGCCATGATGCTGCTGCGCGACAAGGAGAGCGAGCCGAACGTGCGCTCGCAGGTATTCACGATCGGCGCAGGGCTCCGCGTCACAGCGGCCGCGATCGGCGCTGCTGTCGCCGGCCTCATGGCAGGCTTCGACGCCGGGTGGCTCGTCGCAGGCATGGCCATCATCTGGATTCTCTCCGGCGCCATCCTCTGGTTCTTCCCGAACCCTCCAGCCCGAACCGGCATCATCCCCGTGCAGAAGGGCCCGCAGGCGCCGTAGTGCTGCGGCGGCATGAGGCCGCACGGCACGGCGCGGCACGTTGCGAGTCTCTCGGTGACCGGATGCACGCCGCGAGTCGCATCCACGGGCCGCAATCCCAGCATGGGAATCGCGAAACTCACGAGCGACGTCGAAGAAGTCTCCGCCTTCTACGCCGCGAAGAACGACATCGACCGCACCGACGACTGGCTCATCCTGAAGCTCAACGAGGAGGTCGGCAAGCTGACGCAGGCGTACCTCGCGAAACAGGGGCAGAGCCGCGACAAGGGCCGCACCGCGGAGGAGCTGGACGCCGACTTTCGTGCCGAGCTCGCCGACGTGCTCTCACAGGTGCTCTTGATCGCGAACCGCCACGGCGTCGACCTCGAGGATGAGATCGCGGAGAAGTGGCTCGTTTGGAAGCCGGGCGACACTCACACGGTGGAGGCTCGACGAGACTCAGGTTCGAGGTCCGGGCAGCCGCTCGGATGAAAGCAACGTCACAGACATCTACAGCGTGAAGATGAACCGGTCCGTCCTGGTAACGCGCTGGCGGATTTCCGGAACATCGAACGCGAGGTCTCTCTCCGAGATCTCGTGGAGGAGCCAGAGCATCGCTGGCTGCAGCGAGCCAATGATTGTGGGGGGTGTCCCTATGGTCTTGTCAAGCGGCAAGGGCTAGGGGTGGTTGGTAGATGGTGCCGTCTCGGAGCATGGCGTAGAGAACGTCGCAGCGTCGCCGAGCAAGCGCGATGAGGGCTTGGTTGTGGCGCTTGCCCTGCGCTCGTTTCCTGTCGTAGTAGGACCTCGAAACCGGGTCCCGAAGTGCTGCGAAGGCTGACAGGAACAGGGCCCGTTTCAGGATCTTGTTCCCGCGCCGGGAGGCGTGCTCACCCCGTATCGAGGATCCCGAGCGTCTCGTGACGGGCGCGAGCCCGGCGTAAGACGCGAGGTGGCCGGCTGAGGCGAACGACTTCCCGGCGACTTCGGTGAGGAGTCTCGCTGCGGTCCTGACGCCGACTCCTGGCATGCTCGTCAGGACCGGGTGAAGAGGGTGCGCATCGACGAGCCGCTCGACCTCGACCGCGATCTCGGTCCGTTGGGTGCGGAGGTCTTCGAGTTGTTTCGCGAGGCGCGGCAGGACGAGGCTGGCAGCGTTCGTGCCGACGACCACGACTGTCTGCTCGGAGAGCGCCTGCATGATCTCGTCCGCGAGGCGTTTGCCCATGCGGGGAGCGAGCTTTACGAGTCGGTTGGCTAGCCGTGTCGGGCCGAGCTTCGCGAGATCCGCGGGCGCGGGGTGACGCTGGAGGAGATCAACGACGGCCTTGTGATCGAGGTGCGGGCCAAGGACTCGTTCGAGCGCGGGGTGAATCTGCGTGAGCAGGCCGCGGATGCGGTTGCTCGTCGCGGTGACTTGTCCCGCGAGGTCGTCATCGAAGCCGCAGAGCATCGAGAGTTCCGCGACCTGCTCGTCCGCGAGCTGGATCGATCGGAGGGCGTGCGGGAGGGTCCGGGCGGCTTCCGCGATGATGGCCGCGTCTCTCGCGTCGGTTTTCGCTTCGCCCGCGTGGAGGTCCGCGATGCGGCGCATCGCGAGCCCCGGCAGGTAGCCGACGAGGACTCCCGCGGCTTGCGCGACCGCAATCGGCAGCGCGCCGATCGTGGCAGGCTGATCGACGACGAACAGTAGCGTCCCGTGGTCCTTCAACCCATCGATGAGCGCGCGGAGTTTGCTCTCGTCGTTGGGCAGCGCTTTGTCGAAGAGTTTCTTCCCCGTGCGGTCGATCGCGACCGCGTGATGCTCGCCTTTGCCGACATCGACACCGATGAACACGTCGACGCTGTCGTGTCCGGTGATGCTTGTTTCCATCAGCCCTTCCCCTCTCAAATTTCGGTTCCAGCGTTGGCCGAACCAAGAAGCGGCGAGTCTCGACATCCACGTTACGAACGACACTCGGAACACGTCCGGGCCCTGTCCCTATCAGCGATCACAAGCCGCCAAACCGGGACTCGGTGACAACACCCCCCAGATCATGAACAGCGACAGGGGGCAGAGAGTCATGCCGAGCCCGGGATGGCCAACACCCTCCAAGGATCACTCCCCGAACTGGGTATGAAGAAGGTAACGGGGTACCAACCGACCGCCAGACCGCGGCGAGTTCCGTGCGCTCGGGGGGGGTTCCCCCAGTTCGACCTCACCGAGAGCCAAACCAGGCTCAGTGGGCTGAGCGACGGGCCAGCAAGCGGACCACTTGGCGGCAGCGTTCGAGGCCCGGTCTCCGTCAGCACTCTCGTCCGCGTCCCCGGCCAGCGCGGGAGCCTCCCCCGGAAGTCGCGGGCGGCGGCCGAGTGGCCGATCGCTGCCAGCCGATGTGCCCTTCAACGACGCTCGTGAAGGGCACATCGGCTGGCAGCGATGGTGGTGGATGCGAGGCGCATCCCAGAAGGTTCGCTACGCGACTCCCGCAACCAACCAGACGACGTAGCAGAGCAGGAAGCCGACGAGGCCAAGCACGGTGGTCAGGACGGTCCAGGTGCGGAGGCCGTCCGCGACGCCGAGCCCCAGGTAGCGGGTGACGACCCAGAACCCGGAGTCGTTGACGTGCGAGAGGCCGAGCGCGCCGAACGCGATCGCGAGGGCCAGCAGCGCGACCTGGATCGTCGAGTATCCGCCGCCGAGGATGGAGGCGCTGAGCAGGCCCGCAGTAGTGAGGATCGCGACGGTCGCCGACCCCTGGGCAGCGCGAGCGAGATCAGGTAGGCCATGAGCATGAGGGGCATACCCGTCGCGAGCAGCGTCTCGCTGAGCGCCGCCCCGATGCCGCTCTCGGTGAGGACGCGGGCAAACGCGCCACCACCGCCGGTGACGAGGATGACAACCGCGACAGGCGGGAGCGCCGCCTCGACGACGTCGCCGAGCTGAGACGCGCTCCAGCCGCGGCGGATGCCAAGGAAGAAGCTCGCGAGGAGCACCGTCACGAGCAGCGCGAAGAGCGGAGCGCCGATGAACGCGAGCACGTTGCGGATGGGGTCGCCCGCTGTCAGCAGCGTGGCGCCGATCGTGCCAAGCGCGATCATGATGAGCGGCGAGACGATGAGGGTCATGACCATGCCGGCGCTCGGCGGGGCGACCGTTCGCGTCTTTGTGGCGGTGCCGAAGGCTCCGGACGCGCCACTCGTGCCGTCGCCCTCGGCGTCGGCGTCGGCGTCGGCGTCGGCGTCGGCGACGGCGACGGCGACAACCGCATCCGCCTTCTCGGTGCCGAACTCGGCGAACGACTTCGCCGTTGTCGGCAGCATCGTGAAGTCCTTGCGGTTGAGCCACTTGGAGAAGAAGTGCGAGACGACCGCGAGCACGAGGCAGACGGGGAGGCCGATCATGGTGACCCAGCCGAGGTCGGCGCCGAGGATTCCGGCACCGCCCACGATGCCGGGATGCGGGGGCATCGCGACGTGCACGGCGAGCATGATGCCGCCCACGGGGAGGCCGAACTTCACCGGGTTGACGCCAGCCGCCTTGCAGAAGCCGTAGATGATCGGCACGAGGATGATGAACCCGACGTCGAAGAAGACGGGGATCGCGAGCACAAGCGCAGCTGCGGTGAGGGCACCGGCGACACGCTTCGGTCCGAGCAGCTTCGTGAAGCGGCCGGCGAGGCTGGATGCGCCGCCGGAGATCTCGATGATCTTCCCGAGCATGGCGCCGAGCGCGACGAGGATCGCGACCGACCCGAGCACGCCACCCATGCCGGCGATGATCGACTCGATGATGCCGATCTTCGCCGGTTCGAGGTCGGTTTCGGGGACGGTCACCAGCGGCAGCCCCGTCGCGAGACCCACGAGGACGCTCACGATGAGCAGCGCCAGGAACGCGTGCACCTCGAGTTTGATGATCAGCAGCAGGAGGAGGCCGATGCCTCCGGCTGCGATCGCGAGCAGTAGGAATGTAGACAAGTCCGTCTCCTTTGACGAGATTATGGCGAGAGCGGGGGCTCTGGCCTGCTAGTCGGTGGTCTTCGGGGCGAGGGCGAGGATGACGGCGGAGTCGTCGGAGGCGCCGAGGCCTTGCGCCTGGCCGAGGAGGTACAGCTGCTCGGCGGCGGCGGCGACCGGCGTCGGCAGGCCGACGGCGCGGCTCGCCTTGCCGACGATGCCCATGTCCTTCACGAAGATATCGAGGCGGCTGAGCACATCGGCGCCTTCCTCGTCGTAGGCCTCGAGGATGCGCGGGCCGCGGTTCGCGAGCATGAACGAGCCGGCCGCTCCCGCGCCGAGCGTCTCGAGGGTCTTGGCGGGGTCGAGGCCGAGTCGCTCGGCGAGCGCAAGCGCTTCGGCCGCGGCGGCAATGTGCACGCCGCACAGCAGCTGGTTGACGGTCTTGAGCGCCTGCCCGTCGCCGGGGCGGTCGCCCACGACGGTGAGGGTGGATGCGAGGAGGCCGAGCACGGGCTGCGCCTTCTCGCGCGCTGCGGGCGTCGCGCCGACGACGATGAGCAGGTCTCCCTCGCCCGCGCGGACGGGACCACCGGACAGGGGTGCATCAATGAGCTCGACCGAGTGCTGCTCGAGACGAGCGACAACCTCGGCGATGCCGTCGGTGCCGACCGTGCTCGTGAGGATCACGACGGCACCCTCGTCGAGCTTGTCGGCGATGCCGTTCGCGCCGAAGAGCACCTCGTGCAGCTGCTCGCCATTGCGGACGGCGAGGAGGACCGCGTCGACGCCCTTCACAGCGCTGGCGGCAGAGTCGTGCGGCACGATGCCCGCGGCCGCCGCGAGGTCGAGGCGCGGCTGCGCGATGTCGAAGCCGTTGACGGTGAGCTCGCTGCTGAGGCGAGTCGCCATCGGCAGGCCCATAGCGCCAAGCCCGAGGACGGCGACGGAGTAGGAAGAAGAGGAGGTCATGGTTGCTCGTTTCTCAGTTCTTGTACGAATCAATGCGTGTGCGAACGAATGCGCGTGCGGATCTCAGCGCTGTTGCTGATCAGTTGGATGCGGGAACGGATGCGGGTGCTGGCGTCGCGGCCTGGATCGCCGCCACGGCGCCCGCGTGGAACTTCTCGACGACCCGCGCGAGCGAATCCTCGTCGCCGACGTTGCCGGCGAAGACGACGTAGGGGATGCCGTCGGCTGGCCCGCCGACCGCCTGCCAGAGGGAGACGATGCCGGGCAGCATTGGCCCGCGCACGACTGCGTGTCGGATCTCGAGGCCGCTCGTGGCGACGTCGCTCGAGGTGATGCCGCCCTTCGCGATGACGAAGCTCGGCGGGGTCTCGCGAAGCGCGTGGCTGACGACCTCGCAGACGGCGGCCGAGACGTCCCTCGAGATCGCGAGCGACGCATCCGCATCATCGGTCTTCACGAGCTCGCGGCTCGTGTGCAGGATGACGTCACCGCTCGCGAGGGCCTCGACGACGCGCGCCTTGGCCTCGTCGATATGGGCGTCGCGGCGGTCTGCGTCGATGATCGCCGAGACGGACAGCTCAACCGTTGGCAGCTCAGGGTGCTCCTCGCGCAGGGCGGCGAGCTGGCGGGTCGTGAGGTCGACGTGCGACCCGACGACGATGAGCCCACCTGCGGCGGCGGCCCCTTCGCGGGCGAGCTGCGCCGGCTCGAGCGGAGAGGCGATCTCCTGCCCGATGCGGGCGCGGACAAACGGCGGCCCGACCCGGTAGAGGAACTGCTTGCCGTCGGTCTCCGCGAGCTCGAGCCCGAGGGCGACGATGCGGATGTCGTCTTCGATGACCACGTCGACGACGATCGGCTGGCCACCGCGCACATCCTGCAGCACGGCCGCAACCGCCTCCGGCCCGCGGCGGATGATGTCGAGCGAGAGCACCGTGACGTCAGCGGCCGCCCAGCGGCCCTTCGTCTTCTCCTCGACCCACTCGGGGAGGGCGGAGCTGCGGAACCCGAAGGTTGCATCCTTCGCGAACTCGGTCTCGGCGACGGGCACGAGCTCACCGTTCTGGCGGTAGTAGTGGATGCCCCCGATCGTGACCCTGCCCGCGTCGGGGAAGGCGGGGACGATGAGGACGCCGTCTGGCACCGGGCCGCCGAGCTCCTCGAGGGTCGCCGCGATGACGTCGGTCTCGAGCGGGTAGTGGCCGCGCAGGGTGCTGTCTCCGCGGCTCACGAAGGCGATGCGGCGCTCGAGGCGCTCGGCGGCCGCGAGGGCGGCCGTGACGATCTCGCGGTTGCGCGCGGCGGCCGACTCTGCGTCGAGGCTGCGCGTGTTCGTGAGCACGTAGACCGCGTCGCGGCCCTGCTCGAGCGCCCAGACGAGGTCGTCCTGCTCCCAGCGGGTAAGGACGGGGAGGTCGGCGACGGACTGTGTTCCCGTCGGGTCGTCGTCGAGCACGATGAGGGTCACTCCGGACTCGCGGACCCGGTCGGCGACCTCCGCAGCGTCGACGCGCACTGGGGCGGGGTACTGCTCGAGCAGTCGGGTTTCATCCATCAGAGAACTCCCCTGTAATCGGATATCAGATATCCTGCGTCTGATGCAGGGCGTTGTCAAGGAGATATCTGATATCTCGAGAAGTCGCACTTACCGGCGGCCGCGGATGCGGGCCAACCCGTGTCAGGAACGAGGCTTCAGCACGTACTGCTGAAGGTCATCCGCCGTCTGCTGCATGTGCGACTCCATGGCCGCGCGCGCCGCCGCCGGCTCGCCGGAGCGGAGCGCCTCGAGGATCCCGGCATGCTCGCGGATCGAATTCACCTGCACCTGCGGCACCGCCGAGGTCTCGTAGCGCCGCTCGTACATGAAGCGCCCCAGTGGCTCGAGCAGCACACGGAGGAACGGGTTGCCGCTCGCGCGCAGCACGACGTCGTGGAACGCGATATCTGCGGTCACAAACGTGTGCACGTCGTCGGCGGCGGATGCTGCGCGCATCTCCTCGAGGTACGCCTCGAGCTGCTCGAGGTCACCCTCCGTGCGGAGCGGGGCGGCAAGCTCACACGCGCCTGTCTCGATCATGCGGCGAAGCTGCACGAGCTGCACTGAGGCCTGAGCCTTGCCCCCGGTCGAGGTCGCGGCACGCAACAGAGGTTCGATGCCGGTCCAGTCCTCCATGGGCAACACGCGCCCACGCGTGCCCGGCACCGGCTGCACAACCCCCTGGGCCTGCAGCGTCTTAAGTGCCTCCCGCAGCGTCAGGCGGTTCACGCCGAGCCGCTCGGCGAGGTCGATCTCGCGCGGCAGCGGCGCGCCCTGCGGCAGCTCCCCCGAGATGATGTCATCGAGGAGCCGATCGCTGACCGACTGAACAAGCGACGCTCTCGCCATGGTGACCTCCGAACTCGCAATGGTAGTCCGCGGGGCGGCGCCCGCGCGCGACCGCAGTTACCGCCCGTGTTGCCAACCGCTGAGTGCGTTCCAGCGGCTGGAAACACGGGCAGCGATCAACGACCGGCGGCCTCTGGCGGTCGCGTCACGGGAGCGTGACGGCGACCTCGACGACGAAGTCGCTCGCATCCTCGCCGACGACACGCTGGCGCACCTCCGGCGACCTGAGCGCCACCCCGCGCTCCGCGAGCGCGTCGAAGAGGGCAACAACGGCCGGATGCACGACGCCCTCGGGAAGCTCGGCACCGTGTGATGCCCATGCGGCCACCAGTTCAGTCCGCGGCGACAACCTATCGGCGAGAGTGCGCTCGTCGCGCCGGAACGCATCGTCGACGTCCGGGATGCGAGCGACCGGCCAGCAGAGCAGCATTTGCAGCTCGGGGGCTTTCGCCGTACTTCCGGGGCCCTCCCGGAACGACGTCCAGAACCCGGGCCCTGGCTCAAGCCCAGCCTCGACACTGCGCCGATACAGTTCGGCGAATTCCCGGTTCGCGTCCTCATCAGTCGGCACCGCGCCGTCGCTGCCACCCGCGTCGAGGTCGGCGGGCAGCGGGATGACGCGCGCGACGAAAGGCGTGACCCCAAGTTGCCGCTCCTCGACGACAACGGGGCGCGCGAATGCGGTGAGCACTGCATCCGCCGCCGCCATGGCCGCATCCTCGGCCTCACGCTTCTGCAGCACTTCCGCCTGGTGGCGAAGCAACGCGTCGACTGCGTCGCCATCTCGAAGAGCCCTCGCGGCGATGGGCAACGGCACGCCGGCTGCCCGCAGCACCTGCAAGAGGGCGCCGTCCCGCACCTGCGACTCCGCGTACCTGCGATACCCGGTCGCCGCATCCACCTCAAACGGGACGAGCGCCTTCGTCTCGTCGTAATGACGCAGCGCTTTCACACTGATGCCGGTCGTGTTCGCGAATTCCCCGATGGTGAGCATGCCTCAAGCCTGCCGCCTCCTGTAACAGGAAGGTCAAGCGCGGGAATACTCCTGCACCCAGCCTGGTTGAGAGTGATACCCCCCAGGGGTAATAACGACGGATGCACCAGTCGCCGAGTTCGAGGAGCACCAGATGAACACCCAGCAGGACGCACAGACCCACGGGCCCAACCACCACGGCGAGGAGCAGCACACCGCCCAGGCCGGCCACAGCGAGCACGCCGAGCACGCGGGCCAAGACGAGCACGCAGGACACGGCGAGCACGGCGGCCACGCGGGCCACGGCGACCACGTCGCTCAGTTCCGACGCCTCTTCTGGATCAACCTCGTCATCGCCGTCCCCGTCGTCGGCTTCTCGAGCATGTTCGCGATGCTCCTCGGCTACGAGATCCCAGGCTTCCCCGGCGCCGCCCTCATCGCACCCATCCTCGGCACCGTCATGTACATCTGGGGCGGTCGCCCGTTCCTGATGGGCGCGGTCAGCGAGCTCAGGGCGCGCAAGCCCGGCATGATGCTGCTCATCGCCCTCGCGATCACCGTCGCGTTCGCCGCCTCGTGGGGTGCGAGCCTCGGCCTCCTGCACCACGACCTCGAGTTCTGGTGGGAGCTCGCCCTTCTCATCGTCATCATGCTCCTCGGGCACTGGATAGAGATGCGCTCGCTCGCGCAGACCACGTCGGCACTCGACTCCCTGGCAGCACTGCTGCCGGACAGCGCCGAACGCGTCGAGGGAGATCGCATCGTGCAGGTCTCCCCTACTGAGCTGGCCGTCGGGGACATCGTCATCGTTCGCCCTGGCGGGAGCGTGCCGGCTGACGGCAGGATCACGGAGGGCAGGGCCGAGATCGACGAGGCGATGGTCACGGGCGAATCGCGCCCAGTGCCCCGCGGCGTCGGCGACACGGTCACGGCCGGCACGGTCGCGACCGACTCGGGCCTGCGCATCCAGGTGACCGCGACGGGCGACAACACAACCCTCGCGGGCATTCAGCGACTCGTCACCGAAGCGCAGAACTCCACGTCGCGAGCGCAGAGGATCGCGGATCGAGCGGCCGCTTGGCTGTTCTGGTTCGCCCTCGGCGCCGCCGCCATCACGGCCATCGTCTGGACGCTCGTCGGCAATCCTGACGCCGCCGTCATGCGCACCATCACCGTGCTCGTCATCGCCTGCCCCCACGCGCTCGGCCTCGCGATCCCGCTCGTCGTATCGATCGCTACCGAGAAGGCGGCACGCAGCGGCGTCCTCATCAAGGACCGCCTCGCACTCGAGAGCACCCGCACCATCGACGCCGTCCTCTTCGACAAGACGGGCACCCTCACCAAGGGCGAGCCGATGCTCACCGAGATCGCCGTCGCAGGTGCCCTCACGGCCGATGAGGTACTCGCCGCCGCGGCCGCGGCGGAAACCGACAGCGAGCATCCGCTTGCCAGGGCCATCGTCCGCGCGGCGGCCGAGCGCGGTCTCTCCGTACCCGCGTCGTCCGAGTTCACCTCCTCACCGGCGGTCGGCGTCACGGCGACGATCGACGGGCGGGAGGTCCGCGTCGGCGGCCCGCGCCTCCTCGAGGCGCTTGGTGCATCCGAAATCCATGAAGCGGATGCGTGGCGCAACGACGGCGCGATCATCCTGCACGTCGTGCAAGACGGTGCGGTCGTGGGCGGCCTCAAGCTCGCCGACGAGATCCGACCCGAGTCGCGCGAGGCAGTGGATGCGCTCCACAGCCTTGGCATCGAGGTCGTCCTGATCACGGGCGACGCCGAAGCCGTGGCCAGGTCGGTCGGCGAGGAGCTCGGCGTCGACCGCATCTACGCCGGCGTGCGACCGGAGGACAAGTCAGCGAAGGTCGCCGAGCTGCAGGCAGAGGGCAAGAAGGTCGCGATGGTGGGCGACGGCGTGAACGATGCTCCGGCCCTTGCCCGGGCCGACGTCGGGATCGCCATCGGCGCTGGCACCGACGTGGCAATCGCATCCGCCGGGGTCATCCTCGCAAGCGACGACCCCCGCTCCGTGCTCTCCGTCATCAAGCTCTCCCGCGCGAGCTACCGGAAGATGAAGCAGAACCTCTGGTGGGCGGCCGGCTACAACCTGCTGTCCGTGCCGCTCGCGGCTGGCATCCTCGCCCCCATCGGGTTCGTGCTGCCCATGTCGATCGGTGCCGTGCTCATGTCGCTGTCGACCATCGTCGTCGCACTCAACGCGCAGCTGCTGCGCCGCGTCGACCTCACGCCGGGCGCCAGCGTTCGCGTGAAGTAGCCAAGGAGACACGAACGCCCTGCCGCGCTTCACCGCGGCAGGGCGTTCGTGACACTGCATCGGAGATGGCACGCGAGTAGCCCGTTCAGGCCGCCGCCATCTCGAGCGCCTCCTCCGCCCGCTCGGCACTGCCCTCAGCAAGGCCCCGCTTGAGTGCGGGAGCCAACGCGACGCAGAGGACCACTCCGACGGCCAGCACTGCGACCTCGGTGACGGTGAGAGCCCAGATGATGCCAGCCAGGCCGAGCCAGATGCTCCCGGCGATTACGACGGGAATGAACAGCACCCCCTGAGCGGCCGACATGATCGTCGCGGGGAGGGCACGGCCGGTCGCCTGGAACAGCGAGGTGATGAGGCCCGTGAAGCCGTTCGCGATCATCGCGAGCGAGCTGCGCCGCGAGCACCACGACGCCGACCGCGAGCACGGATTCGTCGGCCACGAAGAGCGTGAACACCTGGTCGCGGAAGCACAGGACGAGAGTGGCCGCGAGCGCGGCAACCGCCCCGACGGTGATCGCGGATGCGCGCAGGGCGGATCCGAAGCGCGCGCCGTCCCCCTTGCCGTACGAGTAGGCCAGGAGCGGCAGCACGCCGATCGTGACCCCCATGATGAGGAACTCGGGCACCTGCGCGATCCGGACGGCGACGCCCATGGCGGCCAGCGGCCCCTCACCGTAGGCGGCAGCGAGGTTGTTGAGCACAAGCGCCGTGACGATGAGGAAGGCCGACTGGAGCAGCGTGCCCACGCCGACACCGAGCATCGGCTTCTGCACGGAGCCCGCGAGCGTGAACCAGCGCGGGGAGAGACTGACGTGCTCGCTGTTGCGGGTCAGCCAGACCACGAAGTACGTGACGACGACGAGGTTCGCGAGACCGGTGGCGACAGCGGCGCCCGCAACTCCCCAGTTCAGCACCAGGATGAACAGGGCGTCGAGGCCCAGGTTCGCGACGGCGGAGAGGATGAGCGCGACCATGACCTGCCGAGCCGCCCCCTCGGCCCGGACGAGCTGTTCGAGGCACACCGCCGCCGCGAGGACGGGCACGAAGCCGAGCAGCACTCCGACGAAGGCGCTCGTGGGCGCGGCGACCGACGCATCCGCGCCCAGCAGCGATACGAGTGGCGACAGGAACACGAGACCTATGCCGCCGACAACGGCCCCGACGACCACCGAGCCCCAGAGCGAGTAGGAAGCGACCCGCTTGATGGTGGCGGCCTTCGATGGGTCACGTTCGGCGCCGCCGAGGAGGCGCGAGACGAGCGCCCCTCCCCCAACCCCGAAGACGTTCCCGACCCCCATGACGAGGCCGAGGATCGGCGACCCGAGGGTGACGGCTGCAAGCAGGGCCGTGTTGTCGAGCGACCCGATGAACCCTGCATTGATGAGGTTGTAGATCGCCCCGACGATCATCGCGGCGGCCATCGGCACACACAGGTGCAGGAGCGCGCTGACGATGGGCGCCGACGAGAGGTACCAGCGGTTCGTGCGCGGCGCATCCGCTGGGGCTTCAGGAGCCGAGACCCGATCGGCCTCTGTTTCGATTCTTGGTGGTGTACTCATGGTGGCTTCTTTCTGGGCAGGACGGAGCGCGCGCCGACTCGGGTCGGCACGTGAAGGGAGGTGGATGCGCGACCTCGCCGCGCGTCTGGACTAGATGAGTGAGTCCGTTTGGTTTCAGTGGTCGTAGGCGGTGAGTGAGCGTTTGTTGGGTTGGTCAGTGAGCCAGTTGTGCCAGATCGCGGACGCGAGGGCGAGGAGTCGGGCTGCGACGCGGGAGTAGACACCGGCGATGGTGCGGCCTCCGTGGTCCTCGAGGGTGAGTTGGCCTTTCATGGTGTCGAAGACTGACTCGACCCATTGCCGGATGCCGCCGAGTTTCCCGAAGCGGGGTTGCTCGTTTTTGCGGTCCGGGCGGACGAGGGCGGCTCCGAGCTCGTCGTGGATGAAGCGCTCGAAGTCGGCGCCGGCGAAGCCTTTGTCTGCCACGATGGTTTGTCCTGGGCGGACGAGGTGTCGGTCGTGGTCAAGGAGCGCTTGTGTGACTTCGCGTTCCCCGATTTTGGGGTTCGCGAGGCCCCAAACGATGGGCATTCCGTCGGGTGCGCAGAGGAGGTAGAGGCGGAAGCCCCAGAAGTATCTGGAGTGTGAGGCGCAGTAGCCGTAGCCGGCGTGCCCGACGAGGTCGGAGCGTTTCGCGGTTTCGCGGGAGGTTCCGCAGGGCAGTGGTGTGGAGTCCAGCAGGCGCGTGTTTTCGGTCCAGGAGGGTGTGTCGCGGGCGAGTTCGGTGATGACCGCGGCCAGGAGCCCTGAGGCGTGTCGGACTCGTTTGCCCCATCCGGACTGCTGCGGGAGGTGCGGGAACATGTCGAGCAGGTGAGCGCGGGCGTAGCGGATCCATCTGCGGTCGGACGCGATCCCGAGGAGCTGTTGCGCGACGAGCAAGCACAGCAGTTCGGCGTCGTTCAGGGCGGGTTTGCGACCGGGGTGGTGCTCGCGGGTGAATCCCACCGCGGGCAGGATCCGGTCATCGAGATGAACGTACAGTGTGGTCAGGAGGGTGTTGAGGTCAGTATTCACACACGGGGTTTAACACCCTCCGCGAACGATCTCGGGAATTAACGCGCCGTCGGTTTCGCCCGAGGTAGAGTCCCGATTCCCAGGGGCGGTCATTCGGACTCACTCATCTAGTCGCGGGACTAGTCGCGGGGGCTAGTCGCGCACTGGCTGCGGGAGCTGCGCCGTGACCTTGGCGAGCAGCTTTTGCAGGGTGGCTCGCTCTTCGGCGTCGACCGGCGCGAGGATCGTCTCGTCTGCGGCGATCATGGCGTCCTCGAAGCCGGCGATGAGCTCGGCCCCCGCGGGCGTGGCGTACACGCGCTTGGTGCGTTCGTCTCCCCCTTCGGTCCGGCGCTCGATGAGGCCTCGCCCCTCGAGGCCGCGTAACAGGCTCGAGACGCTCGCGGGCGTCGTGCGACTCATGCGCGCGAGTTCCGACTGGCTCGCCCCCGGGCTCTATACGAGGTAGCCGAGGACGAAGCTCTGCGGCCTGGTGAGCTCGCGCTCGCGAGTCCAGTCTTCCCCGGCCTTCATCTGGGCCCAGCTGATCCATCGAACGAACTCGAGGGGCGTGCGAGGGGCTGGTGCTGTTTCCGACATAGTTAGAACTAAGACAGTTAGAACTCTAACTGTCAACGCAAGGCAGTGTCTGTCCTGCACCTCGCGCGTAGACTGTACGGATTCCCGGGAGGAGCAACGATGCCCGAACCGAAGCATCCAGAGAAGCGCACGAAGCCGGTCGACGGCGTGACGCGCATCGTAGAGAACATCGACGAGACCGCCGCGATGTTCTCCGAACCGAAGATCACGGCCGTCGGCATTCCCGCTGTCCTCAACTCGCTCAAGGTGACGACCGCGCAGATGGGCCCGACCCGCACGGCCCGCACACTGCTGCGCATCAACCAGAAAGACGGCTTCGACTGCCCCGGATGCGCGTGGCCGGAGGGCAAGCACCGCAGCCCCGCCGAGTTCTGCGAGAACGGCGCGAAGGCCGTCGCCGAGGAGGGCACCAAGCGCCGCGTCCCGCCCAGCTTCTTCGCCGAGCACTCCATCGAGGAGCTGCGCACGTGGGACGACTACTCGCTCGGCCAGCAGGGCCGTCTCACGCACCCCATGCTCCTCGACGAGGGCGGCACCAACTACCGCGCCGTCAGCTGGGACGAGGCCTTCGACATCATCGCCGACGAGTTCGCGCAGATGTCCAGCCCCGACGAGGCGATCTTCTACACCTCGGGCCGCACTTCGAACGAGGCCGCGTTTGTCTACCAGCTCTTCGTGCGCGGCCTCGGCACCAACAACCTCCCCGACTGCTCGAACATGTGCCACGAGTCGAGCGGCTCAGCCCTCGGCGAGACGCTCGGCACCGGCAAGGGGTCCGTGAGCCTCGAGGACATCCACGAGGCCGAGCTCATCATCATCGCCGGGCAGAACCCCGGCACCAACCACCCGCGCATGCTCACGGCCCTCGAGAAGGCGAAGATCAACGGCGGCAAGATCATCGCCGTGAACCCCTTGCCTGAGGCAGCGCTCATGCGCTACGAGAACCCGCAGACCGTGCGGGGCATGGTGCTCGGCGGCACGGCGCTGAACGACCTGTTCCTGCAGATCAAGCTCGGCGGCGACCAGGCCCTCTTCCAGGCGCTCGGGCGCATTCTGCTCGATGCCGAGGAGGCGAACCCTGGTACGGTGTTCGATGCCGAGTTCATAGCCGGCAAGACGACGGGCGTGGATGCGTACCTCGAGTCGCTCCGGCAGCTCGACTGGGCGGAGATCGAGACGGCGACGGGCCTGACCGAGGCGGAGATCCGCGAGGCCGGCGACATGCTCCTCGCCTCGAAGTCGACGATCGTCTGCTGGGCCATGGGCCTCACGCAGCACAAGCACTCCGTGCCGACCCTGCGCGACTGCGTCAACCTGCTGCTCCTGCAGGGCAACGTCGGCAAGCCCGGCGCGGGCGTCTGCCCGGTGCGCGGCCACTCGAACGTGCAGGGCGACCGCACAATGGGCATCTTCGAGCGGATGCCGGAGGCGTTCCACGACAAGCTCGACGCGGAGTTCTCGTTCGAGTCGCCCCGCAAGCATGGCTACGACACGGTCGAGGCGATCCGCGCGATGCGCGACGGCAAGGCGCGCGTGTTCATGGCGATGGGCGGCAACTTCTCCCGCGCAACACCCGACACGGCCGTGACCGAGGCCGCCATGGCGTCGCTCGCGCTGACCGTGCAGGTCTCGACGAAGCTCAACCGCTCGCACGTCGCGACCGGGCGCCGCGCCCTCATTCTACCCACGCTCGGCCGCACGGAACGCGACCGGCAGGCGGGCGGCACGCAGCGCGTGACCGTCGAGGACTCGATGAGCGCAGTCCACGCCTCGCGCGGGCGCCTCGAGCCGGCCAGCGATGAGCTGCTCAGCGAGGTCGCCATCGTGACGATGCTCGCCGAGCGGGTCCTCACCCGCTCGCGCCCGAACGTGCCGCAGGTCAACTGGGCCGAGCTGCGCGCCGACTACGCCAACGTGCGCGCATCCATCTCACGTGTCATCCCGGGGTTCGAGGACTTCGAGGCGAAGATCGACGACCCAGGCGGGTTCATCTTGCCGAACGGCCCGCGCGACGCCCGAGACTTCTCGAACATCGGCGGCACGGCCAAGTTCACGACCAACGAGCTCGAGTACCCGAAGGTGCCTGAGGGGCGCCTGCTGCTGCAGACGCTGCGCTCGCACGACCAGTTCAACACGACCATCTACGGCAAGGACGACCGGTACCGGGGCGTGAAGAGCGCCAGGCGGGTTGTGTTCGTGAATGAGGCGGATGCGCGCGACCGCGGCCTCGCGGACGGCGACCACGTCGACATCGTGTCGGAGTGGCCCGGCCGCGACGGCAGCCTCGAGGAGCGCCGCAGCGAACGACACCGCATCGTGTACTACTCGACGCCGCGCGGCTGCGTCGCCGCGTACTACCCGGAGACGAACGTGCTTGTGCCCCTCGATTCGACGGCTGACGTCAGCAACACCCCGACGTCGAAGTCGATCGTCGTTCGCCTGGAGAAGCTGGACGCGTAGACGAGCAGGTCGCAGCCTCACCGGCGCTGCCGCGTCGTCACCATGGCGCTGACAGCACTCCTCAGGGCGTCGTCACCCGCGCAAGCGGATGCGGATCGGCCCCTTCGCCGTCAAACCGTCGACGACCTCGCCGCCCTGTGTGATGTCGACGGAACCACCATCGACGAGGCGCAGCACCGCCGACCTCACCGCATCCATCTCATTTCGCCATTCGTCGCCGCCGACGGCACGCGCCGCCTCGGACGGGCAGATCGTCGCCCCGACCGCGCGCTTGCCGAGGAGCTCGAGAATCACGCGTTCGAGCTCCAGACAGCCGCGCTCCGATTCCGGATCGCGCGTCTCGCTCACAGCAGCCGCGCCGCGAGCACCTTCGCGGTCGCCTCTGGGTGCACGCGGTGGCCAACCGATTCGGCGACCTCCACGAGTTCCGAACCAGGGAGGGTCTCGGAGAGCCGCTTCGCGGCGCTCGCCAGGAACGGGAACGTGTCGCCACCGACGACGATCGTCACGGGTGCTTGGACGCCGACCATCGCCGCCGTCGGCGTCGAGACCTGTCGCACGAGCTGCCCGTCGTAGACGGTCGACTGGGCGAGCGGCACGAGGCCGGGGAAGATTGGGCTCTGCTTGATCTGCTCGACGAGGGCAGGGTCAAGCCCGACGCCCTCGAGCTGGAAGGTCGAAACTGCCGTCGCTTCGTCACCCTCGTCGACCAGCTGCTGCAAGCGCTCGGCGAGATCTCCCGCGGGCTCGTGCTCGCCGAAGCGGAACGGCGGCTCCGTCAGGAACAGATGCCGCACCGGCACGCCGAGCGACGCCGCGAAGAGCGCGAGCACGGCGCCCGACGAGTGCCCGATGACACTCACGTCACCACCGACCGCGCCGATGACGGCCGCAAGATCTTCGGCCTCCCGCTCTGGCGCCGACGGCTTCGTGTCTCCGCTGTCTCCGCGAGCGCGCCGGTCGTAGGCGACAGCCGCGAAGCCGGCCCTGACCAGTGCCATCGCAAACTCCGTGACATCGCGCGCCGTCGAGAACGCGCCATTCACGATGACCACCATGGGACCCTCACCGCGGATCTCGTAGGCGATGCGCGTTCCATCGGCGGAAATCGCGACCTCGCGGTCGACCCGTACGCCACCGAAGTCACTCTGATCTGCTGCTGCAACCATGTCCTGCTCCCCTTTGCCACCGAAAGCGAGCCTCAGCGCCCGCTTCCGAATACGAGGACAGTCTGCACCCGGCCGCCGACACTGCGCCCATAGCCGGAACGTCGCGCCACGCATACGTCGAGCCTCGCGCTGCAGTCCATCCCTGCAGCGCGAGGCTCGGCGCCGTTCACGCTCTGTCGCGCTCTATTGTCTCCCGCCCCGACCTGCGCGGGACGAGCGACGGGCTACTTCACGTAGCCGTTCGGGTTGAGGACGTACTTCTTCGGCGCTCCGGCATCGAAGTCGGCGTAGCCCTTCGGCGCCTCGTCCAGAGTGATGGGCGTCGCCTGCACGGCGTCGGCGATCTTCACCTTGTCGAAGAGGATCGCCTGCATGAGCTGACGGTTGTACTTCATGACGGGGCACTGGCCGGTCGTGAACGAGAGCGACTTCGCCCAGCCGAGGCCGAGGCGGATCGAGAGCGAACCGACCTTGGCGGCGTCATCGACTCCGCCCGGGTCACCGGTCACGTACAGGCCAGGATACCAAGTGCTCCGCCGGCTTCCGTCACCGTCATGAGCGAGTTGAGCACGGTGGCTGGAGCCTCGTGCCCCGCATCCGAACCGTGCCCACGGGCCTCGAAGCCCACAGCATCCACACCGCACTCGACTTCTGGCACGCCGAGGATCTGCTCGATCTGCTCGCCAGGGTCACCCTTCGAGACGTCGACCGTCTCGCAGCCGAATGACCTGGCCTGCGCGAGGCGCTCCTCGTTGAGGTCGCCGACGATGACGCACGCGGCGCCAAGCAGTTGAGCGCTCACGGCCGCAGCGAGACCAACGGGCCCCGCGCCGGCGATGTAGACCGTCGAACCAGGGCCGACGCCCGCGGTGTACGCACCGTGGAAGCCGGTCGGGAAGATGTCGGACAGCATCGTCAGGTCGAGGATCTTCTCGAGCGCCTGGTCGCGGTCCGGGAATTTGAGGAGGTTCCAGTCGGCGTACGGCACCAGCACGTACTCGGCCTGCCCGCCGACCCAGCCGCCCATGTCGACGTATCCGTAGGCGCTGCCGGGGCGGTCGGGGTTCACGTTGAGGCAGATACCGGTCTTGCCCGACTTGCAGTTGCGGCAGCGGCCACACGCGATATTGAACGGCACCGACACGATGTCGCCGACCTTGATGAACTCGACGTCGGGTCCGACCTCGATGACCTCACCCGTAATCTCGTGCCCGAGCACGAGGTCAACCGGGGCAGTGGTGCGGCCGCGCACCATGTGCTGGTCGGAACCGCAGATGTTCGTCGTCACGGTGCGCAGAATCGCGCCGTGCCTCACCTGCCGCCCCACGTTTGCCGGGTTCACGCCCGGCCCATCCTTCAGCTCGAACTCGGGGTACGGGATGTCGATGACCTCGACTTCGTTCGGCCCCTTGTACGCGACGGCTCTGTTACTCGCCATGATCTCTCCTTTGAGTTGAGCGGGTAGTGCATGTGGTGCGCTCGCGCGCCCACCCCTGCGAACGTCTCTGTCACGCAGTATTTCGAGGCTATTGGGCGCCCACCTGACGCACCAGGATTCGGAGCAGATGACCAGCGGATGCACAGACTGAGGCCCGGGTGATCCGCAATCCAGTTCGTTGGCGCGCGTCCGGAATAGCTCCCGCACGACCCCGGTTGTTGTGACTGCAAGCATCCACTCTCGGAAGGACAGCACAGCATGGCAATCGTCATCACCGGAGCAACCGGACAGCTCGGAACCCTCGTCATTGACAGCCTCATCGAGCGCGGGGCCGCTCCCACCGAGATCGTGGCCGGCGGCCGAAACGCCGAACGCCTCGAGCAGCTCGCAGCAAAGGGCGTGCGCACCGCCACCATCGACTACTCACGGCCGGAGACCGCGGCAGCGGCGATCAGCGCAGGCGACACGGTTGTCCTCATCTCCGGCAGCGAGGTCGGAACGCGCGTCGCCCAGCACGAGACAGTCATCAACGCGGCCAAGGCCGCCGGTGCAGCCCGCATCGTCTACACGAGTGTGCTCGGCGGCGACCCGGATGCGCTCATCCTCGCCCCGGAGCACGTCGCGACCGAGTCCCTCATCCGCGAGTCCGGCCTCCCGGCCACGATCGCCCGCAACGGCTGGTACACCGAGAACTACGTCGCCGACATCGCCCAGGGAGAAACCACCGGCGTCATCGCGAACAGCGCGGGCAAGGGACGAGTCGCGAGCGCAACCCGCGCCGACTACGCGGCGGGAATCGCCGCGATCGCCCTCGAGGACGGCCACGAAGGCAAGGTGTACGAGTTCTCCGGCGACGAGGCGTGGGACTTCGACGAGTTCGCCGCAACCCTCGCTGAAGCGATCGGCCGCGACGTCGAGTACCGTGCCCTGACCACGGAAGAGCACGCGGCCGCCCTCACCTCGAACGGCCTCGACGAGGGAACGATCGGCTTCATCACGGACCTTGACACGAACATCCGCGACGGCGCCCTTGCGCTCTCGACCGGCGATCTGTCCCGCGTCTCCGGCCGCCCGACGACCCCACTCGCCGAGACGCTCCGCACCCTCACGGCGTAGGCGCCGCCGCGCGGGGCGCGGGTCGCGCAGTCGCGCAGTCGCGGCTAGCGCAAGGGTTCGCCCGCGATCGACCGCGGGCGGCTGAGTGAGAACAGCTCGGGAGCTGCCCCCGGGCCGTTCTCGGCGAGGTCGGCCCCGAGGCGACCGATCGAGGGCACGAACTTGAAGCCCTCCCCCGCGAAGCCGGCGAGCACGACGATGCGGCCAACCCTGTCGATCACGAACCTGGCGTCGTCGGTGGTTGTGTAGGTGCAACTGATGGGTTCCGCGCTCTCGGCGTCGACTCCCGGCAGCCAGTCCCTGGCGTACTGGATGATCGCATCGAGCTGGGCGCGCACGGGCAGGAAGTCGCGCGCATCCGGATCGACGACGGGACCAACCCCGTGCCAGCCGGCCTTGATGCCCTCACCCGGCGTGAGCATCCCGTAGACCGGGGAGAGCCAGCCCTCGTAGCCAGCGCGCCCGAGCGCGGGCAGGTGGTTGAAGCTCGGCCAATCGATGTAGCCGTTGAACTCGCGGAAGTGCACGGGTGCTTCCTGAGTGACGCGCATCCGCGGCAGTTCGACGGATCCGCCGAGCAGCGTGCGCGTCCACGCGTTGACGGCCGACACGACGACCTTTGCCGTGATCGTCTCGCGCGCGTGCCCACGGTGCTCCGGCGCCTCGCCCCACGAGTGCGCTTCGACGACAACGCGGTCGGCCTCCTCGATGACGCTCACCGCTCGCTTCCCCCAGCTGAGTTCGGCCCCGCTCGCCGCCGCCAGCTCGGCCATGCTCGTGAGGGCATCCGCCGCCCGCACACGTCCCGCCCGCGGGAGGTGCAGCACCTCGGTGTCGAAGCGGATGCCGGGCCACCGTTCCCCCGCATCCTTCGTCGAGAGCAGCTCGGCAGCCTCCCCGCCGGCTGAGATCGCCGCGTGGGCGTCAGGGCTCGCGGCGCCGGGCCCGTGGTTGACGAGCCCGACGAGGTCGAGAATCTGCCTGCCGGAGTCGAGCTCAAGCTCGTTCCAGAGCGATCGCGACTCGTGGAGCATCGCAACAAGATCGGGTTGCGTGTACGACGTGTTGAAGTTGCGGGTGGCCCCGTGGGAGGCGCCCATGTGGTGGCCGGGCTGGAACTGCTCGAGGAGTCGCACGCGTCTGCCGCGCCTCGCGAGCTGCCACGCGGTTGACAGCCCCATCGCGCCGCCGCCGATGATGAGCACGTCAACGTCAGTCATGGACCCACGCTACCCGCACTCGAGATGCACCCCGATTTTTTGAATACTGTCGTGATCGCATGGCCCAGTTCCTCGGTACCATTGCGGAATGCTCACCGTCTCCGGTCAGCGGGAGAAAATTCTCACCGCCTACATGAACCTGCTCGTCGACTCCGGCGTGCGCGGGACGACCCTCGAAGCGGTGGGCACGACCTGCAAGCTCTCAAAGGCCGGCGTCCTGCACCACTTCGCGTCGAAGCAGGCGCTCGGCGAGGCGCTCCTCACCGAACTCCAGGCACAGGCGCGTGTCGACGCGGACAACATGCTCGCCGACCTCGACAACGCCGTCTCCTACTACGTCGTCTCCTCGCAGGACCGCGACAGCCTCCTTGAGCGCCTCGTCGAAGCCGTCTACCGCCTCGCGCAGACCGGCGACAAAGACGCTCTCGACGTGCTCCGCCAGTGTCGCGAAGGCTGGTACGACGCGCTCGTGCGGGCTATCGGCGACCCCGCCGTCGCCCGCCTTGTGCTGTTCGTCGGTGACGGCATGAACCACAACGCCCTGCTGAGCGTGTCGGCCGGCAGCGAGAAGTTCATCAACGCTGAGACGACCGCCGAGATCATGGGCGCGATCGAGCAGCTCCGCGCGTAGCGGGCTGTCGTCTCGTCGCGGGGCCGCTTCGACGCCTCCGCTCGGATCCGGAAACACAACCGTTACGGCGGGATACGGATATTTCCTCGGCGCGTCACCGACCAAATGGTAAGTTCGTGCTCACTCCGCGAACGCGGCAGGCCCTTTGATGCGGGAGACAACGATGACCAACGCACAACCCGGCCCCATTACCGAGGCCCTCGCCACCCAGACACCGATCGGCAAGGGGCTCGCCCCCGCGCGACTCGGGATCTGGGGATCGACCGTCATCGGCCTCGCCTCGACCGCCCCGCTCTTCTCGCTCGCCGCGACCCTCGGGTTCGTGGTCATCGCCGTCGGCGAGCAGGCGCCGATCGCGTTCATCCTCGCGTTCATCCCGATGATGTTCACCGCCTTCGCGTACCGCGAGCTCAACAACGAGCTCAACGACTGCGGCACCGTCTTCACCTGGGCGGCCAAGGCCTTCGGCCCTCGAACTGGATGGATGTCCGGATGGGCCCTCGCGGTCGCCGGAATCCTGGTCATGGCGAACCTCGCCGAGATCGCCTCCGTCTACATCCTGCTGCTCATCGGCGACGGCTCCCTGGCCGAGAACCGAGTGGTCGTCACCCTCTTCGGCGCCGTCATCATCGCCGTCATGACGTGGATCTCGATGCGCGGCATCGAGCTCGGCGAGAAGATGCAGGTGGTGCTGCTCATCATCCAGTACGCCGCCATCGCCGCGTTTGTCGTCGGCTGCCTCGTCGGCTACGCCAACGGCACGGCCCCTGACCCGACTCCCGTCAGCATCGACTGGTTCAACCCGCTGCTCGCCGACGGGCACGGCATGGTGCAGGCCATCATCCTGGCCCTCTTCATCTACTGGGGCTGGGACACCTGCCTCGCACTGACCGAGGAGACGAAGGACCCGAAGAAGACGCCGGGACGCGCGGCCGTGCTCTCGACGGTGCTCCTCCTCATCACGTACGTCGGCATCACGATCGTCGTCATGATGTACGCGGGCCTCGGTGAGACCGGAACGGGCCTCGCCAACGAAGAGAACGCCGACGACGTCTTCTCGGTGCTCACCGACCTGGCGATGGGCCCGTGGGGCTGGTTCCTCGTGCTCGCCGTCGCCGTCTCGTCGCTCTCCTCGTCGCAGACGACGATCCTCCCGACCGCCCGCGGCACCTTCGCGATGGGCGTCTACAAGGCCCTCCCCAAGCGCTTCGCTGTTGTCAGCGAGAAGTCGAAGACTCCGACGTTCTCGACGCTGCTCATGGGAATCGTCGCCATCGTCTACTACGTGGGCATGAGCTTAGTCTCGAACAGCGTGCTGCAGGACTCAATCCTCTCGATCGGCCTCGCCATCGCCTTCTTCTACGGCATCGCGAGCTTCGCCTGCATCTGGTACTTCCGCACGAGCCTCTTCACGTCGGTACGGAACTTCTTCTCCAGGTTCCTGTTCCCGCTGCTCGGTGGCGTGTTCATGGTGTGGGCGTTCTTCCAGTCGGCAATCGACATGGCGAACCCCGAGTACGGCTACACAACGTTCTTCGGCCTCGGCAGCGCGTTTGTCATCGGCATCGGCTCGTTTGTCATCGGCTTCATCCTCATGTTCATCTGGGCCGCGATGCCCGGCTCGAAGGACTACTTCGAGAAGCGCACCATCAACCGCCACTCGGCGATCCTCGCCCCAGAAGACTGATCCGCGGGCTGCTCGCACCCGCCGTCACGCGGGCGATCAGCTCTCCTCCATCCGACCTACCAACCGTACGGTTTACCCCCGTGAACCGCGCACAACATCCACCCGCACGTGATCAACGAAAGGCCATTCGTGCAAATCCTCATCATCGGTGCCGGAGGCGTCGGAGCAGCTGCAGCCCGCATCGCGAAGCGACGCAGCTTCTTCGACTCCTGCCTCATCGCTGACTACGACCCTTCCCGCCCCGAAGACCTCGTCGCCGAGCTCGGCGACCCCCGATTCCGTGCGGCGCAGGTGGATGCGTCCGACCCGGCAGCCGTCGAAGCGATCGTCCGTGACAACGGCATCACCCACGTGCTCAACGCCGTCGACCCTCGCTTCGTGATGCCCATCTTCACGGGCGTCACCGCGGCAGGTGCGACCTACCTCGACATGGCGATGAGCCTCTCGAAGCCTCACCCCGAGCATCCACACGAGCAGACTGGCGTGAAGCTCGGCGACGAGCAGTTCGAGCACGACGCCGACCTCAAGGAGCGCGGCGTGCTCGCGCTCTGCGGCATCGGCGTCGAGCCCGGCCTCTCGGACGTGTTCGCCCGCTACGCCGAGGACGAGTTGTTCTCGGAGATCGACGAGCTGGGCGTGCGCGACGGCGCCAACCTGACCGTCGAGGGCTACGACTTCGCCCCGTCGTTCTCCATCTGGACCACGATCGAGGAATGCCTCAACCCGCCCGTCATCTACGAGCGCGAGCGCGGCTGGCACACGACGCCGCCGTTCAGCGAGGCGGAGGTCTTCGACTTCCCCGAGGGTATCGGCCCCGTGGAGTGCGTCAACGTCGAGCACGAGGAGGTGCTCCTCATGCCGCGCTGGACCAACGCGAAGCGCGTCACGTTCAAGTACGGCCTCGGCCAGGAGTTCATCGACGTCCTCAAGACGCTGCACATGCTCGGCCTCGACAGCACTGACCCCGTCAGCGTGAAGGGCCAGCAGGTCTCGCCGCGCGACGTCGTCGCCGCTGTCCTCCCTGACCCGGCGAAGCTCGGCGACCGGATGCGCGGCAAGACCTGCGCCGGTCTCCTCGTCACGGGCAAGGGCAAGGACGGCGAACCCAAGCAGGTGTACCTGTACCACGTCGCCGACAACGAGGAGACGATGGCGAAGGACAACTCCCAGGCCGTGGTCTGGCAGACCGCCATCAACCCCGTCATCGCGCTCGAACTGCTCGCAACGGGCGTCTGGTCTGGCGCCGGCGTGCTCGCACCGGAGGCGTTCGACGCGAAGCCCTTCCTCGAGCTGCTCGGAGGCGCCGAGCCCGCCGGCTACGGCTCGCCGTGGCACGTGCAAGACCGCAGCGCGGAGCTCGCGAAGTAGTCAGCCAGGTGCCCTGACCAACTTCAGTGCAATATCGGGTCAAAAGCTCCGTTTCGGCGCCGCTGGCTCCGGTATTGCACTGAAGTTGGTCAGCGGCTTCGCAGCAGGCCACCGCGCTGCCTTCGCCACTGGTGGCCAACTTCCGGGACGGACGGCGCCTGGGCGCCGCAATCAACGCCGCCACGGCCGGTTCATCACGCAAGTTGGCCGCGTCAGCGCGCGAGGAGCTCCTCGATCTCGGCGGCGGTCGGGATGCTCGGCGAGGCGCCGCGCTTCGAGACGGCAAGCGCCCCGGCGGCGGCACCGTAGCGGATCGCGTCCTCGAGCGAGCGCCCGCCGGCAAGCGCCGCCCCGAGCGCTCCCGCGAAGGCGTCTCCTGCCGCTGTTGTATCGACGGGCTCGACCTGGAACACGGGGAACGTCTCCGTGCGCTCGGCGGTCACGAGCGTTGTCCCCGCCCCGCCGCGAGTAATGAGCACGGCCCCGACGCCACGGTCGAGGAACCACCGGCCGGCCTCGGCGGCGCTCGCCTCTGAGTCGACGACAACCCCCGTGAGCATTGGGGCCTCGGTCTCGTTCGGAGTGACGAGGTCGACCAACGCCCACACCTGGTCGTCGAGTGGCACGGCGGGTGCCGGGTCGAGGAGCGTCGTGAGCCCAGCATCCCGTGCAGTGCTCAGGATGCTCGCGGTCAGCCGGGCGGGCGTCTCGAGCTGGGTGAGCAGCACCGAGCTCGAGGCCGCGGCGTCGCGGATGGCCTGCAAGACCGTGGCCTCGTCGAGCGCGTCGTTGGCCCCTGGGACGATGACGATGGAGTTCTCGCCGGTTGCATCCACGCGGATGTGCGCGATGCCGGTTTCGCCGGCGACCGTCTGCACCCTGCCGACCGCGACGCCGGCCGCCGCCAGCTCGCGCACGACCATCGCGCCGAACGTGTCGTCGCCGACGCACGCGATGAGCGCGGTGGGTGCGCCAGCCCGGGCAACAGCAACTGCTTGGTTCGCGCCTTTGCCGCCGAGCGCGAGGCTGAAACTCTCGCCGCGGAGCGTCTCACCGGGTTCGGGAGCGCGCGACGAGAAGGCGGTGAGGTCTGCGGAGACGCTGCCGACGACAAGCACCCCTGCGCGTTCGGAGGCCATCATGCGCGCTTCGAGCGCATGGCCTTGAGCTGCTTCAGCGACTCGTCGCCAGCTTTCTCCTCGTATTCGTCGGTGCCGAGCGGGACGAGCGCTATACGCGAGTCCTCGTCGTGGTGGAGCCCCCAACCCCAGCGCTTGCCGAGCGGCGACGCCCGCAGGCACGCCTGGTCTTTCGCGAAGAACGCTGCCCGAGCTGCTTCCCGGTCCGCATCCGCGATGTCGTTCCGCACGGCGTAGGTCTCGAAGAGCACGTCGTCTGACGTGTACTCGTAGGGATGCTCGCTGATGAGCTTGTACTGCAGGCTCGCGATCGTCGGCCCCTTCGCCGACTCTGGCGGTGCCTCAGCCTCGTCGACGGGACAGTCGTCGGCGATCTGGATGAACGTGTTCGCGTAGTTCGTCGTCCCCATGGGCAGAGCCTACGCGGCGACGGTGGAAACGCGCCGATCCCTGCCGCACAGCGACGCTCGCCTTGGGCTCACAGCTTCCGCAGCCACTCATCCGTCTCGCCCTGCGACCGCAGCCGGACGACGCGGAGGGTCGGCCAGGCCTGCCCCGCCGCATCCGTTCGCCGCCGAACCCTCGCGCGGCCCTTCCACCCCCAGCGGACGATGTGCTCTGGGTCGGTGAGGATCGTGTGCAGGGGAGGCTCGACGTTGCCGTTCCGCAGTTCGATGCGCCACAGCCTGCGGCGGAGGGTCCGCCGCACGAGGCGGGACATGTGCGTCGCGACGGAGTAGTCGAGGAGCACGAGCGTGTCAGCCCTGCTCGTGAGCAGGTCACCGAGCTGCGTCGCGTACTGCCACTCGGTCACCCAGCGCTCCTCAGCCGAGAATGCCTCCACAGATTCCACGAACCCGGGCAGCATCGTCCAGTTCGGACCGTGGAACAGCGCGTCGATCTCCGTGTGCGGGAGCCCCAGTCTCTGCTCGATGCGAGGTGCGACCGACGTCTTCCCCACGCCGGAAGCCCCGGCAACGAGCACTCGTCGAGGAGGGGGATCCAGCCGATCTGGCAACCTGGGCACCCCTCGACCCTAAGGTCGACGGAAGCCGCCCGCCGCTTCCTTACGCTCGACGGCGATCGGCCGTGAGCCTGCCACCCATTGCCCGAGCCCACGATGCTCTTCGCTCCGGAAGGCGTACACAAGCGCCGCGACACCGAGGAGGAACTGCAGGAACCCGCCGTACTGCCACAGGCCCAGCAGCGTGAACCCGCCGATGCCGAGCAGCAGGCGAGACGTCCTGCGAGCGAAGCGTGCCGTGCGAGCCGCATCCGCCTCTCGCACCCGGATGAGCACGGCCCGCTCGCCCAGCGTCACCCCGCCCGCGTAGAGCGAGATCGCCTGCAGCACAAACGCGACGACCGTCGACGGGTACCACGCCCAGCCTTCCGTCACGTCCACGCCGAACACTCCCTGCAGCACCAGCGCGACGAGGCCTGCCACGACCAGCAGCAGCCCGAGCGTCATCTCGACGGGCACCTCGACCACGTCACCAGGCAGACGATCGGCCGCGCCTCGATGCGCACGACGCATGACCAGCAGACCCACGATCGCGCCGAGCAGCGCGCCCGTCGTATTCGTGATGAGGTCGCCGGTATCGAAGAAACGGTACGCGCACGGGAACGCACCGAAGGCGCCCGTGAGCTGGGTCACCTCGATGAGCAGCGAGAGCACGAACCCGACCGCCGTCGAGGTAAGCACGCCGAGGCCGAGGAGCGCGCGCTTCAGGAACCCGAGCGGCAGGAACAGGACAACATTAAGTGCGAGCTGCAGGAACGTCCGGTTCGTCAAGAACGACGAGCCCTCCCCCTGCAGGCGGATGACATCGGCGATCGAATCCATTGGGTTCCAGATCGGCGAGTGGCACGTGTACGCGCCATCCGGCAGCGGGAACAACGTGTACGCCCAGATCGCGACGAAGAAGAATGCTGCCGCAACTCAGCCGAGGAACCGAGCGCGTGAGAAGCCACCACTACGTCGGTAGCTGAACACGATGAGGGGCACCAGGACGAGGAAATTCAGCAGCAGGCCCGCACCGAGGGCGAGCGCCGTGGAGAAGGCGATGTTCATAGCTCGGCAAGTCTGCGCGGGATCCGCGAACACTGCGTCACTCCGCAGACGCACTCTGCGTCATCCGCTGGATGCACATCCCGAGAACGCAAAGATGGCCGGACACGTGCTGTCCGGCCATCTCATGCGCATTCGGGGAAACGCGCGACACGATCCGGGGAAATCGTGCCTCAGCCGCCGAAGCGACCAGGGTTTGCCCTACCTCGAGGAAACTTACTGGGCGAGCGTTGCCTGCACGTCGAGGTTGATCGTGACGGTGTCGCCGAGCGTGAGGCCGCCGGCCTCGGTCGGTGCGTTCCAGTTGACGCCGAAGTCCTTGCGGTTGATCTTCGTGACAGCCTCGAAGCCGAGCTTCTTCTGGCCGTAGCCGTCGGTCGTGATGCCACCGAACTCGACGTCGAATGTGACGGGCTTGGTGACGCCGCGGAGCGTGAGCTCACCGTCGACCTTGACCGAGTCACCCTCGACGCGCGTGGCGGAGGACGCGAACGTGAAGGTCGGGAATTCCTCAGCGAGGAAGAAGTCGGAGGTTGCGAGGTGCTGGTCGCGCGCCGGCTGCTTGGTGTTGACGGATGCGACCTCGACCTCGGCGTTGACCGTGGACTCCTCGATCGTCTCACCGGTCGTGATGACGCCGGAGAAGGTCTCGAACCCGCCACGGACCTTGCTGATCGCGAGGTGGCGGACGACGAAGCCGACCTCCGTGTGCGTCGGGTCGATGTTCCAGGTGCCGGCGGTCCAGCCGTTGATGTCTGCTGCGCTGATGCTCATGTCTTCTCCTGAAGGCTCGTGGGGTGTTGTCTCGGGCAAGTCCTGGACAACGTAACACATTGTTGCGGATACAAGTTATTCAAACGCATAGAAATGTGACGGTATTCCGACGCGGAGGGAAATCTTCGGAAAACTGGTCGACAGCTCCATCGACCGCCGGTAGAAGCTAGCCCTGCTGCTGCTTCGCGGCCTCGCTGACCGACTTCATGAAGCGCAGCACGTTCTCGTCGACGAAGATGTCGTTCGGCTGCAGCGGGCGGGACAGGTGCAGCCCTTCTAGGGCGCGGATGCGCGAGAGCGCCACGTAGGTCTGGCCCGGAGAGAAGGCCCTCGCGCCGAGGTCGACAACCGCCCGGTCGTAGGTCTTCCCCTGCGACTTGTGGATCGTGACGGCCCACGCGAGCCGCAACGGGAACTGCGTGAACTCCCCGACCACATCGCGCGATAGCTCGCGCGTGTCCGGCGAGTACGAGTACTTGAGCTTCTCCCACACGAGCGGTTCGACCTCATGCTCGTCGCCGTCGATCTCGACGTAGACGGTCTTGTCGATGCGCGTGACCTCGCCGATGGAGCCGTTGACCCAGCGCCCGTCGGAGTCGTTGCGCAGGAACATGACCTGCGCGCCGACCTTCAGGTCGAGCCGCTCGTCAGCCGGGAAATTGCGTCCGGCGAATTCGCCGGAGATATCGGCGTTGGCAGTCATCGACGCGCCGGGCAGGCGCTCGAGGTTCTGCGCGTTGATGCGCGACACCTGCGCGTTGCGCGACGCGAGCGTGATGGTGCCGTCGAGCGGGGCCGGGCGGGCGCCGACCGTGTTGAGGCGGTTCGCCATGTCCGCGGTGACCTGCCCGTACCGCACCGCCGTGAGGATGCTTTTGAACTCGTCCTCGTGCTGCCGGTGGATCTCGCGGAGGGCATGGATGCGCAGCTCCGCCTCCTGCCACACCTTCGCGTCGAAGAACCACAGGGAGCGGTAGTGGTCGCGGAAGTAGGCACGCTCGTCAGGGTCGGAAGGCGGCACCGGGGCAAGCTGGAACGGATCGCCGAACATGACGAGCTGCACGCCGCCGAATGCCTCGTTCTTGCGCTGCCTCGCCTGCCGCAGCGACCGGTCGATGGCGTCCATGAGGTCGGCGCTCACCATCGACACCTCGTCGATGACAAGGGTGTCGATCTTGTTGAGCAGCTTGCGGACGTCGCCGTTCTGCTCGATCGGCGCATCCCCGATGACACCGATCGGCAGCTTGAAGAGCGAGTGGATGGTCTGCCCGCCCACGTTGAGGGCGGCGACGCCCGTCGGCGCCGCGATGACCAGCTGCTTCGACGTGTGCCAAGCGAGGTGGTTGAGCAGCGTCGACTTGCCGGTTCCGGCGCGACCCGTCACGAAGAGGTGGTCGCGCGTGTGCTCGATGGCGTCGAAGACGCCCTGCTGCTCCGGAGTGAGGACGATCGTCACTGCTTCGCCCCCTGCTCCTGATCGCGCTCGAGCTGAGCCTGCTGCTCGCGGCGCTCCTGCTTGCGCTTCTCGAGCGCCTCCGTGCGCTCTGCCATGGCTTTGAGCTGAGCGTTGTAGGCCTCCAGCTCCGCGTCGCCGTCGCGGTCGGCCTTGCGGTCGCGCCGCTTCGCCTCCCGGTCGTCGGAGCGAGACCACGAGAACGCGACGAGCATCGCGAGGATGACCGTCGGCACCTCGCCCACACCCCACGCTATGGCGCCGCCGATCTGTTGGTCGGTGATCGCATCCGCACCCCACGGCCTGCCCATAGCCCCGTACCAGTCGGCGAGCAGGAGGCCAGTACCGCTCATGATGCTGAGCCCGAAGAACGCGTGGAACGTCATGACGAGCACAAGCGCGATGAGCCGCATCGGGTACGGCGCGCGGGTGCCGATCGGGTCGATGCCGATGAGCGCGTTCGCGAACAGGTAGCCGACGATGAGGAAGTCGGCGACCATCCACATGTGCCCGACGTGGTCGGTGACGGCCCAGCGGAACAGCGGCGTGTAGTAGAAGACGAGCAGCGAGCCCGCGAACACGACGGCGGACACGATGGGGTGCGAGAAGAACTTCGCCCACCTCGAGTGCACGAACTTCAACGCCCACTCGCGCGTGCCGAGGCTGCCGTCGTGGCGCGCGTGCACGGCGCGGAGCAGCAGCGTCATGGGCGCGGACAACACGAACATGATCGGCACCAGCATGGTGAGGAACATGTGCTGCGTCATGTGGAAGCTGAAGACGAACTTGCCGTAGACGATGAGCGAGCCGTTGACGAGGTACAGCAGGATCAGGACGCCGAGGACAAACGAGATCGTGCGCCCGAGCGGCCACTCGTCGCCGCGGCGGCGGAGGCGCAGCACCCCTGCGATGTAGAAGAACAGGCCGAAGAGGCACAGGGTCGTCCACATGGGGTCGAGGCGCCACTCGGTGAGCAGGCGGAACGGCTCGAACTCGGGTGGCAACAGCTCCCCCGTGAGAAGCTGCGCGGGTGTCGGCGACGCGAGCTGGTCTGCCGTCAGCTCGGTGACCGGCGAGGGCGTGCGGCCGAGCGCCGCGGCGGCGCCCGACGCGATCCCCATGAAGGCCAGCTCGAGCGAGATGAGCCACACGAGGGGCTTCCGAGTGGATGTTCCCTGCTCGACCGCGGTCCGCATCCGGCTGATGAGACCCCGCCGCTGGGCCCAGCCGATGAAGCCGAGCAGGATGAGCACGACGGCCTTGACGATGACGATGACGCCGTACGGCGTCGCGAGCTCGGCAAAGGAGCCGATGTTGGCGACGCTCGCGACAACCCCGGATGCCGCGACGACGATGAAGGCGATGAGCGCCAGCGTCGAGTAACGCTCGAGCACGGCGAGGCGGCGGACGTCCGGCATACGTGGAGCGAGGATCGCGACGACGAGCAGGCCGCCGAGCCACAGCGCCGCACCCATGTAGTGCAACGTGATGCCGCCGACGACCGTCTCGTGGTTCGCAGCGCCCGCCGCGTGCCCCTGCGCGCCGAGCGGCCACAAGCAGAACAGCGAGAACGCCGCGGAAAGCCCGATCATCCACGGGCTGCGGCTCGCGAACACGACAACCGACAGCAGCAGGACCATGCCGATCGCCAGCACCCAGGCCTGGCCGAGCTCGAGCGACGTGAAGAAGAAGAGCAGTCCCTGCCCGAACGCGGCGTCGAACGAGAACGCCGCGTTGGAGATCTGCAGGTAGGTGAGGAACGCGGCGGCCGCGGTCGAGATGACCCAGGCGGCAGCGCCCGAAGACGCGATCGTCATGGCGCGCTCGAACTCGGGCTGCTTGCGGCTCGCCGCCCACGCTGCGAGCACCAGCGCGCCGATCGTGACCGACGCAGAGAGGTTCAGCGCCAGGCGCGCGATGGGCACGCCCCACATGACGACGGGGCCAGGGTCGGAGACGATGAGCGGCGTCGCTCCCCCGCCGTACGCGAGGCCCCAGATGACCGCCACGAGGGCAGCCAGGAGGAAGAACGCCGGGCCGAGCACGATCATCCGCTTCGTGTGCAGCGACCAGGAGTCGGCACTCGCGCGGTTCCGCTCGGCCTTGCTGGCGGGCTTGCCCGCCCTGGCTGCCGCCGCCTCGTCTGTGGAACCGGAGACGAGGGGCGTAGGCATGATCATCAAGTGTAGATCGTCGGCGGCGGGCGGGCTCCTCATCCACAGGCGGACGCGGTCAGCCGTGCGCACCGCACCGCCGCAACCTGCCGCACCGGTCAGACTCGGGATGGGTTTCGCGCATGCGGATGGCTTGCAACCCATCCGCATGCGTGAAACCCATCCCGAAACGGCCGTCTCGGGCGCACACACGAACGCGGGGCCGCTTCCGAGTGGAAGCGACCCCGCGTGCATTCAGGCGCGAAGACTACTTAGCTGCGGCCTTGAGCTTCGAGCCAGCCGAGATCTTGACGCCCTTCGAGGCGGCGATCTGGATGGCTTCACCCGTCTGAGGGTTGCGGCCGGTGCGCGCGGCACGAGCGGTCTGCTCAACGGAGAGCCAGCCCGGGATCGTGACCTTGGTGCCCTTGGCAACGTTCGAGGCGAGTTCGCTGAAGAGTGCGTCGAGGACGCTTCCAACAACAGCCTGGCTCTGGCCGGTCTCGGTCGCGATCGCGGCAACGAGTTCGGTCTTGTTCACAGTCTTGTCTGCCATATGTCCTCCTTAGGACGCAGCCCCGCCCTTGCGAGTGCAGCATGTTGGGTTCAGAAGTCCTGCAGTTCCGCGGGATTCCGCGGCAGGACCTTCGTCAACCTACCAAAAGCGGGGCCTCCGGCATGCAGATTCGCCTGACACGCCGTGTCTTGCCACCTAATTCACCGGTTTCTGGCCCTTCTGGACCGGATCGATGCCCTTAACCGCGCTTGATCAGTGCCGTTTAATCTCCGGGAAGTCGTCGTCGCGCCACTCGCCATCGAGGCGTGCGCCTTCGGCCTCCACTTCCCGGTTACGGAGCTCGACGCGGCGGATCTTGCCCGACGCCGTCTTCGGCAGGTCGAAGAACTCGAGGCGGCGCACTCGCATATACGGGGGCATGGATGCGCGCGCGTGCCTGAGCACTTCGAGCGCCGTCTGGCGGTTCGCCTCCCACCCCGCCGCGAGGGTGACGTAGGCCTTCGTGATGTTGAGCTTCGTCGCATCCGGTGCCCCGACGACTCCTGCCTCCGCGACGGCGTCGTGCTCGAGGAGGATGCTCTCGACCTCGAACGGCGACACCTTGAAGTCGGAGGACTTGAACACGTCGTCGGTGCGGCCGACAAACGTGATGCAGCCGTTCTCGTCGCGCACGGCGACGTCGCCCGTGTGGAAGAAGCCGTCGCGCACGGCGTTGTCGGTCGCCGCGGGCGATCCGAGGTACTCGGTCATGAGGTTCACGGGGCGCTCGCCGCGCATGTCGAGGCAGATCTCGCCCTCGTCGCCCTCTGCTCCCGTCACGGGGTCGAGGAGCACGACGTTCATGCCGGGCAGCGGGTGGCCCATGGCGCCGGGCTTGATGACAGAGCCGGGCGAGTTCGCGATGAGCGCCGTCGTCTCGGTCTGGCCGTAGCCGTCGCGGATTTCGAGCCCCCACCAGTCGTGGATGCGCGCGATGACCTCAGGGTTGAGCGGCTCTCCAGCCGAGAGCAGCTCACGCATGGCCCGCGGCTTCTCGGTCTTGCCGTGCTGCACCAGGATGCGCCACACGGTTGGCGGGGCGCAGAACGACGTCGCTCCCGCCTTGCCGAGCTGCTCGAGCAGGAGGGCCGCGTCGAATCGCTGGTAGTTCACGACGAAGACGGTCGCCTCTGCGTTCCAGGGGGCGAAGAAGCTGCTCCAGGCGTGTTTCCCCCACCCGGCCGCGCTGATGGCGAGGTGCACGCCTCCTGGTTCGACTCCGATCCAGTACATCGTCGAGAGGTGGCCGACGGGGTAGGAGCGGTGCGAGTGCACCACGATCTTCGGGTGGCTCGTTGTGCCGGACGTGAAGTAGATGAGGGCCGCATCGTCGCTCGCAGTGCGCTTCTCGACGGGCGCATCCGACGCATCGTAGATGTCGTTGAAGTCGAGCCACGCCTCACGCGCGGCGCCGTCGAGCCCGGCGCCCACCTGGGCGACGCGGTAGCTGCCGAGGACGTTGTCGAACTTCGCCGCGTCGGCTTCCTCGGCGATGACAAGCCGAACCCTGGCGCGTTCGACGCGGTCGTCGAGGTCGTGCGGGCCGAGCACAACCGAGGTGGGGAGGATGACGGCGCCCAGCTTCAGCGCGCCGAGCATCGCTTCCCACAGCTCGCGTCGGTTGCCGAGCATGAGCATGACGACGTCGCCGCGGCGGATGCCCTGCGCCTCCAGCCAGTTCGCGACCCGGTTTGATCGCCGCCGCAGGTCGTCGAAGCTGTACTTGGCCTCGCTGCCGTAGTCTTCGACGATCCAGAGCGCGGTGCGTTCGTTTCCGTATGCGATCTCGTCGAACCAGTCGAGCGCCCAGTTGAAGCTGTCGCCGACGTCTGGCCACTCGAACTCACGGCTCGCGCGCTCCGCATCCGTGCGGAGGGCGAGCAGCTGATCACGTGCGGCGCGGAAGGCGTCTGCGCCTCGAACATCTGACATGCGTGCCATTCTCACCCACGCCGCCGACATTGCGCGGTTCAGGATCACGCTCCCAAAGCGGCGGCCGCCGCAGGTGGATTCTGTCGGTCGTCCCTGCGACACTTCTCACGTGTCAGATCTACGCAGTTCCGTGAGCGCTCAATCGCGGCCCTCCGAGCAGGCCACCTCGCTCGAGCGCCTCTCGCGCCCTACGAACTCCGCCGAAGCCCTCAAGCAGGCGCAGGTATTCCCTCGCCTCCGATACATGGGTTCGAAGTACCGTCTCCTCGCTCACCTTGAGCGGACTTTCTCGGAGCTGGGCGGGACAACGGCCGTCGACGCATTCTCCGGCTCAGGTGTTGTCTCCTACCTCCTCAAGACTCAGGGCTTTCAGGTCACGAGCAACGATTTCTTGACTTTCCCGACGGTGATCGCTCGCGCAACCGTCGAGAACTCGAGCGAACTACTCGACGCGCAGACTGTCGAGCTCATCTGCGGGCCAGCAGCCGACGACAGGGACTTCATCCAAACGAAGTTCAAAGACCTCTACTTCACCCACGAGGACCTCACATTCCTCGACTCGGCGTGGTCACACATCGACACCCTCGACGGCTATCGTCGCGATATCGCCATCGCCGCGCTCGTGCTCTCGGCCGCGAAGAAACAACCCCGCGGCGTCTTCACCTTCACCGATTCCGGTCGGTACGCAGATGGCAGGCGCGACCTTCGACTCAGTCTGCGCGAGCATTTTCGCGAGCGAGTGGCCGACTACAACGCCACGGTCTTCAGCAATGGAATGGAGAACGTGGCACTCACCGGTGACGTCTTCGACCTTCCGGATCTCAGCTCAGACATCGTCTACCTTGATCCTCCGTATGCCCCTCCCAAAGACGATGCCGATTACATCAAGCGCTATCACTTCCTCGAAGGACTGAGCGTCTACTGGCGCGGAACCAGAATCATGGAAGAGACACGGACCAAAAAATTGGAGAAGCGCTACACCCCGTTCGCCTACAAGCGCTCCATCGAAACAGCCCTCTCGCAGACGTTCGACAAGTTCAGCGAAGCAGGCGCCATCGTGTTGTCCTACTCGTCCAACGCGCTGCCGCATGCCGATCGAATCGTCGAGCTTCTTGCGAAGGTGAAGCCCAAGGTTCGGGTTACAGCCATCGACCACAAGTACAGCTTCGGCACGCACTCGAGCGCGACGCGACGCGACGCGAGCGAGTACATATTCGTCGGGACTAACTCATGAGTCGTGCGGTCAGCTTCGAGGAATACATCGGCAGCTTGGGACGACTCACCGGGCACATCGACCCGACGGCGTCGACGCCGGAGGCAGAGGCAATCAAGGCGGCGTCAGAGTCCCTCGAACGACTTCCCGCGATCGATCCAGGTTCGCTTTCATCGTGGAGCCAGGACCACCCGCAGGACATCCCAGTCCTCGGTCTCATCGTTGGGCTCAGCCAGGAGCGTCTGAAGAACGCTTTGAAAGATCAGTTCGACACCTCTGGCTGGCAGACGCTTGCACGCGACCGGCCCGAGGAGCTCATCGACTTCCTCGATCGCGACTACGACCTCGTACGGCTGCTTGAAACGCAACAAGTGCGCCGATACACGCTCGGCGATGTTCTCGTGGCTCGGGCAGGCACACGAGTCACGGCGACTCAGGCTGGTATCTCGGGCCGGAAGGTGGAGGATGAGATCGAAGCCATTGCAGCTGACCTCGGCCTCAACTACCAGACACGGACCCGCTTCATAGGGCGAAATGGCCGAACGGCTCCCTGCGATCTCGTCGTACCCAAAGGCGACAGCGCAGAAATCGTCGTAGCTGCCAAAGGCTTCGACTCGACCGGGAGCAAGTTGAGTGACGCCGTTCGAGAGATCGTCGACATGGCTGACGTCCGACAGCCCCGGCAATTCGTGATCGCAGTCATAGATGGCATTGGATGGAAGTCGCGGAAGCGCGACCTTCAACGAATCCACGAGCTCTGGGAAACCCAGCAGATCGATGGCATGTACACGTTGGCGACACTCGACCAATTCCGTGATGACCTGCAGGAAGCGGCGTCGCTTCGAGGACTCATTCCGTAGACGACAGACCGACACACCTGCCGACGATCAGCGCGGCGGCAGGTAGTCGAGCAGCTCGCCCGGCTTGCACTCGAGCACGGCGCAGAGCCTCGCCAGCGTCTCGAAGCGCACGGCCTTCGCGCGGTTGTTCTTCAGCACGGACAGGTTGACGACGCTGATCCCGACCCGCTCCGACAGGTCGACGAGCGTGATGCCGCGACGTGCCATGATCTCGCCGAGGTGGCACACGATGTAGTGCGGCTCCTCGAGCGGGTCCGGCACCATCAGACGAGCCCTTCCTGGTCGAGCTGCAGGCGCGCGCCACGGCGCATGATGAGGTTCACGACGAGCAGGATCACGAGGATGAGCAGGAACGCCCAGGTCTGGTCGAGGATCGTCGGCTCGGGTGCATCCGACCCGCTCCACCCGAGCTTGGCGATGGTCCAGTTCGTGCCGAGCAGCTCGAAGAACCCGGGGGCGGCGAGGGCCGCGACCACCAGGCCGGACGACCAGTCGAGCAGGCCAATGCTCTTCCGGCCGAAGAAGTCACCCTTCGCGAGGTTCCTGGCGAACAGCAGGAGCATCCACACGGCGGCGACACTCAGCACGGCGCCGATGATCTGACCGATCAGGAGGAGCACAAGCGCGCCCGTGGGGATGAGGTCGGCGGCGACCAGGATCGTCGAGGCGCCGTCGAGGGGGACGTCGGCCCCCACGGGGGCCGGCAGGAAGACGGACGCGCCCTCGAACGACGCATTGACGCGGACGCTCCCGTCGACGAAGTAGCCGACGACGTTCTCGAGGGGCTTCAGGACAACAAGCCCGGCGGCGACGATGCCAAGTGGCCAGAGGTAGCCGAGCTCTTTCGCTTCGCGGTCCGTGCCTTCCACGTTCTGACGTGCGTTCATGATCTTCCTCCATATCGTTTCTCGATATGCATAACGATAAACGATATGGCTGGATGCGCAACCCCGCGCATCCACCTACCCGGGCATCCACACCGGTACACCCCGTTTCGGGATGGGTTCCACGTTTCGGGATGCACTGCAACCCATCCCGAAGCGTGCAACCCATCCGGAAAGCGGCGCCAGGGCGGAGAGCGCGAGCGCGAGCGCACCGTCCACCCACCGACACGCCCCCACGCAACCCCGAATGCACAAAACCCCCGAGCGAAGACGCTCGGGGGTTTCGGGAAAGCACTACGCCATTGCTGGCGGGCTGGTGGTTACCAGCTCGACTTCGTGATTCCTGGAAGCTCACCGCGGTGAGCCATGTCGCGGAAGCGGACACGCGAGATGCCGAACTTCGAGACGTGGCCGCGGGGGCGTCCGTCGATGCTGTCGCGGTTGCGGACGCGAACCGGCGAAGCGTTGCGGGGAAGCTTCTGCAGGCCGACGCGAGCTGCCTCGCGCGACTCGTCGGTGCCGTTCGGGTCGACAAGAGCCTTCTTCAGCTCTGCGCGGCGTTCCGCGTAGCGCTCGACGATGACCTTGCGCTGCTCGTTCTTGGCGATCTTGCTCTTCTTGGCCATGTTTAGCGCTCCTCTCGGAATTCGACGTGCTTGCGGATGACCGGGTCGTACTTCTTCAGCACGAGGCGGTCAGGCGTGTTGCGACGGTTCTTCTTCGTCACGTAGGTGTAGCCCGTTCCAGCGGTGGAGCGGAGCTTGATGATCGGACGTACGTCCTGGCTCTTCTTCGCCATTAGAACTTGACTCCCTTCGCACGAAGCTCAGCGACGACGGACTCGATGCCGCGTGCGTCGATGACCTTGATGCCCTTAGCCGAAAGCGTCAGCGTGATCGTGCGCTTCATGGAAGGCACGAAGTACTTCTTCTTCTGGATGTTCGGGTCGAACCGACGGTTGGTCCGTCGGTGCGAGTGCGAGATGTTGTGACCGAATCCGGGAACCGCCCCGGTCACCTGGCACACTGCTGCCATTGTTTCCTCCGTAGATACCGCGGGAACCAGAAGGCCCCGCCCAAGATCTCTTGTCTGCGTCGATGGCGGATGCACACCGACACGGTCGCGCCAGAGGGGAACCCCGGCGCACCAAGGGTCGAGCTTAGGCGACACGCCCGGGAGAGCGCAAGCCTGCGACGAGAATCGGCGGCGAGCGGGATGAAAGACTCGAGCATGGCTTCCTCCCCTACCTTCTCTCCTCCGTGCGGCCCTGTCTCCGGATGGACTGAGGACCGGCCGGGCGGAGGGCGGATCGTGCGCGCCACGGGCATCCGGTATGCGGAGGCCGCTAGGTTCGAGGCTCCGCGGCCCGTCGCGGATCGCGCGGAGGCCGAGGTGTTCGAGGCGAAGAGCTGGTCGCCAGCCTGCCCGCAGGCGCCCATGACGGTACTCGAGGAAGTGCTTGGCAGCGGCATCGCGGAGCTCGGGGTCGATGAGGACTGCCAGCGGCTCTCCATCACGCTGCCCGCCGACCTCACGCGGGGCGAGCAGCTACCGGTGATGGTGTGGATTCACGGCGGCTCCTACGTCTCCGCCGCCGGCGACGCCGCGGTCATGGACCCCGCTCCCCTGGTCGCGGAGCAGCGCGTGGTCGCCGTGAACGCGACGTTCCGGCTCGGCCTGTTCGGGTTCCTCGGCGGCACGGATGCGCGCCCCGCGAACCTGGGGCTACTCGACATCGTCGAGGCGTTCCGGTGGGTGCAGCGCAACATCGCGGCGTTTGGCGGCGACCCTCGGCAGGTGACGGCGTACGGGCAGTCGGCCGGCGCTCACGCCATCGCTCAGCTCATGGCGTTGCCAGAGGCGCCGGACCTGTTCGCGCGGGCGATCGTCCAGAGCGCGCCGCTGAACGTCGAGGGCGGGCGCGAGGAGATGCAGAGCAAGATGCTCGCGGCGACTTCCGGCCTGAATCCGGAGACGCCCGTCGCGGACGTCGTGCGCGCGCAGGCCGCCGCGCTCCGCGCATCCGCCGAGTACGGCTTGCAGGGCGCAATGTCGTTCAGCCCGCAGCACGGGCTCGCCCCGCTGCCCGACACCGCCGGTGTACTTGCCGGGCGCGACGCGAACGCCCGCAAGATCGACCTGCTCATCGGGCACACGTCGGAGGAAGCCCTCCTCTTCGTCCCGCGCATCCCGCAGACGAAGCGCCTGAGCGAGCTGCCGGTCGTCGGGAAGTCGCTCACTGCGTGGGTCGTCGCCGCACTCACCTGGCTCGTCTACCGGCGAGACGCGAACAGGTTCGCGGGGCGGCACGTGCGAGCAGGCGGGCGCGCATCGACGTATGTCGTGAGTTGGAAAGCGCCGCACAACGTGTGGGGCGCTTGCCACATGATCGACCTGCCTCTGCTCTTCGGCAACCGGGCGACGTGGGGCAAGGCTCCCCTCGTCCGCGGCGCGAGCTGGTCAGAGATCGACCGCGAGGGCAAGCGGATGCGCGCGGTCTGGGGCGACTTCGCGCGAGGAACCCTGCCGACCGAGGCCGACAGCATCCCGGGCGTCGCGAAGTTTCGGCGGCGCTGAGCGCACCCGCCGCTAACCCAGGAACGCGAGCGCGACTGGCGCGATGACCAGCGCGGGGAGCAGGTCGCCGACCGGGATCGCCCCGAGCGGGACCAATCGCACCCCGAGGGCGATCAGGATGAGCCCGCCAACGGCCGAGAGTCCGTCGATTTGGGCGTCGCTGAAGACGTCGCCTGCGAGGAAGCCGACGAGGGTGAAGGCACCTTGGATGATCCCGACGGGAACGGCCGCGAACAGCACGCCCTTGCCGAAGGTCGAGGCGAAGGCCATCGCGGCGAAGCCGTCGAGCACCGCCTTGACGTAGAGCTGGTCGGCGCCGAGGCCCAGACCGTCGGAGATGGGGCCGAGGATGGCGAGGGGCCCGACGCAGAAGAGGAGCGTGGCGGTCACCATGCCGTCGACGAAGCGGCCGTCACCGTCGGATTCGGACTTGAGTCGACCGCGCACCCAGACTGCAAGCCCCTCGAGCCGATCCTCGATGCGCAACCCGGAGCCGAGTAGCGCCCCGAACACGAGCGACAGGAGGATGACGATCATCGCGAAGGGACCGGCGGCCTCCGCGAGCGCGGCGGAGCCCATGTCGACGACACTCATGCCGCCGAGCACGATGACAAACAGGCCGAGGACCGCGGTGACGGTCGTCTTGGTCCGCTCCTTGAGCCGGTCCCCGAGGAGGATGCCGAGGAGGCCTCCGACGAGGATGAGCGCGACGTTCACTAGCGTCCCTGACCCGATGATCACCGTCCGATTATGGTGCCCACCTCGCCTGGGCCGCGACGCGCGCCGTCTCGGGCGACGCGGGCTACGTCGCTATCCCTCGACTTCTTCAACGGAGAACACGTAATACGTGTGGCCAGGAGCGGTGACCTCGACGACTCTCCCGCCTGGGATCTCCCGCGGCTCGCCCGTCGTGACCGTCGGATGCTCAGCGCGCCACGCATCCACGTTGTCGACGAAGTACATGGGTCCGGCCGGCCCCCACCCGGGCTCGTCGTCGAGCATGAGCTCGATTTCGAGCTCCGGCATCTGCAGGGAGACGGTGTGCTCGCCTTCGCGCCACGCTTCCTCCCAGCCGAGATCGAGGTAATGCTGCACGGCGGCATGGAGGTCGTCGACGGGCTGGAACTGGAACGTCAGGATCACGGTGGTCTCCCTCTCGGCGTGCGGGCGCGGTAATTCGAATGTAGCCACGACTACACCGGCGACGCCAGGCGCTGATTCCGAATCGTGATGCGCGAGATCGGCGTCGGTATCGTTTCGTGACCGGATGCAGCCTGCCGCGTTCATAGGGTCAGGTGCATGATCCTCCGTCGCCTCGTCCCAGCGTCGATCCTCTGCGGTGCCCTGTTGCTCCTCGCGGGATGCGCCCAGGCAGATTCTCCGGCAGCCCCGCAGCCCCGCAGCCCACCGCGAGCGCATCCGACTCCGCTCCTGCATCCGCGAACTCGGTTGCTCCCGCGGCCGAGGGGACCCCATCTCAGGACTCGCTCGAGGGCATCCCCATGGAGGAGATGACCAACCAGCCAGTCCCAGTGCAGATGACGCAGTGCCTGACGCAGCACGCCAAGTGGATCGACCTGCCGGCGGGGAAGACGTCCGGCGACCTGTACACCCGGATCGCGGCGCACGAGCAGGAGCTGCTGTTCCTTCTCCCCGACGAGGTCGGCGGCTTCGACAACGTAAACATCGCGGCCGGCCCAGGTCCCCGCGGCACGGTCGGGGTTTCCGTGGTCGGCTTCGCCGCAGGCGGAAACGACGCCGAAACCGCTTGGCAGGCCCTGCGCGCAAAATCGCCGGAAGTGGAAGCCGCGGCCGCCGCGATCGAAGCGGAAGGCGCGTCCTTCGCACCGAGGCTCGTCGATTTCTCGTACGCGACCCTCTGCAAGGCCGACCTCGCGGTGACTTCGCTCTGGACGAGCAACGACGACGGGCTGACCTCGGTGCGGATGGACGTGGAACTCAATCGGATCATCCTGGGCATCGATGCTGCGCTCTTTTCGGACTCCTACCGGCAGGACCTCCTCGCAACGGCGCCAGCCGGTGTCTTCGAGTTCGAGGAAGTCCAGTAGTCGGTCACGAGTCGAGGTCGTGCTCCTGGCGGTCTCCGGCGAGGTAGGCGCGGCAGTCGGCGGCGGATGCGGGGCCGAAGACCGGCACCCAGTCGGCGGGGAAGTCGGCGAAGTCCGGCCAGAGCGAGTGCTGCCGGTGCACGTTCCTGAGCACGAAGAGCTGCACGCCCGTCTCTTCCCACGGCGTCATAGCGCGCCGCTCCGGCTGCGGTCATCGGCGACCGTGAATGGAATTGGCAATCGGACCTCGCATCGCGTTCGCTAGGACTCCGGGCTGGAGTCTTGCTATGCCGCGGCGGGGGTCTGGGCAGGCGATGGTGATCGTACGACCGGCTTCAATGAATGGCATGTGAACTCCGAGGCGGACGCTCTCACGCGACAGCCCGGCAACCCGCATACTGTGGCGCGCATGACTGCGACCACGCACGCGGGTGTCACCTTCCAGAACCGCTTCGCGCGAGACCTCCCCGAGCTCGCCTCGCCGTGGGAGGCCGAGACGGCGCCAGCCCCACGGCTGGTCCTCCTCAACGACGCGCTCGCGGCCGAGCTCGGTCTCGACCCCGCGTTCCTGCGCTCGGATGATGGAGTCGCGCTGCTCCTCGGCACGACGGTGCCTGAGGGTGCCACCCCGGTCGCCCAGGCCTACGCGGGGCACCAGTTCGGGCAGTACTCGCCGCGACTCGGCGATGGACGCGCCCTCCTCCTCGGGGAAGTGACGGATACGGCCGGACAGCTCCGAGACATCCACCTCAAGGGCTCTGGTCGCACCGCCTTCTCCCGTGGGGGCGATGGGCGCGCTGTGCTCGGCCCGATGCTCCGGGAGTTCATCGTGAGCGAGGCCATGCACGCTCTCGGCATCCCGACGACCCGCTCCCTGGCGGTTGTCGCCACCGGGCGCATGGTCCAGCGCGACGATGTCCGTCCTGGCGCCGTGCTCACCCGGGTCGCGAGCAGCCACTTGCGTGTCGGCTCGTTCCAGTACGCGCGGGCCACCGGCGACCTCGATCTGCTGCGCCGCCTCGCCGACCATGCAATCGCGAGGCACTACCCCTCCGTCGCCGCCGAGAGCAACCCGTACCTCGCGTTCTTCGAACGGGTCGTGGCCGCGCAGGCGTCGCTTGTGGCGCGGTGGATGCTCGTGGGGTTTGTGCACGGGGTCATGAACACCGACAACATGACGATCTCCGGCGAGACGATCGACTACGGACCGTGCGCGTTCCTCGACGCCTTCGACCCTGACGCGGTCTTCAGCTCAATCGATCACCAGGGCCGCTACGCGTTCCGCAACCAGCCGCACGCCACCGGGTGGAACCTCACGAGGTTCGCGGAGGCGCTGCTGCCCCTGCTTCATGAAGACGAGGACGAGGCGGTCAGGCTCGTCGAACGATCGCTGTCATCGTTCGGCCCGGCCTACCAGGATGCCTGGGGCGACGGGATGCGGCGCAAGCTCGGGTTACCAGACGACGTCGACCCTGACGAAGCCGAGCGCCTCCTTGGCGAGCTGCTGGCGCTCCTGCAGCAGAGCCGCGCCGACTACACCTCCACGTTCAGGGCGCTGGGTGCCTATGCGCGCGGCCAGCGGCAACCGGCGCTCGACGCCTTCGGAGAGTCGGCTCCCGCGTTTCGCACGTGGGCTCGATCTTGGCTCGAACATCAGCCGGATGCCGCGGCGATGGATGCGGTGAACCCCGTCTACATCCCACGCAACCATCTCGTCGAGGAGGCGCTCGATGCGGCTGGCGCCGACGATCTGCAGCCCCTGGAAGATCTGCTCGGCGCGGTGACCGCTCCCTACGACGAGCGCGCGGATCTTGACCGGTATGCGACCGGGGCGCCGCCGGACTTCGGCGCGTACCGCACGTTCTGCGGCACCTGACGCCCTCTTCGGACACGAACCCGACCTCCGGTACAACCAGCCAGCAGTGGATCTCCCTCTCCAACATGGAGTTCTGCTTCTAGAGCCGACTTCAACCGAACGGCCGATCCGATTGTCGGTGGGTCTTCCTAGACTCGTGCCATGACCATCCCCCGGCCGCTGGCCCCTCCCCTCGTGGACGAGCTGGCCCTCGACGGCGGGCTGGCTGGTGGGCGCCTGACCGAGAGCGACCTGAGGTCAGCGGAGGCTCCCGCGGAACACCGCCGGTGGCGCCCGTGGATGCGGGTGGTCGCGGTCTCGCTCGGCTCACTGCTCGCGGGAGCGATCGTCTTCACGCTGACGCTCGCCGTCACGCTCGACGACCCGGCGACCGACTCTGAGTCCGGCGCGTTCTATGGGTTCCTCATCATCAATCTGGTCGTGGGACTCGCGGCCTGCATTGCCATCGGCCCGGTACGGGGCTCCCGCGCCGGGAACCTGTGGATCGTCGCGATCGGCATGACCAGCACGCTGGCGTTCGCGGCGTGGCTCATCGCCGTGATGCGGCTCGGCGCCCGTCGCTCGCTGCCCATGGATGTGTCGGTTGTGGCGCTTGTTGTCGGCGGCGGGATCCTCTGGGACTGGTTCGAGTCCAGCATCACCGGCCGCGCGCCCATGGATGCGCCGATCTTCTACATCATCGTCGTGGCGCTCTCCACGGTCATCGCATTGCTGTTCGGGCGCTCCCGGGGCACGCGAGCCGCGCTCATCACGTCGTTGCGCGCGCAGGCCGCCTCAGCCGAACGCGAGCGGGCCGCGCTTGCACAGAGCAGGGCGTCCGACCTGGAGCGCGCACGCGCCGAGGAGCGAGCCGCGATCGCCAGAGACATGCACGATTCCATCTCCCATGACCTCGCCGTCGTCGCCACGCAAGCCGGTGCGCTCGCCTACCGCAGCGACCTGTCCCCCGAGCTCGTGAGAGAGACTGCGGCCACGGTGCGCGAGTCGGCAGCACGCGCGAACACCCGCCTGCGCGAAGTGCTCCAGGGCATGCGCGAACCGAGCGATTCAGGGCGAGGCGACACTCCGCTTCCTGGCCTGGATGCGCTCGAATCGCTGCTTGCCAACGGCACCCCCACGCAGAGCCCGCCCCTCGTCTCCTGGCTCTCCATCGGGCCTGGCGACCTCTCCAGGCTGTCCGACGAGCGCATTCGCGCACTCTGCCGCACGCTCTCAGAGCTGCTTGTCAACGCCGGCAAACACGCCCCGGGAGCCGACGTGCGCATCGAACTCGACGGCGGCGAGCGCAGCATGACCGTCACGGTCGCGAACGCCCTCCAGCGCGGCGACGCCCTCGCCCTCGGCACTGGCTACGGGCTGATCGGCGCCCGCGAGCGCGTCCACCTGGTTGGCGGCTCTCTGGAAGCTGGCGCCAGGGCGCGCGGCGATTTTGTTGTCGAGGTGAAGCTTCCGTGGTGACCGAAGACAGCATCAGCGTGCTCATCGTCGACGACGAGGCGGGTATCCGCATGGGCCTGCGCCTGCTCATCGACGGCGCCGAGCGCATCCGTGTTGTCGGCGAAGGAACCAACGGCCACGAAGCGCTGGCCCTGGCCGAGGAGCATGACCCTGACGTCATCCTCATGGATGTCCGCATGCCCGGCCTCACGGGAATCGACGCCGTCGAGCAGCTCACCGCCAACGGAGCCAGAGCGAAGGTCGTCATGCTCACCGCCTTCGACACGGAGGAGTTCCTGTTGGATGCCCTGCGGGCCGGCGCCGTCTCGTTCCTGCTGAAGGACGCCCCACCGGAAGACATCGTCGGTGCCGTGCTCGACGCGGCGCAGGGCAAGGCCGTCTTCTCCCCGAGCGCCCTCGACCGGCTCGTGCGCGCCGCGGCCGCGGGCGGTTCGGTCGACGCTCCGGCATCCGTTGATACTGGGGCATCCGACCGAGCAAGCGAACAGCAGCGGAGGCCGACTGCCGGGCAGAGCGATTCGTTGCTCGCGAAAGTGACCGGCCGAGAGCGGGAGATCGCCAGGTACGTGGCGCAGGGCATGACCAACGCGGAGATCGCCACGGCCCTGTACGTCAGCCAGGCAACCGTGAAAACGCACCTTGCGAGTCTGTTCTCGAAGCTGCACGTCACCAACCGAGTGCAGCTGGCACTGCTCGCACTCGAGTGGGATGCGCTCGAACGCGGCTGACCGGAGGCTGACCGGGCGCGGTCCTCGTCGACGCCCTGCGTGTACTCTGGGCGGCACAACTGACATCGAGGGGAGCGCTGCCATGACGAACACTCCCTCGGCCGACCGTCAGAGTCGGGCAGCACAGCCTGGCGCCACACCCACGGTCGAGCAGACGCCGGCGTCGCAACTGAGCGACGCGCTCACCGCCTTCGCCGAGGCCCGCCAGGCGTCACAGAACGAGGCCAGGCGGTCGCTTGGCATCGGCGAGATGGACGCTCGCGCCCTTGCCTACCTCGAGCAGAACCCCGGCGCCCGGCCAAGCGCCCTCCGCGCGCATCTGGGTCTCACGTCCGCCGGCGTCTCCACGCTGTGCGACAGACTCCTCGAGCGTGGCGCCATCCACCGCGATACCGACCCAACGGACCGGCGCGCGAGCCTCCTCACGGTCACCGTCGACCTCTCGGCCGAACCGTGGAACCGCCTCAGCGAGTTCGACAGATCACTCGAAGCGACAGTCGCCGGCGAGGCCGACGCCGAGACGCTTCAGCGCCTCGCGCAACTGCTCACGCATGCGCTCGGCGTGGCCACGGAACGACCCGGCGAGGCTGGCGAATCCCGCGCGGGCTAGGCGTTCGCGTCGGCTGACACGGCCTGCGCCGCGGGCTGCGACTCGGGCTGAGACGACGCCTGCACCTCCGTGTGCGCCTGCGAGTGGAGCTCTGCGAGCAGCACGATCGACTTCGCCTGCAGGAACGTGCAGAGCGCGGAGACGACCGCCAGCTCCTGGGATAGGGCGTGCACATTTGCCGCAGAGAGGTGCAGGATGTCTTCGCGCGGCTCGAGCGTGACCGACCACTTCGGGCTGTCGCGGGTGCCCGGCTGCAGGTAGAGCTCGGTGGGAACGTTCGAGAGCTGCACGCGCACGAGCCCCGTGTCCTGCCCCTCGTCGCCGTCCTGGATGATGACGTTGACGACCCCGGGTTCGGCGTAGCCGAGGCTCTCGAATTCGCGAGCCCATGACTCGAGCACTTCTTTGCTGCGATACGGCATTCTGAACCTCCGACCGGGGGTGACGGCTTTCCTGCACCCAGCATCCCCTATCCGGAGCTCTCTGCTGAACACTCTTGCGTGGCGAGCACGGTTTGTCGTATCGGCGTACGCATCGCCTAGGTTTGTCGGGTGTCAGACGCAGAAACCGCCCAGCCGGCGCAGCATCCCTCGCATCGTCCAATCTTCTCGTTCTCCCGGAGGAGCGGCCGACTCACCGACGGTCAGCAGACTTCGTGGGAGACGCTTGGCCCCAAGTACCTGGTCGACGTCGAACGCGCCGAACTGGATTTCTCCGTGAACCCGGCATTCCGGGTTGACCCGGCTGAACTGTTCGGTCGGGATGCGCCGCTGGTCGTCGAGATCGGCTCAGGCACGGGTGAGGCCGTGGTCGCTGCCGCCGCCGAGCGTCCGGAACGGAACTTCCTCGCCGTCGAGGTCTTCGTCGCAGGCCTCGCGCGCACGCTGCGGCGGATCGAGGATGCGGGCCTGTCGAATGTGCGTCTCGTCGAGGCGAACGCCGTCGAGGTGCTCGAGCACATGCTTCCTCCTGGCAGCGTCGAGGAACTGTGGATCTTCTTCCCCGACCCGTGGCACAAGGCAAAGCACACCAAGCGGCGGCTCGTGCGCGACGGCTTCAGTGCCGTCGCGGCGAACGCACTGCGCCCGGGCGGCCGCATGCGGCTCGCGACCGATTGGGAGGACTACGCCTTCCAGATGCGCGAGGTGCTGGATGCGGCGCCCGAGTTCACGAGCGAGCACCCCGGCGACTGGGCCCCACGCTTCGATGGACGCACCCTCACCGTCTTCGAGCGGAAGGCGGCGAAGGCCGGGCGGCGCATCCACGACCTCAGCTACGTGACCGCGGAGTAGCGGGCCGGGTCGACCGGCCGGTCGGTGTGCCGAGTACTACTGCTCGAGGTTGTGCTGGGGGCTCTGCTCGAGGATCCGCTCCATCGCGGCCACGACGGCGTCGAGGGCGAACTCGAACGCGAGCATGCCGCGAGCCCGGGGTGGTACGGAGCCGAGCGCCGCGGTCAGCGCGACGTGTCGTTCCGGATCGCCCGCCCACGGGACATCAGGCGCCGCTTCGTCGACCGCGGTCCCGATCGCGAAGTTCTCGATGAAGGTCATCACGACGATCGCCTGCTCACTCGTGAATCCCGCCGCGGTGAAAACTTGCGCAGCGCTCTCGTAGATGTCGAGGGCGGTCGCGTTGTTCACCGGCTGCCGCACCATGAGCGGCACGGCGAGGGGATGCGCTGACATCGCGACGACGTAGGCCCGCGCCCAGTGCCGGAGCATGACCCGCCAGTCCGACTGGTCCAGGTCGTAGGGCAAGGTATCCGCCTGCGCGGGCTCGGCCTCGGGCTCGGCCTCGACAGTCTGACCGGGCTCGGCGAGCAGCGCCCCCGCACTGCCGGCGCTGAGGTGCTGACGGACGGCTTCGATGATGCCGGCGCGCCCGTCGACGTGATGGTAGAGGGAGGATGCACCGACCTCGAGGCGATCCGCAAGAAGGGGGATCGAGAAGTCGCCCGTCGCATCAATCTGCTCGAGCGCGGCGAGCGCGATCTTCTCCACGGAGAGCATCGGGACACGGGGACGAACCATGAATGCACCCCCTTCACTGAACGGAAAGCCCTACTGGACGAAGAGCTTTTCTGGACGGAAAGCGAAAACGTCAGTGTACGCAGTGCATCGCGAGGGGGACCTACCCGGAGGACTTGGACGAGGCGGGTTCTTGGCCTTCGGACTCGTCTGCGCGCTTCCCGGACCCGAGCCTGAGCGTCGCCGCGAGCCCAAGCGCTAGGAAGGCGGCGGCCGTGAAGGCCGAGGCGCGGGTGCCGTCGGAAAGCGCGGCCTTCGCGTCGCCGGCGAAGTCCGCGGTGGCGGGGTTCTCGCCGAGGCCGGCGATCGCGCCACCGGCGGAGTCTACGACGGCCGAGACGACCTGGTCTCGCTGCTCAACGGGTAGCTGCGCATCGTCAAGCGAAGCGCCGAGGGATGCGCCGGTCGTCGTGAACAGGATCGTGCCGAGGATCGCGACGCCGAGCGCCGAACCGACCTGCCTCGACGTGGACTGCGTGCCGGAACCCTGACCGGAGAGCTCGACCGGCACATCCTGCAGCACAACACCGGTGAGCTGAGCCGTCGCGAGGCCAACTCCGAAGCCGTAGACGAACAGGGCCGGGATGAGCCACCCCCACTGCGCATCCGGGGCGATGATGAAGCCGGCCCAGGCGATGCCGACGATCTCCGCGAGAATGCCGACACGCACGATCATGACGGCGCTGACCTTGCCGCTGCTGGCGCCCGCGAAGCCGCTCGCCACGAACGAGCCTGCAGCCAACGCCAGGAGCACGAACCCCGTCTGCAGGGCGTCGAAACCGAGCACGAATTGCAGCCAGAGCGGGAGCGACAGGATGATGCCGAACTCGCCGAGGGCAACGACCAGCGCCGCGATGTTGCCGTTGCGGAACGAGGAGATGCGGAAGAGGGAGAACTCGAGGAGCGACGACTGGCCGCGGCGGGTCCTGGTCACGCCGCGCACGATGAACGCGACGAGCGCGAGGGCCGCGATCGCGAAAGCAAGCGGAACAGGTGAGACAGGTAGCGGCCACTCGAACGACCCAACCGTGAAGGTCTCGTTGACCGCCCACCAGCCGTAGGTGCGCCCCTCGATGAGGCCGAAGACGAGCGCGCCGAACGTGACCACCGAGAGGGCGGCTCCGACGAGATCGAGGCGCTGCCGCGCGGGCTCGCGCGACTCGTTGACGAAGGCGAGCACGCCGATGACGATGATCATGCCAAGTGGCACGTTGATGCCAAACGCCCAGCGCCACGAGAACTCAGTGGTGAGCCAGCCGCCGAGCAGCGGCCCGACGGCCGCCATGCCGCCGATCGTCGACCCCCAGACGGCGAAGGCGATACCGCGCTCGCGCCCTCGGAAGGTCGCGTTGATGAGCGAGAGGGTGGTGGGGAGGATCATGGCGCCGCCGACGCCCTGCACGAGGCGGGCGAGGATGAGCAGCCCCCGGTCGGGGCGAGCGCCGCCGCCACGGACGCGAGCGCGAAGATCACGACGCCGATGAGCATCAGGCGGCGCCGGCCGACGCGGTCGGCGAGGCTGCCAAAGAGGAGCAGCAGCGACGCGAAGACGAGCGTGTACGCCTCCTGCACCCACTGGACCTCGGTCGATGTGATGCCGAGCTCCGTCACGATCGACGGCACAGCGACGTTCACGATCGTCGAGTCGACGATGATGAGCGCCACCGCGACGCTGATGAAGACCAGCCCGATCCACCGGCGACGCGTTGACTCGGCCATGATGCTCCAACTTCTTGCGCAAGGGGATCGAAGAGAACGAGGCGACAGTACGCCTGGTTTGCTGCAATTTTGCTCGATTGTTTAATTACTTTTCGCCGAGATGGACTACGCCGTGCCGCCGTTTCATTCCCCGCCTGACCGCTCGTGACATCCCAGAGCGAACAATTAGTTGCGTGTCATGAACCGTCACACCCGTGACACTCCCCCGGCTCAGGCGTAGCCTCGCTCAGTTCGCGGAAAATCCCGCGAAATGAGAAATCGCATCGGGAGATCTTCCATGTCGGCCAACACCCCCACTCACGCCGAAACCACCGAAGCCGAGGTGACGCCGCGCCCCAAAAGCCGCGCGCGCAAGCTCCTCACGTCGTTCGGATTCCAGATCCTTGCCGCTCTTGTCCTGGGCGTTGTGCTCGGACTCGTCGCGCGCAACCTCGGCGACGACGCGGAAGGCAACCCCAACGGGCTCGCTGCGACGCTCGCCACCATCGGCAGCTCGTACGTCACGATCCTCACCGCAGCGGTCGTCCCCCTCATCCTGACCGCCGTCATCTCGAGCATCGCGCAGCTGCGACTCGTCACCAACGCGGCGCGCCTCGCCGGGCAGACGCTCCTGTGGTTCGGCATCACCGCGCTCATCGCGGTGACGATCGGCATCGCGCTCGGCGTCACCATCCAGCCGGGCAGCCGCGTCGACCAGTCGCAGCTCGAGACCGGCGAGCCCTCTTCGGTTGGCACCTGGTGGAACTTCCTCACGGGCCTCGTGCCACAGAACTTCCTCGGCATGGGCGTGCGCTCGCGCGTCGACGCTGAGACCGGCGACGTGAACTCGACGATCGCGTTCAACGTGCTGCAGGTCATCGTCATCGCCGTGGTCATCGGCATCGCGGCGCTCCGCCTCGGCAAGCGCGCCGAGCCGTTCCTCGAATTCACCGCGTCCGCCCTCGCGGTCATCCAGAAGGTGCTGTGGTGGATCATCCGCATCGCCCCGCTCGGCACGCTCGGCCTCATCGCGAGCGCCGTCGTCAACTACGGCTGGGAGAAGCTCACGAGCCTCGCCTGGTTCGCGATCGCCATCTACATCGGCCTCGCCCTGGTGCTGTTTGTCGTCTACCCGATCCTCGTGAAGGCGCACGGGCTGTCCATCGGCCGCTTCTTCTCCGGCGTGTGGCCGGCCGTGCAGCTCGCGTTCGTGAGCCGCTCCTCCATCGGCACGCTCCCCCTCACGCAGCGCGTGACCGAGCGCAACCTCGGCGTGCCCCGCGAGTACGCATCCTTCGCCGTGCCGTTCGGCGCGACCACGAAGATGGATGGATGCGCCGCGATCTACCCGGCCATCGCCGCGATCTTCGTCGCCCAGTTCTTCAACATCGAGCTCTCGATCATGCAGTACATCCTCATCGTGATCGTCTCCGTGGTCGGTTCGGCCGCGACCGCCGGCACGACCGGCGCGACGGTCATGCTCACGCTCACCCTCTCGACGCTTGGTCTCCCACTCGAAGGTGTCGGCCTGCTGCTCGCCATCGACCCGATCCTCGACATGGGCCGCACCGCGACCAACGTCGCGGGCCAGGCACTTGTGCCGATGATCGTCGCGAAGCGCGAGGGCATCCTCAACGAGAAGCTCTACAACGCCCCGCGCGGCGACGTCGCCTTCTCCGACGAGACCGACGAGGAAGTGGAGGAGAGCATCCGGCGCTCCACCGGAACCGCGTCCGACCGTGAGCAGGACGAGTTCGAAGGCGCGACGCTGCAGGAAGCGGAACGCCGCAGCTAGAGCTGTCGCCGAGCGCAACGCAGAAAGGCCCACCCCGAGGGGTGGGCCTTCCTGCAGGCCTGCGCTCAGCAGCGGTAGCCGAACATGCCCTGCGTGGCCCAGGGCTTGATGCTGACCGTGAACCCGACACAGTTGCCTCGAGCCACCCAGCCCTTGGCGATCGCGACGTGCCCGTAGGCCAGAACCCGGTACGGGACTGTCAGCGCGCCGAGGTTGATGTTTGGCACCTTGCCGTTCGAGAGAGCCACAGTCTCTGACTTGGTGAGGTACACGGTGCAGGTTCCACTCCCGCACCTGCTCGTTGCCGCTTCGGAGGGAGCCGCGAACATGAGCGCCCCTCCGAACAAGGCGACGATCATGGCGAGCGTGGCGATGAACTTGCTGATGAACGTCCCGAGGGTGCGCTGGCGACCGACGTCGCCGAATCCACGTTCCGCGTACGTTCCGGGAGGGTGGTGGATAGTGGTGCTGCTCATGAGAACTCCTTGGCCTGTGTTGAGAGCCACTGGTGTGGCTGAGAGAAATTGTTGCGCGGAGGCGCTTCCCGGCGCTCCGCACAGGGGCGCACACGAATGCGCGCCTGTGCGCGGCTGATTCTTGCCGGACGTCGGCTCGCCTGGGAAGCTTTAGTCGTGGATAAGGACACTTCCGTAACGCGAGCGGAGGACTTCATCGGCCTGCTCATGGCGGTGCACGAAGAGAAGCTCCGGAGCGCGTATGCAGCGGGTCGTCGGCCCATGCGCGGAATGGCGATTCAGAACGGGCTCGGCGTTCCGAGCGCCCGACTCATGGGCCTCGTTTGGCTGAGCGCAGAACTCGAGATCCCGTTTGAGCAGGGTCTGGCGTTGAGCACGAACGGCGCGGACCCCGGCTTCAGGAATAAGTTGAACCAGCGCGCGAAGACTCTCCAGCTCGTTTTTGGGGACGGTGCCTCATTCGCTTCCTCCTGGCTCCAGCACTTCGCCCGCGCGGAAGGCATGAACGAATTTGAAGCTCGGTACGTTCTGTCATTCCATGGCGAAGAGGGGTCCGGGAGTGAAGCGGACCTCCGTCCTGAGCTCATCGAAAAGAGTTTCCGCAAGCATTGTGAGAGTCGACGGGGTAGCTCAAGCAACTCGCGCGATATCGACGCCAAGCGTTTTCTGGCAGGGCTGAGGGTCACGAAACCCCCGACCTACTATCGACCGCATCTCGAGATGAGGATGCTGGCCCAGACCCTCACAGCAAGCGAGCTGAAAGAAGGATGGCAGAAGGACCTCGGGGTAACTTCGGGACTGTATAGCGACCTGGCCGGCGGAAGTGGCGAGCCGGTCCTTGACCAGCTTCAAGACCTGGAGCGCGGAGTGCTCCTCGGCGACCCGGGGTACGGCAAGAGCACCGCCCTAGGGGCGTTCGTCGTGCAGCGAACCGATGATGGGCACCCCTGCCTGACGGTCCGTCTCGACGAGCTTGGAGAGCTGGCCCAGGAGCGCGAGTTCGCGCGGACACGGACGCCGGAGGACGCAGCCGCACTCGTACTTGAAGTGGCGGAGCGGCGTCTGGCTGGAACGTGTTCTCCTCAGACCAAGAAAGCCATCCTTGGAATGCTGCTTCATGACCCGGAGTTCCTGCTTGCCTTCGATGGCCTTGACGAAATCTCGTCGCCCTCGCGACGCAACCAGGTCATACAGCTTCTCGGGGCGCTTGATGGTATTCGTGGACGGATTCTGGTCGCGTCGCGAATCACCGGTTACTCCCTGCCCTTGCCCTCGGCAACCGAACTGGTCGTCAATCCCTTGGATCCGGAAGCAGTTGATAAGTTCTTCGTGACTTGGTTCTGCCCTGACCTCAACGAAGTGACCGACGAAGATGCACTCGGCTTGGCCCGCGCTCGGGCCGCGCTGTCGTCCGGGTCGGGGCTGACGGATATCGCCAGCATTCCGTTGCTTGCCGGCTTCATCTGCTACGTAGCCTCGCACGAGGACGTCGCACTCACGAAAACCGGGCTCTACCAACAGTACCTTTCGCGCTTCCTGCGGCGAGAGTGGAAGGGAGCTGAGCAGCAACGTGATTCGCCCGGCGAGATCCTCTCGGTCATCGAGATTGCAACGCAGACAGCTGGAGTCATGTCCACCCAGCCGGGAGAAGACGGCACGCGAGAACCTCGCTGGGCGGATCACATGTCGCTATCCGAACTTGCGTTCGACCCTCGCTTGGGCCCTCGCATCGAGCCTGTCGCGCTCCTAGCGAGCGAAGAGGGCTTGCTGGTGCCGAATGACCTCCCCCGGGGTGAGGACCCGGTGTCCCAGGCCTACCGCTGGCTGCACAGGACACTGCACGAGCACCTCACCGGCCGATGGCTGGCGCAGAGGATCAGAACGGAGCAATCCTCGATAAAGCCATTTCTCAAAGCTGCAGTTCTACGTCCGGGCACTTGGGCTGTTGCTCTCGAGCATTGCGCCGGCTACCTCGGAAGCATGGGCGGCATCGAACTCCTTGTCGACGCGCTCCAGGAACTCGAGGACTCAGGCGACTCAAGAGCTCACGTATTTGGATCCGCGAAAGCGGCTTCGATCTCGGCCAGCGGCACACAATTTAGGCGGCTGGAAACCATCTCCGAGCTCTTCGCGAATCAGGAGTACTATACTGCGTTCTCGGTGGACCGATCTCTATCTACAGTGAAGGCGACTGAAGAACTCGAACAAATGTCCCCAGAGCACCGGACTCGTCTCGGTTACTCACTGGACAGCGCCAACCCTGCGGAGTACACGCTGGGGGAGTGCATACTCGCGCTCGACGGCGGTCGAGATAATGCCGTGCTCCTTCGCGAGCAGATTGACGCGCAGTCGAAAACGGATCTTCATGCTGCCCAGTCACGAAGCCTCCGAGCATTGGCGGACGGCCAGATCACGTGGATCTCCAGTGACATCTTTGTCGATGCGAGCGATGCGCTTGTGGACGTGATGATCGACAGCCTGGGACGGCACTGGAACTCGCCCTTGGCACGGGAGTTCTTCGACGCTCTGTGCGCAGTGGGCTCGACATATGCTCGCCTTCAATGCAAGAAGGTTCTCGAAGAAAGGGGAGGCGAGCCGCTCCTACTCGATTGGCTGGACGAGACCGTCAGATCTCTCGCGAAGAATCAAAGACCTGATGATCCCTCGCCCATGCATCTCATAAGCTCGCAAAAGTTGCCCCCGTTCGCTGCTAGCGCCGTCGGAACGTCTGCCTCCGCGAACAATCTCGACCTGCCGCCGGAAGACCAGCTCCTGAGCACGGTGCTCGCAGCTATCTGGCGCCGGTCTCTCGACAACGATGTCCCGCCTTACCCGCTTCCATACATAGCAATGGAGAACACTCGAGCAATTCTCGCTCAGACTCTTGAGAACGCCCGTGCCGGCGCAGTCACGGCCGAAAGCAGCGCGGCTTTCTGCCGTGCAGCGTGGCAGGCCATCCAAGCCGTCGACCTTGAGTCGCTTCCGATGCTGGTCCAGGCCTGGTCGCTCGAGGAGGACCTTGACACCGGCGCAGCTCCGCTTGTGAGTTCCTATGCGCTCGCCAGTAAGTTCCAGTTCTTCCCGCACGAGGAGGTCCTCACACTTCTCGCGAGGAGTACAGCCGAGCGTCACTTCGTGGCACTCAGCAACGTGCTACTGAACATGGGTGCTGAGGACGCAGAAGCGGCCATCATGTTCTACCTCGATAAGCTCTTCAGAGCACAGAGTGCCACTCCGAGATTGGAGGTGTACTCGAGCCTGGTCCCACCCGGACGCGCCCCTCAGTTGGCACGTAAAGTTCTCGATACGGTTGTCACCTCGAGCGCGTCGGTCGAGCTGCGTCTCAGTGCTCTGCAGAGAGCTGCGGAATGGCTGGTTCAAGACGACGCGCTACCGCTCTACTGGGACGAACTTCTGCAGGCCGAGCGCACGATCATCGAGTCCACGGACTCGGAAGCGGCGAATGGCGATTAGTCCGCGACTCTTCGACGGGCACCCCGGCCGGCCCCCAAAGCAAGCTCGGGATGCGCGGGGCCGGGCGTGCGACCCTTGCCGCATGCGCGCATCCACCTGGACTCCCCTCGCGATCTTCTACCTCGTGCTCGCCGTCGTCGGCGGGGCTGTGACGTGGACGTTCAACGTCATCGCAGGCATGGAGGGCAGCGCCTTCATCGGCGACTACTTCGGCAGCGGGCCGGCCGTCACGTCCATCGTCATCGACGTGCTCGTCGCCGCCACCGTCGGCGCGGTGTTCATCATCGTCGAGGGGCGCCGCCAGGGCATGCGGCGGCTGTGGGCCTACATCCTCTGCTTCGGCGTCGCCTTCGCGTTCGCCCTGCCGCTGTTCCTCGCGATGCGCGAGCGGCACCTGGCGGCGGGACGGGGACGCCCGCGGAGCTCGACAGAGCAAGCCGAATAGCGAATCAACCCGCCGCGCACTGCCCCGCAAGCCAGTCATGGGCCGCCGCGGGAGCATCCGCCGTCAGCACGGAGACGTCGGGCTGGATGGGCTCTGGCATGACTGCGCCGGTTCGGTCGGTGTAGCGAGAGGTAGTGAGCAGGATCTCCGACCCGTCGGCGAGCATGAAGCCGTCGACGCCCGTCGCAAGTCCGTTGCTCTTCTCCCCGAACGTCATCACGTTGCTCTGCCCGGTGAAGGCTGTGAGCACCATCTCCGCGGCCGACGCCGTGTAGAAGTCCTGCAGGACAGCGATCGGCTTGCCGGCGAAGACGCTCGTGTCGACGTCTACTTATGCGTCGAAGCGCAGCTCGTAACCGTCAGCTGAAGTCGCGCTCTCCGTGGTCACGGTGATGGTGCCGTGTGTGCCGTCGCGGTCCACGAATCCCGCTACGTCGTTTGTATCGAAGAGCGGCGAGACGGCCCCGAGCATCGGGAACGCGTTGCCACCCCAGTTGTCGCGCAGGTCAACAACGAAGCCGCACGTCTCCGCGTCCGCGAGCGCGACCAGCCCCTCGACACCGGCGCGCGCATACTCCTCGGCGAGCTGACCGTCGTGCCCGATCGCCGACACCGTGATCATGACCGTGCGGCCCTGCGTGGCTTCGACCGCGGGGGGATCGCTCGGCGCCTCCGCGTAGCTTGCCTCACGCTCTTCGGCGGTCAGGAACCTGGAGTGCCTGCCCCCGGCGTCACTGGTTGCCGCAGCGATGAGTTCGTTCGCTTCCTCGATCGTCTCCGCCGCCGCGCCCGCCTCGATGAGCGCGTTCCGCTGGGCCGACCAGTCACCGCCTGAGTAGAGGCCGTTCTCCTCCAGGATGCGTGCGGCCTCCTCGACAAGCGCGGCGGGGCTGACCGTCACGGTCGGGCTGGGCGTCGGCGTTGGTGCGGGCGTCGGACCCGGGCCGCACGCCGTCAGGCACAGCCAAACTCCTGCAGCAAGGGCCAGAGCAAGTTTCGCGCGCGATCGGCGGACGTTCCGTCTACCCAAAGCCGCTCCGCTCATGCGTCGAGCCTACGGTTCCGGACTCGCACGAACGGGGAACCCGCCATCGAGCGGCAGCGACAGATCTCCTCACCACCGCATCCGGTCAATTTAAGGGCGAAGTGGTTTGCGGCCTCATCGTGACGCCCGGAAAGACAGGCAACCGCTCGATGGTCAGGTCGCTGCGCCTCCAACTCGCCCTCAACTTGACTCGGGCCTCAGCGAGGCGGCAGGGAACTGCGCCGCCCCCGACCCCGTAGCTCAGCCGGATCGGGTCACTGGTCGATGGAGGCCATGTTCGCGTCGTCGTGCCTGGCGCCGGCCGCGGGCTCGAGTGCGTCGAGGCGGGCGATCTGCGACTCGGTGAGCACAATCGCGTCGGCGGCGGTGTTCTCTTCGACGCGGCTCACGCGGCGTGTGCCCGGGATGGGGGCGATGTCGTCGCCGCGGGTGAGGATCCAGGCGAGCGCAGTCTGGGCTGGCGTCGCGCCGATCTCCTTGCCGATCGCACGGACCTCGTCGACGATGCGCAGGTTGCGCTCGAAGTTCTCACCCGTGAACCGCGGGTTGGTCTTGCGCCAGTCGTCGTCCGCGAAGTCAGCGACCGAGCGGATCTGGCCGGTCAGGAGCCCGTGACCCAGCGGGGAGTATGGCACGAATCCGATGCCCAGTTCGCGCAGCAGCGGCAGGATCTCCGCCTCGACGTCGCGCGTCCATAGCGAGTACTCGGTCTGCAGCGCCGACACAGGATGCACGGCGTGCGCCCGGCGGATCGTCTCCGGCGATGCCTCGGACAGCCCGAAGTGCAGTACTTTGCCCTCGGCCACGAGCTCGGAGATGGCCCCCGCCGTGTCCTCGATGGGCGTGTTCCGGTCGACTCGGTGCTGGTAGTAGAGGTCGATGTGGTCGGTTCCGAGGCGGCGCAGCGACCCCTCGATGGCGGCGCGGATGTTCGCTGGGCTGCTGTTCGCGTTCCGCTCTCGATCGACGTGCGAGTAGAGGCCGAACGTCGTGGCGATCTTGACCTCGTCGCGGCGCCCCTTGATCGCCTCGCCGACGATTTCCTCGCTGAGGAAGGGGCCGTAGATCTCGGCCGTGTCGATGTGCGTCACGTCAAGGTCGAGCGCTCGGTTGATCGTCGCGATCGACTCGGAATGGTCGAGCGCGCCCTCGCTTGTGTAGGTGCCCGCCATGGTCATTGCGCCAAGTCCGATGCGGGAGACCTCGAGGCCTCCAAGAGTGATGTGCTTCATGGAAGTGAGTCAACCCACATCCGTCGACGACAGCGCGGCCCTGGTGTGAGGTGCACTGGCAGGGCCCCTCTGGGCAGCGAGCTGCGGCGTAGGGTCGCTGGCATGGACATCCATGACGACCTGAGCGCGTTCCTCACCTCTCGGCGAGCCAAGCTCACGCCGTCACAGGCGGGGCTGCCCGACTTCGGTGGTCGACGCCGCGTCCCTGGGCTGCGCCGCGAGGAAGTCGCCCTGCTCGCGGGGATGAGCGCCGAGTACTACAAGCGACTCGAGCGAGGCAACGCGGGCGGCGTCTCCGAGGCCGTGCTCGACGGAGTGAGCCGCGCCCTGCGCCTCGACGAGGCCGAGCATGCGCACCTGCACGAACTCGTGAGGACGGCCAACGAGGGCACGCACCCGCAGCGACAGCGCCGTACCAAGAAGCAGCAGCTCAGCGCAGCCATGCAGCAGACCATCGACGCCATGTCGACCGTGCCCGTGTTCATCCAGAACGGCAGACTCGACGCGATCGCGACCAACACGCTCGGTCGGGCGCTGTTCGCCCCGATGTTCGAGGATGCCCGCCCACCCGTCAACGCGGCCCGTTTCGTGTTCCTCGACAAGCGCTCGCAGAGCTTCTACCAAGACTGGGAAAGCAACACGAGGCAGATCGTCGCGATCCTCCGCACCGAGGCAGGACGCTCGCCCTACGACCGGGCGCTCAGCGACCTCGTCGGTGAGCTGTCTACCCGCAGCGACGTGTTCCGGAAGCTCTGGGGCTCGCACGACGTGCGCGAGCACCGCGATGGGCTGAAGAGCGTGCACCACCCCGTCGTCGGAGACCTCGACCTCAGCTACCAGAGCATGGACCTGTCTTCAGACCGGGGGCTGCTCATGCTGGTGTTCTCGGCGGAACCGGGGAGCGCATCCCACGAGCGCCTGCAGCTGCTGTCGAACTGGGCGGCGACGCATCCGGAGGCCGCGAGCGGTGCGAGGGCTGCGAGGGCTGGGCAGACCGGCTGAGAAACGCACCCTCCGGCGCGCACCCTACTCGCGTTCACGTGACTTCTCGGCGAACCGCCGCGCCTTCACTCGCTCCGGCAGGAACTTGTTCTTGAACGCGTTGCGGCGCGTGCGCCCCTTCCCGCCGACAACGCGGTCCCTGCCCGCGAAGAGCCCCGTTACCTTCTTCATACCCAGTTCGGGGAGTGATCCTTGGAGGGTGTTGGCCATCCCGGGCTCGGCATGACTCTCTGCCCCCTGTCGCTGTTCATGATCTGGGGGGTGTTGTCACCGAGTCCCGGTTTGGCGGCTTGTGATCGCTGATAGGGACAGGGCCCGGACGTGTTCCGAGTGTCGTTCGTAACGTGGATGTCGAGACTCGCCGCTTCTTGGTTCGGCCAACGCTGGAACCGAAATTTGAGAGGGGAAGGGCTGATGGAAACAAGCATCACCGGACACGACAGCGTCGACGTGTTCATCGGTGTCGATGTCGGCAAAGGCGAGCATCACGCGGTCGCGATCGACCGCACGGGGAAGAAACTCTTCGACAAAGCGCTGCCCAACGACGAGAGCAAACTCCGCGCGCTCATCGATGGGTTGAAGGACCACGGGACGCTACTGTTCGTCGTCGATCAGCCTGCCACGATCGGCGCGCTGCCGATTGCGGTCGCGCAAGCCGCGGGAGTCCTCGTCGGCTACCTGCCGGGGCTCGCGATGCGCCGCATCGCGGACCTCCACGCGGGCGAAGCGAAAACCGACGCGAGAGACGCGGCCATCATCGCGGAAGCCGCCCGGACCCTCCCGCACGCCCTCCGATCGATCCAGCTCGCGGACGAGCAGGTCGCGGAACTCTCGATGCTCTGCGGCTTCGATGACGACCTCGCGGGACAAGTCACCGCGACGAGCAACCGCATCCGCGGCCTGCTCACGCAGATTCACCCCGCGCTCGAACGAGTCCTTGGCCCGCACCTCGATCACAAGGCCGTCGTTGATCTCCTCCAGCGTCACCCCGCGCCCGCGGATCTCGCGAAGCTCGGCCCGACACGGCTAGCCAACCGACTCGTAAAGCTCGCTCCCCGCATGGGCAAACGCCTCGCGGCCGAGATCATGCAGGCGCTCTCCGAGCAGACGGTCGTGGTCGTCGGCACGAACGCTGCCAGCCTCGTCCTGCCGCGCCTCGCGAAACAACTCGAAGACCTCCGCACCCAACGGGCCGAGATCGCGGTCGAGGTTGAACGGCTCGTCGATGCGCACCCTCTTCACCCGGTCTTGACGAGCATGCCAGGAGTCGGCGTCAGGACCGCAGCGAGACTCCTCACCGAAGTCGCCGGGAAACAGTTCGCGACCGCAGGTCACCTCGCGTCCTACGCCGGACTCGCGCCCGTCACGCGACGCTCCGGCTCTTCCATCCGGGGCGAGCACGCCTCCCGACGCGGGAACAAGATCCTGAAACGGACTCTGTTCCTCTCCGCGTTCGCGGCACTGAAAGACCCCGTCTCGCGCACCTACTACGACCGGAAACGCGCGCAAGGCAAACGCCACAACCAAGCCCTCATCGCACTCGCCAGACGACGCTGCGACGTCCTCTACGCAATGCTCCGAGACGGCACCATCTACCAAACCCCGACACCCCAAAACCCTTGACAAAACCATAGGGACACCCCCCAAGGCCGAGCTGCGCGACAAGGCGCGGGTTCGCCTTGCGCGAGTTGTCGCCGAACCCGGTCTTCTGCATCCCCGCCCGGTCGTGGAACTCGGTCGAGGTGCCCTAGCCCTAGCCCGAGCCCGAGTGAGAAACTCTTCCCCCCGAACTCCCCCGCCGGTACGCCCCCGGAGTCGTCCCCGTCTCGGCGCGGAACTGCCGGTTGAAGTTCGAGAGGTTCTGGAAGCCAGACGAGTAGCAGATGTCGGCGATCGGCAGCGTCGTCTCCTCGAGGAGCGCGCAGGCCCTTATGACGCGCAGCCGCCTGACGGTCTCCGCGAACCCCCGGCCGGCAGTGCGCCGGAAGAAGCGCGAGAGCGCGGACGGCGCCATGCCGACGTGCGCGGCGGCGGCGCCGAGTCGCACCTCGCCGTCAAGGTGCTCTGTGATGTAGCGGATGGCCGCGTCGACTTTGAGGTGCGCGGTCATGTCAGCTTCCGGCAGCGTCGCACCACTCGATAAGAGCCTCCGCTCCCCCGCTGGACCTGCAGCGAGGGTCTCGAACAGCGAGAATAGGTGCGCGAGGCGAGCAGAGCCGCGCGTGACACCGACCGCCTCGAGGTGCATGGCCGCGGCTGACGCCGTCGCGCCGAAGAATTCGATGCCGCGTGCAGCATCCCGGAAGAGCGCCACGACCTCACGTGCTTCTGGGGCGACGTGCGCGAGCCCCTGCATGCGCTCTGGATGAATCTGCAGCACCACGTCGCGGCCCGGCAGCTGCTGTCCCTCCGCCAGCTCGGAGATCCAGTTGTGCGGGAGGTCAGACCCGACGAGCACGAGGTGGCCGGCCTCGAAGCGACCGATGTGGTCGCCCACGAAGCCAAGACCGGTGCCGGCCCTGATGAGGTGCACCTCGATCTCGGGGTGCGAATGCCACCGAGCGAGCGGATGCGGGTAGTCGTGCTCGTGCCAGCGGAACATGCTCCCGGGGTCCGGCACGACGACCTCTGGCACTGGGCCTCGGCCCCGAAGTGGGGACGAGGCGGCATCGAACTCCTCGACTACGACGGTCATGACTGCTCCCTCTGCATCGACGCCCCTCGAGTGTGATGTCAAGAAAGTATCACTCCGTCGCTCCAGCGCCGCTAGAACAGGCGGCGACACCGTCGCAGAATCATTGACAGCACACACCGGCCAGGTCCCCCACCGACGGGGCACCAGCCACTCACAAAGAGGTGAATCCATGTTCAAAGGCCTGTCACGATCACTGGTCATCGGCTACGTCGCCATCGCGCTCTTCATGACTGGCGACGGTTTCGAATTGACGTTTCTTGCGAAGTACCTCGTCGACCTCGGCTACGCTCCGATCGACTCGGCGCTCGTGTTCAGCGTCTACGGCTTCGTCGCGGCGATCGCCGCGTGGAGCTCCGGCGTCGTCGCCGAACTGTTCGGGGCGAAGCGGGTCATGCTGTTCGGCGGTGGGCTCTGGCTCGCCCTGCAGCTCGTCTTCCTGGGCTTCGCGCTCGATTCGGGCAGCCTGCCCCTCATCCTGATCATCTACGGGGCGCGCGCCGCCGCGTATCCGCTCTTCATCTACTCCTTTGTCGTGCTCATCGCGCAGACGGTTGACCGGGCACGCCTCGCGACCGCGATGGGCTGGTACTGGGCGGCGTACTCGCTCGGCATCGGCGTGCTCGGCACGTACCTTCCGAGCTGGCTCATCCCACTCGTCGGGGAGCGCGCGACCCTGTGGCTCGCCCTGCCCTGGGTGGCCGCCGGCATCATCTGCTGCTTCTGGGTCGCCGCGAAGCAGCAGGCACCCGCGCCGCTCGCCGACGAGCCGAACATCAACGCGAGCACGAAGTGGCGCGAACTGGCCCGCGGCGCGACGATCCTCGGCGAGAACCGGCAGATCCTCCTCATCGCCATCGTGCGGGTCATCTGCAACCTCACGCTCTTCGGGTTCCCCGTCATCATGCCGCTCTACCTGACCTCGTCCACGTACGACGGCGTGCAGGTGTTCGAGCTGACCCAATGGATGCAGCTGTGGGGCCTCATGTTCGCCGTCACGATCGTCACGAACATCGTGTGGGGGCGCATCGGCGACCGGTTCGGGTGGATGCGGCAGATGCGCTGGTACGGCTGCATCGGCACCGCAGGAGCGACACTCGCGTTCTACTACCTGCCGCAGTGGTTCGGCGCGAACCTGCTGCTCATGTCGGTCGCAGCCATTCTGCTTGGCATCACCGTCTCCTCGTTCGTGCCCATGGGAGCCGTCTTCCCTGCCCTCGCACCTGGCCACACAGGCGCGGCGATCTCGGCGCACAACCTCGCGGCCGGCGGATCGACGTTCCTGGGCCCGGCGATCGCGGCCGTCGTCCTCCCATTCGGCGGCGTGGCCGGCGTCTGCTGGACCTACGCCGGCCTGTACGTGGTCGGCGCCGTACTGACCCTCTTCATCCACCCGCCGCAGCCGGGGTTCAACGGCGTTCCCGCCGAGGACGAGACCTCGCTCCCCGCCAACAAAACGATCGCCGCCGCTGCCGAGCGCAGCCCCGCGATCAGCCCAGCCATCAGTCCCGCCTAGACGCATAGTCGCGCCTCGCATCCCATTCACCCGACCCAAGGAGGACCACCATGACCACTGAATTCACCACGACCGTCAGCCAAGAAGCGAGCGCCTCGACCAGCATGCTGGGTGCCGTCGTCGAGCCCCTCTTAGGTGTCACCCTCGAACGCCGCGAGATCCCGACCCCTGCACCGGGCCAGGCGCTCGTGCGCAGCACGCTGATCGGCATCTGTGGCTCCGACACGCATGCGCTCGCCGGACACCACCCGTTCCTCGCCTCCACATATCTGCCCGGCCACGAAGCAACCGGAGTTATCGAGGCGCTCGGCGAAGGCGCCGAAGGGCTGGCTCTCGGTCAGCGAGTGATCCTGAAGCCCAACGTGAGCTGCGGCACGTGCCTGAACTGCCTCGCGGATCGCTCCAACGCGTGTGAGACGCTTTCTTGGATCGGCTGCGACCCGTCCCTGCGGTGGGCGGGCGCGATGGCAGAGTACTTCGTGGCGCCAGTTGGCAACCTCTACCCGGTGCCGGACGGTGTCGACGACGCGACGGCCGCGCTCGTCGAGTGCCTCGCGACACCGGTGCACGCCGCCCGCATTGCCGGCGACCTCACCGGTGCCCGCGTCGTGATCCTCGGAGCTGGCACGATAGGCCTGCTCTGCGTCGTCGCTGCGCTCGACGCGGGCGTGACGAACATCGTCGTGACCGACCTCGACCGCGGCAAGCTCGAGCGGGCGCAGCGCGTCGGTGCCCACCACGCAGTCCTCGCCTCCGATACCGACGCCGACGAGCAGGTCGCGTCGGCACTCGGCACCCGCGCCGACGTCGTGCTCGACTGCGTCGCGTCAGAACGATCCTTCGCGCAGGCAATCTCGCTCCTGCGGCGCGCGGGCACCCTCGTCGTCGTGGGCGTCCCTGCGCGCGATGCCGTGCTCCCGATGCCGATCATCCAGGACTTCGAGATCCGCGTGCAGGGCTCCGCCGCATACACGGAGGCCGACATGGAGACTGCCCTCGAGATCGCACGCCGCGGCGGTCTGCCCACAGGTGAGGTCGTTTCGCAGACGTTCGAGCTGAGCCGGGCGGCAGATGCGTTCGCCGCGGCAACCGCGGACAGCTCAGGCAAGGTTCTGATCACGCCATAGGCGTCGCTCGCACACCACAAGCAGCACAAGATCACGCACGCAAGGCAGGAGAGTCAAGATGAGCAGCATCGAGCGGGGAGAGACCCGAATCACGGTCATCGGAGAATCGCTCGTCGATGTCGTCGTGGACGAGCGCGGCCATCAGACGAGGAGGCCGGGCGGCTCGCCAATGAACGTGGCGGTCGGACTCGGCCGGCTCGGGCACGCGGTCCAGCTGCGCCCCTCCTACGGCGACGATGCCGACGGTGCCCTCCTCCAGGAGCACCTCGACGGCTCGCGGGTACGCGTCGACAGAGCGCGCGCGGGCAGTACCTCCACAGCTCTGGCGCGCATCGCCCCCGACGGGTCGGCGAGCTACGAGTTCGCTGTCGCCTGGGATCTGCCAGCTTCTCCCCTGCCCGTCACCTCACGCATCCTGCACGCCGGCTCCATCGCCGCCGCCCTCGAACCGGGCAGACGGGCGGTCGTCGCAGCTATGCGCGGCGGCCGGGAACACGGAATCGTCACCTTCGACCCGAACGTGCGCCCCGCGTTCATGGGGCCCCGGGAAGAGCAACGCGCCTCCACCGAACTGACTCGCCCCGGTGTGTCCGGAGAGCTGTTTGCTGGTGTCAGCCGGCTCTTTCAACCGGTTCGTTGCGAGCGTAGTCGAGTTGCTCGACCTCGAGGGGTGTGAGGTCGTCGATGGAGCCGTGGGTGCGTTCGGTGGTGAACCAGAGCACCCAGGATGCGGTCGCCGCCTCGACCTGATCGACGTCACGCCAGGGACCTTCGTGGTGGATGAGTTCGGACTTGTAGAGCCCGATCTGCGATTCCGCGAGAGAGTTGTCGTAGGCGTCGCCGACGGATCCGACGGACGGGTCGATGCCTTCGTCGACGAGCCGGTCGGTGAAGGCGATTGACGTGTAGACGCTGCCCGCGTCGGTGTGATGCGTGAGCCCCGCGAACCCGGTGATGCCTTCGCGGCGGCGGGTGAAGAGAGCCATGTCGAGGCAGTCGAGCACGAGCGGTGTGGTCATGCTCGTCGCGGCGCGCCAGCCGATGATGCGGCGGGAGTGCGCGTCGAAGACGAACGCGACGTAGACCCATCCAGACCACGTCCACACGTATGTGAAGTCCGCGACCCAGAGCTGGTTCGTGCGGAACCGGGCGAAGTATCGGTCGACGAGGTCCGCGGGGCGGGTCTCGCGCGGATCCGTGTCGACGGGACGCTTCCGCTTCCCGCGGAGCACGCCGGCGATCCCAAGCTCACGCATGAGGCGCTCGAGCGTGCAGCGCGCGATGTCGTGACCGTCACGGCGGAGCCGCAACCAGAGCTTTCGGGCCCCGAGCACCTTGCGGTGCGCCTGCCACGCCGCCAGGATGATCGGCTTCCACCGCTCATCCGACACGGCCTGGGATGACGGTCCGCGCCCGCGGGCGTCGTAGTAGGTCGATGGGGCGATCTTCACGCCGTGCTGGGTGAGCACAGCGCAGATCGACTCGACACCCCATCGGAGCCCGCCCTCGGTGCGGTCCTTGTGTTCGTCGATGAAGGCGACTATCGCTTGTGTGGCCGGTCGAGTTCGGCCGCGAAGAAAGCTGAAGCCGCCTTCAAGATCTCGTTCGCCCGCCGCAGCTCGGCGTTCTCCCGCTTCAGGCGCTTGATCTCCACCGCCGCGTCAGTCGTCACACCGGGCCGGTCTCCCGCGTCGACCTGCTCCCGACGGATCCAGGTGCGAATCGTTTCCGGCGACCCGATGCCGAGCATCTGCGCGACCGCGGTCATCGCCTGATACTCGCTCGGATAATCGGCCCGCACCTCGACGACCATACGGACAGCGCGCTCACGAAGCTCGCGCGGATACTTACTGGGACGTCCCATAAGACAGATCCTTCCAAGGAATCCTGTCTCCGGACACACCGGGGCGAGTCAGAGCGTCGTGGGCGCTCATCCAGGTGCTGTTCACCCTTCGGTACGCTGGCGTGTACTACAGGTCGGGCGGAACGGGTGTTGACTTCAATCAGCCGGAGCCACCCGAGTACAGAGATTTCGCGTACCTCGCACTCACCATCGGGATGACCTATCAGGTCTCGGATACGAACCTCACCAGTACGTGTATCCGACGCGAAGCCCTCCGGCACGCCTTGCTTTCATTCATCCTGGGGGTGACCGTGCTGGCCGCGATGGTCAATCTGGTCTCCGCGCTGGCGCAGTAGCGAGTTCGGGCCACGACAACGACGTCGCCACAGCCGCGTTTCGGCGGAGGAAGGAGAGGCAGTGCTCACTCGCTCGTGTCTGCTCGCCGCTCACAAAGCGCCCGCGCTGTGCTTAGATGACGCCTATGACCACCCCCGCTGCACCCACCCCGGGTGCCCACGCCCACGAGCCACACGATGCTTCCATTCACGGCAGGCTCAACTGGCTCCGAGCCGGGGTGCTCGGCGCCAATGATGGCATCGTCTCCGTCGCTGCGCTCGTCGTCGGTGTGGCGGGAGCCACGACAGCGATTCCGGCCATCCTCACCGCGGGCACGGCTGGGCTCGTCGGCGGTGCCATCTCCATGGCGCTCGGCGAGTACGTCTCCGTGAGCAGCCAGAGCGACAGCCAGAAGGCCCTGATCGCGAAGGAGCGCCGCGAGCTCGCGGAGGAACCGGAAGCAGAGCTCATCGAGCTTGCAGGCCTCTACGAGGCCAAGGGCCTCAGCCCCGACACCGCACGCCAGGTGGCCGTCGAACTCACCGCCAAGGACGCTCTCACGGCTCACCTTGAGACGGAGCTCGGCCTCAGTGAAGAAGCGGTGGCCAGCCCGCTCGCAGCCGCCGGAGCGTCCGCACTCGCGTTCACGATCGGTGCGCTCCTCCCACTCCTCTCGATTCTGCTGCTCCCCGAGAGCATCCGGATCCAAGCCACCTTCGCGGTCGTGCTGTTCGCGCTGGCGGCGACCGGCTACCTCGGCGCCCGCATCGGCGGGAGCCCAGCCCTGCGGCCGACCATCCGCGTTGTCGCCGGAGGCGCCGTGGCGCTCGGGGCGACGTTCCTCATCGGCTCTCTGCTCGGAACTTCCGGCGTGGTCTGATGGCCCGGATCCTCGTTGTCGAAGACGACCCGACGATGGGGGCGCTGCTCGATCGCGGTCTCAGCGAGGAGGGGCATGACGTCACGTTGGTCGGAAACGGGGTGGATGCGCTCATCGCGTTCTCGAGCGGCCCGCTCGACGTCGCAGTGGTCGACGTGATGCTCCCCGAGATGAGTGGCTTCGAGGTGTGCAGGCGCATCCGCGAGTCAGGGAGCCAGCTGCCCGTGATCGTCATCACGGCCAGGGATAGCGTCGATGATCGCATCTTCGGGCTCGACGCGGGTGCCGACGACTACGTCACGAAGCCGTTCCATTTCGGGGAGCTCAGCGCCCGCATCCGGGCACAGCTCCGCCGTCAATCGGGCGCTCCGCAACCGGTGCTCGAAGTCGGCGCCCTCAGGCTCGATTCGCTCGCCGCCCGCGCGAGCGTGCACGGACGGCCGTTCCCCCTGAGCATGAAGGGGTTCGCGCTGCTGCGTCACCTCGCAGCGCACCCGGGGGAGGTATGTTCTCGAGCGAACATCCTCGACGAAGTATGGGGATCCGTCGAGCACTTCGAGCCGACCATCGTCGACCAGTACGTGAGCTACCTGCGCAAGAAGCTCGAGCCAAGCGGCGCTGGAGTCCACATCGCGAGTTGGACCCGGCGCCGGCACCTGTCGAGGGCGTCACCGGCCAGGCGCACGACGTGGAAGGGATCCATCACCGTGACCGCGTCCGGGATCTCCTCCGCAGCGGCGGTCTTGAACCCGGTGAAGCCGTCCATCGCGACCACCTCGACCGCGTCACGGAAGGCGTCGTCGCGGTCGGCGAGCCAGGTCTTGAACGCCGCCTTCGACCGGCCCTCGACCATGTCCAGCAGCCTTGCTGGGCCGGCGCCATCGCGGACCGGGGTGAGGTCGATGATCACGGTGACGTACTTGTCGCCACGCCTGGTGTGGCGCCAGACGTGCTCATCGACGCCAATGACCTTCACGCCCTCGAACCGCGTGGGGTCGTTGATCAGCAGCCGCTTGCCTTCGGCCAGGACCGCGTTGTTGGCGGTGTCCCACGCGACCCCGAGTCCCTCGGCGACACGGGCGACGGTGAGGTGTGCGACCACGATCCCTTCCAGCGCCCACCGCCGCCCGGTGCGCGAGAGCTTCGCGCGTGGCTCCGCCGCGGCGCTGGTGTCTTGGCGACACACGTGTCCGCAGTCGGCACAGCGGTAGCGGCGCACTACAACTTCCAGCACGGTCGGTCGCCAGCCCAGCGGCTCGTGGGCCAACCGCCGGATCACGGTGTCACGAGCGGCGCCTTCGCTGCCGCACCGTCGGCACGACTGATCTGGTTCCACCACGCGGCACGCGAGGACCGCACGATCCGGTTCAAGTCGTTGCCCGATCACGCTCAGACCGAGGCCGTCGAGTCGAGCGAAGGCGGTCAGGTCAGGGCGGCCGAAGCCGGGCGGCGGGGTAGCGTCGGGCACGTCGAGGTCTTTCGGATGGATGGCGTAGGAACCTCCATCGTCGGGAGACCTCGACGTCTATCTGCGGACCGACGCTCCCGGCCGACCTACACCGTCATCTGAGAAGACCCCTGAACGTCTTCGCCGACGACGGGGCCGGCGAGGAGGAGGGCGCGGTGAGCTAAAGGAATGGAGCTTGCTCGGCTTCGATGCCGCCGCAAGCTCCGGTGAAACGGTCGGTACTGGTCGGTCGTCGTCGGTCACCACCGGATGGCGGCGTCCTCCACGCTCGGCGTTTGCGCAGGTCAGCGGCTCGTTCGCCCAGTGGGCGCATCAAGCGATAGACGCAAAGCCGACGTGATTAGGTCGTCGGTTCGATTCCGACAGGCGGCTCCGGCGAACGGCCCCTGACCTGCGGAAACGCAGGTCAGGGGCGGTTCGGTTCTGGTGGTCGCGCGATGCGCTGGCCTCACGGCTCTGCCCGACACCGACGTCGCTCTCCTCTACGACGGACCCCTCGCGGCCGGCATCCTGTCCGTGTGCCGATAGGCCTCGCACCGCTCGGCAACGCAGCATGGCGTTGCGTCGCGACCTGGCGACGGCTCGGCGGGGCGCGATCGTCGCGTGTGTTGGCGGACTACGGGAGCTTGGACGCGAGGACGTCGGCCGCCAGGATCTCGGGTGCTGCGCTGAGGAGGTGCTGGTTGGCCATCAGGGCTGCGACGATGGCGCCGTTGGCGTGGGCGTCGCGAGCGGCCTCGTCGGGGAATGCATCGAAGATCCAGAAGGTGTCGGCGTGGGTCCTGACCGCGAACCAGACAATCGTTCCTACTTCTTCGTTGGCGAGCGCGACAGCGCCGGCGAGCAGATCGGCGAGCGCGTCGTGCTGTCCATCGGCCGCGACGATCTTGGCGACGAAGGCATACGGAAGTGATGCGGGTGTGGACATAAGGGGGTTCTCCTTGACGTCGGGGTTCTTTGTGGGGCGAGTTCAGTGTATGACGAGCGAGGGCCGGTGGGGAGTGGCGTATACGGCAGTATTGCTATTGTTTACGTCATGCGTATCGGACTGATCGCGATCGACGGCTGCTTCGGTTCGGCTATCGCGTCGATCATCGACATCGTGCGGGTGGCCGACGGAGCCCGCGGCGATGTCGACCCGCGGATCGACCCGATCGAACTCGCCATCCTCGGACCGAAACGGCGAGTGACCACGACGGCATCGATGACCCTGTCGGTGGACCACCCGCTGTCGGAGTCCGGAGAGTTCGACGTGGTCGTCGTCCCTGCGCTTGGAACCCTTACGGCCGCCGCGACCCACGACGCCCTCCAGAGCCGAGATGCTCGTTCGGTCATCGCCTCGCTCGGGCGCCTCGACGAGGCGACCACCCGGATCGCCGCGGCGTGCACCGGCGTGTTCGCTGTCGCCGAGACCGGACGGATGCATCATCGGAGGGCGACGACCAGCTGGTTCCTGGGGCCGGAGTTCCTGAAGCGCTATCCGACCGTCGCCCTCGATCTCGACACCATGGTCGTGGTCGACGGGAACCTCGTCACCGCCGGCGCCGCCTTCGCCCACATCGACCTCGCGCTCTCACTCGTGCGATCGATCAGCCCCGACCTGGCCCAACATGTCGCCAAGCTCCTCATCATCGACGAGCGCCCGTCGCAGGCGGCTTTCGTCGCCTACGAACATCTCCGGCACGAGGACCCGATCGTCGTCGAGTTCGAACGCTTCGTGCGCGCCCGCCTGGACGAACCGTTCAACGTCGCCTTCGTCGCGCAGTCGCTCGGCACCAGCCGGCGCACCCTCGAACGACGAGTCCGTGCGGCGCTCAACCTCACTCCGCTCGGCTTCGTCCAACGGCTTCGCATCGAACGAGCTCGGCACCTCTCAGCAACCACGGACTTCACCTCCGCCGAGATCGCGCTACGGGTCGGCTACGCGAACGCCGAGACTCTGCGCTCCCTCCTGCGCAGGGAGCGACGCCGTTCCTGACCTATCGCCATGCCTGTAGCCGGTGTCCTAGCGCTCGACTGGAACCACCTCTCAGCACGTCGCGTCGACGCTCCTGCGTCGCCCCTGGACTACCCACTCGACACGCCCGCAGCACAGCCCATGTGACGTGTCCCGGCTTCCCGGCCGGTCGGGGTTGGGTGGCTGTGATGTCGCTGCGTTCTCATCGAGAGGGTCAGCAGACCCGATCAGGGTCGAATGGGATGAGCCGCGAAGGCGGTCAGGTCAGGGCGGCCGAAGCCGGCCGGCGGGGTAGCGTCGGTCACGTCGAGGTCTTTCGGATGGATGGCGCAGGAACCTCCATCGTCGGGAGACCTCGACGTCTATCTGCGGACCGACTCGCCCGGCCGACCTACACCTTCATCTGGGAAGAGCCGGTTTGGCTCGGACTTGGATCCTGCCCGATTTTGCGGGCAACACCCCGTGGAGGGCGCGAGCGAGTTCCCCGGTACCGGATCCGATCAGTCCATAGACGCCGACGATCTCGCCGCGGGCGACGCTGAGGGAGGCGGAACGCAGGGCACTGCCCGCAGCAAGCTCCAGAATCTCGAGGCCTGGTTCCGTTGAGACGGAGCGCGTTCCGGCATCGACGACCTCGAGTTCGCCACCGGTCATGAGCTCAGCAATGGCCCGAGTTGAGAGTTCAGACATTGGGGCGCTTGTGATCACTTGCCCATCGCGCATGACAGTGACTCGGTCAGCAATCTGGGCGAGTTCGTCCAGACGGTGCGAGATGTAGATGACCCCCACCCCTGTGTCGCGCATCCGTCTGACGACTCCGAAAAGCGTATCGATGTCATGGTCGGCAAGGATCGCGGACGGCTCATCGAGGATAAGAACGCGCACTTCGGCCGCGAAAGCCTTCGCAATGGAGATGAGTTGCTGCTCTCCGACGCTCAGGTCTCCAACCTGACGCGGGGCGAGGTTGGGATTGAGTCCGATCCGTTCCAGCAGCTCCACTGCACTGGCGAACTGATCGGCCCACCGGATTGGGCCGCCGCGTCCGCGCAGTTCTCTGCCGAGGAAGAGATTTTCGACCACCGTCAACTCAGCGAAAAGATGTGGCTCTTGGTAGACGGTGGAGATCCCCGCTGCAAGGGATGCACTCGGGCTTCCCGAAGGGAGTGGTTCCCCGGCGTCGGTGATCTTGCCGTTGTCGGCACGTTCAACACCGGAGAGCATCTTGATGAGAGTGGACTTACCCGCACCGTTCTCTCCCACGAGGGCATGAACTTCACCGGCGCGAACGTCGAAGTCGACATCGCGTAAGGCGCGGACCCCACCGTAGGTCTTGGCGAGCCCGGTCGCCTGAAGCAACGTGTCGAAGAGACCCTCGGAGGCTGAACTGCTTGTCATGAGTGCTTCCTTTGCGGTGGTGGCGACCCGAAGGCCGCCACTCCCAACTGATCAGTAGTCGTAGTCACCAGTCGTAGTCACCAACGTTTTCGGTGGTGAGAATAAGTGGATCCCCGAGAAGCAACTCGCCGGTAGAAGCGTCATAGGTGACCGCACCAAGCCGTCCGACTTCGTTCTCTGCCTGCAATTCACCCCCGCTGGCAAGGGTGTACCCGGCCCATCCGGCGAGATATCCGAGGTTCTCGACGTCCCAGAGCACGGAAGCACTCGAGGATCCCTCTTCCAGATAGGGCGCCATTGAGTTCGGTGTGCCGACTCCGGTTGTGAAGATCTTTCCGACGTTGCCGGTCTCTTCAACGGCGCGGGCCACACCGGGCGCGGTTGGCGTGCACATTCCGACCAGGCCAGTCAGATTGGGATGGGCGTTGATGAGGTCTTTCGCCATTGAGACGGCCTTGGCTTCATCCTCATCGGCGTACACGGTGTCGACGATGGTGGCATCCGGGTACTTCTCAGCGGTGTACTGCTTCAGTTCATCGATCCACGAGTTCAGGTTGGACGCTGTTTGGCCGCAGGAAACGATCGCGAACTCACCGGCCCCACCCATCGGAGCCAAGACCTGATCGGCAAGCGCTTGTCCGATTGCCTCCGACGCGGCCTGGTTGACAAACACGGAGCGGACAGAGTCCGGGGCGTCCGTATCAACGGTGCCGACTGCGATACCGCGGTCCTGGGCCTCCTTGAGTACTGGACCCATCGAGTCGGGATCGTTGGGAGCCACGATGATGGCGTCAGCTCCCTGTTGCATCAGTGAGCGAACAACCTCCGCCTGGGCAGAAGGATCGGCGGCGGTCGGACCAACGAAGTTCGAGATGAAACCGAACTCCGCCGCGGCATCGTCCGCACCGCGCTTGATTGCGTCGGAGAAGGGCACTCCCTGGATCTTGGGAACCACGGCGACAGTTAACTCACCGTCAGTTGTTGGTGAGCTCGCGGAGCCACCATTGGCAGCGCACCCGGTGAGGGCGAGAGCGGAGATGAGCGCGAGACTGCAGAGCGCCTTTGCACTGGAGCGAGTCATGGGTTTTCCTTTCGGGTTTGCGTCGTGGCGGAGTGCAGCGCGACGCGTGGGGCATGACGCCCCACGAGCTGGAAATCAGGGAGACGGGCGGTTATTCGAGGTTGGTGTGCCGCAAGCGAGCATCCTCGAGTGGCTGTCCGAGCGTGTCGCTGAGGCGCTTCACCACGACGTCGTAGAAGAACAGCTGGACCACTTCGAACACACTGCCCATCAGGAGTGCGCTGTCCGGAACCTCGAGATCCTCGGACATCGTCGGGCCGGGGAGAGCGACCACCACATCCGCAAGTGCAGCGCTGTCACCGTTTGGGTTCGCGGTCACCAGCAGGTTTCGAGCGCCTGCGGCCCGTGCGATGTCCTGCAGCGCTTGAATGGTGCCGAAGTGCCCTGGGCCGGCACTGGTGATCAACAGGTCACCTTCGAGGACGGGTGGGGCAGTCATATCACCGAGCACGTGAGCGTGGAATCCAAGATGCATCAGACGCATTGCGAGCGCTTTCATCATGAGCCCCTCACGGCCGACGCCATGCAAGACGATCGTCTTGGCCGCACGAACCTCAGCGAGGAACGCTTCGTACCTTTCCTCGGGGACTTCATCGAGCATGCGTCGGACCTCAGCCACTGCTGCAGCTGCAATGTCCCGGGATGGTGTCGTCGTCATCTTCGTTCGCCTTTCAGGCCTCGTTGCCGATGCAGGTGACCTGGCTCCAAACGGTGGTGCCGTCCGAATCCTTCACCTGCTCATATGAGCTAGTAGCGATGCTCACATGATGTACATGAGTCACACGGGTTCAGAAAATGCAATTACCGCGCCAAGTATTCTGAATACGATCAGATATCGGAGGTCCGATGAGCGCACCCTTAGGCGAGACGGTCGACCGCGCCCTTCTCGTCGCCGTCGCACGACGCTTCTACCTCGAAGATGCAAGCAAGGTGGAGATCGCCAAGGAGCTTGGCCTCAACCGCTTCAAGGTCGCTCGTCTTCTGGAGCTTGCCCGCGAGCTCGGTGTCGTCAAGATTGAGCTCGACGACGGAGGCACGGTCATCCAGGACCTGTCGACACGACTGGCCGAGCGCTTGCATCTGCGCCACGCGACCGTCGTCGAGTCACACGGCTCCCCGGACGCTGTTCGACAACAGATCGGACTAGCCGCCGCAGGTCACCTTCAGACCACCCTGAAAGACGGCGACACGCTCGGGGTGAGCTGGGGACGAACGATTCGCACCATGGCGAACTCTCTGCCGACGCTCCCCCGGATCGACGTCGTCCAATTGACTGGCACGGTCGGAACTGACCTCGCAGACTCTCCGGTTGAGATGGTTCGCATGGTCGCCCAGAACTCCGGTGAGTCAGCACACACGATCTTCACCCCAATGGTCGTCGGAGATGCTCGCACGGCAGCATCTCTCCGTGCCCAAAGCGACGTAGCGAACGTCTTGTCACGAATGGCCCGCCTGGATGCCGCCGTCCTTGCACTGGGCTCCTGGGTACCTCCCGAGTCGCAGCTAAGGGAAACCATCCCAGAAGACACCCGGAACCAACTCGAAGAGAGAGGAGTGGTCGCTGAAGTGGGAGCACTCCTCATCGCAGATGACGGGTCAGTCATCGCTCAGGATTTCACAGACCAGTGCATCGCGATCACCGAGGCTCAGCTGCGCAACGCCAACCGCATTGTCCTCGTCGGAGGCGGAGCAAGCAAAGCCCGGGCTGCATCGGCGGTTGCGAGATCGGGACTGGTCACGGAGATCGTCACAGACCGCGCACTCGCGGAGGCCATCCTGTCCTCATGACAGGACCGGTATCCAAGGACTGACCGTTGACGTGATCGTCGCCATCGGAGGCGCTCCGGGTGAACGGGGCGCCAGGCACTCCAACGATCAACTGCCCCTCAACAGTGACGCGTACCGCATCCGGATCGACTTACGCCTTCGCCCGCCACCCGAACCTGCGAGAATCCGCGCATGCGCAAATGGCTGCTGTTGGCCGCGGCGATCTCGTGCGAGGTCACCGCGTCCCTCTCCCTCAAGGGGGCACGGGATGCTCCCGCCCTGTACGTGGTCGTCGTCGCCGGGTACGTGGCGTCGTTCGCGTTCCTCGCACTCGTGCTTCGCGCGGGACTCCCCCTCGGTGTCGCCTACGGCATCTGGGGCGCACTCGGCGTCGCGCTGACTGCACTGCTCTCGGCGCTCCTCTTCGCCGAACCACTCACCGCGCTCATGGGACTCGGCATGGTGCTCATCATCGGCGGCGTGCTGCTCGTCGAACTCGGCTCGCAACGAGCGCATGACCGGGCCGTGCGAGCGCAGGAGCGGGCTCAGGCTTCCGGCGCCGGGGAGGTGTCCGCCTGATGCTCGGCTGGCTCTTCCTCGCGGGTGCCATCGTCTCGGAGGTCGGCGGCACCCTCTCGCTGCGGAAGACCGTCGACGGCAGTCGCCTCTGGTACCTCCCAGTGGTGGTCGGATACGTGACCGCGTTCACGCTGCTCTCGCTCACCCTCGCGCAGGGGGTGCCACTCGGCGTCGCCTACGGCATCTGGGCGGCGGTCGGCGTCGCCCTCACCGCTGTGCTCAGCCATTACCTGTTCAAGGAGCCGTTCACGTGGATGATGGCCGCCGGCATCGCCCTCATCGGCGCCGGGGTGCTGCTCGTGGAGCTCGGCGCCGCACACGGAGCCTGAGCTTGCCGACTACGCGGTCAGCCCGACCAGCTCGGCGCTCCGCTTCCACAGCCCCTCGATGAGGTCCTCGTCAAAGATCTGCGGGTTCACGTTCGTCGCGTGATGCCGCTCGTCGTAGTACTCCCCCGCCTGCCAGGTCACACCCGGCTGGCCCGCGATGAACCACTCGAGTGTCTCCCCGCCCTTGGCGGCGCTGATCGTGAAGAGCTTCGCGAGCGGCGTCCGGTACAGGAGCCGCATGAGGCTTGTGGAGTCGGAGGAGAAGTTCGTGCCGACCACCCCGGGGTGGAACGCGACGCTCGCGACCGGCCGCCCCGCGAAGCCGCGGTGGAGGCCCTTCGTGAAGAGGATGTTCGCGAGCTTCGCGTCGCCGTACGCCTTATTCGCGCTGAAGCGGGCGTCGTTGTTGAGATCGTCGAGGTCGATGCGCCCCATAAGCCTGGCCGCGATGCTGGCCGTGTTCACGACCGCACCGACGCTCACCTGCTCGAGGAGGAGGTTCGTGAGCAGAAACGGCGCGAGGTGGTTGACCTGCAGGGTCAGCTCGTTGCCGTCGACGGTTCGCGCCTTGTCGCCGAATATGCCGCCCGCGTTGTTCGCGAGCACGTCGATCGGGCCGATCTGCGCGACCAGCGACGCCGCGAGCTCACGCACCTCGTCGAGGCGCGAAAAGTCGGCCACATACGACTCGGCGTTGATCTCGCGGGCAACGGCGGACGTCTTGTCGGCGTTGCGGCCGACGACGACAACCCTCCAGCCCTTGGCAGCAAGCGAACGCGCTGCCGCAGCCCCGATCCCGTCCGAGCCGCCCGTGACGACAACCGTGCGCACCTCAGCCACGAGCGTTCTCCTCCAGCACTCGTTCGAGGCTCGCGATGATCGCCTCGAGCCCGAAGTCGAACGCGAGCTCCAGGCGGCGCGACGGCTCGAGCGACGTCGTCACCGCGTGCAGGGCGGGGTGCTGATCCGGGTCTGCCGCCCACGGAATCGGCGGGGAAGCCGCATCCACGACCCGCCCGAAGGTGAGCCCCTCGAGCACGGCGATCGCGACAAGCGCCTGCTCGTCGGTGAACCCCACCGACCGGAACGTGATCGCGATCGCCTCGTACACCTCGAGCGTCTGCTCGTCGCTGACGGGCTCCTGCACCATGATCGGCAGCGCGAGCGGATGCTTGGCGAGGGCACGCGTGTAGTCCTTCGACCACCTGCGCACCTGGTCCTGCCAGCTCATCGCGGCGAGCGCCGCGAGGTCCTCGTCGCTCGCATCCTCGAGCCCGATCGCGAGCGAGAGCTCGGCGCTGATGAGCGCGCGGATGCCGTTGACGATGCCCGCTCGCCCGTGCACGTGGTGGTACATCGACGAGGCGCTCACCCCGAGCTCCTTCGCGAGCACCGGAATCGAGAAGTCGCCCTTGCGGTCGATCTGGTCCAGCGCAGCCAGACAGATCTTCTCGGGTGACAGGATCGGTACCCGCGGACGCGCCATGATCAGACTCCCTTGTTCTCAGCGCACGGCAAACTGCGCGCGAGCATCAATCTCAAAAGACTATGACGCTTCTGGCCCGCTCGCCTCTCCGCATGGCCTCGAACGCCTCATTCACCTCGCTCAACTGGATGCGCTCGCTGATGAGCTTGTCGACGGGGAGACGGCCCGCGAGGTAGAGCGCGGCGAGCTTCGGGAAGTCGCGCCCGGGCACGGTCGAGCCGTAGTTGGTGCCGATGAGGCGCTTCCCGGTCTCCGCGAGCGCGAGGGCGTCGAACGACACCGGGGCATCGGCTGGCGGGAGCCCGACGATGACGGCGGTCCCTCCCGGCGCGATGAGGCCGGGCAGCGATTCGATGGTCTGCACGCGCCCGATGGCTTCGAACGCGTACTCGGCGCCGCCTCCCGTGATCTCGGCAACCTGGGCGGCGAGGTCTGGCCCTGGCACGATCGTGTGGGTCGCGCCCAGCTCACGCGCGGCGGCGAGCTTGTCCTCGTTGAGGTCGATCGCGATGATCGGGTTCGCACCGACGAGCTGCAGCCCCATGATGATGCTGAGGCCGACCCCGCCAGCCCCGACGACAACCGCCGACTCGCCGGCGCCGACCGCGGCGTCATTCACGACCGTCCCGACGCCTGTCGCGATCGAGCATCCGATGAGGCTCGCGACGTCGAATGGCAGCTCCTTGGGCACCTTGATGGCGGCCGACTCCGGCACCACCGCGTACTCGCTCATAGTGCCGGCGGTGAGGTACGGATACACGGGCTCTCCCTCCAGGGAGAGCGGGGTCGTGCCGTCCGGCAGCAGGCATTCTTCGCTGCGGCTTCCCGTGCACACGTACGCCCGGCCGCTGAGGCAGGCCGTGCACCGGCGGCACGGGTAGAACCAGCTGAGGATGACGTGGTCACCCGGCTCCACGTCGATGACGCCAGCACCGACGGCAACCACCTCGCCGGCCCCTTCGTGGCCCATGACGGTGGGCGAGGGCAGCTGCCAGTCACCGTCGAGCACGTGCCGGTCGGAGCCGCAGACGCCCGACGCGCGGAGCTTCACGAGCACGGTTCCCGGCCCCGGCTCAGCAACCTCGATCTCTCGGATCTCGAGTTCGCTGCTTCCCTCGAAATGAACTGCCGCTTGTGCGCGCATGCTCAGGCCCCTTTCCGGGTGGTCGTGGTGTGAGCAATGGAGTTGGATTTGGCCGCGAAGGCGCCGATGCCCCGGCGCCGGTAGAGCAGCTGAGCGAGCAGCAGGTACACGCCACCCGAGAGCACGGTGGCGGGTGCGGATGCGGTGAGCAGGAGGAAGAGCGGATGCGTCTCCAGGGTCACGGGGTTGTAGATCCACAGGTAGAAGGCCGCGCCGACGATGACCGAGACGATGCCGGCCCAGTTCACCCCGCCGGTGAAGTGATAGACGCTCTCGCCGCGGAGCTTGTAGAGGTCGGGCAGGCGCACCCACTGGCGCCGGAGCACGAAGTAGTCGGCGAGGATCGCCCCGCACATCGCAGCGAGGAAAGCGCCGGAGATCGTGACGAAGACCATGAACTGCTGGTACATGAAGTCGGGGAAGAAGGTCAGGATCGCGGGCAGCAGGAAGAACGCGCCACACAGCAGGGGCCAGGGCACGCGCCCGAGGAGGTTGCCGCTCGCCTGCCGAATGGCGAGCACCGTCGAGTAGACGATCGACGACATGCTCGTGATGTTGGCGAACGAGATGAACAGCAGCATGAACGCGCCGAGGATGGGACCACCGAGGGGCAGCATCCACACCGTCGGGTCGGAGTCGCCGAGGGTGAGCGCGGCGGCCATGCCGACGATCTGCGCGACGAGCGTGCCAACGATGAGGCCCGTGAACGCGGGCCACAGGGCGGCCTTGGGCGATCGCGTCATGCGCGCCATCGAGCCCATGACGGGGTACCAGGAGAATCCGACCGCCACGTTGAACTCGACGGCGAGCATGAAGTTGAGCTGCGACTCCTCGAAGGGCGCGAGCGGCTCGGCGGCGAACAACGCATCCCAGGACGTGTTGGCGACGAGGAAGAACAGCATGAAGACGGTCACAAGCACGAGGCCCGGCGCGACGAAGCGGTTGAGCTTGCCGATCGTGACGGGTCCGCGGGACAGGATGAGCCACGCGATGAGGATCGCGACGAGGCCCACGGCGGTCACGAGGAAGCTGCCAGAGCCGAAGTCGGTGCCAGCGGCCCCGTTGGCGACCTGCGTGACGGCCCGCCCCACCATGATCGCCAGCAGCGACGACCAGCCCATCTCGGTGACGAGGATGACCGTGAACACCAGCACTCCGACGCCGATGAGCCCGAACACCGGCCGCAGGATCGTGTACTGCTCGACGCCGAAGCGCGCGCTCGCGGCTGTCGCGGCGGGGACCATGATGCCGAGGCCGATCGCGTTGCCGATGACCATCGCGGCGATGCCGTCCTGGAATCCGACGAGCAGCGCCGTGGAGCCGCCGACGAGGAACGCCCACGTCGCGATGGCGAGGCTGAGGTTGACCCAGCTGTAGTCCCAGCCCGACCAGATGCGCTCCTTCTTGAGGAGCGGAAGCGAGCCGAAGGTCGCGGCCTGGTCGAGTTCGGCGGATGCGCCCTCGAGCTTCCGTTCCGCGCCGCCGCTCACAGGATCACCACGAGCGCGCCCACGGCCACGAGGGCGACGCAGGTGAGCGTGAAGAGTCCGATGTCACGGCCGCTCAAGGGGTCGTGCGCGACGTCGCCTGCTTCGGCGTTCGCGATAGTGTCGAGTCGTCTCGCGAGATCCGCGGTGATCTCCGGGTCGCGCATGTCCATGGGGTCCTGCCTTCGCTGTCGAAACCAGATCAACCGAATTTATTTCGGTTTCGGCTATCCTGAGGCTGTCCCCCCCGACCGTGTCAAGAGATACTTCTCAGAGGGCACCCGAACGGGCGCACCTCGAGTGACAACCCAACGATGTGAGGCTGGCAATGGCGCTGATTTCCGTACTGCAGGCACAGGGCGCCGTCGGCGCGGTCGACGACAACCTCAAGGTCCTGCGCTCGTTCGCGGAGCGGGCGGCCGGCGCGGGCACCGACATCCTCGTCACGCCTGAGCTCTTTGCCACCGGGTACGCCCCCGCAAAGGTCGCCGGCGACGATGGCTCTGCCATTCGCGAGCGGATCGCGCAGATCGCCGCCGACCTCGGGATCGCGATCGTCGCATCCACCGTCGAGCACACGATCGAGCGCTCAGCCGGCTTCGCCGCAAATGCCACCACCGAGCGCCGCTTCATCTCGGCGTCGCTCTTCGCGAGCGACGGCAACGAGCTCACCCGCTACCGCAAGTCTTACCTCTTCGGCGGGGAAGAGCAGGAGGTCTTCGACCTCGGGGATGCGCCAGCCGAGGTCGTCGAGATCGCCGGCCTGCGGGTCGCGCTCGCCATCTGCTACGACATCGAGTTTCCCGAGATCGCACGCCGTGCCGCGGTCGCCGGCGCCGAGGCGCTGCTCATCCCGACGGCCGTCCCATCGACGGGCGACGTCGCTGGCGGCCAGCCAGGCCACACCTACAACGCCGAGGTCATCTCGACCCACATGGTGCCGGTGCGCGCCCTCGAGAACGGCATGTACATCGCGTACGCCAACCACTCGGGCCCAGGATTCACGGGCCTCAGCACCATCGCGAGCCCCTACGGCAACACCCTCGCCATCGCGGGCCGCGACGACACCGAGCTGCTGAGTGCCGAGTTCTTCTCGTCGGAGGTCACGAAGTCCCGCGAGGTCAACACGTACCTGCAAGACCTGCGTCCGTAGCGTTCGGCTTGGAGCGCCCGCGCGCGGCCGCGCCCGCCCCGCTCGCGGCCAAGACCTGGGGCTTCCGCACCCAATGCGCCCGAACCGCCTGCACAACCCCAAGGTCTCCCGCGCGAACCACAGACCTGGGGCTCGTGCATCCCTCGCGCGAGAACTGCCTGCGAACACCCCAGGTCTACCAACGGAACGTGGGGATGCCGCCACTGCCGAGCATCGGTTCCGGCACGAGACTGCGCAGGGCGCGGCGTGAGCACCGGAGGACTGCTACGCCGTGGCCTCCGCCAGCGCCGTGCACTTCGGGCAGAGGCCGAAGATGTCGACGACGTGCCGCGCCTGCGTGTAGCCGTGCTTCGCGGCGACGCTCGCAGCCCACTGCTCGACGGGGTCGGCCGTGATCTCGACGGCCGCTCCGCAGTTGCGGCAGATCAGGTGGTGGTGATGCTCGCCCATCTCGCAGGCACGGTAAACGACCTCGCCCTCTGAGTTCTGCAGCGAGTCGGCCTCTTCGCTCTCGCTGAGCGCGCCGAGCGTGCGGTAGACGGTCGCGAGCCCGATGCGCTCCCCCGCGGCGGACAGCCGCTGGTGCAGCACCTGGGCGCTCACGAACTCCGACGATTCCGCTAGGGCACGGCGCACAGCCTCGCGCTGGCGGGTGTTCCGCTTGACGGGGGCCGCGGGTGCCTCGGCGCTGGCGCCGTTCTCACCGTTCGTCTCGTCACTCATATCAGCCGACCATACCGGGGGCGGATGGGCGGCGCGAGACGCCCTGCGCGAACCGCCCCGTGACCCCCTTGGCCAGCAGCGCGACGACGAAGATCGCGACGGCGGTGAGCGCCATCGACCCGCCAGCTGCGAACGACAGTGACCGGGAGACCTGCAGGCCGACCACGGCGGCCGTGACACCGAAGACGCAGGAGAGGGTGAGCATCCACCCGATTCGTTTCGTGAGCAGCCTCGCCGCTGCCGCCGGAGCGGCGATCATGGCGATGGCAAGGATGGACCCGATGGCTGGCATAGCGACGACAACCGTGAGGGTGATGAGGGCGAGGGCTACGAGGTCCCACGTGCCCTCGCGGAAGCCTGCGGCGCGGAAGCCGCGGGCGTCGAAGCTCGAGAACAGCAGCTCCTTGCCGAACAGCGCGTACACGGCGGCGACCAGCGCCAGCGCCGAGCCGAGCAGCCACACGTTGGTGGGGTTCATGGCGAGGATCGACCCAGTCAGGTACGAGTCGACACGCACCGACTGCCCGCGGTTGAGCGACGCGAACAGCATGCCCAGCGCGTAGCCGAAGCTCAGAACGATGCCCGCCGCGACCTGCCTGCCCTGCCTCGGCACGCGCGAAAGGGCCGCCATCAGGGCCACGAGCAGGAGGCTGAAGATGGATGCGCCGACCACGATGTTGAGTCCGACGACGGCCGCGAAGACACCGCCAGGGAACGTCGCGTGCGTGAGGGCGACCGTGTAGAAGGCACGCTGGCGCAGCAGCACAAGCACGCCGACGAGGCCGCTGAGGAGGCCGACAAGAGCACCCGTGAGGAGGGCGAGGGAGAAGTAGTCCACGGCTAGGAGACCACCTCGACATTGGATGCGGCGACGGCGCGAGCCGCAGCAGCACGCCGCTTGCCGGAGGAGCCGAACGCTGCGAGCCTCGTGGCCACGACAACCAGCAGATACAGCCCCACGAGCACCAGCACCAGCACGGCGCTCGGGGATGCCTGGATGCCCGCATCCAGTGAGAGCCAAAGCCCTGTCCACAGGCCGAGGAGTCCGCAGCCGACCGAGACGAAAAGCGAGACGATGACGATCGCCCACACCCGGCGGACCAGGAGGCGCGCGACGGCGACAGGAACGATGAGCAGCGCGAGCACCAGCAGGTTACCGACAGCCCTCGCGGCAGCGACGACCACCAGCGCGATGGCGATGTTGAGGACCAGCTCGTAGGCGAGCACCCGCATGCCTGAGGCCTGCGCCTGCTTGCGGTCGAAGGAGACGAGCAGCTGCTCTTTCCAGGTGGCGAGCACGAGCAGCACCGCGGCGCCGCCGAGCACGCAGATGGCGATGATGTCGGTGCTCGACACGGTGAGGAGCTGCCCGAACAGCAGGTGCTCGAGGCCGGATGCGTAGTCGACGCTGCGCGACACGATGACGATGCCAAGGGAGAAGGCGCCGGCCAAGACGACCGCGATCGTCGCATCCGAGCCGATGCCGCGCGCCGACGCGATGGTCAGCGCGACCGTCGCGACAAGCGCCGCGATACCTGCTCCCACGTAGACGCCGTCGGTGCCAGCGGCGATGAAGCCGATCACCACACCAGGGAAGACGGAGTGCACAAGCCCGTCGCTGAGGAACTCGAGGCCACGCAGCGCGAGGGCCGTGCCGATGATCGCGCTCGCGACGGCGAGCACGATGATGGTGATGGCCGCGCTCTGCACAAACGGCAGCTGCAGCAGGACGGAGAGGTCGGTCACACCCGCGCCCGCTCGTGCTCTTCAGCGTCGTCGCCGCCAGGCGCGCAGAGCGTGCCATGGGCGCCGCCGTGTGCCTCGGTATCGGCGGACGTGCCAGAGAAGGCGGCCGCAAGCGCCGCATCCGTCAACGCCTCCGAGATGGGTCCACCCGCGATCTGCCGCCCGTTGAGCAGCAGCACGTGCGAGCACACCTCGTGGGCGAGTTCGAGATCGTGCGTGGAGACGACGATGCCGACCCCCGTCTCGCGGAGGCGGCGCAGGGTCGCGATGAGCGCATCCCGATTCGTGCGGTCGAGGCCGTTGAACGGCTCGTCGAGGAGGATGAGCTTGGGCTCGGTCGCGAGCGCGCGCGCGAGCAGGCCGCGCTGCCGCTGCCCGCCGGAGAGCTCGCCGAAGGTCGTGTTCGCCAGTTCGGTCAGGCCGACCGTCTCGATCGCGCGGCGCACAACCTCGCGGTCGGCGGCGCTCGGCCAGCGGAACAGGCCCATGCGCCGGTAGCGGCCCATCATCACGACCTGGCGCAGCGAGACCGGGAAGTCGGGGTCGATGTGCGTCGACTGCGGCAGGTAGCCGACGTCGGACGCTCGCGCCCCCGGCGTTGCACCGAGCACCTCGGCCGTGCCGCTCGTGGGCAGCAGGCCGAGCAGCGACTGCAGGAGCGTCGACTTGCCGGCCCCGTTGGGTCCGAGCAGCGCGATCGCGTCGCCCTCCCCCACCTCGAACGACACACCGGTCAGCGCGGGCGCCTCCCTGCCGTAGGCAATGGAGGCGTCGCGGTACGAGACGAGGGGGCCTGGATGCGTCACTGCTGTGCAAGCACCTCAGGTACGTCGGTCGCCGTAGCGCCCCAGGAATCGATGATCATCTGAGTATTGTGCACCGTCGCACCGACATACGTGCCGGTTGGGGTGCCCGGCTCGCCGAGCGCATCCGTCGCCAGTGCCTCGTCGCCCGAGAAGACCTTCGCGCCCGTCTGCGCGGCGATGGTCTCGGCGTTCTGCGGCGAGAGCTGCGTCTCCGTGAAGATCGCCTTTACGTTGTGCTCCTTGATCTCGGCGATGAGGGCGTCGATCTCGGCGGCGCTCGGCTCGGCGCTGTCGTCGAAGCTTGGCATGATCGAGCCGACAAACGTGATGCCGTACTGCTTCAGGTAGTAGTGGAGCGCGTCGTGGTTGGTGACAACAACCCGCTCTGCCTCTGGCACGGCGTCGACGTTCGCGGCGATCCACGTGTCGAGCTCGGTCAGCTCGGCGTCATACGCGTCGGCGTTCGCCTGCACCGCGGCGGCGTCGATGCCGGGCAGTTCCTCGAGGTGCGTCGCGATCTCGACAGCCATGAGCTTGGCGTTGGCGGGCGAGGTCCACGTGTGCGGGTTGCCTTCGCCGTGGACCTCTTCTTCGTGCGCCTCCTCTTCGTGGCTGTGCTCTTCGCCCTCGGCGTGCGTGTGCTCTTCCTCGGTATGCGCTTCCTCGCCGTGGTCGTGCTCGTGGCTGCCCGAGAGGGTGACGTTGGCGGATGCATCCACCACCTCGCCCGCGTATCCGCTCGACGAGACGGCGGCATCGAGCCACTCCTCGAGGCCGGCACCGCTCGAGACGACGAGGTCGGCCGAGCCGAGCGCGACGAGGTCGGCGGGGGTCGGCTCGAAGCTGTGGGCGCTCGTGCCCGGCTGGAGCAGCTGCGTGACCTCGACGTTGAGCCCGCCGGTGAGCTCGCGCGTGAAGTCGGCGACCTGCGTGGTTGTCGCAACGACGGCGAATGCCTCGCCCTCAGCCGTGGGGGCAGCGGATGCGTCGGTGCCGGCGGCCGGACCAGAGCAGGCCGCGAGGGCAAGCGTCGAGAGTCCGGCGAGGGCGATGAGGGCGAGGGCGCGAAGGTTCACTCGAGGAGTGTAATTCGTACTGAGAATCAATGTCAATTGCATGTACCCCGCCTCAGCCCCGCGGACCGCACCAACGGCCAAAGTTGTGGCGAAGCGCGCTTCAAAGAAAGCTGAACCGCATCCCGCCACAACTCTGGCCAGCGATTCCGCACTGCGCGGCTACGGCGTCGCCTGGCTCGCGGCCTCGGTGAGCGCCTCACGGAAGGCGCGGATCGCGGGATGCTCTGCCCGCCCGTCACGCACGGCTGTGAACAGCACGCGGTGGGGATCGCCCGGCAGCGCGACCAGGCGCATCCCGGCGAGGTGCTGCGCGGCGATGATCTCCGACATGAACGACACCGCGTGCCCCGTGCGCACGAGGTGCGCATGCAGCAGCGGGTCGGTGGTCTCGAACCGGACGATCGCCTCGAACCCGGCTGCGCGGCACGTCGCCCGCTCCCATCGCCCGGTTGTGCTGCTCTCCGGGTCGACGGCCCAGGATGCACCAGAGAGTGCGCCGATGTCGCTCTCGAGTTCCGCGAACGGCCCCGTCGTCGGCATGGCGAGGCGAAGCGCGTCCGTCGTGAAGTCCTCGCGGTGAACGCCGGCGCGGTGCGGCTCCGGAACCCCGGGGTACTCCTCGCCGAGGATCAGATCGAAGTCATGGGCGAGTAGCCCCTCGTAGGCGCTCGTCACCTCGCGCTGCGTGATCTCTACCTGCAGCTCCGGGTGCCGCTCGGCGAGCAGCGTCAGCGCGATGGGGCCAATCGAGAGCAGCACGCTCTGGAACGAGGCGACCCGCAGCGTGCCACGCACCTCGGTCTGTGCGGCAGCGAGCTCAGCCTCCGCCTGCTCGAGCCTGGCAAGCACGGCCTCCGTGTGCTCGACAAGCGCAATCGCATCCGCCGTGAGCAGCACCCGCCGCCCCGAGCGCTCGAGCAACTGCACGCCCACCTCGCGCTCGAGCACCGCAAGCTGCTGTGAGATTGCCGACGGGGTGTACGAGAGCGAGCGGGCGACCTCGGTGAGCGTGCCGAGACGATGCAGCTCGCGCAACATGCGCAGGCGCGAGAGGTTGAGCATTCCGATTCTCCTTTATTAGTTGAGCTACACAATATCTGTGAGAGACGTTCACTAGACTAAAGAACCGTGGCGGCTCGAAAGTTGAGCCATGACCAACCCAGCCACGCCGCCCACCGCGATGGCCGAGACCCCACTCGGATCGCGTGCGAGCACCCGCTCCCACGGCACGCTGCCCGCCGTCGCAATGATCCTCGCGTCGTGCGTATCCCTGCAGTTCGGTGCCGCGCTTGCCATGCAGCTGTTCCCCGAGCTCGGAAGCTGGGGCGTCACCACGCTGCGGCTGCTGCTGGCGGCCGGGGTGCTGCTGCTCGTGGCCCGCCCGCGCATCCTGGGCTGGTCGCGACGGCAGTGGATGCACGTGCTGCTGTTCGGGGTCGCGATCGCGGGCATGAACGGCTTCTTCTTCGCGTCGATCGCGCTCATCCCGCTGGGGCCGGCCGTGGCGATCGAGTTCATCGGGCCGCTCGCGCTCGCCGCGGTTCTCTCGCGCAAGCCACGCCACCTCGTCTGGGTGGGGCTCGCACTTGTTGGCATGGCGCTGCTCGGCATCGAGAGCTTCGACTCCGGCGAGCCTCTCAACCCGCTCGGCGTGCTCTTCACCCTCATCGCGGGGGCCTTCTGGGCCGGCTACATCCTGATGGGCGCGCGGGTCGGCGCCTCGGTTCCCGGGACGGGTGGGCTCGCCGTCGCGTTTCTCGTCGCGGGCATGCTGACACTGCCGCTCGGGTTCGGCGGCGTGGCGGCAGCGATCGCAACACCGTGGCTCTTGCTGCTGGCGTTTGGCACCGCGATGCTGTCATCGGTGGTGCCGTACTCGCTCGAGTTCGCGGCGCTGAGGCGGGTGCCGAAGCACGTCTTCGGCGTGCTGCTGAGCCTCGAGCCCGTCATGGCGGCGCTGTCCGGCTGGCTGCTCCTCGGCCAAGAGGTGGGCCTGCTCGCCATCGCCGCGATCTTCCTGGTCGTCGCCGCGAGCGCCGGGTCGACGCTGAGCTCCGTGAAGGAGCAGCGCGCAGACAAGGCCGACGCGGTGGCATCACTGACCGCCGGCACGCCGACGCAGCCGATCCCGGTCGTCGGCCCGCCGCGCTAGAAGCAGCGGCGGGCCGACGATCCGCCTGGACGGTTCCCCGCAGTGCTCAGTCGAGCAGCAGCGCGGGCTCTTCCACGATCGTGGCCACGTCGGCGAGGAAGCGGCTCGCGACGTCGCCGTCGACGAGGCGGTGGTCGAACGACGCACCGAGGGTCGTCACCATGCGCGGTCGGACTTCATCCTCGAACACCCACGGCTTGAGCTTGATCGTGCCGAGCGCCAAGATTCCGACCTCGCCCGGGTTGATGACGGGCGTGCCCGTGTCCATCCCGAAGACGCCGATGTTGGTGATCGTGAACGTGCCGTCGCGCATCGCGGTCGGCGGCGTCTTGCCGTCGCGCGCGCGGTACGTGAGCTGCTCGATCGCCTGCGCCAGCTGGTGCAGGGTCATGGCGTGCGCATCCTTGATGTTCGGCACGATGAGCCCACGCGGGGTCGCGGCGGCGAGGCCGAGGTTCACGTAGTGCTTGACCGTGTACTCCTCGTCGGTCCACGCGGCGTTCACCATCGGGTTGCGGCGGATCGCCCACATCACGGCGCGCGCCACGATGAGCAACGGCGAGACCTTGACGCCCGCGAAGTCTGGCGACGCCTTGAGGCGCTTCACGAACTCCATCGTGCGGGTCGCATCCACGTCGGTGAAGAGCGTGACGTGCGGGGCCGTGAACATCGACGACACCATGGCATTCGCCGTCGCCTTGCGCACGCCCTTGACCGGGTGCTTCTCCTCGCGCACCTCGCCCCAGACGGGGGTCTCGAGGTTCTTGAAGACGCTCGCCTGCTGCGCGTGACGGATGACGTCATCGCGGGTCGTCTCGCCGGCGAGGCCGGTCGGCTCGACCTGCGAGAGGTCGACCCCCAAGTCCTTCGCGAGCTTGCGGATCGGCGGCTTCGCGATGATCGGCGAAGCGGATGCGGCTGGCACCGACCCCGGGCGGGCCTGCGTCTGCGCTCCCCCCGAGGCAGCCGCGGGCTGCGCCGGTGGACGGTGCGACGGCTGAGCAGGGGCCGGGATCTGCGCGGGTCGCGTCGGCTGAGCAGGCGCCGCCGACTTCTTGCGGCGTCGCGTGGTCGGCGCGTCACCCAGTCCGTAGCCGACGAGGACGGCGTTGGCCGCCGGTTCTGCACCCTCCGTGGAAACCGTCGAGGCCGCATCCGCCTGGGCTGCGTCGAACTCGAGGTCGACTGCGGGAGCCTCAGGAGCCACCCCGGGAGCCTCGGCACCCTCCGCCCCCGCGGTCTCGATGGAGAGGATGAACTTGCCCACGTCGACGGTCTGGCCTTCGCTCGCGAAGAGCTCGACGACGCGGCCCTCGAAGGGGCTCGGCAGTTCGACGATCGACTTGGCCGTTTCGATCTCGCACAGCGTCTGGTTCAGCTCGACGGTGTCGCCGGCCTTGACGTGCCAGGAGACGATCTCGGCCTCGGTGAGTCCCTCCCCGACGTCGGGGAGTTCGAAGTTCTCGGTGCTCATTGGTGTGCTTGCCTCTATCTGTGCGGGCTTGGTTCAGTACTCGAGTGAGCGGTCGACGGCTTCGAGGATGCGATCTGCGTCAGGCAGGTAGCTCGCCTCGAGCTTGGCTGGCGGGAAGGGCACGTTGAAGCCCGACACGCGAAGCACTGGAGCCTCGAGCGAGAAGAACACGCGCTCCTGCACGGTCGCCGCGATCTCCGAGCCGATGCTCGCGTTCGAGGGAGCCTCCTGCGCCACGACGAGGTGGCCCGTCTTGCGGACGGACTCCACGATCGGCGCGTAGTCGATGGGGCTCAGCGAACGGAGGTCGATGACCTCGATGCTGATGCCCTCAGCTTCAGCAACCGCGGCGGCCTGCAGCGCGACGGCCGTCATGGCGCCGTGCGCGACAACCGTCACGTCGCTGCCGATGCGGGCGACGCGGCTCGCGTGCATCCCAGCAGCCGGCGCGCCGAGGCTGACCTCGCCCTTCTGCCAGTACTTGCTCTTCGGCTCGAAGAACATGACGGGGTCGTTGCTCTTGATGGCCTGCTGGATCATCCAGTAGGCGTCGTTGGGCGTCGACGGCGAGATGAGACGCAGGCCCGCCGTGTGGGCGAAGTACGCCTCGGGGCTCTCCTGGTGGTGCTCGACGGCCCCGATGTGCCCGCCGTACGGCACGCGGATGACAACCGGCATCTGAAGGCGGCCCTCGTTGCGGTTCGTGAGCTTCGCCAGCTGCGTGGTGATCTGGTCGAAGCCGGGGAAGATGAACCCGTCGAACTGGATCTCGCAAACGGGCCGGTAACCGCGCATGGCGAGGCCGATAGCGGTGCCGATGATGCCGGACTCCGCGAGAGGCGTGTCGAGCACGCGGTTCGCGCCGAAGTCGCGCTTCAGGTGCTCGGTGACGCGGAAGACGCCGCCGAGCGTGCCGATGTCCTCGCCAAGCTGGATGACCTTGTCATCGTCTTCCATGGCGCGGCGCAGCCCGGCGTTGATGGCCTTCGCGAGCGGCATCGTGACCGTCTCGGGCGCATCTGCCTCAGGCCCGCTCTGGGTGGTACTCGTGGCGACGTCGGTCATCGGGTTGCCTCCTGGTTCGCGGCCTCGTCGAAGGACGCCTCGTATCGGCGCAGCCACTGCTTCTCGTCCTCAAGCTGCGGGTGCGCGTCGCTGTACACGTTGTCGAACATGGAGTCGTTGTCTGGTTCTTCGATCTCGAAGACGCCACGACGCACGTCGGCCGCGTAGTCCTTGGCGGCCTCGTCGACGCCAGCGAAGAAGTCGTCGCCGACATCCTGGCCGCGCAGGTACTTGGCGAGGCGCGCGATCGGGTCGCGGCGACGCCACGACTCCTCCTCGTCCTTCGTGCGGTACTTGGTGGGGTCGTCGGTCGTGGTGTGGGCGCCCATCCGGTACGTCTCGGCCTCGATGAAGCCGGGGCCGCCACCGGCGCGCGCCCGCTCGAGGTGCGAGCGGGTCACGGCGAAGCTCGCCATGACGTCGTTGCCGTCGATGTGCGTGGAGGGCATGCCGAAGCCACCCGCACGCTTGTAGAGCGGGTTGTTCGCCTGCACGGAGACGGGCACCGAGATGGCCCACTGGTTGTTCTGCAGGAAGAAGACGAGCGGCACCTGGTAGCTCGTCGCGAAGATATACGCCTCGTTGGTGTCGCCCTGGCTTGTCGCGCCGTCACCGAAGTAAACGACGGTCGCCTCGTCTTTGTCGAGGTCGCCGGTGCCCGTGGCACCGTCGAACTTCTGGCCGAGGGCGTAGCCGGTCGCGTGGAGCGTCTGGGAGCCGATGACCAGCGTGTAGGGACGAACGCCGTGGCCTTCCGGCGACCATCCGCTGTGGGTCACGCCGCGCAGCAGGCGGAGCACGTCGACGAGGTCGACGCCGCGCACGAAGGCGACGCCGTGCTCGCGGTAGGAGGGGAATACCGCGTCCTGCGGACGCATGGCGTAGGCGGAGCCGATCTGCGCGGCCTCCTGCCCCTCGGCTGGCACGTAGAGCGACAGCTGGCCCTGACGCTGCAGCATCGTCGACTCGCGGTCGAAGGCTCGCACGTAGCTCATGTCGCGGTACGCGCGCAGGTAGTCCTCGGTGCTGAGCAGCTCAAGCTGCTCGAGGAACGGCTCGGCGGCCTTCGTCGGCTTCACCTCTCCCTCTGGAGTGAGGATCTGCACGGTCTCGTCGCCTGGAGTCACGTCGTGTGGCGCCTTCCTGCTGTTCCGATCCCGGATGCGGTTGCCCGAGATTTCGCCAGTCTAGTTCTCCGCCCCATCGCCATTCAGGAGAAATCCTCCAACACTTCAGGCAGACACTGCACGAGATAGACGAGGATAGGGGGTATGCGAGCCCTCTTGAGCATCATCATCAACGCCGTCGCCCTCTGGGTTGTGACCCTCATCCTGCAGTCACACGTTCAGGTGATCCCGTTCGAGGACTCGACGTGGGGCCTCATCGGCACGCTCGCCCTGTTCGGCCTGATCTGGGGCGTCGTGAATGCGGTGGTCGGCGGGTTCGTGCGTGTCGTCGCGTTCCCGCTCTACATCCTCACGCTTGGCCTCATCTCGTTCATCGTGAACGGGTTCCTGTTCTGGCTGGTCGGCGTCATCAGCGACGGCATCGGCTTCGGCATCGAGGTCTCCGGCTTCTGGTGGGCTGTGCTCGCGGCGCTCATCATGTCGGTCATCACGTCGATCCTCGGCGGCTGGGCACGTGGCGCGGACACGAAGCTCAAGAGCGACCAGCGCCGCCGCGAGGACTGACTCCTCCCTAGATCTTGATGTCGTCGGGCTTGAGGCCCGTCGTTATGGGCGCGAACTTCTCCTCGATGAGCCTGTTGGCCTCGTCAACCGCTTCGCCGGGTTCCGGGAGCGGGTCGAGCCGCTCCACCGTGTAGAGGTTCGCCTCTTCGACCTCGAGCCCTTCGTATGCTCCGAGGAGCTCCGAGCGGGCCGCATCGAGCGCGGGGTCACCGCTCGCGTCTGCCAGACCGGCAGTCTCGAGGTACCTCGCCTGGGAGTGGGCGGCGAGCGGGTCGTCGTCGAGTGGGCTCAGCGCATCGGCATCGGCGAACACGACGGTCGAATCTGTGCCGTCCGGCGCAAGCCCCTGAAGGCCGACGATCGGGTCCTCCCTGTGCTGGATCTCGATGATCGGAGCTGCCTGCCCGCTCCTGCCCTCCTGCTTCTGCAACTCCCCTCTGAGCTTCTCGGCGTCGATGGGCCCTCCGATCGAGACGAGGCCCTTGGTGTCGAACCTCCCCGTCCCGGCTATCGCCGCGGCGACGAGCGCCCCCTGGGAGTAGCCGGCGAACACGACGGCGTCGCCCGGCTCGATCCCGGCGTCCTCCATCGCCGCCAGTGCCGCTGAGACCGACTGCGAGTCGATGCCGGCGTAGGCCGCGAGGTTTCCAGCGAGGTCGAACGGGTTCTCCGTCGACCCGTACGCCTGGTTCGACGTGCCTGTGATCGCGACCTCGAAGAGCTGGTCCCCGTGAGCACCGACGTAGCTCGTGATGCGTGCCTGTGGCCCACCATCGACGGAGGGCGGGATGGCGGCGACCAGCTCCTGAAGACCGGAGGGAGGCGCATCCCGGCCCTCGAGAGGAACAGCGGCGCTCGCCACCCGGAAGCTGTCGCTCGGGATGAGCCCGACTAGGCCGGCCCCCGCGAGCGCCCACGAGACGAGGCTGCTGCCGTCCGCACCTGGCACAGGCGGCAGGCCGAGGAGGCCGAGCGCGAAGTCGTCGGCGTTCTCTACGGTGACGCGGATGAGCTCCTGGATGCGCGGGTCGCTCAGCGTGGGCGCGTCACCGGCCAGCGCCACGAGCGCGGCGATCCCAGCGGCGGGGCCCAAGAGCGCGACCGTGAGCGGAACCGAACGGCCAAGCGCATTGGCGACGCTGGCTCCTGCCGCGTCGACGACGGCCCGAGACAGCGCCTCGGCACGTTCGTAGAGCTCGGCGGCGAGCAGGATGCGCTGGCTCAGCGAGGAGAGCTGCAGCTCGAGCGGGGCTCCACCGAAGAACGCAACCTCGGCCTGTGCCGCCGATGCCGCGAACGAGAGGCCAGACGAGCTCAGCCACGCGGACGCCGGCAGCAACTCCTGCGCGGCGAGGATCGAGCGCAGCGCCGTGAAGTCGACCGCGAAGAGCCCGGCCCTCGCGGCGATAGCGCGGACGTCGCTCGCCCCGACAACAACAAGCTCACCGCTCACCGCGCGCTTAAACCGGCGAGCTCGAGGTCGAGGGAGACGTGCACGGACCGGTAGTCCTCTTCTGCGAGTGCCGCGGCGGTTGCGACGAGCGAGATCGAATCGGCGAGGAACTCGGCCTCGATTGCGAGGCACCGCTGTGCTGGTGAGCTCCACGCATCCGAGTTGGCGAGCAGTCGAAGCCCCGTGCAGATGTCACGTGCCCCCGAGTCGAACGCCTGCAGGGCACGCGCGTTGTCGAGGGCGATGAGCTGCAGCTCGCGGAGGACCTGAGCTCTCGCGTCGTCGATGATGGGCAACGTCGGTCCCATGACGTTGGCCGCGATGGGAACGGATGGCGTGGTCTCTGGCATTCGCTGCCGTCCTCTCGTACGTCGAATGCGTCGATCCTCCGGCGCGAAGCAAGGCCGGAACGGATGGCACAGGACGCTGTGGACAGTTCGCCGTCCACAGGCGAAACGTCTGCAGAGTGAGTCGTCGTTCAGAAACGTCGGAAAAGAACGAGTGAACAGGCGCACGAACAGGCGCCGAATGCGTGAGAATGGTCGTCATGGCGAAAAACAGCAAGGACGCGGTCTTTCGCATCATCTTCGTCTGCACTGGCAACATCTGCCGCTCCCCGATGGCCGAGGTCATCTTCCGCGACACGGTCGAGCAGATCGGCCTCGGCAGCGCTGTGAGCATCGCGTCCGCCGGAACCGGTGAGTGGCACGTGGGCGAGAAGGCAGACCCGCGGACCCAGTCGGCGCTCGAGCGGGCAGGATTCACGGCCGAGAACCACCGAGCGAAGCAGTTCGAAGTCGACTGGTTCGAGACCTTCGACCTCATCATCACGTTCGACCGCGGCCAGCGGCGCATCCTCAAGGCCTGGGCGTCTGATGACGAGCAGCGCTCGCTTGTGCAGCCGCTTCTCACCTTCCATCCGGCCCCTCCCGGCGGGATCACGGAAGTCCCCGACCCGTACTATGGCAACGATCAGCTCTTCGACCACGTGCGCGACATGATCACAAGCGCGTGCCAGGAGCTTCTTCGCCAGATCGAGCCCGTCGTCCGGTCGACCCTCACGGCGCGCGCCGGATCGTCCACATCCCAAGGAGCACAATGAGCCCCCTCCCTCCCCAGATGCTGAGCCCCCTCGACTCGCGCTACCGCAAGAGCGTCGAAGGGCTTGGCGAGCACCTCTCCGAAGCCGCGCTCAACCGGGCCCGCGTGCACGTCGAGGTCGAGTGGCTGCTGTTCCTCACCGACCGCGAGATGTTCGGGTCGCACAAGATCGACGCTGACAAGGCCGCCGCGCTGCGCGCCGTCGTCACCGACTTCGGCCAGAAGGACATCGACGAGCTCGCCGAGGTCGAGGCGCGCACACGCCACGACGTGAAGGCCGTCGAGTACTACGTGCGGGCCCGCCTCGAGGAGCTTGGCCTCTCCGAGCTCGCCGAGCTCACCCACTTCGCCTGCACAAGCGAGGACATCAACAACCTCTCGTACGCGGTCACGATCCGCGACGCCGTGAACGATGTCTGGCTGCCGGCTGCTTCCGGTCTCGCCGACCGCATCGCTGAGCTCGCGGTCGAGCTGCGGGATGTGCCCCTGCTGTCGCTCACGCACGGCCAGCCCGCTACGCCGACCACGCTGGGCAAGGAGCTCGCCGTGTTCACGCACCGCCTGCGCCGCCAGCTGAAGCGCATCGAGTCCACCGAGTACCTCGGCAAGTTCGCCGGCGCGACCGGCAACTTCGCGGCGCACCAGGCCGCGAGCGCCACGACGAACTGGGAGCAGCTCGCGGACGAGTTCGTCACGAGCCTCGGCCTCGTGTGGAACCCGCTGACGACGCAGATCGAGTCGCACGACTGGCAGGCGGAGCTGTACGCCGACGTATCGCGCTACAACCGCATCCTGCACAACTTCTGCACCGACGTGTGGACCTACATCTCGCGCGGCGTCTTCCGCCAGATTCCGCAGGCAGGCGCGACGGGTTCGTCGACGATGCCGCACAAGATCAACCCCATCCGCTTCGAGAACGCGGAGGCGAACCTCGAGATCTCGAGCGCCCTCCTCGACTCGCTCGGCTCGACGCTCGTCACCTCGCGCCTGCAGCGCGACCTCACCGACTCGAGCGCGCAGCGCAACATCGGCGTCGCGTTCGGCCACTCGCTGCTCGCGCTCGACAACGTGACGCGCGGCCTGCGAGAGATCGCGGTCGACGAGGCGCTGCTCGCGACCGAGCTCGACGGCAACTGGGAGGTGCTCGGCGAGGCGATCCAGACGGTCATCCGCGCCGAGATCGTCGCGGGTCGTTCATCGATCGCCGACCCGTACGCCGTCCTCAAGGACCTGACGCGCGGTCGCCGCATCGGCAAGGCCGAGCTCGTCGAGTTCGTGACGGGCCTCGACATCGGGCAGGACGCGAAGGACTCACTCCTGGCGCTCACGCCCGGCGGCTACACGGGCGTCTCATCGCGCCTCGTCGATTACCTGAACTAGTCGCCCAGGTCCAGCGCTACTTGCTGGTGGGGGCCTCGTCCGACGTCGTTTCGTCGAGCGGGGCCTCTTCTGCGTCTGCGGGGGCGGCGGATGCGGGTGCATCCGCTGCCGGTGCCGACTTCTGATCTGCAACGGGCTCGGCGGTTTCAGCGTTCGCGACGACCGGTTCGTTGTTCACGGCCGACTCGGCGGTTGCCTGCTTCGCCGAGCGGCTCTGCTCCCCTTCGTCACTGCGCGCGACGCCCGTCTCGGCGTTCTCGAACCGGTCGAGGTAGATCTCGGTGTCGGGGTTCGGCGAGTAGGAGAGGACGAGCATCGCGAGCACGAGGATCGCGACGATGAACGCAACGCCGGCGAAGATGAGGCCAAGCACGAAGTCCTGCGTGGTGAGCAGCAGGATGAGGAGCACGAAGCCCGCCATCACGGCGGAGATGCCGAGCAGTTCGAAGGGCTTCAGAACCGCGCGGCGCTTGGGTTGTGTCACTGGGGAATCAGGCTTTCTTGGTGAGTTCTGGCTTGACGGCCGGCGCATCCGCGAGCATGCCGCGAAGGGTGATGCCTTCGATGACCAGCAGCACGCCGAGCACTGCGAGGTAGGCGCCGACGTAGCCGACGGTCTGCACGGATGCGGTGAGGGTGCCCTCGACCTGCTCGAGTCCGCCGTAGTCGACGCGGAGGTCTGGTGGGATGATCGCGACGAGGAGCCCGAGGAGCACCGTGATGGCTCCTGTGATGAGCACCTCGCGCGAGAAGAACTTGGTGGCGCGTCCAACTCGGGCGCTGATCAGCTCGAGGGCGCCGGTGACGAGCGCCCAGGTGGCGACCGTGGCGATGAACGCGGCCGCCGTCGCGTGCTCGATCTCGGCCGTGCCCATGAAGAGGGCGAAGCCTCCCGCGAGGGCCGAGACGACGGCGCGCACGAAGGTGAGGGCGCGGGCGGGGTGGTCTTTGAAGCCGACGGCCTCGAAGCCGATGAGCACGCCCGACGCGAGCGCGAACGCCCCGAACGTGATGAATCCGAACGAGGCCGAGTGATCCTGCGAGAAGGTGATGACGGCGGCGATGATCAGCGCGGGCACGGCGCGGGCGATCATCGACATCCACAGGCGTTCCGGTACCGCGGTGGGCCCCACTTGCATCGTCATCGTTCGCTCCTCACGATGTTCGCTCCTCACGATCTGCGGCCAGTCTACCCAGTGGGTTGGTGCGCAGTTCCCGGGTCGACGCTGCCGTCACCGTGTTGCAACTTGGCTTTCGCCCGCGAAGTCAACGTGGAATAGGCTCGAGATGACGTCTTGACTGTCCCGGTTTCCCAGCCGCCACCAAGCGAAGGCCGACAATGGGAATCGATCGTCTTGTGCACTGCTCGGCCCCAAAACGGCTGTCCTAGGGGATCCTGACGCGAGGTGAATTACTTGACCCATGCTTTCCACGACCGCCCTGCTCGTCATCGATCTACAGCAAGGGGTCGTAGAGGACTGCTTCGACGCGGCCGGCGTCCTGGACCGCACGACACAGCTTGTCGACCGTGCACGAGCAGAGGGCGTACCCGTCGTCTGGGTGCAGGACCATGGCGGCTTCGCCGAAGGAAGTGAGGCATGGAGACTCGCAACACCGCTGGTGCGCACGGCTGACGAGCCCCTCGTACGAAAGGAGTATCGCGATCCCTTCACCGACACAGACCTCGCAGAGGTCCTAGATTCCTTGGGCGTGCGGCACCTCGTGGTTGCCGGAGCCCAAAGCGACTACTGCATTCGGACAACAACCCAAGCGGCCGCGGCGCGCGGTTTCGACGTGACACTCGTGTCGGACGCGCACACGACGACCGATGCCGAGCACGACGGCGTCGTCATCACCGGCGATCAGATCGTCGCGCACACCAACATGTACTTCAGCGGACTGCGCTACCCCGGTCAGAGGTTCGCCGCGGAGACGCACGAACGCATCAAGTTCGGCCCCGGCGGGGAGGGGTGCGCTCTCGCGAGACGACGCTTCGACGTCCTCTACGCGATGCTCCGAGACGGCACCATCCATCAACGGCGCACGCCCCGTGTTGCTTGACAAGAGCCATAGTCCTCCACCAGAGCGGTGATCGAGGGTCGCATCCCTGACCACTTGACAACCTGTCGGCTCATTGCGTCGCGAGTGCCGCCGACCGCTCACTTCCCCTCTGTCAGCTGACCTCTGGGACGGACGTGCGCGTAAGTGCGGCCCCGACGATCGACGAGAGGAGGCCGAAGAGTCCCCCGAGCACGAGGGCGGCGAGAGTGGCAACGAGCGGATGCGAGATACCGAGCGGGGCGAACATGTCGGCCCCCGGGGTGGAGAAGAAGCCGAAAGTCGCGGCGAAGCCGAGGAACCCAGCGGGTGTCGCCGAGAGTGGCTCGAATCGCCCCAGCACCACGAGTGCTGCGGCACCAATGCCAACCGTGCTCGCCACGACCCACGGGCTACCTCTGAAGAGTCCTCCCGGCACCCGATCAAGCAGGGCGCTCTCGCGATCCTGGTCGGTGCGACTTCCGGTTTCGGCAACTTCGGTCACTGCAGCAGTCGGAGTCATGCGTTTTCGCTTTCAGGAGTCAGCGGTGGATGATCGGCAGCCGGGTCCCCGAAGATGATCACCTGGCGGATGGCCCGCCCGTCGGCGAGCTCATCCATCGCCTCGTTGATGCGGTCGAGGCCGATGGTGGAGGAGATCAGCGCCTCCACGGGCAGCTTCCCCTCCCGCCAGAGTTGGGCGTACTTCGGGATGTCTCTGGCCGGCACGGCTGAGCCGAGGTAGCTTCCGACGATCGAACGCGCTTCGGCGGTGAGCCCGAGAGGCTTGATCGTCGATTCCGCCGTCGGCGCCGGGAGTCCGACGGTGACGGTCGTCCCGCCAACCGCCGTGAGGGCGATGGCTGTCTCGAAGGCACGCGGATGCCCGGCAGCCTCGATCACGACAGCCGCCTTCACGTTCGCTTCCATGGCCTCTTGCGGCGTGTAGACCGCTGAGGCGCCCAGCTCCGTTGCCCTCACCAGCTTCTCGGGAACCGCGTCGATGCCGATCACATCGCCGAGTCCGAGCGAGACCGCCGTGATGAGCGCCGCCATCCCGACCCCGCCCAGGCCGACCACCACTACTGTGTCGCCCTCCTGGGGGTGGCCGGCGTTGAGCACCGCTCCGCCCCCGGTGAGCACCGCACATCCCAGCACGGCCGCGATTTCGGGTGGAACGTCATCATCCACGGGAACCATCGACCGCCGGTTGATCACCGCATGGGACGCGAAGCCCGAGACACCGAGGTGGTGGTAGACCTCCCCATCAGTGTCGTGCAGCCTCATCCCGCCATCGAGGAGCGTGCCGTCGTTGTTCGCTGCCGATCCAGGGATGCACGGCAGCCTGCCATCGGTCGAACAGTTGGCGCATTCACCGCAACGCGGCAGAAAAGCCATGACCACCCGCTGCCCGATCTCGAGATCGGTCACATTCGCACCGAGCTCCGCCACGCGGCCGGCCGCCTCGTGGCCGAGCAGCATCGGCATCGGGCGGCGGCGGTTGCCATCGACCACGGAGAGGTCGGAATGACAGATGCCGGCCGCCTCGATACGCACGAGCACTTCATCCGGCCCGGGTGCGTCGAGTTCGAGCTCCTCGATGACGATCGGCTTAGAGTCGGCATAAGGGCGTGGCCGGCCAATCTCGGTGAGCACAGCTCCGGTGATCTTCATGCTGCCGACCCCTGATTCGTGGCAGACGCGCGGGAGCCGACGTGTGAGTGCGCTGAGCCGGAGGCCGCATCCGCCACGAGCGCCTCACTCACCGCGGTACCAATGTCGTCGCCAGCCCGCAATGGTCGGTCGTGGAAGATACCCTCGTGTGCGAGCACGGGGCGACGATCTCCCGCGAGCTCCGGGTAGCGCTCCTCCAGATTCTCTCTCTTCTCTGCGAGATCGTGCCAGTGGCGGATCGTCTCCTTGTCGCCGCGTCCGACCGCGTTCCAGCTCTTGGGCATCTGTTCGCGCGACGGTCCGGCCGAGGCACGGTTGCCGATCTGCACTCGCGAAGGACGCTTGTCGGCCGCGCTCCCGCATCGCGGGCACGCAGGGGCCGGCTCGCTCATCGAGGCCACACCGGCCTCAAAGTTGTGCCCGTCCCGGCACCGGTAGTCATAGAGGATCATCTTCGTTCCTGTCGTTCCTATGGGTTGGTGGAGTCTCGTGTTCGCGAGCGTTCGAGGTCGCGCGCGCCTCAGCTGTAGTAGCCGTTCGGGGCATAGCGGAGCGTCTTCGCCTGCTCGCTGTCGTGCCCGAAGATGACCTCGGCGTTCGTCTCCTCGGCGATGCGCCGGAGCTTCTCCACAGACTCCAGCCAGCGCAGGTTGTCCCACACGATCGCCGCACCCACGGCTGGAGGTCCCCAGCTGTCAGCGAGGTATACGGCGTCGGAGGTGAACAGCTTCGTGCCCTCGTTCTCGAGGTCGACGCGCAGCGACATCGTGCCCCAGGTGTGCCCTGGCGTCTGGATCACGCTGACTCCCGGGACGATCTCCACGTCGTCGCTGACGCCCTCCATCGACAGTCCCCGATAGTCGTCGACGATGTGGGCGCCCTGCGAGTAGCCGTCGATCGCTAGGGCGTTCTCGATCTCGGTGCTATTAGCGACGATGCGGGTCTTGCCGTTGTCGAACATCTTCGCGTTTGCCGCATGGTCAAAATGCAGGTGCGAGAGCACGAGCACATCGATGTCGTCTGGTGTGAGCTCGAGCTGGGCGAGCGAGCTGTCGAGGTAGCCGGGGCCGTCGGTGGGCTCTTTGACGGGGAAGAAGTCATGGAACCCGGTGGGCGCCCAACGCTGCTCCCAGTCACGCGGTACACCCGTATCCCAGAGGATGCGGCCCTCCGGATGCTCGATGAGTACGGCATGAGTCGGGCAATCACCCCAGACGACCGGATCGTCCTTGTGGAACCGGTCGCGGATCGTCCGCCCGCCCTTCAGGAGAAGCCAGGTCAGATCGGTCTCCATGACCCCGGTCGACAGTACGTGCACACGCATATTCGTCACGACAACCTCCATTGCTTGCTGAGTGATCGGCCAATGTGCCTTGCGCAAGCATCGCTGACCGGACGTCGCCCGCCTATGTACTTGCAGACCACACGTCGATGCAAGGAATGGCTTGACTGAACATCGGTTGAGTAGCTTGATGAAATGACGACTGCAGATGAATTCGGTGCGCCCGCCGCACTAGCGTCCACGCCACCAGCGGAGGCCGTCCTCCGAGCGGTGTCGGAGTGCACCGCCGACATGGCCAGCGTGCGGGACCGCGTCGTGGTCTTGAAAGCGATCCTGCGGCGCACGCGACGATTGCTCGACACCGACATGAGCTACATGAGCCTCAACGATCTGACGGCGGGAGAAACCTACATCCACCTCACCGACGGCGTGCAGACCGAGGCCTACCGCACGATTCGGATGCCGCTCGGCACGGGGGTACTCGGTGCAGTAGCCGCGGGGGGCGCGGCTGTGCAGACCACCGACTACCTGCACGACCCCGAGATGAACCACCTCAGCGAGATCGACGTCATCGTGCAGGCCGAAGGCGTGAAGACCATCATGGGAGCCCCGCTGCGGATCCGCGGCCGCATGGTGGGCGCGCTTCTGGTCGCCAGTCGCTCTCGCACAGTCTTCCCGGACGAGGCCGTGCATGTGCTCGAGCAGATGGCCGCGCAGACTGCGATCGCGCTCGAACAGTGGCGACTCAAACAGGAAATCCTTCGACTGGGCGACGAGGTGAGAGCCACCGAAACGAACGTGGAGCTCCGCTTGCGCGAGCTCGAAGACATTGTGCGACTCGACGAACGGTTGATGGGGAGCCTGCTCACTGCGACGAGCGCTGCCGGAGTGCTCGACCCACTTTCAGAGGCGATCGGCGCTCCAGTCGCTCTGCACGATCCCAACGGGGCTCTATTGAGCGGCGGGCCACCACTCCCCGCCGAGGCCTTCAGCGCCTGGGAAGTGCGCTCGGCGATCGGAGCGGCAGCACAGTCGGGACATGCCGTCGGGATCCGCTTCGGCGCGGCATCATTCATGGTTGCGGCTGCGTCGGCGGGTGATGAACATCTGGCAACGCTGGCAGTGCGGA